>NZ_CP014513.1:0-1448632 GCF_001577365.1 Frondihabitans sp. PAMC 28766
GCGATGAACGGCTTCGCCGACATGGCGCAGGATGCGCAGGACCGCGCTGCTCGACACCCCTCACTGAGGCGGTGGGAGTCGCCGACGACATCGCCGACCTGCTGGACCTTCCTCGCGAGCGACCAGGCCTCGTACATCACCGGCGCCTCATCGACGTCTTGGGCGGCAAGAGCCACCCAGATCCCGAGCCGCGCCTACGAAACGATCAAGTGAGCAACCATGACTGAACGCACCACCCGCATCGCGCTCACGACTCCTCTCCATCGGCGACATCGACCGCCGCCGCTTCGGCTTCGAGCACATGGGCCGCGCCGTCTACACCGGCATCTACAGAAGGGGCACCCGACCGCCGACGACGAGGGATTCCGCTCGGACGTGCTCGAACTCGTGACCGAACTCGGCCCGACGATCGTCCGGTACCCCGGCGGCAACTTCGTGTCGAACTACGACTGGAGGAGGCGTGGGCCCCGTCGACCAGCGCCGCACCCGGCTGGATCTCGCCTGGCGCACGACCGAGACCAACGAGGTCGGCCTGAACGAGTTCGCAATCCTGGGCCGCGAAGGCGAACACCGAGGTGATGATGGCCGTCAACCTCGGCACCCGCGGGGTGAGCGGCGCGCGCGCGACTCGTGGAGTACTGCAACCACCCGGGCGGGTCGTACCTCTCCGACCTCCGCAAGAGCCACGGCGTGGAAGACCCGCACGACATCCGCGTCTGGTGCCTCGGCAACGAGATGGACGGGCCGTGGCAGATCGGTCACAAGACGGCACTCCAGTACGGCCAACTCGCCGCGGAGGCCGCCAAGGCGATGCGCCGCGTCGATCGAGCGTCGAGCCGCCGCGCCGGGTCGTCGAACGGCGCATGGCCACTTCGGCGAGTGGGAGGCGACGGTGCTCGAAGAAACCTACGCCATGTCGACTACATCTCGCTGCACAGCCTATCGAGGACACCGACGATCAGGACCTGACGAGCTTCCTGGCGTCGTCCGACTCCATGGACGACTTCATCGGCACGGTCACGGCGACGGCCGACTACGTCAAGGGCAAGAAGCGCTCGACGAAGACCATCCAGCTCTCGTTCGACGAATGGAACGTCTGGCACCACACCGAGTTCCACCGGGGCGACGCCACCCGTGAAGCGTGGAAGTCGCACCACACCTCTCGGAGGACGTCTACACGGCTGCCGAGGCCGTCGTCGCGGCAGCCTGCTGATCTCGCTGCTGAACCACGCCGACCGAGTGAAAGGCTTGTCTCGCCAGCTCGTCAACACGATCGCGCCGATCACACCACCCGGCGGCCGTGCCTGGCGGCAGACCACGTTCTTTCCGTTCGCCGCGACGTCGCGCGGCTCGCGCGCGGGCGCTCGCTGCGCCTCGACGTTCGATCACCCCAGCACGGCACCGAGCAGTACGGCGAGGTCGAGTCGGTCGTGGCCGCCGCGACCATCGACGACGAGACCGGCGACGTCGCCGTCTTCGCGGTCAACCGCTCGGAGACCGACACGACCCAGCTCGACCTGGAGCTCGGCGGCGCCCTCGCCGGCTACCGCGTGGTCGAGCACCGAGTGCTGCAGAGCGACGACCCGCGCGCCACGAACACGGCCGACGCGCCTGACACGGTCACGCCGCGCGCGGCCGCAGTCGCCGAGCCTCCCGCGCTCCTTCCGATCTCCTGGAACGTGATTCGCCTTCAGCGGGCTTAGCACTCGCAGATTGTCTGGCAATCTGCTAGATTGCCTGACAATGAGCGACGCGGCCCGGGCACCAGAGACGGCAGGATCCGAGATCGCGCGCGTGCCCGCATCCGTGGCCGAAGCTCTCCGCAGCGACGTGATCGCCGTGCGAATCCGCCCGGGCGACGCCGTCACCGAGGCCGCTGTCTCGGCGCGCTTCGCCGTGTCGCGCCCCACCGCCCGCATCGCCATCGACCAGCTCGTGCGCGCTGGGCTGCTGCGCCGCGAGCCGAACCGGGGCGCCCGCGTTCCCGCTCTCAGCCGCCACGACATCGCCGACCTCTACGACAACCGCGCCCTCGTCGAAGGCGCGGCCCTCGCCGCGCTCGCCCGGCTCGGCTCGGTGCCGGCCGACGCCGTCCGCAGCAACCGCACCCTGGCCGAAGCCCCTGACGACGCTCCGTTCGCCGCCGACGACATCGCCTTCCACCGAGCGCTCGTCGCAGCACAGCCGAGCCCACGCCTCACGCGGATGCACGAAGGCCTGATGGGCGAGATCGAGCTGTGCATCGGCCAGGTCGACGCGAACTCGCTGTGGCGCCCTGCCGAGATCGCGAGCCAGCACGCTCGCATCCTGGAGGCCGTCACAGCAGGCGACCCCGACCTCGCCGCAACCCTCGTACGCGAGCACATCGAGACCTCTCGCGATCGGCTGCTCGCGCACGCCGACGCGCAGACTCGCCCCGGACAACCCCACACCTAGGAGGAATGCAATGACGCAGCGACAGTTCCCGAAGCCGGCCGAGCTTCTCGAGTACATGCAGTTCAAGAAGCCCGAGCTCGACGGCAAGAAGCGCCGCCTCGGCGCCGCGCTCACGATCGAAGACCTCCGCTCGATCGCCAAGCGGCGCACCCCCAAGGCCGCATTCGACTACACCGACGGCTCGGCCGAGGGCGAGATCTCGATCCAGCGGGCCCGTCAGGCCTTCCGTGACGTCGAATTCCACCCGCAGGTGCTGCGCGACGTCGCGAACGTCGACACCTCCGCGACCGTCTTCGGCGCGAAGTCGTCCATGCCGTTCGGCATCGCCCCCACCGGCTTCACGCGCCTCATGCAGACCGAGGGCGAGATCGCCGGCGCCGGCGCCGCAGCCGCCGCCGACATCCCGTTCTCACTCTCGACCCTCGGCACCACCTCGATCGAGGCCGTCAAGGCCGAGAACCCGAACGGCCGCAACTGGTTCCAGCTCTACGTCATGCGCCAGCGCGAGATCTCGTACGGTCTCGTCGAACGGGCAGCGAAGGCAGGATTCGAGACGCTCTTCTTCACGGTCGACACCCCGGTCGCAGGCGCTCGCCTCCGCGACAAGCGCAACGGCTTCTCGATCCCGCCGCAGCTGACACCGTCGACCGTCATCAACGCGATCCCGCGCCCGTGGTGGTGGATCGACTTCCTCACCACGCCGAAGCTCGAGTTCGCCTCGCTCTCGTCGACCGGCGGAACCGTCGGCGAACTGCTCGACGCGGCCATGGACCCGACCATCTCGTTCGAGGATCTGAAGGTGATCCGCGAGCTGTGGCCAGGCAAGCTCGCGATCAAGGGCCTGCAGAGCGTGGAGGATGCGAAGAAGTTCGCCGACTTCGGCGTCGACGCCGTCGTGCTGTCGAACCACGGCGGTCGCCAGCTCGATCGCGCGCCCATCCCCTTCCACCTCCTGCCGTCCGTGGTGAAGGAGGTCGGGCAGGATCTCGAGGTCATCGTCGACACCGGCATCATGAACGGCGCCGACATCGTCGCCTCCATCGCCCTCGGGGCGTCGTTCACGCTCGTGGGCCGCGCCTACCTGTACGGACTGATGGCCGGCGGGCGGCAGGGCGTCGACCGCATGATCGCGATCCTGTCCGACCAGATCGTGCGCACCATGAAGCTGCTCGGGGCGCACTCGCTCGACGAGCTGACGCCGGCGCACGTGACGCAGCTGGAGCGGCTGGCGCCGCGCCCGCGCTCGTAGGGCTTCGCCGCGCGAACGCGGGAGCGCCCGCGCACTGGGCGGTGCGCCCGAAAGCGACAACAGCACGCGATCTCCGCGTCGCACTTGTCGCTTTCAGGCTCGGGGCAGAGAGCGAAGGCGAGCTAGCGACGGTTGTTGCGCCGCCGCGAGAACCACACGGCCACACCGATGCACGCGACGATCACCAGGAACGGCACGACCTTCGCCTGAGGGCCGGCCACCGACGCCGCGAGCGGCAGGGCGCGCAGCATGAGGAGCGTGTGGGCGACGGCGAGTGAGGTCATGGTGTGTCGAGCCTAAGCGGGCCGCGCCGCAACCGCGAACCCGCCGTCAGACGGACGCGGCCGCCGGCTCGTACCGCACCGGCGGGTACGCCTGCCGGACGAGGGCCCGCAGCGACTCCAGCGAGCTCGAGGTGGGGACGAGACCCGCGGCCCGCGCCTGCACGAGCACGTTGCCGATCGCGGTGGCCTCGACTGGGCCGGCGAGCACGATGCGGCCGGTGCGGTCGGCGGTGAGGCGGCAGAGCAGCTCGTTCTGCGAGCCGCCGCCGACGACGTGCACGGTCGTGATCGTGCGGCCCGACAGCGTCTCGGCCTCGTCGAGGGTCCGCGCGTAGGCCGCGGCCAGCGATTCGAGGATGCTGCGGACGAAGTCCGGCCGGGTCTGCGGGGCGGGCACTCCGTGTTCATCGCACCACGCCGTGATCCTGCCCGGCATATCGCCCGGGGGTGTGAAGCGCTCGTCGGAAGCGTCGAACACGGCCACGGGGCCGGTCACGTCGGCAGCAGCCGCGAGCAGCGACGCGAGGTCGGAGGCGCGCGTGGAGTCGGTGGAGGCGCGCGACGAAGTCGCCTCTGCGTCCCACACCCGCATCGACTCGGACAACAGCCACAGCCCCGAGATGTTTTTGAGGAAGCGCACCCGCCCGTCGACACCGCCCTCGTTGGTGAAGTTGGCGGCGCGGCCCGCGTCGGTGATGATCGGCCGCTCGACCTCGAGGCCGACCAGCGACCAGGTTCCGCTCGAGATGTAGGCGGCGTGCTCGTCGGCAATGGGCACGCCGACGACGGCCGACGCGGTGTCGTGCGAGCCGACAGCCGTCACGGGGATGCCACGGCCACCGCCGAGCGACGAGGCGAGCGACGGCAGCAGCCCGCCGAGTGCCGTGCCGGGCTCGACGAGTGGCGCGAAGAGGTCTGCCGAGGCACCGACGGCCGTCAGGATCGAAGGCTCCCACCCTCCGGTCACCGGCGAGAGCATGCCGGTGGTCGACGCGTTCGTGCGCTCCGTCACGTCGACCCCGGTCAGCCAGCGGCCGATCAGGTCGGGCACGAGCAGGGCGCGGTCGGCGAAGTCGAGGGTGCCCGCGGCCCGGTCGGCAGCGAGCTGGAAGAGGGTGTTGAACGGCAGGTGAGCCAACCCCGAGAGGCGGTAGAGCTCGTCGGCCGGCAGCGCGGCGTGAACCGCATCGAGGCCCGCTGTCGAACGCGAGTCGCGATAGTGATACGGCAACCCGACGAGGCGTCCGTCACGCAGCAGCCCGTAGTCGACCGCCCACGAGTCGACCCCGATCGACGAGATCGCATGGTCGAGGCGGGCCGCCGCCGCGAGCCCGTCACCGAGCGCGCTCCACAGCCCGAGGATGTCCCAGTGCAGGGCCGCCGCACCGCCCTGCTCGGGCACGGTCACCGGCCGGTTCGCGAACCGGGCGACGTGCTGCAGGCGCAGCTCGTTCGGCCCGACGTGCCCCAGTATCACTCGGCCGCTGGTCGCCCCGAGGTCGACCGCGGCGACACTGCCGCTCATGGTGGCCGGCCCTCCTAGCGGAGGAACGCGGCGGCGACGCCAGCGTCGACGGGGATGTGCAGGCCGGTGGTGTGCGACAGGTCGCCGGCGGTCAGCACGAACACCGCGTTGGCGACGTTCTCGGGCAACACCTCGCGCTTGAGGAGGGTGCGCTGGGCGTAGTAGGCGCCGAGCTCTTCTTCGGGCACACCGTAGACAGCGGCGCGCTTCGCGCCCCAGCCGCCCGCGAAGATGCCCGAGCCGCGCACGACACCGTCGGGGTTGATGCCGTTGACCTTGATGCCGTACTCGCCCAGCTCGGCCGCGAGCAGCCGCACCTGGTGCGCCTGGTCGGCCTTCGTCGCCGAATAGGCGATGTTGTTCGGGCCGGCGAACACGGAGTTCTTCGACGAGATGTAGATGATGTCGCCGCCAAGCTGCTGGTCGATCAAGACCTTCGCGGCCGCACGGGAGACGAGGAAGGAGCCTTTCGCCATCACGTTGTGCTGGAGATCCCAGTCGGCGACGGTCGTCTCGAGCAGCGACTTCGACAGCGAGAGACCGGCGTTGTTGACCACGAGGTCGAGGCCGCCGAAGGCGAGCAGCACCTCTTGGATGCCGCTCGCGATCTCGTCCTCGCTCGTGACGTTCGTCTGGATGCCGATCGCGACATCCGTCGAACCGAGCTCGGCCGCAGCCGCCTGCGCCTTCGCCAGATCGAGGTCGGCGATCACGACGCAGGCCCCCTCGCGGGCGAGCCGGGTGGCGATCGCCTTACCGATGCCGGACGCGGCACCCGTGACGAGAGCGATCCTGGTGGCCAGGGGCTTGGGGGCGGGCCGCCGCTTGAGCTTGGCCTCTTCGAGGGCCCAGTACTCGATGCGGAACTTCTCGGCCTCGTCGATCGGCGCGTAGGTCGAGATCGCCTCCGCGCCGCGCATCACGTTGATCGCGTTGAGGTAGAACTCGCCCGCGACGCGCGCGGTCTGCTTGTCGGCGCCGTACGAGAACATGCCGACGCCCGGGATCAGCACGATCGCAGGATCCTGCCCGCGGATCGCCGGTGACTCGGACGTCGCAAACCGGTCGTAGTACGCCTGGTAGTCGGCGCGGTACTCGTCGTGCAGAGCCGCGAGCCGCTCGAGCGACTCCTCGACCGTAGCCGTCGCGGGTAGGTCGAGCACCATTGGCTTGACCTTGGTGCGGAGGAAGTGGTCGGGGCAGCTCGTGCCGAGGGCAGCGAGCCGCGGGTGCTCGGCCGAGGCCAGGAATTCGAGCACGCGCGGGTCATCGGTGAAGTGGCCGACCTGAGCGCGGTCGGTCGAGACCAGGCCGCGCAGGGCGGGCGCCAGAGCGGCAGCCTTCGCGCGGCGTTCGGCGTCGGGCAGAGCCTCGTAGCCCGCCAGAGTCGACCCGAAGGGGTTCTGCCGCCCGTGCTGGTCGATGTACGCCTGCGCCGTCTGGATGATCCAGAGTGAGTTGGCCTCGGCCTCGTCGGAGGTGTCGCCCCACGCCGTGATGCCGTGGCCGCCGAGGATCGTGCCGATCGCCTGCGGGTTCATCGCCTTGATGTCGGCGATGTCCTGGCCGAGCTGCCAGCCCGGCCGGCGCCACGGCACCCAGACCACCTTGTCGCCGAAGACCGTCGAGGTGAGCGCCTCGCCGTCGGCGCTCGTCGCGATCGCGATGCCCGAGTCAGGATGCAGGTGGTCGACGTGCGCCGCATCGACCAGACCGTGCATGGCCGTGTCGATCGACGGGGCCGCGCCGCCCTTGCCGAACAGCGTGTGATCGAACGCCGCCACCATCTCGTCTTCGCGCTCGACGCCGGGATAGACATCTGCCAGCGCACGCAGACGATCGAGGCGCAGCACAGCGAGACCGGCCGGCTTCAGCGTGCCGAGGTCGCCGCCCGAGCCTTTCACCCAGAGCAGTTCGACCGGCTCGCCCGTGACGGGGTCGATGTCGGTGCCCTTGGCCGAGGTGTTGCCGCCGGCGTAATTGGTGTTGGCCGGGTCGGAGCCGAGCCGGTTCGACCGCGCGATGAGGTCGGCGGCGGCGGTTGTGGTGGGACTCGTGGTCATTTCTCTCAGGCGCTCCAGCTCAGCTGCTTGCCGCCGACGCGTTCTTCGGCGAGCTTGGATTGGTGGCCCGACGCGGCGTACGCCTTCATCGGGTCGGCGGGGAGGCCCCGCGATTCGCGCCAGTCGGCGAGGGCCGGCCGCACGTCGGTGTAGAAGGCGTCCATGAGGATTCCGTTGGCGCCGAGCACGTCGTGCGAGGCCTGAGCCGCGGCGAGGGCGTCGCGGTCGACGAGCAGAGCCCTCGCCGTCATCTCCTGCACGTTCAGCACCGAGCGGATCTGGCCGGGGATCTTGTCCTCGACGTTGTGGCACTGGTCGAGCATGAACTGCACGGGCGAGTCGACGTCGAGCCCTCCGCCGTTGATGACCTCGAAGAGGATGCGGAAGAGCTGGAACGGGTCGGCGGCGCCCACGATGAGGTCGTCGTCGGCGTAGAAGCGCGAATTGAAGTCGAACGAACCGAGCTTGCCGAGGCGCAACAGCTGCATCACGATGAACTCGATGTTGGTGCCGGGCGCGTGGTGGCCCGTGTCGAGGCAGGTGTACGCCTTCGGCCCGAGCGCCGACACCTGGGAGTAGCTCGTGCCCCAGTCGGGAACGTCGGTGTGATAAAACGCCGGCTCGAAGAACTTGTATTCGAGCACGAGCCGCTGGCTGTCCGAGAGCTGCGCGTAGATCGCCTCGAGCGACGTCGCGAGGTTGTCCTGCCGCTGGCGCAGCGAATCCTGCCCCGGGTAGTTCGTGCCATCGGCCAGCCAGATCTTGAGGTCGCGAGAACCGGTCTCGGTCATGATCTCGAGGCAGCGCAGGTGGTGGTCGATCGCGCGCTGGCGGATCGCACGGTCGGAGTTGGCGAGACTTCCGAACTTGTACTCGTCGTCCTGGAAGGTGTTCGAGTTGACCGTGCCGAGGCGCACCCCGAGCCCCTCGGCGTATGACTTGAGCGCCGCCCAGTCGTCGACGAGATCCCACGGAATGTGGAGGGCGACGGCGGGGGCGAGGCCGGTGAGCTCGTTGACCTTGGCCGCGTCGGCGATCTTCTCTTCGGGCGTGCGGGGCGTGCCCGGGGTGCCGAAGACCTTGAAGCGGGTGCCCGAGTTGCCGAACGCCCAGCTGGGCAGCTCGATGGCCTGCCTCTCGAGGGTGGGCGCGATATCGGCGAAGGTGGTCATTGCGTATCCGTTCTCACAGCGTCGTGAATCGTTTCAATACATTCATCGTAGGCAGACGCCGAGATCGAGTCAAGCCGAGCGAAGAGAAGAAGAGGAGGGCCGGGGCGGCTCGCGCCCCGGCCCGGATGGATCAGAAGTTGAACTTGTCGATGTTCGTCTTGTCGAAGGTGGTCGGCTTGCCGAGGATGACGGTGCCGTCAGCACCCACCTTGTATTTGCCGAGCTTGCCGGCCGTGTAGCTGTCGCCGGTCTTGCCGGTGATCGTTCCGTCGATCAGCGCCTTCGCTGTGTACGCGGCGAGGTAGCCGAGATCGGACGGGTTCCACAGGGCGAACGACTGCACGGTGCCGTTCTTCACGTAGGCGCGCATCTGGTTCGGTGTGCCGAGGCCGGTCAGCTGAACCTTGCCCTTGTACTGCGACGTCGAGAGGTAGCGCGCCGCGGCCGCGATTCCGACGGTGGTCGGCGAGACGATGCCCTTGAGGTTCGGGTACTTCTGCACGAGGGCTGCGGTGTCGTCGTACGACGTCTGGTCGTCGTCGTTGCCGTAGACCGTGGTGACGATCTTGATTTTCGGGTACTTCTTGGCCATGTACTTGGTCATCGCGGCGTTCCAGGCGTTCTGGTTGGTCGCGTTGGCCGTCGACGACAGGATCGCGATGTCGCCGGCCGAGCCGATCTCCTTGGCGATGTTGTCGGCCTGGGTCTCGGCGATGCCCTCGGTCGACGCCTGGTTGACGAACACGTTGCGGCAGGACGCCTTGGTGTCGGAGTCGAAGGTGACGACCTTGACCCCGGCCGACTTGGCCTGGTTCAGCGACGAGCAGAGCGCGTTCGGGTCGTTCGCCGAGAGGACGATCGCGCCGACGTGCTGCTGGGTGAGGGTGTTGATGTAGCTGACCTGGGCCGACGCGGTCGCCGTGGTGGGCCCGACCTCTTCGTAGGTGCCGCCGAACTTGTTCACGGCCGTCTTGCCGCCGCCGCCGTCGGACGCCTCGAAGTAGTTGTTGCCGAGCGACTTGGGCAGGAAGGTGACCTTGTAGTTCTTCGAGCCGCCGCCTGAGCCGCCCGACGATCCGCTGGAGGACGAGCAGCCGGTGGCCACCAGGGCGAGGGCGATGGTCGCAGCCGCGACGGCCACGATCCTGCCCTGGGTCTTGCGCGAGTGAAACAGCATTGTTTCTTCCTTACGTTGTCTCCGGCTCTCGCCGGTCTGTGTGATGGGTGGTGGAGGGACAGGGATGGTGGAGGGACAGCGATGGTCACGGGTTGGGTCAGGCGGCGCGGGGCCGCCTCGCGCGGACGCGGGTGATGACCTGCGGCGTCACGACCGAGAGCACGAGCACGATGCCGGTCACGACCGTGATGGCGTCCGACGAGACGCCGGCCAGCTGGAGCGCGCTCTGCAGCACGCCGATCAGCAGTACGCCCGCGATGACGCCGGGCAGCGCGCCCTTGCCTCCGAAGATCGAGACGCCGCCGAGCAGCACGGCCGCGATGACGCTCAGCTCGAGGCCGGTGCCGTTGTCGCCGCGAGCCGTCGCGTAGCGCAGCGTCCAGAAGACGCCGGCGAGGGCCGAGACGACTCCGGTCAAGAGGAACGCGATGAACTTGGAGCGGTTGACGTTGATGCCCGAGAACGCCGCCGTGTCTTTCGAGAGGCCGAGTGCGAAGAGCCCGCGCCCGAACGACGTGAAGTGCAGCACGGCGCCGAACACGAGGATCAGCACCACGATCGGCACCATCACGTAGGGGATCCCCGAGGTGCCGAACTGGTTCTGTGCGAGCCCCTCCCACGACGACGGGAAGGTCGTGATCGTGGTCGTGCCGAGTAGGCCGACCGCGATGCCGCGGTACAGCGCGATCGTGCCGATCGTGACAGCGATCGACGGCAGCCCGACGACGGTCACCAGGAATCCGTTGACGGCCCCCGCGACGAGACCGACCACGAGGCAGACCAGGATGCTGAGGATCATCGGCACGTGCGCCTGCGTGAGCAGCCCGAGGGTCACGCTCGACAACCCCAGGGTCGACGCGACCGACAGGTCGATCTCGCCCGTGACGATCACGAACGTCATCGGCAGCGCGATCATCAGGATCGGCGCGGTGTCGAGCAGCAGGAAGTCGACCGTGGTGGTGCTGCCGAAGTAGGGCACCACCGCCGAGGCGACGATCGAGACGACGATGAGCGCCGCGATGATCGTGGCCTCGCGCGAGATCAGGAGGCGACGCCAGAGCGGGCGACCGTAGTCGGTGAGGGCGCGGGGCTCAGGGCTCGGAGCCGTCGCGGTCGTGGTGGCGCTACTCATGGCTGTTCTCCCTCTCGGCGAGAAGACGTCTCGAGACCCTCAGCGCCAGGTAGCGGTCGAGGATGATGGCGCCGATGATCAGGATTCCGACCACGGCCTGCTGCCAGAAGCTCTGGACCCCCAGGATCGGCAGCGCCCGGCTGATCGTGATCAGCAGGAATGCGCCGATCGCAGCCCCGTAGACGCTGCCCGACCCGCCGAAGATCGCGACCCCGCCGATGACGGCGGCGCCGACGGCCTGCAGCTCGAGGCCGGTGCCGGTCTGCGAGTCGCTCGTGCCGTAGCGGGCGGTGAAGAGCACCCCGGCCAGGCCCGCGAGCGCACCCGAGATGACGAAGGCGATGAAGACGCGCTGGGTCACCTTGAGGCCGTAGAGCTCGGCGGCCGCCGGGTCGGAGCCGATGGCGTAGAGCTCGCGGCCCGAGCGCTTGTTGCGCATGTACCAGCCGGCGATCAGCACCACGACGAGCGCGATGAAGAAGAGGTAGGGCAGCCCGACGATCGAGTTCGTGCCGATGTTCAAGAAGTTGTCGGGCAGCTGCGACGGGTTGATCTGGTTGCTGCCCGTCCACAGCACGTTGACGCCGCGGTAGACGTAGAGCGTGCCGAGCGTGATCACGAGTGCCGGCACCTTCGCGAAGGCGACGAGCGCGCCGTTGATGAGGCCCAGGATGCCACCGGCCACGATCCCCGCCAGGAAGACGACGACGATCGGGATCCCGGGCACGTGGATGAAGAGCTCGCCGGTGAGGTAGGCGGTCAGGCCGACGACCGAGCCGACCGACAGGTCGACGCTGCGGGTGACGATCACCATGGCCTCGCCGACCGCGAGCAGCAGCAGCATCGCCGGGGTGAGCAGCAGGTCGCGCCAGCCGTCGACGCTGAAGAGGAAGGACGGGTTGACGAGCGTGGTGACGACCACGACGACGATGACGGCGATGACGATGCCGGTCTCGCGGGCGCGGGTCAGGCGGCGGAGGCCGCGGGTGACCGCGTTGCCGGTGGTCGGCGACGGGCCGGAGCCGCGAGCCGGGGTCGGGGGTGCTTCTACGGCGGTCATCGGGCGAGCTCCTCGGCGTGGGTGGCCGCGAACATGACGTTCTCGGCGGTGGCGGTGGCGCGCGGGATCTCGGCCGTGATTCGCCCCTCGCGGACCACCAGGATGCGATCGGCCATGCCGAGCACCTCCGGCAGCTCCGACGAGATCATGACGATCGCCATCCCTTGACCTGCGAGCTCGGAGATGAGGCGGTGCACCTCGGACTTCGTGCCGACGTCGATTCCGCGCGTCGGCTCGTCGATGATCAGCACTTTGGGGCCCGTGGCGAGCCACTTGGCGAGGACGACCTTCTGCTGGTTGCCGCCCGAGAGCGTGCCGGCGAGGGTGTCGAGCGACGACGTCTTGACCTGCAGCCGACTCGCCCAGGTGCGCGCCGCCGCGTTCTCCCGCGACGAGCGGAGGAAGCCCCACTTGGTCAGCTTCTGGCGGATGGCGAGCGTCTCGTTGCGGGCGACCGACGAGTCGAGCACGAGACCCTGCTTGCGGCGATCCTCGGGCACCAGACCGATGCCGGCCAGCATGGCGGCGCGCGGGTTCAGCCGGGGCAGGTCGCGACCGGCGATGCGCACCGTGCCGCTCGCGTAGGGGTCGACGCCGAAGACGGCGCGGACGATCTCGCTGCGACCGGCCCCGACGAGGCCGGCCAGGCCGACGATCTCCCCGGCGCGCACGGTGAACGACACGTCGTGGAAGACGCCGGGCTGTGTGAGGCCCTCGACCTCGAGCACGACGTCGCCGATCTCGGCCTCCTGCTTGGGGAAGAGGTCTTTGACGTCGCGGCCGACCATGCGGCGCACGATCTCGTCTTCGGTGACGTCGGCGATGGCATCCGTCGAGATGAACGCCCCGTCGCGCATGACCGTGACGGCGTCGCACAGGGCGAAGACCTCGTCGAAGCGGTGCGAGATGAAGACCAGGCCGCGCCCCTCGTCGCGGAGGCTGCGGGCGACCTGGAAGAGGCGGTCGACCTCGAGGCCGGACAGCGCCGCCGTCGGCTCGTCCATGATCAGCAGGCGGGCGTCGAGCGAGATGGCCTTCGCGATCTCGATGATCTGCTGGTCGGCGATCGACAGGCCCTCGGCGAGGCGGTCCGGATCGATGCCGACCGAGAGCCGCTCGAAGATCCGCAGGGCTTCGGCGCGCATGGACTTGCGGTCGATCCGGCCGAGGGAGTCGGTGGGCTGGCGGCCCATGAAGATGTTCTCGGTGACCGACAGGTCGGGGAAGAGCGTCGGCTCCTGGTAGATCACGGCGATGCCCGCAGCCTTCGCCTGCGCGGTCGACGAGAAGTCGACCGACTCGCCGCGGAGGCGGAACTCCCCCGCGTCACGGTGGTAGAGGCCTGCGACGATCTTGATGAGCGTCGACTTGCCGGCGCCGTTCTCGCCGACGAGCGCGTGGATCGAGCTCGCCTGCACGGTCAGGCTGGCCGACGTCAGGGCGACGACCGAGCCGAAGGATTTGGCGACGCGGTCGAGCTCGAGGACAGGCGGCCCGGAGGCCGCGGGCCGGCTGGAGCCCGAAGGCTCGGGGCCCGTTGACGCAGGAGTGATCGACATTGACTTCCTTCTGTGACTCGACAGTGAGCAGTTGACGATTCGACCGATGAATCGTTCAAAACACTCGAACTGTAGAGGCCCCGTCTCACCGGGTCAACCATTCCGGGCGAGATCGTCGAAAATAGTTGAACCGTTCCACGAGGAGTGCCACACTTCGTCGACGGCAGGAGCACCGATGCTCCGGCATAATCGGCTGAAACGTCGCAATCCCGTCGCGACGAAGGGAGTCTCGGTGCCATCGGTCAGCGTGCGCGATGTGGCAGCCCTCGCTGGCGTCTCGGTCGGCACCGTCTCGAACGTGCTCAACCGGCCCGACCGGGTGTCGGAGGCCGCGGTGATTCGCGTGCACGACGCCATCGACAAGCTCGGGTTCGTGCGCAACGACGCTGCCCGCCAGCTCCGTGCCGGCCGCAGCCTCAACTTCGGCCTGATCGTGCTCGACGCCGGCAACCCGTTCTTCTCCGACCTGGCCCGCGGTGCCGAGGATCGCGCCGCCGTCGACGGTCTCGCGATCCTGCTCGGCAACTCCAACGAAGACCTGACGCGCGAGGCCGCCTACCTCGACCTGTTCGAAAAGCAGCGAGTCTCGGGCGTGCTCATCTCGCCCATCGGCGACCGCGTCGCCCGCCTCGAGCGCCTGCGCGAGCGCGGCATCCCGGCCGTGCTGGTCGACCGCGCCGCCCCGGGGTCGACGTTCTCGTCGGTCTCGGTCGACGACGTCTCGGGCGGCAGGATCGCGGCGGCCCACCTCCTCGACATCGGCCGCCGGCGCATCGCCTACGTCGGCGGCCCCGGCACCATCCGACAGGTCGCGGACCGGTATCGAGGGGCCCGCGACGCGGTCGACTCCGTCAGCGGCGCTCAGCTCGAAGTGATCCCCACGGCGGCGCTCACCGTGCTGGAGGGGCGCGCAGCGGGCGAGGCCGTGGCGTCGCGGCCGAAGGGCGAACGGCCGGACGGCGTCTTCTGCGCCAACGACCTCGTGGCGGTGGGCGTGCTGCAGGGCCTCGGCATCCTACGGGGCCTGGCCGTGCCGGAGGAGATCGCTCTCATCGGCTACGACGACATCGCGTTCGCACAGTCGACCGTGGTGCCGCTCTCGTCGATCAGGCAGCCGGCGGGTCTCATCGGGCGCACCGGTCTCGAGCTGCTGCTCGCCGAGTCGGAGGCGGGCGCCACCACCCCCGAGCCGCAGCACGTCGTCTACCAGCCCGAGCTCGTCGTCCGTGCGAGCACCTCCGGCTGACGCGCCGCCCCTAGGCCGTGTCCTCGGCGGCGGCGGTCGAGAGCTGCTGCTCGAGGTTGAAGACTTCCTCCAACTCGACGGACACCTGGTCGGCTCGACCGTCGATCCCGTCGAAGATCTGGCCCATATAAGCCTCCCACTCGGCCGCCACCGTCGACGCCGCGAGGTAGCGGTCGCCGACGATGGCGTCGTCGGTCTCGTAGTAGCCGATCAAGAGCCCGTCCGGGCGAAGGAAGAGCGAGTAGTTGCGGCGCCCCGACGCGGCGATCTCCTGCAGCATCGACGGCCACACGGCGCGGTGCCGCGCGCGGTACTCGTCGAGCTTCGACGGGTCGACCTGCAGCTGGAAGCAGACCCTCGTCACGAGCGCGACGAGACGGGCTCAGGATGCGACGCGGTCCCCGTGTCGAGCACTTCGCCGTAGCGCTCCGTCTCGATTTCCTGGAGGGTCTTGCCTCGCGTCTTCGGGGCCCAGATCGTCCCGACGAGCAGCGAGATCGCGAGGAGGCCGAGGATCAGGTAGCCGAGCTTCTCGAGGCCGATGCTCGAGAGCAGCACCGGGAACCAGATGCTGAGCAGGCCCACCATCACGCGGGCGACCAGGAAGAGCACGCCCTGCGCACTCGCCCGATACGACGTGGCGAACAGCTCGCTCGTCCAGAGACCGTAGAACGCCTGGGCGCCGATACCCGAGGCGATGCCCCAGCCGATGGCGAAGAAGAGCACCGAGAAGAGACCGGCCGGGCCGTAGATGAGAACGGCCCACGAGACGATCCCGAGCGCAGCGCCGGCGAAATAGAGCCACCGGCGACTGATGCGGTCGGCCAGCAGCATGAAGCCGAAGTAGGTCGCAGCCACCGTGAGACCCCAGACGATCACCTGCAGAAGGTACTGCTCGGTGACGCTCTCGATGCCGGCGGCGCTGTAGACGCGCGGCTGGAAGATGCCGGCCTGACCCGAGACGGTGTTCCAGAGCGAGTAGACGCCGAAGAGGAAGAGCATCGCAGTGATGTTCGCCTTCTTGCTGAAGAGCTGGCGGAAGCCCGAGAAGAACGAGATCTCGTGCGTCGTCGACGCGCGCTCGTCCTTCCAGATCTTCGACTCGGGCAGCCCACGCCGTACCCACCACGAGATGCCCGCGACGACGAACAGCTCGGCGAAGATGAGCCGACTGCCCAGCAGACCGAGCGGGGCGACCAGGATCGCGAGGAGGAACCCGATCAGCGGCCCCACCGACCAGGCGAGCTGGGCGATGCCCACGTGCTTCGCGCGCTTGTCGGCAGGTGCCACTTCGGCGATGTACGTCCACGATGCGGGCACGCCGGCGCCGACCGCGATGCCGGTCAGGATGAAGCCGACCAGCAGCATCCCGTAGCTGCCCGCGAAGATGGCCAGCAGCATGCCGACCATGTAGAGCAGGAGGTCGTAGGTGTAGATGAACTTGCGACCGAAGCGGTCGCAGAGGGGGCCGCCGATCAGGGCGCCGGCGGCGGCGCCGAAGGCGTTCGCGCTGAGCGAGGCGAGCAGGCCGACGGCGAAGTTCGAGACCCCGAAGTGCTGCTGCCAGAACGACAGGCTCGTCGCGATCGCGATGATCGAGCCCGCTTCGATGTAGTTCGACATCGACACGGCGATGGTGGCCTTCCAGCCCGTCGTGCTCTTGCTTCCGATATGGACCGACACTGGCCCTCCTGTCCATCGACGATGACGCACCTCGAACTGAATCGTTTCAGTTCGCTGACGATGATAAGCGTCGCATGCGTCGGATCGCAAACCGGAAGGAGCGAGGCTCTCGCTGGCCGAGCAGCGCCGTTCCGCCCCTGGCTACGTGCTCAGAGCGCCCGGGTCAGAGGGTGATCGTGGTGCTGAACACGCGCGTGACGGGCACCGCCGCCATCAGCTTGACCAGCTCGTTGGCGCCATCGGGGGTCGCGCGCCAGGCGACGTAGGCGTCGTGGGCCTCAGGGCTCTCCCACTTCTCGACGACGATGGCCTTGGTGGGGTCGCTGTCGTCGACGATCACCTCGATGCCTTCGTTGCCGGCGTAGGCGCGGGTCTGAGCCAGCACCTCGCGTTCGATGCGGTCGACCTCGGCAGGGTCGGCGTCGGGCTTGAGGAAGACTTCGAGATGCACAGTTGTGGACATGACCCCATCATGGCCCTGCAACGACTTCGGCGACACCCGCGGTCTTGCGTTTCGTGCCCCTGGCAAACACAGGCTCGGGCTCGTAGAATACGCATAGGAAGCGGTGAGGGTTCCGGTCGGCCCCGTCTCTCAGCCTCGCCGCCTTTTCTCCCTCTTTACCTTCCGTGCCTGTCCGAAGTCCGAACAGGCGTCTGTCCCGGAGGGCTGGTCACGTGCAGCACGACCTCACGATCGAATTCGTCGTCCGAGACCGCACGGGCGCGGTCGCCGCAGTCGTCACGCCGTCGGGCGTCATCGACGCCGAGTTCGCGTCCGAGCAGATCGCCCGCGGCGAGGCCGACTACTTCGCCGGCCCCGACTCGTACGTGCGGGCGCGCGTGCGGTCCATCCCGGCGCTCGGCGGCCCCTACCTCTACGCCAACTGGGACGGCACGCGGCGCAACAATCTCCACGACCTGGCCCGCGGGCTGAAGCGCATCGACGTGCGGCACAGCGACGCCCGCGACGCCGCGCGCCTCGTGGCGTCGCATCGCTCCGAGTGGATCAGCCGCCTCCTCGGTCGCGCGAAGTCGTACCTCGCCGCGTGATCCGACGGCAGGTCTCACGACATCGAGCGTTCATCTCCACAGGAGTCTCTAAGAATGCTGTGAAGCGCTAAGCTCGATGCATGGTCTCCGTGTTCGCAGTCTTCCTCGGCATCGTCGCCGGCCTCATGGCGATCGCGCTGATCGCTCTCCTGGTGACCCTCATCGTGCAGGCGGTGCGCTCGCGCACGCACGGCGTCAAGACGATCTACCGCGACTGACCCGCCCCTCCCCCTTCGCCCCGCATCGACTCGATCCGGGGCGTTCGTCGCGACTGGGCGAGGCTACGCGGCGCGACGCCGCGGTGTCGTGACGATCAGCAGCACGACTGCCACCACGACGCCGATGACCGTCTCGACGAGCCGGTCGCCGACGAGCTCCGACAGCGGCAGCGGCGACGCGAGATGCACCATCACCAGCGCGAGGGGCGTGACCCCGACCACGGCCAGCGCGTAGTTGCGCATCACGAAGAGCTCGGCCCACACCTGCGCGGCGGCCACCACGACGAGCAGCACCCAGAGCGGCGGGTTCAGCCCGAGGACGGCCGTGGCGATGGCCAGCCCCAGGACGGTACCGGCGAGACGCTGCGTGCCGCGCCCGAGCTGGGCGCCCAGCGTCGCACCCGCGAGGGGCACCGTGGCAGCGACGGCCGCCCAGTACGGGTGGCCGATGCCGACAGCCGTCGCGATGCCTCCGGCCAGCAGAGGCGCGAGCGTGTAGCGCGCGATGTCGAGCCGGGCGCCGGGCGCCGCCAGGGTCTTACGAAACGGAACCACCGGCCGCGCCGGGTGCTTGACCGATGCGCCGGGCGGCGCGAGCCGCCCGAGCTGCCCGATGCCGACGGCGAGCGCTGCGGCCGCGAGGGGCAGCGCCGACGCCCGGACGAGGTCGATCGGGGCGTGGCCGAACGCCGATGTGCTGCCGGCCGCGAACACCATGAAGAGCGACGGCACCGGCAGGAGGCCGATGCGGCGAGCGACGAGCAGCCCGGTGAGCGACAGCGCCGCGATGACGACGACGGCGAGCGACGACGCCGGCGCCACCAGCCCCACCAGCGTGCCGACGAAGACCGACGCCGACAGGCAGAGCCCCGCGGTGACCTGCATCCGCAGTCGCGCCGCGTAGCTGGAGTGCCTCCCGAAGACGGCCGCCATGGCCCCGAACGTGGCAAACAGCGTCAGGTTCGCGTGGCCGGTCAGCGACAGGGCCGCGATGGGCACGACGACTGAGACGGCGGCACGCACGGCGCCCCAGTGGGCTCGGTCGTGCGGCAGGACCGAGAGGAGCTCAGCGCGCCAGTCGGCAGCAGTGCTGGGCGAAGACGTGCTGGTGATGGTTCCCGAGGTCATGGCATCCTGGTTCAAATAGTTTTTAGACAAAACCATTCTACGACGCGAGAACCTCTCGGTCCAGAGGCTGTGACCGTCAGCTGCCGGCGCGCACGCCCTTCGCGAGGTTCGCCACGAGCTCGTCGTGGTTCTGCTTGACGACGTAGGCGGGCTGGTCGCGTTCGACGCGCCAGCTCTCGGAGAGCGGGCTCACGTCGACGGTGTCGAAGCCGAACTCGTCGTACAGGCGCGTGACCAGCTCGGCCGCGTCGGCGAAGTCGCTCGACGTGGCGAGGGCGCGACGGTTCGGGGCCCCTGCGGGGAGGCCGTCCGTGGTGATGTCGGCCGCGCCGATGTGGTTGAAGCCCTTGGCGACACGGCTGGTCGGCAGATGGCGCTGGAGCATGGCCGAGACGGTGTCCTGGCCGTTGTCGAGGGCCTCGATGTGACCGTCGCGCTCGAAGTAGTAGTTGTTGGTGTCGATGACGACCTTGCCCGCCAGAGGCTCGACGGGGATCTTGTCGTAGGCCTTCAGGGGCACCGTGACGACGACGAAGTCGCCCGCTGCGCCGGCGCCGACACTCGTGGCAGCGGAGGCCTTCGGCCCGAGGTCCCCGACGAGCTCGGCGAGGGTCTCCGGCCCACGCGAATTGCTGATCACGACGTCATAGCCGTGGGTGATGGCCGCGCGCGCGACCTGGCTGCCGATGTTGCCGGCTCCGATGATTCCGATGGTTGTCATGGTGGTGGCAACCATCGCAGACCGCCGTCGATTCCGTGATGAGGTTGTGAGGATCCTGAGCCCTCGTGTTGAGGGGATTCCCAGGCGCTCGATTTGCCCGAGGCGAGCGTCGTGTCTAGCGTGGTCGAGTCGCTGCGGTCCTCATGACGGAGGGCCCCGACCATGCACGGCATTGCACAATCGCCACCGGGCTGCCCAGCCTGCAATGCCGGTCCTGACCTCTAATCGGCAGGTGTGGGCAGCCGTTCGCCGAACCCTTCCGGGCTCGGATCGTGGCGCACCTCGGAGCATCGATTCACCATGAAGCACACTCGCATCACTCGTTCCCGCGCGCTCGTCGGCGGCACCGCACTCGTCGCCCTCACCGCGGGCGGCCTCGGGCTCGCAGCCGCCCCCGCCAGCGCTGCACCCACCTCGACCTGGCAGGCCCTCGCCCAGTGCGAGTCGGGCGGCAACTGGGCCATCAACACCGGCAACGGCTACTACGGCGGCCTGCAGTTCACGCAGGGCACCTGGGCGGCCAACGGCGGCACCGGCTCGCCCGCCGCCGCCAGCGAGGCCACGCAGATCAGCGTCGCCGAGCGCGTGCTCGCCTCGCAGGGCTGGGGCGCCTGGCCCGCCTGCTCGGCCAAGCTCGGCCTCTCGGGCACCACGGGGGCAGCCCCCACCCCTGTGGCCGCAGCCCCGGCTGCACCGGCGGCCGCTGCACCGAGCTCCGCGCCGCCGTCGACCACCACCCGGTCGACCACGCCCGCCCCCGCGGCCTCGACCCCGGCGCCGGTCGCGACCAGCGGCAAGACCTACACCGTGGCATCCGGCGACACCCTCGCGACCATCGCGACGAAGCTCACCGTCACCGGTGGCTGGGAGCGCCTCGAGGCCGCGAACACGCGCACCGTGGCGAACCCCGACCTGATCTACCCGGGCCAGACGCTGCAGCTCCCGGCCTAGCCCGTGGCCTCAGCCCCTCCTTTTCGGCACGATCCCTCCTTCCTACGGGAGGAATGACGCCGGAACGGAGGGGCTTCGGCGTTGTGCGGGGACGTCTAGTGCCGATGCTTCCAGAGGTAGGGAAGGAAGAAGCCGAGGTTCGCGCTACCACCCATGGCCGAGCGCACGATCACCTCGGTCTCTCGATCGAACGCTTCGGTCTCGTGCGCATCGCTGCAGTTGCAGACTGACTCGCACTCGTCGATCAGCTGCCTGATCTCGGCCTTCGTCTCGCGGACGAACCGCCTGGTGTCGTGATCCATTGGTCTTCAACGCCTCTCTGCGCCTCATACCGGTCTTCCGTCGTGACGACTTTGTCGCGACCTCCTCTATCGTACGACTGTCGCGGTTGTCTGCGACCGGGCAGGCCGATCCGCGACGGCCAGAATCGCGACCAGCACGGCGATCACGACCAACAGCACGAGGCTCACCGGCCCGGTGCCCCAGTCGAGGCCGCCGCGGGCGTGCGAGACGCCCATCCAGTCGGCGTAGGACGCGCCCATCGGCCGCGTCACGACGTAGGCGAACCAGAAGAACAGGATCGCGCGCGCGCGGCTCACCCCGTAGGCGACGGCCGGGATCGCGATCACCACGGTGAAGACGATCGCCGACGGCAGATAGCCGAGGTGGAAGGTCGTCGCCGTCAGGTCGCCCGTCGCCGTGCCGAGCGCGAACGTGGCGAGGATCGCGCACCAGTAGAACGCCTCTCGCCGACGCGTCGTGATGCTGTGGATCGACAGTGTGCCCTCGGTGCGCCGCCACACGACGAAGACCAGGGCCAGCAGGATCGCGAAGGAGGGTGCCGTCACGATGTACGGGATGCCGATCACGGCGTGGAGGACGTCGGCGACCATCGTGCCGAACACGCTCACCATGACGACGGCGAACCAGTAGAGCGCGGGCCGGTAGCGATCGGAGCGGAACTGCAGGAACAGCGCGATCACGAACCCGGCAAAGCCGATGAAGGCACCGACGACCGGGTCGAGGTGCGTGACGAGGAAGTCGGACGACGTCTCGCCCATGCCCGTGGTGAGCACCTTGATGATCCAGAACAGCGCGGTGATCTCGGGCACCTTCGAGCGAGCGTAGGAGACGGCCATCTTCCAATCCTGCCGCGGAGCCTCCAAGAATCCCCCCAGATCGCCGGCGCGGCAGCAGACCTACGCCGCGACGCCGACCACGTCGATGCCCGCTCGACGCGCTGTCTGAGCCAGCTGCTCGTCGAACGTCGCGAGGCGGGCCCGGCCTGACTCGGCGACGCAGCTCAGAGGCGACCGGTGGCGCGCGACCACCACTGCGGCGCGCCCGACGAGATGACGCGCACGGCACGGTCGACGTCGTCGAGGTCGCCGATCACGAGCCACTCCCGCACGGCCGCGACGAACCCGGCGGCGCCGTAGACGGAGATCATGGCGACGGCCGAGCCGTCGAGCTCGTCGGGCGGCAGCGGGGCGATGTCGGGGTATTCACGCAGGGCCAGCTCGAGACTGCGCGCGAGGAAGTCGACGAGAGTTCGATACACGGGCGACGCGTTGGGGCCGCTGAGAGCCGTGCGGTAGACGTTGGCATGCTCGGCGATGTGATGCAGGAGGGCGGGCTCGGATTCGCGCAGGACGGTGGCGAGCTCGGACCGCGGTGGCAGCTCCGCCGAATAGGCGGCACCGAACTCTTCGAGGAGCTCGCGGATCGCGAGCGTCAGCAGGTCGGTCACGCTCGTCGCATGCCGATAGAACGTGTCGCGCGTGACCTCGGCCGCGCGAGCCAACTCCGAGACGGTCACGTCGTCGAGCCGCCCCCGCTCGGCGAAGGCCAAAACCGTTTTTGTGAGACGGTCGCGACTTCGCCGTGCTCGTGGATCCATGCGTTCACCGTAAACCCGACCGCCGGTCAGCCTTTCGGGAGACAGCGAGGCCCTTCGTCAGGAGAGGGTGGGGCCCGCTGACCCATCAGCCGGCCCCACCCGTGGCCGGTTGCCGGCCGCGCCCCCAGAGCCCTGATCCATGCCGTGGGTGCGATCTCAAACTATCAAACATTTGTCAGTAAAACCATCGATTTGCCTCGTCGAAATAGTTGCAGAAGACGTCTTTTGCAGATGGGGAATGTGACTGGCCGAAGAATGTTTGATCTCAGCATGACCTCGTCAACAGAACGCAGCGGTTGGTCGAGCGTCGCCTCGGTGGCCCTCGGATCCTTCGTGCTCGTGCTCTCCGAATTCCTGCCCATCGGCCTCCTGCCCTCGATCGCTCAGGGGCTGCACGTCGGGGTCGGCACCGCCGGGCTGATGGTGGTCTTCACAGCCCTGACGGGCGCGATCGCCGCCCCGGTCGTGACCGTCGCGACGTCGAAGATCGACCGCCGGGCGGTGCTCGTCGGCCTCACGATCCTGCTCGTCGTCGCCGACGGGATCGCCGCGATCGCGCCGACCTTCGGCGTGCTGCTCGTCGCCCGCATGCTGCTGGGCGTCGGCATCGGCGGGTTCTGGGCCATCGGAGCCGGCATCGCGGGCCGCCTCGTGCCCGCGGCCTCGGTCATCCGCGCGACGTCGCTGATCACTGCCGGCATCTCGGTCGCCACCGTCGTGAGCCTGCCGCTGGGGGCGTTCGTCTCGTCGTTGGCATCCTGGCGTCTGGCCTTCGTCATCGGCGGTGTGCTGGGGCTCGTCGCGCTGATGCTGCAGCTGATCCTGCTGCCGCGCATCCCCGCGACGCACCGGGTGCGGTTCGCTTCGCTGGGCGCACTCCTCAGGATCCCGAGGGCTCGAGTCGGCCTCATCGCCACCGCGTTCGTCTTCGTGGCCCAGTTCGCGGCCTACACGTATGTCACGCCCTACCTGAAGGACATTGTCGGCGCCGGCCCCGACACGATCACGCTGGCGCTGCTCGTCTTCGGCGTGGCCGGAATCGTCGGCAACTTCGTCGCGGGGGCGACCCTCAGCCGCAGCGTGCTCGGCACCCTCGGCGTCGCGAAGTTCGTGCTGGCCGGGGCCGTCGTGGCCCTGCCTCTGCTCGCCCACTCGGTGCCGGGCGTGTTCGCGCTGCTGGTGATCTGGGGATTCGTCTGGGGCGCCCTGCCGCTCGGCACGCAGACCTGGATGGGCGGTGCCTCGCCGAACGGCAGCGAGAGCGGGCTCGCGCTCTTCGTGACGACGATCCAGTTGTCGATCTCCGTCGGGTCGGTGGCGGGCGGCGCCGTCGTGTCGGCGCTCGGGATCAGCGCCGACTTCTGGCTGGCGGCCGCGATCGCCGTCGTCGGGGCGGTCGTGCTGATCGCGCTGGGGCTGCGGCGGTCGAATGCGCTGGTGCCGGCGGCCGCTTCTCCGGCCACGGTCACTGCGGTTGCCGGCGGGTCGGACTGCGTTCCCGCGGCCTGACCCCCTGCTGCGTGCCGGGCGGCACGACCCTCGCCGGGGTGGAGTCAGCGCGGGAGACGGGACGCCAGCAGCTCGGCGAGGTGCTGGCCGTGCCGGCCGGCGAGCTGCTCGGCCTGGGTGCGGCACGAGAAGCCGTCGGCCAGCAGGACGGCGTCGGGAGCCGCGCGAAGTGCGGGCAGCAGCCCGTTCTCGGCCACCGCGACCGAGACGTCGTAGTGCCCCTTCTCCATGCCGAAGTTTCCGGCCAGACCACAGCAGCCGCTGACCGTCGTGGTCGTGGCTCCTCCCGACGCGAGCAGTGCGGCGTCGGCCTCGAAACCCATCACCGCGTGCTGGTGGCAGTGCGGTTGCACCACGGCCTCGACGTCGTCGAGCGGCGGAGTCTCCCACCCCGGGGTCCCCCGCAGCAGCTCGGCAAGAGTGAGCGTCGCGTCACTCACCGCAGCCGCGCGCGGGTCGCCGGGCAGCAGCTCGACGACATCGCTGCGCAGCACCGCAGTGCACGAGGGCTCGAGCCCGACCACCGGCACCCCTTCCGAGACGAACGGCCACAGCGCGTCGACCGACGAGCGCAGCAGCCGCTTCGCCTGGTCGAGCTGGCCCGTCGTGATCCAGGTGAGGCCGCAGCACTCCTGCCGCTCGAGCAGGATCGGCTCGTACCCGGCCTGTTCGAGCACGCTCACCGCGGCGATCCCCACCTGTGGTGTCACGCCGTTGGTGAAGCTGTCGGCCCAGATGACGACCCGGCCGTGCGGTGCAGCCTGCGGCGAAGTCGACGGCCCGGCTTCGCTCGGCTCGACCCACCTCGCGTCGGCGCGCGACCGCGCGGCCCACCACTGCCGCAGCGTCTGCGCCGGCAGCCGCGGCACGTCGCGCCGCGGGTCGGCCCCGGCGAGGCGCAGACATAGGCGCGCCAGCGGGCGGAATCGGCCGGCGATGTTCACGACTCGGGCGACGCCGGGCACGGCGGTGAAACGCAACCACAGCGGCAGCCGACCGAACGTGTAGTGCGCGAGCGGTCGGATCCTGCGCTCGTAGCGGCGATGCAGCACCTCTGATTTGTAGGACGCCATGTCGACGCCGGCCGGGCAGTCGGAGGCGCAGGCACGGCACGAGAGACAGAGGTCGAGCGACTCGGCCACGGCCGGATCGTCGAAGCCGCGGATGAGTGACCCGTCGATCACCTCTTGCAGCACGCGAGCCCGGCCTCGCGTCGAATCCTTCTCGTCTTTCGTCGCGAGAAACGACGGGCACATGAAGCCGCCGGTCGACGAGTTGTCGGCTCGGCACTTGCCGACACCGACGCAGCGATGCACAGCCTCCGACAGGTCGCCGTGATCGTGCGGCAGCGACAGGCCGCGAACCGGCAGGATGCGAGACAGCGGCACCCGCAGATCGGCGTCGACAGGCGCCGGGTCGAGCACGATGCCGGGGTTCAGCACGCCGTCGGGGTCGAAGATGCGCCTGAAGTCGGCGAACGCCTGCAGCGCCTCGGGCGAGTACATCACCGGAAGCAGCCCGCTGCGGGCGCGGCCGTCGCCGTGTTCGCCGGAGAGCGAGCCACCGTGCCGCACGACCAGGGGCGCTGCCTCGTCGAGGAAGGCGCGGAACAGCTCGGGCCCCTGCTCGAGCGGGAAGTCGAGCCGGGTGTGCACGCAGCCGTCGCCGAAGTGGCCGTACTCCAGGCCGTGCACGCCGTGCTTCTTCTTGAGGGCGGCGAGATCGCGAAGGTAGGCGCCGAGGTTCTCGACCGGCACCGCCGAGTCCTCCCAGCCGGGCCACGCCGGGCGGCTGTCGCCGGTGGCGGGGTCGATCGCACGGCCGGCGAGACCGACGCCGTCCTCGCGGATGCGCCAGAGGCGGCGCCCCTCGGGGCCCCGGCCGACGAGACGGCTGTCGCGCGCGCCGGCGGCGGTCCGTGCGACGAGCGCCGCCGCGGCGTCGGCCTCGTCGTCGGTCGCCCCCTCCAGCTCGACGAAGAGCCAGGCTCCCCCGTCGGGAAGCGACGGCACCGTCTCGGCGCCCCGGGCCAGCCGCACGACGTCGACGAGCGGGGCGTCCATGCTCTCGATCGCGACGGGGCGGAGCGGCAGCAGCGACGGCACGTCGTCGGCCGCCGCCGCGACGTCGTCATACGAGAGCACCACGAGGCTCGTCGATGCGGGGATCGGCACCAGAGAGACGGTTGCCTCGAGCAGGATTCCGCAGGTGCCCTCCGTGCCCGCCAGCGCCTTGGCGAGGTCACGGCCGCGCTCGGGCAGGAGGTGCTCCAGCCCGAAGCCCGAGCCCTGGCGACCGAAGCGGCCGAGCTCGGTGCGGAAGACGGCGAGGTTGCGGCTCACCAGGGCGTCGAGTGCGGGGTGAGTGTCCGATCCCTCCCCCACCGTCGTGATCCTGCCGCTGCCCTCGACCATCGTGAGCGAGACGACGTTGTCGGCCGTGCGGCCCCAGTGGACGGCCCGGGGGCCGCAGGCGTTGTTGCCGATCATGCCGCCGAGGGTGCAACGCGACTGGGTGGACGGGTCGGGCCCGAAGCGGAGGCCGTGCTCGGCCGCCGCCTTCTGCAGATCGGCGAGGATCACGCCGGGCTGCAGGGTCGCGGTGCGGGCCTCGGGGTCGAGCCGCACGATGCGCGTGAAGTGACGGCTGAAGTCGAGCACGAGCCCCGCGCCGACGGCGTTGCCCGCGATGCTCGTGCCGGCCCCGCGCGCGGTGACGCTCGAGCCGTTCGCCCGGGCTGCCTGCACGCACGCGACGACATCGTGCTCGTCGCGCGGGTAGACGACGCCGGTCGGCACGACGCGGTAGTTCGACGCGTCGCTCGAGTACTCGGCGCGGCGGCGCGCGTCGTCGTCGAGCTCGCCGTGCAGCTCGCTCGCGAGCGCGTCGACCCAGGCCGGGCGGGTCGCGGTGGCTGCGCTCACCGCCCCAGTATGCGTCCGTCGGCGGCCGTGGTCGCGAAATCGCGATCGCGGCTAGTCCTCGGCGGCAGCGGCGGCCTCACGGTCGCGCTGCCGGGCCAGCAACCGCGGCGTCAGGATCCAGAGCGCGATCGCCCCGGCCACGGCCCGAGCCGCCCCGAAGCAGAGCACGATCACGCCCGTGGCGATTCGGCCGCCGGCGAGAAAGCCCAGGCCCACGAGCCCGAGCCCGATGTCAACGGCGAAGGGTGCCTTCAACCAGAACAGCAGCCTCCGGGTCGGGTCGTCCATGTGCCCCATCCTGCGCCCGTCCCCCGCCGCACCCTTACCCTTTCGGCTCAGCCGGCCCGACCAGAACGGAAGATCGAGCCGAAAAGGTAAGGGAGGGGGAGGAGGTCAGTCTGCGGCCAGTGGCACCGGCCCGGTCGGAGCGGAGCCAGAGGCAGAACCGTCGGCGGCCGCATCGGCAGCACCGGCAGCAGCAGCCCGCACCCGCGGCATCGCGAGCACTGCAATCACGACCAGCAGCGCGGTGACCACCACCGCGACGAACACCGCCGTCGAGGCCGAGACGATCACATGCGGCACGTGGTCGCCGCCCTGCGTCGCGGCGTAGATCGCGTTGGCGATGGCGCCGAAGACGGCGACGCCGAGGGCGCTGCCGATCGAACGGCTGAAGAGGTTCGTGCCGGTGACGACGCCGCGCTCGTTCCACTCGACGCTCGACTGCGCGGCGATGAGGCTGGGAGTTGCCACGAGGCCCATGCCGAGACCCATCACGAAGCAGGTCAGAGCGACGAGCAGCACGCTCACCAACGGTGCGACGACGACGAGGAGAGCTGCGCCGATCACGGTCAGAGTGACGCCGATCAGCACCGTCGACCGGAAGCCGATGCGGAGGTACAGCCGCCCCGACTGCGACGCCGACACCGGCCAGCCGAGAGTGAGCGCGGCGAGCGCCAGCCCCGCGAGGATGGGCGACTGGCCCCCTGCGCCCTCGAGGTAGGTGGGGACGTACGACGTGAGCCCGAGGATGAGGGCGCCGACACCGAACGAGATCAGCGACGTCGTCAACAGCAGCCGGCGCGAGAACACCCACGGCGGCAGCACCGGCTCGGCGGCCCGCCGCTCGACGACGAGGAAGGCGACGAGCACCAGGGCCCCGAGGGCGAACGCTCCGATGCTGACGGGCGAATCCCACGCCCAGGCCTGGCCGCCTTCGAGCACCGCGACGATCAGCAGGCTGAGGGCCCCGGTCAGCAGGCCCGCCCCGAGGTAGTCGACCCTGTGCCGCGTGCGCTCGATGTTCTCGTGGAAGGCGCGCAGCAGCATCCACACGGCGAGCAGGCACAACGGCACGTTCACGAAGAAGATGCCGCGCCAGATGCCGAGCGACGAGAAGACGCCGCCGAGGGTCGGCCCGACGACCGACGAGATCGCCCAGACGCTGGCGAGGTAACCCTGCGCCTTCGCCCGCTCTTTCAGCGTGTAGATGTCGCCGGCGATCGTGATGGCCATCGGCTGCACGGCCCCGGCGCCGAGCCCCTGGATCACGCGGAAGAGGATCAGCGCGGGCATGCTCCACGCGAAGCCGCAGAGCACCGATCCGAGCAGGAAGAGCCCGATGCCGATCAGGACGATGGGCTTCCGGCCGACCGTGTCGGAGAGCTTCGCGTAGATGGGCACCGACACCGCCTGCGCCAGCAGGTAGATCGAGAAGACCCAGGGGAAGGACGAGAAGCCCCCGATGTCGTGCACGATCGAGGGCACGGCAGTGGCGACGATGGTGGAGTCGATGGCGACGAGACCGGTGGTCAGCATCAGGGCGATCAGGATCGGTCCGCGTTCGGACCGGAAACCGACGCCGTCGGCGGGGTTGCTCATGAGGGGCCCAACCTGCGTGTCCGCTGAAATAGTCCGGCAGCGGCTGAACTTTCGTCCCGGTTTCCTCGTAGGTAGGTCGAAGAGAATTTGTCCATCCCCGATTTCGAGATGAGAACCCTCATGCTGTCTGCAGCCCGATCCCGCACTGCACTCCTCGCCCTCACCGGCGCCTCCGCCGTCGCCCTCCTGGCCGGCTGCTCGTCCACCAGCGGGTCGACCACCGGCTCCGGCTCGTCCGGCAGCGGGTCGTCCGGCTCCGGATCGTCGAACTCGAGCTCGAGCTCCGGCTCGAGTGACAGCAGCAGCACGAGCCCCAGCAGCGCCACCGACGCGGGCACCTCCAGCGGCAGCTACAAAGACGGCACCTACACCGAGCAGGGCACCTATTCATCGCCCGGCGGGCAAGAGCTGATCAGCGTCGACCTCACGATCGCCAGCGATTCGGTCAAGGCCGTCACCGTCAAGACCGTCAAGGCCGACCCGACCGCCACGCAGTACGAGTCGCAGTTCATCGGCGGCATCTCGAAGGCGATCGTCGGCAAGAAGATCGACGACCTGCACGTCACCCAGGTCGCCGGCTCGTCGCTCACCAGCCAGGGCTTCGACAACGCCCTGACCAAGATCAAGGCCGACGCCAAAGCCTGATGCCTGTCGTCGCCGACCCCCGGCTGCCCGCCGTCTGGCATTTTGACGCCATCGGGGCGCCCTGGGCCATCTCGACGGCGTCGCCGCTGCCCGCGCCCGTCGCACAGCGCGTCTCCGACTGCATCGCGGCGTTCGACCGCACCTGGTCGCGGTTCCGCGACGACTCCCTCGTCGCGCGCATCGCCCGTGAGCCCGGCCGGTACGAGATGCCGCAGGATGCCACGCCCCTGTTCGACCTCTACCGCCGCCTCGACGAGGTGACGGGTGGCGCCGTCAGCCCGTTGGTCGGCCGCCGGCTCGAGCACCTCGGCTACGACCGCGACTACTCGTTCCGGCTCGCACCCGGCGTCTCGGCCAGCGACCCTGCCGCGGTGCCCCGGTTCGCCGAGGTCGCCCACTGGGACGGTCGCGTGCTCACGACGACGGCACCCGTGCTGATCGACATCGGCGCGGCGGGCAAGGGCTGCCTCGTCGACCTCGTGTGCGCCATCCTCGACGAGGCGAGTCTCGACGCGGCAGGCGTCACGGACTACGTCGTCGACGCCTCCGGCGACCTCCGCCACCACGGCACGGTGCCGGCCCGGGTCGCCCTCGAGCACCCCTTCGACCCGACGCTCGCAATCGGCGTGATCGAGCTCTCGAACGCAGCCCTCTGCGCGTCGGCCCCGAACCGACGCACCTGGGGCGAGGGGCTGCACCACATCATCGACGCCACGACCGGGCTGCCGACCTCATCGGTCGTGGCATCCTGGGCCCTCGCCCCCACCGGCCTCGCGGCCGACGGGCTCGCCACCGCCCTCTTCTTCCGCTCTCCTGACGCCCTGGCAGAAGCCTTCGCCGACGACTTCACTCTCGAGGCCGTCCGCGTCACCGCCGACGGCATCGCCTCGACGACACCGACCTTCTCTGGAGACCTCTTCTCATGACCGGCTTCACCTCCTGGCTCGACTCGCTCACCGGCCGCGTGACCATGTACCGGCTGGTGCTGATGGGGCTCCTCCTCGTGCTGGTCGAGTCGCTCGTCGTGTCGCTGCTCGGCAAGATCGCGTACCAGCCCCTGCCGATCCTGGTGTCGGCCGCCGTCGCCGTGCTGGCCACGGTGATCAGCGGTCGCCTCGTCGCCCTGATCTTCCGGGTCAAGCCGCACACCGAGTCGTCGATCGTCACGGGGCTCATCCTGACCTTCCTGTTCACGCCCTTCCTCACCGCGCAGAGTCTCGGCTGGCTGGCCGTCGCCGGGGTTATCGCCTCGGTGTCGAAGTACGTGCTCGCGGGCCGCGGGCGGCACATCTTCAACCCGGCGGCCGTGGCCGCGGTGGTGATGAGCATCGCCGTGCCGAGCGTCTTCCCGAGCTGGTGGGTGGGGGCGCCCTGGATCCTGCCGGTCGTCGTGATCGTGGCCTTCGTGATCCTGCATCGCACTCGACACCTCAGCATGGGCATCGTGTTCTTCGTGGTGGCGACCGCGGTCGTCACCCTCGAGTCGATGTCGAACGGCTCGACGTCGTCGATGGCCCTGCAGAACGCGCTGCTCTCGTCGCCGGTGGTCTTCTTCGCCGGCATCATGCTCTCCGAGCCGCTGACCCTGCCGCCCCGGCGCTGGCAGCAGCTGGTGCTCGCCGTCGTCGTGGGCGTGCTCTTCGGCGTGCCGTTCCACTTCGGGCGCGTGTTCGGCACGTACGAGCTCGCACTCGTGATCGGCAACCTGCTGGCGTTCTTCGCGGGGCAGCGCGGCGGCATCCGGCTCGCATTCGCGGGCCGCCGGCAGCTCACGCCGAACACCTGGGAGCTCTCGTTCACGCCCCGCCGCCCGGTGCGTTTCGCCGCGGGCCAGTTCATGGAGCTGTCGCTGCCGCACGCCAAGGCCGACGTGCGCGGGCAGCGCCGCACGTTCAGCATCGCGTCGGGGGCGCAGGATCACGACGTGGTGCGGTTCGGTCTCACCACCTCCGTGCCCTCGTCGTCGTTCAAGACCGCGCTGCTGTCGCTCGAGCCCGGCACGGAGATCGCCGCCACCAGCGTCGGCGGCGACTTCACGCTGCCTCTCGACTCTTCCCGGGCGCTGCTGCTCGTCGCGGGCGGCATCGGCATCACCCCTTCATCAGCCAGCTGCAGCAGCTGCGCGCAGCCTCCGACACCCGCGACGTCGTGCTGCTCTACTCCGTGCCCTCGGCCGACGAGCCGGCTTATCGCGACGAGCTCGCGGCGCTCGGCGTGCGGGTGCTGCTGCTCGCGCCGTCGGAGCCCGCCACACTGCCGGAGGGGTGGACGTACGTGGGGTCGGGGCACGTGACCGAGCATCTCGTGCAGTCGTCCGTCGGCGACGCCGCCTCGCGGCACGCCTACGTCTCGGGCCCGCCGCGGCTCGTGCACGAGGTGCGGCGGGTGCTGCGTCGCTCGGGCGTGCGGCACGTCACGTCGGACGCGTTCGCCGGCTACTGAGGCGCGGCACCAGCACCCGCTCGCGGCGTTCACACCTCCGTGCGGGCTGCGGCACCTCACCGCGGCGCGGCGCGGCGGCCCGACCGGAGGTGCGGCAGCCTGACGGGAGGTGCGGCAGCCTGACGGGAGGTGCGGCAGCCTGACGGGAGGGCGGCAGCGCTCGGCTGCCGCTGTCCGCCCCGCTAGCGTGGAGGCATGCTGACCGCCGCCGACGTCGCGGGCCTCCCGCTCGAAGAGTTCGCCTTCCCCGGGCCGCTGCGCGACCAGCTCGTCGCCGCGATCGTCGACGGGTCGAAGACGAGCACCACGTCGCTCGTCGAGGGCTACGAGCCCGACGAGCCGCTGCCCGTCGTGGGCGGCCGCGGTGTCGTGATCGACTCCGACGGGCAGCCGGTCTGCGTCATCGAGAACACCGCCGTGCGCATCGCCCCGCTCGGCGAGGTCGACGAGCAGCACGCCCGCGATGAGGGCGAGGGTTACGAGACGGTCGCCGCCTGGCGCGCGGGCCACGAGGAGTTCTGGCACGGCCCCGAGGTCCGCGCCGAGATGGGTGCCGACCACCGCGTCACCGACGCCACCCTCGCCGTGTTCGTCCGCTTCCGCGTCGTCGCCCGCTGAGCGCCCGCCCGAACGGCGAGGGTGATGTATAAATACGGAAACCCCGGCGATGTGCCGGGTATTGCACAGCAGGGATCGCTCCGGGGCCTTCTCAACCAGGAGACAGCAGCAAGTCATCTGCTCGCTTCGCCTCACTTCCCACACTCTGAACGGTGGGTCAGCGCCGAACGCCTAGGCTCATATCGCGCGGCCGGAGGCGATGAAGTCGAGCTCAATGTCTGGAACGCCGGGGCATCGGCGGGCCTGTTCCAGATTGTCGGGCACCTCGAAGTGATTCTCCGCAATGTCATCCACCGCCGGCTGTCTGCCACCAGCCCGAAGGGCGAATGGTGGCTCGACCAGACCCTCCGTCTGGACGCGCGAGCCCAAGCCGACGTTGCCAAGGCTCTCTCTCGCGCGACAAGGCACGGACAGTCCACTGCCGGGAGACTCGTCGCCGAACTCTCGTTCGGATTCTGGAGACACCTCCTGGCCAACACGTACAGCTCGACGGTGTGGCCTCGAATCCACCACGAACCGATCCTTCGAACTGACATCGCCAGGGCACTCGACGACATCGACCACCTCGCGAGCGCCCTAGCACCGGGGTCCATCGGTACTGTGATCGATGTTGCTCGGGTCATGGCCCTCGCGGGGCGCAGACCGTGAGCGAAAGAAATCAGGGCGCGGCGAGCTCGGCGGGGGTGGGCGGGTTCGCGCCGGCGCGCGAGACGGTGACGCGTGCGCTCTGCAGTGCGACGGCGGCAACGGCCTCGAGGTCGGAACGCACGATGACGCCAGCGCGCAGCTTCGGCGCCAAGCCTCGGTCGAGGATCGCCCACAGCAGCCCTGACATGAACGAGTCGCCTGCGCCGATCGTGTCGACCACCTCGACCGGCAGCGACGGCAGCGAGAGGCGATCGGCACCCGAGGCGACGAGGGCGCCGTCGCCTCCCCGCGTCATCGCGGCCAACGCCGCCCCGCGCGACAGGAACCAGTCGAGCACGGCGTCGGCCGACAGCGACGGGAACAGCCAGGCGGCGTCCTCGTCGCTGAGCTTCACCACGTGCGCGCTGGCGGCCAGCGCCTCGACCGCGGCGACGACGGCCGGGCGGGAGGGCGTGACACCCGGGCGCACGTTCGGGTCGAAGCTGAGCAGCGCGGTGCCCGTGCGCTGAGAGTCGAACAGGCGCCGCACGTCGTCGGAGCCCGGCTCGAGGGCCGACGCGATCGAACCCGCGTGGATGAGCGTGGCATCCTGTGACGCCGTGAGAGGCCCCGGGTTCCAGGCGATGTCGAAGGTGTACTCGGCGTGCCGGTCGGCCTGGATCGTCGCGACGGCGGTCGAGGTGGGCGAGTCGGTGAGAGATGCAGGATCAAGAGTCGCCGCGCTTTCGGCCAGGTGCCGAGCGATCGCGTCGCCGCGGGCGTCCCGGCCGAGCACCGACCGGAACACGGTGGGCACGCCGAGCCTCGCCAGCCCGTACGCGACGTTCATCGGGCTGCCGCCGGGGTGTTCGTCGCGCCGGTCGCCGTCGACGACGACGTCGATGAGGGCTTCGCCGACGACGAAAGCGGATGCAGGGCGAGGCGACACAGAACTCATACGACGAGAATATGGGGCGCCCCGCAGCCCCGGCGCCCCAGAATCCTTCGCGTCACCGCAGCCTCAGCGCCAGAGCAGCACCAGAGCAGCACCAGAGCAGCACCAGAGCAGCGCCAGAGCAGCACCAGCGTGCCACCGGCTAGCGCCCCAGCGTCACCGCAGGGTACTCGCCGAAGCGGCGCAGGTACGACCCGGCGAACCGCCCCGCGTGCGCGAACCCCCAGCGACGAGCCACCGCCGACACCGTCGTCTCGCCGGGCGCCATCGCCGTCAGCTCGGCTCGCACGCGGTCGAGCCGGAGGCCGCGGAGGTATTCGGTCGGCGTCGTGTCGAGCTGCTGGCTGAAGACGTGCTGGAGGCCGCGCAGGCTGAGCCCGGAGGCCGCAGCGATGTCGGTCGCCGAGATCGGCTCCTCCGACCGGGCGTGCATGAAATCGATCGCCGCGCGCAGCTTCGCGTGCGGAGGCAGGGCGAGAAGGGTCGCCGTGCGCGGTGCGTCGTGCGCGAACGTGTCGAGCAGGGCCGAGGCTGCGAGGCGATTGGCCTCCAAGCGGAGCAGGGCGCCTGCAGGCGGCTCGCCGGGGCCGCCGAGCACGGTGCGCGCGACCGAGGTGATGGTCGCCTTCCAGCGAGCCAGCGCGTCGGGCTCGGGCACGATCTGGTGATGGAAGTGCAGGGGCCCCGGGGCGGCGCCGCTCTGCTCGGCCGCGATCCGCTCGAGGAAGCGCGCGTCGAAGTGCACGAGATTCTGCCGAGCGTCGATGAAGTGGAAGGCGTAACGCTTGCCGGTCGGGAACATCGCCGGCCGCCCCAGAGTCATCGACGCCTCGTCGCCGCCGATGTCCATGACCCCCGACCCGCTCGAGATCCAGGCGACGATGTACTTGTCCTTCGGCTGCACCGTGCCCCGCACGCTGCCCATGAGCGACGACGACCTCAGTGTCATGTCGGCGTCGCCCGAGGCCGTGTGACGATACGAGAAGTCACGCGCCGAGCGTTCGACATGGAACCCCGAGCCGTTGTAGCCGTCGCTGAAGAAGTCGCGCGCTTCGTCGAGGTCGGTGCCTTCGACTTCGAAGTGCAGGGGGAGAGAGGATCGCGAGTCGTGCCGCTGATCATGGTGCTGGGTGGACATCGGCAGGATTCTGGCACGTGATCTGATCGGTTGGGTATCCCTTTCGCGCAGCGGTTTTTTTTGCTAGGCATTCGCCCAGATGCCGGAAAGCGTCAGCGCGAACCGCCAGGCTAGGGAGTGCACACCCGCTTCACATCGACTTCAGGAGATCACATGCCTACCGATCAGACCCCGCCGCACGGCTCTCAGCCCGAGGGCCGCCCGCAGTACGGCGAGTACGCCCCTCACGGTTCCACCCCTCCGCCGGCTCAGCAGCAGCCCGTGGCCGACGCGACCGGGTCGGCGGCCGAGTCGGTCGGCGGCGTGGGGGCGTTCGTCGGCGGCTCGTACCCGCAGGTCGTCGCGAGCTACACGAAGTACGAGGATGCCCAGCGCGCGGTCGACAAGCTGTCGGACGACGGATTCCCCGTCGAGAACGTCTCGATCGTCGGCCACGACCTGCGCACGGTCGAGAACGTCGCCGGCCGCGTGACCAATGGCTCGGCGGCCGTGCGCGGCATCGGCTCGGGCGCGTGGTTCGGCCTGCTCGCCGGGCTGCTCTTCGGCTTCTTCATTCCGAACGACAACTTCTTCATCGTGCTGATCGTCGCGCTGATCCTCGGTGCCGTGTGGGGCGCGATCTTCGGGTTCGTCGGCCACGCGGCCACCCGCGGCCAGCGGGACTTCGCCTCGGTGAAGACGATGGAGGCAGGCCGGTACGAGCTCCTCGTCCGCGGAGAATTCGCCGCCCGTGCGACGCAGATGCTGGCGGAGGGCGTCTACAAATAGGTTTTCACCAAACCTGAGCGGGTCCGACTCAACTTTTTTCTGGAGTCGGGAATGGCAGGTGCTTCCCTCTGGTTACTTGAGTCAACGGCACTCATGTTTCTACTGGAGGTACATTGCCTGACAACTTCGGACCCGCTTCCGGCGACCAGTCCTCATCGAACGAGAACGGCTCTTTCGACGCCGAGTCTTTCAACGACATGCTGGCGCGCCTGCTCGGCGGGCAGCAGGGCGGCCAGTTCGGCCGCCCCATCGACATCGGCAGGCTGCTCAGCCGCCGCACCCACGAACTGCTCGGCAAGGCCCGGGAGTTCGCCGTCTCGCACGGTCACTCCGAGATCGACGCGCTGCACATCCTGCGCGCGGCGGTCGACGAGCACCCCGCGAGCGACCTCGTCGCGTTCGCCGGCGCCGACCGCGACTCCCTCGTGCACTCCATCGAGGGCCGTCTCCCCGGCGCGTCCGGCGATGCTTCTGAGCGCCCGCCGCTGACCCCGGCGGCGCAGCGCGTGCTGCTCGAGTCCGCTCAGGCGGCTCGCGCGTTCGGCTCGACCTACGTCGACCCCGAGCACCTGATCTTCGCGCTCGTCGTCAACCAGGACTCCGTGCCCGGCCAGCTGCTCTCCGCGGCGGGCGTGACCCCCGAGGCGATGCAGCGCTTCGCCCAGGGCGGCGGCGGCCAGCCCGGCACTGCGACGGCACAGGATGCGACGGGCGCGGTTCAGTCCGACACCCCCACCCTCGATCAGTTCGGCACCGACCTCACCGCCCGCGCTCGCGAGGGCAAGCTCGACCCCGTGATCGGTCGCGCCGACGAGATCGAATCGACCGTCGAGATCCTGCTGCGCCGCACCAAGAACAACCCGGTGCTGATCGGCGAGCCCGGCGTCGGCAAGACCGCGATCGTCGAGGGCCTCGCCCAGCGCATCGCCGACAGCGACGTGCCCGAGCCCCTGCGCGGCAAGCGCGTCGTGGCCCTCGACATGGCGTCGATGGTGGCGGGCACGCGCTATCGCGGCGACTTCGAAGAGCGCCTCACCAAGGCGATCGACGAGATCGCCGCGCACTCCGACGAGCTGATCGTCTTCATCGACGAGCTGCACACGGTCGTGGGCGCAGGATCCGGCGGCGACGGCGGCATGGACGCGGGCAACATCCTGAAGCCCCGACTGGCCCGAGGCGAGCTGCACATCGTCGGCGCGACGACTCTTGCCGAGTACCGCCGCGTCGAGAAGGACGCCGCGTTGGAGCGCCGCTTCCAGCCCGTTCAGGTTCCTGAGCCGAGCGTGGAGGACGCGGTGCAGATCCTGGCGGGTCTCGCTCCGCGCTACGAAGAGCACCACGCGGTGACGTACTCGCCCGAGGCGATCCGCGCCGCGGTCGAGCTCTCGCACCGCTACGTCTCCGACCGCTTCCTCCCCGACAAGGCCATCGACCTGATCGACCAGGCCGGCGCTCGTCGCCGCCTGCGCGTCGGCTCCACCGTCGACGTCTCGGCCCTCCAGGCCGAGCTCGCCGACCTCGAGTCCGCCAAGAACCAGGCCGTGACTGCCGAGCGCTATGAAGAGGCGTCAGGATTGCGTGACCGGATGCAGGAGGTCGAGACCCGCCTCGAGGCGGCCACGTCGCATCCTGCGCCCTCGATGACGTCGATCGACGCAGTGATCTCGGAAGAGGACATCGCCGAGATGGTCTCGCGTGCCACGGGAATCCCCGCACAGCGGATGACCGAGGGCGACAAGTCGCGCCTCGCCGTACTCGAGCACGAGCTGCACGCTCGCGTCATCGGGCAGGACGATGCGGTGGCCGCCATCGCGAAGTCGATCCGTCGCAGCCGCACCGGAATGGGCGACTCCCGTCGCCCCACCGGCAGCTTCCTCTTCCTCGGCCCGACCGGTGTCGGCAAGACCGAGCTGGCGAAGGCGCTCGCGTCGTCGCTCTTCGGCGACGAGTCGTCGATGCTGCGCTTCGACATGTCGGAGTTCGGCGAGCGCCACACCGTCTCGCGCCTGGTCGGTGCCCCTCCCGGGTACGTCGGCTACGACGAGGCCGGCCAGCTGACCGAGAAGGTGCGGCGCAACCCGTACTCGGTGATCCTGCTCGACGAGATCGAGAAGGCGCACCCGGACGTGTTCAACCTGCTGCTGCAGGTGCTCGACGACGGTCGCCTGACCGACGGCCAGGGCCGCACGGTCGACTTCCGCAACACGGTGATCATCATGACGTCGAACCTCGGCTCGGAGTTCCTCGCGTCGCGGAGCGGTGCCCTCGGCTTCGTCGCGTCTGCGGCTGACGGCAGCGCCGGCAACGGCTTCGGCTCGGACAAGGCCCTGCGTGACCGCGTCATGGGCAAGCTGCGCGAGGCGATGCGCCCCGAGTTCTTGAACAGGATCGACGAGATCGTGCTGTTCCAGAAGCTGTCGAAGTCTGAGATCCGCGAGATCGTGTCGCTGATGCTGCAGGGCACCGAGCACCGCCTGCTGGTGCAGGACATCCGCTTCACGGCCGACGACTCGGCTCTCGAGTGGCTGGCCGAGCACGGCTACGAGCCGGAGTACGGCGCCCGCCCACTGCGTCGCCTGATCCAGCGCGAGGTCGACGACAGGATCGCCGGCCTGTTGGTCGACGGGGCGCTGGCTGCCGGTGACATGGTGCGGCTCACTGCAGCCGACGGCACGCTCAGCGCGCACGTCGACACCCCCGCCGCGGTCTAGCGCTCCCCCCTCGGAAGGCCCCCACCTGCTCTGCAGGCGGGGGCCTTCTCCACGCCCGGTGAGTGGCACATTCCCGCGGCTTCTGGCCCGATTCTCCGCGCGAAATTGCCACTCACCTGCCGCCGACGACTGAGGCGGTCGTAGGCTGGAAGCGATGAGCCCGCCGAACACCGTCGCCGTGTTCGAAGGGCACGACCGCGGGTCGAAGCCGTACCGTCGCATCCTGCTGGCCCTCTTCTTCGCCGGCATCGCGACCTTTGCACAGCTGTACTCGGTGCAGGGCGTACTGCCGCTCGTCTCGCGCGACCTCCACGTGGCGCCGGCTCAGGCCGCGCTCTCCGTCTCGGCGGCCACGATCGGGCTGGCGGCGGGCGTGCTGCCGTGGTCGTGGGCAGCCGACCGGTTCGGGCGCCTGACGGTGATGCGCGTCTCGCTGGTGGCGGCCTGCGTCGCCGGGGTGATCGTGCCCTTCCTGCCCGGGTTGACCAGCATTCTGATCCTGCGGGTCGTCGAGGGCTTCGCGCTGGGCGGCGTCCCCGCGATCGCCGTCACGTACCTGCACGAAGAGGTCACTCGCGCGTGGGCGGCCGTCGCTGCAGGCACGTACGTGTCGGGGACGACGCTGGGCGGTCTGCTCGGGCGCATCGTGGCCGCCCCGATCGGCGAGGCGGCCGGCTGGCGCGTGGGCGTACTGGTCGTGGTGCTCGTCTCGGCCGCCGCGACGGTGGTGTTCGCGCTGCTCGTGCCGGTGCCGCGCGGGTTCGTGCGGCGCGACGTCCCCGCGGGCGACGTGCTGCGGACGGCCGGGCGACAGCTCCGCACTCCGGGCCTCGTCGTGCTGTTCGCGCAGGGCCTGCTCTTGATGGGCGGGTTCGTCGCCGTCTACAACTACCTGTCGTTCCGGCTCGAGGCGAAGCCGTTCGACCTCACCCCGTCCGAGTCCGCCCTTCTCTTCTTCGCCTACCTGGCCGGCACGGTGTCATCGCGCGTCGCCGGCGGTCTCGTCGTGCGCGCGGGCCGACACGTGGTGCTGGTGACGTCGATCGGGGTCATGGTCGGCGGCGTCCTGCTGACGCTGGCGCCGAGTCTGTGGGCGATCGTGCCCGGCCTCGTGATCCTGACGGCCGGGTTCTTCGGAGCCCACTCGGTGGCCTCCGGCTGGGTGGGCGCCCGTGCCGAGCCCGAGCACCGCGCTCAAGCCGCGTCGCTCTACAACCTGTTCTATTACGCAGGATCGAGCGTGGTCGGCTGGTCGGCCGGCTTCGCTTTCGCCGGCGCCGCCTGGCCCGGCGTGGTGACGCTCGTCGTCGTGCTCGCTGCGGCAGCCGGCGTATGGGCTCTCGTCGACGGCGCGCGGTCACGCCTGCCGTCGCGCTGATATGTTGGTACACGGCGAGGATGCCAGAGCCTCCTCGCGTCGTGACGGAGAGGACCCGCGTGAGCGACGAGAAGTCGAACGGATACATCCCCGCCCCCGCCGGGTGGTACCCAGAGCCGTCCGGGGCTCCCGGGTCTCGCTGGTGGGACGGCGCCGCGTGGACCGCGCAGACCGCCCCACCCGTCGCCTTCGCGGTCGCACCCGGATCCGGGTACGCGCCGCACTGGGAGCGACCGGAGCTGCAGCCCGCGACGTCGGCGTGGACCGTCTTCATCTGGCTGATCGTGCTCCTGCCGCTCGTCAGCATCCCCGCGAGCTTCCTGTACTCGACGTCGTATCGGTTCGAGACGATCGGCCCGGAGCACGTACGCACCATCGACCCCGGCTCGGTCTACACGCCGGGCTACTTCGTCGCTCTCGGCGCGACCTTCGCGATCTACGGCGCCACCGTCGTGCTCGCCTACTTCGATCGTCGTGAACTCGCGCGGCGTGGTGTCGTGCGACCCTTCGCCTGGGCGTGGACCTTCCTGTTTGCGCCGGTCTACGTGATCGGCCGAACGGTGATCGCGCACCAGGTCGGTGCGACGCGCGCGTTCTGGCCGATGTGGGTCATGATCGTGGTCTTCGTCGCGGGGCTGGTGGTCAGCATCGCGCGGTCGAGCGCGCTGCTCCACTCCCTCTACTGAGTCGGCGAAGACTGGGCGTCAGCGCTTCAGAATGCGCTCGCTGCGCTCTGCCTCGCGAGCAGTGGCCTTAGGCAGCGTGCCCTCAGGCAGCGCGCCCTCGTGCGACTCGGCTTCGTGCGTCCGGTTCGCCCACGACGGGTAGAGCCTCAGGATCGCGAGCACACCGGCGATCACGGCAGTCACCACGATGACGATCGAGAGGCCGACGTCGACGTGGCCTGTTCCGCCGGGGGTGACGACGTGTGAGATGACATCCAATGTAAGCATAAAGCAATCCAATCGTGCGATTGGCTCGCGCCAAAAGATCCAATCGGCCTAAAGTGGCCCTATGTCCACAGTGATCACCGGCACCGGCCCCTTCCCCCTCGGCACACGCGCGCTCGTGCAGCTGCTCGGCGAGTGGCGCCGCGGGGGTCGCGCGCACGCCGAGCTCGCCGACAAGCTCGACCTTCTGCTGATCGACGGCCGCATCCGCTCGGGCACCCGGCTGCCGGCCGAACGCGAGATGGCGGCCGCCCTCGGGGTCAGCCGCACCACGATCGTCACGGCCTACCGCACACTGCGCGAGCGGGGCGTGCTGCGCAGCGTCCAGGGCTCGGGCAGCATCCTCGAGCTCGCCCGTGGCCGCGGCTCCGACGTCGCGGTGCGCCCGCTCTCGATCGACCTCAGCAAGGCCGTGCTCGATGCGTGGCCCGATCTGCCCCGGTTCGCGGCCCGGGCTGCAGCGCGGCTGCCCGAGCACCTGGGCGCCGGAATCGACCTGTTCGGCATGCCCGAGCTGCGGCGCCTCATCGCCGACCGCTACACGCAGGCCGGTGCGCCCACGTCGCCCGACGAGATCCTGGTCACGCTCGGGGCGCAGCACGCCATCGGGCTGATCGCCCGCACGGTGCTCGGCCGTGCCGACCGAGTGCTCGTCGAGTCGCCGAGCTACACCCACGCGCTCGACGCCTTCCGCGCGGCGGGTGCGCGGCTCGTGGCCAGCCCGGTCGGGCCGCACGGCATCGACATGGACGACGTGGAGGCGATCCTGCGCGACGGGCGCCCGACGCTCGCCTACCTGATGCCCGACTTCCACAACCCGACGGGCGCCACGATGCCGATGGCCGCCCGGGAGCGTCTGCTCGCGGTCGCGGCGCGCACAAGCACCGTGCTGCTGATCGACGAGACGACGCGCGACCTCGACATCGACCGGCCCTTCTCGACCCCGCCGATGGCGGCCCTGCCGCACCGCGGCGCGACAGTGGTCACCGTCGGGTCGCTCAGCAAGACGGTGTGGAGCGGGGTGCGTATCGGCTGGATCCGCGCCGAGCACCACATGATCGACAGGATCGCCGCCGCCCGGCCGGCCTCCGACATGGGCAACGGGGTGCTCGAGCAGCTCGTGGCGTGCGAGGCGCTGACTCACCTCGACGAGATCCTGGCGGGCCGTCGCGAATCGTTGCGCGCCAGTCGCGACCAGCTGATGCGGCTGCTCGCCGATGATCTGCCCGAGTGGGACGTGCCGGCGGTCGACGGCGGCCTCGCCATCTGGGTGGGGCTCGGGGCGCCACTCAGCTCGGCCCTCGCGCTGGCCGCGCGCGACCAGGGGGTCACGATCACCTCGGGCTCGCGGTTCGGCATCGACGGCGCATTCGAGCGCAACATCAGGATCCCGATCTCGACGTCCGGGCTGATCGCTGTGGATGCCATCGGCCGGCTGGCGCGAGCATGGCGGACGCTCGGCGCGCCCCGGGTGGTCTCGCCCGAGGCCGCGCTCGTGGTCTAGCCCCGGGGTGGGTGGCGGGCTGGCGGGTGTCGGCGGCCCGGAGTAGTTTCACCGGCATGACCACGCTCACCGACCGCCCGGGCTCCGCTCTCCTCGTCATCGACGTGCAGAAGGGGGTCGTCGCCGACGCGTTCGACCGCGATGCTGTCGTCGCGAACATCAAGGGCCTCGTCGATCGAGCCCGAGTCGAGGCGGTGCCCGTGATCTGGGTGCAGCACTCCGACGAGGGCCTCGACTTCGGCAGCGACGACTGGCGGATCGTCCCCGAGCTCGATCCACGCGACGGCGAGCCTGTGATCCACAAGAAGTACGGCGACACCTTCGAGGCCACCGACCTCGAAGACCTGCTGGCCGGGCTCGAGGTGGGGCGGCTCGTCGTCGCCGGGGCTCAGACCGATGCCTGCGTCAGGTCGACGCTGCACGGCGCGTTCGCCCGCGGCTACGACGCGACGCTGGTCAGCGACGCGCACACCACCGACGACGAGACCGAGTGGGGCGCGCCGGCGCCCGACAAGGTCATCGCGCACACCAACCTCTACTGGACGTACCAGACGGCCCCCGGCCGCACCGCCGGCACCGCGACGGCCGCCGAGGTCGAGCTGACGACTCCCGTCTGACCAGGAGTCACCTTCTCGCGGCAGCCGCTGCGACGATGGAGACGATCCGAGGCTCCAGATACGGCGCCATCGTGCGCATGTACGTCTGCGTCACATGCTGGAACTGCCGGTACACCTGGACGCCGCCGATCACCGCCGGGCAGACGCCGTCTCGGCAGAAGAGATCGGTGGAGTCGATGAGGGCGACACCCTGCGTTGTCCTGGCCGCCTGGGCCAGCGGATCGTCGATCAGGGAGAGTTTCTGTGAGACGTCGCACTGGGGCCCGTCACCGTACTGCGCGACGCAGGTCGGCTCGTCGCGGACGCCCGCGAGCTGCGGGTCGGGATCATCGCGCAACGCCACGACGGTCGAGCCCGCTTTCATGATCGGAGCCCAGGCCTTCGCGTAGCCGGCGGCGGAGACATCCCGATGGGCCGACGTCAGAGCCGCCACCGACGCCAGGCCCGGGTAGGGGACGGGGGTGTCGGAGAGGGCCGCGACGAACACAACGTCGAACTTCTTCGCTGTGAGTTGCGCTTCGACCTGCTCGTTCCACCGCTCGCAGACCGCGCCGACCGAGGCCGCTGCCGACGTGAGAGGGCACCCCGAGCGCAGGTAGGTGGTCAGGCTCCAGTGGTGCGCGTCGGCGATGAGCTGCAGCGCGGGGGCGTAGTTCGTCGCGTGCGAGTCGCCGACCAGAGCGATGCGCACCGAGCTGTGCTTGTCGCCGAAGGTGCAGACGGCGGGCTCCGGCTCGGTCCCGTCGATCTGGCAGCCCTTGCCCGCCTGCTGCCCGAAGTCGTCGGACGCGGCCTGCAGAGCGCTCGGAACGATGGCCGACGTCGCGACCTGCCCGCAGTCCGCACCGGGGCGGATGGCAGCGGCGCCGAGGCACTTCGTCACCCGCAGACCTCTGACGGCGGCGGCCAGAGGCGACGACTCGTGCGATCGAATGGCCACACTGGCGGCGAGGCCCGAGGACGGGACGGCCACGACGAGCATGGCCGCGACCGCGAACACCAGGACGCTGCGATAGCGCGGTCGTGGTGAACGGAGTCGGGCGCCGGAGTACGCGATGAGCGGCTTCTCGATGAAGCGGCGCGACACGTCCGCCAGGACGAGCGCCAGCACCAGCACCGCGATCTTCGCGCCCCCCGGCAGCGGCCGCCCCGCCGGGACTCCGAGCGCGTACGGTGCCACGATCAGCAGCGGCCAGTGCCACAGGTAGAGCGAATACGAGACGTCGCCGAGCCACTGCACGGGCGAGAGCCGGAACACGACCGAAGGGGCCCAGCGTGCCCGGGGCATCCCGCCGGCGACGATCAGCGCCACCCCGACGATCGGAAGGAGGGCCGTGCCGCTGGGGAAGGGGGTCGCGGCACTGAAGGTGACGAGCGTCACGGCGATCACCGCGAGGCCGACCCAGCTCGCGGCGGCCGCGACCGCGTCGGGCAGGCGGACGCGCTGAAGCGCCAGCCAGAGCAGGCCGCCGGCCGCGAACTCATACGCGCGGGTCGTCGTGATGAAGTACGACGCGGGAGAGTGGGTGGTGTCGACGATGGAGTATGCGATCGAGAGCACGAAGACGGCTCCGAGAGCGACGGCGAAGGCCCGATTCAGTTGATGACGCCTTCGGGCCACCACCGCGCAGAGCCACAGGATCAACGGCCACACCGCGTAGAACTGCTCTTCGGTCGACAGCGACCAGAAGTGCTGCACGATGCTCGAGTTCGCGTTCAGGGCCGAGTAGTCGACGGAATTCGCGGCCAGGGTCCAGTTCTCCACGTAGAGGGCGCTCGCCGCGATCTGCTCGCCGAAGTCCTGCCAGAGCGTCTGAGGCACGAAGACGAAGGTCAGGATCGTCGAGACGGCGAGCGTGGTCAGTGCGGCGGGCAGCAGCCGCCAGGCGCGCCGGGCGTAGAACGCACGGAAGCTGAACGTGCCTGCCGACACGGGTTTCGCGATATGACCCGTGATGAGGTACCCCGAGATCGCGAAGAAGATGTCGACGCCGACGTAACCGCCCGGCAGGCGGCCCGGCCAGAAGTGATAGACGACGACCGACGCGATCGCGATCGCCCGGGCGGCCTGGATCTCGAGCCGAAGCGCCCGTTCGGGCGGCCCCGTTCCCGCCCGGCGGGCGCGGTGCCGCGCGACACCGGCGCCTTCGGCGACCACTGCTACTTGGTGCTCGGGCCGCCGACCTTGCCGCCGCCGCTCGTTCCGCCGTTCGAGGTGCCGCCGGTTCCGCCGGTCGTCGTGCCGCCGTTGGTGGCGGGCTTGCCGGTCGAGGTGCCCGACTTGTCACTCTTCGAGTTGGTGCCGGTCGACGGCTTGGCGACGAAGCCGATCATGGACTGCGGAGGCAACGGGAAGGCCTGGGCACCCGGGTACGCGACGTTGAGGTCGTGGATGATCTGCTGGTCCATGCCGAACTTGAGGTTGTAGCCCTCCTGCACGCCGTGCGCCGGGGTGTTGATGAAGGTGCTGTAGAAACCGGCCTGACCGGCGATGTTGCCCACCCACGTCGCCTGAGCGATCTTCGTGGTGGACGTGACCAGCCAGTTCTGCACGGCGGAGTCGGTGGTGCCCGTCTTCGCCAGGATCGGCACGCCGTCGTTGGGGTTCGCGGTGGCGCCCGTCCCGCCCGGCTTCAGCACCGGCTGGAGTGCATAGGCCAGCGCGTGCGCGACGTCGGCCGACATGCCCTGCGTGCACTTGGACGGGCTCGTCGGCACCGTGGCCCCGTGCTGGTCGACGACCTTGTCGATCGCGACCGGCGTGCAGACGACGCCGTTGTTGGCGATACCGGCGTAAGCGGTCGCCATGGTCAGAGGCGCGATGTAGTTCGTGCCCAGGATCATCGAGGGCGGTTCGACGAACGGGTTGCCGCCGTCGACGTAGGACGCCGGGTTGGCGGCGTGGATGTCCATCCCGAGGGCCGCCTTGCCGATGTTGCACAGGTCGAGCTGCTTGCCCATGTCGGCGAAAGCCGTGTTGACCGACTGCGCCGTGGCCGCCATCACGGTCATCGAGGCCGGAGCCGGGTCGGCGTTGGCGACGTTCCAGGTGCCGGGCCCGAGGCCATAGCAGGAGTTCGTGAACTCCGAGAACGGCAACGCGTGCTGCGTGGTCGTCACCGTCTGGTTGAGGGTGTGACCGGCCTCGAGCCAGGCGGCCAGGGTGAACGCCTTGAACGACGAACCGGTCTGGAAGCCCTGCGAGCCGCCGTTCGCGTGGTCGGTGTTGTAGTTGACCGCTGTCGACCCGGTGGTCGCCGTCGACGTCTCGTCGAAGTTCGTGTTCTGCACCATGTCGATGATGCGCCCGGTGCCGGGCTCGACTGCGACGTTCGCGGCGCCGAGGTAGTACCCCGGCACGGTGGTCGGCATGTACTGGCTGACCGCCGACTGCGCCTGACCCTGCAGGTCGAGATTGAGCGTCGTGTAGATCGACAGGCCGCCCTCGGTCAGCTTCTCGTTGCGGATCGGCTGGGTCGCGCCGAAGGCCGGGTCGGCTTTGATCGATGACTCGACGTAGTTGCAGAAATAGCCGGCGTCGTACTTGGCCGCTGTCGTGCAGCCGTTCGACTGGGGCGTGATCTTGGGGGCGATGGGAGTCTTCTCGGCGGCGTCGCGCTCGGCCGCGGTGATGTCCTTGGCGACGTACATGCGCTGCAGCACGTAGTTGCGTCGCGCGAGAGTCGGCGCGTAGTGGTTGGCCGCACCGTTCAGCTTGTTGCCCGGCTGGTCGATCCGGAGGTTCTGCGGGTTGTTGAGGATGGCGGTGAGGGTCGCGGCCTGCGGCAGCGACAGCGCGCTCGCCGACACCCCGAAGTAGTACTCGGATGCGGCCTGGACGCCGTAGACGGTGCCGCCGAAGCCGACCAGGTTGAGGTAGCTCTGCAGGATGTCGGACTTCGAGTACTTCTTCTCGACGCCGATGGCGTACCGCATCTCGCGAAGCTTGCGAGCCGGCGTCGTCGCCGTCACCTGGTCGTAGCATGCGTTGGCCGACGCCTGACCGGCCTTCGACGTCTGGTCGTACTGCTGGGCGCACCGCTGCACGAGGACGTTCTTGACGTACTGCTGGGTGATCGACGAACCACCCTGCACGTCGTGGCCGAGGGTCGTCGCCAGGATTCCGCGGACGGTGCCCTGCACGTCGATCGCGCCCTCTTTGTAGAAACGCGGGTCTTCAGTGTCGATCGTCGACTGCTGCACCAGCTTCGACATCGCGGTCAGCTCGACGTCGGTGCGGTTCTGCACGTAGAACGACGCGATCTTGACCTCCTGGCCGCCCTTCTTGGCGTAGATCGACGACGCTTGCGCCGGCTGGGTGATCTGGAGGTAGCTCGGCAGCGAGTTGAACGTCTTCACCCCGGTCACGACACCCTCACCGGCGACGGCGACGGAGGGCACGAAGAGGATGGCGACCAGCACGCCGGCCACGACGGAGAGACCGGCGAAGCCGATCAGGGAACCGATGATTCGGGGGGCACGGGTACGAGGCACCCCATCACGGTAAGCGAGAGCCGCGAGATAACGAAATGTCCGGCATGGGTTTCGAGAGAATTGGTCCTTGCGGAGGACCCTTCTGTCCGCCGCACGGCCCGCCGTCGCCGCTCTCGATCAGCTCGGAAGGCCGCCGATCGCCCGAACCTGTCGCGTGAACAGTGCCGCGCCGCCCTGCGCAGGGTGGCGCACGGTCTCCGCCTCGACACCGTTCGCGGCGAGCGCTCCCTGCGCCTTTCGGCCGACGGCGACGATCCGATCGACGCCGAAGGCGTGGGCGAGCTCGAGCGCGACCGGCGCCCCGTCCCGTACTTCGGACGGCCGGGGTGTGCGATTCGTGAGCGACTGCCCGGCCACGAAGGGGTGGTGAGGGAAGATCGGCCAAGCGAGCGGCAGGGGGCCCGGCCAGCCGGCGAGAGCCGCCCAGACCGCTCTCGACGAGGCCTCCCAGGGGGCCGTGGCCGCGGAAGGGGTCTCGAATCCGTCGCCCGTCGGATCCTGCGTCATGAGGCCGGGCCTCGCCGTGAGCTCGCGGAGGCTCATGAACGAGACGCCGGTGTTGGTCGCACCGCGCCAGCCCGGCGCCTCGCCGACGAGGAGCAACGGGCGGCGCTCGGTGCTCTGCGCTGCGATCAGATCGAAGTAGTGCCGGAGGTTGCGGCGACGCAGGTCGCCCCCGGGCCGGGCCTGCGAGTACAGAGTCTCGGCGTCGTCGGCGCACGGCACCGCGTCGAGCAGCTCGAAGAAGTGCCGGAGGTCGGGTGGTGCCCCGATCACAGCTGCGGGCCGCGCCCGATGTACGACATCACGTGCTTGACGCGCGTGTAGTCCTCGAAGCCATACGACGAGAGGTCTTTGCCGTAGCCCGAGTGCTTGAACCCGCCGTGCGGCATCTCGGCGACGATCGGGATATGCGTGTTGATCCACACGCAGCCGAAGTCGAGCCGCTTGGCGAAGCGCATGGCGCGGCCGTGGTCGGTCGTCCAGACACTGGAGGCGAGGCCGTATTGCACGCCGTTCGCCCACTCGAGGGCCTCGCGCTCGTCGCTGAACCGCTGCACCGTGATCACCGGGCCGAAGATCTCGTTCTGCACCGCGTCGTCGTCCTGCGACAGACCCGACACGATGGTCGCCTCGTGGAAGTAGCCCGTGGTGCCCTGGCGGTGCCCGCCGAGCTCGATCGTGGCCCGGTCGGGCAGCCGGTCGATGAAACCCTCGACCTGCGCGAGCTGGTTCGCGTTGTTGACGGGGCCGAAGAGGGCGTCAGGATCTGACGGGGCACCGGTTCGGGCAGCCCCCCGTGCGTGCTCGGCGAGCGCCTGCACGAACTCGTCGTGGATTCCGCTCTGCACGAGCAGCCTCGTCGCCGCCGTGCAGTCCTGCCCGGCGTTGAAGAAGCCGGCCGCCACGATGCCCTCGACGGCGCTCGGGATGTCGGCGTCGTCGAACACGATGACGGGGGCCTTGCCGCCGAGCTCGAGGTGCACCCGCTTGAGGTCGTCGGCGGCGGCCTTGGCGACCGCCATGCCGGCGCGGACGGAGCCGGTGATGGAGACCATCTGCGGAATCCTGTGCTCGATCATGGCGGCGCCCGTCGTGCGGTCGCCCGTGATGACGTTGAGAACGCCCTTCGGGAGGAACTCGGAGGCGACCTCAGCCAAGAGGAGAGTCGAGAGCGGCGTGGTGTCGCTCGGCTTCAGCACCGTCGTGTTGCCGGCGGCGAGCGCCGGGGCGAACTTCCACACCGCCATGTTGAGCGGGTAGTTCCACGGCGTGACCTGGCCGACGACGCCGATGGGCTCGCGGCGGATGAAGCTCGTGTGGTCGGGCATGTACTCGCCCGCGCTCATGCCCTGCAGGTGCCGGGCCTCGCCGGCGAAGAAGCGGATCTGGTCGACGCTCAGCAGGATCTCGTCGGCGACGAGCGACACGCGCGGCTTGCCGGTGTCCTGCGACTCGAGGTCGGCGAACTCCTCGGCCCGGGCCTCCATCGCGTCGGCGATGCGGAAGAGCGCGAGCTGGCGCTCGGCCGGAGTCGTCTCGCCCCACGTCTGGAAGGCCTTCTCGGCGGCGCGGAAGGCGCGGTCGACGGTGGCGCGGTCGGAGACGGGCGACGAGCCGTAGACCTGCTCGGTGGCCGGGTCGATCAGGTCGAAGGGGTCGGCCCCGTCGGCGGTGGCTTCGACGTACTCGCCGTCGATGAAGTTCTGGAGAGGGGTGCTCGCGGTCGTCGTGGTCGCCATGCGCCGACACTAGCGGGCCCCCGCTGTGCTCGACCCTTGCCTTTTCGGCACGATCTGCCCGTCTCGGAGGTCAGATCGTGCCGAAAAGGTAAGGCTGGGAGGGGAGAGCCGGGCTGGCCGGTTTGGCGAGGCCGGCCCTGCGGGCTAGAAGGTGAGCTCGGGCAGGCCGAGCGAGACCTCGAGGCTGCGCGTGACGAGCAGCGAGCGGGCGTCGGAGTCGAGGTAGCCGACGAGCGCGTAGGCCGTGGTCGAGTCGATGAGGGCGAAGAACTGCTGGGCGGCGAGGTCGGCGCGGCGCACCGAGAACTGGCCCGCCTCGGACCCGGCGAGCAGGACACCGACGAGCAGCTCTTGCCAGGCCTGCATGCTCTCGCGGGCGGCTACGGCGATGAAGTCGTTGTGGCGACTGACGCTCCAGGCGTCCGCCCAGATCGTTTTGGAGAGGTCGTGGGCCGGCCCGAGCAGCGAGTCGACGATCGTCTTCAGGGCGTCGAGCGGAGTCGCGGCACCCTCGATCGAGTCGGCGATGCGCTCGATCTCAGCGCGGGCCAGGTCGGAGAAGGTACGGGCGGCGAGGGCGTTCATCGACGGCTCGTGCGATGCGACGGTGGCCGGCGGGAGGCCGGAGACCGAGGTGACGCGCCGCAGCGTGATGGCGGTGAGCCCGGAGGTGGTCGCGATGGTGCGGGCCGCTTCGTCGATCGCCTCGGCCGGGTCGGTGAGAACTGCTCCGAGGGGCACGTCGATGGTCATCCTCCGAGGGTAGACGGAGCGTGCCGCCCGGCGGAATCCCCATCCGCGTCACGCCACCCGGTCTTCTCGCGCCTCGACCGGGCCTTGCGCGCGAAATCGCGACCGATTCGCGCGTCGCCCACCTTTTCGGCAGTAACGGGTGTGACTCGGGGGCCGAATCGGTCGCTATTTCGGCAGGGGCGTGATCAGGCGGAGGCGGAAGGGGAGGCGGGGGCGAGCAGGAAGCGCAGGGTGCGCGCCTCGGCCTTGAGCGCGAACTCGGGCCAGACGTCGACTCCGCAGGCCCGCGAGCCGAGACCGTTCTGCGCCGCGTCGAGGTAGAGGTACGTCGCCTCCGATTCCGGCAGCTCGTGCGGGTGCCCGGCCTCGGCGATCTCCTCGGCGGTGTGCCGCGACAGAGTGAAGCCCGGCAGCCGCCCCGAGGTGTCGACGACCGTGTCGAGCGACAGCCAGGGCGCGCCGTCGGCCGAGAGCGTCAGAGAGCGCAGGTCGCTGCGGTGCCCGGTCTCCTGCGGCCGTGCGTACTGCACCGACAGCTCGTCGATGCCCGCCTCGAACCGACCGACCCGAGCCGCGTGCCGGCTGTCGGGATACGACTCCAGCGGCCCGGTGCCGAACCACGACGCCGCATCGACGGCGCCGGGCAGATCGAAGCGGAGCCCGATGCGCGGCAGCACGATGCCCCATCCGGCGGACGGCAGGATCGCGACGGCGAGGTCGAGCACCCCGTCGACCAGCCGCCAGCGGGTGTCCGTGACCCAGCTGAGGCGCGACGACGGCGCCGCCCAGCGCTCACGCACCCGCAGCGCCTGCCCGTCGTCGCTCGTCGCCGCCTCGAGCACCCGCGGCACGAGAAGGTCGAGCCGGGCCAGCAGCCACGTCTCGGAGAGCGCGAGCGCCGGGGCACCCATGCCGTGATCCGGCAGTACTCCTGCCGTGTCGTAGGCGCCGCCCGAGGCGAGCGAGTCGTTGTCGGTCGGCGCGCGGAAGAGCGCGAGGCGTGGCCCGGCGACCTCCTGCCCCGCGAGCGAGACCAGCCGGCCGTCCTCGAAGACCGCCGGGCCGAGCTCCACGCGCGCCGGCACGTCGGCCGCGTCACGCCGCCAGGGGCCCCAGGATGCAGAGCGCCCACCGCGAGCAGGCACCTCGCCCGGCGTCGCCAGCCGCACTTGCCCGGTGGCGAGAACGTGCCCGGCCGGGGCCCACGCCGCGTCGTCGCGCAGCACGGCGTCGACGGTCAGCCAGACCTCCCCTGCCCCGCCGACCGAGCCGCCGGTGGCGCCAGCCGACCCGCCGGCGGTGCCGGCGACGCCCGCCGCGCTCGCCGCCCCCGGCACCGCGACGTCGACGCTCTCACCAGCAGCCAGATCGCCGACGACAAGCTCGCCCGAGGCCACGGGCGCGCCGTCACGCTCGACGCGCCAGACGAACCGCACGTCGGCGGCCGAGGCCGAGTGCCTGCGGTTCTCGACGCGCAGCGAACCCGCACCCCCCTCGATCCTGAAGGGCGCCACGACCGCCGCGTACTCATGGAGGCCCGGCGTCGGGGTGTCGTCGGAGAGGATCATGCCGTCCATCACGAAGTTGCCGTCGTGCACGACCTCGCCGAAGTCGCCGCCGTAGCCGAAGAATTCCGTTCCGTCGGCCGAGCGCGTGCGGATGCCGTGGTCGCGCCACTCCCAGACGAAGCCGCCGTGCAGGCGCGGGTAGCGATCGACGAGCGCCTCGTACTGGTCGATCGCGCCCGGGCCGTTGCCCATGGCGTGCACGTACTCGCACATCAGAAAGGGCCGGGTGCGGAGCCGGGCCGATTCGGCGGCGGACGCGCGCTCGAGCAGCGCCATCGAGTCCTGCCCGATCGACTCCACCTCGGGGATCGACGGGTACATGCGCGAGTAGACGTCGGTGTACTGCCCCGTGTAGTCGCCCTCGTAGTGCACCGGGCGCGACGAGTCGCGGTCGTGCACCCAGTCGGCCATCGCCGCGAGGTTCTGCCCGGTGCCGGCCTCGTTACCGAGCGACCAGATCACGACGCTCGCGTGGTTCTTGTCGCGCTCGACGGTGCGCTCGATGCGGTCGAGGTACACCTCGCGCCAGGCGGGGTCGTCGCTCGGATTGCTCTCCCACGCGTCGGCCGGGGCGAAGTGCCAGGCGTCGTCGCCGGGCTTCGGCGTCTCGAGCGAGCGCCCCCGCTCGAAGCCGTGCGTCTCGAGGTCGCACTCGAGCACGACCCAGAGGCCGAGCTCGTCGCAGAGATCCAGGAGGCGAGGGTGCGGCGGGTAGTGACTGGTGCGGATCGCGTTCACGTTGAAGCGCTTCATGCGCATCAGGTCTTCTCGGGCGTGCTGCTCGTCGAAGACGCGGCCCCGGTCGGGGTGTGCCTCATGGCGGTTCATCCCGTGGAAGACGAGGCGGCGGTCGTTGGCGAGTAGGCGATCGCCCTCGATGCGGATCGTGCGGAAGCCGATGCGCTGGGTGATGGTCTCGGTCTCGCCGGCACTCGAGACGACAGCCTCGTAGAGCCGCGGCGACTCGGCCGACCACGGCTCGGTGCCGGCGACCTCGAGCGGCTGCACGTCAGCGGGCGTCGCCCACGTGACGTCGACGCCGAGCTCGTCGATGCGCAGCCGCACCGGGAAGGCGTCGGGTGACGCCGTGATCTCCGGGTCGAGGCTCGCGCGCCCCTCCGACCACGCTGTGCGCAGCCAGACGTCGTCGAGGCCTCCGGCAGGTCGCGCCAGCACGGTGATCGGCCGGAAGATGCCCGGCAGCCACCACTGATCCTGATCTTCGATGTAGCTGGCGGCCGACCACTGGTGCACGCGCACGGCGATGGTGTTGGTGCCCGGATGGAGCATCTCGGTGACGTCGAACTCCTGCATGAGGCGGCTGCCTGATCCTGTGCCGACCAGGGCGCCGTTCAGCCAGACGCGGTAGGTCGACTCGACGCCGTCGAACCGCAGGAGGTGCCGGGCGCCACCGGCCCACAGCGCGGCGTCGGGCCCGTCTGCTGGCACGGTGAAGTCGCGGCGGTAGTCGCCGGTGGGGTTCTCGTCGGGCACGAACGGCGGGTCGACGGGGAAGGGGAACTGCACGTTCGTGTAGATCGGCTCGCCGTACGAGCCGTCGCCCTCGAGCACCCAGTGCGCGGGCACCGAGATCGTGTCCCAGCCGCCGAGAGGCGTCGCAGGATCAGCGAACTCGTCTTCGCCGGCCGCCTGCGACCGCAGACGGAAGGCCCACTCCCCCGACAGGTCGATGCTCGCGGCGTCGGTGTGCAGCCACGAGCGCGCGGGGCTGCGGCGCCCCGTGCCCGGAACGATATCGGTCACGTCGTCAGGCGTCGTCGTCATGCCGCGACGCTAACACGAATACCGAGTGAGTACACTGTTTTCATGCCCGACGCCAGCGTCGCCCCCGGCCCCGCAGCCCGCGGCCCCTACGCCAAGACCGCCGCGCGCCGCGCCGCGATCATCGCCGCAGCGCGCGACGTGTTCGCCGCGCACGGCTACCGCTCGGGCAGCATCCAGGAGGTCGCGACGGCGTGCGGCGTCAGCCAGTCGGCGGTGCTGCATCACTTCCCGGCCAAAGAAGACCTGCTACTGGCCGTGCTCGCCGACCGGGACGAGCGCGGAGACGACGTGTCCGCGGGCCGCGGCCTCGTCGACGGCGCCATCGCCCAGGCGGAGCACAACGAGAAGGTGCCCGGCATCATCGAGCTCTACACGACCCTCTGTGCGGAGTCGGTCTCGCCGTCGCATCCTGCGCATTCATACTTCGAGAGTCGATTCGCACGGTTGCGCTCCGACTTCGGTGCGCAGTTCCGGGCCCTGGCCGACGAGGGTCGCCTGCGGCCCGACGTCGACCCCGAGCTGGCCGCTAGCGGATTCGTCGCCCTCTGGGACGGCATCCAGCTGCAGTGGCTGCACGCCCCCGACACCGTCGACGTGTCGCTGTCCCTCCGCCACTACCTGTCGCTCGTCCTCCGGCCCTGAGAAGAAGCGGGGCGGGCGGCGCTAGACGAGCGACCAGGCGTCCTGCAGGGTGCCGCGCAGGATCTGCTCCATCTCGTCGAACTCGGCCTGGCCGGAGATCAGCGGCGGGGCCACCTGGATCACGGGGTTCACGCGGTCGTCGGGGCGGCAGTAGAGGCCGTTGTCGAGCAGGGCGTTCGGCAGGAACTGCTTGATCAGCAGCTCGCGCTCGGCGGCATCGAACGTCTCTTTCGAACCCTTGTCGCGCACCAGCTCGATGCCCCAGAAGTAGCCGTCGCCGCGCACGTCGCCGACGATCGGGAGGTCGAGGAGCTTGCGGAGGGTGTCGCCGAAGGCCTGCTCGTTGTCGAGCACGCGCTGATTGAGGCCCTCGCGCTCGAAGATGTCGAGGTTCGTGAGCGAGACCGCCGCCGAGACGGGGTGCCCGCCGAAGGTGTAACCGTGCGGGAAGAAGTTGGTGCCCTGCAAGAACGGCTCCATGACCCGCTCGTTCGCGATCATCGCACCGATCGGGCCGTAGCCGCTCGACATGCCCTTCGCGCAGGTGATGATGTCGGGCTCATAGCCGAACTTCTCGCAGGCGAACATCGTGCCGTGGCGGCCGAACGCGCAGATGACCTCGTCGCTCACCAGCAGCACGTCGTACCTGTCGCAGATCTCGCGCACGCGCTGGAAGTAGCCGGGCGGCGGGGTGAAGCAGCCGCCCGAGTTCTGCACCGGCTCGAGCACGACCGCGGCGACCGTGTCAGGGCCCTCCTGCAGGATGGCCTCCTCGATGCGGTTCGCGGCCCACAGCCCGAACGCGACCTCGTCGTCACCGTGCTCGGGGCGCGATAGAAGTCGGTGTTGGCGGCACGGAACCCGCCGGGCGTCAGCGGCTCGAAGGCCTGCTTCATCGCCGGGAGGCCCGTGATCGCGAGCGCGCCCTGCGTGGTGCCGTGGTACGCCGACATGCGACTGATGACCTTGTGCTTCATCGGCTTGCCGGTCAGCTTGAAGTACTGCTTGGCGACCTTCCACGCGCTCTCGACCGCCTCGCCGCCGCCACTGGTGAAGAACACGCGGTTCAAGGATCCGGGGGCGTAGTTCGCGAGGCGCTCCGACAGCTCGATCACCGGCTGGTTGGCGATGCCCCAGGCCGGGAAGTAGGCGAGCTTCTTCGCCTGCGCCGCCGCCGCGTCGGCCAGCTCGTCGCGCCCGTGGCCGGCCTGCACCACGAAGAGGCCGCTGAGCCCGTCGAGGATCTTCTGGCCCTTGTCGTCGTAGAGGTAGACGCCTTCGGCGTGGTCGATGACGCGCATCGGCTTCTCTTGAAACGGAGCCATGCGCGAGAAGTGCATCCACAGGTGGTCGCGGCCGGCGGCCTGAAGGGCCGTCCACTCTTGCGCGGAGGCGTCTTCGGTGGGCTCGGTCTGCACGTTCGCGGTCGTGGTCATGCGCTCCATGGTGCCGCGCTCCGCTCGTGAGCGAAAGGCCGATCCGTCACTCGGGCGTGCTGATCCTGCCAGTCCGGCAGCCGCCTCTGACTTAGGCAGAGGTCGAATTCAATGCGTGGCCATGAATGCGTGCTACACATATGGTACGGTCATGGCACCACGGTGGCTCGACTCGGCTGGCAAACACGGCATCCCTCACCAGGATCAGGTCCATGCGATGCTGCACGCGCGATGGAACTGGGCCCGAAACATCGCCGGTATCGAGAGGAGAACCTACATGAATAACGACGACGTCACGCCTGAGGAGTTCGCCGAGGGGCTGCTCGACCCGAACCGCCCGCTTCCCGAAGGCGCCAAGGTTTTTGCGGGTGCCGCGGCGGCCGCGCAGGGCCGCGCCATGCTGCTCCGAGAGGACGGCAGCGAAGAGGCTCTGCAGGCCGCACTGGGCCGACCCGGCCGCGTGCCGGTCGGCGGCACCGCCCACGGTGCGTCACCCACTGTTCGCGGCCGCGTGCCCGAGGTCGAGTTCGCCGCGTTCACCCGCCTGGCCACGAGCACGGGGCGCAGCCAGAGCGAACTCGTGCGCGAGGCGATCCATAAGCTGCTGGTCGAGTACAAGCTCGTCAGCTAGTCGGTGAGACCGAGCTAGTCGGTGAGACCCACCTAGTCGGTGAGACCCACCTAGTCGGTGAGACCGACCTAATCGGTGAGACCGACCTAATCGGTCAGAATGGCGTCGCCGAGACGGCGCAGCAGCTCGATGAGCTGGTTGCGCTCTTCGCGCTCGAGGGCGCCGAGCTGCGTCTCTTCGGAGGCGACGAGGGCGATCATGGCCCGGTCGACGAGCTCGCGCCCCTCGTCGGTCATGTGCACCAGCACGCCGCGGCCGTCTTCGGGGTTGCGGCGGCGCTCGACGAAACCGCGCTCTTCGAGGAGGTCCAGGCGGTTGCTCAGGGTGCCGCTGGTGACCATGGTCACGCGCACCAGCTGCGCCGGGCTGAGCTGAAAGGGCTCGCCCGCGCGGCGGAGGGCCGCGAGCACATCGAACTCCCAGATGGCGAGGCCGGCGCTACGGAAGGCCGTGGCACGGATCGAGTTCAGCCGCAGGGAGATGCGCCGCAGGCGCGACATCACGTCGAGCGGTGAGAAGTCGATCTCGGGCAGCTGCCCGGCCCAGGCATCGATCAGGAGATCGACCTCGTCGTTACGCCGGACCACCATGATTGCGAGAGTAGTCCACCGTGATAGCGGCTCCCTCCCAGCAAGCGGCTTCCACAGGGCTTCCCAGCAATGCCGGATGTAACTCGTCTGAAACGAGCGATCGGCGATACTGCTGTGCATGTCTCCAGAAGAGACGCGGAACGCCGCCCCACTGCCACAAGCACCGAGGCCCCTTCCCGTCACCGTGTCCATCACCCGAATCGTCGAGCCCGAGCGCATCCCCGAGGCCACCCGCTGGGTGCAGGCCGGCGTGAACCTCGCCAACCGCCGGCCCGGCTTCCTCGGCTCGGGCTGGGTTCGCGCCCACGCCGACTCCGACGAGTGGCACATGCTCTACCGGTTCGCCGACGACGAGACGCTCGAGTCGTGGGAATCGTCCGACGAGCGCCGCGAGTGGCTGGCGACGGGGCAGGATCTCGTCGTGGAGTCGCGCGTCGAGAAGCGAACCGGCATCGAGGGCTGGTTCGACTCGGCCGAGAAAGGGGCGCCGGCGGCTCCCCGCCGCCCCGGTGGAAGCAGGCGACGAGCATCTGGGTCGGCTTCTTTCCGGTCAACCTGGCCTTCAACCTCGTGGCCCTGCTGGTCTTCCCCGGCTTCTCGCACCTCGAGATCGTGCTGAAGGTGTTCGTCACGACGATCATTCTCACGCCGATCATGGCCTACTGGGTGCTGCCGCTGGCCACGCGCGTGCTGCGCCCGTGGCTGAACGCTCCGCGGCGGCAGCCGGGCAGCTAGGCGCCGCCGACCGTCAGACGCGGCCGACCGTCAGACGCGGCCGACCGTCAGACGCGGTCGGGGGTCGCGAGCGACAGGATCCCGGCGTTCAGGATCGTCGCCGTGTCGGCCGGCGCATGAGTCACGACGCGCACCACGGGGCTGCCACCCTCGACGGGCACCGTGTGGCCGCGCTCGTCGCCGTCGACCCGCACTTCGACGCCGACTTCGCGCACCCCGTCAGGCACGACGTCGCCCGTGGCGATCGCCACGGCCAGAGGGTCGTGGAGGGCCGAGCGCCGCTCGGAGAAGACGCCCTCGTAGAAGTCGAGGTAGGTGCTGAGCATGCCGCCGAGCGCCGAGTGGAAGGCCGAGCCGACCTCGTTGAACCCGGCCTGGTGGTCTTCGCCGAAGTGGTGCTGCATGGTCACGTCGAGCGGCACGAGGGTGAGCGGCCAGCCGGCCTTCACCACGACGGCCGCGGCGTCGGCGTCGTTGAAGACGTTCGCCTCGGCGACGGGCGAGACGTTGCCGGGCACCCAGAAGGCACCGCCCATGATCGTGACGCCGGCGACGAGCGACGGCAGCTCGGGCTCGAGCTGCAGGGCCAGGGCGAGGTTCGTGAGGGGCCCGACGGCGACGACCTGCAGGCGCCCCGGGTGGGCGTGCGCCAGGGCGACGAGCATCCGGGCGGCGGTGCCGTCGGCGGCAGCGACCGTGGAGTCGGGGATCTCGACGTCGCCGATGCCGTTCTTGCCGTGGATGTGGGGCACGTATCCGTCGTATTCGCGCGTCAACGGATCCTGCGCGCCGATGGCCACGGGGATGTCGCTGCGCCCGGCGAGCGCGAGCAGGGCGAGCGTGTTGCGGGCCGCCGAGGTCGAGTCGATATTGCCCGAGACGGTGCCGATGCCGAGCACGTCGATGCTGGGTTCGGCGAGAAGGAGGGCGAGGGCGAGCGAATCGTCGATCCCCGTGTCGCAGTCGAAGTAGAAGGGGACGAGGGCGGGCGATTCCATGGATTGAATCTACTGGTTCATCACGACGACTGTGGCCGATCCTGCCCGGGTCGGAGCAAGCTGACCCCATGGATCCGGTGGACACCGTCGCAGCGCTGCGACACGCCTTCGACACGGGCACGACCAAGCCGTACGCCTGGCGCGTCGCGCAGCTGCGTGCCCTGCGGGCCATGCTCGTCGAGCACACACCCGAGATCGAAGGGGCGCTGCACCGGGATCTCCGCAAGCACCGCGACGAGGCGCTCCTGACCGAGATCAACCTGGTCGTGTCGGAGATCGACACCGTTCTGCGGCACCTGCGCCAGTGGCTGAAGCCGAAGCGCACCTCCGTGCCGATGCTGATCGCGCCCGCCACGGCGAGCGTGGTGCGCGAGCCGCTCGGGGTCGTGCTGATCATCGCGCCGTGGAACTACCCGGTGCAGCTGCTGCTCGACCCTCTCGTCGGCGCGCTCGCCGCGGGCAACGCGGTCGTGCTGAAGCCCAGCGAGCTCGCCCCGGCCACCAGCGCGACCCTCACCCGCCTCGTGCTCGCGAGCCTCGACACCGACGCCGTCGCAGTCGTCGAGGGCGGCGCCGACGAGACCACCGAGCTGCTGAAACAGCGCTTCGACCACATCTTCTACACCGGCAGCGAACGCGTCGGGCAGATCGTGCTGAAGGCCGCAGCCGAGCACCTGACGCCGGTGACCCTCGAGCTCGGCGGCAAATCGCCGGTCTGGGTCGACGAGACCACCGACCTCCACGTCGCCGCCCGCAGGATCGCGTGGGGCAAGTTCATGAACGCCGGCCAGACCTGCGTCGCCCCCGACTACCTGCTCGCCACCGAGGCCACAGCCGCCCGGCTCGTCCCGCTCATCGCCGCGGCCACCCGGCACTTCTACGGCGCCGACCCGCGGCAGAGCGACAGCTACGGCCGCATCGTGAACGACAGGCAGTTCGAGCGCCTCGCCGGCCTGCTGCCGGGCGGCGCGGACGGTGCCGGCACAGCGGCCCTCGGCGGTAGCACCGACCGGGCCGACCGCTACATCGCCCCGACGGTGCTGACCGGGGTGCGCGTCGACGACCCGGTGATGCAGCAGGAGATCTTCGGGCCGGTGCTGCCGATCGTGACGGTGGCGGGTCTCGACGAGGCCATCGCGGTGATCCGGGCGGGGGCGAAGCCGTTGGCCCTGTACGCGTTCACCGAATCCGACGAGGCGAGGCGCAGGATCCTGACGCTCACCTCGTCGGGCGCGGTCGCCTTCAACGTGCCCTCGGCCCACCTGCTCGTGCCGGGGCTGCCCTTCGGCGGCGTCGGCCCCAGCGGAATGGGCGCGTACCACGGCGAGCGCAGCCTGCTCGTCTTCAGCCACGAGAAGGCCGTGCTGTCGAAACCGCTGCACCCCGACACCCTCGCCATCGCCTACCCGCCGTTCACGAAGGCGAAGGACGCGCTCGTGCGGAGGGTGCTGTCGAAGCTCCGCTGATTCTCGAGGCGGTGCTGACCCGACCGACGTAACAAGGCCGTCATCTCTGGTAACTATGGTGGGTGACGTTCAGCCACCCTCGAAGGGATCACCCATGACCACTGTCGAAGGGTCGAGACGATCCGACGGGTCCAGCCGCGACGACATCCGCGGCGCCGTCGACGCCGATTTGCGCGAGGACGTCAGTTTTCTCGGCAACCTGCTGGGTCGCGTCCTGACCGAGTCAGGAGGGCCCGACCTGCTCGACGACGTCGAGCGGGTGCGCCGGGCCGTCATCGACGCCTACGAGGGGTCGGGCGACGCCTCGCTCGAGCGTGCGCAGGCGCTGGTCGACGCCCTCGACCAGGATCGCGCCGAAGAGGTCGCGCGCGCCTTCACCTGCTACTTCCACCTCTCGAACCTCGCCGAGGAGCACCACCGCGTGCGGGTGCTCGAGCGCCGCGGGGCCGAGGCCGGCACCGTCTCCGACTCGCTGCCCGAGACCCTTGCGCAGCTCGTCGACGAGGTCGGTGCAGACGAGGCCCACGCCCGGCTCGAGAGCCTGCGCTTCCACCCCGTCTTCACCGCGCACCCGACAGAGGCCCGACGCCGGGCCGTGTCGGCCACGATCCGGCGCATCAGCGACCTGATGACGGCGAGCGACCAGGCCGCGAACACCCTCGAGACGTCCGACATCGAGCGGCGCCTGCTCGAAGACATCGACACTCTGTGGCGCACGTCGCCGATCCGCACCACGCGCCCGACCCCGCTCGACGAGGTCCGCACTGCGATGAACGTGTTCGACCAGACCCTCTTCGAGACCGTGCCGCGCGTCTACCGACTGCTCGACGACCGCCTGCAGGGCGCCGACGCCGGCCTCAAGCCCGCCGTCGCGCCGGCCTTCCTGCGCCTCGGCTCGTGGATCGGCGGCGACCGCGACGGCAACCCCCACGTCACCGCCGAGATCACCGGCCAGGCTGCCGAGATCGCGGCCGAGCACGTCCTGCTGGGCCTCTTCCGCGCCGCGAGCCGCATCGGCGGCACGCTCACGCTGGACGAAGACGACACCCCCGCCGACGAGGCACTCGCCGCGCTCGCCGCGCAACAGGCCGAGCTTGCCCCCGACGTGGCATCGAGCATCGGGCTGCGCTCGCCGAACGAGAGCCACCGCCGAGCGCTGCTGTTCATCGCCGCGCGCATCGACGCCACCCGCCGCGGCGACGAGTCGCTGGCCTACTCCGGCCCGCGCGCCCTGCTCGACGACCTGCACGTGGTGCAGGCGTCGCTGCGAGCCGCAGGCGCGCACCGCAGCGCGAACGGCGAGCTGCAGAGCCTCGTCTGGCAGGTCGAGACCTTCGGGTTCCACCTGGCCGAGCTCGAGGTGCGGCAGCACTCGCAGGTGCACCGGGCAGCGCTGAACGAGGCCCGCGAGGCACTGGCCGCCGGGCAGATCCTCCCCGACGGCACGCCCGACCCGGCCGAGCTCGCGCCGATGACGATCGAGGTGCTCGACGTCTTCCGCACCGTCAAGAAGCTGCAGACTCGCTACGGCCGCGAGGCCGCGTCGCGCTACATCATCTCGTTCACGCAGTCGTCCGAAGACATCGCCAACGTGCTCGAACTCGCGCGGATCGCGCTCGGCAGCGAAGACGCGGCGCCCGTGCTCGACGTGATCCCGCTGTTCGAGACGTTCGCCGACCTGAACGCGAGCACTCGCATCCTGCAGGAGTCGATCGAGACCGAGCACGTGCGGGCTCGCCTCGACGCCACGGGCCGCAAGCTCGAGGTCATGCTCGGCTACTCCGACTCGTCGAAAGACGTCGGCCCGGTGTCGGCCACCTTCGCTCTCGACGACGCGCAGGGCCGGATCGCTCGCTGGGCCGCCGACAACGACATCACCCTGACGCTCTTCCACGGCCGCGGCGGCGCCATGGGCGCGGCGGCGGGCCGGCCAACGAGGCCGTCATGGCGCAGCCGCCCGGATCCGTCGACGGCCGCTTCAAGATCACCGAGCAGGGCGAGGTGATCTTCGCGCAGTACGGCAACAAGACCATCGCCGCCCGGCACATCGAGCAAATGGCGGCCGCCACGCTGATGTCGTCGGCCCCGTCGAACGAAGAGCGCACCTCGTCGGCGACCGCGACGTACGCGCCGCTCGCGGCCACGATGGACGAGGCGTCTCGTGCCGCGTTCTTCGGGCTGGTGAAGGCCGAGGGCTTCGCCTCCTGGTTCGCGCAGGTCACCCCGATGGAGGAGGTCGGGCTGCTCGCGCTGGGCTCGCGCCCCGCCCGCCGCGGCCTGTCGGTGTCGTCGCTCGAAGACCTCCGGGCGATCCCGTGGGTGTTCGCCTGGTCGCAGGCCCGCATCAACCTCGCCGGCTGGTACGGCCTCGGCACCGCCCTCGAAGCCGTCGGCGACGAGGCGCTGCTGCAGGAGGCCTACCGGTCGTGGCCGGTGTTCGCCGCGATGATCAAGAACGTCGAGATGTCGCTCGCCAAGACCGACGACACCATCGCGCGGCAGTATCTCGCGCTGGCCGACCGACAGGATCTCGCCGACCTGGTTCTCGCCGAGATGGCACGCACCCGAGACTGGGTGATCCGCACCGCCGGCCACAGCGACGTGCTGGCCGACCGGCCCGTGCTGTCGCGGGCCGTCCGCCTCCGCAGCCCCTACGTCGACGCGCTCTCGCTGCTGCAGCTGCGCGCGCTGCGCGGCATCCGCAGGAACCCCGAGAAAGACCCCACCGACGCCGACCACCGCCTGCTGCTCTTGACAGTCAACGGGGTCGCGGCCGGGCTGCAGAACACCGGGTGACCGGCTCCGTTCGCGAGAAGTCGACGATCGGCCGTCGAGGTGGTCCGCGGACCACCTCGACGGCCGATCGCGTGCTTTTAGCTGCGCCTTCTAGCGGCGGCCGAGGCGGCGCTCGCCGCCCGAGCCCGTCTGGTAGGGCAGGCCGTAGTGCTCGAAGATCTCGGGCTCGGCGCTGGCCTGGAGCTCGCCGTCGGTCGCGATCGACGGGGCGTCCTTGATGATCTTCTTGCCGTACTGCACCTTGAGCCACTTCGGCGCGACCACGGCGCCGTTCAGCGGCACGAAGATGAGCTTCTTACCGATGACGCCCGCCTGCACGGTCGCGAAGGCCGGGGCGTCTGTCGAGGTGTCGAAGTAGACGCTCTCGAGGGTGCCCACCTTGTCGCCGTCCTGGTCGACAACTGACTCGCCGATCCAATCGCGCAGGTTTTCAGCTTCGAACACGGCGTTCCTCCTCGTCGGCAGAGCGCCATGCCCGTGCCTCTCTGCACGACGCTAGTCGCCCGCGCTGCGTCGCGGCCTCGTCGGTCTCTGAGAGTGACAATCCGCGATAAGTGACTAATCGGTATAATCCAGTCATGACTTCGCAGGCCGGTGAGATGCTGCGGGACGCCCGGCAGCAGGCTCGGTTGACCCAGAGCCAGTTGGCGCACCGGGCCGGCGTGACGCAGAGCGTCGTCAGCGCCTACGAGTCCGGGCGCCGCGAGCCCGGTTTCGGCACCCTGGTGCGACTTCTGCGTGCCGCCGGGTTCGAGGTGTCGCTCACAGCACGAGGCCCGAGCCGCCTGCGCATGCTCGTCGACGCGCACCGAGACGAACTGGTCGCGTCGCTGGCCGAGCTCGGGGCGAGGAGGCCACGCCTGTTCGGCAGCGTGGCTCGGGGTGACGACACCGAGACCAGCGACGTCGATCTGCTCGTCGACCTGCCGCCGGGGTCGGGCCTGCTGTCGCTCATGCGGATGCAGGCCGAGGCCGAGCGAATCCTGGGTGTCGACGTCGACGTCGTGCCCTCCGACGGGCTGAAGCCCGAGGTCAGAGCGTCCTCCGACCGAGACTCGATCGCGCTGTGAGCCGACCCGAGGCCGAGCGCCTGCTCGACATCGTCGCTGCCTGCCAGGCGATCCGCGAATACGTCGCACTCGAAGACGCCGACGAGCGGATCGTCTTCGACGCGATCCGCATGCGCCTCATCGAGATCGGCGAAGCCGTCAAAGATCTCGACCCCGGGATGCGAGCACGAGAGCCCGGTATCCCCTGGGCGCAGATGGCGGGCATGCGCGACATCCTGGCCCACCGCTACTTCGACACGACCCACTCGGTCGTCATGGGTACGGCCCGGCAGGACGCCCCGGTCATCGAGGCGGCCGCGAGGCGACTGCTCGGTCGATGAAGGTCAGCGACCGGTGTCGGCGAGGATCTGGTCGACGTCGATCTGCGTCAGGATGGCATCCCAGTCGATGCCGCGCGCGGCCTCGGCCTGCGACGCCGGCGCGAACGCCTTGCCGTTGCGCGAGACCGTGACGCCGTCGGGCGCCAGTCGGTTGACCTCTTTCAGGATCGCGTCGTCGGCCTTCTCCGAGTCGAAGTCGGCTCCGACCGTGGCCAGGTAGTCGGCGGACAGCATGTAGGCGACGTATCCGACTTCGACGGGTTCTGGCATCCTGTGGTCCTTTTCGTAGGGGGTGACAACGTCGCCGAGCCTACGCCGGGCACCTCGAGTGTCGGTGGCTCCGGGTAGCGTCACGGAGCGTGACCGATACCACCTCCACCGAGCCACCGGCCGGCGGCCTGCGCTGGGCCGGGCAGAAGCTCGACGCCGCGGCGCCGGGCGCCCTGCCCGGGCTCGAGCGTGCCGCGTCGTTCCAGATGCCCGGCCTGGTGCAGAGCATCCGCACGCCCGAGTTCAGGGGCATGACCTTCCACGAGGTGCTGGCCAAATCGGCCCTCAATCACGTGCCGGCCACCGCCAAGGCCCTGCCGGGCGAGTACACGATCAACCCCTACCGCGGCTGCTCGCACGCCTGCGTCTACTGCTACGCGCGCCCCACGCACGAGCACCTCGGCATGGGGCTCGGCAGCGACTTCGAGACGCAGATCGTCGTCAAGACGAACATCGCCGAGGTGCTGCGGTCCGAGTTGGCGCGGAAGCGCAGCATCCCTGACCGGGTGGCCCTGGGCACCAACACCGACCCGTATCAGCGGGCCGAGGGGCGCTACGCGCTCATGCCGAGCATCATCGAGGCTCTGGCCGATGCCGGGGTGAGTTTCTCGATCCTGACCAAAGGGTCGCTGATCCGGCGCGACCTCGATCTGCTGGTCGCAGCCCGCGAGCGCGTCGACGTGCAGCTCGGCCTGTCCATCGCCGTCGTCGACGACGAGCTGCAGCACCTGATGGAGCCGGGCACACCCAGCGCCTCGGCCCGGCTCGCGACCGTGCGCGCCATCCGTGATGCCGGGCTCGACTGCACCGTGTTCGCGGCCCCCCTGCTGCCTGGGCTGACCGACAGCGCGTCGCAGATCGACGAGCTCATGTCGGCCCTGGTCGACGCCGGGGTCACCGCGGTGCTGCCGCACCTTCTCTACCTGCAGCCGGGCGTCAAAGAGCTCTACTTCGCCTGGATCGATCGCGAGCGGCCACACCTCTCGGCGGGCTACCGGCGCATCTACGGCGGCGGCACGTACGCCGAGAAGGGCTACCGCGACGAGTTCTGGTCGCGGGTGCGAGCGTCGATGCTGCGCAACGGCCTACCGCTGCCCGACGACGCCGCGCACGACCGCTTCGCTCTGCGGGGCCGTCGCACGCGCCCCGCCCTGGCCGCGGCGCCCGAGCCCACCCTCTTCTGACGGCGTCGAGACCTCGAATTCGACGGCTTTCCGGGGTCGGATGTCATCGATTCTGAGGTCTCGAGTCTCACGAGAGGAGGGGGATAGAGCTACGCGCGCGACTCGACCTCGACGGGCACGTCTTCGACGCGGTCGCCGTGCTTCTTGACGGGGCGCACGTCGCCGACGATCGGCACGGCACGGCGGTAGGTGAACCAGGCATAGCGCGAGATGAAGTGCGCCATCGTCGTGATGCGGTTGCTGTTGCCGAGCAGGCTGTAGATGTGGATCAGGATCCACGTGTACCAGGCGGGCACACCGGTCAGGGTGATGCCGCCACGCAGCTGGGCGACCGCCGCGTGCCGGCCGATCGTCGCCATGGTGCCGCGGTCGTGGTATTTGAAGACCTGCGTCGGCTTGCCCTCGAGCACGCGCAGGATCATCTCGGCGGCGTGCACGCCGCCCTGGAGGGCGGGCTGGGCGAGCTGGTCGAGCGGCTTCGGGGTGAGGGCGATGTCGCCGACCGCGAAGATGCGGTCCTGGCCCGTGACGCGCAGATCGGAGCCGACCAGAATCCTGCCGCCCTGGCCCTGCTCGAGGCCCCACTCGTTGACCTCGCCGTGAGCGGTCACGCCCGTGGCCCAGATCACCAGCTCGGCGGGGATCACCTCGCCGTCGGCGGTCTTGACGCCGTTCTTGAGCACCTCGGCGACGCCGGTGTTGAGGCGGAGGGTCACGCCTCGCTTGCGGAGGCTCGCGGCGGCGTACTTGCGGAGGCGGGGCGCGAACGGCTTGAGCAGCTCGGCGCTGCGGTGCACCAGGGTGATGGTGATGCTCTTGCGGTCGATCTCGGGGTAGGCGGTGACGAGCGCCTGGTCGCGCAGCTCGGCGAGCGCGCCGGCCATCTCGACGCCGGTCGAGCCGCCGCCGACGATGACGACGCGCACCTCGGTGGTGTCTTCGCGGACGGCCGCCTTCTCGAGCTGGGTGAAGAGCTCGTCGCGGATGCGGAGGGCCTGCGAGCGCGAGTACATCGACTTCGAGTACTCCTTCGCGCCGGGCGTGCCGAAGTAGTTCGTGTTGACGCCGTTGGCCAGCACGAGGGCGTCGAACGAGATCTGCTCGCCGTCGGCCAGCGTGATCACTCGGCCCTCGGTGTCGATCTTCTTGAGGAGGCCGTGCTGGAAGTTAGCGTTCGGCTGGCGGTTGCGCAGACTGCGAAGGAAGTAGGTGACGTCGCCGGCGTTGAGGCCGCCGGTGGCTACCTGGTACATGAGCGGCTGGAACATGTTGTAGACGTGACGGTCGACGAGCGTCACGCGCACGGGAGCGTCTTTCAGCGCTTTGAGCGTCGCGACGCCCGCGAAGCCTCCACCGATGATGACGACGTGCGGCCGGGTGTCGCCGGCCCCCTGCGTCGCACTGTCGTAGGGTTCTCTACCTGCCGGTGGCGGGGTCATCCCAGGTCCTCTCGTATGAGAACCGGGGGTGTCGACGGCCTCGTGAGCCCGGACCCCTCCCGGTTCGTCGTCGTCGCCCGAACGCATCGCGCTGATCACGCGGATACGGCCTCCAACCTAGTCCTGTCCCACCGTTCGCCCCAACAGGCCCGAATTGGCTATTGACACTAGCTATTTGGCTAACTATATTAGCCACTATGAACGCAACGCAGAACGGGCCCGCCACGGCGGCCCTGGCCCGCCCCGAGGGGCGCATCGTCTACGAGACGCGCGGCACCGGCCCGCTCGTCGTCATGATCCCGGGCATGGGCGACATCCGTTCGACCTTCCGCTTCCTCTCCCCCGCCATCGCCGACGCCGGCTTCACCGCCGTCGCCACCGAGCTGCGCGGCCACGGCGACAGCGACACGACCTTCTCGACCTACGGTGACGAGGCGACCTCGACCGACGTGATCGCCCTGCTCGAAGAGCTCGGGCGCCCGGCGGTGCTCGTGGGCAACTCGATGGGCGCCGCCGTCTCGGTGATCGTCGCGGCGCAGCGGCCCGAGCTGGTCGACGGCCTCGTCGTGATCGGGCCCTGGGCTCGCGACCCGCAGAACGCTTCGGCGTTCAGCCGCTTCGCCTTTCGTGCCATGCTCGCGCCGCTGTGGGCCTCCACCGTCTGGAACGCCTACCTGCCGACGCTCTACAAGGGCAACAAGCCCGTCGACTTCGCGGCCTACCGGAAGGCGCTCGTCGCCTCGCTCAAGAAGCCGGGGCACGCGAAGGCGTTCTCGCAGACCTCGCACACGACACACACGCTGTCGGGCGACCTCATCTCGCAGGTCGACAAGCCGGCGCTCGTGGTGATGGGCGCCCTCGATCCTGACTGGAAAGACGCCGTCGCCGAGGCGCACTGGGTCACGTCGCAGCTGCACGCCGACGAGCTGATCGTCGACGACGCAGGGCACTACCCGCACACGCAGCGGCCCGAGGTGGTGCACCCCGCGATCGTCGCCTTCCTCACGGGCCTCGGGTTGACCGACGACGGCGCGCAGAGCGGCGGCTCGCGTGCCTAGGGCAGGGCTCAGCGAAGAGGTCGTCTTCGAGGCGGCCGGCAGGATCGTGGACGCCCGGCCGGGTGCGACACTCACCTTGGCCGCCATCGCCGAGCGCCTCGGCGTCAAGATCCCGTCGCTCTACAAGCACGTGGCCGGCCTCCCCGCCCTGCAGCGCAGCCTCGAGGTCCGGGCCAAGGTGGCGATGGGCGACGCGATCATCGAGGCGGCCGCGGGGCGCTCGGGCGACGACGCGGTCGTCGCAGTCGCACAGGCGTACCGCTCGTGGGCGCTCGAGCACCCCGGGCAGTACCCGCTGACCGTGGTGGCCGGCGACCGCGACGACGAGGCCAACATGGCGGCGAGCACACGCTTTCTGACACTCATCACAACGATCCTCAGCGGCTACGGTCTCGACGGCGACGACGCGCTCGACGCCACGCGCTTCCTCCGCTCGACGCTGCACGGCTTCGTCTCGCTCGAGACCGGCGGCGGGTACGGCATGCCGCTCGACGTCGACCGGAGCTTCGCGAGGCTCGTCGCCGCGACGACCGCGGCCCTCCGTACCTGGGCGTGAGCGCCGACTCTCCGAAGATCGGCGCGACTCAGCGCGGGTCAGGGCGCGGCTCGGGCCGCGGCCACGTCACGATCAGGAGCGTGGCGAACGGGCCCAGCACGATCGAGACCAGGAACCAGGTCAGCCGCGACCGCCCCTTCGACTCGGCCAGCCCCGCATTCACGAGCGCCAACGTCAGCCATCCCCCGCCACCGGCGTAGTCGATATCCATGTCGGCGAGGCTAGCGGATCGGGCGGCGGCGGCCGCGCGGTGAGTAGCGTGCAAGCACCACTCCTCAGCGTCGAGAGAGACACCGCCATGCTTCGATCACACACTCGCCGGCACACCACGATCGTGGTTGCCGCTCTTGCTGCCTTCGGCCTGCTCGCCGCCCCGGTCACGTCGGCCGCCGGCGCGACACCCGCGCACTCGGCACCGCCGACCTCCGCCGGGCACTCGGCTGCGCCGCCCGCGCCCGGGCACTCGGCGCCGACCGTCGCCCCGACTCACCAAAACCCGATGGCCCTCACGCTGCCCGACGGCCAGACCGCCGCCAGCTGCGCCGACCCGACGGCGCTTCACGGCGCCACGCGGGGCGACCCCTACTGGTACCTCTACTGCACGAGCGACGCCCTGACGGCGACCGAGAAGAACGCCGACGGGTCGCTCGTGCAGCACATCGTGCCGACCTACCGGTCGCTCGACCTGACGCACTGGACGTACGTCGACGATGCGTTCACCCCGGCGTCCAAGCCCACCTGGGTCGGGGCTGCCAACGGCATCTGGGCGCCCGACGTGCTCTATCGCGACGGCCGGTACTTCATGTACTACGCCGCAAGCGACACTCCTGGGGCGGACGGCGCGGCCACGGGCGGCGGCTCCGCTGTCGGCCTCGCGACCAGCACCAGCCCCACCGGCCCCTGGACGGACTCGGGCGGCCCCGTCGTCGCCCCGCAGGAGGCCGCGAACGGCACCGGCGAGCGCTGGGAGTTCGACCCCGAGGTGATCAGCTGGCACGGCGCCTCGTACGTCTACTTCGGCAGCTACTTCGGGGGTGTCAACGTGCGGCAGCTGACCGCGGACGGGACTCGCTCGCTGCCTGCGACCGAGAAGCCGATCGCGATCGACAACCGGTACGAGGGCACCTACCTGATGCAGCACGACGGCTGGTGGTATTTCATGGGGTCGGCGACGAACTGCTGCAACGGCTCCCTGACGGGCTACGGCGTCTTCGTGGCGCGGTCGCGGAGCCCCCTCGGGCCGTTCCTCGACCAGGACGGTGCCTCGATCCTGAGCACCCGCGTCGGCGGCACGCCGCTCTTGGCCCAGAACGGCAATCGCTGGGTGGGTACCGGTCACAACACCGTCGTGACGGACTTCGCCGGGCAGAGCTGGATCATCTACCATGCGGTCGACCAGAGCGATCCCTACTACGCCGGGCAGCCCGGCTACACGAAGCGGCCCGTGCTCATCGATCCGCTCGACTGGAAGAACGGCTGGCCGATCGTTCGCGGGGGCGCGGGGCCGTCCGACACCGTGCAGGCGGGCCCTGCGGCTCAGCCCGGTGAACGGGCGTCGTACCGACCGCGATTCGTGGCAGACGACCAGCCGGGGCGCGTCGACGGTGCGGCCTCGACGACGTTCGACGGAAGCACGCTGCCCACTGCGCTGACGTGGACCCGCCAGCCCGCGGAGTCGACGTACTCGGTCTCGGGCGGTGCCTTCCGCTGGCAGACGCAGGATGCCGACATCCACCCGCCGACGACGCCGCTCGCCTCGGTGCTCGCGGAGGCCGCGCCGCACGGCGACTACGTCGTCGAGACTCGGGTGGCCGTCAACACCCCGGCCACCGGCGACGGCCTCAACTACGTGCAGGGCGGCCTCATCGTCTACGGCGACGACGGCAACTACGTGCGGCTGACGTCCAACTCGATCTTCGACACGCGCCAGACCGAGTTCGGCAAGGAGGTGACGCCGGTGCCCGCAGGATCACCGAACTACGGCAACATGGTCGTCGGCCCGGTCGGCTCGTCGACCACCCTCCGCATCGCGCACCGGCTCGTCGGCGGCACCGACGAGTACACCGCCTATACGAGCGTCGACGGCCGACACTTCGTCAAGGGCGGCACGTGGGATGCGGCCCTCGGCTCGCACCCGCGCATCGGCCTCATCTCGCTCGGCGGCGCCGGCTACACCAGCACCTTCTCGTACCTGAAGGTCAGCGCGCTCGCGCGCTGACGCCGCTGCGCGCAGGTTGCAGGACGTCAGGCCGTCGGTCACGCCACGACGAGCGGCAGCTGCTTCACGCCCTGCACAACGGCGTCCGCCGCCGTCTCGGTGCTGATACTTCTTCGATGGTGAGACGCTGAGCGACTGACAGAGGTCTTCTTGATGAAGTCGGACCCAGCGGCCGTCGACGACAGAACGGTCGTAGCGCTCCGTCACGAAGACGTCGCGCCCGCCGAGCGTCATGAGTTCGGATGACGCCACGGTGTTGCCGAGGAATGCCGCGGCATGCATCGTCATCTGCTCGACGACGTCGATTCGTCGCACGTCCCCGGTCACGGGCTTGAGGATGTGCGTCGTCGGAGTCGCATCCTCCGGCACGCCCCATGTGCCGTTCGGCAGTCGATGCAAGGCGATCTTCGGCTGCGCTCCGGCGAGGCTGAAGCGCCCGACGGCGTCGTCGTTGGAGATGCCGTCCGCGTATTCGCTGACGACGTGCTCGAGCATCGTGGCGACCTCGTCGTCACTCACGCGACGGACGCTTGTGCGACCGGCCGTCGCGTCGGATCCTGCGGTTCCGGGCTCGACGAGTTGGACGGCACCGGCGACCTCCGAGCCCACGTGCCGAAGGAGGGCGAACGGATTGGCCGGGTTCGCGGCGAATCGACGACCGATCGCTCGGAGCGCCTCTTCGCTGTCGGGAAGGAGGCCCTGCAGGGCGGGAAGGACGACGCGCTCCTTGTGGACGGCACCGGCCAGGAGCATGGACAGCGGCAACGGTGTGGCGACAGGATTCACGCGGTACTCGTCGTCGTACGTGAACGACAGGTTGCCCGACGCGGACTGCGTCACTCGACCGCAGCGGGCCCCATCAAGCAGGACGTCGAGCTCGGTCACCAGCGCACCTCGCCCGATACGTTGTCGCGAAGCGCCAGCTCGAACCCGAGGGCCTGGAAGACATCCATCAGCTTGCCCGCCTCGATGCTGGGCTTGCCGGCCTCGACGTCGGCGACGAACGAGCGAGAGACATGCGACAGGCTTGCGAGCTGGGATTGCGTCAGGCCGCGCTGGTCACGGAGTTCGCGAACGAGAGCGGACGTTTCGCGCATCGTGTACATCAGGCCCTCGCTCCAGGTGTCGCCGTACGGAGACATTAGCATTTGTCGCCGTACGGCTACAACCCTCAATGTCGCCGTTCGGCGACACACTAATACGGAGGGGCGAGTCGATACTCACCCTGCAACGATAGGCCGTATGGAACTGCTGATCTTCGGGGTGCTGGGCGTGCTCGCGATCGCCGCGGCAACGGCATTCGGCCCGCGGATCGGCATCGCGACGCCCCTGCTGCTCGTGCTGTTCGGCATCGGCCTCAGCCTCGTGCCCGCTCTTCCCAACCTCGTGATCAACCCCGACTGGATCCTGGTGGGGGTGCTCCCACCGCTGCTCTACTCGTCGTCGGTGGCGATGCCGGCGATGAACTTCCGGCGGGAGTTCGGGGCGATCGGCGGTCTGAGCGTCGTGCTCGTGATCGTCAGCTCGGTCATCATCGGCGTCTTCTTTCACCTGCTGATCCCGGGCCTGTCGCTGTCGTGGGGCATCGCCCTCGGCGCGATCGTCAGCCCGACCGACGCGGTGGCGACCTCGATCATCAAGAAGGTCGGGGTCTCGCCGCGCGCCGTCGCCATTCTCGAGGGCGAGAGCCTGCTCAACGACGCGACGGCGCTCGTGATCCTGAAGTCGGCGATCGTCGCGGCCGGCGCCGCCTTCTCGATCGGCGGGGCGATCGGCACGTTCTTCTACTCTGTCGCCGTCGCCGTCGCGATCGGCTGGGCCGCGGGTCTCCTCAACCTCCTGGTGCGCAAGCGGGTGAAGGATGCGACGGTCAACACCGTCATCTCGTTCGCCGTGCCATGCGTGGCCTCGATCCCGGCCGAGATGCTGAGATCGTCGGGCCTCGTGGCGGCCGTCGTCGCCGGGCTCGTGACCGGCACGCTGGCGCCGCGTCTGCTCAGCCCGCAGCATCGCCTGTCCGACTCGCAGAACTGGGGCACCGTCGAGGTCGTGCTCGAGGGCGCGCTCTTCCTGGTGACCGGCCTGCAGATGTCAGGGCTGGCGTCGCAGCTGGTGGGCGAGTCGACCGGTGTGGCAAGCGCCATCGGGATCGCGGCGGGGGCGCTGCTGCTGACCGTCCTGATCCGGGCCGGCTATGTGAGCCTGCTGCTCGGGCTGCTGCGCACCCGCACCAGGCGCGGCGCGAACATGAAAGAGCAGCTCGTGTCGATGCAGCAGCGCCTCGACTCGGGTAACGCCCTCAGCTGGAACGAGAGCCGGCAGCTCGACGCCCTCGAGGCGAGCGCCACAACCACGGGCGACGAGGAGGACGCGCGGCGGCTGAAGGAGATCCAGCAGGCGCAGGACGCCCACGACGAGCAAGCGCGACAGCGGCAGGAGGAGGAGCAGCTGCTGGGGGGCGGGCCCCGAGGCGGCGAGTCGCAGGGCGCCGACTCGCAGGGCAGCGAGTCGCAAGGCAGCGAGTCGCAAGGCGCCGGCAGCGCGCGACGAGCGCGGCGCATCGAGCGAGGGGCCGGGGCCCGCCGGGCCAGCCGGCGAGGGCGCCCCCTGCCCGACGAGGGCGCCCTCGCGCGAGTGCGCAAGCGCGTGGTCCGCGGGCTCGCCGACATCGAGTACTTCCTCCAAGAGCAGCTCGGCTGGAAGGAAGGGTCGATCATCGTCTGGGCAGGCATGCGCGGGGCCGTGACGTTGGCCGCCGCCGAGACGCTGCCGACCGGCCACGACTCCCCGCCGCACCGCGCGCTGCTCGTGTTCATCGCGTTCGTCGTCGCTGCCGGGTCGCTGCTCGTGCAGGGCGGCACCATCGGCTGGCTCGTCAGGCTGATCAAGCCGGCCACGCAGGATCCCGACGTGGCGCTCGCCGAACGCACCAAGCTCTTCGAGATGATGCGCGCCACGGCGAACGAAGCCCTCGACGGCGCCGACCCGTCGACGCTCGATCGCGACGGCCGCCTCAGAATCTTGACGGCGCAGCGGAACGCGCTGCTCGACGCGCGCGACGACGGCACCTACTCGGCCGACATGCTGAGCTACGTGCTCGAGGCGCTCGACGCCGACTGGATCGCGATCAGCATGCGCGGCGGCCCGGGCACCTGAGCCGTGCTACACACCGACGAGCGGCACGGAATCCAGCCCGCGGGCTAGAGTCTGTGCCGGTCGTCGGAGTTCAGCCGACCGGAAGGGGCCCGACGGCTAGAGGCCGAGGCGACGCGGGCCCGGCGCCTCGCGGCGGAAGCGCCGCAGCAGCACCAGGGCGAGACCCATCAGCAGCCCGCCGAGGCCGATCAGCAGCATGCCGAACGTGCCCTGGCTGCCGGTGAAGGCGAGCGAACCCGGCCCGGTGCCGTGCCCGCCACCGCGAGTGACGGGGGCGGTCGAGCCTCCGTGCCCCGATCCTGGAGCCGCAGCCGCAGCCTCAGCCGGCGTCGGGTACCTCACCGTCAGCGTGGCGGAGACGAGCGCGTCGGCGGAGTCGGAGACCTCGTAGGCGATCGAGGCGGTGCCCGCGAAGTGCTTGACCGGGCTGAACACGACCTGGCCGGCGGCGACCGCGAAGGTGCCCTTGCCGGGGATCGCGAACGACGACACCGGCTTGCCGGTCGACGGGTCGATCAGCTGGAGGGTGGTCGAGTCGAAGTTCGCCCCCGCGGTCGGGGTGTCGACCTTCAGCGGCGAGAGCGTCACTTTCGCGCCGGGCGTGCCCGTGACGCCGACGTTCGTGGCCTTCGCCGCGGCGAGCACGGTGATCGTCACGGTCGACGTCGTCACCTGGCCCGACGAGTCGGTGGCCGTGTAGGTGAAGGTGTCCTGGCCCGCGAAGCCCGCCTTCGGCGTGTAGACGTAGGACCCGTCAGGGGCGACCGTGACGGTGCCGTCGTCAGGAGTCGTCTTGAGCGCCGCCGCCAGGAGGGTGCCCGTGTCGTTGGCGAGCAGACCGTGCGCGGCGTCGACCGAGACCTTGTGGCCGGCGATCGTCTGGGCCGAGTCGTCGAGCGACTGCGGAGTCACGTGGATGGTCACCGTGGCGGTCGTCTTGGCCGCGCCCGGGGTCAGGCCGTTCTCGTCGATCACCGAGTAGGTGATCGTCTCCACGCCGGAGAAGTTCGTCTTCGGCGTGTAGACCAGGGCCCCGCTGCCGTTGATGGTGGCGACGCCGCCCTGCGACGGGGTGCCGACCTGCGTCACCCGCAACTGCGTGCCGGAATCGTTCGAGAGAACTCCAGGAGCCTGCAGTGTGAGGGGCGTGTTGACGGCAGTGGTGTCGGAGTCGTCGGTGACGGTCGGCAGCACCGTGAGGGTCAGCGTGCCGGTGCGCGTCGGGTTGACGCCGTCGTCGATCGTGTAGGTGAACGAGTCGGTGCCCGAGAAGCCTTTGACCGGCGCGTACGAGTAGGAGCCGTTCTGGCGCAGGGTCAGCGAGCCGTTCGAGACGTTCTGCACCACCTTCAGCACGAGGTTCGAGCCCGAGTCGTTCGACAGGACCCCCTCGCTCGCGGGCACCACGAGAGTGCCGCCCGAGGGCGCGGTCGCGGTGTAGTCGGACGCGCGGTCGCCGACGATGATCCGCACCGGTGCCGTCACCGTCTGGTTCGACGAGTCGATCACCGTGTAGTTGAAAGCGTCGGCGCCCGAGAAGCCCGCGTCGGGCGTGTACGTGTACGACGTGCCCGACTGTGTCAGCGTGCCGTGGCCGAGCTGCACTGTGCCACCGACGAGCGCCGGGGTGATGCTGCTGATCGAGAGACCAGTGCCGAAGTCGTTTTTCCGGAGGTCGCCGGCGTCGAACGTCAGCGGGGTGTCGGCCGGTGTGCTCAGCAGGTCGGACAGAGCGCGCGGCGTGACCGTGACGACGATCCTGCCGATCGAGGTCAGGCCCGACGCGTCGGTGACCGTGTAGCTGAACGTGTCGGCGCCCGAGTAGCTCGCCGCCGGCACGAAGTCGACCGTGCCGTCGGAGGCGATCGTGACCGAGTTGCCGTCAGCGTCGACGAAGGCGGTGCCGGCGGGGTTGCCGCCGTCGACGGACGTCACCGACAGGGTGTCACCGACCGCGCCGCCGAGCGCGCCGGGGGCGTCCAGGTGTGCCGTCTGGTCGGCCTTGACCGAAGTGCTCGAATTCTGCACGAACGGGTCGACGTCGATCGAGACGATCGCGTCGACGGTCTGCCCCGTCGTGTCGGTGTCGGTGTATACGAAGCTGTCCGTGCCCGAGAAGCCCGTGTTCGGCACGTAGGTGTACGAGCCGTCCTTGTTCAGGGTCAGCCTGCCGAACTGCACGCCCGTCTTCACGACGGCGGTGAGGAGCGTGCCGTCGTCGTTCGCCAGGACGCCGTGGGCGGTGTCGACCGTCAGAGTCTGGTTCGCCGTCGTCGTGCCCGAGTCGGGGGCTGCGACGGGCCTGACCTGCACGGTCACGGTGGCGGACTGCTGCTGCGCGTGCGAGTCGGTCACCGTGTAAGTGAAGGTGTCGGCGCCCGAGAAGCCGGAGGCCGGCGTGTAGACGTAGTCGCCGTTCTCGTCGACGATCGAGCCGTTCGCCGGCTGCTGCACGCTCACCGTGAGGCCGCTGCCCGAGGCCTGAGCCAGAAGGCTGGCGCTCGAGAACGGGTAGGTCTGAGCGTCGGTGATCGACGTGCCGAAGCCGTTCGCGGCCGGCAGGATCGTGACGGTGACGGCCCCCGCCGTGTGGTCGCCCGACAAGTCGGTCACCACGTAGTCGAACGAGTCGGTGCCCGAGAAGCCCGTGTCCGGCGTGTACGTGAAGGCGCCGCCGCCACCGAGCGTCACGGTGCCGTGAGAGGCGGTGGTGCCCGGGTCGGTGTCGAGGGCGACGCTCAGGCTCGATCCTGAGGCCCCGGTGGCCGGGGAGAGCAGACCGTGAGCCGCGTCGACCGAGTCTGCCTGGCCAGAGGCCGCGGTGATGGCCAGCGAGCCGGCCGCCGGGTCGACCTCGATGGTCGCGGTGCCCGAGGCCTTCTGGCTCGCGGAGTCTTCGAGGGTGTACGTGAACGTGTACGTGCCCGAGAAACCGGCCTGCGGCGAGTAGGTGACGGTGCCGTCGGTGTTCTGGATGACGGTGCCGACCGAAGCGTCGCCGACCGAGGTCAGCTCGAGGCCCGAGCCGCTGCCGGCATCGGTGAAGACGCTGGCCGGCAGGGTGATGGGCTTGTCGTCGGTGGTCGGGTGGACTGTGACGGGGTTCGCAGCCGGCGTCACCGACAGGGTCACCGGCGCAGTCGACTGATGTGTGCCGTCGGTGATCGTGTAGTCGAAGCTCACGGGGCCCGAGAAGCCCGCCGTCGGGGTGAAGGTGATCGAGCCGTCGCCGTTCAGCGTCGCGTCGCCGCCCGTCTCGGGGCCCGCCGCGGTGCCCACCTGCGAGATGCTGATGTGCGCGCCGTTGTCGCTGCCCGTCAGGGTCGACGCGGCGATGGTCAGGGGCGTCTGCGAATCGGTGCCGGTCGTCAGGTGCTCGGCGACCGCGAGCGGCAGCACCGTGATGGTGACCTTGCCGGTCGCCGTCGGGTTCGACGGGTTGGTGACGGTGTAGGTGAACGAGTCGGGGCCCGAATACGAGGCGTCCGGCGTGTAGACGTAGGAGCCGTCGGCCTCGACCGTGACCGAACCGTGGTGCGGGCTAGTGGAGAGGCTCGCACTGCTGCCGTCGGGCTGGTCGGACAGGACGCCGTCGGCCGCGCTCACGCCGTCGCCCTCGCCGGACGTCGCCGTCGTGGTGTAGTCGCCGGGAGCCGGGTTGACGGGGACGACGACGGTGGTCGTCTCCAGGGTCGTGCCGTCGGTCACCGTGTAGCTGAAGCCCGCGTTGCCGGCGAGGCCGGCGGTCGGCGTGAAGGTGATCTGCTGGGTGGTCTCGTCGTACGAGACCGTGCCGCGAGTGGCGTTCGAGACGCCGGTGATCGACAGGTTCGAGCCACGATCGTTGGCAAGGAGGGTCGACGCGTCGATGGTCGCGGTCTTGCCCTGGTCGAGCGCCGGAATGGCGTCGGGCTTGGCGACAGGGTCGACGGCGACGTGCTCGGTCGCCGTGGCGGTGTTGCCCGAGGCATCGGTGATCGTGTAGCCGAAGCTGTCTGGCCCGGAGTAGTCGGCCTTCGGCGTGTAGACGAACGAGCTGCCGTCGCTGCTGAGCGCGACCGTGCCGCCCTGCACCGAGCTCGCGTCAACTGCCGAGACCGCGACGGTCGTGCCGATGTCGTTGGAGAGCGCCGTTGACGACTGCACCGTCTCAGCGGTGTCGGCCGGCGTGGCGAGCAGTGTGTCGTCGACCGCGTTGGGGTTGACCGTCATCGTGGACGGTTCCCGTCGCGTGGTGGCCGCCGGCGTCCGTGACGACGTACGTCCAGGTGTCGATGCCCGAGTAGGTGCCCGTCGAGGTGTACGTGTAGGAGCCGTCGGAGTCGAGCGTGACCGTGCCGTGAGCAGGAGCCGAGGCGTTCGAGGCCGTGAGACCGGTGCCCTGGTCGTTCGCGAGCACGCCGTTCGCGGCGGTGGTCGTGACCGAGCCGCCGACCGTCACGGTGCCCTGGTCGGCCACGGCGGTCGGGCCGACGATCAGGGTGACGGTCGGGGTCATGGACTGGCCGGAGGGGTCGGCGACCGTGTAGGTGAAGCTGTCGGTGCCGGCGAAGCCGTTGTTCGGCGTGTAGGTGAAGTGCCCGGTCGTCGTGTCGAAGCTGAGCGTGCCGTGGCTGACGTCGCTGTTGCCGGTGATGGTGAGCCCCGTGCCGGAGTCGTTGTCGAGCACGCTCGGGCTGCTCGCGGCTGAGTCGTCGATGGCCGTGTTCGTCGGCGTCGAGTACTGGTCGTTCTGGCCGACCACGTGCTTGGCGACGAGCGTGTTGGTGAAGAGGCAGGAGACGTCGTCGTCACGCGTGCTCGGCAGGGTGACCGTTGCGGTGTCCCCGAGTCCGTTCACGCCGTACTTGCCGCTGGCCGAGGTGCAGGCCCAGGTGGTGTCGTAGTCGGTCAAGTCGGTGCCGCTGCCGGGGGCGGCCGTCTGGGTCACCGTGTAGGCGTTGCCTGCGGTGACGAGGTCGGCGCCGGCGGTCACCGCCTGCGTGCCCGTCGCGCTGCCCGTCGTGGTCGCGGTATTGCCGTCGCTGAGGGTGTTGTTCGCGCCGCCCTGGATTGTCAGGGTGAACTGGTCGGCGCTCTTCCAGCGCTGGTCGACGCTCGTCTGAGCGGAGAGGCCGTCGGCGTAGTTGCAGCTGGCGAGGTCGGTCGGAGTGAAGGTGCCGTTGCTGTCGGTGATCGTGTTCGTGGCGACCGTCGTACCGCTGACCGGGTTGATCTTCTCGATGGTGCCGTTGACCGCGACGTAAAGGAACCCGTTGGTCGAGAACGCGATGCCGGGGCTCGCGGTGACCGAGCCGAGGTTCGCGATCTCTGTCGTCGAGAGCTCGCTGGTGGTCGACACGGTGGTGGGAAGCGTGCCGTCGACTCGGACGACCTGACTGCCCGAGACGGCGTAGAGCACGCCCGTGGTCGAGAACGCGAAGTCGCCCGTCGAGGCCTGGGCGAAGTCGAGATAGCCGACCTGGCCGATCGGGGTGTCGGTCTTGGTGTTGAAGGCGTAGACCGCAGCCTTCGTGGCGTTTCCCTGTGCGTAGTAGTAGATGCTGGTCGACGGGTCGACGGCGCCCCGGTAGGTGGCGGAGGGGACATAAGCGCTGAACTTCGTCGTGGAGTCGGCCACGGGGTCGTACTTCGTGATCGTGCCCGACGCAGTGGCGGTTTTGGAGTTGAGAGTGGCATAGGCGGCGCCACCGCCCTGAGTGATGCCGAGGGCGTTGTTCGAGGGGCTCTGGGTTCGCAGCACTGTCGCAGCACCCGTGGTGGCGTTGATGGAGTCGAACGCGCCCGATGAGTTGATCCCGTAGAGCGTGTTCTCGTCGCACGAGAACAGCGCGCCGGCCGCGTGCGCCGCGCCGCCGGCGACCTGGCTCACGCCGAGGGCCATGAGCAGGACGCTCGTGGCGAGGGCGCCTGCTGTCAGGAGGCGCTTCTTGAGAGGGATCTGGGCGGCGTGCTCGGCCATGACGGAGAATCCTCGAGATTTCCGAGGCCGTGGAACGAGCGGGTGGGTGAGTCCGCCTCACCCCCTTGCACGCTCTCTGACCGGGGCGCCGCACGAATGAACCTCAGAAGTGATCTTCCGGGGTCGGCCCACGCGTCGATAGTCCCTCTAGGGGTGCCACCCTCACGGGGGCCACACCGAGTGAGCGAGGTGCTAGCGGCGCGTCGGGGTCGTGACGACCTGGCCGGCGAAGGCGAAGCCGCCCCCGAAGCCCATCAGCAGCGCGGGCACGCCCTCGGGCAGGTCGCCGCGATGCCACGCCTTCGACAGCCCGAGAGGCACGCTCGCCGCCGAGGTGTTGCCCGACTCGACCACGTCTTTGAGCACCCACTTGTGCTCGCCGTCGAGGGCCTTCGCAATCGGCTCGACGATCCGCAGGTTGGCCTGGTGGAAGGCGAGCACCCGGATGTCGTCGAGGGTGAGCCCGGCATTCGCCACGACCTGGCGGGCGTGGCCTTCGGCCTCGGAGATGGCCCAGCGGTAGATCGAACGCCCCTCCTGGGAGAAGCGCTGCGGGTCGCCGTCGACGAGCACCGCGTTGACCAGCTCGGGCACGGAGCCCCATTCGACCGGGTGGATCTCGGGCGTGTCGCTGGCCTGGATCACGGCGGCTCCGGCCCCATCGCCGATCAGCACGCAGGTCGAGCGGTCGGTCCAGTCGACGAGCCCCGAGATCTTCTCGGATGCGATGACGAGCGACGTGCGGGCGGAGCCGGTACGGATCGACTGGTCGGCGAGCGCCACGGCGTACTCGAAGCCCGAGCAGGCCGTGTTGATGTCGATGGGCGCGGGGCCGTTCAGCCCGAGCGCGACGGCGACGCGACCGGCGGCATAGGGAGTGCGGTCGGTGGCGCTGGTCGAGGCGACCAGCACCTGGTCGACCTCGCTCGGGTCGATGCCCGCGTCGGCGAGTGCCGCTCGCCCGGCCTCGATGGCCATGGTCGAGACGGTGTCGCTCTCGCTGCCGATGTGACGCGTCTTGATGCCCGTTCGCGTGGTGATCCACTCGTCGCTCGTGTCGACCATGGTCGACAGCTCGGCGTTGGTGAGGATGCGCTCGGGCTGGTAGTGACCCAAGCCGATGATGCGGCTGCCGGCGGCGGGCGTGTGGTTCATGAGACATGACGCTACGCCCGGGCTCGGGCGGGCGCTGTTCGCGACCGCTACAACGATCCGGCCGCGCCTTTGTCGGGCTGCCGCCACCGCGCCCTGCGGCACCCCGCGTTTCGGCCGTGCTCCCAGCGCCGCGGCGCGGGGAGGTCGGCCGGAATCAGGGGTGTCGCGAACGCTAGGCCGTTAGGGCGCGCTCCAGCGCCGTGCGGAAGACCGGCGTCACGGTCGCGCCGCCGAGCCGCGCCTGCAGTGCCGCGGCGGCGCGCGACGCGGCCTCGGCGACGGCTGCACCGCGCTCGGCGACCACCCTCACCCGCACCTCACCGCCGGGCGCGATCGCCCAGCCGCCGACGATCTCGCCGTCGCACCAGAGCGTCGGCCCGAGGTTGCCGTTGCGGTCGTAGAGCAGCGCGAGGTCGACGGCCGTGAACCAGTCGCGGGTCTTGTAGCCCATGGGGGTCGGGTCGAGGGCCGGCAGGAGCGTGACCACGGGGGCGTCGGCCCCCGATCCTGCGGCCGCCTCGATCGCAGCCTCGTCGAGCCCGCGATGCGCCAAGGGTTCGTCGAGCATCACGCCCGGCGCGCCGTCGAGCGAGACCTCGGCGAGCGGCAGCCCATTCAGCGCCGCGCGAACCCCCGCCTTCGTCCAGCCCGTCCACCACTCGATGTCGCTGACGGGTGCCGGGCCGAACGCCTCGAGCCACGCGCGGACGAGCGCGACCTGCGCGTCGGGGGTGCCGAGGTCGGGGAGGCCCGAGGGCCACCAGCGCTCGAGGGGCTCCCAGCGGTGCTGCCGGGCCGTCCACGCGCCGGTCGCCGTGCCGCGCACCATGCGCGCCTCGCAGCTCATCACCACGAGCAGGCTCGCCGTCACGTTCTGCGGCAGGTCGGACTTCGCCCGCGGCGGGATCAGCGTGCGCAGCCGCGGCTCGGCGGCCCCGAGCTGTGCACCGGTGGCCGACCCGAGCTCGACGAGGGCGGCGTGGGCGCCCTCTCCGACCGACTCGATCCACTCGCCGATGTCTCCCTCGACGGGCGGCACGCTGCCGTTGCGCGCCAGGCGATTGACGAGCTGCCGCCGCAGCGTCGCGGCCAGCGGCCGACTCGCCGCGGCCTGCACCACGGGCACCGTCTCGACGGGGAAGACGAAGAGCGTGCGCCGCATCGCCATCCAGCGCACGAGCGACCGTCGCTCGTACATCGCCGTCTGCACGTCGTCGATCGTGGCGCCGTGCCCGCGGGCCAGCACCGAGAGGTAGGGGGTCGCAGGATCGGTGGCGTGCAACCCGACGAGACACCTCGCGACCTCGTCGGGGCCGGTCGCGTCGCCCGCCAGATGGTGTCGGCGCGTGACGAGCGCTCGGCGCTGCCCGGCGGTGACGTCTCTCATGCCCGGACGGTAGCAGGGGCCGCCGTCGCTCCAGGCCACGCCGGTGCGACAGCGGCTAGACGAACTCGGCGCCGACCGACTCCGCGAGCGACGTGCCGAAGAGCGTGGCCGGCGTGAAGGCGCCCGGCCGACCCTCGCCGCGCGCGAGCCGCGCGGCGGTCTCGGCGCAGGCGGCCGCTGTGAACTCGCCGGCGTCGCCGATCCGCAGCCAGGCCTCGCGGGTTTCGCCCGAGGGCCACTCGACCCGCGCGTGGCCCCAGGAGTGCGCCCGGGGAGCCGGCTGATCCTTGAACTGGATCTTCGCCAGCCGGCCTGTCGCAAATCGGCGGGCGGGGCCGATGCGGAAGATCGCCGTGGCGAGCGGCATGACCGCTCGGATCGCAGGATTCGACGGCACAAGGCCCGAGCCGGCCGTGACGTCGTCGGCGTCGCTGGCCTGCCAGGCCGCCAGGAGTTCGCCGCTCGGCCCCGCCCCGGTCGACACGCGGTCGCCGTCGGGCGTCGTCAGAGTGGCGAAGTCCGTCGCGACTCGGACCCGACGGACGAAGCGGCCGCCACGAACGGAGCCGCCGCCGAATGCCGCGACGTCGGCGATCGTCTCGGCGAGGGCTTCGCCGAGCAGACCTGCCTCGGAGGCGAGCGAGGCGATCGCGTCGACCCTGACCTTCGCCGGGCGGGGGCGCCCGTCGCAGAGCTTGACGACGGCGCTCTCGATCGCGGTGACGCCGAAGCCGGCGCCCGCCACGAGGGTCTGGCCGGCCGCCGCGGCCTGCCGGTCGAGACGCAGGATGTCCTGCACGGCGGCGAACTCGTTCGAGAGGTCGACGTACGAGGTGCCCTCGGGCAGCGCCCGCGCCACGACCAGTGCCGTCCGTGTGAACGGGCCGACGAGGTTGATCACCACGGAGGGCGCGTCGGGGCCGGCGCTCTCGCGGATGGCAGCCAGCTGCTGGTCGAAGGTGCCCGCCACGATTCGAGTGTGGGCGCCGTGCTTGTCGGAACCGTGATTGTCGGAACCGTGCTTGTCGGCGAGCGCCTGGAGCCGCTCCCGGTTTCGACCGACGAGGACGAGCGGCAGACCGCGTTCGTGCAGAAGGGCTGCGATGTCTCGGCCGGTGCGGCCGGTGGCCCCCAGGATCCAGATCTCGTTCGTCACGATGTTCTCCTCGCTCAGTGATGACACGAAATGTCATCGCGTCTGAGCAGCACTGTACACATGATGACACGAGATGTCATGACTAGAATCGGACCCATGAGCCGATGGGAGCCGAACGCGCCGGAGCGCCTCGAACGCGCCGCGCTCGACCTCTTCGCCGAGCAGGGGTTCGCCGAGACGACCGTGCCGCAGATCACCGCACGCGCCGGGCTCACCCCGCGCACGTTCTTCCGCCACTTCGCCGACAAGCGCGAGGTGCTGTTCGCCTACGAGGCCGACTTCCCGACGATCGTCGCCGAGCTGATGGTGGCGGCACCGGCCGAGCTGTCGACCATGCAGCTCATCTCGACGGGGCTCGAGACCCTCGCCCGCACGAAATTCGAGCCGGAGGCCGACACGATCCTGGCCCACGACGCCGTCGTCCGGTCCGACCAGAGCCTGCGCGAGCGCGAGCTGACGAAGCGCAGCGCCCTGGCGTCGGCGATCCACGACGGCTTCGTCGCACGCGGCGAGGGCGAACTCGACGCCGCCCTCGCGGCCGAGCTGGCCGTCACCGTGCTGAACGTGTCGCTCGCGCGCTGGATCGCGGGCGGTGCGGCCGAGCCGCTGACCGGCATCCTGCGCCAGACGCACCAGCGCCTGACCGCTCTCGCGTCTGCTCCCGCCCGCTGAACCTCCCCCAGCGTCGAAATCGCGACCGATCCGGGCGCCGGATCACACCCGTTACTGCCGCAGAGCGGTTTCCAGTGCAAATGGGTCGCGATTTCGGCACCGCGAGGGTGCACTGGCAGGCAGGATGCCGAGGAACGGCGGGGTGGCGAGCGGGTTGCCGAGGCAGGCTAGGCGGCAGCGGGCACGAGGCCGCGGCGCGCCGGCCGAAGGCTGACGCGGTACTGCAGCGGCACCGCGGCGCCGGCCGGGATCAGCTCGCGCCCGTCGTGCGGGTCGCGGAGCGGCAGGTCGCCGGCGAGCAGCGGCACCGTCGTGTAGCCGGCCTCCGCCTCGCGGCGCGAGGTGCGCGGCAGGGCGACGAGGCAGAGCGGCAGGCCGATGAGCGCCAGCACCAGCGCCACGACGGGGGCGATCGACGTGTCGAAGTCGCCGACACCACGGGCCGTCATGGCCAGCAGCACGGTGACGAGCCCCAGCACGCCGACGACGCCGAGGGCGGCGGAGACGACGGTGACGAGCACCCAGGTGTAGGCCGACAGGCCGCGGACGAGGCCGGTGTTCGGGTTCACGCGACGCTCCTTCTCGAGAGGTGGGGCGCAGGATCCTGGGCCCAGACCCTCAGCGTAGGTTTCAGCCCGCTCTCGGCGCGCGTCCACCTTCGGGTGACAAGCCCGGCCGCTTCTCGTGACATTCACGCGGGCGACCTGCCACACTGACAGACATGGACTCAGTGATCGCCAACGCCTACGAAGACCTCACCGTCGAGCTCGCGCAGGACGAGGACGACGACGTCACCGTCACCGACGAGGGCCTCGAGGTCGACGGCAACCTGTTCGCCTACCTCGACGGCGAGAGCCTCGTCGTGCAGCTGCCGAAGGAGCGCGCCGACGATCTCGTCGAGCGCGGTGTCGCCTCGCGACACGCCGACGGCGGCGACTGGGTCGGGATCGCCGACCCGAACTCTGGCTCGAGCTGGCCACCGAGAGCCACCAGTTCGTCGGCGAGCCGGCCGTCGGCGGTCAGAGCTAGTCGGCCCGAGCCAGCCGACCGTCGTGGAGCTGCGGCTCTCCGAGAAGGTTCGCGAGCGCGACGCAGCGATCGCCCGCGGCGACCGCGAGTCCGTCGAGCCTCGCGACGCCGCGTCGGTGATCCTGCTCGACACGTCGGCGAGCGACTCCGGTCGCAGCTCCGAGCCGAGCGCCTTCCTCCTCGTGCGGCAGGCGACCCTGCGGTTCGCGCCGGGCATGGCCGTCTTCCCCGGCGGCGGAGTCGACCCGCGAGACTTCGATTCGGCCGTCGTCGGGCCCGACGTCGTCACCTGGGCCACTCGCCTCGGCGTCGACGCCGCCTTCGCCTCGGCCCTCCTCTGCGCCGCCGTCCGCGAGACGTTCGAAGAGACCGGCGTGCTGCTGGCCACGACCCCCGACGGGCAGTTCGTCGACCCGCAGGACGCCACGTGGCGCGAGACGAGGCGCGCCCTCGAGGCCCACGAGCTGGCATTCTCCGAGGTGCTCGCCACACATCGCCTCGTGCTCCGCAGCGACCTGCTCACGCCGTGGGCGCGGTGGACGACGCCGCGCTTCGAGAGGCGCCGCTACCGCGTGTGGTTCTTCGTGGCGCGTCTGCCGGCCGGGCAGCGGGCCGCCGCGGTCTCGACCGAGAGCGTGACCGCGAGCTGGCGCCCGCTGTCCGACGCGCTGGCCGACGCCGACAGCGGCGCGCTGGCCATGCTGCCGCCGCAGTACTATTCGCTCGCCGAGCTGCGTGCCGAGGGCGTCCCTGAGGCCGGGCCCGACGGTGCGCGGGCGCTGCCCGTCGTGGAGCCGTCGGTCGGAATCGATGCCGAGGGCGCCTACCTGCGGCTGCCCGACGAGATCCTGCGCCATGGCACCGTCTCCGGTCGAGGCGAGGGGAATGCCAGCGACCTTCGGTAGCGTTCAGCGACTGGACGACGACACGAGGGGAACACGCGCATGGAGGTCACCGCCTTTCTGGCCGACTCGGCCGAGACGGTCAACGGCAAGATCTACGCGATGGGCATCGGCTGGGATCTGCTCGTGTCGCAGTCGTTCCCGTTCGCCTTCCCCCGCGTCGCGCTCGGCATCATGATCCACGTCGGCTGGACCGACACCGACGCCCCGCACGAGTTGCGGGTGCACCTCGAGACCGAGGACGGCGCGCTGGTGCCCCTGACGCAACCCGACCCCCGCGACCCAGAGGGCGCGGTCACGACCGAGTGGGGTTCGACGTTCTCGGTCGGGCGCCCGCCCGCGCTCAGCCCGGGGTCCGACCAGATCGTGCCGTTCTCACTGAACGTGAACGACCTGGTCTTTCCCGGCCCGGGCGGCTACTCGTGGGTGATCTCGATCGACGGCGAGGTGACGACGCACCTGCCGTTGAAGGTCGCGCTCGTGCCGACCGCGGCGTGAGGTCGCCGGTCTAGAACTCGAGATCCTGCCCGCCGATTTCAGCCGCCGACGGTTGGTCGGACGCCCTCGCCTGCGGGTTCGCGAGCCTCGCCGACTCGGCCTCGAACAGGTCGACGAGCTGCTGGTCGACGATCTCGTCGAACGAACTCGACTCGTCTTCGGCGACCATCTGGCTGGCCGGCCCGAGCAAGAAGCTCGCGTGCCCCACCGACCCGTCGTCGCGGCGGACGGGGATGTCGACCGTGGCCGACGAGCCCCTCCGGGCCAGCGCCGAGGCGTAGCGCAGCAGGCTCTGGGCGATTGCGGTGCCGGTGAGAAGGGACTCGTCGACATAGTGGATGCGTTCCATACGTCCAGGCGTACCTTCCCGCCGGGTGGGCCGCCGCAATTGTCAGGGGATACTCGCCCGGTTGTACCCCCTCGTCGGCTCCTGATAGCCGATACTCGCCCACGAACACGGTTGTCAAGGGGTGACCGCCGCCCTTTGCGTCAGGTCGGTGTCGAGTGGTTGGATTCTGCCGGAAGAGAGGAGCGACAACCATGGGCCCCGACAGCCATTACCACCGCCAGCCCGGTGTCTCGCCGGTGCGCATCAGCGTCTACCCGAAACGCCGCCTCTCCGATCTGCCGGAGGGCCTTCGCTCGATCCCCGCGCCGCGACCGCTCGAGCTGCCTCGCGACTACAGCGCGGCCTACGTCGACTTCTTCCGCCACGGGACGCTGTCGCCGATGACCTCGTTCAGCCACGTCGTCGACGACCCCGCCGCGGGGTCGATGCTCGATGCACCGGAGGATGCCGAGGCGGGCCTCGCCGAAGGCGCCTGAACCCGGAAGGCGGCGATGCTGGTCGAACGATCGGTCGGCCTCGCCGCCGGCATCCTGCTCGTCATCGCCGGGCTGGTCATGGGGCGTCTCGCGCGGAGGCCACGGTGAGCCGCCGCTCCGAAGGCCGCGAGGCGCGGCGGCAGCCGCTGCGGCTGTGATCCGGCTGGCTTCGCAGCGCGCCGGGTACCATTCCGGCATGAGCTCGCAGCGCATCCCCGCCGTCACCGAGAGCACGCCGCAGTGCTCGATCGAGCGTAGCGTCGACGTGCTGGGCGACCGCTGGAGCTTTCTGCTGCTGCGCGAGACGATCCTCTACCGGCACACGCGATTCAGCGAGTTCCAGAAGGGCCTCGGCATCGCGACCAACGTGCTGGCCTCCCGCCTCGACACGCTCGTCGACGCGGGCATCCTGCGACGTGTCGACTATCAGGATCCCGGCTCCCGCACCCGGCCCCGCTACGAGCCCACTGCTGCCGGCGAAGACCTGCGCGTGGTGCTGGCCGCGCTGCAGCAGTGGGGCGACGAGCACCTCCCCCGGCACGACGGCCCCACGATGCTGCGCCGCACCGCCCACGACGGGTCGCCCGTGTCGGTCGGCTTCGTCGACGGGAGCGGCCGCGCCCTCGCCTCGCAGGACGTGCGGATCGTGCCGGCGCGCGGTGCTGCGTCCGTAGCCTGATCGCCCCGGCGCCGGCACTCGACGCCGGCGTCACCCACACGGGCGGCACCCGCACTGGGGTGCGGGTCGCACCACTCCGCCGGGGTGTGCACCCCGAACCATTGACGCGAGTTCCCTAGCTCGTTTGCCAGGGGCGGTCGCTGTGATCGCGACCGCCCCTTTTCTCCTTCTGTCCCCGCGCGCGCCACCCACCCCGAATCAGTGCGAGCGGAGCCCGTCGACGAGAAGATCGAGCATCCGACCGGCCTGATCCCGGTCGGATGCCTCGGCAGTCGCCAAGAAGACCCCGATCAGACTGACCACGACGTCGTCGGCCGCGATGTCGTCGCGCAGCAGCCCCGCGTCCGCGCCGCGGTCGAGCAGCAGGGCGACCGTCGCCCGCACCCGCTGTCGCGTCTCGCCGGCGCCGGCGAGGCCCGCGTTCAGCAGCACCCGCAGAGTCTCGGCCATGCCGCGCTTCGCCTGCACGAAGTCGCCGTAGCGGTCCATCCACACCCGCAGCGCCCGATCGGGCCGCATTCGCTCGAGCAGGGGCGCTGCGCTCGCGCAGACCGCCGCGAGCTCGGTGCGGTACACCTCTTCGACGAGCGCCTCGCGCGTCGGGAAGTGGCGGTAGAGGGTGCCGATGCCGAGCCCGGCCGCCCGGGCGACGGCCTCTAGCGAGACGGGCGACGGGCCCGTGTGGCCGGCGAAGGCGTCGCGGGCGGACTCGAGCAGCAGTTCGCGGTTGCGCTGGGCGTCTCTGCGGGGCACGATACGGAGGCACCTCCGGTTTCTGATAGAGTCAATGAAACGGAGGTTCCTCCGCATCGATTCGATTCTGCCATGCACGCAGCACACGCACGAACGGAGAAGTCCATGACCAGCAACGACCACCCCACCCCCGGCGGCACCTTCCCTCTGGGCGACCAGACCGTCGCGCGCATCGGCTACGGCACGATGCAACTCGCCGAGCGCCCCGGGCGGCCGCCCGTCACGGGCGACGAGGCCGTCGCGATCCTCCGGCACGCTGTCGAGCTCGGTATCACGCACTTCGACACGGCCGAGTTCTACGGCGAGGGCACGGCCAACGGGTTCCTCCGCGAGGCTCTGCGTCCGTTCGACGGCATCGTGCTCGCGACGAAGGTCGGCGCGCGGCGCGACCCGAGCGCGACGCCATCGCTGGTCGCAGCCCAGAAGCCGCACGAGCTGCGCGAGCAGGTCGAGCAGAACCTCAGCACTCTCGGGGCCGAACGCCTCGACGTCGTCAACCTCCGCCGGGCAGACGCACAACCCGGAATCATCGCCACCGGCGATCAGGTCGTGCCGCTCGACGATCAGCTCGCCGAGCTCGCCGCGCTGCGAGACGAGAGCAAGATCGGCGCGATCGGGCTCAGCAACGTCAGCATTGATCAGCTGCGGCAGGCACTGCCGGTCGGTATCGCGTGCGTCCAGAACGCGTACAACCTCGTCGAGCGCTCGGCCGAGGCCGTCCTCGACCTCTGCGCCGCCAACGGTGTCGCCTGGGTCCCGTTCTTCCCTCTCGGCTCCGGCTTTCCCGGCGTGCCCAAGGTCACCGACGAGCCCGTCGTTCGCGACACCGCCGCACGCCTCGGCGCGACCCCGTCGCAGGTCGGCCTCGCGTGGCTGCTCGCGCACTCGCCGAACACCCTCATCATCTCGGGCACGTCGAGCGCCGACCACCTCGACGAGAACGCCGCCGCAGGCGATCTCATCCTCGACGGCGAGTCGATGGCGGCTCTCGACGCCCTCGTGCGGCCGTAGCCACCCGCAGACGCGCGCAAGACGGCTTTCGCCCCGTTCGGGGCATGTCGGTCAAAAGGAGGACCTGCCAAGATCGAGAGGTCATGCGCCTCACTATTCCCACCAGCCTCATCCGTCTCGCGAAACCGCTGCTCCGCGTGCACCTCGGGCTGTACCGCCGCGAGGTGGCAAGCGCGCCCTACCCCGTCGACGAGCCGGAATACGAGGTGGCCGGCACCGACCCCGACCGGCTCGCCTTCATCGGCAGCATCGCGGTCTCCGGCTTCGGGGTGCTACGGCACGGCATGAAGACGTCGAGCCAGGTGGCCCAGCGAGTGGCGGCAGCGAGGCTGCGAGGCTGCACCTGGAGCGAGGTGACGAGCCCCACGCTCACCGCGAGCAACACGATGCGCGAGAAGACGCTGGTGCCCCAGGGCACCCGAGCCGCCGTGATCCTGCTCGGAATCACCGATGTCCTGCTCGGCACCGCACCCTGCGAATGGGCGAGGGATCTCGACGCCGTCGTCGAGCGGATCCGCGACGAATCCGGCGTCGAGACGGCGATCGTGCTCGCCGGAGTGCCGCCGATGACCGAGTTCCGGGCGATCCCGCCGGTCGCCGCGCGACTTCTGACACGCCAGATCGACGCCCTGAACACCGCGACCGCAGCGTTCGCCTGCGATCGCGCGGGCGTGACCTACGTGCCGTTCCCCGTCTGGGACGTCGGCGCGCTCTTCATCCAGGACGCCCTCTCGTGGGCGACGATGCACCGCCTCTGGGCGAAGGCGATCGCGCCCGCCGTGATCGAGCACCTCGAGGGTGCACCGGCGACCGCCGCCACCACCGGCGCTTCTGCCGGCGCCTCCACCGTCCGCTCTGCCGGTGGCTCCACCGGCGCTTCTGCTGGCGCCTCCACCGTCCGCTCTGCCGGTGCCCCGGCCGGCGCCTCGGTCTCGGCGCGAGCCGCGGCTCGCTGAACTTCAGCTTCCGGCAGCGACGAACCACCTCGGGCCACCGCCGGCACTCGACGGTCAGCGCGCCGTGCGCTCCGCCGACGGGCGCGCGAGGTTGCCGGTCGTGACCCGCAGCGTCTCCTGCCGCAGCTCCAGCTGCCCGGCGACGAGCGCCGCCAGATCCTCGAGGTTCGCGAGGTCGTCGGGTGACGCGTGGCCGGCGACGAAGTCGATCACCGAGAGCGTGCCCATGGCGCGGCCGTCGTGCCGAACGATCGGCACGCCGACATAGAAGCGCAGCCCGAGAGGGCCGGTGACGAGAGGGTCGTTCTTGACCCGGCTGTCGATCCTGCCGTCTTCGATCACCACGGCCTCGGAGTGGCCACCCATCACGGGCGCGAGTGCGAACCGCTCGGCGAAGGCGCTGAGGCCGGGGCGTAGGTGCGACCGGAACCAGGTGCGGTCGTCGTCGACCACGCTGATCACCGACATCGGGGCCGAGAACAGCCGCGCGGCCATGGCCGTGACCCGGTCGAGCGACTGGGCGGGCACAGTGTCGAGGAGCGGCGACGTCGCGGGCGACTCTGCGGCCGACCGGCCGGACGACGGCACGAACACCTCGTGCGAGTCGCGGTGCCTCGAGCTCTCGGCGATCACCGCCTGGCGCAGCAGCGTGACGAGCTCGACACCGACAGGCCGGGCGGCAGGATCACGATGGGTCATCAGGGTGAGCAGCTCGCGCCACTGATCCGTCAGCTCGGCCGGCACGACGGGGTCGCGCGACAGCCGTGCCACCGCCGACTCCACGAGCGAGCCGCCGAATTCGAGGTGGTGCGTGAAGCACTGCAGCAGCACGAGGCCCAGCGAGTAGACGTCGCTCGCCGGCCCGACCGTGCCGCCCATCGCCTGCTCGGGGCTGAGATACGCGGCCGTCCCCGTGGTCACGCCCTCGGCGGTCAGCCGCTCGACGTCGTCGCTCAGCGCGATGCCGAAGTCGGTGAGGCGGGCACGGGCCCGCGGCGACTCGGCGCCGTAGTCGACGAGCAGGATGTTCGACGGTTTGATGTCGCGGTGCACCACACCGTGCTGCTGGATGTAGTCGAGCGCCTCGGCCATGTCGTAGCCGATCTCGGCGATGTGGCGGGCCGAGATGGGCTCGCCGGCGAAGCGGTCCTGGAGGTTCTGGCCGGTGATCAGCGGCATCACGAGGTAGCGGTCGGGCCCGTCGACGCCCGCGTCGAGGAGGGTGACGATGCTGTGGTGCTCGAGCGATGCCAGCACTCCGAGCTCGGCCTCCTGGCGCGCCGGGTCGACGGTGTTCGCGTGGAAGACCTTGACCGCCACCTGGCGGCCGAGCTGCTCGTCGACCGCCCGGAAGACCGTGGACATGCCACCTCGGCCCACGGGCTCTTCGAGGCGATAGCGCCCGGACAGGGTTCGACCCACGTCTTCTCCTCCGGCGCCTGGCATTCGAACCTCGACCGTATCGGGCGGCACGCCGCGGTGCCCGCCCCCGATCAGGGGGCAGACAGCGGAGGGCGCGTGCCCTCGGTCGACGGCCGGCCGGCCGTCAGCCCGTCGAACCACGCGATCCCGTCCACACCACCAAATCCCGTGGTTCCATCCGATGCCCGTGGTTCGTCATCGCCGGCGGCCCGCGCACGCCCCACCCGAATCTACGGCGGACGCAGGAGCGGCACCCCCGCGCGGCGAAAGATCGAAGCGAGCCGACGCGGTTGCTCGAGGTCGCGCCAGACGCACCTCCCGAAACCGTTCACGTCCGGGCAGGCTCGGAGGCGGTCCTCTCGCAGCTTCTCGGCGAAAACCACGTCCGCTGGAGTCCTCCCGTTCAGGTAGCGGGCCTGCGAATACTTCACGAAGCCGTCGAACTCGACAACGATGCCCTGCTCTTCGAACCAGAAGTCGACATCACCGATGACGCCGTCGGCATCGGCGAAAGGGCGCTGCAACACCGGCTTCGGCGCCCCCAGGCGATGCGCCAGCACTCGAGCCCAGGACTCCCCCGGTGATTGGGCGTCGCCGTCGGCGAAGTCCAGGCTCGCTGCGGCCGCAGCTCGGGCCCGGGCTCGAGGCCGGGCCTCGAGCTGCACGCCAATGGTCTCTCGGTCGGCGAGTTCGCAATGCAGCACGTAGTCCAGAACGACGACCGCGTCAGGCATCGGCAGCGCCAGCGCGAGGTCGGCCGCAGTTCGGGCCATCGAGGTGACGCGGACGCCCTCCACCATCACGACGTCTTCATTCGGCAGAGGCCCGGCATGTTTAGCCACCCCATTCCAGGCCTGCGAAGTCGTGCGCGCAGGGTCGGTGACGTGAACCCTGTCCGGCGGGGGCCCCAGGCTGGGCAGGCGGTGGATGGCGGCTGCCGAGCCGTGCGAGACGACAACGCGTGGAGACAGACGCGGCAGTGCCGCGTGTACGCGAAGGACGTGGCCCTGGCGACGATCCAGCCCGGTGAGGTCGGTCGCCGCGACGTAACCGCCGGTGTGAACACGGACGAGCTCTCCGCGCAGACATCGGTCGGGCAGCGCGCGAGTGAAGCGCGTGTCGAGAGCGCTCGGGCGGAGCACCGGAGGCCGGGAGGGCGAGAACGGAAGAAGCGAGTCGTCTTGCATGCTTGTGATCCTGATGCGTTCTCGAGGTGCTGAAGGATGATGATGCCGATCTGTGGACAACGCGCGACCATCCACAGGCGTACGCGGACAAGACGCTTACGACGCGGGGGCACGAGTCGGTCGCGCCACGCGATTCGGATCGCGCCACCGCAATCGTCGGCGCGAAGGGGATCGCGTGGTTCGACTGAGCTCGACGGCCTGGCCCCGCTTCGAGCCGGGAGGCCCGGGCTACGCTGAAGCCATGACAGACGGCGGGCGCGCAGACGACGCACCCGACATGGCGAGCTGGCCGACCGGGCGCCTCCTGTCGATGGCCTCGCGGCTCGTCGAGCACACCTGGATCGAGCGCCTCGCCGAGGTCGGTCTCACCCACGCCGGCCTGATCGCCCTCGACCTGCTGCAGCCCGGCACCACCTCGCAGCGCGAGCTCGCCGGCCGCGCTCGCGTGCAGGAGCAGACCATGTCGCGCACCCTCGAGCGGCTCGAGCGCGACGGGCTGGTGAGTCGGGCGCAGGATCCGGCGGATCGCCGCCGCACGCTGGTCGCGACCACTCCCGCCGGCACGTCGGCATGGGCCGAGGCGCGCACTCTCGAAGCCGAGGTGTTCCCGTCCATCGCCGACCCCGACGCCTTCAAGGGCGAGCTGCTCGCCGTCATCCGGGGCCTGTCGGCCGAGCGTTGGCCCCGCTGACAACCGGCTACCGCCCGCGGAGGCGCGCTCCGAGCGCCCCAGCAGCCGCGCCGACGGCTGCAGCGATCTCGGGCAGCACGCTCTGGTCGACGGCCACCGTGCGATACGTGACCCCGATCGCTGCGGTGGCGTAGTCGTTGTGGTCGAGCACGACAGCCGAGACGGACGCGTAGCCGTCGGTGATCTCGCCGTTCTCGAGGCCCCAGCCGCGTCGTCGCGTGTCACGAAGCAGTTCGTCGAGCTCTCGCAGGGTGCCGGGGCCCGCACCCGCCCCGGATCCTGCCTTGATCACGAGGCTCTCGCGGTCGGGGTAGAGGGCCCGCACCTGCGCGTGGTCGAGGTGCGCGAGGATCACGCGACCGGTTGCTGTCAGGTGCGCGGGCAGGTGCACGCCGATGGCGCTGACGAGCGACGGGGCGCGGGGCGCGGATTCCTGTGCGAGGTAGACGATCTCCTGGCCGTGCAGGATCCCGAGCTGGGCGACGACTGGCAGCCTCACCTCGCCGAGCAGGCGGGTCAGCAGCGGCGCCCCGAGCCGACGGAGGCGCGTCGCCCGATCTGCCGACGTGCCGAGCTGCCCGAGCGCGGTCGAGAGGGCATAGGTGCTCTCTTCGGGAAAGTGCACGACGAAGCCCTCGTCGAGGAGGGCGCCGAGCAGCTGGTAGGCGGTCGAGCGGGGCAGGCCGAGCTCGCGCGCGACGGCGGCGGCGTGCGTGGGGCGGGCCTGCTCGGCAAGGTAGCGAATGACTCGCAGCACGTTGCGGGCTGCGGGAACAGCTGCCATCGCTTCGCCCTCCCGCACGTCACACGCCCGTAACCAGGCGCGACCGAGTCTCGTATCCGAGACAGCTTAGAGCGCCCGCCCGCCGGAGACCGCCCTGGATGGAGTCGAATGGGTGCGTGAACACCACCGTCGAGTCACCAGCCGCCCCCGCCGTCGTCACCGTGAGCATCGGGGCCCTCGACCCGAGCGACGTCGTCGCGGTCGCCCGCCACGGCGCCCAAGTCGAGCTGAGCGCCGTCAGCCTCGCCGCGATGACCGAGAGCCGCGCCGTCATCGAGGCCCTCGCCGAAGACCCGCAACCGCATTACGGCGTCTCGACCGGCTTCGGTGCCCTCGCCTCGAAGCGCATCCCCGTCGAGCAGCGCGCCCAGCTGCAGACGTCGCTGATCCGCAGCCACGCCGCCTCGAACGGCCCCGAGGTCGAGCGCGAAGTCGTGCGGGCGCTGATGCTGCTGCGCATCTCGACGCTCGCCACCGGGCGCACAGGCGTCCGCCCGCTCGTCGCCCAGACCTACATCGCCGTGCTCAACGCCGGCATCACCCCGATCATCGGCGAGTACGGCAGCCTCGGCTGCTCGGGCGACCTCGCCCCGCTCTCGCACTGTGCGCTGGCGCTGCTCGGCGAGGGCACCGTGCGCGACGCCGCCGGAGTCGAGATGGGCGCTGCCGAGGCGCTGGCAGCGGCCGGCATCGAGCCGATCGCCCTCCGCGAGAAGGAGGGCCTGGCGCTCGTCAACGGCACCGACGGCATGCTCGGCATGCTGCTGCTCGCCCTCGACGACCTCCGCCGCCTGATCACGACGGCCGACGTCGCAGCGAGCCTCACGCTCGAGGGGCTGCTCGGCAACGACGCGGTCTTCGCCGACGACCTCCAGGCGCTGCGGCCGCACCCGGGGCAGAGGGCCTCGGCGTCCAACATCCTGCACGGCCTTGCCGATTCGCCGCTCATCGCGTCGAGCAAGACGGCAGGATTCACGCGGGTGCAGGATGCCTACTCCCTGCGCTGCGCCCCTCAGGTGCACGGTGCCGTGCGCGACACCGTCGACCATGCCGCGACGGTCGCCAGTCGCGAGCTCGCCAGCGCGGTCGACAACCCCGTGGTGACCCTCGACGGCCGTGTCGAGTCGAACGGCAACTTCCACGGCGCCCCGGTCGGCTACGTGCTCGACTTCCTCGCCATCGCCACAGCCGACCTCGCGAGCATCTCCGAGCGCCGAACCGACCGCATGCTCGACCCGGCGCGCAGCCACGGCCTCAACCCCTTCCTTGCGGACGACCCCGGCGTCGACTCCGGCCACATGATCGCGCAGTACACCCAGGCGGGCATCGTCTCCGAGCTGAAGCGCCTCGCCGTGCCGGCCTCGGTCGACTCGATCCCGTCGTCGGCGATGCAGGAGGACCACGTCTCGATGGGCTGGAGCGCCGCCCGCAAGCTGCGGAAGTCGATCGACGGCGCCACCCGCGTCGTGGCGATCGAAGTGCTGACCGCGTGCCGCGCCATCGACATGCGCGGCCCGCTGCAGCCCGGCCCGGTCGGGTCGGCCGTGCGCGAGCTCGTGCGCACGAAGGTGGAGGGCCCCGGCCCCGACCGCTTCCTCGCCCCCGAGATCGAGGCCGTCTTCCAGCTCGTGTCCTCGGGCGAAGTCCTCGCCGCCGCCGCCTCGGCCACCACCCTCGTCTGACCCCGACCGCAACCGTTCGAAAGGCTCCCCCATGTCTGGTCCCCGCCCCGTCCGCGCCGCCCGCGGCTCCGAGATCACCGCGCTCGGCTGGCCCCAGGAGGCCGCCATGCGCATGCTCATGAACAACCTCGACCCGGAGGTCGCCGAGCACCCCGACGCCCTCGTCGTCTACGGCGGCACCGGCAAGGCCGCCCGCGACTGGGATTCGTTCGACGCCCTGGTGCGCACGCTCAAGACGCTGAAGAACGACGAGACGATGATCGTGCAGTCGGGCAAGCCGGTCGGAGTCATGCGCACGCACGAGTGGGCTCCCCGCGTGATCCTGGCGAACTCGAACCTCGTCGGCGACTGGGCCAACTGGGACGACTTCAGACGCCTCGAGCAGATGGGGCTGACGATGTACGGCCAGATGACAGCCGGAAGCTGGATCTACATCGGCACTCAGGGCATCCTGCAGGGCACCTACGAGACCTTCTCGGCCGTGGCTGACAAGAAGTTCGGCGGATCGCTCGCCGGCACGATCACCCTCACCGGCGGGCTCGGCGGGATGGGCGGCGCTCAACCTCTCGCCGTCACGATGAACGACGGCGTCGCGATCTGCGTCGACGTCGACGATTCGCGCATCACGCGCAGGATCGAGCACCGCTACCTCGACGTGCAGGCCACCGACGTCGACGACGCGCTACGCCTCGCCTACGAGGCCCGCGACGAGAAGCGCGCCCTCTCGATCGGCCTGCTGGGCAATGCCGCAGACGTCTTCACCGAGCTGCTGGAGCGCCACGCGGAGATCGACATCGTCACCGACCAGACGAGCGCTCACGATCCTCTCGCGTACCTCCCCGTCGAGGTCGAGCCCAAGAACTGGGAAAGCGCACGCACCGAAGACCCGGAGGAGTTCATCCGCCTCTCGCGCCTGTCGATGCGCAAGCAGGTCGAGGCGATGGTCGGCTTCCAGGAGGCCGGCGCCGAGGTGTTCGACTACGGCAACAACATCCGCACCGAGGCGAAGACCGCCGGGTTCGACAACGCGTTCGCCTTCCCCGGCTTCGTGCCGGCGTACATCCGCCCGCTCTTCGCCGAGGGCAAGGGGCCGTTCCGCTGGGCCGCCCTCTCGGGAGACCCGAAGGACATCGAGGTGACCGACCGCGCGATCCTCGAGCTCTTCCCCGACAACCAGGCCCTCGCCAAGTGGATCCGCATGGCGGGCGAGAAGGTCGCGTTCCAGGGCCTCCCCGCGCGCATCTGCTGGCTCGGCGCCGGCGAGCGGCACCTCGCGGGGCTGAAGTTCAACGAGCTCGTGGCTTCGGGCGAGATCTCGGCGCCGATCGTGATCGGCCGCGACCACCTCGACTCCGGCAGCGTCGCGTCACCGTATCGTGAAACGGAGGCGATGAAAGACGGCTCCGACGCGATCGCCGACTGGCCGCTGCTCAACGCCCTGATCAACACGTCCTCCGGTGCCACCTGGGTCTCGATCCACCACGGCGGCGGCGTCGGCATGGGGCGCTCGATTCACGCCGGCCAGGTCACGGTCGCCGACGGCACCGCCCTCGCAGCCGAGAAGCTCGAGCGCGTACTGACGAACGACCCGGCGATGGGCGTCATCCGCCACGTCGACGCGGGCTACGAAGAGGCCGAGATCGCGGCCGAGCGCGAGGGCATCCGCATCCCGATGCGCGAGGGCGGCGAGTGAGCCCAGTCGGCGTCGAGGGCTGGGCGCTCGACGCGTACCGCTCGATGGCGGCCCAGCTCGCCCCGATCGGCCGGGCCCTCTCAGGCGGCTACCGGCGCCTCGTCTGGAGCGACGCCGATCTCGAGCTGCGCGCGTGGTTCGAGGCCTCTGCCGCGAGGCTTGGCCTGGAATTCGAGGCCGACGGCAACGGGAATCTCTGGGCCACCTGGCATCCTGAGCTCGCCGGCCCGGCTCTGGTGATCGGCTCGCACCTCGACAGCGTGCCCGACGGCGGGGCCCTCGACGGCCCGCTCGGCGTGATCTCGTCGCTGGCCGCGGTGTCGCATCTCGCGGCGGCGGGCTTCGTGCCCACGAAGCCCGTCACCGTCGCCGCCTTCTCGGACGAGGAGGGCGGCCGCTTCGGCATCGCCTGCGCCGGCTCACGGCTGCTGACGGGGGCACTCGACCCCGACGCCGCCCGCGCGCTCGTCGACCGCGACGGAATCAGCCAGCAGGATGCCATGGCTCGCGCCGGCCACGACGTCTCGCGTCTCGGCCCCGATCACCTGCGCCTGGCGAAGATCGGCGCCTACGTCGAGCTGCACGTCGAACAGGGCCACTTCCCGTTCGCCCGCCCCGCAGATGCTCGGGGCGACGACGGGGCCCCGGCGCACGGGCTGGCGAGCGCCGGCCGCACCCTCGGTGTCGGCACCGAGATCTGGCCGCACGGCCGCTGGCGCATCGACATCCAGGGCACCCCGAACCACGCCGGGGCGACCCGAATGCAGGATCGCGACGACCCGCTCGTCCCCGCGGCCCGCGCCGTCCTCGCCGTCGACGAGGCCGCGCGCCGACACGACGCGCTCGGTACCGTCGGCCGACTGAACGTGGTGCCCGGCGCCGTCAACGCGATCGCGGCCTCGACCCAGCTGTGGATTGACGCCCGAGGCGCCGACTTGGAGCGCGTCGAGAAGGTCATCGCCGATGTCGAGGCGGCCAGCGGCCAGACCGCCGTGCAGGAGTCATGGACGGCCTCGACCCACTTCGACGAGGCCCTCACCGCGCGCGTCGCCGGCGCGATCGCACCCTTCGTCGACGGCGACGTGCCGTGGCTGCCCTGCGGCGCCGGCCACGACGCCGGTGTGCTCAGCCTCGCCGGGGTGCCGACCGCCATGATCTTCGTGCGCAACCCCACCGGTGTCTCGCACGCGCCGAACGAGGCCGCTGACGAAGCCGACTGCGCGATCGGCATCCAGGCTCTGGCCGAGGTGGTGCGCGAGCTGGCGGGCGCGGCGATCACGGGCTCGGGGCTCGCGGGCCCGGCGTCGTGACCTCGTTCTGGGTCGCACGCGCCGTCCTCCCGACCGGCATCGCCGACGGCGTGCGCATCACCGCCGACGACGGCAGGATCACGCGAATCGAGACCGGTCAGGCGCCTGAGCCTGCCGAGACCACCACAGCCGGTGTCGCCCTCCCCGGTCTCGTGACAGCGCACTCGCACGCCTTCCACCGGGCCCTCCGAGGTCGGACGCACGACGGCGGCGGCTCGTTCTGGACCTGGCGCGAGCGGATGTACCGCGCCTCTCGAGCGCTGACACCCGACGGCTACTACGCCCTGGCGTCCGGCCTGTTCTCCGAGATGCTGCTCGCCGGCTACACGGCCGTCGGCGAATTCCACTACGTGCACCATCGGCCGGGCGGCGCTTCCTACACCGACCCGAACGCCATGTCAGCCGCTCTCGTCGCCGCAGCAACCGACGTCGGCATCCGGCTCACCCTCCTCGACACGTTCTACCGGTGGGGCGGGCTGGCCGACGACGGCTCGCGCCTGCCGCTGAGCCCCGACCAGGCGCGCTTCGCGGACGGCAGCGTCGAGGCCTGGGCCTCTCGCCACGAGGCAGTCCCCACCTCGCGTCTCGCGCGCTCGGGCATGGCCGCGCACTCGCTCCGTGCCGTCGACGCCGCCGACATCGCGGCGATGCGCCGAGCCTTTCCCGACCAGGTGCTGCATGCGCACGTCTCCGAGCAGCCTGCTGAGAACCGGCAGGTGGCTGCGGCGACCGGCTCGACACCGATCGCCGCCCTCGACGAGGCAGAGGTGCTCGACCGTGCGTTCACCGCCGTCCACGCGACGCATCTGACCGACGACGACGTCGCGCGGCTCGGCCGCGCCGGCGCCTTCGCCTGCTTCTGCCCCACCACCGAGCGCGACCTCGCCGACGGTGTCGGCCCCGGCAGAGCCCTGCTGGCCGCGGGCGCGCACCTCTGCCTCGGCAGCGACCAGAACGCCGTGGTCGATCCGTTCGAGGAGGCGCGGGGCCTCGAGCTCGACGAGCGCCTCGTCACCGGTCGCCGCGGAGTGTTCTCACCGGCGGCACTCCTGACGGCTGCGTCGTCATCGGGCTACGAGTCGCTCGGCTGGGCCGGCGGCGGGGTGCTCGCGGTCGGGGCTCCCTGCGACTTCGTGGTCGTCGACGACGCGTCGCCCCGGACAGCAGGATCCGAGACGGGTCAGCTCTGGCTCACCGCCACCGCCGCCGACGTGACAGACGTCGTCGTCGACGGAGTGCGCGTCGTCGCAGAGCGGGTGCTCGCGTCGGGCCGCCGCACGAGTGCCGCCGTCGGGCGCGAGCTCGTCGCCGCCATCGCGGGGCTGGACGCCGCAGGGCAGGATGGCTTCCGTGCCCTCTAGCATCCTGCGCAACATCGGCCTGCTCGTGACGAACGACCCCGCGTTCGGCGGGCCGTCGGGCGCAGCGCCCGGCTTGGCTCTGGGCGAGCTGCGCGACGCCGCACTCGTGGTGGAAGACGGCCGCGTCGCCTGGGTCGGGCCCCTGGTCGCAGCCCCCGCCGCCGACACCGCGCTCGACGCGGAGGGCCGCTGCGTGATCCCCGGCTTCGTCGACTCGCACAGCCACATCGTCTTCGCCGGCGACCGCTCGGGCGAGTGGGAGGCGCGGATGAGCGGTGGCACCTACGCCGCAGGCGGCATCCGCTCGACGGTGGCCGCCACCCGCGAGGCGACCGACGACGAGCTCCTCGCCAACGCGCGCGGGCTGATCGCCGAGATGCGCAGCCAGGGCACCACCACGGTCGAGATCAAGAGCGGCTACGGCCTCACCGTCGACGACGAGGCGCGGCTCGTGCGGCTCGCAGCGCAGCTCACACCCGAAGTGACCTTCCTCGGCGCCCACGTCGTGCCGGCCGGAAGCGACCCCGACGAATACGTCGACCTGGTGACGGGGCCGATGCTCGACGCCGTCGCCCCGTTCGCGAAATGGATCGACGTGTTCTGCGAGCGCGGAGCCTTCGACGTCGACCAGACCCGTCGCATCCTGCAGGCCGGGATGGCCCGCGGGCTGCAGGGTCGGCTGCACGCCGCCCAGCTGCAGGAGGGCGCGGGGTGGAGCTCGGCGTGGAGCTCGGCGTGGCCAGCATCGACCACTGCACGTTCGTGAGTGACGACGACGTCGCACTGCTGGCCGCCGCCCCGTCGACCGTGGCGACGCTGCTGCCGGGCGTGGAGTTCTCGACGCGGCAGCCATACCCGTCGGCCCGACGCCTCATCGACGCCGGGGCCACGGTCGCGATCGCCACGGACTGCAACCCCGGATCCTGTTTCACGTCGTCGATGCCGTTCTGCATCGCGCTGGCCATCCGCGACATGGGCATGACGCCGGCCGAGGCCGTGTGGGCCGCTACCCGAGGTGGGGCGCTGGCGCTGCGGCGCGACGACGTCGGGCACCTCGGTGTGGGCGCGCGCGCCGACCTCGTCGAGCTGGCTGCGCCGAGCTACGTCCACCTCGGCTACCGCCCCGGCGTGCCTCTGATCCACACGGTCCGGAAAACTTCTGAAGGGATTCCTTGACTTCAAGCGCTTGAAGTGTGGTCTCGTTGTCTTCATGACCACGATGACCATCCAGGACGCCTCTCGGCGCTCCGGGCTCAGCGAGCCCACCCTTCGCTACTACGAGGAGGTGGGGCTCGTCGGCCCCATCGACCGCGTCCCCTCCAGCGGCCACCGCCGCTACCGCGAGCAGGATCTCGACAACCTCCAGGTGCTCGCCTGCCTCCGCGCCATGGGCGTCGGCATCGACGACATGCGCACCTACCAGGCCAACCGAGCCCTCGGGTCTCTCGCCGCCGGCGAGCAGCGCGACCTGCTGCTGCGCCACGCCGAGCGGGTCCGCGCCGAGATCGAGACGCTGCACGTTCACCTCGACTATCTGGGCGCCAAGGCTGCACTGTGGGATGCCCGAGAGACCGGTGATGCAACGGCCGAGGCCGACGCGCACGACCGGATCGACGCGATCCTGCCGAGCCTTCAAGCGGTGCTCCGATGAGCCGCGTGCTGGTGACCGGCGGGTCGGGCTACCTCGGCACCCGCGTCGTCGCCGATCTGCTGCTACAGGGCGACGAGGTCCGCACCACGGTGCGATCGCAGGGCAGCGAAGCCGACGTCCGGGCGGCGGTCCGTCGCGCCGGGGCCGACGACTCGGGGCTCTCGTTCGCCGTCGCGAGCCTCACCGACGACGCCGGCTGGGCCTCGGCGGTCGAAAGACTGGACGGCGTCTACCACGTCGCCTCGCCGATGATCCAGACGCAGGATCCCGACGAGGTCGTCATCCCCGCCCGCGACGGAAGCCTGCGCGTGCTGCGCGCCGCCCGCGATGCCGGCATCGGCCGCGTCGTGCTCACCTCGTCATTCGCGGCCGTCGGCTACTCCCCCAAGCCCGTGCGCGACTACACCGAGGAGGACTGGACCGACCCCGACACCCCCGGTCTGCCCGCGTACCCGCTGTCGAAGGCGGTGGCCGAGCGCGCCGCCTGGGACTTCGTCGCCGCCGAGGGTCGCGGTATGGAGCTCGTGGTGATCAACCCGACGTGGATCGCCGGGCCGACGCTCACGAGCAATGCCCGCTCGTCGCTTCAGGTCTTCACCGCGATGCTGAGCGGAGCCATGACGGTCACGCCACGTCAGCGCTTCGGCATCGCCGACGTGCGCGACGTCTCGGCGCTGCACCTCGCGGCGATGGCGACTCCGGCCGCCGCGGGCAAGCGCTACCTCGCGCTGGCCGATGGGCCGTCGTTGACGTTCCTCGACGTCGCGAACGAGCTGCGCTCGTCGCTCGGCTCGCTCGCATCGCGCGTGCCGACGACGGAGGCGCCGGGCGACGAGCTGCCGCCCCTGACGATCCACAACGACCGCGCGAAGGCCGAGCTGGGCTTCAGCCCCCGCCCGGTGCGAGACACCATCGTCGAGACCGCCGAGAGCCTGCGCGACCTCGGGCTGCTCTAACCGCCCGCCACCTTCGTCAGGCCACACCCGGGGTTTCGGCCGAGGTCCCAGCGCCGCGGCGCGGGGAGGTCGGCCGGAACACCGGGTGTCGCGGCCGGACGGGCCTACGAGCCGGCGGGGCGACCGAAGCGGAAGACGCCTGACGGGTCGAGGCGCGTGGCGATGGCCCGCAGCCGCGCGGCATCGGCGGCACCGAAGGCGCTGCCCGCCGACGAAGCGCCGTCGCGGAACGACACCGCGTCGCGGCCGACGCCTACGGTGCTGAGCGCCACATCGACTTCGGCCAGCGCAGCCTCGGTCGTGGCCCGAGCCGCGGCATCGGGGACACCGCCCACCGCGTGCACGAGAAACAGCCCCGGCAGCTCGGTCATCGCACCGGCCCGGGCCGTGGGCGCCGCCGACGACGCGAGATGCCTCAGCTCGATCATCAGCAGGCCGTCGTCGTCTCCGACTCGAGCGGACCTCAGGATCCGAAGCGCCTCGTCTGCACTCCCGGCGGCGCCCGTCAGCCACGCACCCGTGCCCCGCGCCGCATTGCCCGCCGGCGGGTCGAGGTGGATCCCGACGAGGCGCTCGACGTTCGACGGCCCGGTGGTGTCGAGTGTGGGCGCGGCCGCAGCCCGGACCGCCGCGATCAGCCCCGCCGCACCGTCGCCTCCGGACGGCGAGGCCAGCGACAGGTGCACCACGACGCCCCCGAGCAGCGACGGCGGGAAGGGCCCTTTGGGCGGCAGCTGCAGCAGAGACATCGTGCTGGTGACGTCGTCGGGCAGATCGATCAGAGCCCCGGCCCAGGCCGACACGACCGCCTCGGCGGTGTCGCCGGGCCAGAGCAGGTACCCGGCCCAGAGCGACCGCACCTCGAACAGATCGAACGAGAGCGAGGTCGCGATGCCGACCGGCTGACCCCCGCGGAACGCCCAGATCGCCTCTCGATCGTCGGCCTCGCTGGCGTCGTCGGCGGCGACCCGCACCGCGCCCGAGCCGTCGACGAACGTGACTGCGCGGAGGGCCGCGCTGGCCATGCCGTGCGGCCTCGTCAACCAGCCGATGCCGCCGCCGAACGTGTAGCCCGAGACGCCGACCGTCGCCGACGTGCCGCTCAGGCCGAGGAGCCCGTGCTCGAACGCCTGCTTCTGGACGTCACCCCAGACGGTGCCGGCTCCGACCGTCGCGGTGCGCGAGGTGGCGTCGAGAGACACCGAGGTGAGCCCGCGCGAGTCGATCAGCAGCGTCTCGTCGCCCATCGGCCGGCCATCGCCGTGGCCGGTGGCCTGCACAGCGACGACCAGCCCCGCGACGGCCGCAGCCCGCACAGCCGCCGCGACCTCGAGGGCGGTGGAGGGCCGGACGACCGCGAGCGGCCGCTCGACGACGCTCGTGTTGTCGGGGCTCGTCGCGTCGTCGTAGACGGGGGTGCCGGGGAGGAAGACCGGGAGACCGGCATCCTGCAGGCTCGAGATCGAAGCGGAAGTCATGACTCCACCGTGCTCTCGAGCGCCGCGCGAAGGAAGGCCGCGACCGACTCGAGCGCCGCATCGCCCTCCGTCAGGATCGCGGCGAACGCCTGGAAGACGTGCGGCGCGCCGGGCGTGACCTCGAGCCGCACGGCCACGTCGGCGATGGCGGCAGCGGCCGCGAGACGCAGCGAGTCGTCGAGCAGCACCTCGTTCGAGCCCGACTGGATCAGCACGGGCGGCAGGTCGTGCAGGTCGGCGAACACGGGGCTCAGCGTCGCCGTGCGGGGGTCGGCGTCGCCGATGTACTGCCCCGCGCGGAGGCGCAGCCCGGGCACCGAAACCGAGACGTCGACGTCGGCTTTCGACACGGCGGTCGAGCCCGACACGGTGAGGTCGGCCCACGGCGACAGGGCGACGGCGGCACGCGGCATCGGCAGGCCTCGCTCGCGAAGGGCGACGAGGGTGGCGAAGACGAGCCCGCCGCCGGCCGACTCCCCGACGAGAGCGATGTGCGCAGGATCCTGATGGCTCACGAGCGCCTCGTACGCCGCGACCGCATCGTCGAGAGCGGCCGGGTAGGGGTGTTCCGGTGCCAGCCGATAGTCGACGGTCACCACGCGCGCACCGCTGCGGCGGGCGATGTCGGAGGCCAGCCCCACCGAGCCGGCGGCGGAGCCCATCACGTAGGCCCCGCCGTGCAGGTAGAAGACCACGTCGTCCGACGAGGCGGAGGCGCCGTCGACGGTGACGTCGATCGCGGGCACGCCGCCGAGCACGATGTCGGTCGTGCGGACGTCGTCGGGGTTCGGGTGCCCGGTCAGCATCTCGGTGAAGATCGCGCGCTGCGAGTCGAGGTCGGCCTCGAAGTCGAGGGGGCCGGTGCGGAGCATCTCGGCGAGGGTGTGGCGTTGTTCGGCGGTCATGGGGTGTCCTTTCATGAGGTCGTCGGCTCATCGTGTAGCCGACGACACGAATGTAGCGCGAAAACATGTAGCCAGCAACACGTTGTGCTACTTTCGAGTCATGACTTCGATTTGGGACCCCATCATCGTCGGCCGCATGGCCCTCACGCACCGCCTCGCCCTCTCACCCATGACCCGCAACCGGGCCGGCGCCGACGGCACGCCGCTGCCGATCGTCGCCGACTACTACGCCCAGCGCGCCTCGCTCGGCCTGCTCATCACCGAGGGCACACAGCCGTCCGCCGACGGCCAGGGCTACCTGACCACGCCCGGCATCTACACCGACGAGCACGTCGCCGGCTGGCGCACCGTGACCGACGCCGTCCACGCGGCGGGTGGGCACGTGTTCATCCAGCTCATGCACGCGGGCCGCATGTCGCACCCCGACAACACCCCGCACCACCGCCAGCCGGTCGCCCCCTCGGCGATCGCCCCCGACATGGACATGACGGCTCCGACCGGCAAGCAACCGGCTCCGGTGCCTCGCGCGCTCACCACCGACGAGGTGCACGCCACGGTCGCCGACTTCCGTCACGCCGCCGCCCAGGCGATCGCTGCAGGAGCCGACGGGGTCGAGATCCACGCCGCCAACGGCTATCTGCTGCAGCAGTTCCTCTCGTCGAACTCGAACACCCGCACCGACGAGTACGGCGGGTCGCTCGAGAACCGGATCCGCCTCACCCTCGAAGTCGCCGAGGCCGTCGTCGCCGAGATCGGCGCGGATCGGGTCGGCATCCGCATCTCGCCGGCCAACCACCTGGGCGGGATCGACGAGGGCTCGGAGAGCGTCGAGCTGTATCGGATCCTGGTCTCCCGCCTCGCCCCGCTGGGCCTCGCCTACCTCAACGTCTTCGACTTCACCCGCGACGAGGCCTTCCTCGCCTCGCTGCGCGACGAGTGGCCGACCGCGCTGCTGCTGATCCGCGCCGGGCGCACGCTCGACGAGCTCGGCCGCGACGTCGAGTCGGGCCTCGCCGACATCGCCCCGATCGGCATGGCGGCCCTCGCCAACCCCGACATCGTCGAGCGGCTGCGCGAGGGTGCGTCACTGAACACTCCCGACGTCTCGACCTTCTACACCGGCGGCGCCCGCGGCTTCACCGACTACCCGACGCTGGATTCGTGATCAACCTCGGCGATGTGGGCGACACTGGTGGCATGACCGACGAGAGGCACCCACCCGCGGCCGAGACGGGGACGCTGCAGCGCGACTTCCCGATGAGCTACGCGATCTTCGCGATGGCGCGGGTGCACAAGGCGATGGCGGCGTCGGCGCTGGCCGAGATCGGCCTGTTCCCCAACCAGGACGTCATGATCGTGCAACTGGCGGCCAGCGACGGCCTCTCGCAGAAGACGCTTGCGTCGACCCTGCGGGTCAGCCACGTCACCGTGGTCAAGATGGTCGCGCGCATGGAGAAGGCCGGGCTGGTCTCGCGCCGCACCTCGGAGAACGACCGCAGGATCACATTGGTCTCGCTGACCGACGCGGGTCGCGCCCTGCACGACCAGGTCCTCGACATCTGGCGGGACCTCGAAGAGGTGACGACCCGGCACCTCAGCGCCGACGACCGGCAGGCGTTCCTCGACGCGGCCTCCCACATCCGCCCCGCGCTCGAGGCGGCCGCCGACCCCACCGCCGTTCAGCCCGCCTGACGAGCTGAGCGCTGCGCCCCCAGCCGCGAGCCTGACTAGACCCTCGCCGGCGGCGTACGCGCAATGCCTAGGCATTGCGCCGTTGCCGCCGGCGAGGGTCTGAGCCATCCGCGAGGGCTTGCACCGCTCGCGAGGGCACCGAGCGCGACGGCACCGAGCGCGACGGCTACGCGGCGACCGCGGCCGCCTCCGCACGGCGAGCGCGACGCACCGCGGCGATCCGCACGAAACTGATCACGGCCGCGATCGCCGCCCCGGCCACAGCGACGTACAGCACGGCACTCGCAGCATGCGCCTGCGACGCGAGCGAAGCGGTCGACGCCCCGGTCAGCACGAGGGCCATGCTGACCGCACCGGCGCCGGCCGACTGCGACAGCGTGCGGTTGATGTTGAGCATGCCCGCGGCCGAACCCGACAGGCGTGCCGGGGCCGACGACATCATGTCGCGGTTGTTCGGCGACTGGAAGATCGCGAAGCCGAGGCCGGTCAGCGCCGTGCAGGCGAGCACCTGCCACACCGGCGGCGAGCCGCCGAGCAGCGCCAGCGTGAGCATGCCGACGGTGAAGACAGAGAGCCCGACGGCGGCGAGCACGGCGGGCGAGTGCGAGTCGGCGAGCCGCCCCGAGATCGGTGCGACGATCACGATGATCAGCGGCCACGGCGTGAACAGCAGTGCCGACTCGAGCGGCGACGCGTGATACGCCGTCTGGAAGAGGAAGGGCAGCGCGACGAACGCGACCCCCTGGCCGAAGAACGACCAGAACGCGGCGAGCAGCGCGAGGAGGAAGCGCCCCGTGAACATCGCGGGCGGCAGCACCGGCACCGGCGACCGGTGCTCGCGTCGCACGAAGAGCCAGCCGAGCACGCCGCAGAGCACGAGCAGGCCGACGGCCATCCAGAGGCTGTTGCGGTCGGCGAGCTGGTGCACCCCGAGGAGGAAGCCGGCGACCGTGAAGCCTGCCAGCACCGAGCCGACGAGGTCCATCGAGCCGCGGACGTTGACGGTCGCCGCCGCCGCCTTCGTGCGGCCGGGCAGGCCGCCGAGCACGAGCAGCGACGCCAGGATGCCGAGAGGCACGTTGATGAGAAAAAGCCACGGCCATGTCAGGTTGGCCAGGATGACGCCGCCGAGGGTCGGCCCCGCGCAGGTGCCGAGCGCGACGATCATGGCGTTCAGCCCGAGGACGAAGCCGAGGCGCGACGCGGGGAAGATCTGCCGGTAGGTCGGGATCACGACCGCGAAGACGAGGGCCGCCGCGGCGCCCTGCAGGATGCGACTGGCCACCAGAGTTCCGAGCGTCGGTGAGAGCGCGCACAGCAGCGACGCCAGGGTGAAGATCGGCGTGCCGATGAGGAACTGGCGCTTCCGCCCGATCTTCGTGGCCAGGCCGATCGCGAGCGGCAGGCAGCACGAGACGGCGAGGAGGAAGGCGGTGGCGACCCACACGGTGTCGGATGCTTCGACGTGCAGGTCGTGCGAGAGCTGCGGCAGCGCCACATTGACGATCGACGAGTCGATGTTGGTCATCAGCATCGACAGCAGCAGCCCGGCGAGCGCCGCGTTGCGGCGGAAGGGGGTGATGTCGAACACGCCGGCCCCCGTGGCGGGCTGTGTCGGAAGGGTGATCTCGCTGGTGCCGGGCACTAGAGCCTCTCGGGTGCTGCTGATGGGGTGCTGACGGATGCGGGCACGAGGGTGCGCACGCTGCTGCGCTCGACGAGGTCGGCCGCGACCTCGACGTGACGGGGCAGGGCCGGGGCGGTGCCCTGCATCCTGCTCAGGAGGATCTCGATCGAGTGCAGCGCGATGAGGTCGGTCGGCTGGCGCACCGAAGTGAGGGGTGGCTCGATGAGCTCCATCCACGGGGTGTCGTCGAAGGCGATGACCGACAGGTCGTCGGGCAAGCGCACGCCCATCGCGCGGAGCCTGAGCAGGACACCTTGCACCTGCGCGGAGTTCGCGACGACGAAGGCCGTCGGCGGGTCGGCGAGGGCCAGGATCGCCGCGGCGGCCTCCGCGCCCCCGTGCCCGAGGAAGGGCACGTGCCGGTGCAGCGCCGGGTCGTCGGCGAGGCCGGCCGACTCGAGGGCCTCGCGGTAGCCGGCCAGACGCAGGTGGCCGGTCGAGGTCTGGGCGGGGCCGGAGACGAAGCCGATGCGGCGGTGTCCGCGCTCGATGAGGTGAGTCGTCGCGATCCTGGCCGCCTCGGCGTTGCGGATGCTGACGCTGTCGATGTCGGCGACCGTCTCGACCGAGCGGCTCGCGAAGACGACCTGCACGTCGCGGTCGCGGAGGGCCTGCCACGCGTCGGCGTTCTCACCGGTCGGCACGGCGATGACGCCGCCGACCGATCGGTCGAGCAGCGAGGTGACGAGCTCGCGCTCGAGATAGGGGTCTTCTTGCGTCGTCATCATGACGACCTGCACGCCGCGGGCACGCGCCTCCCAGACGATGCGGTCGGCGAGGCGGGCGAAGAGCGGGTTGGTGAGGTCGGGCACGACGAAGGCGACCGAGAGCGCGGTGGCGCGGTTGAGGTCGCGGGCGGCGGCACGGGGTCGATACGACAGGGCCTCCATGGTGGCGACGACGCGCTGCCGGGTCTCGGGGGCGACCGGGCCGGAGCCGTCGTTGAGCACCCGCGAGACGACGGAGACCGAGACGCCGGCCTCTCGCGCGACGTCTTTGATCGTCGCGGGGCGGGCGCCGGGAGGGCGGCTGGAGGTGGTCACGTCGACGATGGTACCAAAGTGGTACCGGTTCCACACATCCCCACAGGCGGAGGCGTCTACCGTGGGCGCCGTCTTGTTCCACCGCTCGGAAGGAATCACCATGACCACCATCGCCATCGTGGGCGCAGGCTCTGGCCTCGGCCTCGCCGTCGCCCGCCGCTTCGGGCGCGAGGGCTTCTCCGTCGCCCTGATCTCGCGCAACCAGGCTCGTCTCGACGACCTCGCCGCCACCCTCGAAGCCGAAGGCATCACGGCTGCCGGCTTCACCGCGAACGTGCGCGACACCGACTCCCTGCGGACCGCTCTCGAGACCGCGTCCGAGCAGCTCGGCCTCGTCGAGGTGCTGCAGTACAGCCCGCTGCCCGCCAAGGAGTTCATGCGCCCCGTGCTCGAGACGGTCGCCGCCGACCTGGTCGGGCCGATCGAGTTCTCGGTCTACGGGCCGGTGACGGCCGCGCGCCAGGTGCTGCCGGGCATGCGCTCTCTCGGCCGCGGCACGATGGTGTTCGTCAACGGAGCCAGCGCCGTGCGCCCGCGCGACCGCGTGACCGGCACGTCGATCGCGTTCGCCGGCGAGAGCGCCTACGCCGAGCTGCTGCACGAGGCGGTCGCCCCCGAGAACGTGCACGTCGCCCAGCTGATCATCCCCCGCGGCATCGGCGGCGGCGAGCCCTCGCACGAGCCCACCACCATCGCCGACAGGATCTGGGGCATCCACGCCGACCGCGGTGACTTCCGCACCTTCGTGGCGCCGCTCGACCTCTGACTGCGACACCCGACCTTTCGGCCGAGGTCCCAGCGCCGCGGCGCTGGGACCTCGGCCGATTTCCGGGGTCCCACCGGCAAGCGGGTCGCCTGCGAGGGGCCCCGCCGCACTGGCGCACCGCCCGCAGGCACGGCACGATGGGGTCGTGCACTCATTGGCCTCCGGCGACCGGACCCCGATCGCGACGCAGTCGATCGACGCGCCGCTGTCACGGTCGGCGATCTTCCTCGTTCTGAGCATCGCACCGGGGCAGGTTGCACTCGAGGCCGTCCGCGACGGGCTCTCGGGGTATCCGACCTGGTCAAGACCGTGTCGTTCCGCGATCTCGGCGGGCACCTCTCGTGCGTCGTCGGCATCGGGCCTCAGGCGTGGGACGCCCTCAACCCCGACGCCCGCCCGGCCGAACTGCATCCCTTCCCCGTGCTGAGCGGGGCCCGGCACACGGCGGTGTCGACGCCCGGCGACCTCCTCTTCCACATTCGCGCCGAGCGCGAAGACCTCTGCTTCGAGTTCGAGCGCCTCCTGCTCGACTCCCTCGGCGACGCCGTCACGGTGGTCGACGAGGTGCGCGGCTTCCGCTACTTCGACACCCGCGACCTGCTCGGCTTCGTCGACGGCACAGCGAACCCTGTCGGCGACGACGTCCTCACGAGCGCGGTGATCGACGGAGACGACGACCCCGTGTTCGCCGGCGGCAGCTTCGTGGTGGTGCAGAAATACCTCCATGACGTCGCCGCGTGGAACACCCTCACGACCGAGCAGCAGGAGGCGATCATCGGCCGCTCGAAGCTCGACAACGTCGAGCGCGACAGCGACGCCGAGCCGTACCCGTCGCACAAGTCGCTCGCGACGATCACCGACGAGACCGGCCGAGAGTTCGACATCCTGCGCGACAACATGCCGTTCGGCCGCCCGGGCCAGGGCGAGTTCGGCACCTACTTCATCGGCTACGCCGCGCGCCTCTGGGTCGTCGAGCGGATGCTCGAGCGCATGTTCGTCGGCGACGAGCAGGGCCGCTACGACAAGATCCTCGACTTCTCGACGGCCGTCACCGGCACGACCTTCTTCGTGCCGCCGCTCGAGATGCTCGAGAGTCTGGGCGAGATCGACGACTCGGGCGAGGCCGACGACGAGGCGACCTCTGTCGACATCACCCCGAGCAGCACCGGCACCCCCACGACGACCACAGGATCCGACGGCTCACTCGGCCTCGGATCCCTCCGACGACCGACACCGGCGTCGTCCTCCGAAAGGACATCATGATGGACCACCTGCTCCGCTCCCACGCCCCGATCACCGACCTGGCCTGGAAGGCCCTCGACGAGGAGGCCTCCGCCCGGCTCGCGCCCGCGCTCGGCGCACGCAAGCTCGTCGACTTCACCGGCCCGCTCGGCTGGGAGCACTCCGCGACCAACCTCGGCCGCGTCGGTGCGGTCGTCGCGGCACCGACCGAGGGCGTCATCGCCCGGTCGCGCGTCGTCCAGCCGCTCATCGAGGTTCGCGCCGACTTCCGCATGTCGCTCGACGAGCTGCTGACCGCGTCGCGCGGCGCCAGCGACCTCGACTTCTCGGCCCTCGACCACGCCGCCGAGCACTTGGCCGAGACCGAGAACGCCGCCGTCCTCGCCGGCTGGGCGCAGGCAGGCATCGTCGGGGTCTCGGAGGCGAGCCCTCATGATCCTGTCGTCGTCGACGGCTCCCCGGCCAGCTACGCGGCGGGCGTCGCCGAGGCCGTGGCGACTCTCAAGCGCAACGGCATCGGCGGCCCGTACGCCCTCGCCGTCGGCCCGCTCGACTGGGTTCGCGTGATCGAGTCGAGCGAGCACGGCGGCTATCCGCTCGAACGGCACCTCTCGAGCGTGCTCGGCGGCCCGATCGAGTGGTCGCCCGGCTTCTCGAGCGGCATCGTGCTGAGCCTCCGGGGCGGCGACTTCCTGTTCGAGTCGGGTCAGGACGTCTCGCTGGGCTTCGCCTCGGCCGACGACACCTCGGTGAACCTCTACCTCGAAGAGTCGTTCAGCTTCCGTGTCGTGACCCCTGAGGCGGCGATCGCGCTCTCCGTCGCCGCGTGAAGGCGGTTCCGCAGCACACGGCCCTCGGGCCGAACGCGGCAGCGCGGCTGTCGGCGCTCCTCGACGGCGGCGACCGCGTGCTGCTCGGCATCGTGGGCAGCCCCGGCGCCGGCAAGTCGACACTCGCCGAGGCAGTGGTCTCGGCGACCACTGCGCAGGGCGTCGAGGCCGCCTGGCTGCCGATGGACGGCTTCCACCTCGCCGACGTCGAGCTCGACCGGCTCGGGTTGCGGGCGCGGAAGGGCGCCGAAGCGACCTTCGATGCGGCCGGCTACGTCGCGATCCTGCGCCGTGTCGTCGCGAGACAGGATGCCGTCGTGTACGCCCCGGCCTTCGACCGCACCCTCGAGCAGCCCGTCGCGGGCAGCATCCCGATCCCGTCGACGGCTCAGCTCGTGGTCACCGAGGGCAACTACCTGCTCGCCGACGGGCCGCGGTGGGGCGAGGTGAGCGCGATCCTGACCGAGTCGTGGTTCTGCACCGTCGACGACGAGCTGCGCCGAGAGCGACTGAGGCAGCGGCACGTGCGGTTCGGCAAGACGCCGCAGGATGCCACGGCGTGGGTCGCCCAGGTCGACGAACCCAATGCGGTGGCCGTCGCCGCCACTCGGCCGCGCGCCACGGTCGTGCTGAGCCCCTCAGCCGATGGCCGCTGGGACCTCGTCGCCTGAGACGAACTCCGTCGCGGCCCAGCTGGCGAGCAGCTGCAGCGCCGTGGCCGACGACGAGGCGGGCTCGGCCGAGTAGGCCAGGAAAGTGAGGCCCGGGTCCATCGTGAGCTCCATCGCCTCGAACGACAGCGTGAGATCGCCGACGACCGGGTGGTGGAACCGCTTGGAGCCCGCACGGTGGCGGTAGACGTCGTGCTGGGCCCAGCGCACGCGAAACTCCTCGCTGCGCGTCGACAGCTCGCCGATGAGATCGGTCAGGCCCTTGTCGAACGGGTTGCGGCCGGCCTCGGCCCGAAGCGAGGCCACGACGCCGTCGGCGATCTGCTCCCAGTCGAGGTAGAACCCGCGAGCCCTCGGGTCGAGGAAGGCGAAGCGCGCCGAGTTGGGGCGGCGGGCCGGGTCGAAGAAGATCATCGAGTAGAGCGCGCGGCCCTGCTGGTTGGACGCGAGGAAGTCGGTGCGGGCGTTGCGCACCCAGGCGGGGCCGTCGATCGCATCGAGGAGGCGCTGCACGGTCGGGCGGATCTGCTGGCTCGACGGCTTGCGGCGCGTCGTCGAGCTGGCGTTGGCGACCCGAGCGAGGTCGAAGAGGTGCATCCGCTCGATGTCGTCGAGCTGAAGGGCCCGGCAGACCGCCTCGAGCACGCTCTCGGAGACGCCCGCGAGGTTGCCGCGCTCGAGACGGACGTAGTAGTCGACACTGACACCGGCGAGCATCGCAACCTCTTCGCGGCGGAGGCCTGCGACGCGGCGATGACCGCCGAAGTCGGGCAGGCCGGCCTGCTGGGGCGTGATCCGGGCACGCCTCGTGGCGAGGAAGTCGCGCACCTCGGTCTTGTTGTCCATGAGACAACGGTACGACGCCTCGCCCGCGAGCAGGGAGGTACGGCGAGAACCCCCGTTCTCGGATCAGCCGCAGTTCACGCTGTCCAAGAAGATGTAGTCGAGGCTGTTCAGCTGGTCGTCGATCGGGATCGTGACGTGCGACTTCTGCCCGGCCGTCAACGCGACGGTCGTCGTGCGGGTCGCCTTGTCGTCGCCCGTCTTCGAATCCGAGAAGCCCCACGTGAACGTGGCCGCCGGGCAGGTGCTCGGCGCGGTCAGCTCGAGCTGCCAGCAGCCGTCGGCGGCGGTGCAGGCGCCCGACTGCACGAGGGTCCAGTCTTTGTCGGCGAACGCGTAGTTGCCCGCGTCAGTGTTCGAGCCGGTGTTGGTGTTCGGGCTGTCGGGCGAGCCCGCGTTGACGTTCGAGCCGCCGACCGGTGCCGAGCCCGTCGTGCTGGCAGCGTCGTGCGACGCGTTCTGGATGATGCCGGGCACGGCGAAGGCCAGCAGCAGGGCGACGATGATCGCGATCGGGATCCAGAAGCGGCGACGCACGAGTCGCGCCCGCCCGACGAGCGGAGGGGCCCACGCCGACGACATCGCGTAGGCGGGCGCGCCCGCACCGGGGGCGCCGTAGGCGGACGGGCCGACGCCCGGAGCGCCGTAGGCAGGAGCACCGGTGCTCGGCGCGGAGTACGGAGGAACACCGCCGGCAGGCGACCCGTACGGCGCAAGCGCTCCGGCGTCGCCGAAGGCCGGCGGGGTGGCCGTGGCCGCACCCCACGGCTCGGCGTCCAGCGCCGACGAGAACTCCTCGAGCGACATCGCGGGGCGGCCGGTGGCGGCGCGCTCGGCCGCGGTCTCGGCGAGGTACCGCGGGTAGGCCGCGGCATCCTGGTCACGACGCACCTGGAGGGATCGGGCGGACAGAGCCCGATTCGCATCCCGGTCGGCCTTGCGGAGGTTCGCCAACCCGCTGACGAGCCGGATGAAGCCGAAGATGATGGCACCCCAGAGGATGAGGAAGGTCTGGCCCAGGTCGCCGAGATAGCCGAGGATCGTGACGATCGAGCCGATGCCGAACATCAGCGCCCCGATCAGGATCTGCCGTTTGGCCGACCGGCGGTACGGCTCGGAGAATGCCTGCCACGCGCCCGGCTCGGGCGCCCAGAACTGCCAGCCCTGCGGTGCGGGGGCGATGGCAGGCCAGCCGGCGACGACCGGGGGCAGCCAGCCCACGGGCGGCTGCCAGCCCTGGTTGCGCGCCACCCAGGCGGGCGACGGCTCGGGCCACCCGGCAGGGGCGGCGAAGCGGAGCGGCGGTCGAACTGGTGCGAAGGTCACAGGATCTCCTGTCGTGGTGGCCCCCCAGGAACCACGAATGGTCATAGCCCGTTCACAGTAACGGGGCGGTGGCACCGGCAGGCAGCCCCCGAACGGGGCCGTTCGGGTCGGTGCCGCCGCGTCAGCGCGTCAGCGTCAGCGTCAGCGCGTCAGCGTCGGCGCGTCAGCGCTTCGGCCAGAGCGCTCGCTCATCGGCCCGGTCGTCGACCGTCACGCGGTTCTCGACGTCGAAGCGCATACTCGTGCGCGACTCCGCCGTGTAGGGCGCCCAGCCCGGGTCGCCCGTCGTGGCGAACCGCACCCAGGCGTCGTGCACGCTCGTAGCGAGGTCGGCGGGCGCCGACCCTCCGGTGAGCTCGGCCACGGCAGGGTCGTCGAGGGTGTCGAAGACGAACGGCAGCTCGATCGCGTGGCAGGCGCCGAGGCGACCGCCGAACGCGGGTGACTGCCAGGCGAACTCGTACACGTGCGCGTGCGGATGCGCGGCGGCGAGCCGCAGCGCCGGCATCCGGTAGTACCCGTCGGTCAGGATCGCGGCCGTCACGTCGCCCTTCCGCGCGCCCGGCCGGTTGCGGCGATACCGCCCCACCGTGCCCGGGCGCCGAGCACCGAACGTCCACGCGAAGAGGTTCGCCGCAAGCCCCGGCATGGTGTCGGCCGCCCCCGACGGCACGAAGAACAGCCGCGCCTCGTCCGCGTTGGTGCCGATCAGCAGCTCGACGTTGTGGGCCGCGCCCGCCGCGATGAGGTCTTCGGGGCGGCCGGGCAGGATGTCGCCGTCGACGACGGGCTCGAAGATCATGAGGTTCTTCGCGACGTCACCCCAGAGCTTTCGGCGCGGCTTCTTCGCCGCCTCGCCGGCGACCTGGGTCGACGCGGTCACGAGCGCCTCGACCGGCACCGAGGCGATGCCGTCGCGGGTCGGGGCGACGCCGAGGATCTCGGCGAGACGCGTCGCGACCTTGCGGGCCGACTCGGGGCTGATCACGCTCACCCCGGCCCCCGATTCGGCGATCGCCCGGTGAAAGAGCCCCGTCGCCCGCGGCATCGCCATGAGTGCGCAGACACTCATGCCACCCGCCGACTCGCCGAAGAGCGTGACGCGGGCAGGATCGCCGCCGAACGCCCGGATGTTGTCGCGCACCCACTCGAGAGCCGCGACCTGGTCGAGCAGGCCGAGATTCGGCACGCCGTCGCCCGTCCAGAAGAAGCCGTCGGCACCGAGGCGGTAGTTGATCGTCACGAGCACGACCCCGTCGCGAGCGAAACGGGAGCCGTCGTAGACCGAGACCGACCCGGATCCTGAGGTGAACGAACCGCCGTGGATGAACACCATGACCGGAGCGTCACCCTCGAGATCGGGAGTCCAGACGTTCAGGTTCAGGAAGTCGTCGCCCGGCGCGACACGGTTCGGGAGGAGCGGGAGGCCCTCCGCCGGGTTGGGCGCCTGTGGGGCTGTCGGCCCGAACCCGGTCGCGTCGCGGACGCCCGACCAGGCCGCCGGCGGCGCGGGAGGCTGGAAACGCAGGGCGCCGATCGGCGGGGCGGCGAACGGGACGCCCAGGAAGGCGGTGACGCCGTGATCCTGCCGCCGGCCCCGCACCGGGCCCGACGAGGTCGAGGCGACGGGCTGCTGGTCGGAGTGCGGGTGGGTTTCGGCGCTGGTGTCCACGAGCCGACGCTATCAGCGCGCTCGGGCACGTCATACCAGGCTGAGGATCATCCCGGCAGCACCGACCACGAGCACCGCGTCGATGAGCACCTCGTAGGTGCGCGCGGCGATGCGCGACACGATGCGGCGCGCAGCGAGGGCCCCGATGAGCAGCGCGGCCCCGATGATGAGACCCCGGGCGACGATCACGGGCGAGAGGGCGCCGGCGGTACCGAACACCGTGAGCTTGCCGCCGTAGAGCATCAGCGAGCTCGCCGCCTCCGACCCGAGGAAGGCCCCGCCCGACAGGCCGTACCCGGTGAAGATCGGCACGCTCAGCGGCCCGGTCGACAGCACCAGCCCGGTCAGGAATCCGACGACGGCGCCCGCGATCACCATGTGCCGCAGTCTCAGGTGCAGCTCGCGGCGCCGAGCCAGACGGCGCAACGGGATCATCACGACGAAGAAGACGGCGAGGCAGACGTCGACGACGGTCGGCGGAATGCTGAGCAGCGTGTGGGCGCCCAGAGCGGCCGCGGGGATGCCGGGCAGTGAGTAGGCGATCACCGGCCGCCACTGGATCTCGCGCCACCAGGCGATCACGCGCCCGATGTTGGCCATGACCGCGGCGATGCCCATGACGGGCACGGCGACGCGCGGGCCGTAGAGAAGGACGAGCAGGGGCAACAGGATCAGCGACGAACCGGTGCCGACGATGCCGCCCAGCACCCCGGCGGCGAGGGCGAGGACGAAGAGCAGGACGAGAGTGAGGCTGGCAGAAACGAGCATGGGGATCCGTCTGGCCGACTGCGTTCGCGTCGGCCGCGGATCCTCCAGGCTTTTGTCCGTTGAGATGACCGGGCCGTCTCGATCGGGCCCGGTGGCGCCGCTCGGACCAGGCGTGCCGCACGCGGCACCGGAACCCTAGGCGCTATCGATGGTCAGACTACTCCGGGCCTCCGTCAGGTCCATACGGGGCCTACCGCCGGAGTCGCCGAGCAACTAGCTTGTCTGCATGACGGCGGACGAGGCGATGCGGCTGCGGGCTCTCGTCGAGCAGCACTGGCTGGCGTCCGAGCAGGGCGAAAACGAAGCCGAGCACGCCCTCTACGCCGACGACGCGATCCTGGACTACCCGCAGTCGGGCGAACGCTTTCGGGGGCGCGAGACGATCGCGGCCCAGCGTGGCGGGCACCCGGCCGAGCGCCACTTCGCCGTGCGCCGAATCGTCGGCGACGGCGCCCTCTGGGTCAGTGAGTGCGTGATCACCTACGACGACGTGCCGACCACCACTGTGTCGATCATGGAGTTCGTCGACGGCTGCGTCTCGCACGAGACGCAGTATTTCGGCGAGCCGTTCCCTGCCCCGATGTCGCGAGCGCGACTGGCGGAGCCGATTGTGAGTCACCTGCCCGAAGGAGGACAGCCATGACCGAATACCTCATCGCCTTCAACGACGAGTGGGTGCCCGATCACACCATGGACGAGCTGATCGCCAAGTCGAAGGTCACTCGGGCGCTCATGGCCGAGATGGCGGAGGCCGGCGTCTTCGTCTACACGAACGGTGGCCTCGTCGCCGAGACGCCGGTCTTCAGCGTCGACGCCTCGAGCGGCGAACCCGTCTTCACCGACGGCCACTTCGCCGACACCCCCGAGCACCTCGGCGGCTTCGTCGTCATCGACGTGCCCGACGAGGCGGCCGCCCGCCACTGGGCCGGCCGAGTCGCCGTCGCTTGCGGCTGGCCGCAGGAGGTGCGGCCCTTCCCCGAACGGGCACGCTTCAGCTAGCCGCCCCGCTCGGGCTCAGGCGAGGAGCGCCCGCACAGCGTCCGCGACGAGGGCGGCCCGCGCGTCGGCGCCGGGCACGTCGGCGACGGCGGCGAGCTCGTCGGGCATCTCGGCCCACACGGCCACGATCTGCAGGATCAGCGCCAGCAGGGTTCCGGCCGGGTAGCGGTCGGTGAGCAGACCCGCGGCCTGCGCCGCCGCGAGCTGGTCGATCTTGTCGCGGTTGCTCTCGACGGCCGCCTGCACGAGCGGGCTGCCGGCACGCTCCAGCCGGTGCCAGGTGGCCAGGCGCCCGACGTCAGGAAACGCGTCGTTGCCCCGCGCGAGACTCGCCGCATATCCGGGCAGGTCGGCCGGGTCGAGCGGCACTCCTTCCACTACCTGACCGACGATGCTGGTGAACACCGCGTCGAACAGCCCGTCCTTGCTGCCGAAGTAGTGGTAGATCTGCGCCTTGTTGCTGCCCGACTCGAGCGCTATGCGGTCGACCCTCGCCCCTGCGATGCCGTACGCAGCGAACTCCTTGCGGGCAGCCGCGAGCAGCCGCGCCCGCGTCGCATCCGCATCTCCTGCCATGAGTTCACTCTAGCGACTAACCAGTCAGTTGACGCATCGCAGGATCGTCGATATGGTCGCCTCGTCAACTAACCGGTTAGTCGTAGCGACGGCCGAGATAGGAACCTCCCATGAACACCTTCGACGCACACCACCTGCCCACCCAGGCAGGAAAGACAGCCGTCGTCACCGGCGCCAACAGCGGCATCGGCTTCGAGACCGCGAAGGCCCTCGCCCGCGCCGGCGCGCACGTCATCCTCGGCGGCCGCAACCTCGCGAAGGTGGAGGAGGCCCGCCGGGCACTGCAGAGCGAAGTACCATCGGCCTCGACCTCGACCGTCGCCCTCGACCTGGCAGACCTCGCCTCCGTCCACTCGGCCGCCTCGGCGATCCTGGCCGAGCACGGCTCCCTCGATCTGCTCGTCAACAACGCCGGCGTGATGGCCGTCCCCGAGCGGCGCCTGACGACCGACGGCTTCGAGCTGACCTTCGGCACCAACCACCTCGGCCACTTCGCGCTGACCGGCCTCCTGCTGCCCGCCCTCCTCGCCGCCCCGTCGGCGCGTATCGTTCAGGTCAGCGCCCAGGTCGCGCGCCGCCGCGGAATCGACCTCGACGACCCCGAGAGCGAGCAGAGCTACTCCCCCATGGGCGCGTACGCGAAGTCGAAGCTCGCGAACGTCCTGTTCGTCGAAGAGCTCGCCCGTCGGGGCGCCGACCCTCGGCTGACACCGGTCGCCGTGCACCCCGGCACGAGCATGACCGGCCTGCAGCGTCACGGCTCGCGCGCCATGCAGGCGATCGCCGGCCTCCTGCTCGAGCGCCTCGTCGGGCAGAGCACCGAACAGGCGGCTCTGCCCTCTCTCTTCGCCGCCACCCAGCCCGGCGTCGCGCCCGGCGCCTTCGTCGCGCCGACGGGTCGTGCCGAACTGCGCGGCGCCCCCGGCTTCGTCCGGCTACCGCCCGCCGCCGACGACCGCGCGGCTGCCGCCGCGCTCTGGGCCTACTCGGAGGCGCGGACGGGCGTCCGCTTCGAGGTGGCGTGACGCCGAGCTCGCGTGCCTGAGCTCACCGCGCGCCGCGGCCTTCCCACCCGAAAGCGACAAGTGCGACGCGACATCGGCGTGCGGTTGTCGCATTCGGGAGCGCGGGGCCCGAGGCGGCGCGCGAAGTCGCCATGCCTCTATGGTGTCGGGCATGCCCGATCCGTTGTCCAGCGAAGTGCGCCTCAGCGGGCTGCTCGTGTGCGCGAGTGCCGAGCAGGCCGCGGTCGTCGCGCGATATCTGCCCGCTCACGCCGCGCTGACGCGAGCCGAGCCGGGCTGCGTCTCGTTCGAGGTCACGCCGACGGCCGATCCGCTGGTGTGGCAAGTGGACGAACGCTTCACCGGCGAGTCCGTCTTCAGGGCGCACCAGGATCGTGTCGGGGCCAGCGAGTGGGGCCGGGTGACGGCGGGCATCGAGCGCCGCTACTCCATCGGCGGCACCGCGGCGGGCGGCTAGACCCTCGCCGGCGGACACCACACCCTGCCCAGGGCCACCGCCGCGTCTGCTCGCGCGGGTCTCCGCCGCATCCGAGGGCGTGCGCCGCATCCGAGGGCGTGCGCCGCATTCGAGGGGCCACGCCGAAGTCGAGGCGCTACAACACCCGTGCCGAGTCGGCGACCCTCGCCAGCTCGCGAAAAGCCTCGTCGATCTCGGCGTGCAGCCCCCGCGTTGCGTCCTCGAACCAGCGCGCGGTCGCGATGCCGAGCAGGTCCATGCCGATCCGGGCCGCGAAGGCCGCCGGCCGAGCCGCGACACCGCGACGTTCGAAAGCCGCCGTGAGGGTCTCGACGAGGCCCTCCACCTTGGACATCTGCCGCTCGCGAAGCGCAGGCGTCGCCAGGATCACGGGCGCGCGCCGTTCGGTCACCGGCCGATTGCCCTCGAAGAGTGGCACCGACTCGTGGAAGGCCGCCCTCAGCGCCTCCAACGGAACCACCTCGGAGGGGACGGCCTCGAGCGCCCAGTTCAGCCCGTCGCTCAGCTCCGCGTCGCCGTCGAAGAACACCTCGCGTTTGTCGGCGAAGTGCCGGAAGAAGGTGCGCTCGGTGACACCGGCGCGCTCCGCAATGCTGGCGGCGGACGTCTCGTCGTAGCCACGCTCGACGAAGAGATCGAGCGCCGCCTCTTGCAGCCGCGCCCTGACGATCCGTCCGTCCCGGGGCATGGAGCGAGAGTACCAGTGCCGTCAGTCGCTGACAGAACACACAAGGCATGTCCGAGCCCGAGACGACGAAAGCCCGCCGCACGCGAGGCGTGCGACGGGCCCTATCGGGTTGTCCGGGGCATCCAATCCCCGGACGCCGTCCGGAGCGCAAGCGAACCGGACGTTCAGGGGTGGAGTGTCGGAATTACTTGGAGATCTGAGCGGTGATGGTGGCGACACCGACGAGGAGGTCCGCCTTGACCGCGGTGGTCTTGAACGTCGAGTCGAGCAGCGAAGCAGCCGTCGACGACACGTGGACGGTGGTGCCGGTCAGGATCGCGTCCTTGCCCTGCAGCTGCAGCGGCTTGAGCGTGCCACCGTGAAGGTTGAACAGCGGAGCCTGGACGGCCGCGACCTTGCCGTTGACCGAGACATCGCCGTAGAGCAGCGAGTTGCCGGGGTTGATGGTGAAGTCGGCGAGCGTGACCGACGTCGCACCCGACGTCAGAGTGAGGCCCGAACCGTCGTGCTCCAGGATGCCCTGCACGTACGGGCGGTAGTTGCTCTTCGGCGACCAGTAGACGACCGAGCCGCCCGTGATCGGGAAGGTGATGTCGCTACCGGTGAGCTTGGCCGTGCCGTACACCGACGGGGTCAGCTTCAAGCTCTTGAGCGCGGCGAGGAAGTTGCTGTCCAGCGCGACACCCGTGGTACCACCGAGAACGGCGGGAACGGCAGCGGCGGGGGCGGGGATGCTCTTCGCGGCGGCGAGGTGCGTCGACGCCGCGTTGGCCTGAGTGACACCGACACCGGCGACACCGGCGACGAGAACGGCGGCAGCAGCGAAGCTGATTCCAGCTTTGGAGATCTTGCGCATGGGAGGTCCTTTATTGGATGAATGGTGAACACCGGTTGAGTGTTCGTTGGGCGCTTGCCCGATGACCTGTGTTCGCTGCCCCTGCCAAAAAGGGTGGGACGAGTTCTCGACCGTGACCATTCCGTGACCTGATCGACCCGTTCCCTAGGATGAGCGCATGTCGAGAGCGAGCGAGCGAGCCGGAGGGCCGAAGCCTCGGATCACGATCGTGGATGTCGCTCGCGCGGCCGGAGTCAGCAAGGGCGCCGCGTCACACGCCCTCAACGGGCGCCTCGGCGTGTCGGAGGAGACCCGCCAACGCGTGAAGGCGGCGGCCGTCGACCTCGGCTGGTCGCCGAACAGCGTGGCCAGAGCTCTGTCGGGCGCTCGGGCCGGCGCGATCGGCTGGGCCATCGTGCGCAGCGCGAAGTCCGCCACGATCGACCCCTACGTGACGCAGCTCTTCATCGGCATCGAGCTCGGGCTCGCCGACACCGACGTGGCCCTGGTGGTCAAGCTCGTCGCCGATCGCACCGAGGAGGAGGCGCTCTACCGCCGCTGGGCGTCGTCCCGACGGGTCGACGGCGTCGTCGTCACCGACATCGACGCCGACGAGCGGCGTTTCGCCCTCCTCGACGACCTGGGGCTGCCGGTCGCGGCGTTCCGCAGCTATCGGTCGGAGCAGGACGGCGACAGGTCGAAAGCAGGGCGGCAGGATCCCGAGACGGCGAGCGTCCCGTCCGTCTGGCTGGACGAGCAGCGCGGCGTCGATGTGATCCTGAACCACGCGCACGAGCTCGGCCACCGACGGATCGCCTGGATCTCCGGCGATCCTGTGCGAAGCTCGGTGCTCCTCCGCGAGGTGGCGACGCTCCACTGGGCAGAACAGCACCCCGGTGCCCTGGTGTCGACCGAGTGGACCGACTACAGCGCGGCCGAAGGCGCCGCGACGGCCGAGCGCCTTCTGCGCCGGGCCGAGCCCCCGACGTTCCTCGTCTTCGACAACGACCTGATGGCTCTGTCGGGCCTCTCGATGTGCCATGCCCTCGGACTCCGGGTGCCGGAGGAGGTTTCGGTCGCGTCGTTCATCGACTCCGATCTCTGCGATGTGGGTGTTCCGCCGATCACGGCCCTGCACCACGAGACCGTCGCCTTCGGCGAGCAGCTCGCCACTCGACTCGTCGGAGTCGTCGACGGCGCCGAGACACCCGACGTCGTCGTGTCCCCCCTCCGCCTGCGGATCCGGCCCAGCACCGGCCCCGCACCCGCCTGAGCCATTGACCCGGTGGCCGAACGGGTGCTACTTTCACCCGAGGTAAACCGGTTTGGTTCCGCGCCCGACGCGAGTCGGGCCGCACGCATCCGATTGCATCTCAAACGAAGGAGTTTGACATGAGCGACTCATCGTTCTTCCGCCGCCCGGTGACCAGGCGGGCCCTCATCGGCGGTGGCATCGCCACCGCCGCGGCCGCCGCCCTCGCGGCCTGCTCGCCGTCCGGCTCAGGTGGCTCCAAGGCCGCGGGCGCCGACCTGAAGTTCTGGGACATGGTCTGGGGCACCGGCACGGCCTACACCGCCAAGGCGAAGTCCATCGCCGGTGGCTACAAGCCGACAGGGTCCAATCGCGGCGTCACCTACCAGTCCGTGCCGTGGGCCAACTGGTACCAGACGTTCACCTCGGCGGCGGCCTCCAAGACGACGCCCGCCGTCAGCACGGGTGCGGCCTTCCTGCCGTTCGCCTTCCTCGAGCAGGGGTCGGTCGCCCCCGCCGACGACCTCATCGACCTGCTGACGAAGAACGGCACGAACGACTTCCTCCCGGGCCTCTTGCCCGCGATGAAGACGAAGAAGGGCTACGCGGCGGTGCCGTGGTCGCTCGACCTCCGGGTGCTCTGGTATCGCGAGTCGCTGCTCGAGAAGGCCAACGCCGACGTGCCCACCGACTGGGACAGCTTCATCGCCGCCGGCACGAAGCTGCACAAGATCGGCGTGACGGGCCTCGGCATGGCCGGGTCGAGCACCACGACCGACGCCCAGCACACCGTCGCGGCCCTTCTGATCAACAATGGCGGTGGTCTCTTCGCCGAAGACGAGACGCCCGACGCGGTCACCGACCGCAACATCGAGACCCTCGACTTCTTGAACGAGTGCGTGCAGAAGGGCATCATCTACGCCGGTGCCGCCGCGTACACCTCCACCAACCTCGCGACCAGCTGGACGAACGGCTCGGTCGGCATGGGCTTCAACCAGACCGGCCTCGACAAGACCTTCCCCAAGGCGTCGCAGGATGACGTGAAGGTCGCGAGCCCCCTGACCGGCCCGCACGGCGACAAGGGCACCGTCTACTACATCAACCCGCTCATGATGTTCACGACGACCCCGTCGCAGAAGTCGTCGGAGGCCTTCGTCGCCTGGTACCTCGACCAGATCCACGAGTTCTGGACGAGCGGGGTCGAGACCGACCTCCCGGTCAAGAAGAGCATCACCGACCTCCCCGTCATCCAGAACAACCCCAACCTGGTCAAGTCGATCAACGAGTGGCAGCCCCTCGGCAAGACGATCGGCGCGAAGGCGCCGTCGGCATTCGCGGCCCTCAATGCCGTCGACGGCGGCAGCGCGAGCGCCACCTTCGTGCAGCAGATCATCCAGGGCAAGACGGCCTCGAAACAGATCCTCGAGACGCTGCAGTCCGCCCTCGAGAAGGCGGTCAAGTGACGTCGGCCCCGCGTTCGGTCCAGCTCTACTCGGTCAGAGACGCCCTCGCGCACGATCTGGGCGGAACCCTGCGCGCTCTCGCCGCGATCGGCTTCACGAACGTCGAGCCGTATGGCTTCGTCGACCGGGCCGACGAGTACGCGGCGGCGCTCGGGGAGGCAGGGCTCGTCGCGCCGTCGGCTCATGCCGGTCTCGTGTCGGCGCCCGATCCTGCCGCCGTGTTCGCGGCCGCGCAGAAGCTCGGCGTGACGACGGTGGTCGACCCGGCCATCCCGGCCGAGCGCTGGACGACACGGTCCGACGTGGTCGCGAGCGCCACCCGGCTCGGCGAGCTCGCAGCCCAGGCCGCCGACTTCGGGCTGACGGTCGGCTATCACAACCACCAGTGGGAGTTCGAGCCCACGGTCGACGGGGCGGTCGCCTTCGAGGTCTTCACCGATGCGCTCGCGCCCGAGGTGGTGCTCGAGATCGACACGTTCTGGTCCACCGTCGGTGGCGCGGACACACCCGCGCTCCTCCGCTCGCTCGGCGACCGCGTCACCCTCCTGCACATCAAGGACGGCCCGCTGAGCCTCGACGACGACCTCCAGCTGCCGGCCGGGCAGGGCGCGCTCGACGTGCCCGCGATCCTGGCCGCGGCGCCCACGGCCCTGCGGGTGATCGAGTTCGACGGCTACGTCGGCGACCCCCTGGAGGGCATCTCGGCGTCCTTCGCCTGGCTCGACGACCACGACCGCTGAGCGCTCGGGCGGACGGTCTGATCGAATGGGTGCATGGCCACTCTCATCCGCTTCGCGGACCTGACCCCGGCACCGTGGGCCAACGGGCTCGGTTCGACGACGGAGATCGCACGCGGCATCGGCTCGGGCCGGCTCGACTCGGGTGGGGCCGACCGGGGTGGTGCCGACTGGGACTGGCGCATCAGCGTCGCCACGATCGAGGCCGCCACCCCGTTCTCGGCCCTGCCCGGAGTCGACCGCGTCTTGATGGCGCTCGGCCCCGATCCGCTGACGCTCATGGTGGAAGGGAAGCAGCACGACCTCCAGCCGCAGGAGACGCTCCAGTTCTCAGGTGAGGACGACGTGCGGCCGGTAGGCGTCGACACGCCCGGTCGGGACGTCAACCTCATGACGCGTCGCGGCGCCTTCCACGGCAGCCTCCATCTGACGAGAATCCGGAACGGGCTCACCGTCGGCAGCACCCCTGGGACGCGGGTCGCACTCATCCTCCTCGAGGGCGCGGGCGTCGTCGCCCAGGAGGGCGAGACGGCGCCAACGCTTCAGCTCGGCCCGCTCGGCACCCTGCTCGGCGACCCCGGCGAGCCCATGACACTCCTCGGTGCCGCGACCTACGCCCAGGTCACCCTCTGGCCCGCCAACACCGTCTGACCGCACTGACGACACCGCGCCCCCTGACGGAGAAGGGTTCCTCGCGAGCAGCCCGCTGCGCGAGCGAGATCAACCGAAGACGGCGACCAGCCGACCGATGACCTCGCCACGCTGCAGCTTGCCGATGCCGTCGCCGATCTCGTCGAACGAGATCTCGGTGATGCGCGACGTCAGCTTGCCCTGCTCGATGAGTTCGAGCACCTCGACGAGGTCCTGCTTCGTGCCGGCCTGTGAGCCGACCAGCTCGATCTCGTTGAGGGTGAGGGTCTGGAGGTCGAGCTCGGCCCTGGCGCGAGCGAGACCGACCTGCACGATGCGACCGCCTCGGCGCAGCGTCTTGATGGCGCCGTCCGTGGTGGTGCCGAAGCCGGCGAAGTCGACGATGACGTCGAGAGCCTCGTCCGTGAAGTCTTCGATGTCGGTCGAGACCGCCTTGGCACCGAGCGAGCGCGCGTAGTCGTGCACCTTCTCGTTCTTCTCGGCGACGTAGAGCGTGGCGCCGAGGGCGAGGGCGGCCTGCGCGCCCAGCGAGCCGAGCCCGCCGAGGCCGATGATGCCGACCTTGGTGCCTTGGCCGACGCGACCCTGCACCTTGACGGCGTGGTACGACGTGAGCCCGGCGTCGGTGGCCGCAGCGGCCTGATCGAACGGGACGTGCTCGGGCAGCGGCACGACGAGCTTCGCGAGCACCGCGACCTCGTCGGCGAAGCCGCCGTTCTTCTCGGTGCCGGGGCCGTCCTCGATCGTGGCGGGGATGCCGACGCGCTGCCCGACGCTGAACTCGGTGACGTCGGCGCCGACGGCCGAGACCACGCCGGCGATCTCGTGGCCGAGCGTGATCGGGCGGAAGGGTAGGAGCGGGGTCAGTGTGCCGTCGATGAAGCTGACGTCGCTGTGGCAGAGGCCTGCGGCCTTGACATGGACGACGATCTCGTCGGCCGCCGGGGTGGGTGCCTCCACCTCGTGGAGGGAGAGCGGGGCGTCGACTTCGGTGAACTGCCAGGCCTTCATGGTGATGTTCCTTTCGTGAGGTCGGCGACCACTTCGTCGACCGAGTGCATCTTAATGGAACTTGGTACCTAAAACCTGAACCGCACCGGAATGTGCTCTAGCCTCGGTGGATGACAGACTCTGCCCCCCGCCGCGGTCGCCCGCCGGTCTCGTCACGCGAGGCCCTGGAGGAGGTCGCTTTCGATCTGCTGCTCCGCGACGGCTACGAGGCCACCACCGTTCAGGCCATCATGGCCGCCGGCTCGGTCGGGCGAACCACGTTCTTCCGCTACTTCGGGTCGAAGGGCGGAATCGTCTGGGGAGAATTCGATCGCGCCATCGAGAGACTCCGCGCCTCGCTCGAGTCCGCCCGAGACGTGCCCGTGATGACAGCGGTGATCGACGCGGTCGCCGAGTCGACCCGACTGTCGCGCGAGGCGGCACCCGACACCTGGCTCGCCCGCTTCCGGGTCTTGGACCAGGATCCCGCCCTCTCGGGCGAAACGGCCGAGCACTGGCGGATCTGGGCCGCCGAGGTCGCGGGCTACGTCGAGCGGCGACGCGGCCTGCCCGCAGGGTCCGTGGCGACCGCGGCGATCGGGGGAGCAGTCCAGGCGGCCTACGTGGCCGTGCTGCGGCGGTGGATCGATGGCACCGAGGCGCCCGACCCCGTGATCCTGCGCTCTCATCTCACGCCGGTGGGAGACGCGCTGCAGCACTTCCTCGACGAGAACCCGTAGCCAGCTCGGCCTCAACGAGGAGGCCGGCCAGAAGCTCGCCGACTCGCTGGGCGAGAACGCGCGCATGTCTGCCCACGAGCCCGTCACGCCTTACCTTTTCGGCGTATCCGGCCCGTCTCGTGGGTGAGGACGTGCCGAAAAGGTAAGGGTTGGGCCCGTTCCGCTCCCCTTACCCTTTCGGCTCGATCTGACCGTCTGAACGGTGAGGGTCTGCCGAAAAGATAAGGGGGGCAGGACCTTCGGGGATCAGCGGGCGGTGAACCCCGCGTCGACCGGCAGCGTGACACCGGTGACGTACCGCGCCTCGTCGCTCACGAGCCAGGCGATCGCGTTCGAGATGTCGATCGGCTGCACGATCTCGACCGGCAGCAGGTTCTTCAGCGCGTCACTCATGCCGGGGTTGTCGGCGAGATACTTCTGCATCGCGTCGTTCATGACCATCGGCGTGTTCACGCCCGTGGGGTGGACGGTGTTGACCCGGATCATCTGCGGGGCCAGCCAGTTGGCGAAGGTGCGCATGAGGCCGACGACGCCGTGCTTCGCAGCGGTGTAGCCGCTCGTGGCACCCGTGCCGTCGCCTCCTGCGCCGCTCAGGCCCTGCGTCGAGCTGGTCAGAACGATCGCACCGCCCTGGCCCTTCTCGATCATCGACGGCACCGCGGCCTTGACCGTGTTGTAGACGCCGAAGAGGTTGGTCTCGACGACGTCGCGGAAGGTCTGCGCGTCGTCGCCGGTTCCGCCCTGCGGCGCGATGCCCGCGTTGGCCAGGATGATGTCGATCGGGCCCAACTCGGCGACACCCTTCGCGGCCGCGTCGACGAGCGCTTGATAGTCACGGGTGTCGGCCTGGATCGCGACGATGCGCCGATCGAGCGCCTCGATCTGCGAGACGGTCTCGTGCAGGTCTTCGGGTGTCGACATCGGATAGGGGACGGTGTCGATCTGCGCCGCGATGTCGACGGCGATGATGTCGGCGCCCTCTTTGGCGAGGCGGAGCGCGTGGCTTCGACCCTGGCCGCGAGCGGCGCCGGTGATGAAGGCGACTTTGCCCTCGAGGTTTCCCATTGGTTCGATCCTCTCGATGTGAGCGCGCCCGCCATCGATGGGGATGAGCGGTCGTTGCTCGTTTTGTGGCACTCAGTGCCGAATCGAGTTCAGGCTAACCCCGCGCGCTGTGAGTGGCAAGGGTCACGGCCGAGCCTTTGCCGCCGACCCGCGCGGTCGAACCCTCGCCGGCCGCTCAGCCCTGCCGAAAACGCGCGTCGATGCGCGGCGGCGCGAAGACCTCGTCGAGCACGAGGTCGACGGCCCCGCGCACACTGCTCTCGGTCGGCGAGGTGCTGACCCGCACCTCGAGGCTCTCCGCGACGAGCGGCAGGCACCGGCTGTAGAGCTCACCGCGGATAGCCGCCACGAGATGCGGCGCCCCGGCCAGAGCGCCGGCGACGACGACCGTGCGCGGGTTGATGAAGTTGACGATCCCCGCGAGACTCCGACCGATGTGCACGCCGCTCTCGCGGAGCACGGCCACGACATCAGGATCGCCGTGCGCCGCCAGTTCGACGATCTGGGCCGGAGTTTCGACGTCGTGGCCGAGCGCCTGCAGGCGTGCCGCGATGGCTCGACCGCTCGCCACCGACTCGAGGCAGGCCGGAATGCCGCACGTGCAGCCGACCGCGGGTGTCCCGTCGACGGTCGAGTGGCTGAACTCGCCGGCGGCGCCGCTCGCGCCTCGGTGCAGCCGGCCTCCGCTGATGACGCCCGCGCCGATGCGTGTGCCGATCTTGATCGCGACGAGCTCGGCCGGCACAGACCCGGCGTCGCCCGCCGCGGAGCCGAAGCCCGAGCCCGAGCCCGAGCCCGACCCAGCGCCAGCGCCAGCGCCAGCGCCTGCGCCGGAACCAGACCTCGCACCGGTCGGCCGCTCGGCGAGCGCGATCAGGTTGCCGTCGTTCTCGATCAGGACGGGGGCGTCGGTGTGGTGAGCGAACAGCGAGGGCAGATCGGCGCCGTCCCACGCAGGCTGGAAGGAGGGCGTGCGGATCCTGCCGCTCGGGTACTCCACCGGAGCAGGCACGCTCACGGCGATGCCGCGCAGCTCGGGCCGAGCTCGCCCGTCACCACGACTCTCGCGAAGCCGCTCGAGAACCGCCCAGATCGCGTCGACCGTCTCGGCCGGATCAGCGGACACCAGGATCTCTCCGCTCGCGTCGTCGTCGGCCACCGCTCGCCCGGCCAGGTCGCGGACGGCGATGCGCACGTGGTGCGCGCCGAGGTCGATGGCAGCGACGACGCCGGCCGAGGGGTCGATCTCGAGGCGGCGCGCTCGGCGACCGCCCGTTGATCCTGCCGCCCCGATCTCGCGGAGCAGCCCGAGCTCGAAGAGCCCCTCGACCCGAAGCGACACCGTCGACGGCGCGAGACCCGTCACTCGCACGAGCTCAGCCCGCGACGTCGCAGCCCCGGATCGAATGAGACGGAGGACATCGCCGGGCGATCCGGGGCTGAACGCCTGATCGCCGTATCGAGGGGTGGTCATGGGGGGATCCTATGCCGATGCCCTGTCGATAATCGTACAAAGTGTTGTTTATTTAGGTGTAAGTCGTTTGTTATTCGCCTTGAAATCCGCTGGAAACAGATCGAAGATGACAATTGTCGAAAGATTCAACGAAGAGAGGATCGACAGTGTCTGTGAGCAGGGGTCAAAGCACGAGGGGAAGACGGCTGGGTGTCTACGCCGCCGTCATCGGAACAGTGATCGGGGGTCGCTGCTGGCCGTGGTGCCGGCGGCGACGGCGAACGCCGCCACCGCTTGCGCGACCGCGTGGAGCGCGTCGACCGCCCATACGGGTGGCAGCACTGTCAGCGAGAACGGCGCGAACTACACCGCCAACTGGTGGACGCAAGGCAACGACCCCGCCACGAACTCGGGCGCCAGCGGCAGCGGCCAACCGTGGACGTCGACGGGCAGCTGTTCGGGCAGCGGCAGCGGCACCGGGACCGGGACCGGGACCGGCACGGGGACAGGCACCGGCACCGGCACGGGCACCGGCTCAGCCAGCGGACTCGTCTTCAGCCCCTACAAAGACGTCACTGCCAACCTCAACTGGAACACCGACGTGATGCAGACCGCCGTCACCGGCAGCACGATCCCGGTCGTCGGGCCCGGCAGCCTCGTCGCCACGAAAGAGCCGGGTCTCAAGGCGATCACCCTCGCCTTCGCCACCGGCACGTGCGGCAGTGAGAACTGGGGCGGGGTCGCAGGATCCGCGTTCGCCTCGGCCAACATCCCCGCGCTGAACTCTGCGGGCGTGAACTACATCGTCTCGACCGGCGGCGCCGCGGGCACGTTCTCGTGCGCGTCGACCTCGGCGCTCGACAGCTTCATCGCCCGCTATTCGTCGTCTCACATGATCGGCGTCGACTTCGACATCGAAGGCGGCCAGTCGGCGTCCGACATCTCGAACCTCGTCAACGCCGCGGCCGGCGCGCAGAGCACCTACCCGAACCTCCGGTTCTCGTTCACGCTCGCGACCCTCGCAGCCTCCGACGGGTCGTACGGCGGGCTCAACAGTCTCGGCACCTCGGTGGTGAACGCGATCAAGGCGTCGAGCCTGTCGAACTACACCATCAACCTCATGACGATGGACTTCGGCGGTGCCACCAGCGCCAACTGCGTCGTCTCGGGCGGCTCGTGCGACATGGGCCAGTCGTCGATCCAGGCGGCCGAGAACCTCGAGCACACGTTCGGCATCCCGGCCACGAAGATCGAGCTCACCCCGATGATCGGCGTGAACGACGTCTCCAGCGAGGTCACCAGCCTGACCGACGTCGACACCGTGTCGGCCTGGGCCAAGGCGAACGGCCTCGCCGGCGTGCACTACTGGTCGCTCGACCGCGACACCCCGTGCGCGCAGACGACCGCCTCGTCGACGTGCAGCTCGACCAGCACCGCGGCCCTCGGCTACACCAACGAGTTCCTCAAGGATCTCGGCTAGGCGCGAGCCCCGGAGGTGTGGCGCCGAAATCGCGACCAGCCCAGCCCCGGGGAACGCCGACGGGCCCGCCACGCACCGAGGTGCGTGACGGGCCCGTCGAGAAGGAGTGCTTGCTACTTGGCGGCCTTGACGGCCTTGATGTAGATGTTGCCGGTGGTCACGTCTTCCTCGAGCTTCTCGAGAGAGCGACCGCGGGTCTCGGGCACGGCCCGCCAGACGAAGAGCAGGGCCAGCGCATTGACGACGGCGAAACCGAAGAACGTGCCCGTGATGCCGAAGGCGCTGATGATCGTCGGGAAGTACAGGCCGAGGAAGGCGTTGGCGATCCAGAGGAAGAACACCGAGACGCCGATTCCGAAGCCGCGCATCTTCAGCGGGAAGATCTCGCTCAGCGTCACCCAGACGGCCACGTTCAAGAAGGTCTGCACCGATCCGACGAACAGGACGATCAGGATCAGCAGCACCCACGGGCGAGCCGGGTTGCCCACGGGGAGGGCGTTCGACAGGATGCCGATCAGGATGTGGATGACCGTGGTCGACGCGAAGCCGATGATGAAGGTGCGACGGCGGCTGAAGTGGTCCATCATGCGCAGGGCGATGATGGCGCCGATGACGCCGACGATGCCCGGGCCGATGTTGACGATGATGGCCGCGCTTGCCGAGAAGCCCGCCTGGATGAGCACCGTCTGGCCGTAGTACTGGATCGCGTTGATGCCGGTGAGCTGCTGCGCGACGCCGAGGCCGATGCCGATCAGGATGATGCGGACGAGCCACTTGTTGCGGAGGATCTCCATGATGGGCATGCCCTTGCGCTGGGACTCCTCGGCCGTCACCTGGTCGATCTCAGCGAGTTCGGCCGTGGCGCGCTCCTTGGTACGGAGAGTCGAGAGCACCGCGAGGGCCTCCTCGTCGCGGCCCTTGCTCGCGAGCCAGCGGGGCGACTCGGGCATGCGCAGCATGCCGAAGAAGAGGGCGAGGGCCGGAAGGGCCTCGACCGCCAGCATGATGCGCCAGACCCCGTGGCCTTCGCCGAACAGGGTGGAGATGGCGGCGTTGATGATGAAGGCGGCGAGCTGGCCGATGACGATCATCATCTCGTTGCGGCCCGCGAGAGAGCCGCGGATCTCGAACGGCGCAAGCTCTGCCAAGAAGACCGGAACGATGGTCGACGCTGCGCCGATGGCGAGCCCCAGGACGATGCGCCCGACGAGCATCACGCCGAACGACGGCGCGACGACGCAGGTCAGCGCGCCGACGAAGAAGAGGATCGACATCAGGATGATCGACTTGCGGCGGCCCCAGCCGTCGGAGAGCCGACCACCGAGAATGGCGCCGACTGCCGCACCGAAGAGGAGCCCTGACGTGACACCGCCCTCGGTCAGCTTCGTCAGGTGGAGGTCGACGACCATCGGGTTGAGCGCGCCGTTGATGACGGCGGTGTCGTACCCGAAGAGCAGACCACCGAAGGTGGCGATGATGGCGACCTGGCCCAGCCGGCGGCTGTGGGGACCCGTGGTCAGCGGCGGGAGCGGTACCTGAGGCCCAGAACCCGAGGTGCCGGTCGGCGTGTTGATCGTTGTCATGAAGAACTCCTTCGTTCGTTCCAAATGTTAGGACAACAGGATCAGAAATCAAACTGCCGGACTGAAAATCCAAGCAAATCGCCGAGATTTGTCCTCTCATTAATACTAATTGGCCCGTTAGCGGGTTGATTGGTCTGGAAAAGCAGACACCTCGCGAGTGGTCTGTGCCGCCCGCACGAACTGGGGGATGTCGAGCTCAGCGATCGTCAGCTTGCGCGTGTACGCCAGGCGCACCCGACTGCCGAGCCACGACGTGCGGGCGAACTCGGCCAGCTCGCCCGTCGTCGCCATCCGGGTGCGAGCGTGGACGACGATCAGAGGGATGTCGAGATACGAGTCGAGCAACTCGGCCTGCTTGCTCGTCGCGAAGCCGACCTCGGCGAAGCAGTCGGCCACGACCGCGTCGGTGCCGATGCCGCCGGACACACTCGGGGCAGCGGTGGTCGACGAGCGCGAAATCCACTCGTCCGTGCGCCACGATTCGGTGACTCCGATGGAGACGCCGTCGACGCTGTGGAGGCTGAGGGCGAAGGTGAGGGGGTCCGCGGGCACACGGCCGTCGAAGGTGCGAGCCATGTCGTCCGGCAGCGGCACGTCTTCGGCCGACTCGAGCAGACGAGTGCGGGCCGAGTGCCCGTCGGCGAGCAGTTGCTCGCGCCAGGGACGTGCGAGGTCGAGATCGCAGACGAGCGGGATGGTCCGATCGGTGACGTAGGTGCCCGAGCCCCGCCTCGAGCGCAGGTAGCCGTCGTCGATGAGAGCGCTGACGGCGCGGCGGATCGTGACGCGACTCACGTCGTAGTGAGCCATGAGTTCGACCTCGGTGGCGATCCGCGTGCCGGGCGCGAACTCCCCCGCATCGATGCGGTGCCGGAGGTCACGGTGGATCTGCCCCCAGACGGTGAGGGGAGAGTCGTGCTCGACGATGAATGCGGCCATGCCCCCATTCTGTCCATCGCCTGCCCCACGCGGAATCCGAGCACCGAATTGGTACTGATATCGATACGTATTGCAATTTGTACGCACTGTAGTACCGATGCATGAATTGGAGACTATTTGTATAGATTTCGAGGCACGCGTGCTATCGTCGCGCTATTCCCCCCTCCGGACCCTGCAAGGGAGCAGCGCTCATGTCACCAGTCGATCCTTCACCAGGATCGCCGACGATCGCGATCGTCGGGAGCGGCCCGTCGGGCTGCTACACGGCCCAGTTCCTTCGCAAGAAGTGGCACGGGGCCGAGATCGTCGTCTTCGACCGGCTGTCGACGCCTTACGGTCTGGTCCGCTACGGGGTGGCCCCCGACCACCTCGGCACGAAGGCCGTCACCAAGCAGTTCGACCGGCTCTTCGAGCGTGACGGCGTGCAGTTCGCGGGCTCGGTGGAAGTGGGGCGCGACATCACGCTCGAAGCGCTGCGCGAGGCGTTCGACATCGTCGTGCTCGCCACCGGGCTGTCCGCAGACCGCCCCCTCGGCGAAGGCGCCGGCGCGGCCCCCTCGGCGCTGGCCACCACTGCTCTCACCGGGGTCTACGGCGCCGGCACGCTGACCCGGCTGATCAACGGCCACCCCGACGAGACTGCGGACGCCGTCGCCCTCGGCTCGCGCGTCACGATCGTTGGGCACGGCAACGTGGCCATCGACCTCGTGCGCCTGCTGCTGACCCCGCGAGCCGACCTCCTCGCCCTCGGCGTCGCGCCGGAAGTCGCCGACGTGCTCGGCGCCGGCCCCGTCACGTCGATCGAGGTCGTCGGGCGATCCGCGGTCGAGGTCGCGAAGTTCGACGTGGCGATGGTGCGCGAGCTGGCCAAGTCGCCCGACGTGCGGTTCGAGGCGGAGGGCCTCGACCTCCCTGTCTCGGAGGGCATCGGCGATCCTGCGCGTCGCTCGGCCGTCGATGAGCTCGTGGCCGGGTCGCCCGCCGACGCCGGCCGCACCGTGCGCTTCCGCTTCGGCTGGACGCCCGACCACGTCACCGGGGAGGGCTCGGTGGGCGGCATCGTCTTCACCAGCGCCGACGGCCAGGGCCGCACACTCTCGCTCGAGACCGACTCGGTCTGCACGGCGATCGGCTTCACCGAGGCGTCGACCGCTGCCGTGCGCCGCGCCGAGCACGAAGGCCCGGGCGCCGACATCGAGCGCGGTCTGCTCGACGACGGGCTCTTCGTCGTCGGCTGGCTGCGCCGCGGGCCCCAGGGCACCATCCCGGCCAACCGCGCCGACTCGAAGATGGTCGCCGACACCATCGTCGGCGAGGTCGACGACGAGCGCCTCCCCCTCGGCAAGCCGGGCTGGAGCGCCGTCGAGGCCGCTCTGCTCGATCCGTCCGCCTCCGTCCCCACCCTCATCTGACCCCGACTTCACAGGAGCATCGTGACAAAGACAGTCATCCTCTACGGCACCGAATCCGGCAACGCCGAGATGGTCGCCGACGACTTCGTCGACGCCCTCAGCAGCGATCACGACGTCGAGTCGATCGACATGAGCGACTTCGACGTCGCCGACTTCGACACCGACACGTTCTACCTCGTCGTCTGCTCGACCCACGGCGACGGCGAGCTGCCGAGCAGTGCGCGGCCCTTCGGCGCCGCTCTCGACGCCGAGCAGCCCGACCTCAGCGGCATCCGCTACTCGATCTTCGGCATGGGCGACTCGAGCTACGAGACGTACAGCCACGGCAGCGAGATCATCGACGAGAAACTGCGGGCCCTCGGCGCCACGCGCGAGGGCGTCTACGGCCGCCACGACGCCAGCGACGGCTCGCTGCCGACCGACGACGCGCTCGCCTGGCTCGAGGGTGTCTTCGAGCCCGCCTGACCCGATCCTGCTCTCGGCCTCACCTTTTCGGCCCAAGCTGACCTTTCGATGGGTCAGGGCGAGCCGAAAAGGTGAGGCTATCGGCGGCGACGCCACACGAGTGACGACGCGACGGCCACCAGGATGCCGACGATGGCGCCGCCGGTCGTCTCGACGGCGCGGTCGCGCAGCAGCACGAGCGGGTCGGCGGGGTGCGCCAGTTGCGTCATGATCAGGATCAGCGGCGTGAAGGCGACAAGCGCCAGGCCGTAGTGCCGGCTCATGAAGTACTCCGTCGGAAACTGCAGCACGACCACGATCAACCCGAGCACGACAGGATCGACGGGGCCCCAGGGCGCGAGGATCAGCCCGGTCACGACGAGCCCGGCAAGCGTGCCGACGATGCGGTGCACACCGCGCGTGATCCGGTGCGAGACGCCGACGGCCGCGAGGGGCACGGCGGCGGCGGCCATCGCCCAGTGCGGGTGCCCGATGCCGGTGGCGACGCTGAGGCAGCCGGCCGCGGCCACCGCGACGACGTACGAGACGGCGTCGACACGCAGACCGAAGAAGCGGCGAGCCTCGGCCCGCGCCCAGGCCTCCGACCGCTGCCCTTCTCCGCGCCGCTCCGCCGGCAGCGCGGTCACCCGACCGCGCTTCCATCCCACCGCACCCACGAGCATCGCGAAGACGGATGACGCGACAGCCAGCAGGATCGCGACACCCGGCGACACCGAGAGCGGCACCGACGCGCAGGCCCCCAGCGCGAACAGCCCGAAGAACGGCCCCGCCGGCCGCAGCTGCGCGCGGCTGGAGTGCAGCGACATGACCCCGGCGAAGACCGCCTCGACAGCCACGAGAGCCCAGAGGTCGGCCCGATGGGCCACCAGGGCGACCGACAGCCCCACGCCGATGGCGACGCCGCCGACCAGCATGACTGCCGCAAGGGCCTGGTGCACGAGCCGACGCGGATGCGTCTCGGCACGACCGTACATACCGGTGAACACCCCGAAGACGGCGTAGATCAGCAGCTCGGGGTGCCCCAGGGCCAGCAGCACGAGCGACGGGACGGCCACGCTGATGCCGACGCGAAGAGCCGCCCCGTGGTCGTCCTGCGCGGGCCCGAGGGTGACGAGCCGGCCAGCCTGCTCGCGCAGGGCGGTGCCCAGTGTGGCGGTGCTGCACCTCCCGGCGTTCTCAGCCGGCGAGTTGCTCACGCACCGAGTGTGCCAGCCAGCCCGCGATGGCTTCGACGAGCTCGAGCCCCTTCGAGAGATCGGCGCGACGCGGGTCGGGCCCGAAGATGCCCCACAGCGGGTTGGCACGGTCGTGACGCTGGGCGCCCTGCGGGTCGAGCCCGTCGTCGATCGCAGGCGCGTCGTCGAGCGACAGGAGGCGCTCGAGGTGCACCAGCCCCGGGGCGAGGCCGTGCAGAAGGGTCGTCTCGAACGTGCCGGCGTGATCGGGGGCCAGGGGCGCTGTGGGGCACCTGTTCACGCTCGTGGCGACCACTCGCATCCTGCGGCCGTCTCGCTCAGCGGGGTCGCCAGCGGTCCAGGCCGCGCCGACGCGGTCGACCAGGTCGAGCTGTTCGTCGGCGAAGTGCCGGAGAAGACGACAGCGACGAGCACACCGAAGTCGTCGAGGCGCTGGAGCGTGGCGGTGAGGTTCGCCTCGAGCGCATCGCCGGTGGGCATCATGATGCTCCACGGGTAGTCACCGTGGCCACCGCCGGTGCCCTGGTAGACGGTGGGCAGCACGACTCCCCCGGTGATCATCGCGGCCGCGGCGCAGACGCCGTGGGCGTTCAGCGAGTCGAGGCCGATGGGCAGGTGCGCCTGATGGAACTCGAGGCTGCCGAGCGGGATGTAGACGACCGAGCCGCCGCCGAGCGCGGCGTCGATCTCGGCCGGCGAGAGCAGCTCGGCGCGGACCTCGGTGCCGCTCACTTGTAGTAGTTCCGCGGCCAGTTGTGCTCGGCCAGCTGGGCGAGGAGCTCAGCCGGGAACGGTTCACCATCGGAGTACGACGCGTTGCGCTGGACGTTGCGGCTGTTGCTCATGCCCGCGATGACCGTCGAGACCTCGGGGCTCGAGAGGACGTACTTCATCGCGGCCTCGGCCAGCGACGAGTAGTAGGGCGCGACGAGCTTCTTGAGCGCCTCGACGCGGTCGAGAGTCTCGGTGAAGCGCTCGCCGCGGAACATCTCCTTCTGCTGCGAGCCGTCCTCCCACTGGTCGTAGGTCTCGGGAGTCCAGAGGCCGCCCAGGGAGCCCGAGTCGAACGCGACCCGGTCGATGAACGCCGTCTTCGAGCGGGCGCCGGCGGGGAAGAGCTCGTCGCGGGGGCGCTGCTCGAACAGGTTGTAGATGACCTGGATCGAGTCGATCAGGCCGAGCTCGGCGATGTCGACGCCCTCGTCGGGGCGGTAGTCGCGAATCGAGACGCCGATCTTGTCGACCTTGCCCTCGACGCGCAAGGCGTTCAGGGTCTCGAGCCAGTCGAGCTCGTTCACCCCCGACGTGAACCAGCCGTGCAGCTGGAGCAGGTCGAGCCGCTCCACGCCGAGACGCTGGAGGGCCGCGTCGACGCCCTGGCGGAGGTGCCACTCGGGGTAGCGGCCGTAGGTCTGCGGGTCGTCTTCGTCGGCGCTCGGCCAGACGGTCGGCTGGATCTTGGTGGCGACGTAGACCTTGTCGCCCTTCCAGCGGCGGAGGGATTCGCCGACGACCTCCTCGCTGTGGCCCAGACCGTACATCTGCGCGGTGTCGACGAAGTTGATGCCGGCCTCGTACGACTCGAGGAGCGTGGCGATCGACTCCTCGTCGTCGACGGTGCCCCATTGGCCGCCGAGCTGCCAGGCCCCGAAGGAGATCTCGCTGACGTGCCATCCGGTGCGGCCGAAGCTGCGGTAGTGCATGTGGTTCCTGTTCTGTTCGTGCGGGTCGTGGCGGTACGGGTCGCGGCGGCGGCGGCGCCCGCGTCAGGCGCTGTGCGGGTTGTGCATCTTGGCCAGCGTGAAGTGCTGGTGCACCACACCGCGGCCGGGCTCGGCGAACTCGACGGGCAGCTTCGAGAAGCCGCGAACCATCTGCTTGACCCAGCGCTCGGGCTGCCCGACGATGCGGATGTCGGGGCCCTTCAGCAGCTCCTCGACTGTGACCTTGGCCGCCAGGCGGGCGAATGGCGCGCCCATGCAGGCGTGGATGCCCTCGCCGAACGACATGATGCGGTTCTTCGGCGTGAACTCGCGACCGATGTCGAACACGTCGGGGTTCGGGTATACGCGTTCGTCGCGGTTCGCCGAGCCCTGTAAGAACACCACGCGGGAATCGGCGGGGATCGTGACACCGCCGATGACGATCTCGGCGTTGGTCTGTCGCGAGAGGTTCTGCCCGGGCGTCTCGTAGCGCAGCGTCTCTTCGATGAACGCGGGGATCTTGTCGGGGTGCTCGCGCAGGTAGCCCTGCAGCTTCGGGAACTTGTCGAGCACGTAGACGATGTTCGACAGCAGCGCCGCGGGGGCGTCGCTCGCCGCCGACAGCACCAGGTGCGCGAGGCCGTCCTGCTCGGAGTCGTAGACCTTGCCCTTCTGGGATGCCAGCAGGATCTGCGTGTACGCATCCGAGCTGGACGAGTCGGCGCCGCTCTCGATCTCGGCCCGCCGCGCGGCGAACCGTTCGGCGATCAGCTCTTCGGTCTCGCCGTTGGCAGCCTCTGAATCGGCCGGAACCCCGTATTTGCCGACCGTGCGCTCCATTGCGCGCCACATGTGCTCGACCAGCGCGGCGTTGTCCTCGCGAGGCGAGCCGATGAGCGAGATGCCCATGCCGAGCGACATCGGCAGGGCGAAGCCGCTCGTGAAGTCGCCCGAGCCGGCCTCGTGCAGATCCGCGAGCAGGGTTCGGGCGAACTCGCGCACGCCGTCCTCCTTGGCCAGGATCTCGCGGAGCGAGAAGGTGCGGCGCACGGCTGCGCGAAGGGCCGTGTGGCGCGGCGGGTCCTGCGCGACCAGCAGACCCTCGCCGTAGGAGTTGTGGCTGCCGTCGATGTCATTGCCGAGTCCGTTGAGCAGCTGCTCGTCGTTCGCCAGCCCCGCGCGGACGTCGTCGTAGCGCGAGACGACGTAGATCTCGCGGTCGCGGTTGTAGTAGACCGGCGCCGCATCGCGGAGTCGCTTGTAGGTGTCGTACGGGTGGTCATAGACGGCGTACGAGAGCGGGTCGTAGTAGATCGTGAGGTCGGCCGGGGGCGCTTCGTCGGGGTCGACGGTGTCGTCGTCGGTGGTGTCGTCAGCGGCGGGGCCTGTTCCGGTCTCGTCGATCGTCAAGGTGTCCGGCGCCACCGCCGAAGCTGGTGCCGCGCCGCCCACCGCATTCACCACCGCGTGATAGGGGCACGCCGTGCCCACACGGTTGTCGTCGTCAGCAGTGAGTGTCATGGCCGTCGCCTTCCCCATCGAAAGAGCAGTCGCGTTCGAGATCGGCGACCGTCAGGCTATTCCATCGTGATGCGAAACCTTACGTCAAGCCACGCGCGATATTCAGTGAAAACGGCAAGTTATATGTATCGAATTGGAGACTAACGACGCGCGATTTGTATTGACGGTGATACTGCTCACGGCGCAGCCGACTGGAATCGGCACGAGTCGCGCTCGATCAGGCGCACCGGCAGCCGCGTGGTCTCCGGGGGTCGTCTGCCGTTCTGGCCGCGGGCGAGGCGCGACAGGATCTCGGCGACTGCGAGCGAACCCATCCGAGTCGGATCCTGGTCGATGACGGTGAACGAGGGCTGAAGGAGGTTCGCCAGGGGGAAGTCGCCGAAACCCACGACTGGCAGAGGCTCGGATTGAATCGCGGGGATGCCGGCGATGGAGGTGCGCGGATCAGCGAAGAAGACGGAGTCGACGCCGCGTGACCGGAGGAGGTCGAGGCCCGCCACGACGTCGTCGGGCGCGTCGATGTCGGCGACGACCAGCGCCGGATCGGGCTCGATGCCGGCCTCGACGAGGGCGCGACGATAGCCCGCGAGACGGGCGATCATGCTGGCGAGGTGCGGCGCCCGCCCGATGAACCCGACCCGGCGATGACCGTGGCCGATGAGGTGACTCGTCGCGAGGGCGGCACCGCGGTCGTCGTCGTGCAGGAATGCCGCGACCTCCGCGCCGACCGCCGGCTGATCGACGCTGACGATGGGCAGAGCACCCAGGGGCCCCCGGAGGTACGACTGATCGGCCGAGCCCGGCGCGAGCGGAACACCTGCGCGAGCTCGTTCGGAACGTAGTCGGCGGCCGCCAGGGCCGCCTGCCCGCGCTTCCTGACCTCGGGCTGACGTGGGCGTCGCCTCTAAAGACGCGCGAGACGGTCTTGAGGCTCCTGCGGTCGTGAACTCGGCCTTCAACATCGGCATCTCGCTCGGAGCCCTCGGTGGCGGCATCGCAGTGGCGCACATCGTGCCGGTCGACCTCGCCCTGGTCAGCCTCGCGCCCGTCGCGGCGGGGCTGCTGCTCGTCTTCCGGCGCGGCTGGCTGCCGTCCGACGAGCCGGCGCCGGGCCGAGCCCTGCGGCCACCGTGCTCCGCTGAGCTCAGGCGGCACCATCGTGAGCCGGCGCGAACTCCTCGACGATTTTCGCGGTCGGCACCGCTGGCGGAGACGAGTTCGCCGTGAGGATCTGAGAGATGCGCCCTGGGGTGAGACCGACTGCCTTTGCGAGATCGCGCACTGAATAACGATCCCTGAGGAATACGACGGCCTGAATGGTTTCGAGCACCAGCTCGCGGTTGGCCTCTTCGAGAGCGGCTCGCCGTTCGCCGATTTCTGCCAAGCGAGCGAACTGCGGATCGAAATCGCCGAACCGGTAAGTCACGCCGAAGACCTGCTCGTCATCGAGATTCGCGACGAGGCGGATGACTTCGTCGACATTCCGGTGGAGCGCCGAATAGCTGCGGGCGTACGTGTGGGCCCCTGGAAGGTTCGTCACATCCGCCAGCCATGCGTCGCCCTCTCGGGTCACCTCGACCGAGAACTGCTTGGTGCTCATCGGAGCCACCCCTTCCCGAGAACCACTTCGAGATCTCGTTCTATCGATCGGAGCGTCCCGATCGGGAGGCCTCCGCTGTGTTGAGGCAGGGTTGTCCGCGCCGCAACGGCTTGCGTGCCGCTCTCATCGACGACCTCGTAGAAGCGATGAGACCCACGTTGGCGAAGCACGCGACCACCGCCGCGTTCGATTCTGCTGTTGACCTCTCGAGCCTTCACCAGCATAAGTTTAGGAGCTATACACTTCAAGTGTCTAGTGGCTGAACACTCGCGACGATGAGGGGTCAGGCCGCGAACCACACCTTGCGCAGGGGCTCGTCGATGGTCCAGGTGGTGTGGGCGCCGGCCGCGAGACGGGCCACGGTGCCGGGCTTCAGCTCGAGGGTGACGGGTGCGGACCCCTCGGATCCTGCGATCTCGACGCGGCCGCGACCGGAGACGACGACGAACACCTCGTCGGATTCGACGTCGGTCGACACCCCGGCGGAGTGCTCCCACAGGCCGAACTCGACGCCGCTGGCACTCCCGAGCTCGATCAGCCCGGTGTGGACGTCGCCCGCGATGACCTGGTCGGCCGGCAGGGCTTCGAGAGGAATGTCGACAGAGTCGGAGTCGATCGCGGCGGAGGGTGGTAAGAGGTCGGTCATGCCCCGAAGCCTAAGGTGCGGGTCAGCGGACGAGACGCACTGCCTGGATCACGGCCGGGCCGATCGGGTGCGGCTTCGTCGTGCCGTCGCGCGCGAAGCCGTTGCGCCGGTAGAACGCCTCGGCGAGCATCGCCCGCCACCGCTCCGCGCGGCCCGGCGGCTCGGCCCCTTGCGCAGCCAGGCACGCGCGCGTATCGTTCGCTGTGCGAACGGTAGTTCGTCAGACGAACGCCCACACTCATCGAACGCAGTCAACGGAGACGCAGTGATATCGAAGATCTCGCCCAGCACGGCCGAGGCAGTCGCGGACGTGCACGATGGCGCCACCGTCATGCTCAGTGGTTTCGGCCTCGCCGGGCACCCGGTCGCCCTCATCGAAGCGCTGCTCGAACAGGGCGCGACCGACCTCACGATCGTCAGCAACAACGCCGGCAACGGGGACACCGGCCTGGCTGCCCTCCTTGCCGCGAGGCGGGTGCGCAAGGTGGTCTGCTCCTTCCCCCGGCAGGTCGACTCGTGGGTCTTCGACGGCCTCTACCGCTCGGGCGACATCGAGCTCGAGCTGGTGCCGCAAGGCAACCTCGCCGAGCGGATCCGTGCGGCGGGCGCCGGCATCCCCGCCTTCTTCACGCCCACCGGCTTCGGCACAGCACTCGCCGAGGGCAAGGAGACCCGCACCATCGACGGCCGCGACGTCGTGCTCGAGCACGCCCTCCACGCCGACTTCGCCTTCGTCGGCGCCCGGTTCGCCGACCGCTGGGGCAACCTCGTCTACCGCAAGACGGCCCGCAACTTCGGGCCGATGATGGCCTCGGCGGCCGACGTCACGATAGCCCAGGTCGACACGGTCGTGCCGATCGGCGGTCTCGACCCCGAGCAGGTGATCACCCCGGGCATCTTCGTGCAGCGCGTGGTCGAGATCGGCGAGCGGCCGTGGCTCCACGACGGCGTGCTCGTCGAGGGCGCCGGGCAGGAGGCGCTCGCGTGACCGGCACCATCTCGCGGCAGGATCTCGCCGCCGTCATCGCCCGGGACATCCCGGAGGGCGCCGTGGTCAACCTCGGAATCGGTGCGCCGACGCTCGTCGCGAACTTCCTCGACCCCGACCTCGAGGTGATCCTGCACACCGAGAACGGCCTGCTCGGCATGGGCCCCGAGCCCGACGCCGACCACATCGACCCCGACCTCATCAACGCGGGCAAGATCCCCGTCACCGAGGTGCCCGGGGCCGCCTACTTCCATCAGGCCGACTCGTTCGGAATGATGCGCGGCGGCCACCTCGACATCTGCGTGCTCGGTGCCTTCCAGGTCTCGGCCACCGGTGACCTGGCCAACTGGAGCACCGGCTCGCCGGGCGCGATCCCCGCGGTCGGCGGGGCCATGGACCTGGCGATCGGCGCCAAGCAGGTCTTCGTCATGACCGACCTGCTCGCGCGTGACGGCTCGCCCAAGGTCGTCGCCTCCTGCACCTTCCCGCTGACCGGCGTGGCGTGCGTCGACCGCGTCTACACCGACCACGCCGTGTTCGACGTGACGCCCGACGGCCTCGCCGTTCGGCAGACCTTCGGCGGCTCCACGGTCGACGAGCTGCGCGCCCTCACCGGCCTGCCGCTTTTCGATCATTCAAGCGAATCACCTCAGAAAGGCGACCTCCGATGACCGCCAGCTTCGTCTACGACGCCGTCCGCACCCCGTTCGGTCGCTTCGGCAAGGGTCTCGCAGGGGTCCGCCCCGACGACCTCGCGGCATCGACCCTCAGCGCCCTGCTCGCCCGTCACAGCGACCTCGACCCGGCCCGGATCGACGACGTGATCGTCGGCGACGCCAACCAGGCGGGCGAAGACAACCGCAACGTCGCGCGCATGGCCGTGCTGCTCGCCGGGCTGCCGACGAGCGTGCCCGGCTCGACGGTCAACCGCCTGTGCGGGTCGAGCGTCGAGAGCGTCATCCAGGCCAGCCGCGCGATCGAGACGGGCGACGCGTCGATCGTCGTCGCCGGAGGCGTCGAGTCGATGAGCCGCGCGCCCTGGGTCACGCTCAAGCCCGACAAGCCGTACTCCGCCGCGCCGGCGACGATGCACTCGACGACGCTCGGGTGGCGGATGGTCAACCCGGCCATGCCGACGCAGTGGACCGTCGCCCTGGGCGAGACGGCCGAGATCCTGGCGGATCGCTACGGCATCTCGCGCGACGCCCAAGACGAGTTCGCGCTGCGCAGCCACCGGCAGGCGTCCGAGGCGTGGGAGGCCGGCCGCTACGACGCCGAGATCGTGACGGTGCCCGGTACGACGCCGACCCGTGACGAGGGCATCCGCGCCGACACCTCGCTCGAGGCCCTGGGCGCTCTGAAGCCGGCGTTCCGCCCGGCGGGCAGCGTCACGGCCGGCAACTCCTCGCCCCTCAACGACGGCGCGTCGATGCTCTTGATCGGCGGCGAGGGCGCCCTGCCGGGCGAACCGCTGGCCAGGATCACGGGACGAGGCGCGTCGGGCATCGACCCCGACGTCTTCGGCATCGCCCCCGTCGAGGCCGCCAACCGCGCTCTGGCCCGGGCGGGCAGAACGTGGGCCGACGTCGACATCGTCGAGCTCAACGAGGCCTTCGCGTCGCAGAGCCTCGCCTGCCTCGGCCTCTGGCCCGACCTCGATCCCGACAAGGTCAACGTCGACGGCGGCGCCATCGCCCTCGGCCACCCGCTGGGAGCCTCCGGCGGCCGGATCATCGGACACCTCGCCCACGCCCTCGAAGCACGCGGTGGCGGCATCGGAGTGGCTGCCATCTGCATCGGCGTGGGGCAGGGCCTGGCGGTCGTGCTCGAACGATAGCCTCGTCGACGTGTCGCCCGAGTCGAACGTCTCCCCCGTCCAGTCGTTCGCGCGCGGCCTCTCGGTGATCACCGCGTTCGACGGCGAGCACCCTGAGATGACCCTGAGCGAGATCGCCGCGCGCACCGGGCTCGCCCGAGCGACGGCGCGGCGCTTCCTGCACACCTTGATCGAGGTCGGCTACGTGACGACCGACGGTCGAGGCTTCCGGCTGACGGCGCGCGTGCTCGAGCTGGGCTTCAGCTATCTGTCGGGCCTCAGCCTGCCCGAGATCGCCCAGCCGCTGCTCGAGACGCTTTCGCACGAGGTCGGCGAATCGAGCTCCGCGTCGGTGCTCGACGGCGACGACATCGTCTACGTGGTGCGGGTGCCGACCCGCAGGATCATGTCGGTCGGCATCAGCATCGGCACCCGCTTCCCCGCCCACGCGACGTCGATGGGCCGTGTCCTGCTCGCCGGGCTGAGCGACGCCGCTCTCGACGAGCATCTCGAGCGACTGCCGACGACGGCGTACACGTCGAAGACCTTGACGTCGGCCGCTCTAATCCGTGAGGCGGTCATGATCGCGCGCGACCAGGGCTGGGCGCTCGTCGACGGCGAGCTCGAGTCGGGGCTGCGATCGATCGCCGTGCCGCTGCGGGGTCGCGACGGGCGAGTGAGCGCCGCCGTGAACGTGTCGTGCGGGGTCGGGACGCCTGTCGAGAGCATGACCCGTGACATCCTGCCTCGCCTGCTGGACACGGCCATGGCGATCGGGTCGGCCGGCTGGCTGGGATGACACCCCGCAGGCCTGACGGAGCCGTAAAATGGCTCACGGCCGACGCGACGACGCGAGAGAGGTTCGACGATGCATCTCGAGAGCTTCTCGACGAGTTCCGTGCGCGAATCCACGCGAGTGGCCCTCTGGGAGGACTACAACGCCCGAGCCCTGGTCGGCCTCGAATGCCACCTTCTGACCGGCGGCGCTCTCGACGCCACCGAGACGAATCTCGACGCCGGTGCGCTGCAGTTCGCTCATGTGACGGCGAGCCCGCACATCGTCGAGCGCTCCCGGCAGCGGATCAGCCGAAGCCCCGCTGACGGCGTCGCGCTCTACTTCACCCAGCGCGGCGAGTCGTTCTTCTACTCGGCGGACGGGGTGCTGGTGCAGCACCCCGGCAGCGTGCTCATCTGCGATGTGAGCGAGCCGTTCGTGCGGGGCTTCGCCCAGGGGCTGGAGGAGTTCGCGGTCAGGATTCCGCGCGCGGTCTTCGACGACCTCGCTGGCGGCATGCCCCTGAAGAAGCCCGTCGCCTCGCGGTTCTCCGTCGGTGGGCAGGCGCCGGCGGCGCAGCTCGATCGGCTTCTCCGCACGACCCTGCTGTCTCGCGGGCCGGGTGACCGCCCCTGCGCCGCACTCGGCGCCGAGGAGGCGGAGCGGCGCGCACTCGACCTTCTCCGGCAGATCCTGCGGCCCGACCGCGTCGACCGTCTCGCGGAGATCCGGCGCACGGCCTCCCGGTTCATCGACCTGAATCTGCGAGACCCCCAGCTCTCGGTGGCGACGACGGCAGGAGCCTGCGGCGTCAGCGACCGCCAGCTCACTCGCGCGTTCGCCGTCGTGGCGACGAGCCCGGCGCGAGCGATCCTGCTGCGGCGTCTCGGGCTGGCGCACAGCATCCTCGCCGGCGAGCGGCCCGGCCCCCGAGCGATCGGCGACGTCGCCAGGTGGTGCGGGTTCGCCTCGCACGCCCACTTCTCGCGGGTCTTCCGCGACCACTTCGACCGGACCCCGGAGTCCGTCCGCGACGAGGCCACGACGCGCCCCGTGTGACGATCTCCGCCGCGGGCCTTGCCCGTCTCGGACGAGGCCACCCGATCACCGGGGCCTGTGCTCATACTGGGGTCGGGTCACACCGCGGTGGCCTCTGCGACGAAGGGCCCCTCGATGGCGAGCTTCCACGACGGCATAGCCGACACCTCCCTGCCCGACACGGTGTCCGGTGACGTCGAGACCGACGTCGTCATCGTCGGCTCGGGCCCCGCCGGGGCCTCGGCCGCACTCGCACTCGCGACTCTCGGCATCCCCGCGGTCATGATCACCAAGTACCGCTGGACGGCGAACACGCCTCGCGCGCACATCACGAACCAGCGGTCGATGGAGTTCTTCCGCGACATGGGCATCGAAGAGCAGGTCAAGCAGGACTCGACGCCCCACGAGATGATCGGCGACACGGTCTTCTGCACCTCCATCGCCGGCGAAGAGCTCGGGCGCATCCTCACCTGGGGCACGAGCCCCGCCCGGCACGCCGACTACGTCGCTGCCTCGCCCACGCTCAACTGCGACGTGCCGCAGAACTACCTCGAGCCGATCCTGGTTCGCAACGCGACAGCCCGCGGCACGCACACGCGCTTCTCGAGCGAGTACCTCTCGCACGAGCAGGACGCCGACGGCGTCACCGTGCAGGTGCTCGACCGGGTCACCGGCCGCCCCTACGAGATCCGGGCGAAGTACCTGATCGCCGCCGACGGGGCGCGCTCGAAGGTCGCCGCCGACATCGACCTTCCGATGGAGGGCCGCATGGACATCGCAGGATCGATGAACATCACCTTCACCGCCGACATCGAAGAGCTCGTCGGGCACCGCCCGAGCGTCCTCTACTGGGTCGTCCAGCCGGGTTCGAACGTCGGTGGCATCGGCGCCGGGCTCGTGCGGATGGTGCGGCCGTGGAAGGAGTGGCTCATCGTCTGGGGCTATGACATCGACGGCCCCGAGCCGGTGGTCGACGAGGCCGCGGCGACGCAGATCGTGCAGAACGTGCTCGGCCTGCCCGACCTCGACGTCACCATCACGGGCACGTCGATCTGGGGTAACAACGAGATGTACGCGACGCGCCTGCACGAGGGTCGTGTCTTCGCCGCAGGAGACGCCATCCACCGCCACCCGCCGTCGAACGGCCTCGGCTCGAACACGTCGGTGCAGGATGCCTACAACCTCTCCTGGAAGCTCGCGGCCGTCCTCCGCGGCCAGGCCGGCCCCGCACTGCTCGAGACCTACACGGCCGAGCGCGCCCCCGTCGCGAAGCAGATCGTGCTGCGCGCCAACAGGTCGGGTCGCGAGTTCGGCGAGCTCTTCACCGCGCTCGGCATCACCGACGCGAAGACCGAGCAGGACATGCTCGAGCAGATCGAGGAGCGGAAGGCGAACACCCCGCGCGGGCTCGCGAAGCGCAAGGCCATCAGCGCCGCCATGGACCTCAAGAACTACGAGTTCAACGCGCACGGCGTCGAGATGGGCCAGTTCTACACGTCGACCGCCGTCGTGTCGGACGGGTCGACGAAACCGCCGCCCACCCGTGACCCCGAGCTCTACTACGAGCCCTCGACGGTGCCCGGGTCGCCCCTTCCGCACGCCTGGGTCGGCGACACGACGCACAAGCTCTCGACGCTCGACCTCGCCCCGAGCGCGCGGTTCACGCTGTTCACGGGCATCACCGGCCAGGCCTGGGCCGACGCGGCAGCCGGCGTCGCATCGCGCCTCGGCGTCGATCTCGGGGCCGTCGTGATCGGCCCCGGGCGGCAGTTCACCGACCTCTACTTCGACTGGGAGAAACTGCGCGGAGTCGACGAAGACGGCGTGCTGCTCGTCCGCCCCGACAAGATCGTCGCCTGGCGCTCGAAATCGGCCGTCGACGACCCGGCGGCCGCTCTGACCGGCGCCCTGACCTCGATCCTGAGCCGGTGAGGCCCATGACCGACTCGCTCGTCTTCACTCACACGACGCTCGCCGCGCGCGTGCACTTCGGCTCGGGGCTCGCCGCCCGACACGTGGCGGCAGAGGTCGAGGGCCTCGGCGCCCGGCGCGTGATGCTGATCACCACGAAGTCCCGAGCAGCACCAGCCGGGATCGCGCGCGACCTGCCGGTCGCCCTGTCATGGACGGACGTCGTCCAGCACGTCCCCGTCGCGAAGGCGGAGGAGGCCCGACGAGCGGCTGCCGAAGCCGACATCGACCTGATCGTGGCCGTGGGCGGCGGCTCGACCACCGGCCTCGCCAAGGCGGTCGCTCTGACCAGCGGAATCCCGATCGTCGCCGTGCCCACCACGTATGCGGGCTCGGAGGCGACCGACGTCTGGGGGCTCACCGACGAAGCGGGCAAAACCACCGGGTCCGACCCTCGCGTCCTGCCGGTCGCCATCGTCTACGACGCGGCCCTCACCGTGAGTCTGCCCGTGCCGCTGTCGGTCGCCTCAGGCCTCAACGCGATCGCCCACTGCGTCGACTCGCTCTGGGCGCCTCGCGCCGACCCGATCAACGCCGGCCTCGCGACCGAGGGCATCCGGGCGCTGGCCTCCGGGCTCCGCTCGATCCACGCCGACCCGCTGTCGACCGAGGGGCGGCAGAATGCCCTCCTCGGCACCTACCTGGCGGCCGTCGCGTTCGCCTCGGCGGGCTCCGGCCTGCACCACAAGGTCTGCCATGTGCTGGGCGGGGCCTTCGGGCTTCCGCACGCCGAGACCCACGCCACCGTCCTCCCCTACGTCACCGCGTTCAACACCCCCTCGGCGCCCGACGCCGAGAGGCGCCTGGCCGACGCCTTCGGGGCCGACACCGGGCTCGACGGGCTCGGCGCCCTGCGCCTCGACATCGACGCCCCGGTCGCGCTGCGCGACTACGGCCTTGCCGAAGCCGACGTCCCGCGCGCGGCCGAGCTGATCCTGCCTGCGGTGCCGCCCTCAAACCCCCGCCCGGTCACGCGCGGCGACCTCGAGCGCCTGCTCGAAGCCGCCTGGGCCGGCACACCGCCCGAGACCCTCTGACCCGCCCCGTCCGTCTCCGAAAGGACACCGCCATGACCACGACCCCCGTTTCCGACCGGCAGACCCAGCGCGAGGAGGCGCTGATCGAGACCGTCGTCGCCTCGTTCGACAACACACCCGATGCTCGGCTCAAGGAGGTCATGCAGTCGCTGACACGGCACCTGCACGCGTTTGTCCGTGAGGTGCGCCTCACCGAGGCCGAGTGGAACACGGCGATCGCCTTCCTCACCGACGCCGGCCACATCACCGACGACCGCCGGCAGGAGTTCATCCTGCTCTCGGACGTCCTCGGCATCTCGATGCAGACCGTCGCCGTCAACAACGAGGCGCACGGCGACGCCACCGAGGCCACCGTCTTCGGGCCGTTCTTCGTCGACGACGCCCCGCTCATCGCCAACGGCGGCGACATCGCCGGCTCGGCGCCGGGCCAGCCGTGCTGGGTCGAGGGCAGCGTGCGCGACACCGAGGGCAACCCCCTTCCGGGCGCCCGGATCGAGGTCTGGGAGGCCGACGAGGACGGCTTCTACGACGTGCAGTACAGCGACGACCGGGTCGCGGGCCGAGCCCACCTCGTCGCCGACGACGAGGGCGAGTACTGCTTCTGGGGGCTCACCCCGACGCCCTACCCCATCCCGAACGACGGGCCGGTGGGCAAGCTGCTCGACGCCGTGCACCGCTCGCCGATGCGCGCGTCGCACCTCCACTTCATGGTCTCGTCGCCCGCCAAGCGCACCCTCGTGACGCACATCTTCGTCGCGGGCGATCCGCTGCTCACCAGCGACTCGGTGTTCGGGGTGAAGGAGTCACTCGTCCTCGACTTCGCCGAGCAGGCCGCAGGATCGCCGACCCCCGACGGTCGCGATCTCGGCTCGCGCACCTGGTCGCGCACGACGTTCGACATCGTGCTCGCCCCCGAGGCCTGACGATCCCGGGGCAACGATTCTGCAGGGCGTGCAGCGTCAGTGCTTGGCCGCCGCCATGCCCGTCTCGACCTCGTCGAAGGTCATGGCTCGAGTGGGCAGAGCGCCTCGATCGGTGGCCCGCAAGCCGTCGAGCATGATCGTCAGGTAGCGCCGCCAGAGGTCGGGATGCGCGGGCGAGCACATCTCGAACGCCATCCCCAGCATGGAGAAGACGGCGGCGGAGTCGGTCGGCTCGACGTCGGGGCGCAGGATGCCGGCGGCGCGCGCCCGGTCGAAGAGGGCCGTCACCGTCGGTGCGAGCCGGTCGAGGATGTTCTGCTTGTCGGGCGTGATCTCGTAGCCCATCAGCACCTCGTGGAGGCCCCGGTCACGGGCCTGCCGCTCGGCCGAGGTCTCGAAGAAGAAGACGAGCGCCTCCCACGGGTCGTCGATGGCCAACGCCGCCTCGGCCTCGGCGATGACCCCGTCGATGCTGTCGGCGAAGAGGGCGGCGGCGAGATCCTGCTTGTTGGCGAAGTGCCGGTAGGCGGTGCCGACACCGACACCGGCTCGACGAGCGACGTCGTCGAGGCTGGCCTCGAGCCCGCGCTCGGCGAACACCGCCCGAGCCGCGTCCAGAAGGAGGGCGCGGTTGCGGGCGGCGTCTTTGCGAAGCGGTGTGGATCTCATCAGTGCATTATCGCTGGCGCGCCCTCGGGGTCGACGTCGGACAGGCCCTTCGGGATTCCGCGCGGCAGCACGATGGCCGAGGCGACGGCGCCGAGCAGGAAGATGCCCGTCGCCCACGAGAACGCGACCGAGTAGCTGTGCACGGCGGCGAGCGCCTGGTTCTGGGGGGTCAGAGCCTTGCCGACGAGGAAGGCCGTCGCGGCGCTCGAGGCGAACGTGTTGAGCAGCGCCGTGCCGATCGAGCCGCCGACCTGCTGCACGGTGTTCACCGTCGCCGACGCCACACCGGCGTCGTCGGCGCGGATGCCGAGGGTCGAGATGTTCTGTGCCGACGAGAAGATGAGGCCGAGACCGACGCCCATCACCAGGAGGCCGGGCAGGACGTTGGCGACGTAGGTGCTGTTCACCCCGACGTTCGTGAAGAGGAACATCGCGACGGCGCCGAGCAGGGCCCCGAGCGGGATGATGATCTTCGGGCTGACCCGGCGCGTGAGCTGAGGGCCGGCGACTGCCGCCGCAGCGACGAGAGCGGCGGTCAGTGGCAGGAACGCAAGCCCCGTCTTGAGCGGCGTGTAGTGCAGGTTCTGCTGCAAGAAGTAGGTCATGAACAGGAACACGGCGAACATCGCAGCGCCCGAGATGAGCATGGCGACGAACCCGCCGCCGCGCACGCGGTCGAGGACGATCCGCAGCGGCAGAAGGGGGTGCTTCGAGCGCACCTGGATGACCACGAAAGCGACGAGCAGGACGCCGGCGGCGATCAGGTAGCCGATGGTCGTGGCCGAGCCCCAGCCGTCGGTGTTGGCGTTCGACAGGCCGTACACCAGCGCGAAGAGACCCGCGGTGACGGTGATCGTGCCCGGGATGTCGATGCGGGGGCGGTGCTCTGAGCGGTTCGGGGCCAGCAGGATGATGGCGCCGATCAGAGCGGGGACCACCGTGAGGATATTGACGTACATCGTCCAGCGCCACGAGAAGTACTCGGTGAGGACGCCGCCGAGCAGGAGACCGACGGCCGAGCCGCCACCGGCGATCGCGCCGAAGATGCCGAAGGCGCGGGCGCGCTCGTTGCCATTGCTGAACGTGGTGGTGAGGAGGGCCAGGAGAGCCGGTGCGAGCATGGCTGCAAAGCCGCCCTGGACGGCGCGGGCGGCGACCAGCATGCCGAAGCTGGTGGCGGCGCCGCCGACGGCCGACGCCGCCGCGAAGCCCGCGAGCCCGATGATGAGCATGGTCTTGCGGCCGACGAGGTCGGCGAGGCGGCCGCCCAGCAGCAGGAGGCTGCCGAACGACAGCGAGTAGGCCGTGATGATCCACTGCCGGTTGTCGTCGGTGAAGTGGAGGGCGGCCTGAGCCGACGGCAGCGCGATGTTGACCACGGTCGAGTCGAGCACGATGGTCAGCTGGGCGAGGGCCAGTACGGCGAGGACGACCCAGCGCAGGCGGTGCTGGCGAGCCTCGGCCGGCCCCAGGTGGGACATGTCGGGCGTGATGGGTGAGGTCGGCGGCAGAACGCCCGCCGGCTGTGGATCGACTTGGTTCGTGGTCATGCGTGTGCCCCTTGACGTCGTGGCCGGCGTGTGTCGCCGGGATGTAACGGAGGTCGAACCTCCGTTTCAATGAACGCTAGAGCATGCGGGGCCGCCGAGCCTCGACGTCTGCTGTGAATACGGAGGTTTAACCTCCGCTTCACCTTCCGTGCTGGACTCGTCCGTCGACACGGTGCGGGCGCGACGGCCACCAGAACGCATCACCGGTGAGGAAGACCAGTGCCGGCACCAGCACCGTCCGCACCACCAGGGTGTCGAGCAGCACACCGATGCACACGATGATGCCCACCTGCGTCAGGGCGACGACGGGCAGAACTCCGAGCACGGCGAACACCGACGCGAGCAGGATCCCGGCACTCGTGATCACGGCGCCGGTCGAGGCGAGCGCTCGCACCATCCCTTCGCGGGTGCCGTGTGCCCTGCTCTCTTCGCGGGCACGCGTCGTCAAGAAGATGTTGTAGTCGACGCCGAGGGCGACCAGGAACAGGAACGCGTAGAGAGTCACGCTCGAGTCGAGCGCGGGAAACCCGAGCAGGTGGGTGAACGCAAAGGTCGAGACGCCGAGGCTCGCGAAGAACGTGGCGAGCACGCTGGCGATGAGCAGGATCGGCGCCACCAGCGACCGCAGCAGCAGCGCGAGCACCGCGAAGACGATGGCGAGGATGATCGGGATCACCAGGTCTTGATCGTGCTGCGAAGCGTTCTGCGTGTCGAGCGCTGTCGCGTCGGTTCCGCCGACGAGCGACTTCGACAGGGTGCCACCGGCGCTCGCGTACGCCTGGCGGAGGCGGTCGATGCTGGCGAACGCCGCATCGCTCTGCGGCTCGGCCCGGAGCGAGACCGCGATGTCGGTGAGACCGTCGTGCGTCTCACCCGCCGACGCCGAAGCGACTCCGGAGGTCGACTTCGCCAGACTCGTCGCCTGCGCCGCCACAGAAGTCGGTGCCAGCACGGTGGTCTGGCTCGTCAGCCCCGCCGAGAACGACCGGTCGATGACCTTCTGGGCGCTGACGCTCGCCGGGGTTCCGAGAAGCTGAGCCGTCTGCGACAGCCCGACCGAGTATCCCGACAGCCCGAGGCTCAGGATCGCCAACCCCACGACGGCAGCGACCGACACGATCACCGGGCGCTGGGCCACACGACGGGCCAACCGGGCCCAGAAGCCGCGCGCTTCCGCCTCGGTCAGGCTGTCGGATCCTGCGCCCGCGTCGCCTGCGGATGCAGCGGCTTCGGACGTGTGCGACGCGGCGGGGCGGGGCACGAACGGCCAGAACAGGCCGCGACCGCACACCGCGAGGGCGGCAGGGAGCGCGATGAGGGCGAACAGGATGGCGATGACCACGCCGACCGCGCAGGCGAACCCGAGGGCGCGGTTGTTCGACAGCGTTGCGAGCAGCAGGGTGATGAGGCTGAGCGCGACAGTGCCGCCGCTGGCCGCGATCGCCGGCCCCGCGCTCGTGAACGCGGTGCGCATGGCTGTGAACCGGTCGTCGTTGCGCGTGAGCTCTTCGCGGTAGCGGGCGACGAGGAGGAGGGCGTAGTTCGTGCCGGCGCCGAAGACGAGCACCGACAGGATCCCCGAGATCGACGCGTCGATGTTCAGCCCGACGGGCACGGCGAGTGCCTGCACGACCTTGCTCGCCAGCCCGTCGGCCGCACCGACCACGGCGAGCGGCACGATCCAGAGCACAGGGCTGCGATACGTGATGATCAAGAGAGCCGCGACGACGATGACCGTCACGAGCAGCAGCCGGAAGTCCGCGCCGGCGAACGAGTTCGCGATGTCGTCCTGGAACCCGACCGGCCCGGTCAGCTGGGCCGTGAGCCCTGTGGGGAGATCGGCTGAGGCGGTGGTGCGCAGGGTCGTGGCCGCTTTCGACACATCGGCCGAGACCGACGCACTCGACAGCGGCACGGCCAGGATCGCGGCGGTGCCGTCGGTGCTGAACTCTGGCCGGACCGCCTGCGGCGCCGTCGACTTCGCAGCCAGAGCGGTCGCGCGGGCGGCGATCGCCGTGCGATCGGCCGACGTCAGCTCTTTGTCGCCGCGATCGAAGACGACGATTCCGACCGTGGTGTCGGCCGATGGGAACTTCGCCACGAGGGCCGCCACCTCGGCCGACTCGGCGGTGGAGGGAAGCCCCGATTGCGGATACGACGAGCTCTTGCCGGACGGAAGCAACGCGAACAGCAGCGCGACGGCCAGCACGGTGAGGCCGAGCACGAGCCAGGACGTGCGGCGAGAACGGAAGGCAGCCGACAGGGTGCGAATGGTTATTCCTTAGTGAACTGATGTCTTAGTTACTAAGAGTTCTACCCGACTCGGGTAGATTCTGCAACGAGGAGAAGTCATGACCGTCGCCCCCGAAGGAGAACGGCGCCAGCTGCGCGCCGACATCGTCACGCACCTCCAGGTGCTCACGACCGAGTCGCGGCACGTGGCTCAGGCCTTCTCACAAGAGCAGGGCCTCGCCCACTCCGACCTCGACGCCCTCCTGTTCGTCATGCACCAACAGGCCGCCGGCACGCCGACCACCCCGGGTGGCGTCGCCGACGCCCTGGGTCTCACGTCGGGCGCCGCGACGGGAGTGATCGACCGGCTCACCCGCGCGGGCCACGTCGAGCGACGTCGCGACGAGCTCGACCGCAGAATCATCCGCGTGCACTACAGCGCGCACGCGCAGGAGACCGCGCGCGGCTTCTTCGCCCCGCTCGGTCGCCTGACCGACCGTGTCATGGCGGGCTACACCGAGGCCGAACTCACGATGGTCACGCGCTTCCTCGCCGAGATGGGCTCGGCGATGGCCGAGCAGGCCCGGACGGCCGGGCACGCGTCGACCTGAGGCGCCGCGGGCGAGATCAGCGCCCGCTTTCGACCACCACGTGCCGCTCGTCGACCCCGTTGTATTCGCTGAGGGGGCGGATCAGCGAGTTCGACGCCAGCTGCTCGACGATGTGCGCCGTCCACCCCGTGATCCGGCTCGCCACGAACAGCGGCGTGAACATCTCGGTGTCGAAGCCGATCAGCCGGTAGGCAGGGCCCGACGGGTAGTCGAGGTTGGGCTTGATCGGCTTGCGGGCCTGCATGGCCGCGTCGAGCGCGTCGTAGAGGGCGAGGAGATCCTGCGCCTGGAACTCGTCGACGAGGGTGTCGAGAGCGGCCTTCATCGTGGGCACGCGGGAGTCGCCGTTCTTGTAGACGCGGTGACCGAAGCCCATGATCTTGCGCTTCTCGGAGAGAGCCTGCTCGAGCCACGCGTCGGCCTTGTCGGCCGAGCCGATCTCGTCGAAGATGTGCATGACGGCCTCGTTGGCGCCGCCGTGCAGCGGGCCCTTGAGGGCGCCGACGCCGGCGACGACGGCCGAATAGAGGTCGCTGAGGGTCGACGTCACGACGCGGGCCGTGAACGTCGACGCGTTGAACGAGTGCTCGGCGTACAGGATCATCGACACGTCGAACGCCTTCACGACCACATCCGACGGCACCTCGCCGAAGGTCATGTTCAAGAAGTTGGCCGAGTAACCGAGGTCGTCGCGCGGCTCGACGAGCTCTTGGCCGCGGCGGCGACGCTGGTCGTAGGCGACGATCGCGGGTGTCGCGGCCAGCAGGTGGATCGCTTTGGCGTGGTTCGACTCGGGCGACGCGTCGGCAGCGGTCGGGTCGCCCGCGCCGATGATGCTGATCGCGGTGCGCAGCACGTCCATCGGGTGCGCGGTGAGCGGCAGGTCGTCGATGGCGCGCTTCACGTTCGCATCGAGGGCACGCTGCGAGCGCTCCTGCTTCTCGAAGGCCGACAGAGCGGCCGCATCGGGCAGGTCGCCGTTCCAGAGGAGGTACGCGACCTCCTCGAACGAGCAGTTGGCCGCGAGCTCCTGCACGGGGTAGCCCCGGTAGAGCAGCGAGTTCGTCTCGGGGTTGACCTTCGAGACGGCGGTGTAGTCGACGACGACGCCGGCGAGGCCCTTGTGGATCGGATTTTCAGAAGAGGCAGTGGTGTCAGGCATGGTGGCACTCCTTCGTGCGGTGGAACGGGGTCAGAGGGTGAAGTTGAACAGCGAGGTGTCGAAGGTGTTGTACGCCTCGTAGTCGAGAAGCTCGTACAGGCGGGCCCGGGTCTGCATGCCTGCGACCTCCGACTTCAGCGAGCCTTCGGCCGTCAGCGTCTCGAGGCCGCGCTCGGCGGCGCCCATCGCGATGCGCAGCAGGCTCACCGGGTAGATGACGAGGTTGATGCCGACGTCGCGGAGCTGCGTCACCGTGAAGAGCTCGCTCTTGCCGAACTCGGTCATGTTCGCCAGCACCGGCACGTCGACGGCGGCCCGGATCGCGGCGAACTCGTCGAGCGTCGCCATCGCCTCGGGGAAGACGGCGTCGGCGCCCGCGTCGACAAGCTGCTTCGCTCGGTCGATCGCGGCCTGCAGCCCGTCGATGGCGCGGATGTCGGTGCGCGCCATGATGAGCAGATTCGGGTCGCGCCTCGCATCGGCGGCTGCCCGGATGCGCTTGAGGGCGGTGTCGGTGTCGACGACGGCCTTGCCGTCGAGGTGACCGCACCGCTTGGGGTTGACCTGGTCTTCGATGTGGAGGCCCGCGACGCCGGCGTCTTCGAGGGTCTGCACCGTGCGGGCCACGTTCATGGGCTCGCCGAAGCCGGTGTCGGCGTCGACCAGCGACGGGAGATCCGTCATGCGCGAGATCTGCTGCGCCCGGCCGGCCACCTCGGTGAGCGTGGTCAGCCCGATGTCGGGCAGCCCCAGGTCGGCGGCGATGACCGCGCCCGAGATGTAGACGCCGTCGAAGCCCTTGTCTTGGATGAGCGCAGCCGACAGCGGGTTGAAGGCGCCGGGCAGCTGCAGCAGTCGGCCGGAGGCGAGAGCGCTCCGGAATCCTGCGCGCTTGTCGGCGGGTGAGACGGTCGAGTACAGCATCAGAAGAGCCCTTCGGGTGAGACGGGCAGCGACCCGGTCGGCGCCGTGATGGTCAGGCCGCCGAGCTCGTCGGCGCGCAGGTCGGGCAGGCGCTGCGCGAGCGCCAAGAACCGCTCGATCTCGGCCTCGTCGAGCACCGGGGCGGCCAGGGCGCGGAACTTGGCCGTGTACTGCTCGCGGGCGAACGGTCGGGCACCCAGCGGGTGGGCGTCGGCGACCGCGATCTCGTCGACGAGATGCGTGCCGTCGGCCAGCTCGAACTCGACCCGGCCCCCGAACGCCTTCTCGGCAGGATCGAGGGAGTGGTACCGGCGCGTCCACTCGGGGTCTTCGATCGTCGTGGTCTTCTGCCACAGCGCGACCGTGTCGGGCCGGCCCGCGCGCTCGGGGCTGTACGAGGCGACGTGATCCCACGCGCCGTCCTGCAGCGCCACGGTGAAGATGTAGGGGATCGAGTGGTCGAGCGTCTCGCGGCTGGCGGTCGGATCGTACTTCTGCGGGTCGTTCGCCCCGGAGCCGATCACGACGTGGGTGTGATGCGAGGTGTGGATGACGACACTCGTCACGTTCGCGGGGTCTCGGAGCTCAGGATGCGACGCCCCGAGACGGCGGGCCAGGTCGATCCACGCCTGGGCCTGGTATTCGGCCGAGTGCTCCTTCGTGTAGCTGTCGAGAATGGCCCGCTTCGCTTCGCCCTCCTCCGGCAGCGGCACCTCGTAGCCGGCTTCGGGGCCGTCCAGCAGCCACGCGATGACGCCGTCCTCGCCCTCGTAGATCGGCGTCGGGCTGGTCTGCCCCGCATCGCCCGGTCGATCGCCTCGATGGCGACCTTGCCGGCGAGGGCCGGCGCGTAGGCCTTCCAGCTCGAGATCTCGCCCTTCCGCGACTGCCGCGTGGCAGTGGTGGTGTGGAGGGCCTGGCCGATCGCCTGGAAGATCGTCGGCGTCGACAGCCCGAGGAGAGCGCCGATGCCGGCGGCCGCGCTCGGCCCGAGGTGCGCGACGTGGTCGATCTTGTGCTCGTGCAAGCTGATCGCCTTCGCGAGGTCGATCTGGATCTCGTAGCCGGTCGCGATGCCGCGGACGAGTGCGTCCCCCGTGCTGCCGACGTGCTGTGCGACGGCGAGGATCGGCGGGATGTTGTCGCCGGGGTGCGAGTACTCGGCGGCGAGGAACGTGTCGTGGAAGTCGAGCTCTCGCACGGCGACCCCGTTGGCCCAGGCGGCCCACTCGGGGCGTACCGCCCCTCGATGCCGACGACGGTCGAGCCGTTGCGGGACGAGCCCACCCGGCGTTGGAACCCGTGATCCTGCGCCTGCCCCCTCGCGGCGGTGGCGGTGTCTCGCGTCAGGGACGCAGCGGCCACGGCGGCGTTGTCGATGATGCGGTTGACGACCATCTCGGTGACCTCGGGGGCGACCTCGACCGGGTCGGCTGCCACCTCGGCGATCCTCCAGGCGAGCTGCTCTTGCCGCGGCAGGTTGTCGTCGGAGGGATGGACGTGGACTTCGTGGAGCTTCATTGCACACCGTTCGTCGTAGATGGGAGGCCGGCCGCCGATGCGACCCGGCCGTGGCCGTCGCGGAGAGACTGCTGGATCCAGCGGAGGCTCCGGTTGAGGTGGACGCTCGTGGCGTCGGCCGCGAGCTGGGCGTCGCCGTCGATGATCGCGTCGACGATGAGCAGGTGCTCGTGAGCGGCGTCGAAGAGGCGCTGCGGGTCGTCGTGCGACAGGCGACGGATGCGGGCCGCGTGCGTGCGGGCGCCCTCGAGCGCCGTGACGAGGTAGGCGTTGTGCACCGACGCGTCGATGGCCCTGTCGAAGCGGGCGACCGTCGCGTAGTACTCGGGCGTCGCCTCGCCGCCGAGAGCCAGGAGAGCGGGCGCCTCGCGAAGCTCGTCGCCCAGGGCGACGAAGACGTCGAGATCGCGGCGCCGGGCGGCGAGCTGAGCCGCCTGACGCTCGAGCGCGTGGCGCAACTCGAAGATGTCGACGACGTCGGAGGCCGAGACCGGGCTGACGACGAGGCCGCGGCCGCCGACGGGCTGCACCAGGCCGTCGGTCGTGAGCCGCGCGAGAGCCTCGCGGACCGGCGTGCGCGAGATGCCGAGGCGAAGCGAGAGATCGACTTCGGCGAGGGGAGCCCCGGGTTCGAGAGCCCAGTCGAGGATCTCGCCGCGCAGCACGTCGTAGGCCCGCTCGCTGGCTCGCACTGCTGCACCTCCGCCGTTGGATGTATACACAAACCCGGCAGATGCGGCTATTGCACGCTATCCGGGGCTCTGTGCATACACTAGCCCCTTCGGCGGCTCTGGGCGAGCCCTGTCGACGAACCCGGCCGTCAGCGCTCGTCGATGCGGCGCACGACACCCCACACGGAGGGCAGCACCAGGGCTGCGATCACGGCCTTCACGAGGCCCCCGAGGAGGAACGGCGTGACGCCGCCCGCGATGGCCGCCTGCAGCACGCTGTGCGCCCCCATCTCGCCGTGCCAGACGGCCGGCCCGAGGCGGTCGAGGCTGACCGCGAGCCACGGCACCCCGATCAGGAACGGCACGATCGTCACGATGGCCCCGGCAGCGAGCGCCGTGACCACCGAGCGGTCCCAGCGCCTCTCGGCGAGGAGGCCGGCGAGGGCCGCCGCGGGCACGAAGCCGATCACGAAGCCGAAGCTCGGCGACGCGAGCGACGAGAGACCGCCCTGGTGGCCGGCGAGCACGGGAGCCCCGGCGAGCGCGACGAGGCCGTAGACGACGAGCGCCAGCCCGCCCCGACGCATGCCGAGGGTCAGCCCGACAAGGAGCACGCCGAGCGTCTGCCCGGTGATGGGGACGGGGAACATCGGGATCGACACCTGCGCGAGCCCCGACATGAGGGCGGCGCCGGAGACGACGAGAGCTGCGTCTCGGGCGAGCGTGCTGCGACCGATGCGACCGGTGAGGCGGTCGGCGAGGGTGGCGCGGGCGAAAGCAGGAGTGATGGCACTCATGCGGGGAGACCTTTCGTGGGGTGGAGGACGAGGATGTCGACGAGGAGGTCGCCGGCTTCGACGGCGACGGATCCGTCGACGAGGGCCCGCGAGACGGTGCCGGCGACCGGGGAGGTGATCGAGGCCTCCATCTTCATCGCCTCGATCGTGGCGACGGTCTGGCCTTGCTCGACCTCGTCGCCGGCGGCGATCCTGAGGGTCACGACGCCTGAGAAGGGCGCCCCGACGTGGCCGGGCGACGCGGGGTTCGCCTTCTCGACGGGGACGACGTCGACGCCGATCGACAGGTCGCGAACGACCACCGGGCGAAGCTGGCCGTTCATGGTCGCCATGACCTGGCGCATGCCCTTCTCGTCGGGGTCGCCGATGGCCTCGAGGCCGATCAGGATGTCGACGCCGGGGGCGACGTGCACCTGCGACTCCTCGCCCCCGCGCAGGCCGTAGAGGTAGTCGCGGGTGCTCAGCACCGAGAGGTCGCCGTAGTCGGCGAGCCGGTCGTGATACTGCGCCGCCGGGCCGGGGAAGAGGAGGCGGTTGAGGGTGTCGCGTCGCGCAGGGCCGGGTTCGGCGAGCGCCGCGTCGTCGGCGGGGCTCAGCTTCTCGACCGACAGGTCGACTCGGCGCCCGGCCAGCACCTTGGTGCGGAAGGGCTCGGGCCAGCCGCCCGGCAGGTCGCCCAGCTCGCCGGCCATGAAGCGCACCACGGAGTCGGGGATGTCGTACGAGCCCGGGTTCGCCTCGAAGTCGGCCGGGTCGGCGCCGACCGCGGTCAGGTGCAGGGCGAGATCGCCCACCACCTTCGACGAGGGCGTGACCTTGGGGATGCGACCCAGGATGCGGTCGGCCGCCGCGTACATGTCCTCGATGAGCTCGAAGTCGTTCTCGAGACCGAGGGCGATCGCCTGCTGCCGCAGGTTCGAGAGCTGACCGCCCGGAATCTCGTGGTCGTAGACCCGGCCGGTCGGCGCGGGCAGCCCCGACTCGAACGGCCTGTAGAGGTGCCGCACGGCCTCCCAATACGGCTCGAGGGCTGCGACCGCCTCGAACGACAGCCCGGTGTCGCGGTCGGTGTCTTCGAGGGCGGCGACGAGGGCGGACGCCGAGACCTGGCTCGTCGTGCCGGCGAGAGGGGCGCTCGCGACGTCGACGGCGTCCACCCCGGCACGGCTCGCGGCCAGGATCGTGGCCAGCTGGCCTCCCGCGGTGTCGTGCGTGTGCAGGTGCACGGGCAGGTCGAACCGCTCGCGCAGAGCCGTCACGAGGGCGGTCGCGGCGGCCGGGCGCAGGAGGCCGGCCATGTCCTTGATCGCGAGCACGTGGGCTCCTGTGGCGACGATGTCGTCGGCGAGGCGCAGGTAGTAGTCGAGCGTGTAGAGATCTTCGGCAGGGCTCAGCAGGTTGCCCGTGTAGCAGAGCGCCACCTCGGCGACAGTCGTGCCCGTCTCGAGCACGGCGTCGATTGCGGGCCGCATCTGCGACACGTCGTTCAGGGCGTCGAAGATGCGGAAGACGTCGACCCCGGTCGCCGCCGCCTCCTCGACGAACGCGTCGGTGACGCGGGTCGGGTAGGGCGTGTAGCCGACGGTGTTGCGCCCGCGCAGCAGCATCTGGATCGCGACGCCCGGCATGGCCTCTCGCAGCAGGGCGAGGCGCTGCCAGGGGTCTTCGCCGAGGAAGCGCAGGGCGACGTCGTAGGTCGCGCCACCCCAGGCTTCCACCGAGAGCAGCTCGGGCATGGTCGCCGCGACGTATGGAGCCGCGGCGACGAGGTCGACGGTGCGCACCCGGGTGGCGAGCAGCGACTGGTGCGCGTCGCGGAAGGTCGTGTCGGTCACGGCCAGCTCGGGGCGCTGCCGCAGGTCGGCGGCGAACCCCGCGGGCCCGAGGTCGAGCAGCCGGTCGCGAGAGCCGCGCGGCAGCGTCAGAGGGCTCGCGAGCCCGGGCAGCTTGGTCACCGGGTCGATGCTGATCGGCGAGGCGCCGTTCGGCTGGTTGACCGTCGTCTCCGCGATCCAGCGCAGGATCTTGGTGCCCCGGTCTTTCGATCGGTGGCCGTCGAGCAGGTGCGGGCGCTCTTCGATGAACGACGTCGAGATGTCGCCGCGAACGAAATCGGGGTCGTCGATCACGCCCTGGAGGAAGGGGATGTTCGTCGAGACGCCGCGGATGCGGAACTCGGCCAGCGCTCGGCGAGCGCGCGCCACGGCCGCCTCGAAGGTGCGGGCACGGCAGGTGAGCTTGGCGAGCATCGAGTCGAAGTGCGGGCTGATCTGAGCCCCCGCGGCGACCGTGCCGCCGTCGATGCGGATGCCCGCGCCGCCCGGCGAGCGGTAGGTGCTGATCTTGCCCGTGTCGGGCCGGAAGCCGGTGCTCGGGTCTTCCGTCGTGATCCTGCACTGGAGGGCGAAGCCGCGGAGGACGAGGGTCTCTTGCGCCAGGCCGATGTCGGCGAGGCTCTCGCCCGAGGCGATGCGCATCTGCGCCTGGACGAGATCGACGTCGGTGACCTCTTCGGTGACGGTGTGCTCGACCTGGATGCGCGGGTTCATCTCGATGAAGACGTGCTGGCCGGCCCGCGGCCCGACGGTGTCGACCAGGAACTCGACGGTGCCGGCGTTCACGTAGCCGATCGACTTCGCGAACGCGATCGCGTCCCGGTGGAGGGCCGTGCGGATGCTCTCGTCGAGGTGGGGCGCGGGGGCGATCTCGACGACCTTCTGGTGGCGTCGCTGCACCGAACAGTCGCGCTCGAACAGGTGCATCGTCGACCCCTCGGAGTCGGCGAGGATCTGCACCTCGACGTGCCGAGGGCGGAGGACTGCCTGTTCGAGGAACATGGTCGGGTCGCCGAACGCGCTCTCGGCCTCGCGCATCGCCTCCTCGAGGGCCGCGCGCAGGTCGTCGCGCTTCTCGACGCGGCGCATACCGCGCCCGCCGCCGCCCGCCACGGCCTTCGCGAAGATCGGGAAGCCCACCTCGTCGGCCGAGGCGACGAGCTCGTCGACGTCGCGAGACGGGGCGGAGGACGCCAGCACGGGGACGCCGGCGGCCCGAGCGTGCTCTTTCGCCGTCACCTTGTTGCCGGCCATCTCGAGCACCGACGAGTCGGGGCCGATGAAGACGATCCCGGCCGCGGACGCAGCCGCGGCCAGCTGCGGGTTCTCGGACAGGAAGCCGTAGCCGGGGTAGATCGCGTCGGCGCCCGCCTCGACGGCGACCCGGACGATCTCGTCGACGTCGAGGTAGGCGCGCACCGGATGGCCTCGCTCGCCGATGAGGTAGGCCTCGTCGGCCTTCATGCGGTGCAACGAGTTGCGGTCTTCCCAGGGGTAGACGGCGACCGTCTTCGCACCCAGCTCGTAAGCGGCACGGAAGGCGCGGATGGCGATTTCGCCGCGGTTGGCGACGAGGATCTTCGAGAACACGTGAACTCCTTCGTTCAGTTCGACTGCCTGCAGTCGAGACTGGGTCACGGAGGGCCCGCCTGAGCGCACGTGGGCGTGTCAAAAATCCACGTCTTTTCGCAGCCGTCAAACCATGATCGGAAGGTGCCGCGCGAAGTACCCTCACCGCCATGCCCGTCTTCTTCGCTCGCAGCCTCGACGGCACCGACCGGGAACCGCTCTTCATCGAGGACGGGCGGTTCATGTTGTCGAGCGCGCCCGGATGACGTGCCGTTCGACTTTCCGACTCGCCGTCAGCGGCCGCTTTCGTGGGCACGCGCGAGAAGGACGTCGACGATGAGATCGAGCAACCGAGCGACGCGTTCCGGCCCGTCGTCACCGGTCGTCGCGAAGAAGGCGCCCTGCAGGAGGGCCGTGATGTCCGCCGCACAGACGTCGGCCCGGAAGACTCCCGCGGCGACACCCCGCTCGAGGATCGTCTCGATGGCTCCGGTGACGAGCTCGCGAGTGGTCGTCCGGCGGCCGGGCGACGACGTGGCGCTCAGGGCCGGCAGCATCGCCCGCTTCCCTGTGATGAACATGGCGTACTGCGCCATCCACTCCCGAAGCGCCGCTTCTGGCTCCCACTCGACGAGGAGGCCCTCCGCGTTGGCGGTCACGTGGGCGAGCTCGGCGGCGTAGACGGCCTCGAGAAGCACCTCCCGGCCGGGGAAGTTGCGGTAGAGAGTGCCGATCCCGACACCCGCCTGCCGCGCGATGGCATCGAGGGGAACCCCGTCGCCGTGCTCGGCGAACTCCGCCGTCGCCGCAGCCAGGATCTCGTCGCGGCGACGCTGGGCGTCGATGCGCAGGGGGCGATCGCCGCGGTACCCCGAGAGGGTCGACTCCGCCGTCTGCTGGGAATCTGATGAGATCAAGTGGAGGAGCCTCCAGTCGTGCTACATTCGCCGGACTGGAGGTCCCTCCAGTTGTCTCATCCTCGCACAGGAGATCTCGACGTGGCAGAAATGGGACGATCCCGAGTACGACTCCTCGTGCCCGTGCTCCTGGCGGTCGCGACGCTCTTGGCATTCGGCACTGCAGCAGGGTCCGCAGCGGCCGCGCCGGTGACCGCCGCCGCCCAGGTGCGCTCGTTCTTCGTGCCCGTCGCCGAGTCACCGGGAAGCGCCGCTCGCATCGACCTCGACGTCGATCTGTACACGCCCGCCGTCACTCCGGCTCCCGCGGTGCTGCTCGCTCACGGGTTCGGCCAGACGAAGGCCGATCTCGCGCCCGAGGCGAAGAAGCTGCAGGCGGCAGGCTACGTCGTCCTCGCCTACACCGCGCGTGGCTTCGGCCGCTCCGGAGGCTCGATCGGGCTCGACTCCCTCAGCGGAGAGGTCCCCGACGCACGGGCCCTGATCACCGTCCTCGCTCACGACTCGACCGTCGAGAAGACGAAGGGCGACCCGGTCGTCGGCGTGGTCGGCGGCTCGTACGGGGGCGCACTCGCCCTGATGGTCGGGGCCACCGACCCCCGCGTCGACACAGTGGTCGCCGCGATCACCTGGAACAACCTCGCGAACGCACTCGTTCCGGCGTCCGCCGGCACGGTCGCAGGATCGAGTGCCGACAGTCAGCGAGACTTCAAGACCGGGTGGGCGTCCCGGCTCTTCGGCGCCGGCATCACACCCGACAAGGCGTGCGGGCGCTTCACCGCTCAGTTCTGCGCGCTCTACGAGAACCTCATCGCGGGCGGCCAACCGACCGCCACCGATCTCGCCCTCCTGAAGCACTCCTCCCCCTCGACGGTGCTGTCGGGTTCGCACGCGCCGACGCTCCTCCTCCAGGGCCTGCACGACAACCTCTTCGGCCTCGACCAGGCCGATGCGAACGAACGCCAGCTGAAGAAAGCCGGCGCTCCCGTCCAGGTCCGATGGTTCAACGGCGGGCACGACGGCGGCGGCATCGCCGGGACCGACTCGATCATCCTGTCGTGGCTGGCCGATCACCTGAAGTCCCAGGGATCCGTCGCTCAGACCTTCAGCTACTCCGTGCCGGCGACCGCCACCGCCTTCGGGCAGACCATCACGGCCGACCGGTACCCGGGGCTCCACGGGTCAGGGTCGAGTCGCTCCATCGCGCTGACGGGGCGCACCACCGCCGTCGTCAACCCTCCCGGCGGCCAACCCGCCTCCGTCACCGGGCTGCCCGGGCTCGACTCGGGAAGCGCCACCGGGCGAGCCGCCACCGGGCTCCTCGGGGCCGCGAACCCCGCAGCTGAGCAGGCGCAGTTCGTCTCCGCGCCGATGAAGACGCCTGTCATCCTGGCTGGAGCCGCAACCGTCCACCTCCGGGTGACGCCTGCGGCCGGCACGAAGACGCAGACACCCGCACTTCTCTACGCACAGTTGTCCGCGACCACCGGCGACGCGGTCCGGGTGCTCCCCGGCGGAGTCGCGCCGATCCGCGTGCTGATTCCCGCCGACGGCGCCGACGTCACCGTGACACTGCCCGCCACGGCGTGGAGTTTCACACCGGGCGATCGGCTGACGCTGACGGTGCGCACGACGGACTCGCAGTTCGCGGGCTCGCCGACTCCGGCCGCCTACCGGGTGTCCGTCGACGGGCCCCTCGCTCTGCCGACCGTCACGGCGGCGACCACCGACCGGAGTGCCGGTCGGCCCTCTCTCGGCGTCCTGATCGGTATCGGCATCACCCTGCTGGCGGCTCTCGCGCTGCTTGCGTTCGCTCTCGTCCGAGGGCGGAGGAGCGACCGGGGTGGCCGGGGCGGCCGGGGCGCCTCGCCGGCCACCGCCGAGGGGCCGACTCCGACGGCAGCCGAGGAGGCCGCGCCGTTGGAGATCCGCGGGCTGACGAAACGGTTCCGGTCCGGCTTCCTCGCGGTCGACGACGTCTCCTTCACCGTCGAACGCGGCCAGGTGATGGGCCTGCTCGGAGAGAACGGCGCCGGCAAGACGACGACCCTCCGAATGGTCGCCGGGCTCATTCGCCCCGACGCCGGGGCCGCGTCGTCGTTCGGGTCCACGATCAGCCCCGGCGCGCCCGTGCTCGCCCGTCTCGGCTGCTTCATCGAGGGCCCCGGTTTCTTGCCGCATCTCTCCGGTCGGCGAAACCTCGAACTGTACTGGGCGGCGACGGGCCGGCCGACCGACGAAGCACGCTTCGACGACGTCCTCGCGGTCGCCGACCTCGGGGCCGCGATCACGAAGGCCGTCCGCGGGTACAGCCAGGGCATGCGCCAACGCCTCGCGATCGCCCAGGCCATGCTCGGAATGCCCGACCTGCTCGTCCTCGACGAACCCACGAACGGCCTCGATCCGCCACAGATCACGGCCCTCCGGGGAGTCCTGCGGCGCTACGCCGAAGGCGGCCGCACCGTGATCGTCTCGTCGCACCTGCTCGGCGAGGTCGAGATGACCTGCTCGCACGTGGTCGTCATGTCGCACGGGCGGGTCGTGGCCGCCGGGCCGGTCGGCGAGATCGCCGGCGACTCGAGCGAGCTCCTCGTCGGCGTGACGAACGTCGACGACGCCCTCGCGGCGCTCCGCCGGCTCGGGGCCGAGTCCACGGCGGGGCGCGACGCCGGCACCATCCGCGTGACACCGGGCGACCACCCGGTCACGGTCGTCGTCGCAACACTCGTCGATGCCGGCGTGGGAGTCACGAGCGTGCAACGAGGGCGCCACCTGGAAGAAGCCTTCCTCTCTCTCATCGGCGCGAGCCAGCAGCCCTCTCGAACGAACGAGACACCATGACCACTTCTCTTCAGGCCTCGACCACCGCTCGGCGGCGTACGACCATGCCGTTCCGGGTCGAGCTGGCCCGCCAGCTCAGCCAGTGGCGAGTCCGGATCGTGCTGATCATCCTGGTCGTCCTCCCCCTCATCGTCCGTGCCGCCCTGCTCGTCGGCGGGCCGCCCTCGAGCAACAGCCGGGCGACGAGCCTCGTCGACCTGGCCCAGGTGAGCGGAGGCACGTTCGCAGCCTTCGTCATCGAGCTGACCGCAGGGTTCCTGCTGACGTTGATCGCGGCGCTCCTCTTCGGCGACATGATCGCCGGAGAGTCGTCCCGCTCGACCCTGAAGTACCTCCTGACGATCCCCGTCCCTCGTCTCCGGCTGCTCGGCGTGAAAGTCGCCGTCGCGGCCACGCTCCTCGTCGCCGGGCTCGTCGCCCTCACCCTGGTGGCGCTCGTCGTCGGCATCCTCTCGTACGGCCCCGCCGGCATCCAGATCCCGGGCGGTCCGCGTCTCGGCCTGGGAGACTCCATCGGTCGCATCGCGCTGGCCACCGCCGCCGGGGCGGTCGGGCTGCTCTGGGCGGCCGGCCTCGGCACCCTGCTCACCGTCGTCGCGAACAGCCCCCTCGCGGCGGCGGGAGGTGTTGTGCTCGTCTCGATCCTGTCCCGCATCCTCGACTCCATCTCCACCCTCGGCAGCGTCCGCCTGATCCTGCCCACCCACTACGCCAGCGCGTTCCAGCAATTCCTGACGGCCCCGACGAACCTCGCCCCGGTGGCCGACTCCGTCCTCTCCGGCCTGGTGTGGGCCGTCGTCCTCGGGTTCGCTGCGGCCTGGTGGTTCAGCCGGAAGGACATCGCAGGATGACCAGCGCGGGCGACACCGACTTCGCGGGAGTCGCGATCGTCACGGGTGCCAACTCCGGCCTCGGCTTCGAGACGGCCCGACGGCTCGCGGCCCAGACGCGCGAGGCGACCGTCATCCTCGCCTGCCGCAACCCGCAGAAGGGCGCCGAGGCCGAACTGTCCATCCGCGAGTCGACCGGTAACGTCCGCGTGAAGGCCCTGCCGCTCGATCTGTCGTCCCTGGCGTCGGTGCGGGCCTTCGCCGCCGAGTTCGCGACGAGCGCGGGCGTGCCCATCGACTCGCTGGTCTGCAACGCCGGGATCTCCCGCGCGAGCGGGCCCACGGCAGACGGCTTCGATCCCGTGTTCGAGACGAACCACCTGGGCCACTTCCTCCTGACGCTCCTCCTCCTGCCCCGCATGTCACCGACGGGGCGGATCATCTCCGTCTCGAGCGACATGCACCAGCCGCCCGGCCCCGCGCTGACGTGGCCCGGCGCCGACGCCGTCGCCATCGTGCAACGACCGGCAAAGCGTCGACTGCGCTACTCGTACTCGAAGCTCTGCAACCTCTACTTCACCTACGCACTGACCCGCCGACTCGAGGCCGAGCACTCCACTGTCTCCGCGGCCGCCTTCAACCCCGGGTTGATGACGGACACCGGCTTCGCCACCATCCCGGCCCCGGTCGGCGCCGTCATGAAGAAGATCTTCGCCTCGCGGGTCGGCGACCTCGAGACGTCGAGCACAGCCCTGGCACGGCTCGCGTCCGGCGCCTCAGGAGCACGCATCGGCGGCCAGTACTTCGACCGGACCGACAGGATGCCCTCGCGGTCGTCGGCTCTGTCGTACGACGTCGAGAACGCACGCGAGCTCTGGCAGGTGAGCGCTCGCCTCGTCGGCGAGACCGCCGCCGGCTGATCATGCGACTCCAGCACCTATGGCGTCACATCCGATCGATGCCGGGCCGCGGTGGCACGACCGGCAGCTGAACATAGCTGGAATGCTCTGGGCCGGTGTGGATCCGGTTGGTCGCGTTGTCATGATGGCCCGGGTCGTACTCGTGTGTCAGCCCGTGCGCGACGCCGTCGTGCGGCTGGACGTCGATTCGAATGCGCTGGCCGGCGAAGATCTTGCCGACATTCGGCACGAGCGCCACGTCGACCGGCACGATTTCGCCCTGTCGAAGGGGGGAGTAGTCGGCCTTCAGGTGCGTGTGCTTGGGCTGGTACGGGGTCGACTTCTCGGCGTCGAGGGCACGGTGGGAGACCTTGAGCCAGCCTTTGGTCAGCGGTGCGATCCGGAAGGGGAACCCGAACGTGGTGAATCCGGTGAAGTCGACCTCCTGGTCGTCCGCTCCGATCACGCGCACCGATACGAAGAGGTCGATGTCGTCACTCGTCGACGAGACCCAGAGTCGCACGGTGCCGAATCCCGCGATGACTGCGTCTTCGGCCAGCGGCTCGCTGACGAAGGAGACGCCGGTGACGTGCGGGTCCGACTCGGCAGACTCCGGATCGACGCGGGGGCTTCCGATGGGAGCCCGCGGGGCGAGCTGAACCTGCGCCGAATAGCTCGACTCCGCGTCGTTCACGGGGGCTGTCGTCGACAGGCGCAGGAACTCCGACCGGTGGCCGTCGCCGACCCACTCGCTCGGCTCGGCGTCGAAGTACCACTTCGGATACTCGGTGCGCGCGATGGGCCACTCGTCCTCCTCCTGCAGGTACGAGGTGCCGTCGCCGGTGCGGATCTCGAGCCGGATGGGCGGGCCGTCCATGATGCCGTTGTCGACGCCCTTGAGCCAGTGGTCGAAGAACGCCTTGTGCTGCGCAACGGTTTCGGCCGCGTAGGCGCGCTGGAACCAGTCCTCCCAGAAGTCGAGCTTCTTGTGCGGGGTCGGCGTGTTCAGGTACGCCGAGTTCGAGCCGAGCTGGTGGATGTTGGACAGGTGGGTCGTGGCCGCGACGGCCCAGAGGGGGACGGTCACGTCGCTCAGGTCGGGACTCATGAACACCTCGGACCGCGGGCCGAAGATCGCGTCGGGGTTCGAGTCGCGAAACGGGCTGTCCTTCATGATCTGCACGAAGTCGACGAGATCCGGCTCCCCGACGATGGGCGGGGTGAGGCCCGACGCCCTCCAGATCGGCCAGAACTGCTCGTTGAGCACGCCGCCGTTGTACGCGACGTCTTCGTAGAGGTCGACGTCGGTGCCGATGGCGATCATGGCCTTCAGATGCTCGGGGTGGAGGCTCGCCGCCGCGTGCTGGCTGATCGCCAAGTACGACATCCCCCAGGTTCCGACGTTGCCGTTCGACCACGGCTGAGTGCCGGCCCATTCGATGGCATCGCGGAAGGCTTCGGCGCCGACGATTCCCCACGGCGCGAGCTTCCCAGGGCTGGCGCCCGCTCCGGGCATGTCCACCCGCACGACCGCGTAGCCGTCGGGCACCCACACCGCCGTGCTGACCGTCTCGTGATTCTCGAACTGCAGGTCGCCGGCATTGCCGAAGAAATACTCTTCTTCTTCGACCTCGTGGTGCTCCAGGTCGTCGGAGGTGGCGATGGAGTGGTGGTTGAACGCTTTGCCGTAGGGGCCGCAGTTGACGATCGCCGGGTAGTCGCCGGGCGCCGCGGGGCGGAACACGTCGGCCAGAACGTACGAGCCGTTCTGCAACGGGATCCGGACATCCCGGAATCGCAGGATCCCGAGGGCGTTCCGTCGCAGCTCGTTCCGCGCGTTCGCCGGAGTGCACAGGGTGCGCGGCTTCTGGGTTCCGAAGACTCCGGAGGCGCCCAGGTCGTCCAGGAGACCGATGACGACCGGATCTTCGGTGAACTGGGTGACCTTGTCCAGAGTGCCGGTGGCTGCGTAGTCGGCATCGTGGCGGAAGTTGATCCGGCGGGTGCCGATGATGTCGTGGACTTCCGGCGGGATGGCCGTCCCGTTGTCGCGAATCTCTTCTCGGCCGAGGGTGAAGATCAACCGGGCGATGTTCGTGAGGCCGGAGTCCTTCAGCTTGTCGAGATCGCCGTCCACGCGAGGGACGAGCTGGGCGAGATGGATCCGTGGCCCGGCGGTCACGTATCCGAGCGCGTTCCCGCCGAGGAGGAACGTCATCCGCTCGCCCTCCTCGTACTCGAACTCGCCGTTGTCGCCGGTGAGGCCGGAGTGCGTCGGCGTCCTGTACTTCAGGCCCGAGATCGGGCCGGCCAGAATTCCCGTGAGGGCCATGTCAGGAGCGCCTCTCGAGAACGCTCATGGACGACGGTGCCGCCTCGACGCCGAGCATCGAGCGGCCGAGATTCTCCATCCAGGTGTCCACGTTGTTGGCGGCGTGAAGGCTCCCCGCACGGCAGTTGCGAGCGATCAGCTGGAGAGGCATTCGCTTGCTGATCGCCGACGCTCCCGAAGCGCGAAGCAACGTCTCGATCGCCATGGCGCACTCGTTCCAGACATAGGCGGCATCCGTGTGGAAGTGCACGATCTCGTCCGGGGTCGGGTCCACGCCTTCCTGATCGAGACGGTCGAAATCGGCGACCGCCGCATCCGCGAGGCGTCCCGCCGCGCGGATCTGCATCGCCGCTCGCCCGATGATGTGATGGGCGACCGGGGCATCGACCTGTCGCGTGTAGGGCGAATACGGGATGCTGCGGCGCCCGATCGACGAGAGGAAGACGTCCATCGCCTGGTCGGCCATGCCGAGGGCGACGCCCGTACTCGACACGATCGACCGTGGAAGACCGCCCCGCCGAGGGCCGAGACCCTGCGCCACGAGCTCGGCGGTGCGCGCAGCCAGTTGAGACGGGAAGCCGAATCGCTCGTCGGGCACGAACAACTCGCCGTCGGTGGCCACGGTCTGACTGCCGGTCGCCGCAAGGCCCATGGCTTCCCAGTCGTGGCGGCTGATCAGCTGGACTTTCGGGATGAGCACCATGCCGACCTTCGAGTCGTCGGAGTCGTCGTAGAAGACAGCGAGGTAGCCGTGCGACGCGTGGACGCTTCCCGTGGCGAACGGCCAGGCGCCTTTCACCATCCAGCCGCCGTCGACCTTGGTCGCAGTGCCGGACATGTGCCGGCTCGTGCCTCCGACGGCGAAGGTGCGGTTGCCGACCCACGGCGACTCGTAGACCGGCGCGACGACGTCATCGGCGAAGGCGTTGCTCCACATGTTCCCGCCGGCCGTCGCCCAGACGACCCAGGCGGTGGCGCCGCATCCTGAACCGAGGGCCCGGTAGATGTCGAGCATTTCGCGGGTCGTGAAGTCGGCGCCGCCATAGCGCTTCGGCTTCGACAGGCTGAAGACGCCGGCCGCGTCCAACCGCTCGATGGTCTCCTGCGGAATGCGCCGCTCTTGCTCGGCAACGGCTTGCTGATCGCGGAGCCAGGGCTGCAGCTCGACGATCCGGGCGACGATCTCTTCTGCCGTCGGCGCGGCGGTGCGTGTGATCACGGCCATTCCTTTCGTGACGCGGGCTTTCCGTCGAATCCGGCGACGGCCTCCAGCGCAGGATCGTGGCCGTCCCTCCCACTGGCGGACGCGTCGGGGTGGTCGTCGAACCACCCCTCTTTCGGGTAGCGGTACATCCATCCCGTCGCGAGCGACCGGCGGGCGATCAGCCAGACGCCGTCGCGCTGCTCGAACCGATCGAGATAGCGCGCCCAGAGCTTGACGTTCTCGTTCGCCCACTGGTGGAACTCGGTGCCCTGGTGGTCAGCGTTGAGATAGGTCTCGACGTGAGCGGTGTCAGGCCCGTCGAATTCGACGAGGCTGTTGCCGAGCAGATGCATCGTGCGGACGAAGCGCGGCATCTCGCCCGACAGGAAGTCGACGAAGCCGTCGACCGACCCCTGGTGGAGGCTCTCCGGGAATTGCACCCACGCGTCCGGCCAGAAGGCGCTGCGCACCAGCCCCATGTCGACGCGGTCGAGGCCTCGGCAGTACCGCAGCAGAACATCGTGGATCTCGGCGCGAGCGCTCAGCTCTTCCAGTGTCTTCATTCCGTCACCCTTCATCGCGTGCAGTGGAATATCGGGCTCAGCGTACGTCAATTCGGCCACTTCCTCAACAAGCGTTGAGGCTGATTTCCGTAGACTTCGTGCATGCCGAGCGACGAGGCCACCTCACCCACCGAATTCGCCCCCGGGGGCGTCCCGGGCCCCAGGCAACGCGCCAGGCCATCCTCGACTCAGCGCGCGCGCGCTTCGCCCGAGACGGTTTTCCTCGATCGACGATTCGAGGCATCGCGTCCGACGCGGGCGTCGATGCCTCCCTCGTCATGCAGTACTTCGGCTCGAAGGACGACCTCTTCGCCGCAGTGATGGCGTCCGGGCCGAACACCATGTCACGCATCTCCGAGGCCTTCGACGGCCCGGAGGAGTCGCTCGGCAACCGAGTCACTCGCGCGTTCCTCGAGGTGTGGGACGGAAACCCGGTGGAGTCCGAACCGCTTCAGGCTCTCCTGCGTGCGGCCATCGGCAGCGAGCAGGCGACGGGCAACTCCGGGAGCTGATCCAACGGCGAGTGATCGTCGATCTGGAGCCTGGCCTCCGGGACGATCCGACATGACCAACAGGATCGAGATCGCCGCCTCGATGCTCGTCGGCGTCGTCGTCGGGCGCCAGCTGGTGGGCATCGACGCACTCGTCGAGCAGGATCACGATTCCCTCGTGGCCATCATCGCTCCCGGGATCCAGGCCGTCCTCTCCCGACCCCGGACGGACCCGTAGATCGGATCAGGAGAGCTCGCGCGCGGCCCGCAGGATCCAGGTGCGGAACTCGACCGCGAAGTGCTCGAGGTGCTGGTCGATCACCTCGGGCGCACACGTCACCGGCAGGGTGACCGAGAGCCGCGCCGTGAAGCCGTCCTCCTCTTCGTCGAAGGCGTTCGCGATCGAGCCGACGACGGTGCCGTCGGGCAGGAGCATGTGGGATCGCCGACCAGCCGGCTTCTGAGGGGTGGCGGCGGGTAGCTCCTGGTCGACGATCACGCTGTCGTCCCAGGGCCGCATGAAGAACGAGCAGACGTAACGATCGAGGGTCTCGACGATGTTGACGTTCTGGCCGGGCTCGGCGTGGATCGAGTAGTGCTCGGGGTTGCCGGCGAGCATGACGTCCTCGCGGGCGAAGGCGGCGCCGAGCCACCGCCCGAACTGGGCGGCGGTGATGCCGCGGGCCCGGAGAGTGGTCGCCCCGTCGTCTCCTCGCCGTTCGACCGCGTCAGGTGGTCGCGGAGGAACGCCTCGCCTTCGGCGATCTCGTCACTGAGCAACTCGAGGATCCGCTCGCGCCCGAGCTTGTCTTTCAGGAGAGCGAGTGCTCGGCGTGCGCCGAAGAGCTCGTAGCCGTCGATGGTCGAGTCGGTGTCCTCGTCGCCGAGGCGCACCGAGGGACCGGTCGTCGATGTCGTGGTCATAACCGTGCCGCCTTACTTCTGAACGGGGATTTGGAGGTAGGAGGCGTGCTCGCCTCCGGTGTGGATGACGTGCTGGCCGGCGTTGGCGCCCACGTACTCGCGGATCGCGGGCATGAGCGGGCCGAGCAGGTTGCGCGAGCTGACGACGAACCGAAGCTGCTCACCGGCGTAGAACCTCAGCCCAGAGGAAGGAGGTCGATCTCGATCTCGACGATCTCGCCCTCGGCGAGCTTCTCGACGCGGTCGAAGCTGTGCGCGGGCACGTCGTCCGTCGCGAGCGCGTCGTCGAGGTGGCGGAGCGAGACGCGGAGCCGACCGTCCGACCCCTTGTATTTGAGGACGGTGGCGCCGTGATCGGTGAGATCGTGGGCCATGGCGCTGTGGTTGGGCACGGTGAAGGCCTGCAGAGGGGTGCCGTAGGCGTCGAGCTTCTGCACGAGGACGAAGAGGTCCATGTCGTCCGACCCTGTGGCCTCGACCCAGAGGTGGGCCTTGGGGTATCCGACCAGGACGGTCTCCTCGTCGAAGCTCGCCAGGAACGACACCGCGTTCGGGTTCGACTCCACCGTGTAGGCGGCCGTGACCTCGTCGGTCGGGGCGGTCGTCGTCAGGGTCCGGCGGCGGCCGTCGAGGTAGTACTTCGTCGGGGTGACACCGTCGGGCGGGAAGGTGTCCGACGCGATGCCGGTCTCGTCGCCGCCCTCCAGGTCGAGCAGCGAGTAGCGCACCCGGGGTGTCTGCTCCCAGTCGTTGTCCTGCCCCAGCAGATAGTGGTCGAAGAAGCGACGCAGATCGTCGACGTTGGCCTCGTCGTAGAAGTCCGGCCACTCCTGGGAGTTGTGGATTCGCAGCCACTTCTGCTCGGACGCGATCCTGCGCCAGGCCCGGAAGGTTCCTGCCGTGTGGAGGGTGTTCGAATAGCTGGCCACGATGTAGGCCGGCACGGTGATCTTGTCGAACTCGGGGATCTTGTTCTCCCAGAGCTCGGTGATGAGGGGATACCGCTCGACCTCGCCGATGATGTCCTCCTTCCGGCCCTTGCCGAAGAAGCTGCCGTCCTGCAACTGAGCCGCGAAGCCGGAGTCGGGCATCCCGCCCCGCAGGACGAGGTCGCGGTAGACGTCGCTCACCCCCTCCCACGGGTTGATGGCCGCGAGATGCGGCGGCTGCTCTGCCGCCGTGAACCACTGCGACACGGCGAGGTAGGACGTGCCGCTCATGCCGACCTTGCCCGAGCACCACTCCTGCTCGGCGATCCACTCGATCACGTCGTAGCAGTCCCGCCCCTCCTGTCGATCCCAGAGGACGCTGTCGCCGTCGGAGTCGACGACGCCGCGGACGTCGACGTTGGCGATCGCATAGCCGCGCGCGCACCAGTACGCCGGGTCGAGCGCTTCGAACTTCTCGAGCCCGGAGACGACGCTGTTGTCGAGGCCGACGAGCCCGAAGATGCCCATGACGCTCGCCGAGGTGCCCTGGCCCTTGCCGTACGGGCTCCAGGCGATGATGACCGGGACCTCCTCGGTTCCGACCGGCCGGAACACGTCGAGGTGGATCGTGGTGCCGTCGCGAAGCGTCACCGCGACGTCTCTGTCGAAGACGATGTCGACGGGCAGCGGCTTGAACATCGGTGCGACCTGGAACCCGGCCGGAAGGGTCCGCGACCCGGGCTCGAACGGCGTCAGGATGCCGGTCCGCGGCGCGGGCAGCAGAGTGGAAGGGACGTACATCCTCTGGTCGTCGGTCATATCGAGCTCCTTCGTCGGTGCAGGGTCATTGCAGGTGTCGAACCAGTCGCGAGCGTACGACTGACCGACCAGAATCTCAACAGTTGTTGAGAAAAGTGCGGGAGTTGCTCACGGACGCCGCCACACGAATTCAGGCTGCCGTCGTTCGAGGAAGGCGGTGATGCCGATGCCCATGTCGGGGCTCTCCGGCAGAGCCGCCCAGGCCTCCTCCCACACCTGGTCGACGAATGGATCGGTGGCGGCTGTCGCATCGACGAGTCGCTTGAGGTGGTGGAGCGAGAAGCGGGACCTCTCGAGCAGAGTCGCGACGAGCGACGCGCAGGCGGCGTCGAAGTCGTCGTCAGCGACGGTGAAGGCGGTCAGGCCGATGTCCTCCGCCTGGCGGGCGCTCAGCGCGCGCCCGGTGAACAACAGGGATTTGGCGTTCGCCTGGCCGACCTGCCGCACGAGGCGTTCGATGCCCGGGCGCGGGTAGATGACGCCGATCTTGGCGGGGGTGAGGGCGAAGGTCGAGCGCGCACTCGCGACGACGAAGTCGCACGCCGACGCGAGCTGCCACGCCCCGCCCATGCACGCGCCGTCGACCAGCGCGATCGCAGGCTTCGTCAGCGACGCGATGGCCTCGTCGGCTCGGCTCAGCCGGTCGACCCGGCTTCCGTCGGGCTGAGGGTCGAGGAGGACGGATGCCAGGTCGTCGATGGTCGCGCCCGCGGAGAACGTCGTGCCGGCACCGCGAAGGGTGACGACGTCGACCGCCGCGTCCTGGTCGAGTCGCGGCATGAGATCCTGCAACTCGAGGCACATCCCCCGGGTCAGGGCATTGCGCCTGGTCGGATTGTCGAGCTCGACGGCAGCCACCCCGCCGTCGATCGCGACGCTGATCCTGCCTTCCGAAGTCACGGTGCTCATCGCTCTCAGACCAGCTCGCGGCGGGTGTTCACTCGACCGGCCGCATCGAGTGCCTCGATGGCGGCGGGCGAATAGCCGAGCTCGCGGAGGACCTCGAGGGTGTGCTCGCCGAGCAGGGGCGGCCTCGACGTGATCTCGCTGGCGGCACCGTCGAGGCTGAGCGGGCCCCGCACGAGAGGCAGCGCGGTGCCGTCCCGCCGCGTGGTCTGCTGGACGAGCCCGAGGGCCCTGACCTGCTCCGAGCCGAAGGCCTGCGTGTAGGTGAAGATCGGCCCGCAGGGGATGCTCGCGGCGCTGATGATCGACGTCCACTCCGCGGCGGGCTTCGTGGCGAGCACCGCCTCGACGAGGCCCTTCAGGCTGTCGCGGTTCGCCGAGCGAAGGGCCCCGGTGAGGTAACGGGGGTCGTCGACGGCCTCGGGGACACCGAGCAGAATACAGAAATCGCGCCACTGCCTGTCGTTGCCGACCGCGATGTTGAGAGGCGCGGTCGCCGTCGCGAAGGTTCCGTACGGCGCGATCGTCGGGTGGTTGTTGCCCTGCGGCTTCGCGTCCTCACCGAGGCTCAGCGCACGCTGCCCCTGAAACACCGAGAGGTTCAGAGCCGTCTCGAGCAGAGACGTCGTCACGCGACCCACCGGCTGACCGGCCGCTCGTCCTGCCAGAGCGGCGGCGATCCCGAAGGCGCAGATCATCCCCGACGTGATGTCGACGATGGGCACGCCCACCCGGTAGGCGTCGCCGGCCTCCGAGCCGGTCACCGACATCAGGCCCGCCATGCCCTGCACGACCTGATCGAGGCCCGCGGCATTCTTCAGGGGGCCGGTGAGACCGAATCCGTTCACGGATCCGATGACGAGCCGGGGGTTCAGCTCGGCGAGGTGCTCGACTGTCAGCCCAAGCTTCTCCAGGGTTCCGAGCGTGAAGTTCTCGACGAGCACGTCTGCGCCCTCGATCAGGCGATCCAGGATCTCGTGGCCCTCGGCCGAGTAGAAGTCGATGCAGACCGACCGCTTGTTGCGGTTGACCGCCTCGAAGTAGAGGCTGTTGCCGTCGTCGAACGGCGGCCACTGCCGGGCCGTGTCTCCGCCGTTGAGGCTCTCGACCTTGATGATCTCGGCCCCCATGTCGGCGAGCAGGGCGGTGCAGTACGGGCCGGCCAGCGCGCGGCTGAGGTCGACGACCCGGATCCCTTCGAGAGGCTTCGTCATGATCGGCTCCTCGTCGCGGTCGGCTCGTCGACGGATCGGGCTACACCGCGGAGGGCATCGATCCAGCGCTCGACCTGCTGCGCCGAGGCGCCGGCGGGTAGGCCGGTCATGCGCAGGGCCATCGGCGGCACGCCGTCACGCGTCGACAGCAGCACGACGACGTTCGCCAGGTCGTAGTGGTCTCCCGGCTCGAGGTCGGTGAAGAAGAAGTTCGCGAGCTCGGCGGTCACCATCCGCACCACCCGCTCCTGCTGAGGCAGCCCGTCCGACAGCTCGAAGTCCGTCAGGACGTCCTGGTGGCGGCGGAGAATCTCCGGGCCTGCCGCGAGAAGCGAATAGCCGCACTCCCGCACCCGTTCGAGCTGCCCGCGGTTCAGGTCGCGACGCTCGCCGCTGTGGTCTGACGCCCTGCGGAGCCACTGCTCGACGTCGGTCTCGGGTGCCTGCGACAAGAACACGGCACCGAAGGGCGGGATGAGAGGCTGCCGGTGCCCCAGCGGGAAGGACTCGTCATCGGGTGAGCGGTTCGCCGCCAGCACCTGGACCGCGTCCCAGCCGATCCGTGCGAGCACGCTGCAGTTGACGCCGAAATCGTCGCTGATCTCTTCGACCCGCGAGCGCATCGCCTCGGCCAGCTGAGCCGCCTGGATCAGCTCGGGGTCGGGTGCGGCGATGAACGATCCGGGAGAGAAGCGCCCGTAGCCGCCCTGGAACTGCAGAAGGGGAAGCGTCGACCGCTGCACTGCCAGGTCGTCGACTCGGCCCAGGACGATGAAGTGGTCGCCGGCCGGGCGGATGTCGTCGAAGGTGCACTCGACCCAGGCGACGGCGTCGTCCAGGATCGGCGACCCCAGGCGGCCGCGCCGCCAGGCGACGCCGTCGAACCTGCTGTCGCCCGCTAAGGCGAAGCGCCGGCAGAACTGCTCCTGATCAGACGCGAGGACATTGACGCAGAACGCAGTCGCCGTCCGGATCTGTGCGAAACTGCGCGACCCTTCCATCGGGTAGAACGCGATCAGCGGCGGCTCCACGGACACGGACGAGAACGTCCCCACCACCATGCCCACCGGGCTTCCATCGGCCGTGACCGCGGTGACGACGGCCACCCCGGTGGGGTAGTGCCCGAGCGTCTCTCGGATCTTCGCTCTGTCTATCTCGTTCGGCATGACGCCTCCATCAGGCCGAGCAGGGAGCGACGTTGCTGGCGCCCGACCTGCACATCCAATCAAGGGTCGTCAAACATGTCAACGGTTAGAATGGATTAGACCTTTCGACGCATTCCTGTTGACACGTCGGAAGCCCCGGAGCAGAATCGCAACCAGCCTAAAGGTTGGCATGTTTTTAGAGACCGGCCCCACCACACTCAAAGACGAGGACCCCGCGTGAGCGCACAAGACAAAGCCGAGATCATCGAGATCATGAACCTCTACGCGTTCGCGTTGGACGCTCATCGGTTCGACCTCTTCGATCGCGTCTTCACGGACGACGTCGTGGCGGTCTTCGGGCCTGCGGGCGCCGGATGGAACGGCCTGGACGTCTTCAAGGAGTCGTTCGCCGAGTTCCACGACCGCCTCGACAGCCACCAGCACACGATCATGGGCCACCTCGTCGACGTCGACGGAGACACCGCTCGCGCCTTCAGCTATGGCAACTGGTTGCTCGTCCGCAACGCCGCCGAGGGCGGCCCGACCTGGACCGGCACCGGCTGGTACGACGACGACGTCGTGCGCACCGCCGACGGCTGGCGAATCAAGAAGCGGGTGTGCCGCCTGCAGGGCTGGAGCGGCAACCCGCTCGTGCCCGAGCCGCACAACGAGCACAACCCCGACATGAACGTGAAGGTCTTGCACGAGTTCGCCGAGTCGGGAGAACTCGGGTTCCTTCACGCGTTCGACGGTGAGTAACAGCACTCGCACCCAGCGCTCCGCAGAGAACAGGCCGAGCGCGGCCGACGATCCGGAGGTCGCGGACTTCCTGATCGTCGGGGCGGGGCCGGTCGGGCTCGTGACCGCCATCCTCCTGGGCCGAACGGGCAAACGCGTCACGGTCGTCGAGCGGTGGCCGGCGCGCTACCCCTTGCCACGTGCCTGCACGATCGACCACGAAGCGCTGCGCATCCTGCAGTCCGCCGGGGTCATGGGCTCGCACGCCGACCTGTTCGAGCCGTCTCGCGGCGAGCGCGGCGGCTATCAGATCCGCAACGGCGACGGCGAGCTGCTGCGGGCGATCAACTGGAACCGCCCCTCCGAATCCGGCTGGGCCAACACGAACGGGTTCTACCAGCCCGACCTCGAAGAGGCGCTCGAATCGATGGCTCTCGCCCTGCCGACGGTCGAGCTGCGTCGCGGCTGGTCCGCCGTCGGGCTCGAGCAGGACGACGAGACGGTGACCCTGACCGTCGCGAGCACCGACGACCGCACGCAGACCACGGCCCTGCGCGGCCGGTGGTTGGTGGGCGCGGACGGAGCCAACAGCGTCATCCGCGATCTGGTGGGAATCGCGACCGCCGATTCCGGCTTCGAGGCGGACTGGCTCGTGGTCGACTACCGACCCCTGGACGACCGCCCCTGGGGCGCGTTCGTGACGCAGTACTGCGACCCTGCCCAGCCCGCCACCGCGGTCAACAGCGGGCCCGGTCGACGGCGCTTCGAGTTCATGCGCCCGACCGATGTCTCGGCCGACGTGATGGCGCAGCCCGAGACCGCCTGGTGCCTGATGGAGCCGTGGGGCGTCACCCCCGAGACCGCGCGTCTCGAGCGCCATGCCGTCTATACGTTCCGCGCCCGGTGGGCGACCGAGTGGCGTCGCCGCCGCGTGCTGCTCGCCGGCGATTCGGCCCACCTGATGCCGCCGTTCCTCGGCCAGGGGCTCTGCTCCGGGCTTCGCGACGCGAGCGCTCTGGCGTGGCGGCTGTCGATGATCGAGTCGGGCCTCGCCGACGCTGCCGTCCTCGACAGCTATGGCGCCGAGCGCGGCGCCCACGTGACCGAGATCATCGACGAGGCCGTCGCCATCGGGCAGATGGTGTGCGAGCAGGATCCGCAGAAGGCGGCCGACCGCGATGCTCGCCTCGTGTCCGACCTGCACGATCCTGACGCGGCAGTCGTCGAACCGCCGCACCCGCGCCTCGGCCGGTCGCCCTTCGTCGACCCGAACGACCCGAGTTCCGGCCACCTCTCCGTTCAAGGGCAGGTCGCGGTCGACGGCACCATCGGCCTCTACGACGACGTGGTCGGAGGAGGGTGGCAGCTGACCGGCATCGACGTCGATCCGCTGGTGGGCGTGCCGCGGGAAACCGCGGCCTGGTTCGCGAGCATCGGGGGCACCTCCGTCACGGTCTCGGCGGCCGGCGCTCTCCGGGACGTCGAGGGGGCGTACCGCGCGTGGTTCGACGCACGTGACTGCAGCGTCGTGCTGGCACGGCCCGACTTCTACGTGGTCGGAACCGGTGAGCCGCGCGATGTCGCGCGGCTGCTCGAGGGCTTGCGCAACGCCCTCGGCGCCGAGCGAAGCAGACCCAGACAACTCATCGAGGAAGGCGCGACGCCATGACGATGCGAGTGACGAGAATCAGCCAGGCGGAGCCGTTCAGCCCCGTCGGCCACGAAGGTGTCGGCCCGGTTCGCCTTCAGGGCGGCGCGCTGACGCCCACATCCGACTTCACGGTCGCGCTGTCGCACTACCTGCCAGGGGCCGAGGCCCAGTTGGCGCCTCAGGAGGCCGAGACCGTCTACGTCGTCCTCTCCGGAGAGCTGACGATGAGCAGCGAGGGCACGGACGAAGTGCTGACCGCCCTCGACTCCGTCCACTTCACCGTCGGCACCCTCCGCACGGTCACGAACACCACCACCCTGCCGGCGAGCATGCTCGTCATCCGAGCCACGAGTTAGGCGCACCCGATGGACACCGAAGCAGTCTCCCTTCCCTCAGCCACCACCTCGACCGCCCCGGCAGGTCTGCGGATCGTCGGCCTCACAGGAGACGGCGACACCGTGCTCGTGGGCGCGCTGAGCGCCGATGGCCGGAACGTCACCGTCCTCACCGACGTCGAGTCGTTCTGGGCCGCGCCTGCCGACCATCTCGCAGCACCGCCCACGGGCCCCGTCGTCTCGGTGGCCGATTCCAAGCTCGTCCCGCCCGTCCGGAAGGGTGCCCGGGTCATCTGCGTGGGCCTCAACTACGCCGAACACGTCAGCGAGGGCTCGTTCAAAGACGAGAAGCTGCCCGACTTCCCCACTCTGTTCGCCCGCTGGTCGGCTTCGCTCACGACCGGCGGCACCGGGATTCCCGTCCCGGCCGGCGAGGACGGCCTCGACTGGGAAGGCGAGGTGATGGCCTGGGTCGGCTCGCCTCTCGTCGACGCCTCGCCCGACGAGGCACGCGCGGCCGTGGTCGGCTACTCGACTTTCAACGACGTCACCTCCCGCCGGGCGCAGAAGCAGACGTCGCAGTGGATCATCGGCAAGAACGGCGACCGCTCCGGGCCGGTCGGGCCGATGGTCCCGGCCTTCGAGGTCGGCGACATCCGGGACGGTCTTCACCTCGAGACGCGGGTCAACGGCGAAGTCGTGCAGAGCGGCAACACGACGCAGATGATCTACGGGGTCGGTGAGACTCTCGCCTACATCTCGCAGACGTTCACCGTGAATCCCGGAGATCTGCTGGCGACCGGCACCCCATCCGGTGTCGGCTATGCTCGCACTCCCCCGTGGCTGCTGCACCCCGGGGACGTCGTCGAGGTCGAGATCGAACGACTCGGCACCGTGACGAACCACATCGTCGACAACGCGGACCGGCGGGCGGCGCTGTCGTGACGACCGAGGTGTCGACGTCGTGATCCTGGTCACTGCCGCCAACGGAAATCAGGGCAGGACCCTTCTGCCCAAGCTGCTCGCCGCCGGGCACGAGGTCCGCGCGAACGTGCGCTCGGAGGCGTCCGCGGTCGCCCTCCGCGCGGCAGGCGTGACCGACGTCGTCGTCGGAGACCTCGCGGATCCCGAGATCCTGGCCCGCTCGGTCCGCGACGTCGAGAAGATCTATCACGTGGGGCCGGCGCTGTCGCCGACCGAGCGGGAGACGGGCTTCGCCCTGATCGACGCCGCGCGGGCGGCCGGCGTCCGACACTTCGTCATGAGCTCGGTGCTGCACGCCATCACGACCGACCTCGTGCAGCACGAGGTCAAGCGCGACATCGAAGAGCACCTGCTGTCGTCGGGCCTCACCTTCACTATCCTGCAGCCGACGAACTACATGCTCGCGCACCGCCTCACGCCGGCCTTCGAGCGCGGTGTCTTCGAGCTGTCCTGGTCGCTCGACCGGCTGCAGTCGCTCGTCGACCCGAACGACGTCACCGACGTGGCGGCGCTGGTGCTCGGCGACACCGACAGGCACGCGTTCGCGACCTACGAGCTGGCGTCGGCCGGCCGATACTCGGCTCACGATATCGGCGGAATCATCGCGGCCGTCGTCGGGCACCCCATCGACGTGGTCGAGATCGACGCCGAGACGTTCGCCACGCGAATGGGCGACGCCGGCGAGTACCAGCGACGCGCGATGGACGCGATCAGCGCCCGCTACAGCTCGCACGACTTCGTCGGCAACCCCAACGTGCTGACGTGGCTGCTCGGCCGGGCTCCCACCTCGTTCGAGGAGTGGGTTCGGCGGCACGACGAGGCGTACCGCAACTCGTCTAGTCGGTGACGAGCAGGCCTGCGTGCTTGTCGACGGCCTGCTTCACGCAAGCGGGATCACCGGCGACGATCGCGTCGACGAGCTCGCGATGGGTCTCGACTCGGAGGTCGAGCCACTCGGACGCCGTTTCGGGAGCCTCGTCATGCGTGGCCGCGACGGCGTGCTCGCGGACGAATCGTGTCATGGAGAGATACAGGGCGGACGCGGTCTGATTCGGCGAGATCAAGGCGATCCGCTCGTGGAGATCCCAGTTGGCGAGCAGAAATTGAGTCGTGCCCTTGACGGCCGCCGCGGTGAGCTTCGCGAGAAGCCGCTTCATGTCGGTGATGTCGCCGGCCGTGCGGTTCTCGGCCGCGTCGACGTCGATGAGGACCTCGAGGGCATCGCGGACGGCGACCGCCTCGGCGACCGACGCGGGGGCGTCCGTCACGGCGAGGAGGGTGTGCCTGATCCGCACCATGGGCCCCGCGGCGGTGGCGAAGAGACCGCCGCCCCGGCCCGGACGGATCTCGGCGAGCCCGCGGTCGGCCAGCAGCCGAACGGCCTCCGCCACCGTCGACCGGGCGAAACCGGAACGTTCGCGAAGCGAGTCGATCGTGCCGATGAGCTCGCCCGGCTTGAACTCGCGATCGAGGATCTGCTGCTCGAGCTCGCTCGCAAGAACGTTCGCGCGCGTCTGGCCCGCGAAGGAAGTCATGACGTCACCCTAACAATCATCGCAACCGTTCTGCGCCTTCCCTCGAGGTCGTTCACCACGACCAGTCGTTCGCCTGGAGGTCGGTGCCCTCGCTGGACGTCGTCCTGGTCGAGAGGTGCGACCCGACCTGGTCGACGTGCGCGGCGTAACGACGTAGCGAGTCGTCGCCGAAGTCGTGGTCGAAATCGCGGATGACCGAATGCAGGTGGTTGCCGCTGTCGACCGCGTTCACCAGTTCGACGAGGAGGGAGCGCGTGTGGATGCGGAAGTAGTGCGGGGTTCCGCGATCCTGCCCGCCCGCCCACGCGAAGTGGACGTGCGCGGGGCCGTCGGCGTCGAGCCGCGCGCGGTACTCGAAGGCGTCGGGGAGACGCCCGAGGAAGGTGTCGAGCAGGGCGTCGAGGATGGCGCGCTGGCGGTCGTCCAGACGCTCGGCGGAGATGCCGGATGGGGCGTCGCGCACGAAGGCCAGTGCCCTCCGATCGGCCGTCGTGATCTGGTATTGCGGCATCCCCAGGTCGTAGTGGTCGGGATACTCCAGAGCGCCGATGCGAGGCACCTGACGGGTGACGAAGTCGGCGGGGGCGACGTCGTGGATGACGGCCGCCGAGCGCTGCTCGTCGTCGAGGGAGCCGAGCAGCTCGAAGCCGAGACCTTCGTCGGCGGCCAGGGGGTTGAGCACGCCGGCATCCAGGGTCGGCTGCTGCCCGAGGGCGCTCGGGGTCGCCGAGATCCATCGCTGGTTGACGATGGTGATGTTCACGCAGACGTGGTGGCCGAGGAATCGGAACGACCAGGTGTCTTCGAAGCCCGGCCGCCCGAAGACGCTGAAGAAGTAGGTGTCGGACGTCCGCCACAGGGGTGCTGCGATCCCCAGGAAGTCGGCCTCTCGCGCGCGGAGGACGTGCTCGAGCTGCATGATCGCGAGAATCTTCGTGTAGACCTCGTAGGAGACGGACATCCGGACCAGTTCGAGCACGACCACCTTCTGGTGGCGATCGAGGTTGTGCAGCGACACCCCGATGCGGTCGGGCTTCGGGATGATGTCCCAGTCGAGCCGTCGATCGTCGTCGAAGCCGAAGAGGGCCGCGGACTTCTGCTCGGCAGAGAGGGTGTCGATGAGCCCGATCACGCCGACGAGGAGCTTCTGAATCGTCTCGGCGTGCTCGTGTGCCGGCTCCTGCGTCGGCACGTCGAGGCGGGTGCGGATGAGTGCCGGAGAATCGTCGTTGATCACGGAAACATCATAAAGGTTCGGTACTTTACTGACAAGGCCGACGACATGCTTGACACTCGCGGGGCACCGTCCGCATAATCGGAAAACATCCAAACCGTAGCGATATTAAGCAAGGAAGCTCGAGTGCAGTCGACGGATGCCGTGTTCGCCGCAGAAGCCTCGACAGGCGCTCCTCCTGTTCGGGCGGCGCTGGTGGACGCCCCCGGGGCAGAACCGCACCTCGGGGCCGTGGTGCTGGCGCCCCGCCGCCCCGGCTTCACCCGGCTGAGTGTGATCGCCGCGCCGCTCAATCCACTCGACCTGCTCATCGCTTCCGGCGGCTTCCACTCGGCTCGCCACGAGTCGCCCTACGTGCCGGGATCCGAGTGCGTGGGCGTCGTCCTCGAGTCCGAGCGGTTCGAAGTCGGTGCGGTCGTCTACGCGGAGTGCCACGCCTCTCCGGAGCTTCCCGGTGCATTGGCCGCCGAAGTCGTCGTACCGGACGACGACCTCCTGGTGCTGCCTGGCGAAGCCGACCCGATCCTGTCCGCGGCCGTCGGCAATTCGGGCGTCGCCGCCTACCTGCCGCTGATCGATGTCGCTCGGCTGGAGGCCGGCGAGACGGTGCTGGTGCTCGGCGCGACCGGCTCCGTCGGGCGGCTGGCCCTGCAGATCGCACACCTGCACGGCGCCGGGCGCGTGATCGGTATCGCCCGGGACGCCGAGGCGCTGCAGGATCTCCTCAGGCTCGGCGCCGATGCCGTGGTCGAGCTCCGCCACGGTGAGAGCGCCGAGTCGCTCGCACGTCGCATCGGCGAGGTCGCCCCCTCGGTCGACGTCGTGCTCGACGGCCTGTACGGCGTGCCGCTCGAGGCCGCTCTCCAGGTCTGCGCGCCGCGAGCCCGCCTCGTCAACATCGGCAACCCGACCTCGGCGACCATCACTCTCGCCGCCGGTCTCCTCCGCGGCAAGCGCATCACCCTGTCGGGGTTCGCGGGGCTCCACACGCCTCTCCGCGACAAGAGGCCGGCCTTGACCTGGCTCTGGGAGGCGCTCCGCCACGGAGATCTCGACGTGTCGGTCGCCACGATCCTGCTCGAGGAGTTGCCGGCCGCGTGGCGAGCGCAGTCGAACTCCCCGCACACCAAATACGTCGTCGTCCCCCACCAGAAACCGTCGAGGAAGTAAGCCCCATGACCACCACCAGCGACACAGCCGAGAAGACGGCCACGATCATCGAGAAGGTGCGCGAGCTGGGGCCCACGCTGCGCGAGCGAGCAGTCGACGCCGAGCGCGCAGGTCGCCACTCCGACGACACCATCGCCGCGATCCATGCCACCGGCGCCTTCGACGTCGCGAGCCCCGCCGAATACGGCGGCTATGAGCTCACGGTGCGACAGCAGCTGGACGTCGTGTCCGAGGTGTCGAAGTGGGACGGCTCTGCCGGCTGGAGTGTCTGGTCGGGGGCATCGACCGACTGGATCCCCGCCGGCATGGGCCCCCGGGTTCTCGAGGAGGTCTACGGGCCGGAGTGGGTGGGGCCCCGGGTCGCCGGCTCGAGCCACTTCCCGTCGTCGCGCGGGCGGGCGAAACGAGTGCCCGGCGGCTGGATCGTCTCCGGCGGCCCCTGGACGTTCGGCAGCGGTGCCCTGTGGTCGCCGTTCACCAACCTCGGCTGCATCGCCGACGAGGGCGACGGGCCCTTCCTGGTCGGCCTGCAGGTGCCGCGTTCCGACCTCCGCTTCCTCGACGACTGGAAGGTCGCCGGCATGCGGGCGACGGGCAGCGTCTCGGTCACGATCGAGGGCGACGAGCTCTTCGTGCCCGCGTATCGCGGCGTCGACTTCCGTGAGATCGCGTCAGGCTCGATCGAGAGCGGCCTGGCGGGCTCCCTGTGGAAGACCTCTTCTCTCGGCTGGTCGTTCAGCACCATGGCGGGCATGTCGATCGGCATCGCCCAGGGCGCGCTCGACCGCTTCCTCGAACGCTCGGCCGGCCGCCCGATCCGAGGCACCACCTACAAGAACCAGCTCGAGGCCCCCCTCACGCACCTGATGCTCGCCGAGGTCCACTCGAAGATCCAGTCGGCGCTGCTGATGACGCGAGCCAATGCGGAGGAGACCGATCGGCTGGGCGAGCTGGCGGCAGCCGGGGCACCCGTCGACGGCGAGTACATGCAGCTCTTCAGCGCCCGCGTCCTGCTCGAGACCGCGTACGCCGCCCGGTGGTGCGCCGAGGCGATCGAGCTGCTGCAACGCAACTCGGGATCGACCGCGATCATGGACTTCGAGCCGATCCAGCGCTCGTGGCGAGACGCTCGCATCATCACGCTGCACGGCGCCTTGAACCTCGAAGCACTCTCCGAGAACTACGGGCGGCTGATGGCCGGATTCCAGCCGCACCAGTTCGCCGGCATCACCACCCTGGACCGGTTCGCGCCGACCCGGGTGATGAGCGGGTGATTGCCGATCCGGATCGAGGCACAGGCCCCCGTGCGCGGATAATGGTCCGCGACATGCACAGCAACTGGTTTCTGATTCCGTTCGGCGTCGTGTTCGCCGCCATCGGGGCCATGAACGTCGTCAATCCCCGGATGGCCTTCCGGATGAACAGGTGGCAGTACAAGAACAAGGAAGCCTTCGAGCCGAGCAATGCAGCACTCGTCATGGCACGCGTGACCGGCTGTATCGCCATCGCTGTCGGAATCGGGCTCCTCGTCTTCGGCATCGTCTCGGTCACGAGCTAGGCAGGTGGCCCGATGTCCATTCGGCAGGATCGCCGACGATCAGCTCGGGAGAGCCTCGCCGTTCTCGTCGAGGTAGTCCCGCCACGACCGCGTGGGGCTCCAGCCGAGCAGCTCGCGCGCCTTCTTCGTCGAGATGCCTGACGCGTCGACCCGGTCAAGGGGACGCAACTCGATCCGGTCGCCATAGAAGCGGTGCAGGATCTCCGCGAAGTCATGCCCTCCGGCGTTGTCCGGCGACGCGATGTAGAACACCTCGTGCCCCGGCAGATCCGATTCGGCGGCGAGCACGAGAGCGTCGGCGAGGTCGTAGACGTCGATGTAGCTCCAGAGGTTGGCGCTGAGGTTCGACGGGTCGCGCACCTGCTTGCCGAGGTTCGACTCGTAGTTGTCCTCGTTGTGGACGGTGCTCGGCCGGATCGAGATCGCGCGGATGTCCGAGCGCTCGACGGCCGCGTCCATGAGCTGCTCGCCGAACGACTTCGACAGGGCGTAGGGATCCTGGGGATGCAGCGGATGCTGCTCGTCGACGGGTGCGTAGTCGGGAAGGAACGGCCGCTCGGGGAAGAAGTTGCCGACGATGCTCTCGCTCGACACGTTCACGAACCGCTTCACGCCGAAGCGGACTGCCGCCTCGATCAGGTTGAACGTCGACATGAGGTTGGTCTGGAAGACGACGTGCGGCGGGTTGCCGGTCGGCTGCGGGATCGCGGCCACGTGGACGACGACGTCGGCCCCCGCGACGACCGCGTAGGCCGAGCCGGCGTCGGTGAGGTCGGCCATCATGTACCGGCCGGGCACGACGACCCCGGCGTCGAAGACCGGCCGCACGAGGTCGATCCCCAGCACGTCGTGGCCCGCGTCGACGAACGCTTGAACGGTCGCGCGGCCCACTTTGCCGCGGGACCCCGTGATGACGACGCGCACGGCTACTCCTCGCCGGGCTTGGGGTGACCGGGGATCGAGTCGCCCGACAGGTTGAGCTCGGAGGGGTCGACTTCGATGTCTCCCCCGTCGTCCGGGCCTCCCGTGCCGGGAAGGGCCTTGATGTCGTCGAGGTCTGTGTCGGCGTCGACAGCGGCCGACTCGGCGATCGGCGAATCCTGGAGATCCTCGGTGGCAGCCTCGGAGCGAGGGCTGTCGGCGGTCGGGTCGTCGTCGTTGCCGTGATCGGCGCGTGATGCGGCGGTGTCCATGGGGCCTCCTGTCGGCGAATGCCCGTCGAACAGTAGGCGCACCGCCCCGGCGTCAATCAGGAACGTCCGCGCCCCTGGCTTGGAACCAGCCGATCAGGGGCCGCCGAGCCAGTGATCGATGCGGTGGTGGTCGGGCGCGAACCCGTTCGCCACACCCCACAGCACCGCCTGCGTGCGGCTCGTGGCACCGATCTTGCGGTAGACCGAGCGGATGTACGACTTCACCGTGTTCGGGCTGAGATAGGTCAGGCGCGCGACATCCGCGTTGCTCTTGCCCTGGGTGATCAGGGCCAGGATCTCCGACTCCCGGTCGGTGATCCCGTCGACTCGGCCCGGCCAGTCCAAGCCTGGTGCGCTCGGAGCACGTCGTGTCGGCGAGCTGACGACGATCTCGCCTCGGGCCACGGCCTCCAGCGCTTCGACGAGCTGCTTCGCGGGCAGCGTCTTCGACAGGTAGCCGTGCACCCCCTCGGCGAGGGCCGCCGCGACGAGCTCGGGCTGGAAGTTCCAGGTGTAGACGACCACGTGACGGGCCCGCGGGTTCTTCACGAGCTCGGCGATCTCGTGGTGGTCCGACTCGGGTTGCGCGAAGGAGTCGTAGAGCACCAGGTCGATCGAGTCGTCGAGAGTCGCGTTCGCGTCGATCTCCGATACGAGCACGCGGTCGCGATATCGGTCGAACATGTGCGCGAGGCCCGTGAGGACCACGTCGTAGTCGTCGACGAGTGTCACTGTCAGCGGTCGAGTCTGCGTCGTGGTCATGACTTCAGCATTCCACCCCCAGGGGTGTGATGGCACACCCCGGGGGGTGGTTGAGTCGACCCGTCGCCTGAACGGCGGCTCACCTCCGACCGGTGGTGCAACCGCAACGAAAGGGGAACCCTCCCATGTCCATCCTCGGCCTCATCATCAGCCTGCTCGTCGTCGGCCTCATCGCCGGCTTCATCGCCCGCGCCGTCGTGCCCGGCCGCCAGCACCTCTCGATCCCGATGACCATCCTGCTGGGAATCATCGGCTCGTTCGTCGGCGGCTTCCTCGGCTTCGTGCTCTTCCACCACGACGCCATGGACGGCTTCTTCCAGCCCGCCGGCATCATCGGCTCGATCATCGGCGCCATCATCGTCCTCGTCATCTACATCAACGTCGGCGGACGCCGCCGCGTCACCCGCTAGACCCCGACCGACCGAGAACCCCCGAGTGCGTCTCAGACGCCCGGGGGTTCCGTCGCGCCTGCGGCGATTGGGGGCCCTCCGACGAATGCGACCTAGTGTCGCCTCCCGTTCCCGTCGAGGCGACGTCGACGACGCAGCATCAGGATGAAGCCCGCGACGATCGCCGCCAGAGCACCCGTGACCGTAAGACCGACGCCCTGCGATCCTGTGAACGCGAGGCTCCCGGATCCTGCCCCCGCGGCGCTGACGGCCGCCTTCGCGACCGTCGCGGAGTTGGAGGCTGTGGTGTGCGGGCCGCCCGACCCGGCCGGAGGCTGCACCTGCTCGGTGGGGCTGGAGACACTGGCAGTGTTCACGATCGAGCCGGGAGCGTTGTCGGCGACGAGAGTCGTCAGCAGGATCGTGCGCGACTGGCCGACGGCGAGGTCGCCGGTCAGGACGCAGGTCACCTTCGCACCTGCGGCTCGACACGAGTCGTCGCTCGGGCTCGCCGAGACGAAGCTCAGGCCGGCTGGGAGCGGGTCGGTGACGGTGATCCGACCGGGATCCGCGGTCGGGCCGGTGTTCGTGACCGTCAGGACGTAGACGAGCTCGTGTCCGCGCGCGGCCGTGCCGCGGTGCGTCTTCGTGATCGACAGGGACGACAGAGCGGGCACGGTGATCGGGTCGGAGGCCGAGTTGTTCGACGGGTCGGAGTCGGCGGTCGTCGATGTCACCGTCGCCGTGTTCGTCACACCGGGGTAGGCCTTCGCCGTGACAGTCGTGATGATCGAGAGGGCGGGCGCCGTGGCGTCGGCGTCGAGCGTGCCGGAGAGCACGCAGGTCACCGGCGTGCCGGTCCCCGTCGCCGCCGCCACCGTGCACGTCCAGGCGCTGTCGCTTCCGTCGGTCGACACGTAGTCGAGCCCGACCGGGAGGACGTCCTGGACGGCGACGCCCGTGGCATCCGACGGCCCGTGGTTCACCACGCCGATCCGGAAGGGCAGCGCATCGCCGACGTGCGGCGACCCGGTGTGCGTCTTCGTGATCGAGAGGTCGTCGAGGGCGCCCACGGTGATCGTCGACGTCGCGACGGCCTCGGGCCCGACCTGGGCCGTGCCCGACGTCAGAGCGGCCTCGTTGGTGATCGTGGCGTCCATGACGTCCGGCGCGATCCTCGTGGTCAGCGTCAGCAGCGGAGCGGTCCCTCCGGCGACGAGCCCGGACCCGTCGGCGAGAGCGCAGTCGACGATCTGCGAGTTGATGGGATCGACCGCGCAGGTCCAGTCGGGATCGGACGATACGTAGCTGAGCCCCGCGGGGAGGGTGTCGACGACTCTGAGCGGACCGACGGCGTCGGACGGACCCGTGTTGGTCGCCACCAGGGCGTAGCGCTGCAGGTCGCCCCCGTCGGCCGTCTCGATCGGATTGCCCGACGAGTCGACTGCCGTCTTCGTGAGGGCGAGAGCGGCGGCAGCGGCGACGGTCACGTCCGCGGTGCTCGAGGCGGTGTAGCTGCCCTGCGTGTCGGTCCAGGCGAGATCCGCCTGGTTCGTCAGGACGGTTCCGTCGAGCACGGATGAGCCGACGCGCGCGGTGACGTGAAGAGTGGTCGCCCCGGGCGGCACGATGGCGTCCGAGCAGGATCCTGCGCTGTCGTCGCAGGTCCAGCCGTCGCCCGAGATCGACACCACGGTCATTCCGACCGGGGTGACGTCGGCCAGAGTGACGCTGCGTGCCGCCGACGGGCCGTCGTTCGTCACGGTCACGTCGTACGTCGCGAGAGTGCCCGCGGTGATCGTCGAGCCCGAGGTGATCGCCTTGTCGACGTGCAGTGTCGCGGCGGTCGTGATGACGGTGGGGTCACTCGCGTCGACGGTCGACGGTGCGCCCGGGCCGGTCACGCTGGCCGTGTTCGTGTAGGTGCCGGGACTCAGCGTCGGGTCGGTCGATGCGATGACGGCGATCGCCGGGAATCCGACCCCGACGTCGGCCGTCGCCTGCGTGGCGCAGGTGACGACCTGCCCGGCAGCGGAGCAGTCCCAGCCGTCGCCCGTGGCCGACGAGTAGGTCAGACCGGCAGGCAGCGTGTCCGTCACGGTCGTGCCCGCCGGGGCGTCGGAGGGCCCGTCGTTGGTGGCCGTCAGCGTGTAGGCAACGTCCTGCCCGGCCCGGATGTCACCGGCCGGGTGCGTCTTACTGAGGGAGAAGACGGTGCGCGGCGTCGAGCCGTTCGTGTAGTTCCCGCTCGAGTCCGGGGCGTTGTCGGAGTGGGCCGTCGCGACGTTCGTGATGGACGTGGTGACATCGGCGGGGACGTGAGCCACGATGACGACCGTCGCCACGTCGGATCCTGCGCCCGCCGACAGCGTGCCCTGCAGGTCGCACGTCGCTGTCGACGGGGTCGTCGACGTCTCGGAGCAGGACCACGTGCCCGTCGTGCTCGAGGACGACACGTAGGTCAGACCGTCCGGCAGCGGATCGGTGATCGACACGTGACGGGCGTCGGCCGTGCCCGTGTTCGTCACCGCGACCTGGAAGCCGACGTCCGATCCGGGCTCGACCGTCGACGAGAGGAGCGTCTTCGCGACTGAGAGCGTTGTGGCCGTGTCGACCGTGGCCGACGCGGTGGCGCTGTTGTTCAGGGGGTTCGGGTCGGCGGTGACTCCGGTCACGGTCGCCGTGTTCGACACCGTGCCGGTGAACGACGACGCCACAGTCCCGGTGAGCAGGATCGGGGGTGCGGGCGTTCCGGCGGCGAGGTCTCCGGTGAGCGTGCAGGTCACGGTGCTGCTTGCGACGGTGCAGGCCCAGTCGGGGCCGGAGGCCGCGACCTCGGAGACGCCGGACGGGATCGGATCGGTGACCGTGATCCCGGCTCGCGAGGTCGAGGGGCCGAGGTTCGACACCCCGATCTGCCAGGTCGCGGTGCTCCCGGCATGCACGGAGCCCACGGACTTCGTCACCGCGAGGTCGGCCTGCTGGACGGTCGGCACCGTCGCCGCGGAGGTGTTGTCGGTCGTGTCGGGGTCGAACGTCTTGGCGATGACGGAGGCCGAGTTCGTCACGGACTCGACGGGTGCATCGCTGTCGGTCGCCGCGGTGACGCTGATCGCCGGGAAGGAGGCCCCGTCAGCCAGGGTGTCGGTGGAGTCGGTGCGGGTGCAGGTGAACGAGCCGCTGCTGTTCGGCGTCGTGCAGCTCCAGCCGGTGCCCGACGCCCCGGTGATCGTCACATCGGCCGGCAGGGTGGTCGGGCTGTCGGTGACGGTGAACGGGCCGACGGCCGTGTCGCCTCCCTTGTTGGAGACGGTGAGCTTCCACGCCGAGACAGTGGTGCCCGCGACGAGGGGCTGATCGGCGGTCTTCACGATGGCCACATCTGCGGAGTCGATCTCTGCGGAGGCGGTTGCCGCGGGCCCGGTGTAGGAGCCGTCGGCGTCGTGCGTCGCGCCGGTCGGGTCGGTGGAGACGGCCGAGATCGAGTTCACGTGCGGGTTGGACGCACCGGTGCCCGGCGTCTGCGTGGCCGCGGAGGCCGGCACGGCCTGGTAGTCGAGCTCGCTCGTCGTCCCGGCGCCGGGCAGGGCGCCGAGGTTGCCGAAGGCGAGGGTCTGCACCCCGCCGGCCGTGGTGACCGTCGGGTCGGCGATGGCCTGTGCCGAGCCTCCCGCCACCGAGTAGGTGGCGGAACCGGGCACGTAGGTCCAGTTCGCCGGGAGGGTGTCGGTCGGTGCCAGCGTGGTCGCCGCGGCGCCGGTATTGGTGAAGACGACGCGCCAGGGGAAGGGCTGACCGACGTAGGCGAGGGTGCCGGCGGCAGCGCTCTTCCTGAGCGTCACGTTCGGCACGCTCGGCGTGACCTTGGCGGTCGCCGCCGTTCCCGCCCCGTAGGCGACGCCGGCGCCCTCGACGGAGTTGTACGAGGCGACGTTGGCGGTGTTCGTCAGTGCGGCCGTGTGCAGCGTCGTGGAGTCGGCGAAGGTCGCCGAGTACGTGTAGGTCTTCGAGCTCGACGCCGCGATGGTGACTCCCGACCAGGTGATGGTCCCGCCCCCGGTCGCGGTCTGGCCCGAGAGGGAGCCGTTGGAAGCGAGCGAGGTCGGATCGACGATCACGCCGTTCGGCACGACGTCGGTGACGACGGTGTCGTAGGCGGCGCTCGCGTTGGCGTTCGCCGGGTTCGTCGCCGTCACGGCATAGGTGAAGACGTCGCCCGGCTTCGGCGTCGCGGCACCGGAAGCGGTACCGCCGGGAGGCGTGACCGTCTTCGCCACCGTGATGGCGGGCGTCGTGACGGTTGTCGTCGCCGCCGTCGACGTGACGGACCGGTCGAAGGTCGCCGTCACGGAGGTGGGAGCACCTTTCTCAGAAGCATTCCACTTCAGGATCGCCGTGTTGGCCAGGGCCGTGCCGCGGGCCGTCGACACGGTCGTGGACAGCTGCACCGCGAAGGTGACGGTCAGCGGCCGAGTCGCGGTGCCGGAGGTGATCTGCGGGAACGTCCAGCCGATCGTCGTACGGTTCCCGGCGGTCGTCGTCGTCAGCGGAGTGCAGGTGATCGGTGACCCGGCCAGGGTGCAGGTGGCTGTTCCCGAGAGGGTCATCCCGGCGGGAAGCTGATCGGTGATGGTGGGGTCGTAGAGGGTCACGTTCGCGGGCACGCCGGACGAGATCGTGTAAGAGACGGATCCGCCGGCTGGAACCTTGGCCGCCGACACGGTCTTGGTCACGGTCGGAGCGACGACGGTGACGGTCGCCTGCGCGGCAGCAGCCTCGACGCCCTCGACCGTGCTGTCGCGCACGCCGTCGGACAGCGTCGAGGTGACCACCTTGGCCGTGTTCGTGTAGGTGTCGCTGGAGACGGCCGTCGAGTTGACCGTGGCGACGACGTCGACGAGCGTGCTCGCGCCGGGCGCGAGCGTGCCGACGCTGAACACGAGGCGCGTCGTCCCGGTCAGGCACAGCTCGCTGGTGCCGATGACCGGAGTGCTCTGATCCCCGGGAGAGTTGGAGGTGAGAGTGACGCCGCTGGTGGTCGAGGTGAACGACTGGTAAGTCAGGCCCGCGGGGAGGCAGTCGACGATGACGCTGTCGTAGCCCGACGGTGATCCTGCGGTGTTGCCGGCGGTGAGAGCGAAGGTGATGCTCTGGCCCGCGGCCACGTTCGTCGACGGACTGGCGGTCTTGGTCAGGGTCGGAACGGGCGCGACGACGGCGATGGTCTTGCTCGCCGTCTGCGGCGGGACGGCGGCGGCGCCGGAAGCGCTCGAGACGTTGCTGGTGAATGTGGCCGTGTTGGTCTTGTTGCCGAGGCTCGTGGCCGGATCGACCTCGAGACCGGTGACCTGCACGGCGAAGGTCTGGTCGGTCGTCCCGCTGTCATAGGTCGCGGGGAACGTCAACGAGCCGGAGGCGCCGAGGGTGAAGGTGCCGCCGTCGAAGGTGAAGGTGCCGGGGCCTGCGTCGTGCCGTCCGGCAGCGTGACCACGTACGTCGGCGACGACCCGACGATGCCGGAGACACCGGGATCCGTGAGGAGTCCCGAGTAGACGGTCGTGCCGTGGGGCACTGTCACGCCGTACCGGTAGCTCACGGACTCGCCCTGGACGGCCTTGTCGACGGCCGTCTCGTAGGTGGTGGACGTGCCGACCAGCCCGGTCTTGGTGACGACGGTGGCGGGCACCGTGACCGTGGCGGAGCCGTTCGCCGCCTGCGCGTTGGCGCTCGCGCTGTTCGTCGCCGACAGCGAGTTCGCCGGGGAGAACGCCGCCTCGGACGGGCTGCCGGCCGAGGTGTCGGTCGTGGGAGAGTCGAACGAGACGACCGATGCCACGTTGGTGAGCGACGTCGTCACGCTCACCCCCGCGGGGACGGTCAGCGAGTAGGTGACGGCCGAATCCGAGGAGGCCGCGATGGTCGGGATCGTCCAGACGATCACGCTCGCCGACGACTGGGAGGGGACGATTCCGAGCGGGGCCGTGTCCGAACAGGATCCGAGGTTCGAGATCGTGGTCACGGCGGCGCAGGTCACGCCGGCCGGCAGCGCATCCCACACGGTCACGTCGTCGGTCTGCACGTCGTTGCCCTGGGCCGCCGTGCCGAGGTTGGAGACGTCGAGCCGGTAGCCGAGCACGGAGCCCTCCCGGGCGGTCGCATTCGTGACGGGACCGGCGACGGGGTCGGTGCTGTCTGAGACGATCGTCTTGGCCAGAGCCACCTGCGGGGCTGGGACGACCTGGAAGTTCGCCTTGTCGCGCAGCGAGAGGGCCTGGCCGGCCGTGTTGGTCTCGCTGTACTTCATCAGGTTGCCCTGAATGTCCGGGGTCGTCGCCGTCGAGGCCGGGGAGGTGACGAGTGCGCTGACGTAGATGACCGCGGTGACGCCCTGATCGACGTAGAGGCCCGTCAGGCCCTTGCGCGTCGAACCGAGGGTCCAGGCGGCCCGGGAGGTGCGCGTGGTGGGCGCCGAGTACTGGCCGGCGGGGAGGGTGTTGCCGGTGCCGGCGTCGCCCAGGACGGAGTTCTCGTAGATGGCGTCGGACGGGAGGAAGTCGGTGATCCGCGCATTGCGGGTCAGGGTGTCGGCCGAGAACTGCACGGTGAGCTGGAAGCAGACCCGGTCGCCCAGTCGGAACGCGGGGCCGGAGGTGGTCTCGGTCGAGACATAGCTTCCCGCGTTCGAGTCGGCGGCGCAGTCCGAGACGCCCGACACGGCGGTGCGAGGCAGGATCTTCTTCGAGATGACGGGCCCGCTGGTCGTCTTCGTGAAGCTCGACGTGTCGGTGACCGGCTCCGTCGTCGGTGTCTGACCGGTGGCGGGAACGGCGGTGGAGGTGCCGGCGATGCCGACGTTGTTGGTGAACGTGTCGCCCGCGGCCGTCGGCAGGCCGGTCGTCGAATAGGCGGAGCGCATCAGCACGTTGTAGCCGATCGTGACGGACGTGTCCGGGGCGAGGGTGGCCGTGGTCGGGACGAGCGTCAGAGTGAACTTCCCCGTCGAGGCGTCATAAGCGACGTTCGTCGCTGTGGCGTTCGTGATCGTCCCGGCGACGCCCGGCGTCTGGGTCGGATCGCAGTCCGCGGGGACGGGGTCACCCGACCGGGGCGTCGTGGCCGGAACGGCCGGGCACAGGCCGTCGTCGAGCACGTCCGTGATCGTCATGCCGCTGTCCGAGACGTACTCGCTCGAACGCACCAGCAGCGAGTAGTGGCTGAGCTGCCCCGAGACGAAGGAGGTGGAGTCACTGGATTTGACGATCGAGAGGTCGGACGCCTTGATCGTGACCGAATCCGTCGCCGACACCGTCGTGGAGGCACCCGAGGCGACTTCGCCCGTGTAGGTGCCCGTGGCGACGGCCGTGTTCGTGTACGCCGTCGCGTTTCCGACCTGGCGGGTGAGCGCCCCGCTGTTGTTGTCGAGGTTCGCCGTCTGTACGAGAGAAGTGGCCGACGGCACGGCTCCGCTCCACGTCGTCGTGTTCTCCCGCAGCGGGACGGCGGCCACGTACTGGATGGTCTGCGGCGTGGTCGACGTGATCGAGCCGAGACTCCACGTCACCTGCGTGTAGACGCCGGCCGGCTGCCCGGCGGGGTTGCTGACGGTCGCGACGCTCACCGGCTGCGGACACGCACTCGCGGGCAGAGCTGTCTGGTACGTCTGATCGAGACGAGGGGCACCGCCGTACTCGACCGCTCCGGGCGTGGAGTTGTCGACCGCACCGCAGCCGAGGAACTCGAGGCCCGCCGGCAGGTAGTCGACGAGGGTCACTCCGGACGTCGCCGCGTCGGAGGTGTCCTCGACCTTGAGCGTATAGACCGTCGGCTGGTCATGGACGCCGCGCATCAGCTCGTGCTCGGGGCTCGGTTCCGTCTTCGTCACCTTCAGGGCCGAGATCGTCGTGGACGACGCGGTGGCGGAGGCCGAGTCGGTGTAGGTGCCGGCGACGGCGTTCCCGTCCGCATCGAACGACGGAACCGTTCGAGGGTCGGACTGCGCGTAGGCGTTCGCCGTCCCCGCGAAGGTGCTTCCGACCGGAGCCGTGCTCTGCACCTGGAAACCGACGGACGCCGACGAGCTCGCGCTCAGGTCGGAGAGGTTCTGCCACACCAGCACCTGGTGGGTGACCGCCGGCGGCCCCGCGGCGTCGGTGATCGTCACGATGGTCGGGTCGCCGGCCGCGGCTCCGGCGGATCCGGCTACGTAGGTCACACCTGCCGGGAGGACGTAGGTGAACGAGACGTTGTACTCGTCGGTCGCCGTGGGGTTCGTGGCGGTGAGAGTCACTGTCGCGGGCTGACCCGCGAGGACGCTGCCCGAAGAGACGGCGGTGAGGGTCATCGTGCTCGCAGCCTGAGCCACCTCGGAGGGCACTGTGGCGAGACCGACGGCGATCAGCAGAACGGCCAGCACAGCGGCGAGTGGTCGCGTGAGCCACGCGGTCAGCTTCGACGAAGGGTCACGGCTCAGGAGGGAGGCGACGGAAAAACGCACGGGACTGCCTTCGGCTCAGGAACCGTTCGCGCCAGAACGCGTCGACGATGCCTAGGTCGGAAGTCGTGAAGGTGTCACGACAGCAAAGGGGTGGGATCTTCTCGCGAAGACATTGCTGCCGCTATTCATACCGGAAATCAGGCGACAGAACACGTCCTCCGTTAGGGGGACCCGGAGAGTTCGCGTCGGCCGGAACCGAGCCGGGCCGCGTACGACCAGGCCACGAGGGCGCCCACGGCGAGAATCGCAGCGAGGATGCCGATGGCCGGGATGACACCGAGGGTCGCCCCCGCGACACCGAGCGTGATGCCACCCCCGGTCCGCAGCCCGGAGGCGAACATGCCGTAGACACCGAGCGTGCGGCCCCGTTCGCCAGGCGGTGCCTCGAGTTGGACGATGCTCTGCGAGATCGACAGCGAGGCGATCTCGCCGACGCCAGCCACGACGAGCGGGGCGATCGCGAGAGGGTAGCTGCCGGTCAGGGCGAAGGCGACGATGGCGCCGCCGAACACGACTGTCGACAGCACGGCCGCGTGGAGGGTCGGGCGGACGACGCCGGTCGCCTCGAGCAGGAATCCGCCGACGACACCACCCAGCCCCATCGCGAACAGCAGGGTTCCGTAGGTCAGATCGCCCGACGATCCTGCGCCGAGGCGGGCCGCGAACACCGGCATCGACGACGGCAGGGCGTTGCCGATCGTGATGCCCATGAGCCCCGAGATGATGATCATCGCGACGATGAGGTGGTTCGAACGGATTCGGCGCAGCACCCGCAGGGTGTCACGGAACCCGACCTGGACCACGTTCGTGACGACGTTCTGATCGCGGGTATGGCCGGTGAACGGGGTCCGGATCATCAGGATCGTCATCGGCAGGTAAAGCAGGACGTTGACGTAGATGCCGCCGATCGGGCCGAGCCAGAGCAGGAGGGCCGAGCCGACCACCGGGCCGAACAGGATGCCGAGGCTCTGGAAGGTCGCGTTCATGCGCACCGCGCTCGGCAGGTCGGAGCGGTCGACGAAGTCGTGCAGCATGAGCTGCTCGGCCGGGCCCCAGAGCGAGCCCGCCGTGCCGTGCAGCACGAGCAGGATGCACGCCTCCCACACGGTGAGACTGTGAGTGATGAACAGCGTGCCCCAGCCTGCCGAGACCAGCATGAAGAGGATCTGAGCGGCCTGGATCAGCTTCCGGCAGTCGTACTTCTCAGCGAGGGTGCCCGACCAGACCGACAGGAGCAGGAACGGCAGCCAGTGGCTGATGATCTGGAACCCGACGAGCTCGGGCGAGTGGAAGGTCTGCCACAGCACCCAGTACGTGATGACGTGCTCGGTGTTGTCGGCCATCATCGACAGGCCGGACGTGAAGAGGTACGGCCGGGAGTCGCGGTTGCGCAGGGCGGCGAAGCGTCGGGGGGCGACGGCTTCTAGGGCGCCGGAGGTCGGCTCGGGTGCGGGCATCGGCTTCCTCGATTTGTTGTCCGCATAAACATACCGGAAATCGCCTCAGGCGAACGGGCTCGTACCCGTGCGACGAAAGCCCGGACGGCTTCGCCTTCCGACCGACCCGCAGGGCGCCGCCTGCGAGGCGTATGGCATCAGGAGGCGGCCTCGAGGACGACCCACGGCCGAACCCTCGCGTCGTTCCCGTCACGAGCCAGGTTCTCGTCTCCTTCCAGTGAAGGCTTCCATTCAACCCATCTGGCTCGCGACGAGGTGCGCGACCCGCATCTGGTTCGCAGGATCCTGCGCCTCGTCACTCGGTCTCGTCACCTGGTCGCCTTCGCGGTGGCTGCCCGTGGGGACCGCGGCGGCAGCGTCGTGGATGTTCTGCAGACGCGGGAGGCGAGCAGGTGGGCGACCTGCTCGCCGATCCCGCTGGTCGCGCCCGTCAGCACAGCAGTGCCGAGGGTGTCGGTCACAGCCCGTACCCGCCGGCGACCTCGATGGTCTGCGCGGTGATCCAGGCGCCGTCGTCGGAGGCGAGGAAGGTGATGACCTTGCCGATGTCGTCGGGCTCGCCGATCCGCCCGAGGAGGGTGCGGTCGGCCATCATCTGCACGGCCTGCGGGTATTTCGCGAAGGCGTCTCCGCCGAGGCGGGTACGGGTTGCGCCGGGCGCGATCGCGTTGACGCGGATGCCGCGGACGCTGAGTTCCTTTGCGAGATAGGACGTGAAGACTGGGATCGCTCCCTTCAGGGAGCCGTAGGCGGAGTAGCCGGGCTCGATGCCGCTGGGCATCGAGCTGTTGCTCGCGGTCGTGATGATCGAGCCGCCGTCGTCGAGGAGCGGCAGCAGGTGCTGGGTGAGGAAGTAGGGGCCTTTCACGTTCACCCGGTAGAGCCGGTCGAACATGTCTTCACTGGTGCTCTCGAACGGCGACGACTCCCCGAACCCGGCGTTGTTGACCAGCGTGTTGAACGTCAGGGAGCCCCATTTCTCGGCCAGGACGTCCTTCACCTCGGTCGTGAATTCGGCGAACGTCTCGCTGCGGCCGGTGTCGAGCCGGAGAGCGACAGCGGTGCCGCCGGCGTCCTCGATCGCGGCGACAGTGTCGTCCGCTCCGTCGGCGTTGCCGTTGTAGGTCAGGATCACGCCGGAGCCACGGGCTGCTAACTGGATGGCGGCGCTCTGGCCGATCCCGGAACTGGCTCCTGTGACGATTGCGATGCTCATTCTTCTTCTCCTTCAGTCGGCTGTTCGGTGTTCTTCCATGCAAGCGCGAGCACGACGATCGACCGAGTCGATTCGTCTCTGCTTCTTGCCTGATCCTGCTTTTTCGTCGCGAAGTCGCTTTGCCTCGAGGGCCTGGAATGGTTGACTCAAGCCATGCCGCTCGACGACCTGCGCATCCTCATCAGCCGTCACGCGCGCGACGGCAGCACCGAGGTCATGGACGGCGTGCGCGTCTCGCGCAGCGAAGACCCGTCTCCCGAAGACGTGACGATGACGGGCACCGTGTTCGCTCTGATCGCGCAGGGGCAGAAGACCCTCGGGCTCGGAAGCCGCCTCTACGAATACCGGGCCGGCGAGTACCTCGTGTCATCGGTCGACCTGCCCGTCAGCGGCCAGTTCACCGGCGCCAGCCACGCCGTACCCGCCCTCGGGTTCGGCATCGCGCTCCGCCCGCAGCTCGTCGCCGACCTGCTCCTGAACCCCGCCGCCGCCGACATGATCCGGGCCAGACGGGGCGTCCCCGTCCCGTCCGGGCTCGCCGTCAGCGCCGCCTCCCCCGATCTCATCGATGCCGTGGCCCGCATGCTGCGTCTGCTCGATCGTCCCCGCGACATCCCCGTCGTCGCACCCTTGATCGAGCGCGAGATCGTGTGGTTGCTCATGACCGGCGACCAGGGCGGCACCGTCCGCCAGCTGGGCCTTGCCGACTCCGGCCTCAGCCGCATCGGGCGAGCCGTCGAGTGGATTCGCGAGCACTACATGGAGAGCATCCGGATCGAGTTCCTCGCCCAGCTCGCCCAGATGAGCACCTCCGCGTTCCACCGCGGTTTCCAGGCGGTCACCGCGCTCAGCCCCATCCAGTTCCAAAAGCAGATCCGACTGCAGGAGGCCAGGATCCTGCTCCTGGCGCAACCGAAGGACGTCGCGGGTGCCGCGTACGCCGTCGGCTACGAGAGCGCCTCCCAATTCAACCGCGAATACCGCCGACAGTTCGGCACACCCCCCGGCCGAGACGCGAGCCGGTTGCGCGCGTCCGCCGCCATAACGGTCATCGCCTGACGCCCGTCGCAGCTGCTAGGTGAGCGAATGGACCAGAGCCTGGTAGGCGCGGTCCACCGCGCGATGGGCCGCAGGGACCCGGGGGACCATCTGCTGGAATCCGTGCGTGAGCATCGGGTTCGGAAGATAGATCAGCGGCACGTCGGCTCGGATCAGGGCCTCGGCCAGGGCCCGGCCCTCGTCGCGCAGAGGGTCGAACCCAGCGGTTGTCAGGACGGTCGGCGGCAGCCCCTCGAGGCTCTGGTCCAAGAGCCGCTGCGCCGACGCGCTCTCGTAGACGCTCCAGAAGTAGGCCATGTCGGTCGCCTCGAGCAGAAAGCCGCGACCATTCGCCCGGTAGGAGTCGTTGGCCTGTGCGTCCCGATCGACAACCGGGTACAGCAAGAGCAGGGCGTCGAGGTGGACGGCCGAACCGGCGAGCGACAGAGCCGTCGAGAGGGCCAGGTTCCCGCCGGCGCTGTCCCCGGCGAGAGACAGACTGCGGATGCCGGCCCTCGACGCCACCGCTCGAGCGGCCGCGACGCAGTCCTCGAGGGCTGCCGGGAAGGGGTTCTCTGGCGCCAGGCGGTACTCGACGGAGACGACCTCGCCGCCGACGGTCATCGCGAGGTAGCGCATGTCGTCGTCGTACGATTCCAGGTCTCCCGCGACCCAGCCTCCGCCGTGGAAGTAGACGATGACGTCGGCGCGAGACAGCACCGCATGCTCCGGCGAGTAGTAGGTGCGCGCCTTGATGCCTCGCCCGTCGGGGCCGTCGAGAACGATGTCCACGGTGTCGACGAGGTCGAGCCTCGCGCGGTCGACCGGGCCGCGGAAGATCGGAGCATTTCGCCGAAAGGCGTTCCGCCTTTCCGCCGGTGTCGGCCCCGGCAACGACGACGACGACGACGAGTCGGCGGCGGCGAGCTCAGCGATCAGCTCCGCGACGTCTGCGTCTGGCCTGACACACACGGCCTCCACGACGACTTCGTCGGTCACGATCGGAATTTCAGCAGCGAACGGCGGCGGCGGTAGGCGTCGAGAGCCACGGCGATGACGAGGATCGCGCCGATGATCATGCTCGAGTAGAGGGCCGGCACGTTGGCGATGGCGAGGCCATTGTTGATGGTCGCGAACAGGAGGGCTCCCAGAGCCGTCCCGCCGATGCTTCCGACGCCGCCGAACAGGCTGGTGCCGCCGATGAGAACTGCGCTGGTCGCGGTGAGCGTGACCGAAGCGCCGCCGGCGCCGAGCTGGCCGCTGCCCGTCTGACTGGCGAACAGGATCCCCGCGACGGCCGCGATCCCGCCGGCACCGAGGTAGATCCACAGGTTGGTGCGCTTCGCCGAGATGCCGTTGGCGTTGGCCGCGTTCAGCCCGCCGCCGACGGCCTTGACGTTGAACCCGAAGCGGCTGCGCTGGAGGACGAAGTGGTAGATCACGCCGATGATCACGCCGTAGATGATCAGGTTCGGCACGTGCAGGACACTGCCCTGGCCGAAGGCGTCGAAGCCGGCGGGAAGCGGCTGGATGTCCTGGCCGCCGGTGAAGAGCACGACTGCTCCTGCGACGAAGTAGAAGGTGCCCAGAGTCGTGATGATCGGGGGCACTGTGAGGCGCTGGATGATGAACGCGTTCAACAGCCCCACGACGCAGCCGAGCGCGACACCGATCAGCACTGCGAGCGGCCAGAAGACGCCGATCGACATGAGCCAGGTGGCGCAGATCGCCCCGAGGGTGAAGGTCGAACCGATCGAGAAGTCGAACCCGCTGGCGACGACGACGAGCGTGAGCCGCAGGCGAGGACAAAGTAGACGACGGTCGACGAGAGCAGGTTGATGATGTTGCCGCTGGAGAAGAAGACGGGGTTGAGCACGCCGATGACGATCGCGAAGGCGATGATGACGCCGACGAGGGTCACCTCCTGGCGTTTGGCGATCTCACCGAACCGGAAGGAGGTCGTGACGAGCTGGGCTCCGTCGGTGGTGATGGTCGGTTTCTCGAGTTGCGTGGTCATGCGTCGACCTCCTGTCGTGCGCCGGTGATGAGGCTGATGATCTCGTCGCGGCTGGTCTCCGCGACGCGGTGGGCCTTCGACGTGTTGCCGAGGCGCATGACCTGGACGCGGTCGGCGAACTGGAAGACGAACTCCATGTCGTGGCAGATGAGCACGACGGCCTTGCCCTCGTTGCGGAGGTTCGTGATGATCTCGCCGACGTGAGCGGTCTCCTGCACGCCGAGGGCGGCGGTGGGCTCGTCGAGCAGGATGATCTCGGCGGACTCGAGCCGGACGGCACGCGAGATGGCGATCACCTGCCGCTGGCCTCCCGAGAGCATGCCGACGGGGTCAGCACCGATTTCACGCGCACGTTGAGCCGCTTCAGCAGTTCCGTCGCCTCGCGGTCCATCCTCTTCTTGTCGACCAGGAGGCCCTTCCGCGGGAAGTCACCGAGGAAGAGGTTGGTCGAGATGTCCAGGACCTCGACGAGGGCGAGATCCTGCTGCACCGTCGAAATGCCCGCCCGGCGTGCGATCGCGGGAGACGCGAGTGTGACGGGCTCGCCCTTGATCCTGATCTCACCGGACGACGGCTCGTAGATGCCAGAAAGCAGCTTCAGCATGGTCGACTTGCCGGCGCCGTTGTCGCCGACGATGCCGAGCACCTCGCCCGGGTAGAGCTCGAGATCGGCGTGGCGGAGGGCGACGACGGAGCCGAAGTTCTTGCTCGCACCGTGGACGGTGAGGATGGGCTCGGTCGTGCCGGTGCTGTGCGAATCGGTCATCACTGGAACTTTCCGCTCGCGATGAGCTTGGCGTAGTCGCCCTTCGTGGCGAACAGGATCTTGGTGGCGATATCGGTGCTCTTGCCCTTCAGCGCTCCAGAGGAGAACTGTGACAGCCCGTCGATGGCCGTCGTGCCGATCCCGCACATGTCCTGGAGGAGGAACGAGTAGACGTAGCCGTCCTTCATGCCGGGCACCGAGCCGCTGTACTTGCTGTTGGTGGTCAGGAAGACCTTGCCCTTGAGGTTGTTCTGCTTGAGCACCGAGATGATCGGTGATGTCGCCGCGCCCTCGTTGGTGACGATCATGTTCATCGTCGGGTGCGCCGTGAGCATCGCGTTGATGAGGTTCGGGTCCTGCGTCGGGTCTCCGGCGTCATAGCGGGTATCGAGGATCTTGATGCCCGACGACGGGTTCGCGGCCACCCACTTGGTGAACGCGGTGATGAACTGGGCATCGGGGCCGGTCGCGCCCTCGGTGACGAAGCCCACATTCTCGGTCTTGCTCTTCTTCGCGACGGTCTCCGCTGCGAGCTGCCCGAACTGCGAGAACGAGGTGCCGACGTTGATGTCGTTGTTCTTGGTCTGGCCGCCCTCGACGCTGGCCGTGTAGATGCCCTTGTTCTTGGCCTGCAGGAAGAGAGGATCGAACTGCGCTGCGCTGACCGGGAAGGTCACGATGGCATTCGTCTTGATCGCGATGGCCTGCTGGACCCGGTTGACCATGTAGGTCGTGTCGATCGATGAGCCGGTCTGACCGCTCTGGGTGAAGGTCATGCCCTTCTTCTTCGCCTCCTTGGCCATGCACTGGCCGATGACCTTCCAGGCGGGGTAATCCGGAAGCGGATTCACGAACGTGACGGACTTGATCTTGGTGCCGGAGCCAGAGCCTGACGTGCTTGCGGTCGAGGCGGCGCCGGTGCTGGTGCAGCCGGCGAGAGCCAGAGCCAGCACCGCTGTTGTGGCGAGGGCTGCGGCGCGAATGGTGCGTGTGGACAACTCGACCTCCATTGGTGAGTAGAGGAAGCCGGAGCGACTTCCTTGTCGTGGGGATGCTGTGGGTGAAGCTCAGGGCCGGAGCCCGAGGTGATGCGATGAATCTAGTAGCGTGTCGCTTCTAACTGTTTGGGTATTGAAGGGGTTGGCTGTTTCCGATTAATACTTGATCGGGAGGAGTCGTTGCCATGCCGAGACCGAAGGGTCATGTCGTCGTGTTGATGGCCGCTGATCGTGTGAAGCTGACGAGGGTGGTGTCGCGGGGAACGCATCCGGCACGGATGATCGCCCGGGCACGGATTCTGCTGGCTTTGGACGAGGCACCCGGCCCGGTGCCGGATCGTCGGGTGGTGGCCGAGCGGGCAGGGGTCAGTGAGGGCACGGTGTATCTGGTCGCGAAGCGGTTCACGGAGTCCGCCGGCCGTATCGAGGAGGTGATCGGCCGCCGCAAACGCGCAAGCCCGCCGGTGCCCGCGAAGGTGACTGGGGATGTTGAGGCGCGGGTGATCGCGCTGGCGTGCACGAAGCCCCCGGCAGGTTTCGACCGGTGGTCGCTGCGGCTGCTGGAGAAACACGTGCTGCTCACCGAGGGCCTGCCGCCGCTGGATCATTCCACGATCGGCCGGACCCTCAAAAAAGGGGGCTTCGTCCTCATCTGAAGAAGTGCTGGACGATCCCCCCGCACGCCAACGGCGAGTTCGTGGCCCGGATGGAGGACGTGCTAGAGGTCTACCATCGCCCGTTCGATCCGGCGGTACCGGTGGTGTGTATGGATGAGAAGCCCTACCAGCTGCTCGCCCACGCCCGCGACCCGATCCCCGCCGCGCCGGGCCGCGACCTGCGAGAGGACTCGGAGTATGTCCGTCACGGCACCTGCTCGATCTTCGTCTGGGTTGAACCACTCGCCGGGCGCCGCCGTGTCGACGCGAGGCCGAGGCGGACCCGAGTGGACTGGGCCGCTGAGATCGACCAGCTCCTGAGCGTCGACTATCCGCACGCCGAACGGGTCGTACTGGTCATGGACAACCTCAACACCCATACCCTCGGGTCGCTCTACGAGGCATTCGAACCCGGCAAGGCCCGCGCGCTCGCCCGCCGCCTGGAGATCCACTACACGCCCAAACACGGCTCCTGGCTCAATATCGCCGAGATCGAGCTCTCCGCGCTGACACGGCAATGCCTCACCCGGCGCATCGACGACCTCGACCTGCTCAACACCGAACTCGCCGCCTGGCAAAACGCCACCAACGCCGACCAGCGACAAGTCGACTGGCAATTCACCACAACCGACGCCCGCACCAAACTTCGACGACTATACCCACAACATTAGACACGACGCTCTACTAGGTGGCACTCGCGGGGCCGATCTCAGCCGCCTGGCGGGGATGCGCCGAGCTGACTCGCCAATTGGCGGTCTCGATGCCGCATTCAGCGGACGAAGGCGGATTGAAGAGCCCAGACCTGGTCGTCCATCGCCCGCCTGCCGATCCGGGTCATCCGGTACGAGTCGAAGCCGTGGAACGTGCCGGCGTACTGGTTCACCGCGAGCGGCACATCGGCGGCGAGCAGTCGCGCGGCGTACTCGTACGCCTCGTCGCGGAGGGGGTCGTGTTCGGCGATCCAGAGAGACGTCGGTGCCACGTCGCGCACGTCGTCGACGAGGCTCGGCGATGCGCGGTAATCGACCTCCCCAGAGGTCTCGGCCAGGTAGCTCTGCCACATCAGGAGGTTGTCGGACCTCGTCCAGACGGGGGTGTCGGTGAAGGTCATCGCCGAGCCCGTCGATGCTCTGCAGTCGAGGACGGGGTTGATCAGGAGCTGGTGCACCAGGTCGGGGAGAGCCTCTTCTCGGCACTCGAGGGCTACCGACGCCGCGAGTGCGCCGCCCGCGCTGTTGCCCCCGACGGCGATCCTGGAACGGTCTGCTCCGAGCGAGAAAGCGCTGGCCGCCACCCACATCACCACGTCGAGGCAGTCGGTGAAGGCGGCCGGGAAGGGATGTTCCGGAGCAAGCCGATAGTCGACGGCCACGACCACACACTTGACGCGCAGCGCGTAGAGCTCGCAGCGCTCCTCTTCGGTGTGCAGGCCGCCGAGCATGAACCCGCCGCCATGGAAGTAGACGAGGACGGGCAGTCGAGCCAATGGCTCGTCGGGGCGGTAGATCCGGATCGGGATCGCGTTGCCGTCGCGCCCCGGCACCGCCGCGTCGACATGTGTGACGCCCGGCATCAGGATTCGCCCCTGAGCTGCGAGCTCCGCCTCGAACTGCCGTGACTCGGCCAGCCTGCCGAGGTCGAATCGTGGTATGAGCACGTTGATGGCGGCGAGCTCGGGATCAAGGCGCCTCTGATTGGCCGTCGGCTGACCGCTCGACGACACCGGTGTAGTCATGTGGCCATCATCGGTGAGCAACAGACACTCGGAAACCGCCAAATGGCGAATTCACGCCCTGTACCGCGCCAAATGGCTACCCGCACGAGTCGGCGCAGAGGTAGCGTGTGCAGAGTGCAAGGCTTAATGCTGAAGCTGCTCAACGTCGATGCAGCCGGTGAACGGGCGCTCCGTATCGTGTCGTACTTCGACCAGCTCGCTCTCCACCACCCCGACCTCGAAGCCGTGGTGAGATCCACGGCGCTCCTGGCCGACTGCACCGCCGGCCTCGAACTGCCCGACGACCTCGGCGGGCACCGGTTCACCCCGGACGGCGTCGCCGTCGCGACCTCTCTGCCTGACGCGACGTCGACCGCCGTCGAGGTCACCCTCAACGACCGCTCCGAGACAGCAGGGCGGGCGTGGCTCGAACGTCCCGGCGGCCCCGGAGACCTCGACGACTTCATCCTGGAGCGCATGGCCATCACGGTCGCCAGCGTCGTCGAGCGGCGCACCTCGCCTCGCGACCTCGACTACGCAGCCGGCTTCGCGGATCCTGCCCTCGCTCAGCTCTTCGTGAACGAGCGAGCCAGCGAGACGGACCGCTCCCGGGCGGCCCGCCTGCTGGGGCTCGAGCACTCCAGCCAGGTTCAGCTCGTCGCCATGCAGGTCGACCCCGAGGTCCCGGACGACCTCGAGCGGGTCAGTGAGCCTCTTCGGGTCTCCTGGCGACGCAAGGTCTTCGTCGCGCGGATGTCCCGCGACGTCGGGATCCTGATCGTCGCCACCCGTGAGCCGGTCGACTGGTCGGGCGTTGAACTCCAGCGGCGGGCGTGCAGCGGCCCAGTAGTCGAGGCCGCGGATGCGCCACAGTCGTGGCGCGAGGCACGTGACGGCCTCCGGTTCGCAGGGCTCGGAGCCGCGTGGCCCTCGATGCTGCCGTCCGAGAGCGTCGGCTCTCTCCGACTATTCGTGTCGCTCGATCCGGAGACGGTGAGACGGCACCCGGACTTCCAGAAGCTGACGAAGATGCACTCGCAAACGGGTGGCGACGAATCGATCATGATCCTCGACTTCTTCCTGCACGCCGAGTCGCTCCGCTCCGCCGCTCGCGATGCCCGGTTCCACCACAGCAGCGTTCAAAACCGCCTGACCCGCATCGAGCGGGAGCTCGGCTTCGATCTCAAGACGGGCACGGGTCGGCAGCGGGCGAGCAGCGCGCTGTTGCTCTGGCAGCTCTTCGACGGACCTCGAGCCTGACGAGGCTTCCGGCTCGCCTGCAGCGATGCCCTCCAGCCGGTGCCAGGGCGGCAGCGGAGGGAGCAGCGGGAGGCAAGGCTCTTTGTCGCCTGGCGATGCCGATGATGACGTGACCGCCGCGAGGGCCGCAGAAGAATGGACGGCATGCCCGAAGCCGAATCGACTGTCGTCCACCGCACCGCCGGCAGAGGCCCTCGTCGGGGCGGAAGGCCGAGTCGAGCGCCCCCTAGTCGCTCGATCGTGAGCGCCAGGGCGGTGCCTCGTCGATGGCTCCCGAGATGCGTCGGCTGATCGCGCCGAGCTGGCGCGCCTGGGCTGAGGTGAGCGAATCGAAGACGATTTTTTCGACAAGGGCGTGATGCGCAGGAGTCGACTGGACGACCTTGTCGTGGCCGGCGCCGGTCAGGTTCGCCAGCGTGAAGCGTCCGTCCGTCGGGTCGGGTCGGCGCTGCACCCAGCCCTGAGCTTCGAGCCTGCCCACGGCCCGCGACAGGCGGGACAGGGTGGAACTCGCATACCCGGCCAGGACGCTCATCCGCAGAGTGCGGTCTGCTGCGTCGTCGAGGGCGTAGAGCACACCGTGCTCGAAGTGGGTCAGCCCGCTGTCTCGCTGGAGCTGCGCGTCCAAAGCGGACGGCAGGCGTTCCAGGAGAGTGGCGACGGACCCCCAGATCCCAAGACGATCGCCCTCGAGTCCGGATGATTCGCGGGAAGCCGACATGCAGCCAGAGTACGCGGTCGAGCAGGCCCGCTCTCACGCTTTGACTTGCGCAAGCAAGTGATAGTGTCGTGTTTGACTTGCTTGAGCAAGTAATAACGGGGCGACACCCCGATCGGGTCAGGAGATATCATGCAACTGCAGCTTGGTGGCAAGACCGCATTCATCAGCGGCTCGAGCCAGGGAATCGGCTTCGCCATCGCATCCGCATTGGCCGCCGAAGGCGTTCAGGTCGTTCTCAACGGACGCCACCCATCGCGAGTGGATGCAGCCGTCGATCGTATTCGTCGTCAGAGCCCGAACTCGAACCCCCGGGGCATCGTCGCCGACTTCGGCCGGCCCGACGATGTCGCACGGCTCCTGGATCGACTCGACGAGACGGACATCCTGGTCAACAATGTCGGCGAGTTCGGTCTAGCAGCCTTCGAGAGCATCGACGACGACCTCTGGGCTCACTATTTCGACGTGAACGTGATGAGCGGGGTGCGGTTGTCGCGGCACCTCCTGGGCCCGATGCTCGAGCGCGGCTGGGGCAGGATCATCTTCGTCAGCAGCGAATCCGGCGTGAACGTGCCGGCAGACATGGTGCACTACGGAGTGACCAAGGCGGCCATGCTCGCTCTCGGCAATGGCCTCGCCAAGCGCACCCGCGGCACGGCTGTCACCGTCAACAGCATCGTGGGCGGGCCGACCTTCTCGGAGGGAGTCGCCGAAGCACTCGGCTCTCTTGCCGCCGCGCAGTCCATCCCGCCCGAGTCGATGAAGACCGCCGTCATCGGGCAGAACGCCACAACGCTCCTTCAGCGATTCATCGCGCCCGCCGAGATCGCGCACCTGGTCGCCTATCTCGCAAGCCCGCTCGCGGCGGCAACGAACGGCGCGGCCGTCCGCGCCGACGGCGGTGTCCTGACCTCGATGCTGTAGGCGGCGTCGATCGGACGTCTGCTGCTTCGCAGCGTTTGCCCGGTAATCGACCTCGACGAGCTTCTTCGTCTCACAAGACCGACGGTGCCCCGCGATGGACCGAGGAATCGGCGGCACGCCGAACGGCCCCAGCGGAGGGAACCGCGAGGGCCGGTCGGCGTCGTGTGCTTTAGCGGCGGCTGCGGACGCGGGCGCGGAGTGCGAGCGCCAGCCCTCCCAGCAGCAGCAGGAACCCGGCGACGAGCGGTGCGATGGGGCTTTCACTGCCGGTGTAGGCGAGGGTGCCGTCGGCGGCCAGGGTGGTCGTCGAGCCGAGGCCGGCGGTGGTGGCCGCAGCGCCCTGGGTCGTGACGGCCGCGGTGGTGAGGGCCGCCGTGGTGACGATGGCGCTGCCGCCGTCGGTGCCGGTCACGACGCCGGTCGGTCCGGTGGGATCGGTCGGGTCAGTGATGCCGGTCGGTCCGGTCGGGTTCGTGGGCCCGGTCGGGTCTGTCGGTCCGGTCGGTCCTGTGGGGCCGGTCGGTCCCGTGGGGCCGGTCGGGCCCGTGGGGCCGGTGGGGCCGGTCGGGTCGCCGGTGGTGCCGCCGGTGGTGCCGGTGGTGCTGGTGCCGATCACCGAGACGGCGTTGCCGCGATCGTGACGGGCAGGGCGATGACGGGCACGATCTGAGTGCCGCCGAGGATGCCGCCGTTGCCGGTGGTGGAGCTGCCGGTTCCGGTGGTGGTGCCGGTCGTGCCGGCGGGGGTGCCGGTGGTGCTGCGGTGGAGGTGGAGTCGCCGAGCACCGAGATGGCGTCGCCGGTGACGGTCACGGGAGCCGTGACGTCGGGGGCGACCTGGTGCCGGAGGCGATGCCGTCGTTGCCGGTGGTGGAGCTGCCGGTTCCGGTGGTGGTGCCGGTCGTGCCGGCGGGGGTGCCGGTGGTGCTGCCGGTGGAGGTGGAGTCGCCGAGCACCGAGATGGCGTCGCCGGTGACGGTCACGGGAGCCGTGACGTCGGGGGCGACCTGGGTGCCGGAGGCGATGCCGTCGTTGCCGGTGGTGCTGCTGCCGGTGCCCGCGGCGGGCGCGGTGCCCGTGGCGGAGCCGGTCGTGGTGCCCGCAGCGGGGGCGGTGGTGCTGCCCGTGCTGCTGGAGTCGCCGAGCACCGAGATGCCGTTGCCGGTGACCGTGATCGGCACGTCGAGGCCGATCAGGGCCTGCGTTCCGGATGCGGTCCCGTCAGCGCCGGTCGTCGTGGCTGACGAACCCGTCGACGAGCCCGTGGCGGGCGCGGTCGCTGACGACCCGGTCGACGTCGAGTCGCCGAGCACCGAGATGCCGTTGCCCGACACGGTGATGGGCAGCGTCACGTCGGGAGCCACCTGGGAGCCCGAGGCGATGCCGTGCGCACCGGTCGTGGTGGGCGACGAGGTTGTCGTGCCCGCGGTGGGGGTCGCAGGATCCTGCGGGGTGCTGGATCCGGTCGAGTGGCTGTCACCGACGACCGAGATGGCGTTGCCGCTGACCGTCACAGGAGCCGCGGCTCCGACGATGGCCTGCGTGCCGCCGGCCACCGAGTGGGTGCCGGTCGTGGTCGCCGGAGTCGAGGAAGCCGGGGCGGATGCAGCAGGAGCCGCGGCAGCAGCAGCCGGTGCGGCGGACGCCGACGACGAGTTGCCGGCGACGGAGATCGCATTGCCTCCGATCGTGACCGGCACGTGCACCGAGACGATTCCCTGCGTGCCCGAGAGGAGGCCGTGGGTTCCTGTCGTGGTGGGTGCGGCGGCGGGCGAGACGGCCGCGGGGGCCGGTGTCGTCGCTGTCGGTGTCGTCGCTGTGGGGGCGGCGGCGGGGTGGGTCGAGACCGAGTGCCCGATGGCGCTGATCGCGTTGCCAGCCACCGTGACGGGGGCGGCGATCTGGCCGGTGACCTGCGTGCCCGAGGCGATCGCGTCGGATCCTGTGGTCGTAGCGGCGTTGGCCGCCGTCGCGCCGACGGCCCAGAGGCCTCCGACAAAGCAGGCTCCGATGAGCCCGCGGAAGACGTATTTGTTCATGACAACTCCTGTTTTCGCGAATTGCGAGTGGTGCGAGTTGCGCGGAAATCGCGCTGATGGTCGAGCCGCCGGGGAGGGCGGCGAAGGCACGAGGCCTGCTGCGACGAGCTGGTGGAACGGCTCGGAGCGGGCGGCGTGCGACCGTCAGTCGGGGGTTGTGTCGGAGTCGAACGTCGGCGCGGTGGGCACGATGACACGCGTGCCGGCGCCGGTGGAGACCTGAAGAAGGGCCGGGCGAGCGAACGTGTCGGACGCGAGAGTCGTGAAGGCCGAACCGCTGCCGCCGTTGCCGCCGTTGCCGCCGCCAGTGGCCGAGCCGCTGCCGCCCAGGGGCGCGGCCGGGGTGGGCGCGGTGGGGGCGGGTGCCGGCTGGCCGGGGGTGACGGGTGCTGAGCCAGCCGGGGCGCCGGTCGTTCCGGTGAGCGTCTCGAGCGGCACGTTCTGGACACGGTCGGCCCCGAACGAGGCGCCCACTGACGACGTGGCCGACGTACCGGCAGCTGCCTCGCTGATGAGGTCGGTGGCCGTGCCGGTCGGCGCGGAGGTGCCGACCGGCCCGGAGCCGACAGCGGGGGGCAGGATGCCAGACACCGGCAGCCCAGACACCGGCAACCCAGACACCGGCAACCCGGGAATCGGCGTCCCCGACACCGGCGGCACGACGATCGGCCCGGTCGGTGTCGTCGAGGAAGCTCCCGCGGCGAGGGAGCCGACGGTTGTGTCGACCGTCGAGACGATCGGCGCGGTCACAGTGCTGACGGCGATTTCCGGTGACGGCAGCAACGACGGGCACGCTGTTCACGACGGTGTCGACGGTCGTGGCGACCGGCTTCACGATGGCCGCGACAGGCTTGGCGGCGGCGACCGACGAGAGCGTCTTCGGCACGACGGGAGCGACGGCCTGCACCACCTGGTGGCGACCGGAACCGGCGCGGTGGCCGTCGTAACGGTGTCGGTGACCTGCGTGACGGTGGATCTGCGGTCGAAGCGACCGAGGAGGTGACCTTCGTCAGCGGGGTCGTGACCGATGTGACGACCTTCGTGAGCGAGCCGACGAGGTCGGTGGAGTGCGCGGCCGGGGCGGAGCTCGTCGCCTGCGCGGTGGCCGCGGGCGGCGAATGCGGGGCGTCGGCGGCCGAGGCGGACTGCGACGAGAAAAAGAATCCGAGAAGGGCCCAAGCGATTCCGACGAGGCCGGCGATCAGCAGAAGGCGCGCCAGACGGAGGGACGTGCCCTCACTGCGTGCAGCCGTCTGATCCACGGCGATCACCTTCATCGGTCGATCGAGTCTTGCGGGTGGAGTTGGTTGGGCTCCAGTGACGGGATGGTTGGTTCCGTCGGTGGCTTGAACCTACGCCGCGATGAGGAGCCTGTCCACCGCGCGCGCTTATCGGTGCTTTGGGTTTGCTGTGAGGGCCCTCGCCTCGATCCGCTCACCGCCACGGAGGTGTCTGCCCCTCGTCGAGTCGTTCAGGTGCTGGGCCCGCTGGCTCCGGCCGTGATCCGCGTGACGAGGCCGTCGATCTGGTGACGCTTCTGCGAGGGGGTGACCACGTCGATCACGGGTCGTCCGCGCTGGGCGGGCCAGGGTGCGAGCACGTCGAAGTCGATGTCGCGCATGTGCTCAAGGGTTTCCAGAAACCTGGAGCGGTCGCTCTCGCCGAGGAGGACGCCTTTCCAGACGCCGTCCTCCACCCAGATGCTGTCGCCGACGAACAGGACCCTGTGCTCGCCGGTGTCCCAGAGGTAGAAGGTTGTGCCGGGGGTGTGCGCCAGGCTGGGGATGACTTCGAGGTCGTCTCCGATGAGCTGCTGCGTGTCGAAGGCGCCGTCGACGCGCATGGAGGATTCCAGGGCGGCTCGGTCGCGGCTGTGGACAAACGTCGCAAGGCTCATGGTCGGGGTGCCGGACATCCCCTCGTGCCAGTGATTGATCAGAAGCCGCTGGGGTGCACCGAGCGCTGAGATCTCTTCATTGGCTGCGTCGATGGCCGTTGTGTTGTAGATGACCGTCGGCCCTCCGTTCGTTTCGAGGACGAACGAACGAAGGTCGACTCCCTCCATGAAGGGCAGCGGCACCGGGCGAGTGGCATGTAGGCCCGGGAGGATCAGTTCAAGCTGCCGGTCGTCGGTCACCACGGCCCGTTCGCCTTCTCGTCGCCGTCGGTCGAGGTGAGGTTGCCCCAGAAGGTGCCCGTGGGCCCGTCGTCGGGAAGCGTCGCAAGGGCAACGGAGGCCTCGGCACCCTGGGCTGCGGTGGTGTAGCCGGTGTGGCCGTTCAGGTCGGTGCTGACGTAGCCCGGGATCGCGGCGTTGACCTTGATCGACGTGTCGGCCAGCTCCTTGGCGAACATGATCGTGACCCAGTTGACGGCTCCTTTCGAGGCCTGGTAGGCGAGATCCTGCATGCCCGACATGTAGCTGGCCGGATCGGTGATCACGCCCAGCGACGCGACCTCGCTCGACACGTTCACGATACGACCCGCGGTGGACTCCTTCAGCAGGGGCAGGAACGCGTTCGTCACGGCCACGACCCCGAAGACATTCGTCTCGAACACCTCGCGGAGGGTGGCACGCGAGGTGGCACTGGCACTTCCTGCCGCGTAGATGCCGGCGTTGTTGACCAGGATGTCGAGGTGGTCGGTTGCGGCCTGGATCGTTGCGGCGGCGTCGGCGATCGAACGGTCGTCGGCGACGTCGAGAGCGACGGCGGTGACGTCCAGACCATCGGCGCGGAGGGCGGCAGCGGCGGACTCGCCCCGGGCGAGATCACGAGACCCCAGGAAGACGCGCGCTCCCTGCGATGCGAGCTGGCGGACGGTTTCGAGGCCGATGCCTTTGTTGGCACCGGTGACCAAAGCGATTGTTGTCATGCCCTTACCCTCGCCCGGGTGCACGAAGTGAGGAAGGGCCGTTCGACACTGGCCTCGGCAGTACCACCCACGGCGTGCACTGGGGCGCGAGAATGGTGTTCGTGGACGACAAGACGGATTTCAGCGCGTTCCTCAGGCAGCAGCGAGACCGGCTCACACCCGGTGAGGTGGGGCTGCCGTCGACCTCACACCGACGCACTCCGGGGCTTCGGCGCCAGGAGGTCGCTCAGCTCGCCGGCATCTCGATCGACTACTACATCAAGCTCGAACAGGGTCGCGGCGCGACCCCCTCGGCGCAGGTGCTGTCGGCGCTGGCACGCGCTCTTCTGCTGACGCGAGACGAGCGCGAGTATCTGTTCACCTTGGCCGGAGACACCGCGCCCTCCACCACGGGGCCCTCGAGCACGGTCTCCTCGTCGGTCAGGTTCCTCCTCGAGAACATGCCGGAGGTGCCGGCCTATGTCGTCGATGCCAGCTGGAACGTACTGGCGTGGAACGACCTTGCCGAATACTTCATCGGCGAGCTCACCGCCATGCCTCCGGCAGACCGGAACCTCGCCCGGTGGATGTTTCGAGCCCCGGCAGACCACCCCCACTGGTCGAGCCCCTCGTCGCGCGCGTTCGCCCAGATCGTCGCCGCCGATCTCCGATCCTCGTTCCTGCGCTACCCACGTTTCGCCGAGATCAACCTGCTCGTTGACGAGTTGAAGAACGCGTCACCGCTCTTCGGAGAGCTGTGGGACCAGAAGTCCGCTTCGACGCCCGTCGTGCAGAAGAAATTGACGATTCCCGACCGGGGGGATTTCTCCTTCGACTGCCAGATGCTCAGCATCGCGGACACCGGTCAGCAGCTCGTCACTTACTGCGCTGAACCAGGATCACCCGTCCGCGAGGCACTCCGGCAGTTCGCTGAGGGCGACCCCACCGCCGCGCCCCAGGCAGTTCGCTACACCACCTGACCCCCAGGCCGATCAGTGGGCGGGGTGAAGCGGTGGATCAGGTACCGCCTCAACCCGCCGAACCGTGGACCACGTCGTCCTGACACGAACGGTAGCATCTGGACAGTAACAGCACTAGGGCCAGCGTTACTCGGATGAGAGCAGGCAGTCTCGCGCCCCGGACCGGGGCAGAACGGCGTCATTTGCTTCCTTCGGATTGCGGCGGCTGGCAGAATCAGGGTGCCTCAGGGGCCGAATCAGGACCCTGAGAAGAGAGGGCGGGGGCGTCACCGGCCCCCGCCCTCTGTCTTCCAGCGGTCACGACCGGCGAATCGCGGGCACGTCGCCCGGCTCAGTGAGCGAGGGTGTCGCGCGGCGATTCGCCGTAGGCGATTCGGTAGTGGTTCGCGAAGCGGCCAGGATTCGTGAACCCCCAACAGGCGGCGATGTCGGCGACAGTGTCGCCCCGGGTCGGATCGGCGGTGAGCAGATCGGACCGCGCGCCCGCGAGCCGCGCGGCCCGCACATACTGCATAGGCGCCAGGCCTCGCTCTCGACGAAATGCGAGCAGCAGGCCCCGCTGCGACAGACGTGCCGCTGATGCGATGTCCTGGACCGTGAGCGGCGACCTCCGGTGTTCGTCGATGTAGGCGATGGCGCGCTTGATCGCGGCGCTTCCCGAAGCATGACGATCGGGCTCGTCGACCAGACCGAAAGCGGAGATCGCGCTCATGACCAGGTACCGCGTCGCCTCGGCCCGGAGAAGATCGTGGCCGTAGACGTCGGGAGCTTCGAGAACGTCGCGTCGGTATGCCTTGACCGTCTGCTGCCAGAGCCACGCCCTTCCCCGGTCTCGTGGGCCGACCGCTCCCTCCGTCAGCACGGTTTCATCGACGTCGAAGACGGCCTGAGCCGTCTCCCGCAGAGTCTGGGCAGAGAAGGACACGGTCGACACGTCGGCGTGGTCGATCCTGAAATGCATCGACTGCTCCGGTGGCATGACGAACGACCCGCCCGAGCCGATGACCTCATCCCTGCCCCAGGGGTTGTAGGCATACGTGCCGGAGTGCAGCTCGACGAACATGAACTCGTCTGTCGGATCGAGGTCGAGGCTCAGCGTCGCGCCCAGGTGGAGGTCGGACGCCGCGACGGTATCGCCCACGATGACGCGCTGGCGGTAGGACAGATCACCTGCCGAGAGCGCTACCTGGTAGCCGAACCCACGCCGAATGGCCTCGGCGGCTTCGTCCGGCCGATTGGCCTCCATGGTCGAGAACACGGGCGTGATCATCCCGTAGTTTACGTCCGCATCGAAAGCTGTCACCACCACGGCCGGGAGGACGATGACACGTGTTACCGACGACCTTCTCATGCACTCGCGGGGACCCTTGTCGTGCGGAGGGGAACGCTCTGCGCGCCTCTGCTGCGTTGTAACGTCGACGCATGATCCGCCCGTCTCGTCATCACGCCTTCTTCGAGGGGCGTTGGTTCGTCTGTGACGATTACCCGCTCCCGAATCGACCGCAGACAGCGATCCTCCTGGATCACGTTCACCGTGAGTCCGACTGGTATCCGGCCCCTGGATTCACGGAAGGGGCGTCTTCGACTGACATCTACATTCGAACCATCGATGAGTCACTCGTTGAAGCTCGGATGAAAGTCACCACGACATGCTCGTTCCGCGGTGGCGGCCCTTTCACGGTGGTGAGCCTGAGCGGCGTCGACCCGGTCTTGGCGTTCCTCTCCTACACAGGCGCCGATTGGGATTGGGCGGAGCGGCTTCCGACCTTTGAGCGGTTCACGAACTATGACTTTTTCGGCTCTGGCGTTTTTGGTACTGCTGCCGTGGCCGAGCTCACCGATATCCGCGAAGAGACCGAGCCGATTCCCACCCACTACGACGCGCAGCGCTAGAAGCAGTAGATGGGCGTCGATCGCTCGGGACTCGGGAGACTCGAACTGCGACGCCATGTCGATCAGGCATCGGCTCGCCGCCTCGAAAGGTGCCGACTTCGACGCCTCCTCCAGGATCGCGACCTTGAGAGCCTCGGGCACGGCTCCGGCGTCGTTCCAGGTGAGCAGGATGTCGTCCTTCGAGGCCAAGTAGTAGAAGAACGTGCGGCGCGAGATACCCGCCGCCTCGGCGATCGCGTCGAGAGTCGTCTCCTCGTAGCCCCGACACCACCGGCGACCCCGCCGCTACGGTTCAAGCCGTCCTGAAAGTGGTCGACTCCGTCACCCCGCCCCTGCGCCTCATCCTGGGCGATTGGGTCCTCGACCGGTTCACAAGCGGGCGTTCGTGGTGAGGATGCGATCCCAGTCGGCGACCGTGGTCGGCGGGTCCGCCGTCGACGGAGACCACGGACCCGGAAGTGAATCCGGTTCCGGTGATCGTCACGGGAGTTACTCCGGCGACGGCCTGTCCGGCCCCAAACGACGAATGGACCCCGCCGAAGCGGGGCCCATCTCAGTTCGTGTCGTTGTGACGACTTCGTGTCGTTGCAACGACCCAGTGTGCGCCCGAAGGGACTCGAACCCCCAACCTTCTGATCCGTAGTCAGATGCTCTATCCGTTGAGCTACGAGCGCGCAGGTTGCCTTGGCCGATTGGCCAGAGGAAACATTACACGAGCGGGGGCCGAGCCGCGAATCGGGGCGGCCGAGGCGGCGTCGGGCGGGGCGTCGGGCGCCCTGGCGACGCAGCGTCTCGGCGGCCAGCTCGCCGAAGCGGGCGCGGTAGCCGGCGACGAAGCGGCCGAGGTGGGTGAGGCGCCACGAGGCGGCCACCTCGCCGACGCCATCCTGAGACCGCAGTGCACGCATCTCTCACCGGCCATTGGCGGGCGGGACGGAGCCAATCGTCAGGCGTTGTGCGATTGGATTGCACAGTGAACGCGACCACAGTCTCCACCTCGACGGCTGTCCGTCGACAGGTGCCGACACGGTGGGTTCTGACCAGCGCGGTCTCGGTCGTGGCTCTCGGCGGCGTCTACTCGATCGCCGTGTTGACGAAGCCCGGTCAAGAGATCGAGGACAGCATCCTTCGCTCCGTCGACGGCAGCACTCTGCTGCGCTCCGGCCGCGCGCTCGACGCGATCTCGATCCCTGCGGTGCTGCTGGTCGTCGGCATCGTCGTGGTCATCGCCCTCCTTCGCCGGCGCCCCGGCGCCGCGGTCCAGGCCAGCGTGCTCATCGTGGGCGCGATCGCGACCGCCCAGATGATCAAAGCGATCGCCCCGCGACCCGAGCTCACGTCGCTCACGCTGAGCAACAGCTTCCCCTCGGGCCACGCGACCATCGCCCTCGCCGGGGTGCTCGGGCTCGCGACGGCGTTCGGCCGGCACCTGCGGCCGTTCATCATGATCGTCGGCACGGCGTTCGCCGCCGCGGTCGCCGAGCAGACGGTGGCCTACGGCTGGCACCGCGTCAGCGACATCTGCGGCGCCTGCGCGGTGACGATGCTGTGGCTCGCAATCGTGCGCGGCGGTGCTGCCGTGTGGTCGAACGACCCGCGCGACACCGTCGGTCGGCGCGCGCACGGCTTCACGTCCGGCCTCCTGGGCCTCGCGATGGTCGCGACTCTCGCGGCCGCCGGCGCGGTCTTCGCCATCGGCATCGGCAGCGACATCAGCTCGATGACCACCACGAGCCCCGGTGTGCTGACCGGCGCCCGGCTGCTCTCGGCCGGCGTCGTGCTCGCCACGGCCTGGCTCGCCTGGAAGCTCGACCGCAGCATCTGAGGTGGGCGGCGCCGCGCGGAAGGGCGGCGGCGCGAGATCGCTGTCCGGCCGCCTGAGGCGAAGCGCGCCGGGCCGAAGTGCGATCTCGCGAAGCGGGCCGTCCCGGCGCGCTGGCGCCTCGCGACGCGCGGCGGGCAAGGCGGGTGGCAGGCACACAGCCAGCGGCGGCGCTAGCGGCTCTCGAAGAGCAGGCCCAGCGCGTACGTGACGGCGGCCGCGCCATAGCCGATCGCGAGCTGCCGCAGGGCCCCGCGCAGGGGCGAGGTGCCCGAGAGCAGGCCGGCGATGGCGCCGGTGCCGACGAGGGCGAGCCCCACGAGCACGGCTGCGACGACGATCGCGACGAGGCCCGTCGCCCCGAACAGAATCGGGATGAGCGGGATGATCGCGCCCGATGCGAAGCACAGGAAGCTCGAGAACGCCGCGGTGAAGCCCGAGCCGATCGCCTCGTGCTCGTCGACCACGCTCGCCGCCGCAGACTCGGCGTCGGGAGGCGAGGTGACGGGCGCGGCCAGCAGAGCCGCCGGATCCTGCGCCGGAATCGACCCCGTGCGCACCTGCAGAGCGGCCAGCACCTCGCGAGCGTGCTCGTCGGCCGAGGCCTCGTCCATGCCGCGAGCCCGGTAGACGAGGGCGAGCTCGTTGGCGTCGACGTCGAGGTGGGGCAGCACCTGCTGCGCCTCGGGGTCGGGCGCCGAGGCGGCCAGCAGTTCGCGCTGCGACGTGACCGACACGTATTCGCCGGCGCCCATCGAGAGGGCGCCGGCGAGCAGCCCCGAGAGACCCGTGACTAGCACGACCGTGTGCGAGACGCCCGTGGCGCTCACACCCAGGATGAGGGCGAGGTTCGAGACGAGACCGTCGTTCGCGCCGAACACGGCCGCGCGGAACCCTCCCGACAGCCGAGACCGCCCGCGCTCGGCGAGACCGCGCACGACCTCGCCGTGGATGCGCTCGTCGGCGGCCATGGCCTCGGTCGCATCGGCGTCGGTCTCGTAGGGCGAGCGGCCCTCGGCGCTCTGCACGAGAGCGAGCACGAAGATCGAGCCGAAGCGACGGGCGAGAACACCCAGGATGCGGGTGCGCAGGTCGGTGCCGGCGGGTCGCCCCACGCGGTCGCCCAGCAGGTCGCGCCAGTGCTGCTCATGGCGCCCCTCGGCCTCGGCCAGCGCCAGCAGAATGGACTGCTCTTCACCCGAGCGCCGGCGCGCGAGGTCGCGGTACACGGCCCCTTCGGCCCGCTCGTCGGCGAGGTAGCGCCGCCAGCGGCGGAGGTCGGCCGGTGATGGTTTTCGGATGGCGCCCTGCGCCGGAAGAGGTGCCGTCATTCGAGCTCCAGGTCGGTGTGTATTCAAGGGTAGCGGAGGCCGACGATCCCGATTCGGGGGTGCTATCACGGGGGCGTGCTAGATACGCTGCCTGGCGACGCGCTGACCTCGTCCGGCTCCGGCCTCGACCTCGGCCCCGCGGGCGCGCGGGCGCGCTCGAGCAAGTCAGTCGAGTCGCTCCCACTCGGGGGTTCTCCGCGGCAGTTGTCCACAGATTGGTGGAGGCCCACGTCCAGGGCCGCGAGGCCGGTTACCTTGGTGAGCAGACAGTGAACGTGCTCGACCTGAACGTGGTTCTGGCACAACTGAAGGGCTGAGTGCGGCTCGGGTCGGGTCGCTGTCACTCGTCGATTTCGTCAGAAGGGAGGGTGCCGTGAAGAAGGGCCGATTGCGCGTCCTGCTCGGCGCCGCCCCCGGCGTGGGCAAGACCTACGCGATGCTCGAAGAGGGCGCCAGGATCTCGTCGGAAGGGCGAGACGTCGTGGTGGCGGTCGTCGAGACCCACGGCCGCGCGGCGACCGCCTCCCTCCTCACCGGGCTCGAGGTGCTCCCCCGCGTCACCTCGACCCACCGCGGCGTCGACCTCGACGAGATGGACCTCGCCGGGGTGATCGCCCGCCACCCCGACGTCGCCCTCGTCGACGAGCTCGCCCACACGAACGCCCCCGGCAGCGAGCACGAGAAGCGCTGGCACGACGTCGAGTCACTGCTCGAGGCCGGGATCGATGTCATCTCGACCGTCAACGTGCAGCACATCGAGTCGCTGAGCGACGTCGTCGAGCAGATCACCGGGGCGCCGCAGCGCGAGACCGTGCCCGACGCCGTGCTGCGCGCGGCCGACCAGATCGAGGTGATCGACCTCGCACCGCAGGCCCTCCGCGACCGGCTCGCCGAGGGCAACGTCTACCCCGCGGCCCGCGTCGACGCGGCGCTCTCCAACTACTTCCGGCTCGGCAACCTCACGGCCCTCCGCGAGCTCGCTCTGCTCTGGCTCGCCGACGAAGTCGACTCCGCGCTCAAGGCCTACCGGGCCGAGCACGGCATCGACAGCAAGTGGGAGGCGCGCGAGCGCGTCGTCGTCGCGCTGACCGGCGGCCCCGAGGGCGAGACGCTCATCCGCCGGGGCGCCCGCATCGCCGCCCGCTCGGCCGGGGGCGAGCTGATCGCGGTGCACGTGAGCCGGCAAGACGGGTTGGCCGACTCGCATCCTGGTGCCCTCGCCGCGCAGCGCGCCCTCGCCGAGAAGCTCGGAGGCAGCTATCACCAGGTGCTGGGCGACGACATCCCGCGCACCCTGGTCGAGTTCGCCCGCTCGATGAACGCGACGCAGCTGGTGATCGGCGTGAGCCGTCGGGGCAGGATCGCCGCGGCGCTCACGGGCCCCGGCATCGGGGCGACCGTCATCCGCGAGTCGGGCGTCATCGACGTGCACATCGTCACCCACTCGAGCGCTGGCGGCGCCTTCACGCTGCCGCGACTCGGCGGGTCGCTGTCACGGGGGCGCCGAGTAGCCGGGCTCGTGCTCGCGCTGATCGGCGGGCCGCTGGTCACGTTGCTGCTGACGTCGTTCCGGTCGGACGACGCGCTGACGAGCGACGTGCTGGCGCTGCAGCTGCTGGTGGTCGTCGTGGCGCTCGTCGGCGGCATCTGGCCGGCGCTGTTCGCCGCCGTGCTCTCGGGGTTCACGCTCGACTTCTTCTTCGTGCAACCGCTGCACAGCATCACGATCGCTGCGCCGCTGCACCTGCTGGCACTCGCGCTCTACGTCGTCAACGCGCTGCTGGTGAGCTACGTGGTCGACCAGGCGGCACGCCGGTCGCGGTCCGCCGCGCGGGCCGTCGCCGAGTCCGAGCTGCTTGCGACGATCGCCGGCAGCGTGCTGCGCGGGCAGGACGCTTTGCAGGCACTGCTGTCGCGCACGCGCGAGGCGTTCGGGCTGACGAGCGTTCGCGTGGTGTCGGCCGAGGGCGAAGTGGTCGCGTCGGCGGGCGAGGGCGCGATGGTCGCGTCGGCGGGCGAGGCCAGTGGCGCGCCCGCCGAGATCCTCACCCGGGTTGCGGCCGGCGATCAGGGCACGCTCGAGCTGCGCGGGCCCGACGTCGGGGTCGCCGACCGCCGGCTCGTCGGGGTCGTCGCCGCTCAGGTCGCCGCGGCCCTCGAGCACAGCGCCCTCGCCCGCACCGCCGAAGAGGTCGCCCCGCTTGCGGCCGCCGACCAGATGCGCACAGCCCTGCTCGCAGCTGTCGGGCACGACCTCCGCCGCCCACTCGCCAGCGCGACCGCCGCCGTCTCGGGCCTCCGCTCGCCCGGCGTCGAGTGGTCGGCCGCCGACCGGGACGAGCTGCTGAGCACCGCACAGGAGAGCCTCGATTCGCTCGCCTCGCTCGTCACCGACCTGCTCGATGTGAGCCGGGTGCAAGCCGGGGTGCTGGCGGTCTCGCTCGACCGGGTCGACGTCGACGACGTGATCCTGGGCTCCCTCGACGAGCTCGGCATCGGGCCCGACCATGTCGAGCTCGCCCTCGACGACGTCCCAGCCGTCACCGCCGACGCCGTGCTGCTGCAGCGCGTCGTCGTCAACCTGCTCGACAACGCGCTGCGGCACGAGCCCGACCGGGCGACACCCGAGGGCAGCTCGCGCGTGCTCGTCTCGGCGAGCGCGTTCGGCGACCGCGTCGAGATCCGCATCGCCGACCACGGCCCCGGCATCTCGGCCGACCGGCGCGAACAGGTCTTCCAGCCCTTCCAGCGGCTCGGCGACACCGACAACACGACGGGCCTCGGGCTCGGCCTCGCGCTTTCGAAGGGCTTCACCGAGGGCATGGCCGGCACGCTCGAGGCCGACGACACCCCCGGCGGCGGCCTCACGATGGTGGTGTCGCTGCCGGCGACGGTCGCGCCCGCATCCGCCGCGGCTGCCCGCGAGCCTTACCTTGTCGGCTCAGCCGACCCTTCCGGTCAGGCTGAACCTACCGAAAAGATAGGGGAGGGCGACGACCGATGAAGATCCTCATCGCCGACGACGACCCGCAGATCATCCGCGCCCTGCGGGTGACCCTCGGCGCGCAGGGCTACGAGGTGATCACCGCGGCCGACGGCGCGCAGGCGCTGAGCCAGGCCATCGCCCACCACCCCGACGTGGTGATGCTCGACCTCGGCATGCCGCACCTCAACGGCATCGAAGTGATCGAGGGCCTGCGGGGCTGGTCGCAGGTGCCGATCCTGGTGGTCTCCGGTCGCACCGGCGCTGCCGACAAGGTCGACGCCCTCGACGCGGGCGCCGACGACTACGTCACGAAGCCCTTCTCGCTGGACGAGTTGCTCGCCCGCATCCGCGCCCTGACGCGCCGCGTCGTGGCCTCCCCCGACGAGCCCGCCACGTCGTTCGGCGACGTCGTCGTCGACTTCTCGGCGCGCAGCGTCTCGGGGCCGAGCGGCCTGATCCGCTTGACCCCCACCGAGTGGCGCCTGCTCGAGCTGCTGGTGCAGAACCCCGGCAAGCTCATCACCCGCGAGGCGATGCTGCAGCAGGTGTGGGGGCCGAACCACTCGCGCGACACCGGCTACCTCCGCCTCTACATGGCGCAGCTGCGCAAGAAGCTCGAGCCCGTCCCCGCCGAGCCGCGCTACCTCGTCACCGCGCAGGGCATGGGCTATCGGTTCGTCCCCGGCGCCTGAGCCGGCGGCCGCCGCCGCCCGCCGCCGCCCGCCAGCCGCCGCCGCCGATTGGGCAGTCGCGGCGATGTGGGCAGAAGTGCCGTCTTGGGCTGGCGCGAGGGTCGGGGTACGGTCGAGGGGTACGAGGGGGGTTCCGCCGATGTCCACGTTCCGCGTCACGCCCGAGGGGCTCGAGGCGACGGGTGCGCACTTCGCGTCGGCTCTCGCCGAGTTCGACTCGCGCGTCACCGCCGCGAACGCCGCCGTCGCCGGCCTCGTCGGCTCGGGCTGGTCGGGCCGCGCGGCCGACGGCTGGCCGGGGCTGGGCAGAGGTCATCGACGGTGTCGGCGAGGTGCAGGAGGCGCTGGCCGGCATGGCCCGGCTTCTGCCCGAGGCAGCCGCGCTCTACGCCACCACCGACGAGACCGTGGCCGCCGACTCTACACGAGACGCCGATCCGGGCGCCGGCACGGGGGCATCCTGATGCCCGCCTACGAGGTCGACCTCGATCAGCTCGACACGGTCCGTCACGACGTGCAGAACCTCGTCGACTACTGCGAGTCGCTGCGCGCCGAGATCCGGCAGGCCGCAGCGTCGCTCACCGACTTCGAGTGGACAGGATCAGCCTCGGCGCAGTTCGACGCCCTGCAGCAGACCTGGCAGGATGGCGCCGCGAAGATCCAGGCGGGCCTCGCCGTCATGACCGCGAACGCCGCGGCGAGCCACGCCAACTACTCGGCCGTTCAGGCCGCCAACGCTCGCCTGTGGGGCCGGTGATGCGCCGATGACCACCGTCAAAGTCACCCCGGGCGCCTATACCGACGTCGCGAACACGCTCGACGACGCGGTGCGAGCCCTGCGCTCGCACGTTCACGACGCCTCAGGATCCCTGGCGGGCACCGCCTCGATGTCCGGTTCGGACATCCACGGGCGCAAGTGGGGTTCCGACTATGACAAGGGCGCGCGTGCGATGTTCCGCGCCCTCACCTCCATGTCGGGGGCGATGGCACGGGTCGCCGCGGCCGTCCAGTTGACGGGCGAGAACCACGACGCCGCCGAGGCCGCGTCGTCGGGGAGCGCCGCAGCCTCGCCGAAGGGCACCAGCTCGCTCGGCGACTCGTTCTCGCCCCCGCCATCGGCGATCGGCGGCGACGGCAAGGCGAAGCCGCACGGCTGGGAGCTCGTCGCGGCCGTCGTCGAGTCGGTCTGGCCGACCGCCGACGTGATCCGGATGGGCCAGGCCGCCGCGGCCTGGTCGTCACTCGGCGATGGCCTGCGGTCTGTTCGGTCGCAGTACGTCACCGACGCCGCCGCCCCTCTCGACGCGATGAAGTCGTCCGAGCTGCCCGGGCTCCGCGACACCGTCAGGCAACTGAGCTCGCAGCTGACCAAGCTCGCCGAGTTCTGCGATTCCATGCAGTCGTTCCTGATCAAGATGATCGCGACCGATGTCGGGGCCTGGGCTGCGGTCGGCGCGATCCTGGCCACGCTGGCGGCGGCGGTGGCGGCGACGAGTGGCGCCGGCCTCGCCTTCACCCCGGTGACGTTCGGGCTGTCCGACCTGGCGGCGGCCGGCGCCGATGCCGGCGAGATCGCCACGGCCAGCGGCGCCGTCCTCGCCGAGGGCGCCGCCCTCGAGGCGCTCGTCGCGACCGAGACGGCAGCCGTCGAGACCGCTGTGCTCGAGGCCAGCGAGGCCTTGATCGCCGAGATCGAGTCGATCTTCGAGACGATGGTGATCGAGGACCCGGTGCTGACGCAGGTCGGCGTCCTGCCGTGGCTCGGGGCCGGGACCGGGGCTGCCGGGTTGCTTGCGCCCATTGCGCCGCCGACGGTGCCGCAGATGCTCGTTCCGGATAAACCACCCGCCCGCAACGACCCCATCCGCATCCCCTATACGTTGCCCAGCGGGGAAGCCGAGGAGGCAGAAGGAAAATCGATCGGTCAGAAACAGCCGACGAAGCGCGACAGGACGCTCGTGCTCTACTACAAGAACGACTGGGATACGAATCAGAACGCCGAGGCTAGCAAGAAGGCCGCACAGTTGGACGCCTTTGCCGCCATGGGCCAGTTGATCGCGACGCCTGTATCTCTTGCCGCTCGAAACGTTAACCAGCGGGCGATCTACAACCGGAGCCACGGCCTTCCCGCGGGGACGAAACACCCGAATAGAGACGTGGATCACATCCACGAGTTGCAGCTCGGAGGAAATGCCGTCGACCCTGGCAACCTCCAACTACTTGACCCGAGCGTCAATCAGAGCATCGGAGCTCAGATCGCCTCACAGATCCGTCGCGACGGCGGCGTCGGCACGAAATACACTCGCGTGATCATCATCGATCCACCACAAGGGATGATCGTCCCGTCGGGCGATCCGAACGGACCCAAATAAAGTGGTTCCGATGAACGACCCCTCGAATCGGCCTTTTTCGGACCGCGACGTTCACGATGCCCTGGCGCAAGCGGACGCGCAGCATGGTGCTGAGATCGCGAAGATCCTCGATACGACGAGTTTGAGGCTTCCAAAACCTGTCGTGACTGAACTGAACCGAACGCGCAAAGGATTGAAGTTTTCGAAGACCGAGAGTTTGGTCAGTCTCGAGCACGATCTCCTCCTGATGCGCATTTATGGCTCGTGGCCCCGGGTCGTTAGGGCTATCGACCGCATCATGGGCATGCCCCTCCTCCCGGCTCCTCCATTCGAACCTCTGAGAATGGCCGTCCACGATGCGCTCTGGCATGCGGACCGGACTGGGGACAACGACCTCACCACGCGTTTGAGGCGATTCGTCGAGGACGACGATTATGAGCCACAATTCCTCGACGAAGACTCCGTGCTCTTTGCGCATCCGCTCGACGATCCCCATTGGAGGCTGGCTCTGGGGCTCGAGAAGAGAGCGGGTGCGTATGTGCTGCCGCCGGCCGCCCGAATGGACCCGTTCCTCCGAGATCTTTCCTTGCTTTCGACGATCTGGGCCTACGGCGGCTCGCCCGTCTGGCCGATGGACCGCCTCGAGCACGAGCGTGCCCGCCTCGAAGCCGGCCTCCTCGCCCTGCCGGGCATGAGCAAGACCACGTGAGCACTGTGAGCGGCAACGCAGGAGACGATGCCGGCTTGAACTCCCGTGAACGGCATGAGCCCGTGAGCGAGGAGGCCTTCACCGAATCAGCCAGCCGAGACGTGGCGACCATTTTCGCCGAGGCAGACCACGAACATGCATCCGCTATCGAGTCGGCGATCGACCCCACCGGCCTGGATCTGCCTAAAGTCGCGCTGTCGATCGTCAAGCGGAGCGCCAAGTCGGTCTCGTTCGCGAAGCCGAAGTCCATGACCGACCTGCACAATGCGCTGCTGACCCTCCGAGTCCTCGGGCACTGGGACGTCGTTCTTCCCGTCGTGCAGCGAATCGCATCAGTGCCGTTCCTCGGTTGGGGCTACTTCGACACGCAGCGCGGAATCGTCCACGAGGCCCGGTGGTACGCAATGCGTTCAGGTGCGGCGTCGATCTCGGAGGCCCTTGCCAAGAACGTCTACGAACCGGCCGACTGGGTGCCCGACGTTCGCGACGGGGACACTGCAGGCTTCGCACGTCCCCTCGACGACCCGAGGTTGCGTGGCCCACTCGGCCTCGACCCCGCCTACGACGGTCTGAAGGCGACTCCCGGTGAGCGACCCCAGTTCTTCTTCCAAGACCTTTTCCAACTAGCTCTGATCTGGGCCTGCGGCGGCTCTCCCGTCTGGCCCATGGACCGCCTCGAGCACGAGCGTGCCCGCCTCGAAGCCGGCCTCCTCGCCCTGCCGGGCATGAGCCCGTGAACGACGAAGCTTTCACCCGATCAGTCAGCCGAGATATGGCGAGCATTCTCGCCGCGGCAGACCGCGATCACGCATCCGCCATCGATTCGGCGATCGACCCCACCGGCCTGAATCTCCCTAAAGTCGCGCTTTCGATCGTCAAGCGGAGCGCCAAGTCGGTCTCGTTCGCGAAGCCGAAGTCCAGGACGGACCGGCACAATTGAACGACCCCTCGAATCGGCCTTTTTCAGCTATCTTGGCCGCCGCGAATCACAATCAGAGGCCGGCATTAAAATCACTGGATGCACCCGACGGACTTCTACTGCCCGCCATCGTCGATGCCAGGTTGAGGCGCAATGCCCCCGCCGTCGACTTCACCCAGTCGAGCTCGATGGTCGGCCTCAAGGGCGACCTCCTGCTTCTGAGGCTCTATGGACACTGGGATCGAGCGTTCCCGGCCGCGCAGCATGTAGCCTCCGTGCCCTGGATGAACTGGGGCCAGTTCGAAGTCCTCCGAATGATCGTGCACGATGTCCGCTGGGCCGCCGCTCGCGAAGGCGACCTGGATTCGGTTGCGAAACTTGGCGAGCACGCTTTCGATGACGATTATCGGCCTCTCTTCATGGAAAAGGAGGGCCTGCCGTTCAAGCGCCCCCTCGATGATCCGAAACTGCGCCGCTCATTGGGCCTCGACCCGTCTCCCGGCTCGTTCATCCTGCCACCGCCGAATCGAATCACTCCCTTCCTCAACGATCTCTCCTTACTGGCAATGATCTGGGCCTACGGCGGCTCTCCCGTCTGGCCGATGGACCGCCTCGAGCACGAGCGCGCCCGCCTCGAAGCCGGCCTTCTCGGCCTTCCCGGCATGAGCTGACCCGTAGGGTGGACGGATGAGGAGACCACGATGCTGACGCCCGACGCCGACGTCTTCGGCGACCTGACCCCGTGGCATCCTGCGCCCCTCGGCGGTGTCTTCGCCGATGCGAACTACTGCGGGCGGTCGTTCGACGAGGGGCTGCTGCGCTTCCACAACGCCGACACCGGGGCCGAGGGCGGCGAGCTCGTGCGAGCGGCGTTCGGCGACGACGTCGCGCTGGGCACTGCGTTCTTCGCGATCGACTGGCGGGGGCGGCAGTACGGCGCGGTGCCGCCGAGCACTCCGCAGGCCGACCCGCTGATCGTGGTGGCCGACGTCGGAACGGGCGTGCTCGAGCCGGTCGCCGGCCTGAGCGACTTCATCGGATTCCTCAACGGCGACGGGGCGGCCGCAACGTTGGGTGCGGGGGCTTACGCCGAGTGGCGCGCGGCCAACGGCACGGCCGGGCAGGATGCAGAGCAGCTCGCGTTCGACGAGTGCCTGAGCTACATCCACCCGCTCTTCCTCGGCGGAACGGACGACACCGCCAATCTCGAACGCACCGACGTCAGCGTGCACTGGACGGTGCTCGGCCAGGTCTTCGCAAAGACCCGCGGCCTGCCCGAGGGCACGCCCATCCGGAGCGTCGGCGTCGACCCCGAGAGCTGACGGCGCGGTGCCCGACACAGGTGCCGTGCGATTCGTCGGCGTCGACCTCGCCTGGGGCGAGGGCACGGCGGCGAAGCCGGCCAACGAGACCGGGCTCTGCGTCATCGATGAGCACGGCACCGTGCAGGGCGCCGGCTGGGCTCGCGGCATCGAGGCCGTCGCCGACTGGATCCTGACGGCCGTCGGCGAGAGCCGCGCGATCGTGGCCGTCGACGCGCCGCTGGTCGTGCCCAACGCCACCGGCATGCGCGAGGGCGAGAAGCAGGTCGGCCGGGCCTACGGCCGCTGGAAGGTGTCGGCGAACGCGACGAACCAGGCGCTGAAATGGCTCGGCGGGGTGACGCTGCGCGACCGCCTCGAAGAGGCGGGTGCCGTCGTCGTCTCAGGGCGTCACGATCCTGCAGCCCAACGGCCTCGGGTCTCGCTGGTCGAGTGCTACCCCTACACGACGCTCGTCGGCATGAACGAGCTCGGCTACGACGACGAGCGCCCCCGCTACAAGCGCCTGCCCCGAGGAGTACCCCCGGTCGAGGCTCGAGCCGCTCGGGCCATCGCCACCGACGACCTGATCGCCCGCCTTGCGCGGCTCGACACCGCCGACCCGCCGCTGCGGCTCGCCTCGCACCCCGTGACGGCCGAGCTGCTCACGTCGCCGACCCCGCTGGCGGGCCCGGCGCACAAGCACCGCGAAGACCTGATCGACGCGGCCCTGTGCGCGTGGACGGCGGCGATCCTGCACCGCCACGGCGAGGCCCGCGTGCAGCTGCTCGGCCTCGATTCACCGATCGACGCGCAGGATGCCACCGGTCGCCCGGCCGTGATCGTCGCGCCCGCGCGCCCGTCGCAGCGCCTGCCGCGGCCCGGCCCCGCCGGCTAGAGCCGCTTCTCCATCCGCCACTCGAGGCCGCCGGGCTCGAGGTCGTAGGTGAGGCGTCGGCCGGTGTCGCGAAAACCTTGTCGCTCGTAGAAGCGGATGGCTCGGGGATTGTCTTCGTGCACGTCGAGCTCCAGTGTGGGGCCGAACCCGCGCGCCCACTCTTCGACGGCTGCGAGCAGGGCATCGGCCACCCCGGCATCCTGCCCTCGAAAATCGGGGGTGACGTAGACGCCGACGAGCAGGGGGCCGGCGCCCGGCGGGATGTAGCCGGCCATGACGCCCGCCCACCGCATCGTCGCGTCGTCGATGGCGACGAACGAGGCCTGGTTGGGCTCGTGACCGCGGCGAGCGCGCATGCGCCACTCCGGCTCGGCCCGTCGTGAGGCGGTGTCGAACGTCTCGCCGAAGGCGATCGGCGTGTCGGCGAGCATCTCGAGGCGGATGGCGCGGAGGTCGCGCCAGTCCTCTTCGACGAGCGAGCGGATGGTCACGGTGCTGCGGCGCATGCCTCCACCCTACGGGCCGCCGAGAGTGCGGAAACCGCGACCCACGACGAAAGTGAGCGGCGAGTTGCGCACTCTCAGCGGGCGGGTTCGGGCCGAGTTCAGGCCACCCGCGAACGCACGAGGGTGAACGACGCGTCGCGCACGATGAGGGTCGACACCGGGGTCGCCACGGCCTGCTCGGGGTCGCTCGACAGCGCGAGCTCCCACTCGAGGTCGGGGGCCAGCGGCAGCGTGAACTCGACGCCGTTGCCCGCCGCATTCATCAGCAGGGCGAACGTGTCGGCCCCCTCGCGACCGACGACGAACATGACGGCGCGGTTTTCGGGATCCTGCCAGTCGGCCTCCTCGAACGGGTTCGCGTCGGCGCGCAGCACCTCGACCCAGCGCAGCTTCGAGGCCTCGGGGGCGGTGCGGAACCAGGTCGGTCGCAGCGCCTGGTTCTCGCGGCGCAGCTCGAGCAGCGACGTCGTGAACGCGAGCAGATCGTGGTCGACCGCAGACCAGTCGAACCACGAGGTCTCGTTGTCCTGGCAGTAGGCGTTGTTGTTTCCGCCCTGGGTGCGCCCGATCTCGTCGCCGCCCAGGATCATCGGCACGCCGGCCGACAGCAGCACCGTCGCCATCAGGTTGCGCTGCTGTCGGGCGCGCCACTCGGTGACGCCCGCGTCGTCGGTCGGCCCTTCGACGCCGCCGTTGAACGAGTTGTTGTCGTCCGACCCGTCCCGGCCGTCCTCGCCGTTGGCCTCGTTGTGCTTCGACGTGTACGAGACGAGGTCGCGCAGCGTGAAGCCGTCGTGCGCCGTCACGAAGTTGACCGACGCCAGCGGCGAGCGGCGGTCACCCTGATAGACGTCGGGGCTGCCCATGACGCGCTGCGAGAAGGTGCCGAGCACGTCGCCCTCGCCCCAGTATTGGCGGGTGTCGTCGCGGAACTTCCCGTTCCACTCCGACCAGTCGGCGGGGAAGCCGCCGACCTGGTACCCCGCGGTGTCCCACGGCTCCGCGATGAGCTTGACCGAGTTCAGCACCGGGTCCTGGTGGCAGAGGTCGAGGAAGGCGGAGTGCTTCTCGGCGTCGCCGTCCTGTCGCGTCAGCGTGGTCGCGAGGTCGAACCGGAAGCCGTCGACGTGCATGTCGGTGACCCAGTAGCGCAGCGAGTCCATGATCAGTCGAAGGGCCGCGGGGTGCCCGACGTTGAGGCTGTTGCCGGTGCCGGTCGTGTCGAAGTAGTGGCCCTGGTCACCGTCGACGAGCCGGTAGTAGGAGGCGTTGTCGATGCCCTTGAACGACAGCGTCGGGCCCTCGTGGTTGCCCTCGGCGGTGTGGTTGTAGACGACGTCCATGATCACTTCGAGGCCGGCGGCGTGCAGCGCCTTGACCATCGACTTGAACTCCTCGACCTGCTGGCCGCCCTGCCCCGACGACGAGTACTCGTTGTGCGGCGCGAAGAAGCCGATCGTGTTGTAACCCCAGTAGTTCGACAGCCCCTTGTCTTTCAGGGTGTCGTCCTGCACGAACTGCTGCGTCGGCAGCAGCTCGACGCTGGTCACGCCCAGATCGGTCAGGTGCTTGAGGGCGGCAGGATGCGAGAGCCCCGCGTACGTCCCGCGGATCTCCTCGGGCACGTCGGGGTGCAGCTTCGTGAACCCCTTGACGTGCACCTCGTAGACGACGGTGTCGTGCAGCGGCACGTGCGGCCTCGTGTCGCCCGACCAGTCGAACGACGCGTCGGTGACGACGCACTTCGGCATCGACGTGGCGGAGTTCTCGTCGTTGCGGGTCAGCTCGTCGCCGAAGTCGTGCGAGAACAGCGGCTGCCCCCACTCGAAGCCGCCTTCGACCGCGCGCGCGTGCGGGTCGAGCAGCAGCTTGTCGACGTCGTGACGCAGACCCCGCGCAGGATCCCACGGCCCGTCCACGCGCAGCCCGTACCGTGTGCCGACACCGATGTCGGCCACGAAGCCGTGGAAGACGTAGCCGGTGCGATCGGTCAGCCACGTGCGCTTCTCCTCCCCCTCCTCGTCGAAGGCGCAGAAGTGCACCGCCTCGGCCGTCTCGGAGTAGACCGCGACGCTCACGCCGCCGTCCACGAGAGTCACGCCGAGCGGGTAGGGGTAGGAGGTTGTCATGCCTCCAGTTGTACGGGGTCGCGGCTGAAGACGCCCGAACCGCTTTTTGTCCCCCGACACGCCCTCATTCCGAGCCCCTTGATACCGACCCGTGGCACTCTGACGTCATGGACAACGAGAGTTCTGCACAGCACGACGACCCGTCGCTCGTCGACACCGTTCCGATCAACCTCGCCGAGCTGCGCCAGCTGCTCGACGAGGGCGGCTCCCCCGCGCTCTGACCGCTCCTCCCCACCTCGCTGCCGATACGCTCGGGGGGTGCCCCCACTGCCTCCGGCCCCCTGCGCATCGCGCTGATCTGTCTCCACACCTCGCCCGCATCGGACCCGGGGATCGGCGACGCCGGCGGCATGAACGTCGTCGTGCGCAACCAGGCGGTCGCCCTCGGGGTGCTCGGGCACACCGTCGACGTGTTCACGCGCCGCTCGTCGCTGTCGCAGCCCGACGCCACCGAACTCGGCGAGAACGTCACGCTGCACTTCCTCGACGCGGGCCCGCCCGAGCCGCTCGCCAAGGGCGAGCACGAGAAGTACATGGACGAGTTCGGCCTCGCTCTCGACGCGTTCGGGCCGTTCGACATCGTGCACTCGCACCACTGGTTCTCGGGGGTCGCGGCGCTGCCGTTCGCGCGCCGGCGCGGCATCCCGCACCTGCAGAGCTTCCACAGCATCGCCGCCGACCCGGCATCGCCCCTCTCAGAGGGCGAGCGCCCCGAGTCTCCCGGCCGCCTCGCCGGCGAGGCCCGGCTGGCCAAGGAGTCCGACGGCGTCATCGCCATCAGCGCCGCGGAGGCCGACACCGTCGTGAAGCGACTCGGCGCCCGCGTCGACGACGTCAGCGTCGTGTCCCCCGGCGTCGACTCCGTGCTCTTCCACCCCGGCACCCGTGCGGAGACGTCGTACGTCGTCGTCGCGGGCCGGCTCGACCCACTCAAGGGCTTCGATCTGGCGATCGCCGCGATCGCCCTGGTCCCGCCCGAGCTGCGCCCCGAGCTCGTGGTCGCGGGTGAAGAATCGGTCGACTACCTGCACTATCCGGCCGAGCTCCGGGCGTTGGCCGAGGCGAAGGGCGTGGCATCCTGCGTCCGCTTCGTGGGCCCGCAGTCGCGGGTCGATCTCGCCAAGCTGCTGCGCGAGGCGGCTCTCGTGCTGATCCCGTCGCACTCCGAGACCTACGGGCTCGTGGCGCTCGAGGCCGCCGCGTCGGGCACCCCTGTCGTGGCCGCCGCTGCGGGAGGCCTGCGCGAGGCCGTCGTCGACGGCGTCACTGGCATCGTGCTGGCGTCGCGCGAACCCGGCGTGTGGGCAGACGCGCTCAGCAGGATCCTGGAGTCGCCGGCCCTGTCGTCGTCGCTCTCGACCACCGCGCGCGTCCGTGCCACGGGGCTGAGCTGGCCGCACTCGGCCGACGGTCTCGTGGCGGTGTATCGCGGGGCTCGGGTGGCAGGCTGACGCTCTTCGACTGCGAGCTCGCCTGCCGCGCAGGTTCGCGCCCGAATGCGACAAGTGCACGCGTTTTTCGGGGTGCCCTTGTCGCATTCGGGAGCGGGCCGGGCGTGTGCCCGCCGATCGGACGCCGGGATCATGCGCAGAGCCGCCGTAGCGAGAGCATCGCCAGGAGCACCGCGACGAGGAGGCCCGCCAGCAGGGCGACGGGAAGCCCGACCGGTGGCATGGCCAGGCTGACGATCGCCACCGGCAGCGCACTGCGGCACACCCACCCGATGAACACGGCGCTCGAGACGTCACCGGCCGGTGTCGGCACAGGGGTGGAGACCCAGAGCGGGGCGGCCCCGCTGTTCGCCGTCCAGGCACGGGCGGCCAGTGCCACGAGGGTGATGCCTGCGCCGATGAACGCCGTCGCTGCCGGAGCGCCCAGCACCCCGGCTGCAACGCCTCCGCCTAGGCAGGCTGCCAGGAGGGCAAGCGCTGCGGGGACCATGAGGTGCGCGAGCCACTTCTGCGCGAACCCGCCCCTGTCGAGCGCATCGAGCCCGATGTGCTCCACGTGGTTGCGCAGCCCCGCCATCAGCGGCCCGACCGCCACCTGGGCGACAAGACCGCAGAAGAAGATCTCTGCCGGCTGCCGTTCGACAACCATGAGAGCGGATGCCAGCGCAACGACGACGCACGACAGGATCGCAGGGGCCGGCAGGCGCTCGATCCCGCGCAGATCCCGTCGGACGATGCGGCGGGCCAGCCCGGTCGAGAAGTCGAGGGGCCGTCCGCGCCGCCGAAAACGACTCGGCGACGGAGGCGGAAAGACGGCCTTGATATCGCCGACGACGACTCCAGCAGCGGAGGTGGCCCGCCGCTCTGCGTCGACCTCGAGCGTTGCGGCCGAGACGCCCTCGACGAGCCGGCCGACGAACAGGATGCCGACCACTCCGGCGGCGAGCGCGACGAACGCGACGGGAATCAGCGCCTGGGTGGCCCACTCGAACACGCTCCCCGCAATCCCGCCGCCGAGGGCACATGCCCCGATGCCCGCCGAGGCGAGACGGACGGTTCGTTGCGCAGCAGACCGGGAAGCCAGGATGGCCAAGGCCACGAGAACTCCGGCGGCCAGCCCCGCCGCGCCTGAGCAAGCCGTCGCGACGGGGGGTGCACCGGTTGCCAAAGAGAGACAGACCGCCAGGACGACTCCGATGCCGCCGGCGGCCACGGTTCGACGACGAGCACTCGAGGCGAGCACCATTCGAGTGCCGAACGGTCCTCGCACGAAGAAGTGCAGGGTTCGCAGATCGCACCCCACCGGCCCGAGCCAGCGCGGCGCGAACGGGGCCCCGGCGAGCAGGATGCCGGCGACCGCCATCCCGAGCCACGCAACGGCTTCGGTCGGCACCGGCTCGATGAACTGCCCGAGCAGCATCGTCACGACGCGAAGAGCCGGGTAGACCGCGACCCCACCGAGTGCCAGTGCCAGGTAGACGATCTCCAGTCGAGACCGAGCCGAGAGGATCCGTCGGCACGCGAGATCACGGAGCGCGCGGCGTCGTATCGGCGCCGGAGGTCGTCCTGACCGGATCGACTCGACCGGAAGAACGCGAGCGTCACGGAAGGTCGCCCGCGGTGGGCTCGCCCGACTCGAGATGGCCCGACCTCAAATCCACGACCGCATCGGCAACGGCCAGGCGAAGGCCCGCGTCATGGGTCGCGATGAGGATGCCCGCACCCGCGGCGGCCCGTTCTCGAAGCGCCTCCGCCAGCGCCACCCGACGCGCCTCGTCGAGGCGCTGCTCTGGCTCGTCGAGAACGATCAGGGCGGCCGGGCGATAAAGCGTGCACACCAGCCCGACGAGTTGGCGTTCGCCCGACGAGAGTTCGGCCGGAAACTGCTGAAGGATTCGCTCTGCCCGAAACCGCTCGACTACCGGCAGGAAATCGCCGGCTCTCGCCTCGCCACCCCAGCTCGCCTGGACGAGTTGAAGATGCCACGGACGGTGAGGTCTCGGTAGAGCGGTGCGGCATCGGTCAACGAGGCGATTCCCGGCTCGGATGCCCGTGCCTCGTCGCTCAGCCAGACAGTCCCGGTCGTCGGGTCGTCTCGGCCCAGCACCATCCGCAGCAGCGTCGTCTTGCCCGACCCGTTCGGCCCGACCAGTGCCGTCGCGCTGCCGCCCCGCACCTCGAACGACGTCGGACGCAGGATCTCGACGGTGCCGACTGTCTTCGACACTCGTTCGACAGAGAGCACCGAAGTCAGCGAAACCGGATGTGACATGACAATCCATTCTAAGCGAAGTGTTCCGCGGGTGGCGAGACCTCAGGAACGACGGCCTTCGCGCCTCCGAGGCTGTCGATCGTGAGGTCTCGCGCCCTAGGATCTCGGCATGAGCAAAGTCGTCGCGGTCGAATACGTCACCCTCGACGGGGTCTTCGAAGAGCCCGTGGTCGGGCCGTACTTCGGGCCCGAGCTGGCGAAGTTCCAGGCGGACAACCTCGAGGAGGCCGACGCCCTGCTGCTCGGCCGCGTCACGTACGAGGGGTTCTCGCAGGCGTGGCCGCAGATGGAGGCCGAGACGGGCGAGTTCGGCGTGAAGATGAACACGATGCCGAAGCATGTGGCCACCGCGACCCTCGACACGCTCGAGTGGAATGCGACGACGCTCGAGGGCGACGTCGTCACCGCCGTGACGGCCCTCAAGGCCGACGAGAGCACGGGCACCCTCCTGATCAACGGCTCGGGCGAGCTCTTCAACACGCTGAGCGAGGCGGGGCTCATCGACGAGTACCGCTTCATGGTCTTCCCCGTCGTCGTCGGCGCGGGCAAGAAGCTCTGGGCGCGACGGGGCGAACGCGCGCTGACGCTGAGGTCGTCGGTGACCACCGAGACGGGCACGGTCGTGTCGACCTATATGCCCGCAGCGACGCCCACCCAGGCCGCCGGCCCGGCAGCCTGATGGCCACGGTCGCGACCGCCCAGCTCGCCCCCTCCGTCACCGACCAGGCGAGCAACCAGCCGCGCGCCGTCGCCGCCCTCGAGGAGGCCCTCGGCAACGGGGCCGACATCGTGGTGCTGCCCGAGCTGGTCACCTCCGGCTACGTGTTCGAGTCGAAGGCCGAAGCGAGAGCCGCGGCGATCCGCCCCGACGACGAGATCCTGCAGCAGTGGTCTCGCCTTGCCGCCACCCGGCCCGACGCGGTCGTCGTGGGCGGCTTCGCCGAGCAGGGCGCCGACGGCGACGTCTACAACAGCGCGGCCATCGTCGACGGCACCGGAGTGCGGGCCGTGTACCGCAAGGTGCACCTGTGGGATCAAGAGAAGCTGTACTTCACTCCAGGATCAACGGCGCCCCCGGTGGTGCAGACGGCCCACGGCGCGCTCTCGACCATGGTCTGCTTCGACGTCGAGTTCCCGGAGTGGACCCGCCTGGTCGCCCTCGCCGGCGCCGAGATCCTGGCCGTGCCGACGAACTGGCCCTTCGCCCCGCGCCCTTCCGGCGAGCGTGTCGCCGAGGTACAGACAGCCATGACCGCGGCCCGCGTCAATCGGATGGCGATCGCCTGCGCCGATCGCTCGGGTGTCGAGCGGGGCGTGGCGTGGAACGAGGGCTCGAGCATCATCTCGGCCGACGGGTGGGTGCTGGCCGAGGTCGGGGCGGGCGAGGGGTTCGCCTACGCCGAGGTCGACGCCGCCGCCTCGCGCTCGAAGGGGCTCGGCGGCCTCGCCGACGCCTTCGCCGACCGTCGGCCCGATCTCTACGGCGGCGTCGCCGGCCCCTAACGGCGGCCCTAGCGGCGCGTCCGCGGCAGGAGGAAGCCGAGCACTAGCGGCACCAGCCCGAACGCCAGCACCCACCAGAACGTCTGCCCGAACGCCGCAGCGGCGGCCGCCGGGCTCGACCCGGCGCGAGACACCGCCCCCTCGAGCAGGACCGCGATCACGGTGACGCCGAACGGCGCCCCGACTCGCTGCACGATGCTGAAGGCCGTGCCGGCCCGCGGGATCTCCGCGTGCGTCAGATCGGCGAACGCCAGCGTCATGATCGTCATCAGCACCGCACCCGAGCCGAGGCCGAGCACGTACTGCCCGACGAGCTGCAGCACGTCGTGCCCCGACGCGCTGGCCATCGTGAAGGGCACGAGGCCGAGCATGGTCAGGATGCCACCGGTCACGACGATCCACTTCGGCTCGATGCGGCCCTTCAGCCGCCCGTTCAGCACGAAGTAGGTGACCGTGCCGAGCCCCTGGGGGATGAGCAGCAGGCCGGTGGCGAACGTCGAGTCGCCCCGGATCTGCTGATAGAAGAGCGGCAGCAGGAACATCGCCGAGTAGGTCGAAAAACCGCCGACGAACGTGATCACACCCGCGAGCCCGAAGCTGCGCCGCCGGAAGGGGCGCACGTCGACGAGCGGGGCCCGCCGTCTCACCCGCAGCGAGTAGACGACGAAACCGAGCACCAGGCCGACCCCGGCAGCCATCGGCCCCCAGGTGTCGAACGCGGTGAAGCCGCCGTCGCCCCCGGCCCGGCTGATGCCGTAGGCGAGGCCGACGAGCCCGGGGGTGAGCAGCACGAACCCGACGAGGTCGAAGGGGTGTGCCGCCCGCTCGGCACGCGAGAGCCCGTCGGCGGTCGGCAGCAGGCGCGGGGCGAGCACGAGGGCGGCCACGCAGAGCGGCACGTTGACGAAGAAGAGCCAGCGCCAGCTCACCGACGAGACGAGTGCGCCACCGATCACCGGGCCGAGGATCGGCCCGAGCTGGGCGGGAATGCCGATGGCGGCGATCGCCTTGCTGAGCCGCGCCGGGCCGGCTGCCCGCGTCAGGATCGTGATCGTGACGGGAAGCACCATGCCGCCGCCGACGCCCTGGAGCACGCGGAACCCGATGAGGCTCGGCAGGTTCCACGACAGCCCGCAGAGCACCGAGCCGAGAAGGAAGACGGCGACCGCGGCGGTCCAGACGCGTCGTGCCCCGAAGTGCTCGCTCGCCCAGCCCGTGATCGGGATGACGCCGGCGAGCGCCAGGAGATACCCGCTCGAGATCCACTGCGTCGATGCGACCGAGGCGTGGAAGACGACGTGCAGGTGGTCGAGGGCGACGTTGACGATCGTGGTGTCGAGGATGCTCGTGATCGCGCCGAGCAGCAGCACGACGCTGGTGATAGTGAGTCGGCGATCACTCACGAGGGCCGACGACGTGTCGACCGCCGATGCCGTTTCTGAGGTCTGAGTCATAATTTGTAAACTACACCGTGCAGTGTAGTTAAGTCGAGAGCCGATAGGATCAGCGCGTGACCACCGCTGCCGATCGACCCCTGAGGGCAGGATCAGCGGCCAAGCGCTCGGCGATCCTGACGGCCGCCCGCGACCTCTTCCTCGCCGACGGCTTCGAACGCACCAGCGTCGACTCGATCGCCGCAGCCTCCGGCGGGGTCTCCAAGCGCACCATCTACGACTACTTCGGCGACAAGAGCGCCCTGCTGCTCGCCGTGGTGGAGCAGTCGGTCGAAGGGCTCCTGACATCGGTCAAGGCGGCCGTCGACGACGAGCTCTCGGATGACGTCCGCACCCGCGCCGACCTGGAGGCGGCGCTGCACGCCTTCGTGGCCCGGGTCGCGGACACCACGCTCGGCTCGGCCGACTATGCGGCGCTGGTCGGGCTCGTCCGGTCGGAGGCCGCGCACCTGCCCGGACTCGCAGCACGCTGGACGGCACGCGAGCCCGAAGACCTGCTGGCCGAGCGGTTCGCCCACTTCGAGCAGGCCGGGCTGCTGCACGTGCCGAAGCCCCGCACTGCCGCCGATCAGTTCACCGCACTGACGTTCGGGCTGTCTCAGAGCGAGACGCCGCTCGCGATCGCCGTCCCCGGCAGCCGCCGTGAGGAGATCCTGCGCGACGGCGTCGAGGCCTTCATGCGGGCGTATGCGATCTGAGGCGGCCACCTGCACAGCTGTCGCGCGAGAGCTTGTTGCACCGATGGAGAGAGTGAGTGTACAGTCACTCACATGTCCACCACGAAGACACTCTCGACCGCAGAGGCCCGGCGCGACACCGCGATCGACTCCGCCGTCGAGGTCTTCGCGCGCACCGGCTACCTCGGCACGCCCGTCGCCGCGGTGGCCGAGCACGCGCGCATCTCTACCGCCTACGTCTTCAAGCTCTTCCCGAGCAAGGAGTCGCTGTTCGTGGCGGCCCTCGACCGGTGCTTCGACCGCATCGTCGACGCCCTCGAGGCGGGGGCGCACGCCGAGACCGTCGACCAGTCGCCGACCGGCATCCTCGACGCCATGGGCGCCGCCTACGCCGAGCTGATCGCCGACCGCTCGCTGATCATGCTGCAGGTGCACGCCCAGTCGGCCACCACGGTGCCCGAGATCGCCGCCGCCCTGCGGGCCGGCCTCGAGCGGGTCACCGAGTTCGCCTCGACCCGCTCGGGCGCCTCGGATGCGGCCGTGCAGCGCTTCCTCGCCTACGGGCAGCTCTGCCACCTCATCGTCACCGCCGGCATCGACGGCAGCGAGGGCCACTGGGCCGAGGTCGTCTCGGCCGGCATCAGCCACCCGTCGCCCCGCTAGCACCGCACCGCACCGCACCGCACCGACCCGCACCGCACCGCACCGAACAAGCAGGCCGCCCCTTTCCGCGGCCTGCATAGTGAGTGACCAGTCACTCTCAACCGAAGGAGATCACCATGAGCACCACCACCCTCGAAGTCGTCCTCCCCGGGCTCGTCGCCCCCGACGGCCTGATCCTGCAGCCCGGCTCGCTCGACGCACCCACGGCGGGCCGCATCGTCGTGCGCGTCGAGGCCACCGGCGTCTCGTCGGCCGAGAAGGCGATGCGCCGAGGTCGCTACTACGGACAGCCGAAGTTCCCGTTCGTGCCGGGCTACGACCTCGTCGGCCGCGTCGAGGCCGTGGGCGACGGCGTCGACCGCGCCTTCACCGGCCGTCGCGTCGCAGCTCTCACCCAGCACGGCGCCTGGGCCACCCACGTCGACATCGCGGCGCAGGACGCCATCGTGGTCGCCGAAGACGTGCGCCCGGCCGAGATCGAGACCCTCATCGTCAGCGGAGTCACCGCCTGGCAGATGCTGCACCGCGCGGCGAAGCGCCCCCTCGGCGCCGGCTCCACGATCGTGGTGCACGGGGCGAACAGCAGCGTCGGCGGCATCCTGGCCCAGCTCGCTCGGCGCGACGGCGTGCGCGTCATCGGCACGGCCTCACCTCGCCACCACGCGCAGCTGCGCGACAACGACGTCGAACCGCTCGACTACAACGACCCCGACCTGGGCGCAGCCGTGCGCCGGCTCGCCCCGGGCGGCGTCGACGCCGTGTTCGACAACGTCGGCGGTGCCGTGATGCACACGTCGTGGCGGATGCTCGCCCCCCGCGGCAGCCTCGTCTGCTACGCCATCATGTCGACGACGACGGGCGACGGCAGCATGGGCGCGGCCTTCGTCCGAGCCCTGGCGTGGAACGTGCTGCGGAGCGCCCTGCCGAACGGCCGCCGTGCCACGTTCTACAACATCTGGAGCCTCTCGAAGGCGCGGCCCGCGGTCTTCCGCCGCCGCCTGGCGCAGGATCTGACGGCCCTCGTCGACCTCGTCCGTCGCGGCGACCTGGTGCCCGACATCGCCGCCGAGCTGCCGCTGGCCGACGTGGTGGAGGCCCTCACCCTCGCCGAGTCGCGAACGACGTCCGGCAAGGTGATCCTGCTGCCGTAGCCCCCCGCTACTTCGACGGGGGCGAGACCCACACGTTGGGCGCCAGACGCTGCGACCCGGCGGGAGCCCTGACGCACGAGCGCCCGCCGCCGTCGTTCACGAGGGCGAACGTGCCGCCCGAGCCGCTGTCGCCCGCCTCGATGCTCACTCCCCCGGCGGCAGACGCCCCGCCGCAGCCGGAAGTCAGGCCACCCGATGCCGGCTCGTCGAGCAGCAGGCACACGGCGACGTCGGCGACGATCGGGGTGTCGGTCGCGCCGGCGGCCCGGAACGTGCCGGCGGGCAGCACGTCGGTCGACAGCCGCTGGCGGCGCAGGATCGCGAGGTCGTCGTACGGAAAGGCCGTCGGCGTGATCGGCCCCGCGATGGGAGACGGCGTCGAGCTGCCGATCAGAGACGCCAACGTGCCGCCGCCCGTCGACCCCGCCGCGTCGGGCGCGCGGAGGTACGGCCCCGCCACGATGAATGCGGCGGCGGCGACGACTGCCGCGACTCCCGCGGCTGCGGCGACCAGGCCGGCCACGCGCAGGCGGTGCCGCGAGGCTGTGACCGAGGGCCCAGGATCCTGCGCGCCGGTCTCGACGGCGGCGTCACGGCGCTGCTCGCCCGGCTCGCCGCCCGGCCGATAGCGTGCGTAGGCATCGGTGTCGTGCCCCCTGGTCATGCCCAGCCACTAGGGCCCGCCAGGCTTCCTCCGCCCCAGGCAGAAGTGCCCGGCCTGTGACGTCCGGGCGACGGTCTACTGCACCGCTGCGGTCAACCGGCAGACGTTGTCGAGGATGCGCGCGAGCAGCGGGCGGTCGAGCCACTCGGCAAGACTGAGCTCGCGGGACTTCGAGCGGTAGTCGTCTTCGATGGCCCGCAGGCGGTCGACGAAGCGACGACCGCGGATCATGACCGAGACCTCGAAGTCGAGGCTGAACGAACGCATGTCCATGTTCGACGAGCCGACGACGGCGACGTCCGAGTCGACGGTGAAGTGCTTCGCGTGCAGAACGATCGGCTTCTCGTACAGGAAGATGCGGACACCCGCCCGCAGCAGGGTCTCGTAGTACGACCGCTGCGCGTGGTACACCATGAACTGGTCGCCGATCTCGCACGCGAACAGCTGTACCTCGACACCGCGCTGTGCGGCCGTGGTGATCGCATAGAGCATCGAGTCGTCGGGCACGAAGTAGGGGCTGACGATGATCAGCTTCTCTTGCGCGCCGTAGACCAGCGCGTTGAAGAGCCGCAAGTTGTTCTCGCCCTCGAACCCGGGGCCCGACGGCACGATCTGGCAGTCGAGGGTGTCGGGATCCTGCACGTCGTGAATGGGGTCGGCCTCGCGCTGCAGCAGCTCGTCGGTTTCGGCGTACCAGTCGGTGATGAAGATCGCGTTGACACCGGCCACGACCGGGCCCTCGAGGCGCAGCATGAGGTCTTTCCACCGAAGGTGACGACGCTTGTTGCCGTTCTTGTTGTAGTCGGGGTCGACGAGGTTCTGCGACCCCATGAAGCCGACGGTGCCGTCGATCACGACGACCTTGCGGTGGTTGCGGAGGTCGGGGCGGCGACGCAGGATCGTGCGCGCGTTGACCGGCAGCATCGCCCGGTACGGGATGCCCGTCTTCTTCAACCACGCAACCGTCTTCTTGCCCGCCGGGTTGCGCATGGTCGTCCAGTCGTCGTACAGCACCCGCACGGTGACCCCGCGCTTGTGGGCGTCGTCGAGGGCCTGGCAGAACTCGATCGTGGCCTTGTCGTAGGCGAAGAGGTAGAACTCGACGTGGATGTAACGCTGCGCCTTCTTGAGAGCGGCCGTCATCGCGCGCATCGTGTCGGCGAAGTCGTCGTAGAGCTGGGCGTCGTTGCCGCCCACCAGGGGCATGGCTCCCAGCTTGCGGTTGAGGTCGACGACCGAGCCGAACCAGCGCGGCCAGCTGTCCTCTTTGGTGACGAGGTCGAGGCCCGAGGTGGTGTCGAGGATGAACCCGTTGATCTGGCTCTGCTTCTCGCGCCGCCCCTTCGGCAGCAGCGTCGAGCCGAAGAGGTTCAGCGCCATCGTGCCCGGGATCGGCGCCGCGAAGATGGCCAGCAGCCACGCGAGCGCGGTGGTCGGCCGGCGCTTGCGGGGCACGGTGATCACAGCCCCGATGCGGATGAACACGTTGACGACCGTGACGATGGCGGCGAAGGTGGCGCCTATGCGCTTCCAGTTCATTCTCTGAGGCTATCGGGAGCGGGCGACACGTGGTGCCTGGTTGCGCCTCCCGCCGCGCTGCGGCCAGTCGAACCACGCGATCCCGTCCGCACCGCTGGATCCTTTGGCGCGACTGCGATCCCGTGGTTCGAACGTCCTGTCGGCGGGCCGGGCCCGTGCATCGGGCGAACGGCAGCGGGAGCGGCTAGAGCTCGCGCACGCGCCCGGCCGCGACCTCCCAGCGCCGGTCGACCCGCACCGCATCGAGCATGCGGCGGTCGTGTGTCACGAGCAGCAGGGTGCCGTCGTAGGCGTCGAGCGCCTGCTCGAGCTGCTCGATGGCCGCGAGGTCGAGGTGGTTCGTCGGCTCGTCGAGCACCAGCACGTTGACGCCGCGGGCCTGCAGCAGCGCGAGGGCCGCTCGGGTGCGCTCGCCCGGCGAGAGCTCGTCGACGGGGCGCGAGACGTGGTCGGCCTTCAGCCCGAACTTCGCGAGCAGGGTGCGCACCTCGGCAGGGGTGAGAGCGGGCACCAGCGCCTCGAAGGCGGCGGCCAGGGCGACGCGGCCGGTGAAGGCGCCTCGGGCCTGATCGATCTCGCCGACGGCGACGCTCGCCCCGAGCGACGAGGTGCCGGTCTCGGGATCCTGCCGCCCCAGCAGGGCTCTGAGCAGCGTCGACTTGCCGGCGCCGTTCGGCCCCGTGATGCCGATGCGGTCGCCACCCGAGACCTGCAGCGACACGGGCCCGAGCGTGAACGCACCCTGCGTGAACGTGGCGTCCGACAGGGTCGCGACGACGGCCGACGAGCGCGGCGCCGAGCCGATCGTGAATTCGAGCTGCCACTCTTTGCGCGGCTCGTCGACCTCGTCGAGCCGGGCGATGCGCGACTCCATCTGCCGCACCTTCTGCGCCTGCTTCTCGCTCGACTCGGCCGAGGCCTTCCGCCGGATCTTGTCGTTGTCAGGGCTCTTCCGAAGGGCATTCCGCACGCCCTGGCTCGACCACTCCCGCTGCGTGCGGGCACGCCCGACGAGATCGGCCTTCGTCGATGCGAACTGCTCGTAGGCGTCGCGCGCATGCTGCCGGGCGATCTCGCGCTCGTCGAGGTACGAGTCGTAGCCGCCGCCGAAGACGCGGTGCGACGACTGGGCCAGATCCAGCTCGAGGATGCGGGTGGCCGAGCGGGCAAGGAACTCGCGGTCGTGGCTCACCAGCACGACACCTCCGCGGAGGCCGTTCACGAACTGCTCGAGGCGGTCGAGCCCGTCGAGGTCGAGGTCGTTGGTGGGCTCGTCGAGCAGGACGACGTCGAAGCGCGAGAGGAGGAGGGCCGCGAGGCCGACGCGAGCGGCCTGGCCTCCTGACAGCGACGTCATGAGCGCGTCGGGCCCGACGCCGGTCGCGTCGCCTGCGCCCACCACGAGACCGAGATCGGCCAGCACCTGCGGGAGCCTGTCGTCGAGGTCGGCCGCGCCGGAGGCGAGCCAGCGCTCGAGAGCGGCGGAGTAGACGTCGGCCGCGTCGGACGGGGCCGAAGGATCGCCGAGGGCCGCGGCCGCCGCGTCCATCTCGAGCCCTGCGGTCGTGCAGCCGGTGCGCCGCCCGATGTACCCCGTGACGGTCTCGCCTGCCACACGCTCGTGCTCCTGCGGCAGCCAGCCGATGAACGCGTCGGGCGGCGAGAGCGACACGGTGCCGGCCAGAGGCGCGTCGATGCCGGCCAGGATGCGCAGCAGGGTCGACTTACCGGCTCCGTTCACCCCGACCACCCCGACGACGTCGCCCGGGGCCACGGTGAGGTCGAGCCCCTCGAAGAGCGTCCGCGCGGCGTGGCCACCCGCGATCCCCTTGGCTACCAGCGTCCCAGTCATACGACCATCGTCGCATCCTGAGGTTGCCGGGCCGTCCGACCGCCCGACGCGACGACCTCATCCGAGACGTCCGAGAGCCGATCCTGCCCGAGCTAGCGCCGGACGTGCAACGGGATGCCCGCGGCCACGTCGCGCGCGTCGGCCTCAGGGTCGCGGCCGACGCCGAGGATCGGCTCGATCACGCTGTCGATGACCCGGGCGACGAAGGCCTCGTCGAGGGGCAGTTCGCGCTCGGCTGCGTGCTCCGTCGCGAGCGAGTGGACGGCGCGCGTGACGAAAGCGGCGTCGTAGCGCAGCGCCGGGGCCTCGCCGCGAGTGACGGCGCGGCGCACGACGACGGTCAGCGACCGCGTGCGCTCGGCGTGGGTGGCGGCGTCGAACGCACGCCAGATGTCGGGATCGCGGGAGATCGCGGCGATCACATGCCGGAACTCCGACGGCGGGTAGCCCATCGGGCTGACCCACATTCGCACGAGCTCTTCGAGGTCGGTGCGGAGAGCGCCGGTGTTCGGGATGGCGTTGTCGACGTCGAACGCGGCGACGGCGTCTCGCACGAGCGACCGCTTGTCGTCCCATCGCCGGAAGATGGTGGCCTTCGAGGCCCCGGCCCGTTCGGCGACCCGGTTCATCGTGAGGGCGTCGATGCCGATCTCGGCGATCAGCTCTTGGGTGACGCGCAGGAGGCGCCCTTCCACGAGGGGGTCACGCGGCCGACCGACTCTGCGCGCTCCCGTGGTTTCCACGTAATCAGCCTAGACCGCAGGGTTCGGCGGCTCGGGCGAGAGGGCGTGCCCGGCCCCGACATGGAGACGACGTGAAGCAGAAGCAGACGGAAGCCCCCGCCGGAACGTGTGGTGAAATCACGCTGCGGAGGGGGCTCCAATCGAAGGTGCCCTTCTCAGCCGACAGAGGGGATGGCGGTTTCCACGTCCTCGGCGATGGCCTGGGTCTCTTCGGCTGCCGCCTCGATCTGCTCGGTCGTCTGCGACGTGTTGACGGCCCAGTAGTAGATGATGAGGCTCCAGATCGCTGTGACGAGGATGTCCCAGCCGAAGGGGATCAGCTGCGGGCCGTGAGGCGCACCGGACGCGGTCTCGTTGAAGTCGCTGAGATAGACGATCACGCCCATTCCGATGAGGTACGGGAAGAGCCAGTAGGCGGCTTTCCAGTTGAAGTGCACCGGGGTCGAGTTGAGCCGGAACACGCGGTTCAACACGATGATGATGTAGCCCAGGACGATTGCGAGACCGAGCTTCCACACGACCGTCCATCCCGACCAGAGGATGATCTCGTCGGCGACGATGAAAGCCAGCGGCGACAGGATGACCGCGGCGGGCATCCTGTAGGGGCGCTCGAGGTTCGGGAGGCGCTTCCGGAACGCACCGAGAGCCAGCGGAGCACCGGCGTACATCAGAACCGACGCACTGGTGATGAGACCGACGAGCTGCTGCCACGAGGGGAATGGCAAGAAGCAGATGCAGCCGAAGACCCACGCGATGATGAGCCCGAACCAGGGGGCGCCGTTCTTGGTGGTGGCTTCGAAGATGCGAGGGAAGTAGCCGTTCTTCGACAGACCGTAGGACACGCGAGAGGTGGCGGTGAAGTAGATCAGACCGGTTCCGGCCGGGCTGATCACGGCGTCGACGTACAGGACGACGGCGAGCCAGCCGAGCCCGATCGACGTGGCGATCAGCGCGAAGGGCCCCGTAGCGAACTGCGTGGCAGTGGCGGACCAGGTGTGCATGATGTCGTGCTTGGGAATGGCCGCGATGAACACGATCTGAAGGGCGAGGTAGATGACGAGCCCGATGAGCACCGAGCCGATGACGGCGCGAGGGATGTCGCGCTTCGGGTTCACCGACTCTCCGGCCAACTGGTCGGCCTGCTCGAAGCCCAGGAGGGCGAACACGATGCCCGCGTTCGGGATCGCCGAGATGATTCCCTTGAGACCGGTCGGCGCGAAGCCGTTCGCCGCGGTGAAGTTCGAGCCGTGGAAGTTGAAGATCGCGAGAATGAAGATCGTCAGGACCGGGATGCCGATCTTCCACCAGGTCGCAGCCGAGTTCGTGTTGGCCAGGGCCCGCACGCTGAGGAAGTTGATCCCACGAACACGAGCATGATGATGACCGATGCGATGATGCCGGGCGGAGTGAGCACCTGTGTCTTCGGATTCAGCCAGTCCTTGGCAAACGGCACGTAGTCGGAGCCGTAGTTGATCATTGCGCTCACCTCGATCGGTGAGACCGTGACTGCTTGCAGCCACGAGAACCAGCCGAACGACGCCCCAGCCACTCCGCCGAACGCCAGGTGGGGGAACCGCGCTGTTCCGCCGGAGATCGGGTACATGCCGCCGAGCTCGGCGTGGACGAGAGCCAGGATGAGGATGGCGACAGCGCCAATGACCCACGAGATGATTGCAGCCGGCCCCGCGAGGTTGAGACCCTTCTCGGCTCCGAAGAGCCAGCCGGAGCCGATGATCGACCCGGCGGAGGCCCACATGAGGCCGATGAATCCGATCTGGCGCTTGAGCCCGGTATTGGGGAGCACGCTCGTCGGCGTTTTAAGCGTTGACATAAGTGATGACTTTCCTCGTGTCATTGGTACGTTCACGGGCAACGTGCACGCGGCGCAAGATTCGCGTTGCCCGTGAAACTACTACCCCGAAGGGGGCGTACCAACCCCGAAACAAGATCTTCACAAGGTGGTCTCGCATCTTTTACGCGGCTGATCACCATCTTCGTCGCCTGAGACGTCCAGGAAATCGTGCTAATAACGCCGCCGACGCCGGAAGATCAGGATTCCGAGACCCGCCACGACCAGGGCCGCGGCGACTCCGACGAGCCAGCCCGGGTTCGACCCCGTGAAGGCGAGCACGCCGGAAAGCGCAGACCCCGACCCGGTTCCGCTCGGCCCGCCGTTCGGGCCGATACCGATCCCGTTGCCGCTGCCATTGCCTCCCGTGGGCGGGTTGCCCGAGCCGGGCGGCGTGGAGCCGGGCGGGGTGGAGCCGGGCGGCGTGGAGCCGGGCGGCGTCGATCCCGGCGGCAGCAGCGTCACGTCGACGGCCGAGCACGCCGAGGTCGCGCCGCTCGAGCAGGGGTCGATCACCTCCGTCCTGGCGAACGGCGTGACACCCGACGGCGGATCGATGGTCGCGTGGTTGACGGGGCCGCCCGCCGCGGCGTACGTCACCGTGATCGTGACGACGGTCTTGTCACCGGGCGGAAGGGTGTCGATCGGCCAGGTGACCACGCTGTCGGCCAGCGTGCCGCCCTTGTCGGCCGACACGAAGGTGGCGCCCGCGGGCAGCTCGTCCGACACCGAGAAGGCGGTCGCCGTCAAACCACCGGTGTTGGCCACCGTGATGTCGTAGGTGACGTCGTGCCCGACCTGTACGGCACGGGTCTCGGCGGTCTTCTCGAGGCTCAGCTGACCGAACTCGTACGTGTTGGTGATCGTGACCACCTGGCCCGCCGGCACATCACCGGCCGTGCCCGAGTGGATCACCTGCGCGGTGCTCGGCGAGATGTCGCGACTCGCCTCCCCGTACGAGCCGACCGGACCGTTCTCGGTCGTGACGCAGGCGGCACCCAGCGGGATTTCCTCGACCGTCGCCGTGTACGAGTCCGCTTCGTCGAGCGTGACGGCCGAGTTCGCTCCCAGGTCGACGGGCGCCCCGGCGACCGTGCAGACGACGTTCGCCTGGAAGGACGTCGGCGCCTCGGCGGCGGCCGGGCCGGTCACGTTCTTGGTGATCTGGAGGGGGCCGCCGGCCAGCGTGACGCCGACCTTCGCCGGGGCGCGAGGCACGACTGCGACGCCGCTCGTCGAGGCCGCCACCGCGCCGAACTGGTTCCAGGCGATGTCGGACGTGACCGGCGCGGTCACCGGCGCGAGGCTGGCATCCTGCGCCGTCACCGGGCTGTCGACGGTGCGGAAGAGCGCCGTGACGGTGTCGCCCGGCGCCAGCTGCGCGGGCGTCGAGGTGGTGAAGTCGAGGATCACGCGGATGCCGGTGATCGCCGAGGCGTCGCCCGTGTAGCTGTCGAGGTCGACCCAGGTCGAGCTGGAGCAGGTCGGGTCGCTCGTCCAGGTCGACGTCGTGCCGGTGCCGACGCAGACGTTCGCCGAGGTCGTCACCTGCTTCGTGATCGTCGTGCCAGCGGGCTGGCCCGTCACGTCGACGCCGTTCGCCAGATCGAAGGTCGGCCGGTAGGTCGATCCCCGCGAGGCGCCGGTCGACAGCAGGCGGTCGCCCGTGACGGGCAGCGGGTCGACGAGGGTCAGCGACTTGTAGGCGACGGTGCCGCTGTTGGCGGTCGCGAGCTTCCATTCGTCGGTGCCGCCGACCACGGTGTTCGCTGCGCACGGCGAGCGGTAGAAGCCCTGGGCGTCGGTCGTGCAGACCGTCCCGGGGTTCGCCGGGTTGGTGGCGCCCGAGACGATCGGGTCGACGACGTCGCCCTTCACGCCCTTCTGGGCGAACAGCGCCGGGCCGGGCTGCGGTGACACGTAGTTGGTCGTGCCGCAGTCGGTGTCGGCGACGCCGGCGACCGTGCCCTGGCCGTTGCCCGAGGTGTTCGTGCAGGCGGCGAGGGTCTGGTCGGTCTGCACGACCATCTGGTTGGTGGCGCGCTGCCCGCTCAACAGACCCGGCTGCAGGATCAGCCCGAGGGTCACCGTGAACGTCTCACCGGGCTGCAGAGTCTGGGCGCCCGTCGGCCAGCTGAACGTCAGGGCGTTGCTGCCCGAGTCGAAGGCCGTCGTGACCGAGGTCGGCGACAGGGTGCCGCCGGCCGAGTCGGTGTACGTCGGCGTGACGCCGTCCCATTGCAGTGAGGTCGGCAGGGTGTCGACCAGGTCGCGGATCGTCAAGAGCCCCGTGCCCGAGTTCGTGAACGTCAGGGTCCATGGGATCGAGTCGCCCGCCGAAACCGTGTGCACGTCGCCCTGCGGGTCTTTCGCCACGTCGAGCGCGAAGATGCCCGGGTCGAGCAGGATACTCGCGCTGGCGTCGTTCGTGACGTCGGGGTAGAGGTCGGAGTCGGTGTAGCGGTGCGACGCCGTCTGGATCGTGTCGTCGACCGTGCTGGGGTACGGCACGGCGTTCGTCGTGCCGCGCAGGTCGGTGAGCACGCTGACGTGCAGCACGGCCTGGGCCGACCACGGCGCGGGCACGGCACTGTTCGAGAGCAGGCCATGATCGGCGCGGTCGAAGACGAATCGGATGCCGGTGACGGTCGACAGGGTCACCGAGGGCAGCACCGCCGTCGGGCCGAAGGTGCCCTGCTGCCACGTCGTCGAGCCATTGACCTGCACGTCGACCCGCACCTCGTCGGATCCTGCCGGCAGCGTCACGTCGGAGGGTGCCAGCGAGGTCAGCCGGAAGGAGCCCCAGAAGGCGGTGTCGGTGTCGGTGATCGTGACCTGGCTCGTCGGCACGGAGGCCAGCGGCCCCTGGCTCGCGCCGAGCGTGACGGCGACGGGGGTTCCCGCGGCCTTGGCCTGCAGGATCGACGTCGGCGAGAACGACTTCGACGCGGTCACGTCGAGCCGACCCTGGGTCAGTGCGACCGGGGCGTCGTCGGAGTCGCTCGGCGTGCTCTGCGCGCCCGACGGGTACAGCACCGGGTCGTACGACTGGGCGAAGGTGTGGTTGTCGACCGAGAACGGCGTGACGAAGGTGCTCGAGTCGCTGCGGAGCGTGGCGCGCACCTGGGTGTGCAGCACCAGCGTCGCGGGCGACTGGGTGATGGTGCCACCCGTCGTGCCCGGGTCGGTGCCCTGGTAGAGCACGCTCACACCGACGACGTCGGTCAGCGCCGAGGCCTGCAGCGCGTCGGCGTCGGTGACGCTGAGCTGCGTCGTCGTCAGGGTGCCGTCGTCGGCCCGGTGCCAGAGCGTCACGGTCGAGGCCGCCGGGTCGATCCGGGCGGGGGTGAGGCCCGAGAAGTCGAGGCCGGTGATCGTGAAGCGCTCGAACGGGTTCGTCGAGGCGTTGTAGGCGGCTCCGTCGTAGGGGTTGTCGTTCCAGCCCGAGGCGGGCGTGAGACAGGATGCCGTCGACTGCGGGTCGCAGGTCATCGGGTCGGTCACGCGCAGGTACGACGCGTTGCTCGCCGACTGGTTCTGTGCTGTCACCGTGAAGTCGTTGGTCGGGTAGCCGGATGCCGGCACGTCGCCCGGCTGAGGCACGACGATCGTCGACTTCTGGCTGGTCTTCGTGACGCCGACGAGCGGCGGCCGGTCGATCAAGCCGATGTTGTCGCTGGCGAGGCGCGGGCCGACGGCCGTGCCGTTCTCCACGCCTGCGACGCCGTCGGTGTTGATGATCGTCGATGGGTCGGGGTCGTTGTAGCCCTGGGTCGCCGTGACCCACGGGCTCGTGCCGATCTGGTCGCGCACGGTGTTGCGCAGCTGCCAGACGAGGCCGAAGTAGCGCGGGCTGTTCGCACCCGAGGTCGCGATGCCCGAGCCCACCGGAGGGGTCAGCGGGTCGGTGCTCGACGCGCGCGCGGCGTCGTTCGGCGTGACCGTGATGCGCACGCCGGTCGTGGCGGCCGACTGTGCGCCGCTCAGCGTGTATCCCGTGAAGCCGGTGCCCGACATCCAGGATCCCGACGGGGCGGCGACGGTCGTCCACGCACCGTCCTCGTAGAGCTGGATCGTCGACACCCGATCCCACTTCAGCAGCGGGTCGGCACTGAAGGTCACCGGGGCGATCTTCATCAGGTCGAAGGCCTGGAAGACGGTCTGCGACGGGTCGCCCTCGTTCGCGGCCGAGTCGGTCACGGTCAGCGACGAGTAGCCGGTGCTGCTGACGCCCCAGCCGAGCTTCGTACCGGCCTGCTCGCCCGACTGCGAGTCGAGGGTCGTGACATCCTGCGTGAACGAGGTGTTCGTCCAGTTCTTGGACGCGAGCAGGCTGCCGGCGCCGGTGAACGACTGGATCGCCGCGTTCGCGTCGGCCCGCACGGTGCGGCTCGTGATCGGCTGCCCACCGGCGACCTGACCGGCCCCCTGCGCCACGCCTTCGTTCTGGTAGCTGGTGGCCGGGTCGTTCGCGATCGACGTGGGCCCGGTGCCGTCGCGCAGATCGGAGCGCGCCTGGTAGACGGTGTTCGGGCTCACGCTGAGACCCTGCGCAAAGCCCGCGGGGTTCGAGAAGGTGTAGCGGAGGCCGGTGATAGAGCCGACGAGGCCCGCAGGGATGTCACCGCGGTAGACCTGCGTCGCGGTCGTGGCGTCGGACGTGGCGAGGGTCTGCCAGGTCGTGCCGTCGGTGGTGTACTCGATGAGCAGCGTCGACCCCTGCGGCACCTGGGTCGGTGCGATCGCGGTGGGGTCGAAGGCGTTCCAGAAGTCGTTCGCCCCGCCGCGGGCCTGGTCGGTCACGACGATGGTCGTCGGGCGGACGAACGACGAGCCTGACGCCGTCGTCGTGGGCAGCTGCGCGACGACCGTGCCGCCGGGCGCCACCGCCGACTGCGGCGAGATGCTCTTGGCGATGCCGAGCGAGATCGTCGGGTAGAAGACCGCGAGCGGCGCCGTCGCCGTCGCGGTGGCTGGGCCGGCCGGGCTCTGGCCGGTGACGTTCACGGTGTTGGTCGTGTTGACCGAGCCCTGGGCCTGGGTGACCAGGTCCACGCTCGGCGCGATCAGGTATTTGGCGGTCGCCGTCGCATTGACCGCGATCGAGCCGGTGTAGTCGAGCGAGAAGCCCGAGATGTAGGTGCCGGCGGGCGGCGTGGGGGTGCTCGGGGTCGTGTTGCTGGCGAAGGCGACTGTGGAGGTGCTGCCGTCGCTGAAGTGCCAGGTCACCGAGGCGCCGGTCGCACCGGTCGGGTACGCGATCGGGGCGCTGAAGCCGCCGAACGCTATCTGGGCGGTGAAGTAGCTGGTGTCGGCCACGCTCAAGCTGGTGAGCGGCCCGTTCGACGTGTTGGTGGCGCCGATCGTCGCCGTGGCGGTGGTGCCGGCGGGGATCTGCGCGGGGGCGATCGACTTCGACGCCTTCACACCGGTCTTGAGGGCGGTGATGGCGTAAGGCGCGCTGGCCGTGACGGTCGCAGGATCATGGCCGGCCACGGTCACGGTGCCCGTCGCCTGGTTCGTGACGGTCGCACCCGACACCTGGCTGGCGGTCGTCTGCCGGTTGGTTGCTCGCTGGGCGACGGTGATCGGCACGCTTGCGGCCGCGCCGGCCGGGGTGATCGCGGCGCCGGTCGCCCCGGCGAACGTGAAGCGGAGGCCCGCGACGGCCGATGCGTCGACTCCGGTCGGCAGAGCGATGGCGTTCGGCGCGTTCGGCTGACCCGGCACCCACTGGTAGGTGCCGCCCTGGAGCACGTAGGCGTCGACCTGGACGGTGGTCGCGCCGTCGGGCAGGGTGACCGGGCCGAAGCCGGTGAAGTCGACCAGCGCGAACGGGTTGTCGGCACCGAGAGCGGTCTGGCCCGCGGTGGCGGACGTCGGATCCTGCACCGCCAGCGAATCGGCGGGCACGTTCGACGTGTTGCGCGGGCTCAGCGTGATGGTCGATGCCGTGCCGGGGGCGAACTGCTGCGACGCCGGCGCCCAGGTCTTGCCGAGCCCGGCAGACACACTCACCGGGATGTTCACGGTGACGTTCGCGGAGTCCCGGGCGCTGCTCGCCGTGGTCGAGGTGGCACTGGCCGTGTTGGTGACGGCGACGCCGTTCGAGGCCCAGGTGGCCGGCAGGTTGTCGGGCACCTTGAGGGTGATGGAGGTCGTGTAGGTGTCGCCGGCCGAGATGCCCACCCCGCCGCCGTCGAGCGCCTCCTTGAAGGCGACGCTGAGCGTGCAGCCGGCGGTGACGGTGGTGGTGCAGCCGGCGTAGGTCGGTGTGCTCGGGCGGTTGGTCGGCGAGACCGACGTCGACAGGATCGTGAAGCCGGCGAACTGGGCCGGCAACGTGTCGATCATGACCGAGTTCGCGCAGTCGTTGTCGTCGCAGCCGACGGCGATCTGGTAAGTGAACTCGTCACCGGGGGCAAGGGCCGCGCTGTTCTGTTGGTCGACCGTCTTGTTGACCGTGAGGGCCCCCTGGTCGGCTGCGAACGCCGGCACCGCGAGAGCCGTCCCGCTCACGACCACGGCCACGACTGCCCCGGCCAGCACGGCCAGCAGACCGCGGCGACGGTTGTCTCGTTTTCTCGGAGACAGAAAGCTCATTTGGCAGACCCCAACTCAGCAATCGAAACGGGCCCCCGGTGTAACCCAATGTAGGCACATTCTGCGAATCAGGAAAGAGTTTTCGTGCGACAGGAGTGTCACGAGTGATTTGTCGCGACGCGCCGCTAGAAGTCGACGGTCTCGAAGGTCTCGCGCCCGCGCGACTCCAGCAGGTCGGCGACGACCTCCTGGCCGAAGTGCCGGAAGGCGTCGCCCTTCACGTGCGCGTCGAAGGCGGCCTCGTCGTCGTAGACCTCGAAGATATGGAAGACAAGGGGCGCCGCGCGATCCCGGTACGCCTGGTAGACGCGATTGCCCGCCTCGGCCTCGGCCGCCTTCACGATCTGCCCGAGGGCCGCCTCGACGGCCTCTTCACTGCCGGGCTTGCTTATCCAGGTGGCGTTCACGACGTATCCCATGTCTCCATTCAATTACCCGTGGCCGGCACCGCCCTTTGGCCGTCGCAGAATTCTGACTGTCAGCGACTGACGTGACCCTCAGACCGTCTTGCCGGCCGACGAATTTCGGAGGAGTTCTTGCTGTTACGGGTCGCCTTGTCGGTTCTTCCCGATGTCGATCGAGCCCTCACGGACACACGGATATCCAGCCCGACGACCGCTTTGGTGATGTTCTTCCCGGGGGTGGAAGTTGAAACCGGCAACCTTCCGACTGTGCGCAGACAGGCAACTCACGCAATTCAGAGCTAGGCCGCCGTCTTCAAGGACGCGAATAGGGTTTCGATCCAGACCATGCCTGGCCGCGCGGACGCCGACTTTGATCATCATCGCGCGCGGGCGACCGGCCCGCTGGGCTGATCCGCATTCTTACTAGGCCCCGATGCGCGGTCCGTCGAAACGGTGTTCGACGAAGTGGTCATCAACGAGACGGCGACAGTGACGCTGCCCCAGCCGTTGAAATCGCCTCTCCGCCCATTCATCCGGAGACACAGCCGCCCCTGCAGAAAATCCAACCGGTGACGGGCACAATCATTCACTTTCGGTTAGACATATTACACGCGGCATTTGTCTTTTCTCTCGTTTGATTCTACGCTCGGGGTGAGCCCGCAATGAGGCACCTGGCCCTGCCGCGGACCGCGGTTTCGGTCTGAACGGGGTCCGCTTACTCATAGATCTACGGGAGCAAATTCTGGTGCGTCCATCGGAGGGAAGGAGGTGACATTCATGGCTGAATACGAGACACCGACCATCATGCAAATCGGCAAGTTCAACGAGCTGACCACCTGGTACGGCTGGGCAAGCAATGACGGCGAAGGCGAAGCGATCATCTGATCGGTTTCCTCTAGCGACAGGGCATTTATGACTTCTTCATGGTTTATTGCGATTGCTGCTGAAGCGGCGAATGGGGACGCGTTCCTTCCGGAGCGGCATCGGGCCGCTGATGTCATTCGTTTCGAGTCGGGCAGCCCCTGGTTGCTGAGCAGTGCCGCAGCTGAAGATCTCGTGCACGCCGAGGACGGCCCCAGGCGGCTGGTGGTCATGGGTGAGTTCTCCATTGACTCCCGTCGCAAGGGGCCAAGAAGGTTGCGGGCCTGTTCGCACCAAGAAAAGACGGGTTTCAGTTCGGGCTCTGTTTGGGCGCCGCCGTGGATGCACGGGGCGCAGTCAAGGTCAAGGCCTACTTCGACGGATTCAGCGACGGGCTGGCTGGAAATCTCGAGCTGGTCAAGTCCTTCGCTGGCCAACTCGGCTATGCAGCCAGTTCGGACTGGATAGACGATCACGTTCGCAATCTTCGAGCTCCGATCCTGTCCTTAGATGCGACGGCGGAGACCGAGGCTCGCGTCAAGATCTACACGATCTTTACAGATAGGAGCATCGCGGATTTGGAGAGGCAGTGCGAATCCCTGCCCGGATACGCGGCTGGAGACGCCACCCGTCTGCTTCAGGGAACTACTAGCAAGTGGGATGTGGTCTTGGACGCGCCTGGAACGCGTCCGCTGATGTGCTGGAGCTTCACGAGTCGCAACCAGAGTGCCCCTAGTGATCTGACGCTCTACTTACCCTTCAACAGGTACCAGCCGAGCGCATCAGGGGCCGTCCGGAGCCTTGCTGCGATTGGAGCGCCCGCGGCTCTAATCAATGTCTGTCGTCTTGCCGTGAGTCGAGGAGGAACAGACGCGGACACCAATCCGTTTCATTGGCTGGCGCTCAAGTTCGGTTCGGCGAGGGGCTCAATGACGCTTTACGTGGCGGCCTCGCAGCTTGACAGGATCGTGAGAACCGCGCCGAGGCCGGGCCCGTGACCACGCCGCTGGGATGGCTGGCATCACGATTGACGGTCGGACGCCGCACCCTCCGGATCGCGTCGCTCAGCTCACTCGTCGTTGCGATTCTGATCGTGGTCGGGGGCGGCATCGTTCGGGTCACAGGGTCGGGGCTCGGCTGTCCCGACTGGCCGGAGTGCACCGATGGGTCGTTGGGGCCCACATCGGCGATGGGCTGGCACGCCGCCGTCGAATTCGCCAATCGCCTTCTGACCGGCCTGCTCTGTGTCGCCGTTGCTGCCGTGATCCTGGCGGCACGGTTCCAGGCCGAGCCTGCTCCGACTGTGACTCGATGGGCCTGGGCTCAGTTTTGGATCGTCGTGCTGAACGCCGTTGTCGGCGGGGTCACCGTGCTGGCCCGACTGAGCCCTTACATGGTCGCCGCGCATTTTCTGGCGGCCATGCTCCTACTCACCGCCGCGACCGTTTCCTGGGACAGAGCCAGGCGATTGCCGAATAAAGAACGCGTCCCTGTTTCGCTGCACGTGAGGCGCCTCGGTTCGGCTCTCCTCCTCGCCACGGGAGCACTCGTCATCCTCGGGACGGCCGTCACCGGAGCAGGGCCGCACGCCGGCGACAATTCGCATGTCGCCCGAATGCCCTTCCCGTGGATTGCAGCGGCGCTCGTTCACGCAGGTGTTGCTGCCCTGGCGTTTGCGATGGGAATCGCCCTGTGGCGAGCCGCAACGCGGGTGAGGTCTGCGACAGTCGTTCTCACACTGCGGGCCTACTTCGCCGTGTTCCTCGCTCAGGGCCTCGTCGGCATCGTGCAGTCCTTGATCGGCCTTCCCGAAGCTCTCGTCGCCGTTCACCTGATGGGTGCGTCACTTGTATGGGTGGGCGCGGTTCGCGTGGCACTCGCGACCCGCGCCGTCGGCTGAAAATCGGGCAGCAGCCAGCGCGGCGGCTAGTCGTTCTCGACCTCGAAGTCCCAGGCGGCCACGATCTTCGCGGCCTTGGCCGCCGCGGGGCTCGCCGAGTCGGCGGGTGCCCAGCGCAGCAGGCCCTCGCCGACCTTCATGCTCGTGCGCAGCTCGAACGTCGCCTTCTGCCCGGGGCCGACCGACGTCGGCAACGCCGGCGTGTGCGGCACCGCCGCCAGGTGGTAGACGAATCCGGCCTGGTCGAACGTCGTGAACTCCGACAGCCGGATCGGCACCGCGCGCGTCGCGTGCGACAGAGTCAGAGTCCACGTGCAGGTCGTGTAGTCCGCCTGGTAGGGCAGCCCCTCGCCGGGCACCACGGGGCCGGTCACGCTCATCACGACCGAGCCCCCGCCCGGCAGCTTGACCTTGACGCTGTCGCCTTCCGAGGTGAGCGCCGGCTTCTTCACACTGCCGGTGAGCATCGCGTCCGTGTCGAGCGACGACTTCGGCAGGTAGGAGGGCATGCCGCCGTAGGTGCTCTCTGCGTGCGGCTGAGCCTGGGTGCACCCGCTGAGCGCCAGCGGAACTGTCAGCGCGAGGGCACCGACGACGGCCCAGAGGCCGGCTCGAGAAGCGAGCCGGCCCTGGGATCCTGCGGTCGTGCGTGTGAAGAACGTCACCAGTGCTTGTTCCCCGTGTTGTTGAAGACGTCGGGGCCGAAGGGCGCGAGGCCCTTCTGAGACGCGAAGCCGAGGTGGCCGAGGCCGTCGACACCACCCGAAACCGTCGAGCCGGGAAGCGGCTTGACGTCGCGGCCCTTGTCGACCTGGAAGATGTCCTCCATGGTGCGCAGCCAGCTGTAGTGGTTGTAGTACGTCGTCGAGACCGTGCCGGGCTTGATCAGCGGGCTGATCAGCACGCTGCCGGTGTCGCCGCCGCCGGGGGTGGCGTCGGTGGCGTCGTACAGCGGGTCGGCCGTCTGGCCGGCGGTGAGGTAGCCGGGGGCTCCCTCGGCGCTCAACGTGATCTTCGAGACGCTGCCGGTCGGGGTGACCGGGTTGCCCGAGGCGTCGACGAGCTGGAACGAGCCGTTGACGACCGGGCTGGCGTTCGTCGCCGCTGGGTTCGGGCCGGTGTCGCTGACGGTTCCGACGAAGGTGTTCGCCGGGATGGGGCTCGTGCCGCCGGGGCCGGTGGTGTCGGCGGTGTCGGTCACCATGCGGCCGGTGTCGTCGGCCAGGATCGAGTCGTCGAGCACGAAGCTCGTCGCGGTCGAGGCCAGGGCGGTGTCGTTGCGAGCGCCGGGCGTGGTGCCCGAGCCGCCCTCGACGATGCCCGGCACGCAGTTGGCGGGCACGTTCGGCGAGGTCGACGTGCAGGCCGGCGGCCGGTCGATGAACGAGTTGTTGCCGGGGCCCGGGTAGAGCTGGTCGCCCTTCGAGTCGGTGCCGAGCGTCGAGTTCGGGCCGGTCGGCTCGATGGCGACGTTCTTGCCGTAGAGGTTCTCGCCGGCGGCGTCGCTGACGAGGCCCGTGGCGGCGTCGGGCTGGTCGGCCTGGGTCGGGCCGTAGGCGTTGGCGTTGTTGAAGCCGCCGCCGTAGGTGAAGGGCGGGTTGGCCTCGTCGAACGTGACGTCGATCAGGCCACCGTCTTTGAACGCGGCCGACTTCTCGATCATCGGGATGTAGTACTTGAGGAACAGGTCGGAGGCGTAGAGGCCGCCGGTGTAGTTGACCGGGGTGGTCGACTCGGGCGCAGGGGTGCCGTTCTGGTAGACGGGCTGGCCCGACTTGGTGAAGGAGCCCGAGAGGTTGTTGCCCTTGCAGACCGCGTCGTGGGCGTCCGAGCAGTTGTTCGGCGTGATCCAGCTGAACGCCGGGGTGGTCGACTCGTGCTGCAGGTCTTTGTAGAGGCCGTTCTTCGACGAGTCGAGGTTGGCGATGTGGTTGGCGTCGCAGTCGGTGCCGCCCTGGGCGGGCTTCGTCAGCGCCGGTGTGGCCGTGCCGTTGGCGTCGACCGCACCGGTGATACTGGCGAACCACGGGAAGGGGAAGTGCTTCGCGACGTACTGGTCGTTGGTCTGCGCGCCGGTGAAGCTGGTCACGCCGGTCGGCAGCGGGTGGGCTGCGGTCGCGCTGAGGTACGTCGGGTTGGTGGTCGGGTTGTTCGCTGCGCTCCCGGGGGCACCGCAGACGCCGTCTTCGCGGCCGGTCTGGTCGCCGAGATCCTGCGCGTAGCCCTTCCAGGTCTTGCCGGCCGCGTCGAGCTGGTTGAAGAGGGTGGGGCTGTCGGTCGGGTAGGTGCAGCCGTTGAGGCCGTTGGCCGCGTTCGCCTTGCTCGGCTGCGAGGCGTTGGCGAGCGAGGCGACCTGGCCCTGGTTCACACCGTGGGTGACGATGCTCTTGTTGCTGCCGAAGTTGGTGTTGGCGACCGAGCAGTCCTCTTGGGTGTCCTCCTGGGGCGCCTGCCCCGAGACCATCGACATGTAGTTGTCCATCGACGAGTGGCCGGTGCCGAAGTAGTTCTTGAGCAGCACGCCCTGGCTCGGCAGCGTCTTCCAGAGGTAGCTGTTCTGGTTGAGCCCGGTGAAGGTGGCGTCGTACGACTTGTTCTCGAGGATGATCAGCCACACGTGCTTGATCTGACCGGCTTTGAGCCCGGTGGTCGTGATCGTCGTGCCCTGCTGAGAGCCGCCGTGGTCAGGAGACGCGGTCGCCTGCGCGGCCGTCCCCGCCCCGATCGCGGCTGCGGCGAGGATCCCCGTCGCTGCGGCGAGCGCGATGCCGCGCCGCCGTGCCTTCTTCGTACCCATGATTCGCATAAGAGTGGTTTATCAATCCGCCCTACCCGAATGGGGGCCGAGAAGTGAACACGAGGTGAATCTGCACGGCCCGCACTTCTCCCCCCTGCGGACACCTTGCCTCGACCTGTCGGACGACGCGGCGGCAGGATCCTGATCGGTACCGTCACCACATGACCTCCCGTCTCACCCGGCGCACCCTCCTCTTCGGCGGTGGGGCCGTCGCCCTGATCGGCGCCACCGGCTTCGCCGTCGACGAGGGCGCCCTGCCCGGCCGCTCGACCCTCTACCGCAGGCTCGGGCTGGACGGCGCCGCGGGCGTCGTGCCGCACACCGCGACCGGCCCTCTCGTGAGCGGCACCTTCGTGTCGCAGAAGCGCCTCGAGAAGACGGTGGGCTGGTCGATCGCGTACCCGCCGGGGCACACCGTCGGCGACCGGCTGCCGGTCGTGGTCACGCTGCACGGCTTCGGAGGGTCGCACGCGTCGGCGTTCGACTCGCGCTTCCGGCTCGACCGCTTTTTGGCGGCGGCAGTGAGGAGCGGCGCGGCGCCGTTCGCCATCGCCTCCATCGACGGCGGCAACACCTACTGGCATCGCCGGACGAGCGGTGAGGACGCCGGGGCGATGGTGACGGACGAGTTCGTGCCGCTGCTCGCCTCGAAGGGGCTCGACACCCGGCGGATCGGGCTGCACGGCTGGTCGATGGGGGCCTACGGCGCGCTGCTGCTAGCCGGGCAGATGGGGGCTGGTCGCGTCGCGGCGGTCGCCTCCGAGAGCGTTGCCATCTGGCACACCGCCGACCGGGCCACCGCGTCAGCATTCGACAGCCCCGCCGACTTCGCCACGCACACGCTCTACGGGCGGCAGCACCTCCTCGACGGCATCGCGGTGCGGGTCGACTGCGGCACCGGCGACGGGTTCTTCCCGAACGACCGCGACTACGTCGCCGGCTTCACCGCGCGGCCGGCCGGCGGCTTCGAGCCGGGCGCCCACGACTCGGCCTACTGGCGGCGGATGGCCCCGGCGCAGCTCGCCTTCCTCGCGGCGCACCTCTAGCCCGTCGGCACTTACCTTTTCGGCAGGACCTCACCGCCCCGGGGGTCAGATCACGCCGAAAAGGTAAGGGCGGGGTCGGGGTCGGGTCGAGGTCGGGTCAGGCGAGGGCGGAGCGCAGGTAGTCGGCGAGCGATGTCGGCTGGGCGGCGGCGTAGCGGTCGTTCTCGACCGTCTCGAACGGCGGCGTCTCGATCATCGACAGGTTGTACCACTGGCCCATCACGGCCCACGGGCTCGCCGCGGCCGTGATGGCCGCACGCAGGTCGGCCGCGTCGCCGCGGTGGAGGCGCTCGAGCGTGCGCCCGGTGATCTCCTCAACCTCGGCGATGATCGCGCCGAACGAGGTGCGCGACCCCGAGATGGCGTGCACCCCCGGCCGTGCGTCGAGATCCACGGCGAGCGCCGCCGTGAACCGCGCGACGTCGTCGACGAGCGTCACGTCGAACTCGTCGTCGCCCGAGCCGTAGTAGCTGCCGGTGCCGTGGCCGAGATCGACGACGCCCGCGGTGTTCGGGTCGATCATCATGTCCATGAACGCGCCGTTCAGCACGTGCAGCACCTCGAGGTCGAGCGCCTCGATCGCGGTGTCGGCCTCGCGCCGCAGGGCGAACATCGGGGCGGCCTCCGGGGCGTGCCAGAGATCGAGCGCGAAGTCGGAGGGGATGAAGCGTCGCACTCCTGCGGCCTCTGCGGCCTGCGCGAGGGCGACCTGGCCGTCGACGATGACGTCGCGACCGCCCTGGAGGCACGAGATCACGACGTCGACGCCGGCGGTGGCCGCAGCCAGGGCCTCAGGATCCTGCAGGCTCGCTTCCGCGATAGCGGCACCGCCGTCGGTGAGCCCACCGAGTTGCTCGGTCTTCGTCTGGTCGGTGAAGACGCTGGGTCGCACGAGCAGGCGGAGCGCGACATCCTCGTCGCGAGAGAGGAGCGTCGCGATGCGCGAGCCGAGATTGCCGGTCGCGCCGGCGAGTAGAACGGTCTGAGTCATGCTCAGGACGCTACCCGAGCCGCCTGGACCCTTGGCCGGGCGGCTACCGCGGCAGCTTCACTGCCAGATTCAGCACGCGTGTGCGCTGCAGGGCACCGAAGTTGTCGTCGGAGATCAGGCTCACGCCGACGGTGCCGTGCGGCCCGGCCCCGGTGATCGCCATGCCCTCGTAGTTGTCGAGCAGCGGGTTCGTCTGCGACTCGAGCGCCGTCGCGCCGAGGGTCGGCCCGGCGGCCAGGTCTGCCACGAGCGTCTTCGAGAGGATCGACGAGGCGGGCGCGGTCGACAGATTCGCGATCGACGCGACGTTCGCGGCCCGCGACAGCCCGCTGACCGTATACAGGTCGACGGCGTTGCCCGAGTCGGCGGCATAGGAGGCCTCTTCGACGATCAGCCGGTCGTCGGAGACCAGTGCGACCTCGGGGATGCGCTGCCCGGGGTCGGTGCGGTAGCCGACCTGCTTGGCGAGCGTCCACGATCCGGAACGCCCCTCGGTGTAGACGAGGAGGCGGTGGCTCGTCGCCTCACCGGAGGCCGAGACGTCGCCCGAGAGCGCCCCCTCCATCGCCGCGACGATCGTGCGCCCCGAAGGCGAGATCGACAGCCCCTCGAGCGTCGCGTTCGAGGTCGCCTCACCCGGCTCCGCCGGGCCCGAGAGCCCAGCGCCCGACAGTTCGGTGCCGGTGACCGCGAAGCGACCGGGAACGGCCAGCTGCGCCTTCTCGACGCCGTCACGGCCGAACACGCGGATCGACGGCTCGGTCTCGCTGCTCACCAAGTAGTCGCCGTCGGGCAGCACGGCGAGGCCTTCGTTGTCAGCGGTGAGACCGGTGTACGGCACGCCGTGCTGGTTCTTCAGCACGAGCGGCTGGCGGCTCACCGACGGTGATGCGACGTTGCGCCCGATGAACCAGATACGCGAGGGGTCGTCGGCGTGGTTGTCGACGGCCGAGACCCACGAGCCTGCTCGCTTGTCGTAGGCGAGCGACGAGAGGCCACCGACCTGGGTGCCCTTGTAGACCAGCTTGTCGAGCGCGTCGCTGTAGCCGAGCGCCGTCGCCGACGGCGGCACGGCCGTCGAAGCGGGCTTGGTGTGCCCGAAGATCTGCACCTCCTGGGGGTCGTGGTCGCTCGTCTGGTTCGCGAACTCCGAGTTGATGTGCAGCACCTGGTAGACGGGGGTGCCGACGCCCTTCGTCACGAGGATGTGGTCGAGCACCTCGCTGACGCCGTCGTAGTCGTAGGTGTACTGCTGGTCGGCGGGCAGCGTGGTGATCAGGTCGGTCAGGATCGGCGGGGTGGTCGCCTCACCATGAAGAGGCTTGCCCGTGAGGGTGGCCAGGGCCGGGCTGAACTGGTAGTCGTTCAGGTCGCCGGCGACGACCACGGCGGCGTTCTTGTCGGCCTTCAGGATCTGCGCGGTGAAGTCGTGCACGAGCGTCGCCTGCGCCTGGCGCTGAGCGGCCGACGACTGCGCCGGGTATTGGAACCGGCCGTCCTGGCTCTGGTCGCCGAGCTTCGCGTCGAAGTGGTTGCCGATCACGAAGACCTTCTTGCCACGAAACGTGAACTCCCCTACCAGAGGCTTGCGGCTCGACGCCCACGCCGTGTTCGTCGGGTCGATGCGACCGGGCGAGAGCGTGAGGTCGGGCGAGCCGTGCGACTTCGTCACCGCGGTGGCCGTGGTCGACCGGTCGACCCCCGCCGAGCCGCGGTCGTCGAACGTGACGCGCTTCGCGTTGAAGAGGAAGACCACTCGGATGTTGCCGCCGGGCTGGCCGCCGTCCTGGTCGTTCACCGGGTCGATCTCGCGCGACGAGTAGGTCGGGCCCCCGGCTGCCGTGATGGCGGCTTCGAGCTTCGAGATGGTCTGGCCGGCCGTGACCGTGCCGTCGTCGGTGGCACCGTCGTCGTCCTGCACCTCTTCGACCGCGATGATGTCGGGCGAGGCGAGGTTCGTGACGACGCCCTTGCCGAGCGCCGCGAATTTCGACGCAGGATCAGACGGGGCCAGGTTTTCGACGTTGTAGGTCGCGACCGACAGCTGATCGCCTGTGCCCTTCGTGGCCACGCTCGGCTGCAGACCCCCGCTCTTCACGGCCCCGAGCGCCGTCGCGGCGAGCGTGTAGCCGCCGTACTGCGAGTAGTCGACGGGGCCGACGGTGGCACCGGCGAAGACGTCGCCGACGCTGACGTCGGGGTCGGTGCCGTCAGTGGGCACGACCTCAAGGCGGCCGGACGGCGTCGCGTTCTCGGCGGTCAGCAGGGTGCCACCGCGGTAGTCGGCGAGCTGGTCGGGCTTGGTGGTGACGTACTGCTCGCCGTAGGCGTCGCTCGGCCCGACGACGCGGGCGTTGTCGACCTCGACGCGCATGCCCTCGATCGACTCGTAGTAGTCGAGAGCCGAGCGGGTCGGCGTGATGGGCGTCGATTCGATGTTGCCGCCCGAGAGGTCGGGCGCATAGGTGGCGGGGACGGTGGTCGGGCCGAGCACGATCGGGGCGGGCAGCGTGTTGCCGGAGGAGACGACGAACGCCGTCGCATCCTCGAGCTCGGTCACCGAGAGGTTCGACGTGGTGGCGGTGGTGTCGCCCGACGCGAGCGCGTAGTAGTCCTTGACCGTGGCGGTGACCAGCACCGAGTCGCCGACCTTCACCGTCGGCGTCGTCGAGCTGTAGACGAAGACGGCCTCGCTGGTGGCGGGGTTCTGGTCGGCGTCGGGGTCCTGGATCCAGTAGCCCTTGCTCGCGCCCGCGGTGCGGAGGCCCGTGACGATGCCGGGCACGTTCTCGACCTTCTGGCCGTTCAGCGGCGACACCCAGGTGGTGCCCTGGATGTCGTGGATGCGCACGGTGCCGGGTGTCGGTGCCGGGCCCGTCGGCGGCGTGGTGACGGTGCCGGTGTTGGCCGCAGCCGGCGTCGGCGTGCCGCTCGAGAAGTCGGTGGCGTTGTCGTCGGTGTCGGCGGTGGTGACACGCTGCACCGAGTTCGTGTTGCTGGCGCCGGTCGCGGGGCCGGTCTCGGCGAGGGCCGCGGCGCCGAAGCCGACCAGGTCGACGCTGGCGGTCTCGCAGTCGGCGCTGGTCGCGCAGGTCAGGGCCGTCGTGCCGTCGACGAGGGCGACCGTGCCGTCGGTGGCGCTCATCGCGATCGTGCCGGTCGCATCAGGTGTCGGCAGCGGAGTCGTGCCGCTGGCGCCCTTGGCCTCGGCGACGAGGTAGAAGCCGCCCGGGGCGATCGAGCCCGTGAGCGGCGTGGCCTGCCAGGTGCCGGTGGCCGACTTCGAGTGGTACTGCACCGAGTAGCCGGCGAGATCGACGGCGGCCGTGCCGCGGTTGGCGATCTCGACGAAGTCGTTCGTGTAGGTGCTGCCGCTGTTGCCGCCGCCGCCGTAGACCTCGTTCACGACGAGATCGGCCGAGGGAGCCGCGGTCGCCATTGCCGGCACGAGAAGCCCCCCGGCGAGCGCGGCGAGGCCGACGGCGGACGCGATGGACAGACGTGCTGCGTGTGATCGACGCATTCGATTTCTCCCCTGAGATCGGAACAGTGCCATCAAACCCCCACCCGACGACATCGACGTGAAGAGCGTGTGAATCGTGGGCGACGCGACGTGGACGAGCGCGGAGCCCTAATCTCGTACCAGGGCGCTGCCAGCACAGCCCCACGATCACCGGAGGCCCCATGTCCGTTCCCACCCCGCTCAGCCGGGCGACCCTGCTCTTCCACCGGGGCTGGGTGATCGGCGTCGCCGTCATCGCCATCGTGCTCGGGCTGATCGGGCTGATCTTCCCCGGCGCGACGCTCGTGCTGGTCGCGATCGTCTTCGGCATCGCGCTCGTGGCCGTCGGCATCCGGCGCATCGTGCACTCGTACACGGCGAGCGACCTGACGCGGGGCATGCGGTGGTTCGCCGGGATCCTGGGGGCGCTCGTTCTGATCGCCGGAATCCTCTGCCTCGTCGACCCGTTCCGATCGCTGTCGATCCTGGGCCTTCTGATCGGCATCGCCTGGGTTTTCGAGGGGGCGAGCAGCGTGATCGGCGGGGCCATCGGCTACGTCGGCGGCCCGCGGTCGCTGACCATCGTCGCGGGGGTGGTCGCCCTGATCGCCGGGATCATCATGATCCTGCTGCCCCTGGTCGCGCTGTCGGCCTTCCTCACGGTCGGCTCGATCATCCTGATCGTCATCGGGGTCACGATGCTTCTCCTGCTGCCTCGCAGGGCGGCCATGTAGCGAGGGCCTAGGCTTCGCCTCATGTTCCATGGCGGCATCCCCAGCCCACCGGTCAGCTATTTCGACGTCGGCCCCCTGCGCATCCACTTCTATGCGCTGTGCATCGTCGTCGGCATCGGCATCGCCTGCTGGGTGACCAACGGCCGCCTCGTGCGCCGCGGTTTCGAATCCGGCGGGATCATCGACGTGGCGATCTTCGCCGTGCCGATCGGCATCGTCGGCGGGCGTTTCTATCACGTGTTCACGCACCCGCACGACTACTTCTACGCGGGCGCGAACCTCTGGAACGTCTTCGCGATCTGGGAGGGCGGCCTGGCGATCTTCGGCTCCATCCTGTTCGGCACCCTCGGCGCCTACATCGGCTGCCGGCGGGCGAAGATCAGCTTCGGGGCGTTCGCCGACGCCGTGATCCCCGGCCTCCTGCTCGCGCAGGCGTTCGGCCGCCTCGGCAACTACTTCAACCAGGAGCTCTACGGCGGCCCGACCAAACTGCCGTGGGGCCTCCAGATCGCGCCCGACAACGCCGCCTACCCGGTCGGTGTCCCGGCGGGCACCCTCTTCCAGCCGCTGTTCCTCTACGAGCTGCTGTGGAACACGCTCGGCGCGATCCTGATCCTCACCGTCGGCCGCCGGCTGAACCTCAAGCGCGGCCAGACAGCGGGCTTCTACTTCCTCTGGTACGGCGCCATGCGCGCCTTCCTCGAATACCTGCGGCTCGATCCGACCGAATTCTATCTCTTCGGGCTCAAGATCAACGAGGACGTCGCCATCGCCGCCGCGATCTTCGGGCTGATCCTGATCATCGTCTCCGGCCGCCTCGGCCACCCGAATCTGCCACCCCTCAGCGAGCTGCCCGGGCTCGACGGCGTGAAGGTCGAAGAGGGCGGCGAGGTCGTGTCGGTCGGCAACGAGACGCTCACCCGCGGCGGCGCCGTCGAGAAAGAGACCCCACCCTCAACTCCGTGACGCGCCGCGTTGCACCACGCCGGACGCAATCGCGACGACGGCGATGGTGAGAAGCGCGCCCAGCACGATCGCCGCATCCTCTCCCGGCTGCAGCACGTGCTGCTGCAGCCCGAGGGTGACGGCTGCGACCGGCACCCCGAGCTGACCCGCAGCCACGGCGCCGAGTGCCCACGGCAGGCCCGCGAGCCGCGACACCAGGTGCGCGATGAGCGCGCTGGCCGCGAGAGCCACGCCGAGCAGGATCATCGCGGGGTGCTGCCCCAGACCCCGCACGTCGAGCGACGCCCCGAGCCAGACGAAGAAGAGGGGGCCGAAGAACCCCTCGGTGATTCCGAACAGCTGCCGCGCGAGCCGACGCGGTTCGCCGATGGCCCCGACCACCAGACCGAGCGCGAACCCCGCCAGCATGATCGACACGTGGGTGAACTCGGCGAGCGCCGCGAGCGCGAGCAGCAGGAGGATGTTGATGCGCAGCTCGAGCGCGAACTGCCGCTTCTCTGAGAACCGGTGCAGCCGGTGCCGCAGGCCGGAGCGATCCGCCCGACGCAGCACGAAGTAGAGGAGCACGCTGAGCGCCGCGATGATGAGCGCGCCGAGCGCCGCGACGGCCGCGCGGGCGGGATCGATCACGAGCGGGAGGGCCACGATCGACACCGTGTCGGCGATCGCGACCTGCACCGTGAGCTGTGCGAGCTTCGGCACCGAGCCCGCCGGCCATGACGCTGCGATCGGCAGGATCAGGGCGGCCGACGACGACGCCGCCAGCACGACGTAGAGCGCCGCATGGCCCGTGCCGAAGACAGCGGCCACCAGCACGGCGAGCACGGTGGCCGCCGCCCCGACGAGAGCCGCGCCGGCGATGCCGCGGAGGAGCACACCGCGGAGGCCGTCCCGCAGCGGCACGTGAGACCCCGCGACGAACATGGTCAGGCCGAAGCCGATGCCGGCGAGCAGCGCGAACGTGGCGTCACCGCTGTCGACGAGCCCGAACCCGGTGCGCCCGATCAGCATGCCGCCGAACAGCTCACCGACGACGACGGGGATGCGCCACGCCCCGCGAGCCGCCAGCAGCGGGCCGAAGAGGCCGACCAGCACGATGAGCCCGAGGGCGGCGAACGTCACGCGGTACCACCCTTCGAGACGCCGGGAGTGCGTTCAGGCTAAGCCCGACCCCGACGGTTTGCACGCAGAAGTCCGCGCTTCAGCGGACAGACGCGCGCGCGCGAACGAGCTAGATTCGTGGTGTCGGGCACGGATGTCGGGTCCGTGCGACCGACCGGCGGCGTGGTGGGGCGTATTCGGGTTACTCTCCCACCACGCTGCATCCCCTCGGGCTTGCTCAGGCGGCTACTCGGCCTCGACGCCGTCGACCTCGGCCTGCAGCCGCTTGAGCTTGGCCTGCTTCTCGTAGAACTCGATCTCGCGATCGAGGTCGGCCAGCTCCTCCTCGGTGGTCTTCACGCGGTTCGACGCCGGGTGAACCAGCGTGTCCGCCCCGCCGCCGGCGCCGTAGCCCACCGGGTCGCGAGTGCTGCGCACCTGCCTCGGCGCCCGGTACTCCCGCCCGATCACGAACCAGAGCACGCATCCCACCACGGGGATGAAGATGATGAGCAGCGCCCAGACGACCTTCGGCATGTGCTGGATCTCGTGATCCTGGCGCGGAATCAGATCGACCAGCGCCACGATGATCAGGATGACCGGGATGGCCTCGAGCAGCAGATACATGAGCGAAATTCTATTGATCGCCTGAGAGCGCGCCATCCCCCGTCTGGGAGCACAAGCGCCCCTGGCTTTCGCCGCGCGCTGCCCGCAGCTCTCGTCGGCGGTCGGCACCTCGCCGAGGCGAGGATCGACGTGCAGTCCTGAGGTTCGGCAGCCCGGCCGCCGCGGCACCCGGACGGGGTCTGCGACAGGCGTCGGCGAGCGGGTACGGTGGTCGAGCGCGACCCGAGGAGACCAGTGACGCAGCCCCATCCGTTCGACTACGGCACTCCGTCGTGGCAGCATCACCCGCACCGCAGGCGCTGGCTGATCGTCGGCCTCGCGATCGTCGCGGCCATCGCCGTCGTCGTCGCCGTCTTCGTCGTCCGCACCCTCACCGCCGACCCGGCGAACGCCCTCGAGGCGCGCTTCACGCAGAGCATCCAGTGGAACGACTGCGGCCACAGCTACTACTGCGGCCAGATCGACGTGCCCGTCGACTGGCACGACACCGGCTCCGGCACGGCGCACCTCGCCCTGATGGAGCACCGCCCGAAGGGCAGTCCGGCCGGCACGATCCTGGTGAACCCCGGCGGGCCGGGCGGCTCGGGCGTCGACTTCGTCTCGAGCGGTGTCGAGAACGCCGTCGACGGGACCATCGCGTCGAAGTACGACGTCATCGGGTTCGACCCACCCGGCGTCGGGTATTCGAGCGCGGTGAAGTGCTACGACGCGAGCCGGCAAGACGACTATCTCTATGGCATCCTGCCCGGCGCGATCGGCACGAAGGAGTGGATCGCCGCCGACGAGAAGCTGCAGACCCAGTTCGGCGACGCCTGCCAGGCGAAGACCGGCGCGCTGCTCGCCAACGTCGACACGACCAGCGCGGCCGCGACATGGATCTGATCCGAGCCGACCTCCACGAGACGACGCTGAACTACATCGGGTACTCGTACGGCTCGTACCTCGGCACGACGTATGCCGGGCTGTTCCCGAAGCGCGTCGGCCACTTCGTCTTCGACGGCGCCGACGACCCGTGGGCGGCAGCGGCACCCGGAGGCTCGGGCGACGGCCTCGTCGACCAGGCGGTCGGCTTCGAGGGCGACCTCAAGGCGTTCGTGACCGCGTGCGTGGCCGGGGCGACCAAGGCGACCGGCTCGGCGCCGTGCCCCTCACCGGCAGCGCCGACCAGGGCATGGCCGAGGTCACCGCCCTGCTGAACCGCGTGCAGTCCACCCCCGAAAAGAACAGCGACGGCAGGATGCTCGGCTCCGCCACGTTGGCGACGGCGATCAGCTCGGCCCTCTACGACACCTCCGAGTGGCCCGATCTCGCCTCGGCCTTCCGCGGCGTGCAGGCCGGTGACCCCAAAGCGGCGTTCGCTCTCGCCGACGAGTACAACGACCGGTCGCCGAAGGGCAAGTACTACGACAACACGGCGGAGGCCTTCAACGCGATCACGTGCCTCGAAGACGGCGGCGACCCCGACATGGGCGACCTGCGCAAGCAGGCGATCGAGCTGAAGAAGAAGGCGCCGGTGCTCGGCGTCTACCAGGCGTACAGCGACCTCGTCTGCGACGAATGGCCGGTGCAGCCGATCGCCTTCCCGAAGCCGGTGACGGCGCCAGGCGCGGCGCCCATCGTCGTGATCGGCAACACGGGCGACCCGGCGACGCCGTACTCGGGCGCGAAGTCGCTCGCGAAGCAGCTCGACTCCGGCCACCTGCTCACTTACGTCGGCGAGGGCCACACCATCTACGACAAGGGCAACACCTGCATCGACGCCGCCGTCGACGCCTACCTCCAGCACGGCACCGTCCCCGCCGCCGGCCAGCGCTGCCACTAGAAGTCGCCCTCCGCAGCGCCGAAGGCGCGACGCCCGCGGCAGCGGGCCAGACAAGCACTGAGGCTCATGTTCGGGAGGCGGCGAAGCCGCCGACCATCCGAGAGCGGAGCCGGTGGGATTTGAACCCACGGTGCCCAAAAAGGGCACTCCACCTTAGCAGGGTGGTGCACTAGGCCGAACTATGCGACAGCTCCTGGGGCCCGCCGAGGCGAGCACACGGCCTCCACTATAGCGGGTGGTGGATGTGCAACCCAGCCGCGTGGCCTCCTGCGGTCGGTGTCCGCATTAAGGCCCACATCTTTGCCCCCCGATCTGGGTGCAGATGTCCCCTTGTCCTCCTTTATGGGGACCCGTAGAGTCATCTCATCGGCCCGCTCCCCCCAGCGATCCCGACGGTCGGCAGCCCGAATCTGCCGGTCGCGCTGGGGCGGCGGTCCTCCCCTGGCATTGATGCCAGGCACGCAGCGCCCTGCGAGGCCGAACACCCCTGATCCCGGCCTCGCAGGGTTTCCACTCCCGGCTTCCCCCGGCCGGTTGAGTGATTGGGCCGCCCCGCCAGTTGGTTACTTGCGGGGCGGCTTCATTTTCGTCGGGCGACACCTCGCGTTTCGGCCGAGGGCCCAGCGCCGCGGCGCGGGGAGGTCGGCCGAAATCGGGGGTCTCGACGGCCTAGAACTTGTAGGCGACCGAGCAGGTCTGCTCGGCGGCGCTCTGGCCGGTGAGGCCGGAGATCTCGGTGGCCGGCGCCGACGACGAGGCTGCAGGATGCGACGCCCCGCCGGTCGCGGCCCCGCCCGAGCTGCTGCCGCTGGCCCCGGCCGCCGCACCCGACTCCGACCCGACGCCGGTGCTGCCGGCCGGCACGGTGAACGGCTGGTCGGCCTTGATCGCGCCGAAGAGCTTCGACGCGGTCACCAGGTCGGGCTGCACCTTCTCGCTGTAGACGCCCGTGCCCCCGGTCGTGCCGGGGTACTGCACGAAATTCACGTTCTGGAGGTTCAGGCTCTTGAGTGCCGAACCCATCTGGATGAGGGTGCCGGTGTTGTTCAGGCTGTTCGACAAAGTCATGTTGCTCGCGGCCGCGTGGGCGAGCCCGTAGAGCTTCGTCGGGCTGCCGAGGGTGCCGCCGCTCTTGATGGTGCGGAGCATCGACGAGAGGTAGACCTGTTGGCTCGAGATTCGGCCGAGGTCGCTGCCATCCCCCACGCCGTGCCGCGAGCGGAGGAACGCGAGGGCGTCGGATCCTGACAGCGTCGTGGTGCCGGCGGGAAGGTCGAGCCCGGTGTAACGGTCGTGGACCGGCTTGTCGACGCACACCGGCACCCCGCCGATGGCGTTCGACATCTCGATGACTCCGTTGAACGAGATCTGGCCGGCGAAGGGGACGTCGACGCCGGTGAGCTGCTTGACGGTCTGCACGACGCAGTTGAGGCCACCGTCGCCGGAGGCCGAGTTGATCGGCTGCGCACTCCTCGCGGAGGTCGAGCCGCTGCCGTCGGCCGTCGGGCACGACGGGATCGGAACCACCAGGTCGCGGGGGATGCTGACGGCGGTCGCGTTGGTGTGGTCGGCGGAGACGTGCAGCAGGATGTTGACGTCGTTGAGCGTCGCATCCCGCACCCCGTAGGTGTTGCCCTGCTTCGGGTCGTTGTCGGTGCCGACGATCAGGATGTTGAAGCCGCCCTTGTAGGCGCTGATGCCCTGGCCCTTCGCGACCGGTTCGGTCTTCTCGCCCTGGAGCGCGACGCCGGGGCCGAGGTCGCTCTGCACCCGGTGCAGGGCGATGGCGCCGACTGAGACAGTGCTGACGACGCCGACCGCCGCGACGAGGGCGACCCCCCTCGCGAGGGCTCCGCACGGGTGCTGCCTCGGCAGTCGGCCGTGGCGGGCCACGCCTGTGGTGCGGCTGCGGAGAGAGCGTCGAGTCGGCTCGGGGGCGTCGTTCACGGGCGTCCTTTCGTCGGGCAAGGCCATCGACACTACGGGAGGCACTTCCGAACGCGCTGGACGCACGGGCCTGGATGCGCGCCCCTGACGCGCACCCCTGGACGCGCGCCCCGGACGCGCACCCCTGGACGCGGGAATGGCCCGGCTGGCACAGTGGTTGCAGCAAGTGCTTCAGGGACGGTGAGATTCCGTACCGGCGGTGACAGCCCGCGAACCCCGTGCCATCACGGGGCCGAACCGGCCAGCACGATCTTCGGGTCGTTCGATTCCGGTGCCGACAGTCCGCATCACGCGGCGCCACGACAACGTGCGCGACAGTCTGGATGGAAGAAGCCTCCTTCAAAGGACCCCGATGGACGCCATCCGATGGCTTTTCGACTCCACTTTTCAGATCGGCGACCAGACGGTGCTCTGGCGCGAAGTGATCGGCAACCTCTTCGGCCTCGTCTCGGCCCTCGGCGGCATGCGCCGCAAGGTCTGGGCCTGGCCGATCGGCATCGTCGGCAACGCGCTGCTCTTCACCGTCTTCCTCGGCGCCGTGTTCGACACCCCGAACCCGGTCAACCTGCTGGGCCAGGCCGGGCGGCAGATCATGTTCATCATCGTGTCGGTCTACGGCTGGTGGGCCTGGAAGCACCGCTCGAGCGCGGGCCTCGGCGCCGTCGAGCCGAAGTGGGCCGGCGCCCGCACCCGCATCCTGCTGGCGGTCGCCCTGGTGGGCGGCACGGCGATCCTGACTCCCCTCTTCACGGCGCTCGGCTCGTACGCCCCGGTGTGGAGCGATGCGTGGATCTTCATGGGCTCGCTGCTCGCGACCTACGGCATGGCGAAGGGCTGGGTCGAGTTCTGGCTCATCTGGGTCGCGGTCGACATCGTGGGCGTGCCGCTGCTTCTGAGCGCGGGCTACTGGGCCTCCGCGATCATGTACGTCTTCTACGGCGTGTTCACGCTCACCGGATTCTTCGTCTGGGCGCGGACCCGCAGGATGCAGGCGCTGCCGGTGATCCCGGATCCTGCGCCCGTCTCCGTCCCCTAGCCGCTCCGCCATAATGGTCGCGACCCGCCGACGAGAGACGGACGCGCTATGACGACCTCCCGAGCCACCACCGACAGCCACGAAGTGATCCGCGTCCGCGGCGCCCGCGAGAACAACCTCCGCGACGTCAGCGTCGAGATCCCGAAGCGCAAGCTCACCGTCTTCACGGGCGTTTCCGGCTCGGGCAAGAGCTCGCTCGTCTTCGCGACGATCGCCGCCGAGTCGCAGCGCCTCATCAACGAGACCTACAGCGCGTTCGTGCAGGGCTTCATGCCGACGCTCGCTCGCCCCGACGTCGACGTGCTCGAGGGTCTGACGACGGTCATCATCGTCGACCAGCAGCGGATGGGGTCCGACCCGAGGTCGACGGTGGGCACGGTCACCGACGTCAACGCGATGCTCCGGATCCTGTTCAGTCGTCTCGGCACGCCGCACGTCGGCTCGCCGAACGCCTTCTCGTTCAACGTCGCGTCGGCCTCCGGCGGCGGCTCGTTCACGAGCAAGGGCAAGACGGAGTCGCGCGGGTTCACCCGGGTCGGCGGCATGTGCGAGCGCTGCGAGGGCCGCGGCTCCGTCTCCGACATCGACCTCGCCCAGCTGTTCGACGACACGAAGGGCATCCGCGGCGGCGCGATCACGGTGCCCGGCTACACGGGCGACGGCTGGATGACGCGGCTGTACGGCGAGTCGGGCTTCTTCGACGGCGACAAGCCGATCCGCGACTTCACGGCCGACGAGCGCGAGGCGTTCCTCTACAAAGACCCGACGAAGGTCAAGATCAACGGCATCAACCTGACCTACGAGGGCCTGGTGCCGAAGATCCAGAAGTCGATGCTGTCGAAGGATCGCGACTCGATGCAGCCGCACGTGCGCGCCTTCGTCGATCGCGCCGTCACGTTCACCACCTGCCCCGACTGCGGCGGGTCGCGACTGAGCGCCGCGGCACGCTCGTCGCTGATCGCGGGTCTCAGCATCGCCGACGCCTGCGCGATGCAGATCAGCGACCTCGCCGGCTGGGTGCGCACCGTCGACGACGCCGGCGTTGCACCTCTGATCGAGAGCCTCGCCCGCACCCTCGACTCGTTCGTCGAGATCGGCCTCGGCTACCTCTCGCTCGACCGCGCCACCGGAACCCTGTCGGGCGGTGAGGCGCAGCGCGTCAAGATGATCCGGCACTTGGGGTCGTCGCTCACCGACATCACCTACGTCTTCGACGAGCCGACGACGGGCCTCCACCCGCACGACATCCAGCGCATGAACGAGCTGCTGCTGCGCCTGCGAGACAAAGGCAACACGGTGCTGGTCGTCGAGCACAAGCCCGAGACGATCGCCATCGCCGACCACGTCGTCGACCTCGGCCCGGGCGCCGGTGCCGGCGGCGGCACGGTCTGCTTCGAGGGCACCGTCGACGGGCTCCGGGCCAGCGGCACGATCACCGGGCGGCACCTCGACGACCGCCGGACGCTCAAGGAGTCGGTGCGGTCGTCGGGTGCGTCCCTCCCGATCCGCGGCGCCACCACCCACAACCTGCACGGTCTCGACGTCGATGTGCCCCTCGGAGTCCTCACCGTCGTCACCGGGGTCGCCGGCTCCGGCAAGAGCTCTCTCATCCACGGCGCTCTGAAGCCCGGCTCCGAGACCTCCGCGGGCGAGGTGGTCACGATCGACCAGAGCCCGATCCGCGGGTCGCGGCGCAGCAACCCGGCCACCTACTCGGGCCTCCTCGAGCCGATCCGCAAGGCGTTCGCCAAGGCGAACGGCGTGAAACCGGCGCTCTTCAGCAGCAACTCCGAGGGAGCCTGCCCCGCGTGCAACGGAGCCGGCGTGATCTACACCGACCTGGCGATGATGGCCGGGGTGTCGAGCACGTGCGACGAGTGCGACGGCAAGCGCTTCGACGCGAGCGTGCTCGAGTACCAGCTGGGCGGAAAGGACATCAGCCAGGTGCTGGCGCTGCCGGTCGCCGAAGCGCTGGCGTTCTTCGAGACGGGAGAGCCCCGCGTTCCTGCCGCCCACGCGATCCTGACCCGCCTGTCGGACGTCGGGCTCGGCTACCTCACGATCGGGCAACCGCTGACCACGCTGTCGGGCGGTGAGCGCCAGCGGCTGAAGCTCGCGGCGCGCATGGCCGAGAAGGGCGGCGTCTACGTGCTCGACGAGCCCACCGCGGGCCTGCACCTCGCCGACGTCGAACAGCTGCTCGGGCTGCTCGACCGCCTGGTCGACTCGGGGCGCTCGGTGATCGTGATCGAGCACCACCAGGCCGTGATGGCGCACGCCGACTGGATCATCGACCTCGGGCCGGGCGCCGGCCACGACGGCGGCCGCATCGTCTTCGAGGGGCGGCCACAGGATCTCGTCGCGGCCGCGTCGACCCTGACGGCGCAGCACCTCGCGGCGTACGTCGGCACCTGACTCGCGCCGGTGGCCGCCTCTCGGGCGAGACGGGCAGACCGCCGGCACACGGCGAGCGCACGGCACACCGTAACCCCGCGGACACACTCCGCGGCGTAGCGTGGCGCTCGTGACCGCACCCACCATTTCCACCGTCGGCGAGCTCCGGGCATCGGGGCACGATTTCAAGAGCGTTCGTCAGGAGATCCGCGACAATCTGCTCGCGGCCCTGCGCGAAGGGCGCGACCCGTGGCCGGGTCTGCACGGCTTCGAGAACACCGTCATCCCCCAGCTCGAGCGCGCGCTGATCGCCGGGCACGACGTCGTACTGCTCGGCGAGCGCGGCCAGGGCAAGACCCGCCTGCTGCGCACCCTGTCGGGCCTCCTCGACGAGTGGTCGCCGGTGATCGCCGGGTCGGAGCTGGGCGAGCACCCCTACGAGCCGATCACGCACGCCAGCATCCGCCGCGCGGCCGAGCTGGGCGACACCCTGCCCATCGAGTGGAAGAGCCGCCAGGAGCGCTACGTCGAGAAGCTCGCCACCCCCGACACCTCGGTCGCCGACCTCATCGGCGACGTCGACCCGATGAAGGTCGCCGAGGGTCGCAGCCTGGGCGACCCCGAGACCATCCACTTCGGGCTCATCCCCCGCAGCCACCGCGGCATCGTCGCCATCAACGAGCTGCCCGACCTCGCCGAGCGCATCCAGGTCGCAATGCTCAACGTGATGGAAGAGCGCGACATCCAGATCCGCGGCTACGTGCTGCGGCTGCCGCTCGACGTGCTCGTCGTCGCCAGCGCCAACCCGGAGGACTACACCAACCGCGGCCGGATCATCACGCCCCTGAAAGACAGGTTCGGCGCCGAGATCCGCACCCACTACCCGACCGAGCTCGACGACGAGGTGGCAGTGATCCGCCAGGAGGCCGAGCTCGTGGCCGAGGTGCCCGACTACCTCGTCGAGATCCTGGCGCGCTTCACGCGGGCTCTCCGCGAGTCGAGTGCCGTCGATCAGCGCTCCGGGGTGAGCGCCCGCTTCTCGATCGCGGGGGCCGAGACCATCGCGGCCGCGGCCATCCACCGGGCCACCCGGCAGGGCGAGGACCACGCCGTCGCGCGCCCCATCGACCTCGAGACGGCGGTCGACGTGCTCGGCGGCAAGATCGAGTTCGAGTCGGGCGAAGAGGGGCGGGAGGACGAGATCCTGGACCACCTGCTGCGGACGTCGACGGCCGAGACCGTGCGCGCGCACTTCCGCGGCATCGACTTCGGCGTGCTCGTCGACGCCCTCGAGGGCGGCGTGATGGTGACCACCGGCGAGCAGGTCGCTGCCCGCGACTTCCTCGCGGGTCTGCCGTCCCTCGGCGAGTCCGAGCTGTACGACGAGGTGGCGTCACGCCTCGGCGCGACCAACGACGGCGAGCGCGCGGGCGCGATCGAGTTGGCCCTCGAGGGCCTCTATCTCGCGCGCCGAGTCAGCAAGGAGAGCGGCGGGGGCGAAGCCGCGTATGGCATCTAGCTCGTCGCCCTCGCATCGAGCACCAGCCGTGAAGGAGCAGCACCATGGCTAGAACCAACCGTCGCATCGGCCGCGACTCGCGCTACGCGAAGTACGCCGGCGGCCCCGACCCCCTGGCACCCCCCGTCGACCTTACGGAGGCGCTCGACACCATCGGCCAGGAGGTCATGGCGGGCTACTCTCCCGAGCACGCGATGCGCGAGTTCCTGCGCCGCGGCAGCCGCGACCAGGCCGGGCTCGACGACCTCGCCCGCCGGGTGGCCGAGCGCCGGCGCGAGCTCGCTCAGAAGCACAACCTCGACGGCACCCTGAAAGAGATCAAAGAACTGCTCGACAAGGCCGTGCTCGCCGAGCGAGGCGAGCTCGCGCGTGATGCCCTCATGGACGACGGCGACCGGGCCCTCTCCGAGATGCAGCTCGACAGCCTGCCGCCATCGCCGGCCGCAGCGGTCAGCGAGCTCAACGACTACCAGTGGAAGAGCGCCGAGGCGAAGGCCGACTTCGAGAAGATCAAAGACCTGCTCGGGCGCGAGATGCTCGACCAGCGCTTCGCGGGGATGAAGAACGCGCTCGAGAACGCGACCGACGCCGATCGTGCGGCGGTCAACGAGATGCTTCAGGACCTCAACGGGCTGCTCGCCGAGCACCAGGCCGGGACCGACACCCAAGAGATGTTCGACGACTTCATGCAGAAGCACGGAGACCAGTTCCCCGAGAATCCGCAGAACATCGACGAGCTGCTCGACTCCCTCGCCGCCCGCGCCGCCGCGGCCCAGCGCATGCGCAACTCGATGACGCAAGAGCAGAGGGACGAGCTCGACGCCCTTGCCATGCAGGCGTTCGGCAGCCCCGAATTGATGGACTCCCTCTCGCAGCTCGACGACGCCCTGCGCTCCCTCCGCCCGGGCGAAGACTGGGGCTCGTCCGAGCAGATGGACGGCCAGCAGGGCCTCGGTCTCGGCGACGGCACCGGCGTCTTCCAAGACATCGCCGACCTCGACGAGCTCGCCGATCAGCTCGCGCAGTCGAGCCCGGCGTCGCAGCTCGACGACCTCGACCTCGACAAGCTCACGAAGCAGCTCGGCAACGAGGCCGCCGTCGACGCCCGCACCCTGCAGCAGCTCGCCAAGGCCCTCCGCGACTCCGGCGCCGTGAAGCGATCGAGCGACGGCCAGCTCAAGCTGACGCCGAAAGCCATGCGGCAGCTCGGCAAGGCGCTCCTCCGCGATGTCGCCCAGACGCTGTCGGGCCGCCAGGGCAACCGCGACACCCGGGGCGCCGGGGCGGCCGGCGACCTCTCTGGTGCCACCCGCGAGTGGGCGTTCGGCGACACCGAGCCGTGGGACGTCACCCGCACGATCACGAACGCCGTGCTCCGCACGGCCGGTGAGGGGCGTGGCACAGGATCAGGGGTGCGCATCGAGATCGGCGACGTCGAGGTGCAGGAGACGGAAGCTCGCACCCAGGCGTGCGTGGCGCTGCTCGTCGACACCTCGTTCTCGATGGCGATGGAGGACCGCTGGGTGCCGATGAAGCGCACAGCTCTCGCTCTCCACACGCTCATCACCAGCCGGTTCCGCGGCGACGACCTGCAGATGATCGCCTTCGGCCGCGCTGCCTCGGTGATGGACATCGAGGAGCTGGTGGGCCTCGAGGCGATGTGGGACAAGGGCACGAACCTGCACCATGCGCTGCTGCTCGCCAACCGCCACTTCAGGAAGCACCCGAACGCGCAGCCCGTGCTGCTCATCGTGACCGACGGCGAGCCGACCTCGCACCTCGAGCCCGACGGCGAGGTCTACTTCAGCTACCCGCCGGCGCCGATCACGGTCGCCTACGCGGTGCGTGAGCTCGACAACTCGATGCGCCTCGGGGCGCACACCACGTTCTTCCGGCTGGGAGACGACCCGGGCCTTGCGCGCTTCATCGACTCGATGGCGCGGCGGGTCGACGGCAACGTCGTCGCGCCCGAGGCCGACGACCTCGGTGCCGCCGTGGTCGGCTCGTACCTCGGCAGCCGGAGTGCTGGCGGCACGCCCGGCGCCTTCGGCCCCGGCGGCGACTTCGGCCCCGGCGGTGGCCTCTTCGGCCGAGGCTGGCTCTAGTCACGCCGCTGAGTGGCACATTCCCGCGGGATTTCGCCCGGATTCCCGCGGGAATGTGCCACTCAGCGGGGTCAGAAGAGAGGGTAGGGGGTGGCGGGGGTACGGCCGCGGGGGTGAGGGAATGCAGCGCTCTGCAGCAGGTGCTCGCAGCGGTCCGCCAGGGCGACGAGCTCGGTCACGGTGATGTAGGCCGTGAGGGTCTCGCCGAGCGCGGCGTCGAGATCCTGCCGCACCGCCTCGATGCGGGCGAGCTCGTCAGGCAGCAGCGGCTCGCCTGCCCAGCCCCAGAGCACGGTGCGCAGCTTGTGGTCTTCGTGGAAGGTGAGGCCGTGGTCGATGCCGTGGCGGTGGCCGCCCGGCATCTCGAGGATGTGGCCGCCCTTGCGGTCGGCGTTGTTGACGACCACGTCGAACACGGCCATGCGGCGCAGCTCGGCCGAGTCTTCGTGGACGAGTGCGACCGGGCGATCGCGGTCGTCGTAGCCCTCGAAGACCAGTCGCCAGCCCTCGCCGGGCACCGCGGCTACAGGCTTGATGTCGACGGCATCCTGTGCCGGGTCGACGTCTTGCCAGAGCTGCACCATGCCGACGCCGAGCGGGCCGTCACGCAGCCAGGTGCGGGGCACGATGTCCCAGCCGAAGGCCTCCGAGACGAGGTAGGCGGCGGCCTCGCGGTGGCCGAGGTCGCCGTCGGGGAAGTCCCAGAGCGGCTGCTCGCCCATGATCGGCTTGTAGACGACCTCGGTCTCGCCGATGCGGCCCACGAAGGTCGCGTTGGAGGCGATGGTGATGCGGTCGACGATCTCGAGGGGGCCGGCGAGCAGCTCGATCGAGGGTGCAGGATCAGCAGACGCAGACAGCGCGGGATCGGCCGGCACCTCGTCGGGCAGGTCGTCCGCCGCCATCGTCACTCGCCGTCGGGCAGGCCGCAGATGTGCCCTTCGCCGTCGATCGGACGGCCGCAGAGCGGGCAGATCGGGCGGCCCGCGCCGACGATCTCGAGAGTGCGCGCGGCGAAGGCCCGAGCGGTGCCGACCGGGATGCGCACCTGCAGCATCTCGGCGGGCTCGGGCGTCTCGGTCTCGGCCGCGTCGGAAGCGAACGGGTCGTCGGAGTCGAACGGGTCGTCACCGCCATCGCTGTCGTCGTAGGGGTACGCCTCGATGACCACCTGTGCCGTCGACGGGTCCCACCCCAGCGTCATCGCGCCGGTGCGGAACTGCGGCTCGACCGGCTGCTCGAGCGGGTCGTTGTCGACGAGCTCGAGGGGCGTGACCGAGGGGACGCTGACGGGGTTGCCCTCGGCGGTCATCAGCTCGTCGAGGATCTCCTCGATCTTCTCGGCGAGAAGGGCCGACTGCTCTTTCTCGAGGGCGACGCTGACGACGCGGCGGCCGTCGCGGGCCTGCAGGTAGAACGAACGCGACCCGGGCTGCCCGACCGTGCCGACGACCAGACGGTCGGGCCAGTCGAATCCGTGGACGATGGTTGGCATGACGCAATCCTAGGTCGGTCTGATGGGGCGAGGCTCAGAGAGGTTCAGGGGTTGCCCGCACCCCCGCCGACCGCCGCGTCGGCGGCCGGGGCCGGTGCCGCGCGCAACCATGAGAGGTCGCCCGCGACACTGTTCGTCGAGACGACGTCGGGCCGCGTGGCTCCATAGCGGATGATCGACACCGACGCCGGGCCCACGCTGATCCGCTGGAACAGGTCGAGGTGCATGCCGAGCGCGTCGGCGAGGATCGACTTGATGATGTCGCCGTGGCTGACGGCGGCCCAGACCGCGGTCGGCCCGTGCTCTGCCTCGAACTGCGCATCAAGGCGCCGGATGGCCGAGACCGACCGCGCCTGCATCGCCTGCATCGACTCGCCACCGGGGAAGACGGCGGCGGAGGGCTGCGACTGGACGACGCCCCAGAGCTTCTCTTTCGCCAGGTCTTTCAGTGGCTGCCCCTGCCAATCGCCGTAGTCGCACTCGGTGATCGCGCGCTCGATCGGGGTCGCAGGCGATCCCTCCTGGTGCTCCAAGATGAACTTCGAGGTCTGACGGCAGCGCTCCAGCGGGCTCGACACCACCGCGACGAGCGGTACGACCGAGAGCCGTTCGCCGGTGCGGTCGGCCTGACCTCGGCCGACCTCGTCGAGCTTCACGCCGGCGGTACGCCCCGCGAGGATGCCGGAGGCGTTGGCGGTGGTGCGACCGTGTCGCACGAGGATGACTGTGGCCATGCGACGAAGCCTAGCCAGCCCGGCTCAGGTGACCGGTCAGGATCCTGCGCCCCGACTGCGCCGCCCCACAGGCGTCACGATTCAGTCGCCGCGCGCGATGAACGCGGCGACCAGCTCGCCGATCAGCACCGCTGTCGCCGCCGGCCCGCGCGACGGCGTGGTCGGCAGGATCGACGTGTCGGCCACTCTCAGCCCAGTCGCCCCGAGCACGCGCCCGTACTGGTCGACGACGGCCCCGGGTCGCCGGCCGGGCCGAACGAGGCGCTGCCGCAGAGGTGGATGGCGGTGCCCAGGTGGCCGAGCATCCAGACGTCGAGCGCCGCGTCGTCGTCGAGGATCTCGTCGGTCAGCTCTGTCAAGCGCCGATAAAGATGCTCGTAGGCCTTCGACCGCAGGATCGCGACGGTGGTGCGAACCGCCTCGCGCATGCGTTCGCGGTCGTGAGCCGTGTCGAGGTAGTGGTAGTCGATGCGCGGCTGCACCTCCGGGTCTCTCGAGTCGAGCGTGATCTGGCCGCGCGAGGTCTCCTGCTGCACGGCGACGATGAAGGTGAGGTCGTCGCGGTGCACGATCTGCTGGAAGAAGCGCCTGAGCGAGACGCCGCGCATCGCGTGGATCGACGCGCGCGGGTGCCGCAGGGCCGCGGCGATGCCCGACCCGGTGCTCTGCGACGAGCCCGTCAGCAGGTACCCGGTCGGCTTGATCATGGGCAGGATCTCGAGGTCGCCGGCCGTTTCGCCCCCGACGGAGGTCCAGTTGAGGCAGTCGGCCATCGACTGGCGGCTCGATGTGTCGACGAGGTCGCGCTTCGGCTGCCAGCCGACGTTGATCTCGGGGTGGTCGCTGAAGCCTTTGCCGACACCGGGCAGGTCGACGACCACGGGAACGCCGTGGGCCTCGAGCTCGGCCCTCGGCCCGATGCCCGAGACCAACAGGATGTGGGGCGACTTCACCCCGCCCGCCGAGAGCACGATCTCGTCGCCTTCGATCACTGACACGACGCCGCCGTGAGACACCTCGACCCCGGTCGCGCGCGTGCCGTCGAAGACCACCCGCCGCACGAGGGTGTCGCCCTGCACCGTGAGGTTCGGGCGGTCGCGCACCGGGTTGACGTAGCTGATGCCCATGTTGAGGCGGACGCCGTCGACGGCGTTCATCGGGACGGGGCCGTGGCCGGGCGCACCCTGGGCGTTCTTGTCGGGCTCTTCGACGAAGCCGAGCTCTGCCGTGGCTGCGGCGAACGCGACCGTCGCCGGGTGGTCCTGCCCCGGCCGCGAGATGGTGACCGGGCCCGACGAGCCGTGCTCCGCGTCGTGGCCGTACTGGAGGTCGTTCTCGAGCTTCTTGTAAAACGGCAGCACGTTCTCGAAGGCCCACGCGTCGTTTCCGCCTGCCGACCACCGCTCGAAGTCGTGACGCCTCGCGCGGATGAAGTAGGCGCCGTTGATCGCGGACGACCCGCCCAGGATCCTGCCCCTCGCCACGACGTAGGGCAGGTCGGGCGTGAGGTGCCCGAGAAACGACCAGTTGTCGGGGTGGCCCGGCATGGCGCCCTGGACGGTGCCCGCGTCGAGCAGCTCGCGGGGGAAGGCTGCGGTCGTCGTCGGCACCGGGCCGGCCTCGAGGAGGAGCACGGAGCGATCGGGGTCCTCGGAGAGCCTCGCGGCCAGGGGTGAACCGGCGGCCCCGGCGCCGACCACGATCACGTCGTATCTCACTCCGATGCGCCTCCCGGGGCGTGGTCGTCGCTGAGCTCCGTGAGGTCGAAGCCGGTCGAGATGAGCCGCAGCGAGACGCCGAGCAGTTCGATCAGGTCGGCGTCGTCGTGGCGGAGCCACTGCTCGTACGCCGCGAGGGAGGCTGCGAGCATGGCCCACGCCGTCGTCTGCGGCACCAGGTCTTCGGGGTCGAGCCCGGAGCGCTCTGCGACGTAGTCGGCGATCACCTGGCGCCAGTCGGCGTAGCGGAGCGTCGAGTGGGCGACCAGGGAGGGGACGTTCAGCAGCAGGCGCATGCGCTCGCGGTGGTACGAGACCTCGTCGGCGGGAAAGCGGTTGAACTCGATGACGGCTGTGCGAAGAGCCTCGCGAATGTCGACGTCGTCGGGCAGCGCCGCGAGATAACCGCGCATCGAGGCGATCATGCCCTCGAAGTCGCCCCAGGGCAGGTCGTTCTTCGAGGCGAAGTAGCGGAAGAACGTGCGACGCCCGATCCCGGCGGCGGCGGCGATGTCGTCGACCGTCGTCTCGTCGAAGCCGTGCTCGATGAAGAGCTGGAGGCCGATGTGGCTGAGCTGCGCGTTGGACGTGGCGGGCTGCCTCCCGATCCGGGGGGCGCCGTCCGACGAACCTTCATCAACTTCCAACTTTTTCGCTCTTCCCATCGGCACTGGGTGCCATTAGTGTAAATCCCATCGCGGAAAGACTCCACGGAACGCCAATGATTGTCGTAAAGGAGCATGACATGGACAACATCTCATCGCAGGTCGAAACCGATACCGCCGCCCCACTCATCGAAGAAGACAGCCTGGTCGAGGAGATCTCGATCGACGGCATGTGCGGCGTCTACTGAGCCGCCGAGCATCACCATGGATCTCGACCGAGCCTGGGACATCCACCCGCAGGTCTCCGTCCGCCCCGAGCCGTTCGGCGCCCTGCTCTACCACTTCGGCACCCGAAAGCTCTCCTTCTTGAAAGACCGCACTCTGCTCGCGGTCGTTCAATCGCTCGGCGACGCCCCGTCCGCTCGTGCCGCGTGCACGGCCGCCGGGATCGCCGACTCCGATCTGGCGAGATACTCCACTGCCCTCGGCACCCTGGAGCGCTCGTCGATGGTCGTCGAAAGGACGCCATGACAACGGTTCTCCCCTCCACGTCGTTCGCAGCGCCGAGCGTCACCGCACCACCGCCCGAGCCGAAGCGCCTCGTCGACCTCTTCGAGTTCGGCCTCGACGCCCCGATCTGCCTCACTTGGGAGCTCACCTACGCGTGCAACCTGTCGTGCGTGCACTGCCTCTCCAGCTCAGGGCGACGCGATCCTCGCGAACTGACCACGGAGGAGGCCAAGGCCGTCATCGACGAGTTCCAGAAGATGCAGGTCTTCTACGTCAACATCGGTGGCGGCGAGCCGACGGTGCGCCCGGACTTCTGGGAGCTGATCGACTACGCCACCTCACACGACGTCGGCGTGAAGTTCTCGACCAACGGCGTGAAGATCACCCCCGAGGTCGCCGCCCGCATCGCGACGAACGACTATCTCGACATCCAGATCTCGATGGACGGCGCCACCGCAGAGGTCAACGACTACGTGCGCGGCCCCGGCTCGTACGACACCGCCATCACGGCGATGAAGAACCTCTCCGACGCCGGCTTCAAGAACTTCAAGCTCTCGGTGGTCTGCACCTCGCAGAACATCGGGCAGCTCGACCAGTTCAAAGAGATTGCCGACACCTACGGCGCCCAACTGCGTCTCACGCGGCTCCGCCCCTCGGGCCGCGGCGCCGACGTCTGGGACGAACTGCACCCCACCAAAGACCAGCAGCGCGAGCTCTACGACTGGCTCGTGGCCCACGGCGACAACGTGCTGACCGGCGACTCGTTCTTCCACCTGTCGGCGTACGGCGAGGCGCTCCCCGGCCTCAACATGTGCGGCGCCGGTCGCGTCGTCTGCCTGATCGACCCGGTCGGCGACGTGTACGCCTGCCCGTTCATGATCCACGACGACTTCAAGGCCGGAAACATCCGGAGCGAGGGCGGGTTCGAAGAGATCTGGAAGCACTCCGAGCTGTTCCTCCGCCTGCGCCAGCCGCAGTCCGGCGGCGCCTGCGCCTCGTGCCAGTTCTTCAGCACCTGCAAGGGCGGCTGCATGGCGGCGAAGTTCTTCACGGGCCTGCCTCTCGACGGGCCCGACCCGGAGTGCGTGCAGGGCTTCGGCGAAGACGCGCTGCTCAAGATCAAAGACGAGAAGAACGCCCTGCCCAAGTCGGGCATCGACCACTCTCACCGCACCACGAAGCAATCGAAGTCGGGCAAGGTCTACATCAAGCTCGGGCTGAAGGCCGACCTGTCTGCGCCACCCGTCAGCGCCTGCGCCGAGAACCCCCTGGCCGACTTCACGCCGATCTCGATCACGAAGAAGCCGATCAGTGAGTGCGCGGAAGACCCGCTGGCCGGGTTCAGCGCGCCGTAACACCACCCCCGGCATCGCCTGCGAGGGCGCCTCCGGGCGCTCTCCTCGGCGTGCCGAGAAACACCATCAGAAAAAGAGAGAAGGTGCACGCGATGGGGCGTGTAGAAGGCAAGGTCGCATTCATCACCGGGGCAGCCCGGGGCCAGGGTCGCAGCCACGCGATCCGATTGGCGCAGGAGGGTGCGGACATCATCGCGGTCGACCTGGTCGACCACATTCCGAACGTGACGTACCCGTCGGCGACCGAGGAGGATCTCGCCGAGACCGTCCGCCAGGTCGAGGCACTGGACCGCAGGATCATCGCCACGAAGGTCGACGTCCGCGACCGCGCGGCCCTCAAGAAGGCGATCGACGACGGAGCGGCCGAGCTCGGTCACCTCGACATCGTGGTCGCCAACGCCGGCATCTGCGTCATCGCCGGCTGGAAGGACACCACCGACGAGATCTTCGAGCAGACGATCGGCACGAACCTCAAGGGCGTCTGGAACACGGCGCAGCTGACCGCCCCGCACCTCATCGAGGCCGGCGGCGGATCCATGGTGCTGACGAGCTCGGCCGCCGGGCTCAAAGGCCTCCCGTTCCTCTCGGCCTACGTCATGGCCAAGCACGGCGTGGTCGGTCTCATGCGCGCCTACGCCACCGAGCTGGCGGAGTACAACATCCGCGTCAACTCGGTCCACCCGACGGGGGTCGACACTCCGATGGGCTCCGGCGACGGGTCGGAGAACTTCGGCCCGCTCCTCGAGGCCCACCCGAAGCTCGGCGGGATGCTGCAGAACCTCCTGCCGATCGAGATCACCCAACCGGTCGACATCTCGAACGCCGTGCTGTTCCTCGCCTCCGACGAGGCGCGCTACGTCACCAGCCTCACGATGACCGTCGACGCGGGCAACACCCAGTTCTGACAGAAGGCCCGGCCACCAGCCGGGCCTTCTGCGTTGCACCTCGCTCCCACCCGGAGCGATGAGAGAAAGGAGAACGCAATGGGGCGTTTGGATGGAAAGGTCGCGTTCGTCACGGGCGCGGCGAGAGGACAGGGTCGCAGCCATGCGCTGCGGCTGGCCCAAGAGGGCGCCGACATCATCGCCATCGACATCACGGGCCAGATCGACTCGGTGCCGTACGCGATGTCGACGCCGCAGGATCTCGAGGAGACCGTCAAGCAGATCGAGGCACTGGATCGCCGCATCGTGGCGACCAAGGCCGACGTCCGCGACTTCGACCAGGTCAAGGTCGCCGTCGACGACGGGGTGGCGCAGCTCGGTCGCCTCGACATCGTCGCCGCCAACGCCGGGATCTTCAGCTTCGGCACGCTCGAAGAGCTGTCCGAGACCGAGTTCCGCGACATGATCGACGTCAACCTGATCGGCGTCTGGCACGCCGTCAAGGCGGCCATCCCGCACATCCGTGCGGGCGGCAAGGGCGGGTCGATCATCCTCACCAGCTCGACCGCGGGGCTCGAGGGCATGAACAACATCGGCCACTACGCCGCCGCCAAGCACGGCGTCGTCGGCCTGATGCGCACGCTCGCTCTCGAGCTCGGGCCCGAGTTCATCCGGGTCAACAGCGTGCACCCGACCAGCGTCAACACCGACATGATCCAGAACTCGGCGACGTACGCCCTGTTCGCCCCGGATCTGCCGGAGGCCGAACGGACCAAGGAGACGCTGGGCGGCCGTTTCCAGACGATGAACGTGCTGCCCATCCCGTGGGTCGAGCCGGTCGACATCTCGAACGCGGTGCTCTGGCTCGCATCCGACGAGTCGCGCTACGTGACCGGAATCACCCTGCCCGTCGACGCCGGCGAGCAGCTCAAATAGTCAACCGCGGCGGGTCGCGCCGACCGGCGCGGCCCGCTGTACCTGAGAGGAACGAACGACATGGGACAACTCGACGGCAAGGTCGCCTTCATCACGGGCGCCGCCCGCGGGCAAGGGCGGAGCCACGCGATCACGCTGGCCAGAGAGGGTGCGGACATCATCGCCGTCGACGTCTGCAAGCAGGTGGAGACCGTACCGTACCCGGGCGCGACGTCCGAAGACCTGCAGGAGACCGTGCGCCAGGTCGAAGCGCTCGACCGGCGGATCGTCGCGTCCGAGGTCGACATCCGCGACTACGCAGGGCTCAGGAACGCCGTCGACCAGGGCGTCACCGAGCTCGGCCGCCTCGACATCGTCGTCTCGCAGGCCGGCATCTCGACACCCGCGCCGACCCTCGAGATGGACGAGGAGACCTGGCAGACGATGATCGACGTCAACCTCACCGGCCAATGGCACACCATCAAGGCGGCGGTGCCGCACATCATCGACGGCGGGCGCGGCGGCGCCGTCGTCATCACGAGTTCGCTCGCGGCGCTCATCGCCAACGCCAACACGGCGCACTACTCAGCGGCGAAAGCCGGGCTCGTCGGCTTCATGCGCGTGCTGGCCGTCGAGCTCGCGCCGCAGAGCATCCGCGTCAACACGATCCACCCGACGACGGTCAACACCGACATGATCCTCAACGAGCCGACCTACAAGCTCTTCCGGCCCGACCTCGAGAACCCGACGCGCGAGGACTTCGAGGTGGCAGCGCTGACGCTGAACAAGTTGCCGATCGCCGGGGTCGAGCCGATCGACATCTCCAACGCGGTGCTCTACCTCGTCGGCGACTCCGGGCGCTACGTGACGGGTACGACCCACGTGGTCGACGCGGGTGGCCAGCTGTGACCAGCGGGCAACAGGCCGACGCGCGACCGGCGCACGGCGCTGGCGGGCAGTCGACCTCGGACCGGCGCGGAGGCGCGACGCGCGGCCGGATCGCGGCGCACCTCGTCGGTCGCGAGCGCGAGCTCGAGCTGGCTCTCGCCGCGGTAGGGGCCGGTCGCGACCTGATCCTGGAGGGCCCTCCCGGCACCAGCAAGACGACGATGCTCAAGGCGATCACCGAGGAGTGGGGCATCCCGCTCTTCTTCGTCGAGGGCAACGCCGACCTGACCGCGGCGAAACTCGTCGGCCACCACAACCCGGCGCGTGTGCTGAAAGAGGATTACAGCGCCGACACGTTCGTGCCCGGCCCGCTGGCCCTCGCCATGGAGAACGGCGGCTTCTTGTACATCGAGGAGTTCAACCGCGCCCCCGAAGACACCCTCAACACGCTTCTCACGGCGATGGCCGACCGGCAGATCGAGGTGCCCCGCGTCGGTCTCATCAGGGCCGAGCCGACCTTCCGCGTGATCGCGTCGATGAACCCGTTCGACAACGTCGGCACCACGAGACTGTCGACGAGCGTCAGCGACCGCCTCAACCGCATCGTGGTCGGTTACCAGGATGCCGAGGCCGAAGAGGGCATCGTCCGCCTGCGCTCGCATCTCGAGGGGGCTTTGGGTGACCGCATCGTCGTCGATGCCGTGGCCGTCACCCGCGCCACGCGCACCCACCCCGACGTGCGGCAGGGCTCGAGTGTCCGCGGGGCCATCGACTGCGCTCTCATCACCGACGAGCTGTCGGCCCTGCGAGACCTCACCGACCCCCTCGACGAGCGCTACCCCGAGACGTTCTTCGACGCCATGGTCGTCTCGCTGTCGGGCCGCATCCACCTCGACGAGGCCGCCGAGACGACGGCAGAGCGGGTGATCCGAGAGATCTGGGAGGACCACTTCGTGCTCGAGCCGGCCCGGGCCGAGCCCGGCTGAAGAGCCGTCGAGGCCGACTCCCCCATCCAGCGGAAGACGTCGACCCCGTCTCCGAACGCCCGGCCCCTGGCCCGGAAGCCCAAACAGCTCGACCAGGATCCGACGGTGTTCGACGCCGTCGCCGGCCCCGGCGGTCTGGCGCTGCGCCCGCAGCCCGGCAGAGCGGGCACGGCGAAGAAGCGCCCGGAGGGGTCGGGGGCCGGCTTCACCGATGATCCTGCCGACCTCGTGCCCCTCGATGACGAGGCGGCTTCGATCGAGCCGGAGGTGCGCGAGCGCGCCCGGGCGATCGCCGCGCGGTTGTCGGTGCCGAAACCGAAGGCCGACTCGACGGCGAGGCGCGGAGGCGGCGACGTGATGAGCCTCCCGTTCGCCGACGGCAGCGACGAGATCGACCTCGACGCGACCATCGAGGTGCTCGCCGAGAAGCCGATGCCCGAAGACGAAGACATCATCGTGCGCGAGCGTGTCCGCACCAAGCGGTCGGTCGTGCTGGCCGTCGACGTCTCGGGGTCGATGAAGGGCGAGCGGATCCGCACGGCGGCGGCGACCGTCGGCGCCCTCGCGGCCGAGCTCGAGCAGGACGCCCTCGGGGTGATCGCCTTCTGGTCGGATGCCGCCGTGCTGCTCGAGCTGGGCAGCCGAATCGAGCCGATGGCCCTGCTCGACCAGATGCTGAGGATCCCGGCGCGAGGCCTGACGAACGTCGGGTTCCCGCTGTCGATCGCGGTCAACCAGCTGGCGGGAGTGCCGCAGCGCGACGCGCGGGTGATCCTGCTCTCGGACTGCGTGCACAACGCCGGGCCCGACCCTCGGCCGATCGCAGCGCACCTGCCGCGGCTCGACGTGCTGCTCGACACGAGCGGCGAGAAGGACCTCGAGCTGGGGCGGGAGCTGGCGCGCATCGGGCGCGGCGTCTTTCGGCCGATCCGCACGTTCCACGACGTCGCCCCGGCGCTGAGTGCGCTCTTCCGAGCATGACACTCCCCCTTCCCCTCCAGTGGCACTCGGTGCCATAATGGGATCAGCACACGGCGGTGCAGCCGCGGTGCACGAACGAGAGTGAGGGCCCGATGGCCAGAAACCCATGGTTCGAGACGGTGGCAGAAGCTCAGCGCCGAGCCAAGAAGCAGCTTCCCAGTTCGGTCTACGGAGCCCTCGTGGCCGGGTCCGAGCGAGGTCTGACGATCGACGACAACATCGGGGCCTTCTCCGAGTTGGGCTTCGCGCCCCACGTCGTCGGCCACAAAGCCGAGCGCGACCTGTCGACCACCGTGCTCGGCATCCCGATCGACTTCCCCGTCATCATCTCGCCGACCGGCGTGCAGGCGGTGCACCCCGACGGCGAGGTCGCCGTCGCCCGTGCGGCCAAGTCGCGCGGCACGATCATGGGCCTGTCGTCGTTCGCGTCGAAGCCCATCGAAGACGTCGCCGCCGCCAACCCGAACACGTTCTTCCAGATGTACTGGACGGGCACCCGCGAGCAGATGATCCAGCGCATGGACCGCGCTCGCGCCGCCGGTGCCAAAGCGCTCATCTCGACGCTCGACTGGTCGTTCTCGAACGGCCGTGACTGGGGCAGCCCACAGATCCCCGACAAGCTCGACCTCAAGACGATGATCAAGTTCGCGCCGAACGTGCTGCCGCACCCGGCGTGGCTGCTGCGGTTCGCGAAAGACCGCAAACTGCCCGACCTGACCACCCCCAACCTCAAGCCCCTCGGCGGTGACGCCCCGACGTTCTTCGGCGCGTACTACGAGTGGATGCAGACGCCGCCGCCCACCTGGGAGGACGTCGCCTGGCTCAAGAAGGAGTGGGGTGGCCCGCTCGTGCTCAAGGGGGTCAGCCGCGTCGACGACGCCCGCCGCGCGATCGACGCCGGGGTCGACGCCATCTCGGTGTCGAATCACGGCGGCAACAACCTCGACACCACGCCGGCCACGATCCGCATGCTGCCCTCGGTCGTCGAGGCGATCGACGGCCAGATCGAGGTCTACCTCGACGGCGGCATCCGCCGCGGCGGCGACGTCGCGAAGGCGCTGGCGCTCGGCGCTCGGGCCGTGCTCATCGGCCGCGCGTACCTCTGGGGCCTCGCCGCCAACGGCCAGGCCGGCGTCGAGAACGTCCTCGACATCCTGAAGGGCGGCCTCGACTCGGCCGTGCTCGGCACCGGGCATGCCTCGGTGCACGAGCTGTCTCGCGACGACCTCGTGATCCCCGACGGTTTCACGCGCACGCTCGGCGGCTCGGCAGTCAACGCCGCAGCGACGAGCGGAGCCACGGCCGGCGGCCGCCCGTCGACGACGAAGACGACCCCGCGCACGAAAGACCCGATCGGGTAGCGTCGCCGCTATGACAGCCTCCTCCCCCGGCTGGACCGAGCTCGCGAAGGCCTCCTGGCCCGAGATCCCCGTCGATCCGGTCGTCCTGATCCCCACCGGGTCGACCGAGCAGCACGGGCCGCACCTGCCGTTCGACACCGACAGCGTCGTGGCCCGTGCGGTCGCGACCGGCGTGGCGGCCGCCCTCCCGGGGCAGGTCGTCGTCGCGCCCACGATCCCCTTCGGGGCGAGCGGCGAGCACGCCGACTTCCCCGGCACGGTGTCGATCGGGCACGAAGCGCTGCACTCGCTGCTGGTCGAGACCGTGCGATCGCTCGACCTCTGGGCGGGGCGCATCGTGTTCGTGAACGGGCACGGCGGCAACGTGGTCACCGTGCGCCGAGTCGTCGACGAGATGCAGACCGAGGGCCACTCGGTCGACTGGGCGCCCTGCGTCCTGCCGGGCGGTGATGCGCACGCGGGCCGGACCGAGACGTCGCTGATGCTGCACCTGCGGCCGAACGACGTGCGACTCGACCTCGCGGTACCGGGCGATTCGACGCCGATGCGCGAGCTGCTTCCGCGCCTGATGCGAGGCGGCGTGCGCGCGGTCTCACCCAACGGCATCCTGGGCGACCCGACGGGGGCGTCGGCCGCGGAGGGCCGCGCCTTCCTTGCGACAATGGTCGACGGCGTGGTCGGCAGGATCAGCGCGTCGGCCGCGAGCGATGCGACGTCTCGCTGACGTGGGGGTGGGCCTCCCAGTGCCGCCCACCGGCCTGGACGCGACGCTGCCGATCGGCTTCACCGTGCGCCTCGGCCACGGCGTGCGCGTCGCCGACGGCGGGCAGACGCTCATCGGCGGGGCTCCCACCCGCGTGCTCTACCTCAGGCCCAAGGCTGCCCGCCTGCTCGACGACGGCACCCTGACCGTGCAGGATGCCGGGACGCGAACCCTGGTCGACCGGCTCCTCGACGCCGGGATGGCCGACCCGATCGTCTCGACGCTCACCGGCCCGCCAGCCTCCGATGTCACGTTCGTGACCCCCGTCTACAGTCGGCCGCGCGAGCTGGACCGGCTGCTGTCGAGCCTTCCTGCGGGGTCGCCCGTGATCGTGGTCGACGACGTCTCGCCCGACCGTGCCGAGATCATGGCCGTCGCGGCACGGCACGGGGCGACGTTCTTGCCGCGCGACACGAACGGCGGCCCGGCGGCCGGCCGCAACGACGGGCTACGGCACGCGACGACACCGTTCGTCGCCTTCGTCGACACCGACGTGGTGCTGCAGCCCGACACGATCAAGGCGATGCTCGGCCACTTCGCCGACCCCCGTGTCGCCCTGGTGGCGCCGCGGGTGCAGGGGCTTCGTGACGACGCCGGGCTGAACTGGATCGGCCGCTACGAGCAGGCCCGCTCGTCTCTCGACCTCGGCCCGTACCCGGCCCTCGTGCGACAGCGGTCGCCCGTCGCCTGGGTGCCGGCGACCTTTCTGATCGGTCGGGCGGCGGCTCTGGGCGACGGGTTCAGCGTCGAAATGCGGGAGGGCGAAGACGTCGACTTCGTGTGGCGGCTCGCGAACCGCGGCTGGCGCATCCGGTACGAACCCTCGGCGGGGGTGTGGCACGAGCACCGCCAGCGGGCCGTGGCGTGGCTCAGCCGGAAGGCCCTCTACGGCAGCTCGGCGACTCCGCTCGGCCGGCGGCACGGGGCCGACATCGCCCCCGCGATCCTGGCGCCCTGGAACATCGGCGTCATCGCCGCCCTGCTCGCCCAGCGGCGGTGGTCGGTGCCCGTCGCGGTCGGCATCGCCGGGGTGACCGCATGGCGGGTGTCGCGCAAGCTCGCGCGCAGCGAGCACCCCGTGCAGCAGGCCGCCCGGCTGACGGTCTCGGGCGTCGGGTCGTCGCTCGCGCAGACGACGGCACTGCTCGTGCGGCACTGGTGGCCTCTCGCCGTCGTCGCGTCGATCTTCTCGCCGCGCATCCGGCGAGCGCTGATCGTGTCGGCCGTGGTCGATGCGGGCATCGAGTGGGTGCGGCTGACGCCCGACCTCGACCCGGTGCGCTTCGGCCTGGCGCGGCGCCTCGACGACCTTGCCTACGGGGCAGGCGTCTGGTGGTCGGCTCTGAAGGGCCGGTCGCTTCGCGGGGTGCTGCCGCACGTCTCGCGCCGCGGCGAGCACTGACCTCTCACGACGCAGGGTGCGTTTTCGGCGGTGCGACGGGCCGAGCGGGTGGTCGGGGTGGTCGACTGCTCAGACGAGCGCGAGGATGAGGCCGGCGGCGATGAGGATCACGGCGGTGACGACGTGGATGCTCACGGCCTGGCGGAGGCTTCCGCCGTTGGTGACGACGATGATGGCGTCGCCGATGGGGGTGATGGCGGCGGTGACGAGGGCCCAGCCGAAGACGTGCGGGCCACCGACGAGCAGGACGACGAGCGGCACGATACCGGAGGTGATGTCGCGGACGCCTTTGATGCTCGTGAGGGCGCGGATGCGGTCTTCGGTGACACCGAAGCCCGCCAGGGCGACTTTCGGCGCCAGGAGGAAGCGGGCACCGATGAAGAGGATGAAGAGGCAGCCGGCGACGGCGACGAGGAGAGCGGCGATGGTCATGAGGTGGAACCTTTCGGATTCGTTATCTAGCAACGTTCGCTAACGAAGCTAGCACAGAGTGGACGATCCGCCTACCGTCGTTACGTAACCCTGCTAGAATGTTTTTCATGAGCCCACGCCCCGCCCCGGACCTCGACCTCCGACGCGACCAGATCACTCGGGCGGCACGCGGCATCGCCGAGGCGGAGGGGTGGCCTGCTGTGACCATGCGCCGGCTCGCCACCGAGATCGGCGTCACCCAGCCGGTGCTGTACTCGGCGTTCGCGGCAGGTCGCCAGGCCGTCGTCGACGCGGTCGCCGTCGCCGGGTTCTCGGCGATCGCAGCCGCCCTCGAGGCCGTCGAAGCCGAGCCGCTCGCCCGAATGCGCGCCTACCTCGACTTCGCGTTCGGGCAGCCGCAGGTCTACGAGGCGATGTTCTCGATGCCGTCGGGGCTGGCGTTCGGAGGCGGCGGCGGCCCTGAGCCGCTGCTCCGCGCTTTCACCGCGATCGAGGCGGCCTTCCCAGGCAACGACGGTGTCACGGCCGAGGTCGCCTGGGCTGCCCTTCACGGCCTCGCGACTCTCCAGATCGGCGGCCGCCTTCCCCGGGCGCAAGCCGAAGCCCGTCTCCTGGACGCTCATCGGATGTTGACCCGATAGCCGGCCGGAGCCCGATCGACGCGTCTCTGACCGCACTCGTGCCCGTGCCGTCAGGCGTCGAAGGCAGCCCGGTTCTCGCGCACCTCGCCCTGGTGACCGTCGACCCAGTCGATGACCGTGCCGACGATCTCGATGAGCGTCCCACCCAGCGGGGTGAGCTCGTACTCCACCCGCGGCGGCACCTCGGCGTAGGCGGTGCGGCTGACGAGGCCGTCGCGCTCGAGGGCGCGCAGCGTCACCGTCAGCATCCGGTGCGACAGGCCGTTGATCTGAGCGAGGAGGGACCCGAAGCGCTGCGGGCCGGCAGCCAGCGTCGAGACGACGAGCATCGTCCACTTGTCGCCGAGGCGCGTCAGTATCTCGCGGGTGAGCGACTTCTGGTCGGCCGAGCAGACGTGCTCGGCCTGCCACTGCAGCAGCGGCCGACCCTGGATCGTCGCATCCTGCGCCACTCCGCATCACGTCCTTCCGGGTGCCCCAGGCACTAATTAGTGCGTAACGGAAATCGGGACTATTCGCAGCGTCTGCGCGTTACGCACTGACGGTAACCGAAAACGGCGATCCGTATTCCCGGTCGGGATGCGTCGCCCGAACCGCTCAGAAGGAGCACCATGACCAAGATCGCGATCATCATCGGCAGCACCCGTCCCGGCCGCAACGGCAAGGCCGTGGCCGACTGGGCCTACGCCCGGGCCGCCGAGCGCACCGACGCCGAGTTCGAGCTCGTCGACCTGCGCGACTTCCCGCTGCCGCACTACGACGAGGAGGGCTCGCCTGCGCGCAGTACCTTCGACTCCGATCAGGCCGTGGCCTGGACTAGCAAGGTCGCCGAGTTCGACGGCTACGTCTTCGTCACGCCCGAGTACAACCACTCGACCACCGGCGTGCTCAAGAACGCGCTCGACTACGTCTACACGGAGTGGAACAACAAGGCCGCGGCGTTCATCAGCTACGGCGGCGCCGGCGGGGCTCGCGCCGTCGAGCACCTGCGCCTCGTGGCATCCGAGCTCATGATGGCGACGGTTCGCGGGCAGGTCGCCCTGTCGCTCTTGACCGACTTCACGAACTTCACCGAGTTCACACCGGCGCCCTACCAGCTCTCCCAGCTCGACGCCGCACTTGACCAGGTCGTCGCCTGGTCGGGTGCGCTGGCGCCGCTGCGCGTGGCCCAGCCCGTCCAGGCCTGATCGGCGACTCGGCCGGAGAGCGCCATTAAGATCGACACGTGGAGTCCAAACCCGCGTCCGTCTTGAAGGCCCTCCGAGCCGAGATCATCGCAGGGACGCTCGCCCGCGGCACCCGCCTCAAAGAAGACGCCATCGCCGAGCGCTTCGGGGTCTCGCGGGTGCCCGTCCGCGAAGCGCTGCGGCAGCTCGAGACCGAGGGCTTCGTCGTCGCCGAGAAGTTCAAGGGCGTCACGGTCGCCGACTCGTCGTCGGAAGCGGTCATCGAGCTCATGCAGATCCGGCGTGGGCTCGAGGTGCTGGCGGCCGAGTTGGCGGCAGGACGCCAGGGCGGAGACAGCGCCGACCTCTTGCGTGCGGTCGTCAACGAGCAGCGCTCCGACCAGGAGGTCGAGGCGCAGACACCCCGTTTCTCCTTTCACCGACTGGTCGCCACCGCATCCGGCAACGACCACCTCGAGCCCATGATCGAGCGCCTCATCCACCAGACCGCGTGGGCGTTCGAGCGCGTGACGCAAGAAGAGGTCGCCTCGAGCGGCGGCGACCACGCGGCGGTCGCTAACGCGATCCTGCGCGGTTCGACCGTGCAGGCGGGCCTGCTGATGGATGAACACCTCCGGCGCGACGAGGCGATGTTCCGCGCCCTCGACAGCTAGAACGTATACGAAACAAAGCGTTTCCTGCTCGAAACCAGCCGGAAACACCTTTTCGTATACAAAAGAGTGTCCCCGGATGCGATACTGATTCTGATGTCAGCGATCGCTCCTCCACACCTCTTTCCGTGCCTGGAGTTGCAAATGACTGCTGTGACCCGCTCCACCGCTCCGACCCGCTCTTCGATTCCCACCGACGCCTCCCCCCGCAACGGCGTCGCCTCCGCTCTCGACTCGATCGGCTTCACCCGTGCCCAGTTCGCGGTGCTGATGCTCATCCTCGCCGGCGAGTTCTTCGACACCCTCGAGCAGAACTCGGTCGGCGCGATGGCCACCAACATCAAGACGTCGCTGAGCATCGGCGACGTCCAGCTGACCACGATCAACACGGCGACCGTCGTCGGCGGCCTCATCGGCCGCTTCGTCGCCGGCTGGCTCGCCGACCGCTACGGCCGCCGCTTCTCGCTCAGCCTCAACCTGCTCGTCTACACGCTGGGCGGCCTGCTCAGCGCGGTGGCGTTCAACTACGACATGCTGCTCGTCAGCCGCCTCATCGTCGGCATCGGCGTCGGCGGCGAGTTCATGATCGGCATCGCGATGCTCTCCGAGATGGTCGCGACCCGCTTCCGCGGCGGCCTGATCGCGACGATCAACGTCGGCGCCGGCGGCGTGGGCAACTTCATCTCGTACGGCTTCTTCCTGCTGCTCCTCGGCCCGCTCGCGGCCCCGCTCGGCGGCAACGACACGGTCTGGCGCTGGTCGTTCGCCCTGCTCGCGATCCCTGCCCTGTTCGTCGTCCTCTTCCGTCGGCGCCTGCCCGAGACCCCGCGCTGGCTGCTCTCGAACGGCCGCGTCGACGACGCCAACCGCTCTCTCGCGATCCTGGCCTCGAACAGCCTGAAGCCGTCGGCCGACGCGAAGTCGCCCGTCACGCTGACCCAGGCCGACCTGCCCCCGGTCGCCCTGCACTCGTCACCCGCCGCCGTCTTCCAGCGCCTCGTGCTGCGTCGCACCATCTCGATCGGCATCGCGTCGTGGATGGCCTTCGGGTCGCAGGTCACCCTGAACTTCCTCATGCCGACCCTGCTCGTCGAGCGCGGCTACTCGGTCTCGCAGAGCCTCCTCTACACGATGATCATGAACATCGGGTCGCTGCTCGGCTGCACCGCCGCGGCTCTGATCGCGAACCGCGTGGGCCGGAAGGCGGCCGTCACGACCGCCGGGATCCTGGGCTGCCTGACCGCGCTGGCGTTCGCCGGGTTCGGCAACGACACCGCGCTGATCCTGGTGCTCGGCGCCCTGTTCCAGTTCTTCACGATGGTGACGAACACGACCCTCGCCGCCTGGACGGCCGAGGTCTACCCGACCGCGATCCGCGCCTCGGGAGCCTCGATCGTCAACGGCATCGGCAACATCGCCGGCGCGGTCATGCCCTTCCTCGCGATCGCTCTCTACGGCCACTTCGCCTTCGCCGGAGTCTTCAGCCTCGCCGCGGTCATGTATCTGATCCTGGTCGTCGCGTCGCGCTTCGCCCCGAGACCCGGGGCCGCTCGCTCGAAGACGTGAACGAGAACACCCTGGCGACCAGCCGGGCCTGAACCCACCCCAGGCGGGCCGGAACCTCCGGCCCGCCCTCCGACCTCGAACCCTCTGGAGGAACACATGGACACCCTGAAGATCTCTGCGACCGCGAACGGCCTCAACTACCTGCCCGAGTACGTCGCCGACCAGGGCGGCCTCTTCGCCGAGCGCGGGCTCGCCGTCACCGCCGTGGCTCGCGACCCGTGGACCGGCGTGCTCGACGACATCGAGTCGCGCGAGGCCGACCTCGCCCTCGGCGGCCTCTGGGTGCCCGGAATGTACGCCGGCATGCCGCGCAAGCTCTCCGTCGTGGGCCAGCTCAACCACAAGTTCCCCATGACGATCGTCGCCCGCACCGAGACCTCGCCCGTCGGCCTCGACTGGCTGGCCGGCAAGGTCGTGCTCGCACCCGGCGCCGGCGGAAGCGCCCCGTACGAGTTCACCGCGGGCCTCATCCGCGAAGCCGGGCTCGACGTCTCGGCGACCCGCTTCGTGCGCGACCTGTCGACCGCGATGCTCATCGAGCTCTACCAGGGCGGTCTCGGCGACGCGATCATCCTCGACCTCGTCTCGGCCGAAGAGCTCGTCGCGGCGGGCGGCGGCGCGATCGTCTTCCGTCACCTCGACGCCGGCGGAATCATGCCCAACAGCGTCTACTACACGCTCACCGAGCGCGTCGACGAGCTCGGCGACCGCGTCGACCGCTTCATGGACGGCATCGCCGCAGCGATGGTGAAGATCACCTCGCACGACGCGGATGCCGAGATCGAGGCGGTCCTCGCCGCCCGCTGGCCCGGCAAAGACCAGGCGCTCCTCCGCAAGGCCGCCGACGAGATGGCCGAGGGCGGCGTCTGGGACTCCGCCGTCATCGACCGCGACGCCTCCGACCGGTGGATGCGGATCCTCTCCGAGGGCGGCCTCGTCACGCATCTGCCGTCGCTCGAAGAGCTTCTGGGCGCCAGCAGCACGGTCACCGCCTGATGGCCCTCGTCCTCGGCGCGTCGGAGATCGGCGCTGTCATCGGGGCCGTCGACGTCGTCGAGGCCGTGGAGTCCATCCACCGGGATCTCGGCTCGGGCGCCATGACGCAGCCGGCACCGGTCGCGCTCACCGGCTTGGACGACGCCGTGTTCCTGCCCATGGCGGTGCGCTCGGACCGGCTCGGCCTGGTTGCCGTGAAGCTCATGGGCGACATCCCCGAGAACGGCGATCGCGGCCTGCCGACGCAGCGCTCCACGATCCTGGTCTCGTCGGCGGTCACCGGACAGTGCGTGGCCGTGCTCGACGGCATGGCCATCACCCGGGCGCGGACGGCCGCGACCTCGGTGGTGGCCACCCGGCACCTCGCCCGCCCCGACAGCAGCACTCTCGGCCTGATCGGCCTGGGCAATCTCGCCATCGAGCACGCCCGCCGGTTCGCCGCGGTGCGGCCGTTCGACCGGATCGTCGTCTGGTCGCGTTCGTCCGGCACGATCGACCGCTTCTTGCAGGAGGTCGGGCGTGACCTGCCCGCCCGGTGCGTCATCGCGTCGAGCCCGCAGGAGGTCGTCGACGAGTCGGACGTGCTCTGCACGCTGACACCCTCGATCGATCCGATCGTCCACGGAGCCTGGCTGCACGAGGGCCAGCACGTCAACGCGGTCGGTGCGCGCCCCCGCGCGAGCCACCGCGAGCTCGACGGCCGAGCCATGGCCCGCGGCACCGTCTTCGTCGACAGCCGCGCGACGGCGCTCGCGAAGTCGGGCGATCTTCTGGTCGCCCTCGCCGAGGGGTCGCTCAGGCGAGAGACGCCGCTGCCCGAGCTCGGCGAGGTCATCGCCGGCACAGCACCGGGCCGCTCGAGCGACGACGAGATCACCGTCTTCGACTCCGTCGGTCTCGGGGCGCAGGATCTCGCGGTCGCGGCTCGCGTGATCGACCTCGCCCGTGAGCTCGGCATCGGCACCGTCGCGCAGCTCTCGCCGGCGTCGAAAGCGGTGATCTCGTGATCCGGATCGCTGTCGTGAACTGCAACACGACCGAGTCCATGACCGAGACCGCGGCGGCCCGAGCGAGGCTCGCCGTCGGCCCCGACGTCGAGATCGTCGGGATCACGCCGGCGTGGGGCGTCGCGTCGGCCGAAGGCTGGTACGACAGCTTCATCAGCGCGGCCGCCGTCTTGCAGACGCTCGAGACGCTGCCAGTCGACGTCGACGGCGTGGTGATGGCCGGGTTCGGCGAACACGGGCGCGAGGGTGCCCGCGAGCTGCTCTCGATCCCCGTGGTCGACATCACCGAGGCCGCCGCCCACCTCGCCATGCCGCTCGGCCGCCGCTACGGCGTCGTCACCACCGTGCGCCGAGCCGTCGGGCAGATCGAGGACAGCCTCACCACCGCGGGTCTCATCGACCGGTGCGCTGCGATCGAAGACACCGGTCTCGGTGTGCTCGAGCTCGACGAGGACCCTTTCGCCACCGCAGAGGCATTCGTCGCCGCGGGGCAGCGCGCCATCGCCCGCGGCGCCGAAGTGATCTGCCTCGGCTGCGCCGGCATGGCCGGCCTCGAAGAGCACGTGCGGGACCGCCTGCCGGTGCCCGTGGTGGATGGAGTTGCCGCCGCCGCCGCCCTCGTCGAGACGCTCATCCGCCAGGGCCTCTCGACCAGCAAGATCGACTCGTTCGCCACACCTCTCGCGAAGCAGCGGAGCTGGAGCGCCTGAGCGCGGCGGAGAGTGGAGGGCCGGTCGCGACGTCCCCCTGTCGATCGCCACGGAACGGTCACTTGTTCTTGCCGTGACCTTTGCCCTGCCCATTCCCGTTGCCCTGAGTCGGGCTCTTACCGCTGCCGGCGGGAATGCCCACGGCGGGAGTGGACGTCGTCGGGATGCCGGTCTGCACCGTCGGAGCCGCAGTCTGCACCGTCGACGGCACCGGTTGGACCGGATTCGGTGACGACGAGACTGCAGGGGCAGAGGATGTCGAAGCCGGTCCGGTCGCCGGCGAGGAGGGCGCCGTGGGAGACGTGGAGACCTTCGCGGTCGCAGGGGAATGGTTCGACGCCACGAGCACCGTCGCCGAAACGGCGAGGACGATGATGAGCGCCGCCACACCGCCCGCAATGCGCACGCGTCTGGAGAGGCCGAGTCTCGGTTCGCCCGCACCCTGGTCGGATGGCAGCAGGGCCGTCGGCGTCGTGGAGGCGTCCGAGGGCATGGCCTCGGCCGTCATGACCTTGGTGGGCGCGAGCCCCTCCGATTCGCCCGCGAAGCCAGGGTTGCCGAGTGTCGCGGGAAGCTCTTCCGGTGCCGCGAGACGCTGAAGGACTTCCCGCGCCGTCGGCCGGTCCTCGGGTGCGAGCGCGGTCATGGCGGTGAGAAGCGACCTCCACCGGTATCCGAACCCGGTCGGGATCTCGGGGCTCCTGTTCATGCGCGCAGCGAGCGTCTCGGTCATGGACCCCGGGAAGGGGTGTCTCCCGGTCAGTGCTTCGAGGAGGACGAGCCCGAGAGAGTAGATGTCGGAGGCCGTCGTCGCGGGTCGTTCTCGAGGCTGCTCCGGGCTCAGGTACGCGGCCGTACCGACCATCATTCCCGTGGCGGTCAGCGTGCTGGCCCGATCGGTCAGGATGGCGATGCCGAAGTCTGCCAGCTTCGCGTCGAAGGGGCGCAACGCGACGACGGACGGGCCCAAGAGCACGTTCCCGGGTTTGATGTCGCGGTGCACGATGCCGGCATCATGGATCACGACCAGCGCTTCGGCGAGCTCGGTCGCCAGGACGACGACGTCCGCCTCGGCAATCGCTCCTTCACGGAGACGCTCGCCCAGCGACGGCCCGTCGACCAGCTCCATGACGAGGAACGTCTTCTCTTGCCCGTCGACGAGGGTCGTGTCGGCGTCGAAGAGGGTCACCAGACCCCGGTGGCTCAGAGACGCCAGCATCCGGATCTCGGAACGAGCCCGATCGGCGCCGACCGCATCCGCGTCGAGGAACGACAGGATCTTGACGGCGACCGATCGATTCAGAACGGTGTCCTCGGCCCGGTAGACCGTCGACATGCCGCCCCGCCCGAGCGGCTCACCCAACCGGTACCGGTCGGCGAGCAGAGGAGTGGGCGGAGACGAATCGGGCACAGGGAAGTCTTACTCCGGTGGCGACGCTGAAGCTCTCACCCGGGAGCTCGCTCGGCGCGTCCGCTTCGACCATGTGAGCTTTCGAATATGAGCCGAGGGTGGCTTCTCGGAGGAAGACCCCCTTCGCCGTTCAGCGGAGGGGGTCTGGTAGTGGTTGGTGGCGCTTAGCAGCAGCCCTCGCAGCACTCGTCCATGGGGTTCACCTCCTCGGTTTGTCGGCAGAAAATGTGGTCTCAGACGGCTTCGGGCAGGAGCCCTGCGACGAGTTTCTCGACACGCGTCTTGATCTCGTCGCGAACGAGTCGCACCTCGTCGAGGGGGCGGCCGGCAGGATCCTCGAGCTCCCAGTCCTCGTAGCGCTTCCCGGGAAAGACGGGGCAGGCGTCGCCGCAGCCCATGGTGACGACGACGTCTGAGTCGCGCACCTGCTCGGTCGTCATCAGCTGCGGCACTTCCTCGGAGATGTCGATGGCGACTTCGCGCATCGCCTCGACGGCGACCGGGTTGACAGAGGTCCCGGGTTCCGAGCCGCCGGAGCGGACCTCGACGGCGCCCCCCGACAAGGCTCTGGTGAAACCGGCGGCCATCTGCGACCGCCCTGCGTTGTGAACGCAGACGAACAGGATGATCGGCATGTCGGTCATGGACGGCTCCCTACATTGACGGTTGTCGATGGACCGAGTCTCACCCATTACATTGATGGCTGTCAATGCATTCGGTATGGTGTGTGCATGTCGACCGCGGAACTTCTCCCCCTGACCGTCCTCGGGGCATGCTGCTCTCCGTTGACCAAGCAGCCCATCGGCGCCGAGGACGCCGCGAGTCTTGCCCGCGTCCTGAAGGCAGTGGCTGAGCCGACACGGTTGCGCCTGGTGTCGATGGTCGCCTCGCACCAGGACGCGGAGGCGTGCGTCTGCGATCTGACAGAACCACTCGGCCTCTCGCAGGGCACGATCTCGCACCACTTGAAGATCCTGGTCGACGCGGGGCTTCTGACACGCGATCAGCGCGGCACCTGGGCTTATTACGCGCTAGTGCCGGGCGCGCTCGACTCACTGGCCGGGCTGCTCGCCAGCGCCCGAGGGGAAAGCGAGGCATAATCTGCGTATGCACTTGAATACGCAACTAAGCGGGCTCGATTCCGACTCCGAATATGTCGAGCTCGCCGTCGAGGTGTTCGCGATGCTTGCGGATGCCACCCGGGTGCGGATCATCCTCGCGTTGAAGAACGCCGAGGAGATGTCGGTGAACCACCTGGCCGATGTCGTCGACAAGAGCGCGCCCGCGGTGTCACAGCATCTTGCGAAACTCCGACTGGCGCGGATGGTCCAGACGCGCCGCGAAGGCACGACCGTGTTCTATCGGCTGACGGACGAACACGCATCCGAGCTCGTCATCGATGCGATCAAGCAGGCCGAGCACGTCGTCGGATACGCGCAGCACCACCAGGCCGATGAGGTCAACCGGTGAGCGGGCACTCGCACGACCACGACCACCCGCACGATCACGATCACGATCACGGCCATCCGCACGATCACGACCACCCGCACGGCGGCGTGAAGGGGTTCCTCTACGACCTCTTCGTCCCACACACGCATGACTCGGCCGACTCGATCGACGACGCCATGGAGGCATCTTCCGCCGGCGTACGAGCCCTGAAGATCAGCATGTTCGTCCTGCTCGGCACCACCGTCCTGCAGGCTGTTCTGGTAGGGCTCACCGGTTCCGTCGCCCTTCTGGCCGACACGATTCACAACTTCGCGGACGCCCTGACCGCCGTGCCGCTCTGGATCGCGTTCGTCCTGGGTCGGCGCTTGGCAACCCGCCGGTACACGTACGGCTTCGGTCGAGCAGAAGACCTGGCCGGCATGTTCATCGTCTTCGTCGTTGCGCTCTCCGCTGTCGTCGCCGGCTGGGAGGCCGTCGACAGATTCATCCACCCCCGCCCGGTTGAGAACCCGTGGCTGTTGGTCGCGGCGGGCCTGATCGGCTTCGCCGGCAACGAGTTGGTGGCCCTCTACCGCATCCGCGTGGGCAGGAAGATCGGTTCGGCGGCCCTCGTCGCCGACGGCGTCCACGCTCGCCTTGACGGCTTCACCTCGCTCTCGGTCATCCTCGGGGCCGTCGGCGTCCTCCTCGGGTTCCCGCTCGCCGATCCCATCATCGGACTCCTGATCGCGGTCTCGATCCTGCTGCTGCTCTGGGGCACGGTGAAATCGATCGGATCCCGACTCATGGACGCCATCGACCCCGACCTCTACGAGCGAGCCGAGCGCGCCCTCGAGCATGCCGATGAAGTCCACGCGGTCCGAGAACTCCGGCTTCGTTGGATCGGCCACCGCCTCACGGGTTCAGCGACGATCGAGGTCGCGACTCCCCACCTGCACGCGGCGACTCACATCGCTGATCACGCCGCCGAGCACGTTCACTCGGCAATCGGCAACCTGGACACCTTCCTGGTCACTCCAAAGGAGCATGCGGCAAGCGGGGGCTAAGGGGGACCCGCCACCCGCAGCTGTCAGTCGCCGCGTCGCGCGACGGCGTCCACCGCAGCCCGCACCCCGCCCTTCCAGGGTGCGCCGTGACCGGGGAGCACCCAGGTGGCGTCGGTGGCCAGGATGGACTGCAGCGACACGATGGCCTGATCGGGGTCGTCGGTGAACGGCGCCGGCTGCGGGCCCGTCGTGCCGGTCATGACGTGGCGCGTGGTGAGTCCGTCGCCGACGAACACGGCATCGGCCATGGGCACGTACAGAGCGATGCTGCCCTCGGAGTGCCCGGGAAGCGCGATGATCTGAGGCTCGCCCGGCAGATCGAGCGTCTCGCCGCCGCGCACCTCGACGACGTCGGTCAGCCACGTCGTCCGCAACCCGCCCTTCCGCACGGTGTAGGCGCCGAATGCGAGCAACGGCCCGAGCTTCATGGGCTGCTTCGCGTTCGCCGGCTTGGGTCCACCCTTCGCGCGGGCCGCATCGGCCGCGCCGATGTAGACCGGCACGCCGTGTTCGCGCCGAAGGCGCTCGGCGAAGCCCACGTGGTCGGAGTCGCCGTGCGTCAGGATGATGCCCTTCACGTCGGCGATCGTCAGGCCGATGGACGTGAGTTCGACGTTCAGGTCATGCCAGTGACCGGCCAGACCGGCGTCGATGACGGTCACCCCGGCGGGTGTGACCACGAGGTAGGCGGCGACGATGTCGTTGCCGATGCGGTGGAGCGATGAGGTGAGCTTCATGATGGCTATCGTACGTAGCCATCATGGCTATGGTCAATAGCTATACTCGATGCATGCCTACGCCAGAGAAGACCTCGGTCGAAGCCATCGTGCTCGCAGCGCGCGACCTCCTTGAGCTCGACGGGCTGGCCGGGCTGACGATGAACGCGGTCGCCCAGCGCGTCGGCGTCCGGCCCCCCTCGCTCTACAAGAGGGTCGGCGGCAGGGACGACCTGATCCGGCTCGTGGCGGAGGCGACACTGACCGACCTCGCCCGCCGCCTGGACGCCACCGCCGACCCGGTGGAGCTCGCCGCGGCAGTCCGCACTTTCGGAGGCGAGCGCCCCGCGGCGTTCCAACTGGTCATGACCCCGGGCGCGGGCGTTCCCGTCGCCCGCCCGGAATACGGGGAGGCCGCGAGCCGCGCCATCCTCGACCTCGCCGCCCGTCTGGCGGGGCCCGATCACGCGCTGGAAGCAGCCCGGACACTGACCGCCTGGGTCGTCGGATTCGTCAGCATGGAGCTGAGCGGGGGCTTCACCCTCGGTGGCAGCGTCGACGACGCCTGGCTCTTCGGGGTGACGAACCTGCTCGACGTCCTGTCGACGACCGACCGGGAGGAGTAACTTTATGGCACCGGGTGCCTCAAGGATGATCGCAGCCATCAATGCCGTCGATCCCGGGCACCCGGAGCACGCTCCCACCGAGCGCGCACGTCACTCGCGAAGGAGCGAACGAAATGGGTCTACTCGACGGAAAAGTCGTCTTCATCACCGGCGGGGGCCGCGGCCAGGGCCGCGCTCACGCCATCGTCTCGGCGAGGGAGGGTGCCGACATCGTCTTCGTCGACACCACGAAACCCTTCGCCAGCGTCCCCTACCCGCACACCACGCCCGACGACATCGCCGAGACCGTCAGCAAGGTCGAGGCGCTCGACCGCCGGGTGCTCGCCATCGAGGCCGACGTGCGCGAGCAGGATCAGCTCGACGCGGCCGTCGCCGAGGGCATCGCCCAGTTCGGCCAGATCGACGCGCTCATCGCCAACGCCGGCATCTGGACGCTCGGCCCCGTGCAGGAGATGACGCGCGAGACCTGGCAGGAGATGATCGACATCAACATCACCGGCGTCTGGCAGTCGGTCAAGGCGGTCGTGCCGCACATGATCGAACGTCAGAAGGGTTCGATCGTGATGACCTCGTCGGTCAACGGTCTCGAGGGCGGGCCGTTCTTCTCGCACTACACGGCGGCGAAGTTCGCCGTTGTCGGGTTCATGAAGGCGATCGCGGTCGAGCTCGGCCCGCAGGGCATCCGGGCCAACACGGTGAACCCGGGCACGATCCTCACCGGCATGACCAACAACCAGCAGGGCTACGACATGATGTCGGGCCACCAGGGCGGCACGTACGACGACCTGCTGAAAGCCGGCAAGACGTACGGCATCCTCAAGGGCTCGGGGTTCTTGAACCCCGAAGTCATCGCCAACGCCGCGCTGTTCCTCAACTCCGACCTGGCCTCCAACGTCACCGGCATCTCGCTGCCCGTCGACTCGGGGCACCTCGCGATGGCCGGCATCAACATGGATCCGAAAGACTGAGCGGCACCGACCCGGGGCGCGGCCTGGCCGACGCCCCGGCCGGCTGCTTCGCGCCTGCTAGGCGGCGACTCCGTCGAACGGCTCCTCGCTCGTCCACTCGGCCTGCGGCTGGGTGTGGAGACGCCAGTACAGGTCGGCGATGAGATCAGGATCGAAGAGCGTGCCCGGTTCGACAGCCCCGCTCACCGCCACGCTGACGACATGCACCCCGCCCTCCGACACCTCCGCGGCAAGCATCGTCGCGGCCGACCGCAGGGCCGCCTTGCCCATCGAGACGGTCGCTATCCCCGGGCTCGGGTGGATGCCGGCGCCGCCGCTCGTGAAGATGACGGTGCCCTGCGCTGCCTCCTGCATCGCGGGCAAGAACACCTGCGCTGCCACGATCGCACCGATCACGTCGACCGCGTAGCCCTCGGCGAGCTTCGCCTCGCTCACCGTGAGCAGAGAAGTCGGCTCGAGCATCGCCGCGTTGTAGACCAGGATCGACGGGGGCGTCGCCCGGTCGCGGACCGCCTCGAGCGCCTCCCGCAGAGCGGCCGGGTCGCTCGCGTCGCCGGCCTGCACGTCGACGGTCGGCCCGTCGCTGCCGCCATCGCCGCCGCCGCTCGCGCGCAGGCTCACCGCCAGCTCGCCGAGTCGTGCGGTGTCGCGCGACACCAGCGTCAGGTCGAACCCCTCGCTCGCCAGTCGCCGTGCGACGGAGGCCCCGATGCCGGGCCCGGCCCCGATCACGACGGCGTGCGGACGGTTGCTCTCGGCTGTTTCGCTCATGCCACCACGCTAGCCCCGCCCGCGTGGGCCGCACGGCGTCGCCGTCGTCGCCACCTGGCGCCTTCGCCCCGAACGGGAGGGTTGTCCTCCTTTCGGGGGACCCGTACGGTATCGCACGATGACACTCACTCAGCCCGGCGCGGGCCCCGAAACCGCCGCCAGCGCGCCCACTGCGGCCGCGCCCGAACGCTTCCGTCACCTCGACGGCCTCCGCGGCGTCGCCGCCTTCGTCGTGCTCGTCTACCACGGCGTGCTCGTCGTGCCGCACTTCGCCAACCCCGAGTGGCTGATCCCGAAGGCGGGCGGGTGGGGGTGGTTCGACTACTCGCCCCTGCGCGTCGTGCTGGCCGGCACCGAGGCCGTGATGATCTTCTTCGTGCTGAGCGGCTTCGTGCTCACGCTGCCGGTTCTGCGCCGAGCGAAGTTCTCGTGGCGCGCCTACTACGGGTCTCGCATCCTGCGCCTGTATCTGCCGGTCTTCGGTGCGCTCGTCTGGGCCGCGATCGTCATCACCGTCTTCTCGCGGCACGGCCTCACCCACGACCCGAGCCCCTACCTGCGCGCCCACCCCGAAGACCCGACCGCGCTGAAGCTCGCCCGCGACGGGCTGCTGGTCGACGGAGTCAACTCGCTCGACGACCCGCTCTGGTCGCTGCAGTGGGAGGTGCTGTTTTCGTTGCTGCTGCCGCTCTACGTCGTCCTCGCCGTTCGGCTGAAGCGCTGGTGGCTGCAACTCGTCTTCGTCGTGGCCGCGCTGGCCGCGGTCGGCGCCGTCTCGAATCACCCGAGCCTCGAGTACCTCCCGGCCTTCGCCATCGGCGCGCTCTTCGCCACGGCGCTGCCCCGGCTGCAGGATGCCATCGGCAGGATCAACGGGTCGGCCCGCCACCGGGTCACGTGGTCGGTGCTCACCGTCGTGGCAGTGCTGCTGCTCACCGCCCGCTGGACGATCGGCCCCCGCCTGCCCGCACACCTGCTGGGCGCCACGCAGTTCCCCGTGCTGATCGGCGCCGCTCTCTTCGTCTTCATCGCGCTCGGCTCGGCCGTCGCCAAACACCTGCTGACGCTGCGCGCGGTGCAGTGGCTCGGCATGATCTCGTTCAGCCTCTACCTCACCCACGAGCCCATCGTGATCGCAGTCGCGCAGCTGCTGCCGCGGTCGGCCGAGGGCGCCGCCGTCTTCATCGCGACCCCCGTGTCGCTCGCGTTCGGCTGGCTGTTCTATCGCATCGTCGAGAAGCCGGCGCACCGGTTGTCGCAGGTGGTGAAGCGAAAGCTGACGCCTGTGGCTCACTGACGGCGGGGCATGTCAACCCCGTACCCCGGTGGCAGCGACCGAGTACTCCTGACTCATGATGATCTTCGCGAGGTCCGCGGCGCTCTGGTCGCTGCTCCTGCTGGTCGTGTTCGCGACGCGGCCGAGGCCCGTTCGGCTCGGAGGTACGGCCCCTGTGTCTCGTCGTCCCGACGCGGCCGAGCTCGATCAGACGAGCCTGGAGGCCGGCGACTACCTCGGCTGATCTTCGGCGGCTAGTTGAGCACTTCGGAGACTCCCCCCGGTAGGCAGTCCTTCATGGCAACGGTGCGGTTGCTGCCACTTAGGGGATGCTGCGGTCGGCGTATCGTATGGGCCGAGGAGGAACAATGACGGTCACACGGGTCATTCCAAATCTGCGAGTCGATGACCTCGATGCCGCCCGCCGGTTCTACGTCGACTCGCTGGGCATGGTCGAAGAACCTCTCGGCCTGGAATGGATCACGCGTTTTCTCGACGACTCCACGGGCACCGCCCTGCAGGTGTTCACCCATGATGCAACGGCGCACGAAAATCCGGCTGCGACCGTCAAGGTCACGGATGTCGACGCGACTTACGCCACGATGCAAGCTGCCGGATACGAGATCGTGCATCCACTGGTGACCGAGGAATGGGGCGTGCGACGTTTCTTCGTCCGTCCCCCAGGTGGCGCCGTACTGAACATCGCCCAGGACCACGACTGAGGCGGACCACCACCCACAAGCGGTTCCCGCTTGTCGACGTCCGCGAAACTCGGCAGGTCGCAACCCGCTAGGTACTGGCTGTAATAGCTGCACGAGCTTGCTGCGCCAGAACGGTGATCGGCTCATACACGTCGGACGTATCCGTCCGCGCACTAGTTTCCATGAACGGTGCAGGCCCCGTCCGAATGGCGCCACGATTCGCCGACGGCTGAGGCCGGAGTATTGACCGCTTAGTCAAAATGCATTCATAATGACTGTATGGTCAATAGTTTCTTCGGTATCTCCAGCCGGCAGAGAGCTGTCGCTCTCCCGACGGCTTCACGGCTCGTGGGGGCGTACCTCGTCGCCACCGCGGGCACCGTTGTCGCACTGGTGGTTCTCTCCATCACCGCGCCGGACCGGGCTACGGCGAACGCCTGGGGACACGCGATCATCGTCGCCGTGTTCGCGGTGGTGTTGCCGCTTCGTCTCCGACGCGCGCAGAGTGGCGGACGCGGCGGCATCCGGGCGGTCGGAGTCATCGCAGCCACCCTGCTCCTCGTCAACGTGATCGAGGCAGTGATCCCGGGATTCGTTCCCTTCTGGATGCGGATCGAGATGGTGATCGTCGCCCTCCTCATGGTGGGAGTCGTTCTCGACGTCGTGCGGTGGGCGGTGATGCACAAGAATTGACGTCATGCCTGACGACTCGACAGACGACGTCCCGAAGCGACGCCGGGAGCGTCTCAGCGCGGACGAGCGACGCGAGCAGATCATCCGAGGCGCCAGCGAGACCATCGCAGCCCACGGCTACGCGAACGCCACTCTGACTTTGATTGCCTCGACAGCTGGTGTTGCCAAAGGGTTGATCTGGCATTACTTCGACGACCGCGACGACGTGATGGAGCACACCGTCGCCCACCTGGCCAAGCGACTTCGCGAAGCACTTGTCACAGACCTGGACGTGTCCGCACCGGCACCCGACGTGATTCGTGCCGTCTTCGCCGGCACCGCCCTGTTCACCCGCACTCACGGAACCGATCTCGACACGATCGACCAGATCGTTCATAACCTCCGGAGCTCTGACGGCAAACAGCGATTGAGCATGCTCGACTACGAAACCACGTACGCCGAGCACGAGCTGCTCCTCGCGCGCGGCCAATCCGAGGGAACGATTCGCGCCGCGGATCTTCGCATCATGGCACTGGGATACCAGGGCCTGATCGATTCCCTGATCGGCTACCTCCAAGCCCACCCGGAAGCAGACCCTGCCACCCATGCAGCACAACTCGCAGACCTCTTCCTCTCGGGAGTCGAAATCCACTCGTGACCCGAGCTGCATCCATCAGGGATGCCTTCCCGGTCAGGATTCAGCCGAGTTGGCGTCATAGAAAAATTACTGCTGGGCAGCCTGGCAGGCCGCGCACGGCGCCCTGGAGAATGGCTCGCCGTTGACGTGGATGTCCCCTAGGCCGTGTTGAGTAAGTCGGTGTTGATCCAGATAAGGGTCGCGGCGAGGGTGACGCCTGCTTGGTAGTTGCGGGCGGTTTTGTCGGATCGCATCGCGATGCCGCGCCAGTTCTTCAGCCGGTTGAAGCTGCGCTCGACGACGTTGCGGCGTTTATAAATCTCCGCATCGAACGCGGGCGGGCGACCACCCGCGGAACCTCGTTTTCGGCGGTTGCGTTCTTGGTCAGCCTTGATCGGGATCGTCGCTTTGATGCCACGGCCGGCGAGATAGATGCGGTTCGCCCGTGACGGGTAGCCCTTGTCCGCCAGGACCCGCTCGGGCCGTGTTCTGGGCCGGCCAAGACCTCCGGTCGGCACCCGGATCCGGTCGATCGTGTCGGCCAGCATCGTGGTGTCATTGACGTTCCCCGGCGTCAGGATCATGCTCAACGGTCGCCCTCGACCATCCGCGACCAGATGAATCTTGCAGGTCAGACCGCCCCTGGACTTTCCGATCGCGTGATCAGAGGGCTCCGGGCCCAGAATCGTGTAATTCGATCGTGCCCCCTGTGGTGCGGGCGAGGGTCGCACCGTGCTGATGCACCCGCGTGATCGTCGAATCGATCGATACCACCCAGTCGAGCTTTCCGAGCTGGTCGCTGCGCGCTTGCACCGCCGTCAGAATCTCCTGCCAGGTACCATCCTTCGCCCACCGGTCGAACCGTTTGAACACCGTGTTCCACGGCCCGAACCGCTCCGGGAGATCCCTCCAAGGCGACCCCGTCCGGAACCGCCACACGATGCCCTCCACGACCATCCGGTGCGGCAACCACGGACGCGACCTTCCCTGGACGACTGGCAACAACGGCTCGATCACTGCCCACGCGTCGTCCGAAATCACATCACGCTCATGCATCCATCAATCGTGACCCGACACACACCCAAAACACTTGATCAACACGCCCTAGTCGGAAACCTCACTGACGTGCACTGATATGCACCCCTGAGCGATCTTGGGCGAGTGGGAACTCGACGATGCGGGCTTTCACAGCGGTGTGAGGCGTCTCGACGTCGAAAAAGCTCTGGCTCGTCGAGGTCGAAGAAGATGACTGACGGATACTGTGCAGGAGTGACGAGCGACAAGACCGAAGCCGAGCCGTCCATGGGCGTGGAGCGGATCGCGTTCTTCAGTGACGCGGTAGTCGCCATCGCCATCACCCTGGTCGTGCTCCCGCTGGTCGATGCGGCCAGAGACCTCGGTGGCGAGTCGGTCGGCACCTTCCTCTATCGCAACACCTATGGCCTCATCGCCGCTGCGTCGAGCTTCTTCGCCATCACGATCTTCTGGATGTGGCACCACCGCTTCTATCAGAAGGTCACGGCCTACACCGCGTCGCTCCTCTGGGCGAACGCCGTCTGGCTGGCCTGCATCGTGTTCCTTCCCGTGGCGACCGTCGTGAACGTGACGACGGATGCCGCCGACCGAGTCGGCGTCGTGCTGTACCTCGGCACCCTGACCACGTCCATCGCGATGGGCGGGTTCAGGAGATCATCGCGGCAAGGCGGGGCCTGATCCCGTCGCGTTCTCGACGCAGCCCGCGGGGTGAGGCCGCGGAGTGGCTGGGAGTCGCCTTTCTCCTCGTGTGCATCGCCGTGGCGTGTGTCGACACCGCTGCGGGCCTGTGGGCGCTGCTGATCCTTCTCCTCCTGGGGCCCGCCAAGAGGCTGGTGCGGGGGCGGGACGTGGCGGCCGGGGCCTGACCTGGGTCGAGCGAGGTCAGCGGTCGAGCCGCGGGCCGAACTCGTCCATGAGCTGATCGAGTCGCTGCCGGAAGGCGTCGGGGTCTGGTGAGTACGCCTGGGGCAGGGCTGCCTGGAGGCACGCCCAGGCTGCACCCACTATCGCCCGGGCGCGGGACTCGTCTAGATTCGCCGCCGTCGTCTCGGCCGCGCGCTCGAGCAGCAGCTCTCGGAGGCGACCCTGCAGGTTCTCGAGTACGGCCAGCGACTGCGCGTGAAGGCCGGGCGACGCATCGATGATGTTCTGGAGAGCTGCCACGCGGTCTCGTCGATCGGAGTCGGCGTAGTAGTCCAGGATCGTGTCGAAGGTCGCTCGAAGGCTGGCCCAGGGCGCCTCGCCGACGGGGCGTGAGCGCAGGCTGTCGACCATGTCGTCGACCCAGAGCCCGTATTTGCCGATGATGAGGTCGTCCTTCGACCCGAAGTAGCGGAAGAAGCTCCGCCGCGACATCCCGACCTTCGTCGCGATCTGCCCCACGGTGACGGCGTCGTAGCCCTGCTCGAGGAAGAGTTCTTGGGCCGCATCCGCCAGCTCAGACTGGATCGCAGTGCGCATCCTAGAGTGGAGATCGGGCGCCGTCATGCACCCACCCTATCTTCCTGACACCCTGTGTCACCCCTGGCGTATGGTGTTGAAAACGACGAAGGAGAGCGATATGGCCAAGACATGGTTCGTCACCGGGGCAGGGCGCGGAATGGGCCGCGCATGGGTGGAGGCAGCTCTAGAGCGAGGTGACAACGTGGTGGCGACATCACGCGACATGACGGGTGTGGACGATCTTCATGCTGGCTATGGGGAGCGCATGCACATCGAGACCCTGGACGTGAGGGATCGGGAGGCCGTACTGAAGAGCGTCCGCGGGGCAAAGGACCGCTTCGGCAGCCTCGATTTCGTCGTCGACAATGCGGGGACGGGGCATGACGGTGTCATCGAGGACGTGACCGAGGACGAAGCCCGCGCGTCGATGGAGACGAACTTCTTCGGCGCCCTCTGGGTGACGCAGGCCGCCGTGCGCGTCATGCGCCCACAGGGGTCGGGGCTGATCGTGCAGATGTCCACCCAGGGCGGGCAGATGGCTCACGCCGGGCTCGGGCTGTACCACGCGTCCAAGTGGGCGTTGGAAGGCCTGACCGAAGCCCTCGAACACGAACTCGCAGGAACAGGCGTTCACACCATCCTGATCGAGCCCGGCGCAGCCCTGACCGAATGGTTCACCCGCTCGTTGACCCGATCGCCCGAGAATCCCGCCTACGCCGACGTCATGGCGACTCGATTCGACCTCGATCCTGCACTGATGCCACCGGCTCGGGTCGTCGTCGACGCCGCGATGATCGCCGTCTGCTCCGAGGAGCCGCCGACTCGCATCCTGCTGACCGACCAGGCGTTCGACAACGTCACCACCGCCGTCCGCGAGCGTCTCCAGCAGTGGGAGGCGTGGGAGCAGGTCGCCCGATCCGCGACAGTCCAGCAGGCCGACATCGACGGCTCTTGATGAGCGACCCCCGAGGCCCATGCGAGACCCTTTCAGCCGACGGTCTCCCGTTCTGGGCCTGCAGCAGCAATGTTGGGCCAACGTCGCTTCTCACCGTGCACCGGAACGGTGCCTAATGTGCTCGTCTGGAAGCGTCCCCCTTCCGTCAAGCCCACGAGGAACGTTAGCCTCATCGCCATGGCGAGGTTGGCGACAGTGGATGAATTCCTCGACTCACTGAGTCCACGGGAGCATCGGGCGAAATTGGAGGAGATTCTCAACTGGGTCGCCCGGACGTGGCCAGAGATGGAACTCGTCGTCAAGTGGAACCAGCCGATGTTCCTGCACCACGGAACTTTCATCATCGGATTTTCGGCGTTCCCGAAGAACATCGCGGTCGCGCCGGAACCCGCATTGATCGACCGCATGCGCGGCGATATAGAGGCGTCGGGTTACACGACCACTCAGAGACTCTTCCGGATTGGTTGGACCGACCCCATCGACTACTCGCTCTTGACCCGGATCATTGAAACGCAAATATCCGAGAAGGCCACAGTGACAACTCTCTGGCGTCCATAAGTCGCGATTGCGACCAGTCGGTCCTGTGAGTTGATTCGTGCGATGCGCGACGAGAAATCCTGACCGACAGTTCTTTGGAAAAGTCTCGGCCACGTCGCCCCTATTTCGCGAAGCCCTTGGCAAAGCCGTGTGATTCTCGACCACACGCCCGGATGCCCGCCACTTTAGGGAACGCAATCCTCGCCACTAGCGCCACGCTTGCACTTTTTTCCAGCGGAGCGGAAATGAAGGGCCACGAAAATCCGCCAAGTACAAGTCACTTTCCGTTTCATTGCCGGATGGCTAGGGTGGTCAAGGCCGTAACCACCCTTCGGCGGAGGGCGTGGGATTCGAACCCACGAGACATTTCTGCCCACTTGTTTTCAAGACAAGCTCCATCGGCCGCTCGGACAGCCCTCCCGGCAGGCGATCGCGCAGGATGCCAGCCGCGCCGAGTCTATCGGACGCCTCTTCGCGGGCGCAGGGCGTGGCATCCTGCGCTCGCCTCGACCCTTTCGAAAGGAACGAGCACGGCCGGGAGGAAGTTCTGGCCCCAGCACCGCGGCGGGAGGAAGAGCCGGCGGGTCGCGCTGAGGTTGGGGAGGATGTGCGCGCACCAGCGGAGGAGAAATAGGCTGAGAACTTCGCGCGGGGAGGAAGAAGGGCCCCGGGTCAGCGGCCGGGGAGGGAGGCGACGCTGAAGTCCCTCCCGAAGCTAGAGCGTCGCAAGCACGGCCGCGAGACCGTCGTCGACGTCGGCCCCGGTGATCTCGGACGCCACCTCGATCACGTCGGCCGGGGCCTGCCCCATGGCGACACCGCGGCCGCCACGCGACGCCCAGGTGAGCATGTCGATGTCGTTGCGACCGTCGCCGACGGCCATGACCCGGGCGGCCGGCACGTCGAGCCAGCCTCGCACGCGCTCCATCGCCGTCGCTTTCGTCACGCCGAACGGGGCGATGTCGAGCCACGCCGTCCAGCCGACGTTGTACGAGACCTTGTGCAGGCCCATACCCTCGACGATCTGGAGGAACTCTTCGAGGGAGTGGCTCGGCGAGAGCACGACGACGCGGGTGGCCGAGACCGAGAGCAGCTCGTCGAACGAGACCTCGTGGCTGGTGTCGGTGATCGCCGCCTGAGGGAAGGTGCCCTTGTAGAACATGTTGCCGTGGGCGTCCTCGACGGCGTAGCCGGCGCCTTCGAGGCTGCCGCTGATCGTCGTCAGCACCTCGCGGGGGTCGAACTCTTCGATGTAGACGGGCGCGTAACCGGTGTCGGTGGTGTCGTCGCGGCCGAGCGTGATCGCGCCGTTCGAGCACACCACGTAGTCGGAGCGCAGATTCAGCCGCTCGATCACGGGCAGCGTCATGTCGACGGAGCGGCCCGTCGCGATCATGATCTGGTGGCCCTCGTCGCGGAGGCGCCCGATCTCGCGATGCACGGCGTCGCTGATGTTGCCGCCCTCGGTCATGATCGTGCCGTCGATGTCGAGCGCCACCAGCCACGGGCTCTCGTGGCGGGCGACGTCGGGTGCCGAGGTCACGGGAGCGCCGTGGGTCATGCGACCGGCTCGAGGATCTCGAGCCCTCCCATGAACGGACGCAGCGCCTCGGGCACGACGACCGAGCCGTCGGCCTGCTGGTGGGTCTCGAGGATGGCGACGATCCAGCGGGTTGTCGCCAGAGTGCCGTTCAGCGTCGCGACGGGCGCAGTCTTGCCCGAATCGGTGCGGTAGCGGATGTCGAGGCGGCGGGCCTGGAAGGTCGTGCAGTTGGAGGTCGACGTGAGCTCGCGGTACGTGCCCTGCGTGGGCACCCAGGCCTCGATGTCGAACTTGCGCGCGGCACTCGAGCCGAGGTCGCCGGCCGCCACGTCGATCACGCGGTAGCTGAGCTCGCAGGCCTGCAGCATCTGCTCTTGGAACGACACCAGGCGATCGTGCTCCTGCTCGGCGACATCCGGGTGAACATAGCTGAACATCTCGAGCTTGTTGAACTGGTGCACCCGCAGGATGCCACGGTTGTCTTTGCCCGCGGCCCCCGCCTCGCGCCGATAGCACGTCGACCACCCGGCGTAGCGGATCGGCCCGTCGGTCACGTCGAGGATCTCGTCGGCGTGGTAGCCGGCGAGTGCGACCTCGCTCGTGCCAGTGAGGTACAGATCGTCGGCCGGCAGGTAGTAGACCTCGTCGGCGTGCGCGCCGAGGTAGCCGGTGCCGCCCATGATCTCGGGGCGCACCAGGGTCGGCGTGATGAGCGGGGTGAAGTCTTCACGGATGGCCTTGTCGAGGGCCATGTTCATGAGGCCGAGCTCGAGGCGGGCGCCGACGCCGCGGAGGAAGTAGAAGCGCGAGCCCGACACCTTCGTGCCGCGCTTGATGTCGATCGCACGGAGCTTCTCGCCGAGGTCGGCGTGGTCGAGCGGCTCGAAGTCGAACGTCTTGGGCTCGCCGTGGGTGCGCAGCGTGACGAAGTCTTCTTCGCCACCGGCGGGCACACCCTCGATGACCAGGTTGCCGATGGCACGGATCGCCTCGTCGAAAGTGAGGTCGGCCGCGGTGGAGGCGGCCTGCGCCTCTTTCACCTGGGCTGCGAGCTGCTGCGCCTGGGCGACCAGGGCGGCCTTGTCGTCTTTCGGCGCCTTCGCGACCGTCTTGCCGAACGCGTTCTGCTCGGCTCGGAGGTCTTCGAAGATCGAGATGGCGGCGCGGCGGGCGACGTCGGCGGCGAGCGCCACGTCGACGGCCTCTTCGGAGTCGCCCCGGGCCCGCTGACTCTTCTTGAGGAGGTCGGGGTCGTCGCGGAGCAGCTGGGGATCGATCACTCCGCCAGTCTAAGGAATCCGGATGCCGCACGCTGGCGCCACGTTTTACGTGCCCGGTACACGAGCGCCGCCCGGGTCGTTTACGGTGGGCCTATGAGCACGCCGACCTCCTCCGCCGCAGCCCCCGCGACGCCCGACGATCGGCCGACGCCCGACGATCGGCCGGCGTCCCACGATCGGCCGGCGTCCCACGATCGGCCGGCGGCCGAGCCCGAAGCCCCGCGCGCGCGCAAGACAGCCGCAGTGGTCTACAACCCCGTCAAGGTGCAGCTCAAAGACATCCGCAAGTCGGTCAAGAAGCACCAGAAGCAGGCCGGCTGGGACGAGACCCGCTATTACGAGACGAGCATCGAGGATCCTGGTGGCGGCATCACCCGCATGGCTGTCGAGGCGGGCGCCGACATGGTCATCGCGGCAGGAGGCGACGGCACGGTCCGCAACGTCGCCGAGGCTCTGCGCGGCACCGACGTCGCCCTGGGCCTCCTGCCTTCCGGCACCGGCAACCTGCTCGCCCGCAACCTCAAGCTGAACCTCGACCATCTCGACCAGTCGATCGCCACGGCCTTCCACGGCGTCGACCGCAGGATCGACCTCGGCGTCGTCGACATCGAGAACCCCGATGGCTCGCGCGACCGCAGCGTGTTCGTGGTGATGGCGGGTCTCGGCCTCGATGCGCAGATGCTCGCCAACACCAACGACAAGCTGAAGGCCCGCGTCGGCTGGCTCGCCTACGTCGACGCGATCATCAAGAGCCTGCGCGACAACAACGCGCTGAACATCCGCTACCGCCTCGACGGCGGCGACCGCAAGACGATGAAGACGCACACGATCATCCTGGGCAACTGCGGGCTGCTGCCCGGCAACCTCATGCTGCTGCCCGATGCCGCCATCGACGACGGCCTCTTCGACATCGTCGCCCTGCGCCCCGAGCGCAAGATCGACTGGGTCGGAATCTGGGTCAAGGTCGTCTGGGAGAACGGCATCCTGCGTCGCAGCCGGGCCGGGCGCCAGCTGATGAAGCTCGCCCCCGACCTCAAGACAGTGCGCTACATGAAGGGCAAAGAGATCGTCGTGCGCCTCGAGTCGCCGCAGGATTTCGAGCTCGACGGCGACTCGCACGGCCTCGCCACGGCGATCCGCGCGTTCATCGACCCGCTGGCGCTGACGGTGCGGGTGCCGGAGTAGCCGACGACGCGGCCCTCCGGAGGCACCCCGCCTACTGGCCGGGCTCGCCGACGACGATGGCCCGCAGCCAGTCGCGCGCCTCGACGAACGCCGCATTGTCGTAGCGCGGCGTGACGGTGACCTGCTCTCGGTCGGCGCGCGGGTACGAGCCGAGGAAGATCACGTTCGGGCTGAACCGCTTGAGCCCGAGCAGGGCGTCGGCCACGCGCTCGTCGAGGATGTGCCCGTCGAGGTCGATGACGAAGCGGTACCGGCCGAGGGCGTCACCGATGGGCCGCGACTGCAGCAGGCTCATGTTGATGCCGCGGGTCGCGAACTGCTCGAGCATGTCGAGCAGACCGCCGGCGCGGTCGTCGGGCAGCTCGGCGATGATGCTGGTCTTGTCGGATCCTGTCGCCGGAGGCACCGCCGCCGTGCGGCCCACGAGCACGAACCGCGTGACGGCGTTGGGGTTGTCGCCGATGCTCGTCGCGAGCACCTCGAGCGGGTGGATGTCGGTGATGCCGGGCGGGGCGACGGCGGCGTCGGCGAGCGTGCCCACCACGGCGTCGGCGTCGGCCGCCGGCAGCAGGGCGGCAGCAGCAGCGACATTGGAGGTCGCGGGCAGGTGCGCGTGCTCGGGCAGGGCGCGCTCGAGCCAGTGGCGCGTCTGGGCGTACGCGACGGGGTGAGCGTTGACCACCCGCACGTCGGCGAGGCTCGTGCCCGGGCGTGCCACGAGCACGAAGTCGACCTTGACCAGGTACTCCCCCAGGATCCGCAGGCCGGGCACGTTGGCGAGGGCGTCCTGCGTCGCCGAGACCCCGCCGTCGATCGAGTTCTCGATCGCGATCATCGCGGCGACGCTGCGCTCGGCCACGACGTCGGCGAGAGCTTCACCCACGTTGTTGACGCTGCGCCAGGTCTTGCCCTGGGCCTCGGGCACCTGCTTGAGAGCTGCCTCGGTGAATGTGCCGGCCGGGCCCAGGTAGGAGTAGGTCGTCTGGGGGTCGGAGGCGTGCTCTGGCATGGGCACGAGCCTATTGCCTGCGGGGCACGAGTCTGCGGCACGAGTCTGCGGCAGGTGCCAGGATGGCAGACATGACAGACCGCGCAGGCACCTACGCCGAAGCTTCCGACCTCATCGACCCCGAAGCCGTCTCGGCCGCCTACTACGACCTGATCCCCGACGTGACGAACCCCGCGCAGAAGGTGGTCTTCGGCACCTCCGGCCACCGCGGCTCGTCGCTCGACTCGGCCTTCAACGAGGCGCACATCGCGGCGATCACGCAGGCCATCTGCGAGTACCGCGCCGGCCAGGGCATCACCGGGCCGCTCTTCATCGGCCGCGACACCCACATCTTGTCCGGCCCCGCCGAGCGCACCGCCATGGAGGTGCTGGCCGGCAACGGCGTCAGCGTGCTGGCCGACGCCGAAGGCGGCTACGTGCCGACGCCGGTGGTGAGCCACGCGATCCTCGTCTACAACAACGACCCCTCGCACGACGACCAGGCCGACGGCATCGTCGTCACCCCGTCGCACAACCCTCCGCGCGACGGCGGCTTCAAGTACAACCCGCCGCACGGCGGCCCCGCTGACAGCGACGCGACCTCGTGGATAGCAGACCGCGCCAACGAGATCATCGCCGGCGGCAACGCCCTGGTGAAGAAGAGCATGGTGAGCCCTGGCCGCCACGACTTCCTCCGCGGCTACGTCACCGATCTCGCCAACGTGATCGACTTCGACGCGATCCGCGAGGCCGGCATCCGCATCGGCGCCGACCCGCTGGGCGGCGCGAGCGTCGAATACTGGGCCGCGATCCGCGATGCCTACGGCCTCGACCTGACTGTCATGAACCCCGCCGTCGACCCGACCTGGCGCTTCATGACGCTCGACTGGGACGAGAAGATCCGGATGGACCCGTCGAGCCCCTCGGTCATGGCGAGCGTCGTCGAGCGCAAAGACGAGTTCGACATCACCACGGGCAACGACGCCGACGCCGACCGCCACGGCATCGTCACACCCGACGGCGGCCTGATCAACCCCAACCACTACCTCGCGGTCGCCATCGACTATCTCTACACGCACCGCCCCGACTGGCGGCCCGACGCCGCCATCGGCAAGACCCTCGTGTCGTCGTCGATCATCGACAAGGTCGCGGAGTCCCTGGGGCGACGCCTCTGGGAGGTGCCGGTCGGCTTCAAGTGGTTCGTGCCCGGGCTCGTCGACGGTTCGGTCGCGTTCGGCGGCGAGGAGAGCGCCGGGGCGTCCTTCCTGCGTCGCGACGGCAGCGTGTGGACGACCGACAAAGACGGCATCATCCTCGCCCTCCTGGCCAGCGAGATCCTGGCCGTCACCGGCAAGACCCCGTCGCAGCTCTACACCGAGCTCACAGCCCGCTTCGGCGACCCGGTCTACCAGCGCGTCGATGCCGCCGCCTCGAAAGAGCAGAAGGCTCGCCTCGGCAAGCTCTCCGGCTCGGACATCACGGCGACCGAGCTTGCCGGCGACCCGATCACGGCGAAGCTCAGCGAGGCGCCCGGCAACGGTGCGGCCGTCGGCGGGGTGAAGGTCACGACCGACAAGGCGTGGTTCGCGGCGCGGCCGTCGGGCACCGAAGACGTCTACAAGATCTATGCCGAATCGTTCGAGGGCCCCGAACACCTGGGGCGGGTGCAGGCCGAGGCGAAGCAGATCGTCGACGCCGCGCTCGGCGCCTAGCTCTCGCCTGGGCTCCGGCGACCGGCACACGCTCTAGTCCGCGGACTAGAGCGTGTGCCGGTCGTCGGAGCCGAAGGCGGTCCACCACTCGTCGATGCGAGTGGCAACATCGCGCGCGAGCTGCTCCTTCATCGCGAGCCCGTAGTCGCGGGTGAGTGCCCCGGCGATCTCGACGGCCAGCGCCCGCGGCCGAAGACCGTGCTCGAGCTCGACCAGGATCGGGCGCACGAGGTCGTCGTACTCCCCCTCGGGCGCGGCGTCGGGCACCCCGAGCGGGTTCCACTGCCGCAGTATCGCCGCGAGCTCGAGCTCGACGGGCGAGAACTCCGCTCGGTCGGAGTTGGACGGGCTCGCGGTTCGCATCCCCTCAGTCTGCCGCACGCTTCCGACACCGCTAAACCCTCGCGGGCGGCACTCGCGCAATGCCTAGGCATTGCGCGGACGCCGCCCGCGAGGGTCTGGCGAAAAGCGGGCGGTCAGCGACCGGTGATCTTGCCCGGGTTGAAGTGGCGCTCGGGATCGGCCGAGTCGAGCAGCCCCTGCATCAAGGCCGCGCCGGGAGCCGACACGTCGGCCTCCAGCCACGGCGAATGCTCGACGCCGACGCCGTGGTGGTGCGACAGCGTGCCGCCCTCGGCGATGAACGCGTCTTGAATGGCCCGCTTGACCACGTCGTACTGGCCGAGCGCGTCTTCGCCGTGCTCGAACGCGAACGTGAAGTAGAGGCAGGCGCCGGTGTGGTACGAGTGAGAGAGGTGACCCATGATCACGCCCTGCACGCCGATCTTCTCGAACGCGCGCTTCGCGGCGGCAGTGACCTCGGTCGAGAGCGTCAGCAGCTTCGACCACGGGGCGGCGGTCTCCGAGACGTCGGCTGCACCGCCGTGGTCGAGGAAGAAGTCGCGCAGGTAGGGGGTGTCGAACTTCTTCTGGTCGTAGAGCACGCCGGGGCCCTTGCCGACGCCGAAGCCGCCGTGCTTCTTGACGATCTTCGACACGAGCTTCTCGTTTCGGTCGACGTGCTCGTCGGAGCCCTCGTAGCCGATGAACGAGAGGCAGATCTTCGAGAGGTCCCAGCCCTTGAGCTTCATGAAGCGCTGCACGCCCTGGTTGAGCAGCGCCGAGATGCCCTTGCTGGCCTTCGACGTGGCCAGCGACATCTCGGTCTCGACCTCGTTCGAGACGCGGGTGATCGACGGGGTGGCGTCGCTCTCCGAGATCGCCTGCATCGCACGCAGCCCCGCCGCCCAGGTCGGGAAGAAGTACGCCTGGATCTCGCGCTTCTCGGGGATGCGGTGCACCTGCGCGGTGACCTCGGTGATCACGCCGAGGCGGCCCTCGGAGCCCAGGATCATCTCGCGGATGCTCGGCCCCGTCGACGTCGACGGCACGGCGCGCAGCACCACGACGCCCTCGGGGCGCACCATGCGGAGGCCCCGGGTGATGTCGGCGATGTCGCCGAACTTGTCGGACTGCATGCCCGACGAGCGGGTGGCAACCCAGCCGCCGAGGGTCGAGTGCGTGAAGCTGTCGGGGAAGTGCCCCAGTGTCCAGCCCTTGGCGTTCAGCTGCTCTTCGATGTCGGGGCCCTGGGCGCCGGCCTGGATCCGTGCGAGACCTGCGTCTTCGTCGATGTCGAGCACGCGGTCGAGGCGACCCATGTCGAGCGAGACGACGATGCGCTGCTCTTCGGGCTGCGGCTCGAGGCTGCCGGCGATGTTGCTGCCGCCGCCGAACGGGATCAGCACGAGGTCGTGGGCGATAGCCGCCGCGACGACCTTGGCGACCTCAGACTCGGTGGCGGGGTAGAGCACCACGTCGGGCACACGGGGGAAGACGCCCTGGCGGATGCGGATCAGGTCGCGGATCGACTTGCCGTAGGTGTGGACGACGCGCTCCATGTCGCCGGTGACGACGTTGCCCTCGCCGACGATCAGCGAGAGGGCGGACGTGACGTCAGCGGTGGTCCTGGAGGCCGGGATCTCGAGGTCGTCGAACGAGGGTGCCGCGGTGACAGCAGCGGTGCGGAGGTCGACGCCGACGACCTTCTTGACGAAGGGCGCGAAAGCCGGTTTGTCCTCGTGGTGGAAGGCGACGCCGTCGACGCCCCAGCCCCACCACTTCATGTGCTTGACGTCGGGGCCGTCGACGGTGCCCGAAACGGTCTTCGGCTTGAGATCGGTCACGGGCGGGCTCCTTCGGGCGATGCGGACGACCCAAGGATATCGGCCGAATACTGAACTTTCAGTCGCAGGATCTCGTCGCGAAGACGTTCAGAGAAGGCGACCGGCTTCTCGTCGGGCTCGGGCCGCATGGGCGCGCCGAACACGACGCCGACCGGCATGCGGCCCGGCCTCGGCCAACTCGTGCCGCGGGGCTGCGCGAGGTTGGCGCCGATGAGGGCGAGCGGCACGACCGGCACGTCGCAGGCGGCGGCGAGGCGAGCGGCTCCCGGCTTGAACTTGGCCATCTGGCCGTCCTTCGAGCGCGTGCCCTCGGGGAAGACGAGCACGGGGAATCCGCGCTGCAAGAGCGATGCGGCGCTGACCGACGGGTCTTCGCGGCGCGTCAGGCGGAGGCGACGACGTTTCTTGCCCTCGCTGCCGCGACGCTGGATCGGGAACGCGTTGAAGAAGAGGGAGGTGAGACCGCGCCGCCACCACACGTCGAAGAAGTAGTCGGCCGCGGCACCGGTGGCCGTGTAGCGCGCGAGCTTGCGGGGCAGCGCGCCGACGATGAGCGGGGCGTCCAGGTGGCTGGAGTGGTTGGCGACCAGCACGAACCCGCCCTCGAGCCCCTTCAGGTTCTTGCGGCCGAGCACCGTGACGTTGGTGATCGACCAGACGGTCGGCTTCATCACCCAGCGCTGGGCGACGAACCGGAACGAGGCGTGCAGGCCGGAGTTGAAGCGGTCGTTGATGTCGACGGCGGTGCCGCTGACACGACCGGCGACTTTGGAGAGACGAGGATGCGGCGCAGACGCGGAATCCTGCGCCGCCCTGTCCTGCGCGGTGTCGGCTTCGCCCGGCGCGTCGGTGTCGGCTTCGCCGGGCGCGCCCTTGCGCTCGTCGTCCACGATCACGACCCGACCGGCTCGTGGTCGGCGGACGAGGCGGATCGGCTCGACGAGATCGCGGCTGACACGGAGCGCACGGCGCCCTTGGGTGCGTGGCGGAGCAACCCGACGAGCACCTTGTACCGAACGGTGGGTATGGAGATCACTTTGCCCCTGTCGACGTCGCGCAGACACGCGGTGACCAGTTGTTCGGTGTCGAGCCACAGGGCGTTTGGGATCTTCGACGTGCCGATGGCGGCCCGCTGATGGAACTCGGTGCGCACCCAGCCGGGCAGCAGTGCGGTGACGCCCACCCCGGTGCCGCGCAACTCGACGGCGAGCCCCTCGGAGTAGGACGTGACCCAGGCCTTGATGGCCGAGTAGGCGCCCATGGCGAGCATGCCTGCGATCGACGAGACGTTGACGATCCTGCCGTGGCCACGGTCGCGCATGCCGCGTGCGGCGGCGCCCGACAGAACGAGCACCGTGCGGCACATCACCTCGAAGCCGCGGTCGTGAGCCGCGACGTCGGGCGTGGTCAGCGGCACGTGCATGCCGAAACCGGCATTGTTCACGAGAAGGTCGATCGGGCGCGACGAGTCTTCGAGTCGAGCGGCCACACGATCGACGTCATCGCGGCTCGAGAGGTCGGCCGGAAAGGTCTCGACGGAGCGCCCGAGACGGCCGAGCTCGAGCGCCATCGACGCCAGTCTCGCCTCGTCTCGAGCGACGAGAACGAGGTCGTACCCTTGATGTGCGAGCTGGCGGGCGAATTCGGCACCGATGCCGGACGTGCCCCCGGTCACGAGCGCTACAGCCATGCCGCTTACGATACGGTGCCTACGGGCATCTTCGTGCATCGATCACTGTGCAAGCCCGCCTCGGAGGTTCCCCCATCATGACGACCAGCAGCCCGAAAGCGCGCGTGGAACCCTTCGACATCCGCGAGTTCACGCGGACCGCGCAGGGCAGCTTCCGCTCGGAGCTCGACCTGACCGCCTACGAGACCGAGCCTCTCGACCAGGCGACCCTCGACATCCTGCGCTATCTCACCCGCCTCGAGGCTGCCACGATGGAGCACCTCCGCAACCTGCTCGTGACGGCGACGCACAAAGACGCCCGCGTCACCGCCTTCCTGGTGACCTGGGCCTTCGAGAAGTTCTGGATGGCCGACGCCCTCGACGGCGTGCTCGAGGCCAACGGCCTGGCGCGCACGAAGACCATCCCGGAGGGCGCGCCGCGGCGCTCGGCCGACGAGGTCGTGCAGCGCTCAGGGCCCATCCGTCGAGCCATCGCGGCCGTCGGTCTGGGCGCCCCGATCGTCTGCGTGCACATGACGACGGGCCTCATCGACGAATGGATACTCCGCCAGGCATATGACCACGTGAAGGCGACCACGACCTCCGAGGCGCTGCGCGCGACCCTCACTCGCATCCAGACCATCAAGCAGCGCCACGAGGCGTTCTTCGCCGACGAGACCGACTGGCGGCTGCGCGACTCCGCTCGCGCCGTGCGGCAGACCCGGGCGGCCCTGCTGACGGCGGTCTGGCCGATCGGGGCCGTCGAGCGTGCGGCGGGCGACCGCGCCATGTTCGAGAAGTACGTCTACGGCGGCTCCGACGGTCGCGAACGCGCCGATGACATCGGTCACCGCGTCGCCGAGCTGCCCGGCATGGGCAATCGCATCGGCGAGGCCACCGCCACGAAGCTGCTGCCGTGAGCGGCGCGACGCCCTCGGCCACGTCGGCCCCGCTCGCCTTCGACGGTCTCGCCGTCTCGCTCGGCTCGTCGCACGTGCTGCTCACCGGCGGCACCGGCTTCGTCGGGCAGGCCATTCTCGAGCGCCTGCTGGCCGACCACCCCGACACCACCGTCACGCTGCTGATCCGCACCAAGGGCAGCACGTCGGGCATCGACCGCCTGCGCCACCTCCTCCGCAAGCCGGTCTTCAAGTCGTGGCGCGAACGCGTCGGCGACGACGGGGTCGAGAAGGCCCTCACCGGTCGCCTGCGGGTGCTCGAAGGCGGCCTCGACGCGGTGCCCGACCTGCCGCAGGATCTCGACGTGGTGATCCACAGCGCCTCGAGCGTCTCCTTCGACCCGCCCATCGACCAGGCCTTCGACACCAACGTCGGCGGGGCCGTCGGCCTGTACGAGGCGCTGCTCGCCACCGGCACCGACCCGCACGTCGTGCACGTGTCGACCGCCTATGTCGGGGGCCTCCGCAAGGGCATCTTCCCCGAGGCGTCGCTGACGCACGACGTCGACTGGCGCGCCGAGTTCGAGGCGGCCCGCGCCGCTCGCTCGCGCGTCGAGCTCTCCTCCCGCCAGCCGGAGGTGCTGCGGCGCTTCGTCGCCGAGGCCCGCGCCAAGCACGGCAAGGAGGGGCCGCTCGCGGTCTCGACCCACGCCGAGGAGGCGCGCATCACCTGGGTCAAGGCGAAACTCGTCGACCACGGTCGTATGCGGGCCGAGAGCCTGGGCTGGACGGATGTCTACACGCTCACCAAGGCGTTCGCCGAGCGCGCCGCCGAGCAGCTCTGGGCGGCGTCCGGGCACCGGCTGTCGTTCGTGCGCCCCGCCATCGTCGAAAGCGCCCTACGGCACCCCTACCCGGGCTGGATCGACGGCTTCAAGGTCGCCGACCCGCTGATCATGGCTTATGGCCGAGGGATGCTGCCCGAGTTCCCGGGGGTCCCCGACAGCGTGCTCGACGTGGTGCCGGTCGACTTCGTGGTCAACGTGATCCTGCTCGTCGCCGCCAACCCGGCGCCGCCGGCGTCGCCGCAGTACTTCCACGTGTCGTCCGGGGCCAGCAACCCCCTCCCGATCCACCGGATGTTCTCGAACCTCAACGCGTTCTTCACCGAGCACCCGGTGCCGACGGCTGACAGCGGCTCGATCGAGGCGGCCGAGTGGCGCTTCCCTGGCGGCCGACGCGTCGAGCGCGCCGTCCGACTCCGGACCCGTCTCAACGACGCGCAGGAGAGGCTTTTCATCCGCCTCCCGTCGACCGATCGTACGAGGCGTGTCCTGGCCTCGGTCGACGAGAAGCGTGCTGACCTCGAGTCGCTCCAGAGCCTGACCGATCTGTATCGGCACTACATCCAGTCTGAGATCATCTTCGACGACCGGAAGACGAAGGCTCTGCAGCAGCGCCTCGTCGCTACCCAGCCCGGAGAAGTTTCGAGCGACATCGGTTTCGACATGGCCGACATCCACTGGGAGCACTACTTCAGGGATGTGCACTTCCCGGCGATCACGACGATGACGAGAGCGTTCTCTGTCCGATCGGCATCGTCGGAGCGCCCCGAGGGCGCCCTGCCTGAGCGCTCCGATGTCATCGCCGTCTTCGACCTCGAAGGAACGGTCGTCGACTCCAACATCGTCGAGCAGTACCTGTGGGTGCGCGGCTCGGGCTTCGGCAAGGCGGCGTGGCCCGGCGAGGTCGCCAGCCTGCTCGCTTCGCTGCCGGGCTACTTGCGCGCTGAACAGCGCGACCGGGGCGAGTTCATCCGCGCGTTCCTCCGGCGCTACGAGGGCATGCCCGTGGCGAGGCTCGAGGAGGTCGTCTCGAAGGGCTTCGGCCAGACGATGCTGCGCCACACGATGCCCGAGGCGCTCGAGCGACTGGCGGCCCACCGCGCGGCCGGCCATCGCACGATCCTCGTCACCGGATCGATCGGAACACTGGTCTCGCCGCTCGCGGCGCTCTTCGACGAAGTGGTTGCCAGCACTATGCATGCCCGTGACGGCATCTTCACCGGCTACCTCGCCGCACCCCGCTGGTCGACGAGGCCCGAGCGGCCTGGTTGAAGCGGTATGCCGAGACGGAAGGCTACGACCTCTCAGCTTCCTATGGGTACGGTGATAGCCATTCCGACCTCGTCTGGCTTGAATTGCTGGGAAACCCCAGTGCCGTGAACCCTGACGCCAATCTCTCGCGTGAGGCGCTCCGAAGAAGGTGGAAGATCAGGGACTGGAAGCGCGGCCCTTTCGAGAAGACGGCAAAGTACGTAAACTCGACAACAAGCGTCGCTGACGCAACCACCACGAAGGGAGTGGGCGGGGAGTAAATATTCCCCTCCCGACATGTAATGGCATTCGACATCGACAAGTACGCAGCCGGCTCCGAGCGCCTGGGCTGGGACGACCTCGATCTCGACCACTTCCGCGAGCACCCCCTCTCACCCGAGACGCTTCGCACGCTTCGCTATATGGCCGACGTCGAATACCACACCGTCTGCTACACCCGCGACCTCCTGACGACACCGTCCCACAAAGAGGGCGACATCTCGACATTCATGACGATGTGGAACCGCGAGGAGTTCTGGCACGGCGAAGCCCTCGGTGCCGTGCTCGCCGTCCACGGCATCACCGTCGACTACGACGCCCTCCGCGCCTCGCGCCTCAAACTGGGCTGGCGCGACCGCCTCGACCCGATCAAGCAGTCGATGCTCGGCAAGATCGTCGGCAGCGACTTCGTCGCCGTGCACATGTCGTGGGGCGCCGCCAACGAGTGGTCCGCCGTCACGGCGTACAAGCGCATGGCCGACCTCGAGACCGACCCCGTGCTCGGCGAGCTGCTGCGGCGCATCGCCAAGCAGGAGACCCGTCACGTCGCCTTCTACGTCTCGCAGGCGCGCGATCGCCTGAACAAGAGCAAGCGCGCCCAGAAGCTCACGCGCCTGCTGCTGTCGAAGTTCTGGGCCCCGGTCGGCTCGAGCATCATGGAGCGCGAAGACGTGCAGTTCGTGTTCGGCCAGATCATGTCGGGCATCGAAGGTCGCCGCGAGATGAAAAAGCTGGACATGAACATCGCGAGCCTGCCCGGCATGAAGGGCCTCACGATCTTCGAGAAGGCTCTCGACGGGCTCGGCGTCGCCGCGTAGTCGAGGCACGTTGCCCCGACCGTTCAGCCCGGCAGCCGCGCTCAGCGCGGTCGGGTAGCGTTTTGAGCATGGTTCAGCGCGAGAGTCGGCGACGCGCACCCGTCGCGCTCCTCGTGACCGGCGCTCTCGGCATCCTGGTGGCCGTCGGTGCGGCCCTCGCCGGGCCGCTGCACTTCGGCGGGCCCCGCTGGCTGCCGAACGGCATCGCGAGCCGCCCGCCCGTCGCGCAGACCCAGCCTCCGGCGTCGTTCAGCACGCCGACACCCAAGCCGCCGACCACGCTGCACAGTGTGCCGAACCTGGGCTGGCTCGCAATCGTGATCGGCGCCGTCGTCGTGGCGTTCGCCGTGTACCTCTTGGTGCGCTGGCTGCTGCGCCGACAGCGCGACAGCGCCGTCGCGACGCCTGGCGACCTCAACGAAGCGGGTGACCTCGAGACCCTGCCCGACGAGCCGTCGATCGAGACGAGCATGCCCTACCTGCGCCGCGGGCTGCAGCGGGCTCTCGACGTGCTCGACGGGTCGCGGCGCCCGACCGACGCGATCATCGAGGCGTGGCTCGGGTTGCAGGAGGCCGCTGAAGACGCCGGGTTCCAGAGGCAGAGCGCCGAGACGCCGACCGAGTTCACCACCAGGATCCTGCGCCAGGTCGACGTCGACCCGACGGCCCTCGCAACCCTTCGTCGGCTCTACCTCGCCGTGCGCTTTGGCGACCGCACGGGCACCGACGCCGACGTGGCCGAGGCGCGCGCCGCCCTGTTGATCCTGCAGAGCCAGTGGACGGCGGCAACGTGAGCGGCGGAGGGCCCGGCTTCTTCCGGCCGCCGCTGCGGCGTCTCACCGTGACGGTGATCGTCGCTGCGGTCGTAGTCGGCGGCATCGTGTGGTTCTTCGGGCTCGACATCCCGCAGTCGGTGCTCGTGGCGGTCGCGTTCGCCGGCGTCGGCGTCACGTGGATCGCCGTCGAGGGCGGCGAGAAGGCCGAGTGGCCGCTGCCGCCTGTGCGGCGCACCCCGGGGGCCCGGCGCGACGTCGAGGCGCTGACCTGGTCGATGAAGACCCGCGGCGGGGTCGCCGGCCAGTCGCTGGCCCGCGTGCGGGAGGCGACGCGGCACCGGCTGCTCTTCCTCTACGGCCTCGACCTCTACGACCCGGCCGACCGCTCGGGCGTCGAAGGCGTCCTCGCGCCCGGCGTCGTGCGGATCCTGCTCAACCCGAAGCAGACGAACCTCGACCTGGCCGCGTTCACCCGCTGCCTGAGCGCCCTCGAGCGCCTGGGCGCGCCCACGAGCGCTGCTGCTGACCCTCGCACTTCTGACACCCGCACTTCTGACCCTCGCACTCCTGACACCCGCACTTCTGACACCCGCTCCGAAAGGCACCCGTGACCACCACCCAGCCCCTGTCGATCGACGAGGTCAAAGACCTCAGCGCGCGGATTCTCGACCAGGTCGGCAGCGTCGTCGTCGGCATGCGCCGGCCGCTCGAGCTGGCCCTCGCGACCATGCTCGCGGGCGGCCACGTGCTGTTCGAAGACGTGCCCGGGCTCGGCAAGACGCTTGCGGCCCGCAGCATCGCCGAGGCATCGGGCCTCGACTTCCGGCGCCTCCAGTGCACGCCCGACCTGCTGCCCGCCGACATCACCGGCTCGTTCCTCTACGCACCGGCCACCTCCGACTTCGTCTTCCGGCCCGGGCCGGTCTTCACCGGCCTCTTCCTCGCCGACGAGATCAACCGCACCTCGCCCAAGACACAGTCGGCCCTGCTCGAGGCGATGGCCGAGGGGCAGGTCACCGTCGAGGGTCAGAGCTTCCCGCTGCCGAAGCCCTTCCACGTCATCGCGACCTCGAACCCGATCGAGTACGAGGGCACCTACGCGCTGCCCGAGGCCCAGCTCGACCGCTTCATGGTGCGCTTGGCGGTCGGTTACCCCAGCCGCGAGAGCGAGCAGCGCGTGCTGCTCAACCGCGTCGACCGGCAGCGCGAGGTCGCGTCCGTCGCGGCGGTCATCACGCCCGAGACCCTGCTCGCTATGCAGGCGACGGTCGAGAGCGTGCACGTCGACCCCGACATCGCGCTCTACTGCGTCGACCTCGTCAACGCCACGCGCACGCACCGCGACGTGCAGGTCGGCGCCTCGCCGCGCGGAGCCCAGGGCCTCATGCTCGTCGGCCGCGCCCGCGCCGTGATGGACGGCCGTGACTTCGTCGCCCCCGAAGACGTCAAGGCCGCCGCGGTCCCAGTGCTCGCCCACCGCATCTCGCTCACCCCGCAGGCGTGGGCCAACGGGGTCGACGCGGCCGCCGTCGTCACCGGCATCGTGGCGCAGATCGCGGGGCCGCCGGCTGTCGGGTCTCGGGCCGCGGCGCAGGGCGCCGGGTCGCCCGTCGGGTCCGCTGGGTCGGCTGGGTCCGTCGGGTCCGCTGGGTCGGCTGGGTCGTCGGCTGGTGCCGCTTCGCCGCAGGATGCCAGGTGACCCCTTCCGACCCCGGAGCCGAGCCTCTCGTCCCCACGAGTGAGGGCGCTGTCCCCCGCGTCGACTCGCGATTCAGGGCAGCGGGCACCGACGACGGCCCGAACGGTGCCGCGAGCGACGACCGGACCCGGTGGCGCCCGCGGTGGTCGGTCAACCCGATCGTGGCCTTCGGGGTGGCCGCCGCCGTGCTGCTCGCAGGCGCCGCGCTGGTCTCCGGCCGACCCGAGCTCGCTCTGCTCGCGCTGCCGGGGTTGCTGACCGCGGCCTTCGGCCTCGACAGCCGCCCGCGTCGCGCTGCCGGCGCCACCGTCACGACTCACCTGACACCCGACGAAGACGGCTCCGGCGTGGGCTACACGATCCGATTCGACGTGCCCGAGCACGTCGAGGCGGTCGCCGTGCACCTGGTCGGTGCCGACGAGCGCATCCACCGCTTCGCCCTCAGCACGGCACCCGCCACCCGAGCCGGCTCGGACGGCGCCGGGGCCGGCGCGGCCGGTGGCACGACCGTCTCCGGCAGGATCCCGGTCACGCACTCCGGCCCCCAGCAGATCGTCCGACTGCACTACTCGCTGCTCGCCGCGGGCGGCGGCGCCCTCTCGTCGCCCGACCCCGGCCCCGAGAGCTCGCGTCTCATCCCGCCGCCGCGCCTGCGCATGGAGAGCCTGCCCATGCCGCTGCGCGTCATCGGCATCACCGGTGCGCACGATTCGCACAACCCCGGCGACGGCGGCGAATTCCGCGACGTCGCACTCTTCCAGCCTGGTGACCGACTGCGCCGCATCGACTGGAAGGCCACCGCCCGCCGCGCGCAGCGACCGGGCGAGCTGTACGTGCGACGCACCTTCTCGACCGCCGACGCCATCGTCCTCCTCGTGCTCGACGACCGCGACGACCTCGGCGCCGACGTCTCGCGCTGGTCCGGCGCCCGGGGCGCCGCAACCACCGCGACGTCGCTCGACCTCGGCCGCGAGGCGGCCGCGTCGCTCGCCGCCGCATACGTCGCCGCCGGCGACCGGGTCGGCCTCCGCGACCTGGCCGGCACGGCCCGGTCGGTCGAGCCCGGCGGCGGCACCCGCCACCTCGACCGCCTGCGGTCGACCATCGCGACGGCCGTGCCGACCGGCGAGCCGAGCCGCAACGCGCGCACCCCGCTCGTGCCCTCGTCGGCCCTGGTCGTCGTGCTCTCGACCTTCCTCGACGACCAGGCCGCCACCATGGCGATCACCTGGGCGTCGACCGGCCACCGGGTGATCGCCGTCGACACCTTGCCCACCCCCTTCTTGAAGGGCGCGACCCGCGAAGAGAGCGCCGCCTTCCGCCTCCTCATGGTCGAGCGCACCGACCGGATCGACGGCATGACCGCCTCCGGTGTGGAGCGGGTGCGCTGGCAGCCCGACGAGAGCGGCCTGGGCACCTCGGCGATGCCCGCCGCCGTGCAACTGCGTATGCTCTCGAGACCGCGGAGGACACGGTGAGCCGGGGGCGCCTGCCGGGCTTCCCGACCTCGGCCGAACACTGCCTGCACCCGTGCTGACGGCGGTCGTGGTCGTGGCCGGGCTCGTCGGATCCTGGTTCGTCGTCGGCCTGAGCGGCTGGCTGGTCGTCTCGCTGCTGCTCTTGCTGGGAGCCGCGCTGCTGCCCCGAGGCCCACTCGCGGCCATCCTCACCTTGCAGTGGGGGCCGCACTGCTCGGCGCGGGCACCCCCGGCTACGACGCGCGCTTCGTCGTCGCGCTGCTGGCCGCGCACCTGCTGCTCGCCTGCGGCTCGATGGTCGCCTGGCTGCCCTTCCGCTCGCGGGTGCAGCTCGCCGTGCTGCGGCGACCGGCCCTGCGCTTCGTCGCGGTGCAGGTGGTCAGCCAGGCGGCTGCCTTCGTGGTGCTCGTACTCGTCTCGCCGGGCTCTGCCGGCGCGTCGCTCGTCTGGCTCGGTATCGTCGGCGCAGCGGCCGCCCTCGCTCTCGCGGCTCTCGTGCTGGCACCCGCGCTGCTGCGCCCGACCAGCTCGGAGGCTCGAAGCTAGCCCGGCTCTGAGCCCCCACCGCAGGCCGGCTTGCCGCACCAGCCCTGTCATGCGCGCCAGCCCTGTCGCCCGCGCCAGCCCTGTCACCCGCGCCAACCGCGCCGGCCCCGTCAGACCCATGCCGCGCCTCCAAGCGCCGACTTCAGCCGCGTCACGAGCTCGGGTCGGTGCGCGCCCAGGTCGCTCTTCGTCACCCGCACCATCCGCCATCCTGCCTCGGCGTATCGCTCGCGCCGACGGATGTCCTTCTCGAACTGCTCGGGGTCGAGCCGATGGTGCTCCCCCTCGTATTCGGCGACGAACCGCGCGTCCCGCCAGACGAGGTCGGACATCCCGATCCACCGGCCGGCCCGATCGAACACGTCGCCGTTGAGCTCGGGCTCGGGCAGCCCGGCTCGCACGACGATGAGCCGCAGCGCGGTCTCTTGCGGCGAGCGCACCTTGGGCCGCGCCAGCTCGAGCGCCTCGCGCAGCCGCGCCACACCGCGGCACCCGGCGCGCCTCGAGACAGCGGCCTCGAGTTCGTCGGGCGGCCGCATCCGTGCCGCCGGGTACCGCGACCACCGCCCGAGCAACGCGTCGGCCATCGCCACCAGGTCGTCGAGCGGCAGCAGCTCGCCGCACTGCGCCCACGCCTCCACCGGCCCCACCACCGGCAGCCCCGCGCAGCACGAGCCTCTCGACCGGCAGGATGCGATGGCCAACCACCCCGAGCCGGTGCGGCTCGCGACCGACTGTCGCTGCGACGTGCAGCGGAGGCTTCCCCGCACCGGACGGCAGCGGCAGCCGCCACAGCCCGGCGGCGGTCACATGGCTGAAGACGTGCCCCGGCGAGAGCAGCGGAGCGTAGCTGCGGCAACGGTCGAGGAGTTCGGCGTCACCGAGAGTGGTTCGCACTCCGTGATGGGCCACGCGCAAGTCCTCTGCACGGAGCCGCCACTCCGTGACGCCAGCGCGCTGGGCGGCGCTGGCGGTGAACGCCTCGAGCGTGAAGGGGAGAGGTGATAGCCGCATGCCGACAACCTTGACCGCCTCGAGGCTGCCGCAGAAGGCCCCTCACCAATCTGTGGACAACAAGCCGCCTGTGGAGGAATTCACGCAGGAGTGAGTGGCAGATTTCCGCGGAGGATGGCCCCGTTTTCCGCGGAAATGTGCCACTCACCGGGCGCGAGGGAGCGGCAGGGGGGGGCGAGCGCTAGCTGCGCAGGGAGGTCGGCAGACTGTAGAACCAGACGGTGCCGCCGGGGTGGTCCTTCGTCAGAGTGGTGTCGAGGTCGCGGTAGTCGTAGTCGAGATTGTGTCCGACCAGCTTCACCGTCGTCGTGCCGGCCACCGTCGAGACGGCACTGACGATCATCACGTGGTCGGGCACGCCGTTGTTGTTCCAGTCGAAGTACGCGAGGTCGCCGACCTGCAGCTGCGAGCGCTGCGTCGACGCCAGGCGAGTGAATCCGAGCGACGGGGCGAGGTCGTTGAACGATGGCGCGTACGCCCACGAGGTGCTGTGCGAGGCCTCGGAGTCGTAGAACCACGACGTCGACTTCGCCAGCCCCGCGGCGAGCAGCGACTGCGAGACGAAGTTCTGGCAGTCGCCGCCGAGCGAGTCGAAGTTGGCGTAGGCCGCGTTGTAGCGGGGGAGGTTCCAATGCGCGAAGGCGTACTGCATCTCGCGGTCGACGCCGGTCTTCGCCGCCCAGGTGTAGGTGAGCGAGCGGGCGGAGGCCACGATGGCGGCACCCTTGTAGACGGCGATCGCGCCGGATGACGGCTGGTAGTTCACGGCGCTCGGCACGACGGCGGTCACCGACGTGGGGCTCTTCGCGACAACCGCCGGAGACGCCACCCCGTTGAAGGTGACCTTGTCGACACCCGTGAGGTTCGACCCGCTGAGGGTGACCGTCTCGCCTCCGACGAGGGAGCCCGCCGACGAGCTGGCCGACGTCACGCGCGCCACTGTCGAGGCGGCTGCGGGTGCGGTCGCACCCGCCGAACCGGCGGCCGACGAGGCACCGGGCGTAGCACCCGACGTGCCACCGGCCCCGGTGGTGCAGCCGGCCAACAGGGCCGACGCGACGATTGCGGCCGCCGCAGCACCCAGGATCCTGCCGTTGTTGCCAAGACGCATTCGGTGACACCCATCGCTTTCGGCCGTCGGTCGGCGAGAGCGACGATATCAAGACGAGGTCCCCAAGAGCCTGGGACACGAGTATCTTGACGAGCAAGGCAAGTCACGCGCAGCACTGTGGCGAGCACGACAGGTCACGAGCACGACGAGATCACCGACGAGGGAGATCAGCATGTCAGGGTCAGGATCAGGGGCGGCTGCGGCAGCGACTGCGGCAGCGAGCGCGGCGCCGGCCGAGCGCGAGGGGCTGATGACGCACAGGCAGATCCTGTTCGTCATCTTCGGCCTGATGGCGGGCATGTTCCTGTCGTCGCTCGACCAGACGATCGTGGGCACGGCGATCCGCACGATCGGCGACGACCTGCACGGTCTCGACCACCAGGCGTGGGTGACGACGGCCTACCTGATCTGCTCGACCATCGCGACGCCCATCTACGGCAAGCTGTCCGACCTCTTCGGTCGGCGGCCGCTCTTCATCATCGCGATCGTGATCTTCCTGGTCGGGTCGGCCGCGGCGTCGTTCTCGACCTCGATGTACATGCTCGCGGGCTTCCGCGGCCTGCAGGGGCTCGGCGCCGGCGGCCTCATGGCTCTCCCGCTGACGATCATGGGCGACATCCTGGCGCCCCGCGAACGCGCGAAGTACCAGGGCTACTTCCTGGCGGTCTTCGGCATCTCGAGTGTCATCGGGCCGCTGATCGGCGGTCTCTTCGCCGGCACCCCGCAGATCCTGTTCATCACCGGGTGGCGCTGGGTCTTCCTCCTCAACGTGCCGATCGGCGTCATCGCCCTCGTGATCGTCGGCATCTTCCTCCACATCCCCGGCCAGAGGCGCAAGGACAACGTGGTGATCGACTGGTTCGGCGCCGTCTTCGTCATCGTCGCCGCGGCGCCGCTGCTGCTCGTGGCCGAGCAGGGCCGCACCTGGGGCTGGGGGTCGGTCACGGCCTGGGTCTGCTACGTGATCGGCGGGCTGGCGATCGTCGCCTTCATCTGGACGGAGCGTCGCATGGGCGACGCGGCCCTCATCCCGCTCAAGCTCTTCCGCAGCGCGACCTTCTCGATGGCGACGGTGCTGGGCGTCCTCGTCGGTTTCGGCATGTTCGGCGCACTGCTGACCGTGCCGCTCTTCCTCCAGTTGGTCAGGGGGGCGACGCCGACCCAGTCGGGGTTCCAGATGCTGCCGATGATCCTGGGCCTCATGATCTCGTCGATCGTCTCGGGCCAGATCATCTCGCGCACGGGCAGGTACAAGATGTTCCCGCCCATCGGGACGGGCTTCATGATCATCGGCTTCGCCTGGTTCACGCAGGTGACCTACGACAAGCCCTGGTGGTTCATGTCGATCGGCATGGTGTTCGTCGGCCTCGGGCTCGGCCAGCTGATGCAGACGCTGACGCTCGCCTCGCAGAACTCCGTCGGCCCGCGCGACATCGGCGTCGCCACGTCGTCGTCGACGTTCTTCCGGCAGATCGGCGGCACGCTCGGCACCGCGGTGCTCTTCTCGGTGCTGTTCTCGCGGCTGTCGACGACGATCCCCGACGCCTTCAAAGACAAGACGCTGGCGGCCGCGCAAGCTGCGGCGTTGAAGGACCCGAAGGTGCTCGCCGACCCGAACAACTCGACGCTGCTGGCGCTCCTCAAGAAGGCCTCGACGGGCGACTTCTCGGCGCTCGGCAATGCGCTGAACGGCGACACGTCGTTCTTGAACAAGTCGACCGAGGCCCTCAAGGCCCCCTTCCTCGCCGGGTTCTCGAACGCGACGGTGACCGTCTTCACGATCGCCCTCGCCGTCGTGATCGTCGCCTTCATCCTGAGCTTCTTCCTCCGCCCGGCGCCGCTGCGCACGCGCTCGGCGATCGACGAGGTGGCCCACCAGAACGCCCAGGACGCCGCCGAGGCCGACCGTACGACCACGGTCGACGAAGCAGCCCTGGCGGCGCAGGCGGCCGCCAACCGCATGGGCTCGCCGGTGGCACCCGACACGGGCAGCATCAGGATCCCGTAGCGAGCGGAATGCCCCGGCGGTCGGCGGAATCACCCCGTTCAGCCCGGAAACCCTGCGCGACGATCGTGGTCTTACGAAATGTGACAGGCCCTCGAGGCCCGCGATTCCGGGCATCGGGGCGTTTGACGGCGCGGATGAACCGTCTGGTACACGATTTTTCGACCGGCGTAATCAGGAATCAATAAACGGGTGTCACGATTGATCCACACCTCGAAGAAGGATTCGATCATGGCGCTGACTCCCTACTCCCCCGACTCGCAGCTGCTGCGCACGACGTTCTCGTACTTCCCGTCCGGCGTCGTCGCTCTGGCCGCCGAAGTCGACGGCGAGCACGAAGGCCTCGTCGCCTCGTCGTTCACCGTGGGCGTCTCGATGGAGCCGCCGCTGGTGCTGTTCTCGGTGCAGAACACGTCGACCACGTGGCCCACGCTCAAGAAGGCCGAGCGCATCGGCATCTCGGTTCTCGGCGAGACCCACGGCCAGACCGCCCGTCAGATCGCCGCGAAAGACAAGGCGACCCGGTTCGAGAACCTCGAGCTCGAGACGAGCAAGGGTGGCGCGCTCTTCGTGCACGGCTCGCCGGTCTGGCTCGAGACGAAGGCCTACGCCGAGTATCCCGCGGGCGACCACACCCTGATCCTGCTCGAGGTCACCGGTCTCTACACCGATGCCACGCTCGAGCCCCTCGTCTTCCACGGCTCCGCCTTCAAGCAGCTGCTCAAGACCGCCTAGCCCCCTCCCCGTTCTACCTATAGGTGCGGCCCTCCCGCAGCGAAACATCGCTGCGGGAGGGCCGCACCTATAGGTAAAACGAGTGGGGGTCAGACGAAGGTCGCGAGAGGGGGTCAGACGAAGGTCGCGAGCGGGGTCAGACGAAGGTCGCGAGCGGGAGGCGACGCCGCATCACGGCGACGGCCTCGGGGTTCGAGTCGACCAGCACGTAGCGCCGGCCGAGCGCCGCCGCGACCGAACCCGTGGTGCCGGATCCTGCGAAGAAATCGAGCACCCAGTCGCCTTCGCGGCTGGACGCCTGAACGATGCGCCGGAGGATGCCCTCGGGCTTCTGCGTCGGGTAGCCGGTCTTCTCGTTGCCCGTCGGCGACACGATCGTGTGCCACCACACGTCGGTCGGCAGTTTGCCGCGCGCGACCTTCTCGGGTGTGACCAGCCCCGGCGCCATGTAGGGCTCTCGGTCGACCGCGGTCGAGTCGAAGTGGTAGCCGGTCGGGCTCTTGACGTAGACGAGGATCGTGTCGTGCTTCGTCGGCCAGTGGCTGCGGCTCTTCGCGCCGTAGTCATACGCCCAGATGATCTCGTTCAAGAACGAAGCGCGTCCGAACAGCGCGTCGAGCAGCACCTTCGCGTAGTGCGCCTCGCGGTAGTCGAGGTGCAGGTAGAGCGTGCCGTCGGGGCTGAGCAGCCGCCAGGCCTCGGCCAGACGTGGCTCCAAGAACGACCAGTAGTCGTCGAACCGGTCGTCGTATTTCATCAGGTCGCCGCGGATCCGCTCGTACTGCACGCCCTTGAACCCGGCGACCGCACCCGTGCGAGTGCCGCGGACGGAGTGGGTCTCGTGCCGCGTCTGGCTGCGCCCGGTGTTGAACGGCGGGTCGAGGTAGATCACGGTGAACGCGCCATCGGGCAGAGACGGCAGGATCTCGAGGTTGTCGCCCTCGACCACGAGATCAGGCGACTTCGGGGTCCACAGGTCGGGCATCCTCCTATTGTGGCGGCGTTCCGGGGAACCTCCGACCAAGCCCGGCGTAGGGTCGTCGCCATGACCGTCGAAGTGCGCAATGACGAGGCCCAGAGCCAGTACACGATCCTGAGCGACGGCGAGCCCGTCGGCTTCGCGGTCTACCAGATCTCGGGCGACGAGATCGCCTTCACGCACACCGAGGTCGACCCGGCCCAGCAGGGCAAGGGCTACGCCGGTCAACTCGTGCAGCACGCCCTCGACGACGTGCGCGCGACGAGTTCGCTGCGGGTCGTGCCCGCCTGCTCGTACGTGGTCGACTTCGTCAAGCGCCACCCCGAGTACGAAGAGCTCACGCGCCGCTAGCACCAGCGAGGCCCTGGGGCGGGCAAAGGGGTGCCCCCCGATCGTGGAGCCCCTGAACGTGGACTTATGCCGCCTTGGCAATATCTCGACACTTGTCGTGTGACCCTCGCTCAGCAACTCTCGCGCCTCGAATCGCTTCTCGACTCGATCGACCCCGCCGTCCTGGCCTGGTTCACGCGCGCCTACGACGACGACACGACACCCGAGCAGTTGCGTGATCTGCAGGCCGACGTCGAAGCGTTAGTGTCGTCGCTGTGCGAGGCGGTCGAGGCGGCGGGGCCCGGGCCGGCCGCTCGCCGGCAGGCGCTGGGCGACTATTTGCGGCACGCGACCCAGCCGACCCGCGCGAGCGCTCCTGATCCTGCCGCCGACACCGACACCGCGCCCGTGACCCTCACCGCACCTGTGCATGCGCCCGCGCCTGCGGTGACGCACAGCATCTCCGATCTCATTCGCGCGAGCGACACCGCCGAGACCACCGGCACGGTGGCGGCCACGGTCGTGGACGTGTGGTCGACCCCCGGCTACGTCGAGTACCGCCTGAGCGACGGAGCCGAGACCCTGGTGATCGGCGTGCACGAGGCGGGCTGCGACGTGACGCCGACCACTGGACAGCAGGCCGTCACGACCGTCAGGATCGCGAAGGGCGCGGCCACGATCACCGAGCCGGTCGACCCTCGGAGACCATCCATCCTCGGGGCCGTGCCCGCCGAGCTTCTGGAGTTCCGGCCCGTCTGACCCGGGCCCCACAGACCTCGCCCGCGCCCCAGCCGCCTCCGCCGGATCGGAGCCGTCGGGACGCGGGCGAGCCCCACGTGGGCGGCAGCGTCACGGGACGCGGGCGAGCCACTCCGGGGTCGCGAACTTCGTGCGCACGAGCTCGTCGGCGACAGCCAGCTCTTCAGGGGTGACGTGGCCGACCCGGGCGCCGTACAGCCCGGCGAAGGTCTGTTTGAGCCGCTCGATGATCTCGGCGCGCGACAGGCCCGTCTGCGAGCGCAGCGGGTCGACGCGCTTGGCAGCGCTCGTGGTGCCCTTGTCGCTCATCTTCTCTCGGCCGATGCGCAGCACCTGCACCATCTTGTCGCCGTCCATGTCGTAGCTCATGGTGGCGTGGTGCAGCAGGGCACCGTTGCCGAGGCGCTTCTGCGCGGCGCCGCCGATCTTGCCCTTGGCGCTCGTGATGTCGTTGAGCGGCTGGTAGAAGGCGTCGATGCCGAGCGACTTGAGGCCGGTGATGACCCACTCGTCGAGGTAGGCGTAGCTGTCGGCGAAACTCATGCCCTGCACGAGGTCACCCGGGGCGTAGAGCGAGTAGGTGACGACCGACTCGGCGTCCATGAACATCGCGCCGCCGCCCGAGATCCGGCGCACGACCTCGAACCCGTACTTCGCAGCGTTCTCAGGATCGACCTCGTTGCGGAGGCTCTGGAAGCTCCCGATCACGACGGCCGGCTGCTTCCACTCCCAGAAGCGCAGCGTCGGCCCGCGTCGGCCGGCCCCGACCTCTTCGGTCAGCACCTGATCGAGGGCGAGGTGCGTGTTCGGCGAGACGGGGCCATCGTGGACGATCTCCCAGTCGTAGTCGCGCCAGTCGGTGGCCCGGCTGAGGCTCCGCCGGACGGCGACGGCGATCGCCTCAGGCGTCACGCCGAGCATCGTCGTGCCCTCGGGCAGCCCGGCGCGCACAGCGGCGGCGATGTCGGCGGAGTCGGCGGCGGCGTCGAGGCCGTTGACGGAGCGGTCGATGGCCTCGAGCGCTTCGTCGGGCTCCAAGAAGAAGTCGCCCGCGAGGTGGAACGACGCGATGCGCCCCTCGCGCACGTCGAGGTCGACGACGACCAGCTTGCCTCCGGGCACCTTGTATTCACCGTGCATGCGGCCAGCCTACGGCCGGCCGCCGCGGCCAGGCACGGCGGGTCGCCGAGAGTGCGCAAATGGCCGAGTTCGCCCAAAGTGAGCGGCGAGTTGCGCACTCTCGAGGGAGGCCGGCTGAGGAGGTCAGAGGGCCGGGGCGGGGGCCGGGGCGGGAAAGCGCGCGTCGAGCCAGGCGACGAGATCCGTGGTCACCTCGGCGCGGTTGGTCTCGTTGAAGACCTCGTGGCGTGCGCCGTCGTAGACGATCAGCTCGACGTCGGTGAGGTGGCTGCGGTTGAGGTAGGCGTGCGCCAGCTTCTCGGCGCTCGGGGTGCCGCCGAGCGGGTCGTCGCTGCCGACCATGATCAGCAGCGGCAGGTCGCGGGCGAGCCGCGTCGCCGGTCGCCCGTAGAGCCGCAGGGCGTCGCGCAACCCAAACAGCTTGAGCACGCTCGCCTCGACCGCGAGCGGGTCGACGGCCATGGCCCGAGAGACGGCAGGATCACGGCTGAGCCACTCGAACCCCGTGGTGCCCAGGTGCGCGTGCCGCTTGTTGAGGTCGCCGCCGTTCATCGACCCCGGCGTCCGGTAGGCCGTGCCGGTCAGCACCACGCGTCGTACGAGGCGGCGTGCTCGTTGAGAATGCGCTGCGCCATGAGTGAGCCCCACGAGTGCCCCAGCAGGATGACGGGCGCGTCGTGGTTCTCTTCGCGAGCGATTCCGGTGAGCTGACGGATGGCATCCTGCGTCGCCGCGAGACCGCCGACCCCGAGGTGCCCGAGCATGCCGCTGCCCTCGCCCCACTGCGCGATGCCCGTGCGGCCGTGGCCGCGGTGGTCGTCGGCGTAGACGGTGTAGCCGGCGCGAACGAGATTCTGGGCGAGCTCTTCGTAGCGCAGGGCGTACTCGCCGACTCCGTGGGCGATCTGCACGACGCCGCGGGCCTCCGGGGCGCGCCAGACGTAGTAGCTGATCACGACCCCGTGGGCGTCGACGAACTCGTGGTCGTGTCGGACGACGTCGGTGGCAGGCATGCGGTCAGTCTGCCACCGACCCCGGCACGGTCGGACGGATCAGTGAGCCGAGTAGCCGCCGTCGACGAGGTGGTAAGACCCCGTGATGAACGACGCGTCGTCGCTGAGGAGGAAGAGCGTCAGAGCGGCGACCTCCTTGTCGGTGCCGAGGCGGCCGGTGGCGTGCTGCGCCTCCAGGGCGGTCAGCGCCTCCGGGCCGAGCGAGGAGCGGACGAGCGGAGTGTCGATGAAGCCGGGGCCGACCGCGTTGGTGCGGACGCCCTGGGCGGTGTACTCGAGCGCGGCGACCTTCGTCAGGCCGATGAGGGCGTGCTTCGAGGCGACGTAGGCCGCATTCTGGGCGATGCCCACCGAGCCGAGCACCGAGCTCATGTTGACGACGGCACCGCCGCCGGACGCGACGATCGCGGGCAGCTGGTAGTGCAGACCATAGAAGACGCGCGCTGAGGTCGATGCCGACGACACGGTCCCACGCGGCGATCTCGTAGTCGCCGATGGTGGCAGCCGGAGCGCCGATGCCGGCGTTGTTCACGGCGAGGTGCAGGCCGCCGAAGGTGTCCTGGGCGAAAGTGACCGCCTTCTCGCTGTCCTCGGGCTTCGCGGTATTGGCGACGAGAGCGGCCGCCCTACCGCCGGCCGCGACGATCTCGTCGACGACGCGCTGCGCCGACTCCTGCTTGATGTCGGTGACGACCACGGATGCCCCCTCGGCGGCGAGCGCCTTGGAGATGCCTTCGCCGATGCCCGAGCCGCCGCCTGTGACGATCGCGACTTTGCCTTCGAACCTGCTCATGACTTCCTTCGTTCCTTCGACTTGATATTGACAACAACCGTCGTCTATCTTACTGCATTCCCACTTGCCATTTATTTAGCGCGGCTAATTTGTTAGGCTAAGGATCAATGACCGATATGACCGCGACCGCCACGGGTGCCCTCCGCACCGTCCCTCACGCCCAGCTCGCCACCGATGTCCGGCAGGGCGTTCTGCGTCTGTCCAGGCGCCTCCGCCAGCAGAAGGCCGACAGCCACGTCAGCGACGCGCAGATGGCGGCTCTCGGCTACCTGCTGCAGAACGAGCCGCTCACGATCGGCGCACTGAGCGAGCACGAAGGCGTGACTCCCCCGTCGATGAACAAGACGGTCAACAAGCTGGTCGAGCTCGGCTTCGTCGAGCGCGGCTCGGACGACGGCGACAGGCGCAAGGTCGTGCTGCGCACCACCTCGGAGGGCGCAACGTTCGTGCTCGAGACCCGGCGGCGGCGAGACCAGTGGCTCGTGCCCCGCCTGGCCAAGCTGACGGCCGACGAGCGGCGCACGCTCACCGAGGCCACCCGCATCCTGCGAGAGCTGGCCCAGTCGTGAGCGCCATGTTCTCGAGCCTCAAGGTCTTCAACTACCGGCTGTGGTTCTCGGGCGCGCTCGTCTCGAACACCGGCACGTGGATGCAGGCGACGGCTCAAGACTGGCTCGTGCTCACGCGCCTGACGAACCACAACGCCACGGCGCTCGGCGTGACGATGGCGCTGCAGTTCCTGCCGCCGATCCTGATGATCCCGGTCACCGGTCTCATCGCCGACCGCTACGACCGGCGGCGGATGCTCATGCTCACGCAGGGTTCGATGGGCATCCTCGGTCTCGCGCTGGGCCTCCTCGTCGTCACGGACGTCGTGCAGCTCTGGATGGTGTGGGCCTTCGCCCTCGTCATGGGCGTGGTGCAGGCCGTCGACGCGCCGATCCGGCAGAGCTTCGTCTCCGAGTTGGTGCCGCCCAAGAAGTTGACGAACGCGGTGTCGCTCAACTCGGCCTCGTTCAACGGCGCGCGACTGATCGGGCCGGCCGTCGCCGGCGTGCTCATCGCCGTGATCGGCACGGGCCCCGTGTTCTTGATCAACGCCGCCTCCTTCATCGCCGTGCTGACGTCGCTGAAATTCATCCGCGTGAGCCAGCTGCAGTTCAAACCGCGGGTGAAGCGGGCCAAGGGCCAGATCAAAGAGGGATTCCGCTACGTAAGGGGGCGCCACGACCTCGTCGTCATCTTCATCATGATCTTCATCATCGGCACGTTCGGCCTGAACTTCCCGATCTACACCTCGACGATGGCGACCCAGTCGTTCGGGGTCGGCGCGAGCGGCTTCGGCCTGCTCACGAGCGCGGTCGCGGTCGGCTCGCTGGCCGGGGCGCTCCTGTCGGCACGTCGCGAGAAGCCGCGCATGCGAGTGCTCGTGCTCGCCGCGATCTCGTTCGGCGTCACTCTGACGGTGGCCGCCCTGATGCCCACCTACTGGAGCTTCGCCGCCGTGCTCATCGCCGTCGGGCTCTCGTCGATCACCCTCATGACGACGGCCAACGGCATCGTGCAGCTGAGCGCGGCGCCCGAGGTGCGCGGCCGCGTGATGGCTCTCTACATGGCGATCTTCACCGGCGGCACCCCGATCGGTGCGCCGATCGTCGGCTGGGTGGCCAACACGTTCGGCCCGCGCGAGGCGATCGGCGTCGGCGCCGCGGCCGGTTTCGTTGCCGCCGCGGTCGCGATCACGTGGCTGATCCGCGGCCAGCACCTGCGCGTGCGGCACGGCGACGGCCTGCACTTCCGCGTGCGACACGACGGCGACGGTATGCCCGTGACCTCCTCGATCGAGGTGCAGCGCGAGGTCGTGGCGACCGAGCTCGCGACCGAAGAGTCGCTCGCCCGCCAATAAGCGCGAGACCCCCCATTTCGGCCGTGGTCCCAGCGCCGCGGCTCGGAGACGTTGCCCGAAATGCGGGGTCTCACCGGCCGGGCCCGATGCTCCCGTAGGGTGATCGCGTGAACCGACCCCGTGGCATCCTGCACTCCGTGCTTGCGGCATCGCTTGCGCTCGGCGCCGTCGCCGCACTGGTCGCGTGCGCCGCGACCGGCACGGGCAGCTCGGGCGGCTCGGGCAGCACAGGCAGTTCGGGCGGCTCGGGCAGCACGGGCGGCTCGGAAAGCGCCTCGGTTGCACGCACCGACGGCGGCCACGTCACGCTGCCGCCGACCTCGGGGGCCGCCGACTACCAGCTCGGCGGCGCGTACCAGCCACCCGCGGGCGTGACGGTCGTGACCCGCGACAGCACGTCGCATCCTGCAGCCGGTGTCTATTCGATCTGCTACGTCAACGGGTTCCAGACGCAACCCGACGTGAAGTGGCCGAGCGACCTCTACCTGCACACCGCATCGGGTGCGCCGCTCGTCGACCCGGGCTGGCCGGGCGAGCACATCATCGACATCTCGACGGCGGCCAAGCGCACCGCCGCTGCCGCCCGCATCGACGAGTCGACCGACCTCTGCGCGAAGAAGGGGTTCAAAGCCGTCGAGTTCGACAACCTCGACTCGTACACGCGCTCGAAGAAGCAGCTGACGCTCGGCGAGGCCGTCTCGTTCGCGACACTGCTGGTCGCGCACGCGCACGCGCAGGGGTTGGCTGCGGGCCAGAAGAACACGACGCAGCTCGGGTCACGAGGCAAGGCCGAGATCGGCTACGACTTCGCGGTCGCCGAGCAGTGCGACCTCTACAGTGAGTGCCCCGCCTACACGAAGGTCTACGGCAAGCACGTGATCGACATCGAGTACACCGCGGGCCTCCGCGGCACGTTCGCCCAGGTCTGCGCCCGGAAGACGACCCCGCCCCTGACGATCCTGCGCGACGTCGACCTCACGACGCCCGCCAGCAGCAGGTACGTCTACCGCCATTGCTAGTGTCTTTCTAATATTTAACTTTCTTGTTTGAGTTCTTCCTTTGTGGTTCGCTGAAGTCATGCAGCAAGGCTCGATGAAAGGAACCTCAATGAAGAAGACCTTGGCCACCGCAACCCCGTTCGCGACGTGCGCTCTGACGGCGTTGACGGCGCTGCCTGCTCAAGCGAATGAGACCTCCCCGCAAAAAGTCGCTGCCCGGACAGAGCCGCTCGACGACTACCGAAGAGAGGATTTGTGAGAAGGCCCGCGCCGTAAATTCCGCACAGGGCAAGTGCTCCGCACAGGAGACGACTTCAACCTCCGAAGCCGCGGAAATCTCCGCTGCCGAGCTGCCCTCGAGCGATGCAGATCTTTGTGCGGCCGACGGTACGCGCCTCGCTGACGTGGCTGCCGTGCGCACGATCTGGACTCGAACATGGAGCCAGGAGATACGTGGCCTCTATTACATCAACTGGCTCGAGAAGCACACAGGCCGCATCTACTACGACGGTTCGCGGGTGTGGTCGACGACGAGCACCTCCGGCTACAAGGGCAGCCACACTTGCAACCAGGGCTTTGGCATCGGCTACTCGGTGAAGGTGACTAGATGCTCGACCGAGAAAATCGGCGCGGGCTCACTGCGAGAGTGGGACTACTTTCAGGTCCACGTGATCGCGCATAATATCCCGATCTACGTCTCGCACAGCATGCGTGCTGCCTTCAACGGCCCGGGGAGTATTTCGTGAGCGCAACGTGGAGAGCCACGACGCGCACCAGCGTCGTCTGGGTGGCGGTGACGCTCGGGGTGGCCGCGGTCGTGCCGGGCGGAGGGTTCGTCGTCGCGGCCGCGTCTCGACTGCCACGGTTTCGGGCGGCGAGCCCGTCGCTGGCCCTGCTGCTCGTGATGGCGTCAGCCGTGCTGCTGGTTCAACTCGCCGGTATGACGGCGTGGGCCGGTGTCACCACCGAGGTGGGGCCGCCGGAGCGCGTCGCGGTCTCGTAGAAGTCGAGGATCGGCCGTCGAGGTGGTCCGCGGGCCACCTCGACGGCCGGAAACCGACTTTTAGCGGGCGGGGCGGGCGGGGCGAGCGGGGCTAGGCCTCGCGCGTGATCTCGACAGTCACGAAGAGCTTCGACGTGCGACTGCCGCCGTACACCCCGCGGAGCGGCGGCACGTCGTTGTAGTCGCGGCCGTGGCCGACGACGACGTGACGCTCGCCGATGTCGATGAGGTTGGTCGGGTCGTAGCCCTGCCAGGTGCCGCAGAAGTACTCGACCCAGGCGTGCGACTCGCCCACGATCGTCTCGCGCAGCTCGGCCGAGGGCTTCGGGTGCAGGTAGCCCGACACGTAGCGCGCCGGGATGCCGACGCTCCGCAGCGCGCCGAGCGTGATGTGGGCGATGTCCTGGCAGACTCCGGCCTTCGCCTTCCACGCGTCGGTCGCGGTCGACTTCACGTTGGTGACGCCCCGCAGGTACTCCACGCGGTCGCCGATCTCCTCGCAGATGCGGAGGGCGGCCTCGCACGGCGTCGATGTGGCAGCCACCGCGTCCGAAGCGAGATGCACGACCTCGGCCGGCGGGTGCGTCAGCTGCGTCTGGTCGAGCTGCTCGACGAACTCCGAACGCCGCGTGGCCGCGGCCCGCAGCGCATCCCAGGACGTCTCGTGAGGCGGGTGAGGCGCGTGCCGCACCTCGATCAGGCTCGTCGCGGTCAGCGACAGCTGCTGGTGCGGCTGCAGCACCTCGAACGACGAGACACGCGTGCCCCAGTAGTCGAGGTATTCGTGCGCGCCCGAGTTCGGCTCGATGCGCAGGTTCGACGACAGCACGAACTGCGACTCCGTCGACGCCGGCAGCATGCGCGCCTCGTTGTAGCTGGCCTTGGCCTCGCCCTCGTACTGGAAGCCGGTGACGTGTCGGATGCGCAGGCGGCTCACGAGCGCTCCCCCACCCACGTCGGTGCGGCGCTGGTGGGGAAGTACCGCTGCCGGATCGCCTCCGACGCGGCCGAGGTCGCCGCCTGCACGGCGTCCATGTGCCTCGGCAGGTCGTCGAGGATCTCGGCGATCGGCTTGTATTCGAGCTCGGAACGCATCTGCCCCAGGATCCTGACGCCCGCATCGGAGGTGGCCGTGCGTGCGGTGTTCGGCTCGACTTCGCGGAGGCACGCCTCGGCGCGGGAGATCGCGAAAAGCACCGAGCGGGGGAAGAGCCGGTCGAGCAGCAGGAACTCGGCGGCGTTGCGGGCACTCGGCACGCCGCGGTAGGTGCGCAGGTACGCCTCGTACGCGCCGACGGACCGCAGGATCGTCGTCCACGACGGCCCCGAGACCTCCGTCAGGGTGCGTGTGGCCAGGAGGCGCGCGGTCATGTCGGCGCGCTCGATCGAGCGGCCGAGAGTGAAGAACTGCCAGACCTCGTCCCGGCTGGTCGCCGACTCGATGATGCCGACGGCGAGCGCCGAGCGCTCACGGACCCAGGCGAAGAACTCGTGCACCTTCTCGCTCGAGACCTTGCGCGGCATCCTCGCCCTCGTGGTGTTGAGGCACTCCCAGAGCTCGGTCGAGACGATCTCGCGGGCTCGTCGGGCGTTCTCGCGGGCGGCGCCGAGCGAGTAGGCGATCGACGCGGGGTTGTGGCGGTCGACGGCGAGCATGGAGAGGACGTCGCTGCGGGTGATCGAGGCGTCGTCCGGCGCCTCGGAGCCCATCACGCTGAGGAGGCTGCGGCAGGCGGCGTCCTCTTCGATCCAGGGGTCTTCGAGGAGGAGCTGCAGGTGGACGTCGAGGATGCGCGCGGTGCCGTCGGCGCGTTCGATGTACCGGCCGATCCAGAAGAGGCTCTCGGCGATCCGGCTCAGCATGAGAACCCTTCCTGACTCTGCGATTGCTGCTGCTGCGACTGCTGGTCGCGCTTGGGGTCGTCCTGCGGCGAATGGTCGGGCACGTGGTCGGCCGCGACGATCGGGATCGACGACGTGGTCGCCGCCTGCTCGCCGACGAGTGTGCTGACACCCTGCCCGGCGGCCCAGGTGCCGGCGTCGACACCGACCACCCAGGTGTCCTTCGAGCCGCCGCCCTGGCTCGAGTTCACGACGAGCTGGCCCTCGGGCAGGGCCACGCGCGTCAGGCCGCCGGGCAGCACCCAGATGTCGTCGCCGTCGTTGACCGCGAACGGCCGCAGATCGGCGTGCCGAGGCCGGAGACCGTCGTCGACGAGCGTCGGAATCGTCGACAGCTGCACCACCGGCTGCGCGATCCAACCGCGCGGGTCTTTGAGCAGCCGCTTGCGCAGCGTCTCGAGCTCTTCTTTCGAGGCGTCGGGGCCCACGACGAGCCCCTTGCCGCCCGAGCCGTCGACCGGCTTGACCACCAGCTCGTCGAGCCGGTCGAGCACCTCTTCGAGGGCGCCAGGGTCTTCGAGCCGCCACGTGTCGACGTTCGGCAGCAACGCCTTCTCGCCCAGGTAGTACTCGATGAGCTCGGGCAGGTAGGTGTAGATCAGCTTGTCGTCGGCCACGCCGTTGCCGACCGCGTTGGCGATCGTGACCGTGCCGAGCCTCGCCGCCATCAAAAGGCCCGGCGACCCGAGCACGGAGTCGGCGCGGAACTGCAGCGGGTCCAAGAACTCGTCGTCGACCCGGCGGTAGATCACGTCGACGCGCTGCGGGCCGGCGGTGGTGCGCATCCAGACCCGGCCGCCCGAGCAGTAGAGGTCGCGGCCCTCGACCAGCTCGACGCCCATCAGGCGGGCGAGCAGGGTGTGCTCGTAGTAGGCGGAGTTGAAGACACCCGGGGTCAGGACGACGACGGTCGGATCCTCGACGCCGACCGGCGCGCTCTTCCGCAGGGCGTGCAGCAGGCGGTTCGGGTAGTCACCGACCGGTCGCACCCGCATCGAGACGAACAGCTCGGGCAGCGTCTGAGCCATCACCCGCCGATTGGAGATCACGTAGCTGACCCCCGACGGCACGCGCACGTTGTCTTCGAGCACACGCCAGTCGCCGCCCTCGTCTCGGATGAGGTCGATGCCCGAGACCTGGATCCTGACGCCGTTGGCCGGGTCGATGCCCGCCGCCTGCCGGTGGAAATGGTTCGACGAGGTGATGAGACCGGCCGGGATGACGCCGTCGGCGACAGCTCGCTGCGCCCCGTAGACGTCGGCGAGAAAGGCCTCGAGGGCCCGCACCCGCTGCTTCACGCCGCGCTCGACCGACTGCCACTCGGCCTGCTCGATCACCCGCGGCACGGCGTCGAGCGGGAAGGGCCGCTCTTCGCCGGCGAAGTCGAACGTCACCCCCTGCGCGAGGTAGGAGTCGGCGAGCGCCGCGGTGCGCCCGCGCAGCTCGTCCTGCGTCATGCTCTCGAGCGCCGTGTGGATCTCGCGATACATCTCGCGCGGTGAGCCCGGGAGCTCGAACATCTCGTCCCACGCGCTTCGGCCACCCGGGCGGATCGTCCGGCTCGCACCGCCATCTCGGCCAGTGACGGCGGCGTATCCGTCGAAGAGGTCACCCATGTGTTGAACCTAGGCCCGGGTCGTTGCGGCAGTGTTTCGTGCGCGCGGCGGCGGTGTTTCGCCTCGCTCGCGGCGGGCCCGGCGTCGGCTCGGGTCAGGCCCGCGCTAGCTCGCGGCGGCCCCTGCGCTCGCTCGGCTCGGGCCGGAATGCGTCAGGGCGGGCGCAGGATCCTGACGCGTCTGTACCCCGAATCGCCTCACCCTGACAGCGCCCCGACCGCCGGCGTCTAGCGTCCATTCAGCAACCCGGCGGTGCGCACTGCACCGCTTCCGCACATCGGTTCCACTGGGAGGACTCGCATGCGACCCAAACTCTTCTTCATCCTGATCATCGCGGCCGTGGCCTATCTGCTCGGCTCGAAGGGCGGCACGGCCCGCTACAACCAGGTCGCGGGCGCGCTCTCGTCGATCTGGAACGACCCCAAGGTCAAGAAGGCGCGCAAGCAGGCGTCGAAGGATGCCGCCAAGGCCGCCAAGAAGGCCCGCAAGCGCCTCTAGGGGCCAACCCCTCCCGCTTTCATCCCCCGAGACGACGCACCCGTCGCCTCGTCCGCACGACCGGCGCGCACCATCCCGTCGCGCCCTTTCACGATTGGACCCACACCATGGGCATCATCTCGTTCCTCATCTTCGGCCTCATCGCCGGCATCGTCGCTCGCCTCGTCCTCCCGGGCAAGCAGCCCGGCGGCTGGGTCATCACGCTGATCATCGGCGTCGTCGGGGCCTTTCTCGGCGGCTGGATCGGCAGCCTGATCTTCCACGTGAACTACGCCACCTGGAGCATCCCGAACTTCATCCTCAGCGTCGTGGGTGCGATCATCCTGCTGCTGATCTGGGGCGCGATCACCGGTCGCGGCACGCGCCGGGCCTAGTCGGCACCCCAACACCCCCGTTTTCGGACAAGGTCCCAGCGCCGCGGCGCGGGGGCCTTGTCCGTTTTGCGGGGTCTCGAGTCTCGCTAGGCGATGAGCTCTTCGGAGACCGACCAGAGACGCTCGGCAGAAGCCGGGTCGAGAGCGTACGACTTCACGCCCCGGCCCGGCTTCTCTGCGTCGAAGGGTTCGGCCTCGTTCGCGTCTTCGAAGTAGCGGCCGGTGACGCCCTCGACCAGGGGCGACGCGGCGACCAGCACCGAGGTCGACGCGCCCTGCTCGGTCGTCTTGAACGCGGGGTTCACTACGCCGTTCTCGTCGACCCAGCCGCGGCGGCGGGGCTCGTCGGGGTCGAGGTGGCGCTGCAGGTTCGTCATGATGCCGCCCGGGTGCACGGCGTTCGCCGTGATGCCGTCGTCGGCCCACCTCTGGCCGACTCCGACGGCGAAGAGCACGTTGGCGGTCTTCGACTGCCCGTAGCCGGCCCACGGGTCGTACTCGCGGCGCTCGAACATGAGGTCGTCGAAGATCACGTCGCTGGCGTGGTGGCCCGTCGAGCTGAGGCTCACGATGCGGGCGCCGCCTGCGCCTGCTGCGGCCGCCAGCGCGTCGTGCAACGCCAGCGCCAGCGCGAAGTGGCCGAGGTGGTTGTTGGCGAACTGCAGCTCGTACCCCTCCGGCGTGCGGGTCAGCGGCGTCGCCATGATGCCCGCGTTGTTCACGAGGATGTCGAGCGGGCCCTCCCACTCGCTGCCGAACTTCTGCAGTGTGACGCGATCGGAGAGGTCGAGGTAGGAGGCCGTGACCCGCTCGGATCCTGTCGTCGCACGGATGTCGGCGACCGCTTTCGCGCCGGCTTCGAGGTTGCGCACGGCGAGGGTCACGTCGGCCCCCGCGCCGGCCAGCGCCCGGGCGGTCTCGATGCCGATGCCCGAGGCGGCGCCGGTGACGACGGCCTTCTTGCCCGTCAGGTCGACGCCCTCGAGCACTTCTGCGGCGGTGGTCTTGGCCCCGAAGGGCGTGGTGAGACGTGTCATGCGGTCGACGCTACTCACCTCGAGTGCCCTCGAGGCAAGTGGGGGCGGCGGGCGAAGCGAACGCTCAGACGACGGTGGCGACGGCCGCCGCGCCAGCGCCGGTGGCAGCCGAGGGCGCCTGCCGCTGCCAGAGCGTCACGAGCCCGCGGGCGTTGCGCGCCATCGCCAGGTAGTGCCCGACCACCCCGAGCACGAAGAACGCGAAGCCGACGCCGACGAGCCCGCGCTCCAGCGGCGGCACCGCCTCGCCGAACAGCATCATGAACAGCCCGACGAACAGCAGCGCCGTGCGCACCTTGCCCACCTTCGAGACCTTGACGTCGGGCGCGCCCCTGAACGAGACGACGGCCCAGGCCGCCGACAGCACGTCGGGGATCAGCAGGATCACGACGAGCTGCCACGGCACCACACCCGACGCCGCGAAGGCCGCCACCACGACGACCACGGTGAAGCGGTCGGCCACCGGGTCGAGCCAGGCCCCCAGATTCGAGGTCTGGTTGAAGTGCCGTGCCACGAACCCGTCGACGAAGTCGCTGACGAACACCAGCAGCAGCACGATGATCGACGCCCAGAAGTCGTGCACCACGAGCAGGATGCCGAAGACGGGCAGCAGCAGGATACGGATCGCCGACACGACGTTAGGCACCGTCTTCCAGTTGTCCTCGTGGAAGAGCCTCTGCCGCAGCCCGGTGTCGTCGCCCGACGGGTGCGGCGCCATGCCGGCTACCGAGCTGTTCCCGAGCACGCGCCGCGGGTCGCCGTCCGGCAGTCGCACGGAGAGCGCGCGCACCGCGAGGTAGACGATGCCGACGCCGACGAGCACGGCCAGAACGAGCGACCCGCCGACGCCGATGTACGGCTTCGACGCATGGAAGGAGGCGCGGGCGAGCACACCGACCGCGACCCAGACGATCGACCACGCGAGCGAGGCGACCACGCTGGCGCCGAGGAAGCGGGACGCGGCGACCCCTCGGGATCCTGCGATCGCGGGCGCAAGAGAGCGCGGGGTCGGCACCAGTCGCACGAGCAGCGCGGGCAGCGAGCCGTGCTGACGGGCGACGCGGTCGGCCGTCGACCACTGGTCGGATCCGATACGTCGGGCGATGGCCGAGGTGGCGAGAGCGTCACCGCGGCGACGGCCGTAGAAGAACAGGATGCCGTCACCGACGACCCGCGCGATCACGGCGACGACGAACAGCAGCAGGATGCGACGGACGCTCTCGGTGCCGGCCGCCGCCACGATCACGACGGGCCCGCCGGGCACGTACGACAGCAGCCCCAGCGCCGACTCGAGCAGAACGGCGACCGCGGTAGCCCCCAGCGCGAGGGCGAACGGCAGCACCGCGTGTCCGGCGTTCAGCCACTCGAAGAAGTTCACGCCCCCATCATCCTCGTTCGAAGGCGCGAGAGCGACTCCAGCCCGGTCAGCGGCTCCGCGAATATGCCGTCAGCAGCATGTTTCCGGCGAGGAGGACGTGGTCGAGGGTCATGGCGCGCAGGTCGACTGGGTCACCGCAGTGGTACGCGATCCTGGGCCCCGAGCCCCCCTCGAGCGCGGGGCTCACCGTCAGGCAGAGGGCGTCGAGCACGTCGGCCGCGATCAGCGAGCCCAGCAGCGTCGGCCCGCCCTCGCAGTGAATCTGCGTCAGCCCGCGCTCGACGAGAGCTGCCACGACGCGAAGCGGGTCGACCTCGGCGGTGCCGCAGGAGACGACGTCGGCCACGGCCTCCAGGGCACGGCGGCGCTCGGAGTCCGCCGAGTCACACGTCAGGACGAGCGGGCGCACCGGCGCTTCGGCGAAGAAGGCCGAGGCGGGGTCGAGCGACAGCGAGCCGCTGACGACCGCGACGGCAGGATGCGACGCGAGATCGTGCGAAACCCGCCACGCACCGGCCTCGGCCGAGACCAGCGGCCCGGCATACCCCTCGGCGCGAACCGTGCCCGACGCCACCAGGATGACGTCGCACAGCTGGCGCAGCACGTCGAACACTCGCCGGTCGGCGGGGCCGCCGAGGCTGCCCGACACCCCTTTCGCCGTGGCGGAGCCGTCGACGCTGGCGACGAAGTTCGCGCGCACCCACGGCGTCGACCGGTCGTGCCGGGCGTAGAGCGACAGCAGGTCGCGGTCGGACAGCCCGTCGTCGCTGTCGGACGGCGCCGGCGGGTACAGCCGGGTGATCGGCCCCTCGCCGCTCACAGGTTGTGCACCGGATCGACCGGGTCGCGCCAGCCAAGGATCGCCTCGAGCATGCGCATGGCGTCGACGGACTCGGGCACCGCGTGCATCCTCACGATCCTGGCGCCCAGCATCGCGCACGCGGTCGCAGCGGCGATCGACCCGGCGAGGCGCTCGCTCTTCGGGCGTGCGAGCGACTCGCCGATGAAGTCTTTGTTGGACACCGCGGCCAGCACGGGGAAGCCCAGCGAGACCACCTCGCCGAGGCGCCTCGTGACTTCGAGAGTCTGCACAGTGTTCTTGTTGAGGTCGTGGCCGGGGTCGACGATGATGCGGTCTTCGGGCACCCCGCGGGCGATGGCGAGGTCGACCCGTTCGAGCAGGAAGTCGCGCACCTCGCCGGCCACGTCGGCATACTGAGGCCTCATCAGCGGGCGGCGCGGGCTGGCCAGCGAGTGCGTGATCACGAGGGTGGCGTCGGAGTCGGCCACGACGTCGGCAAGGCGTTCGTCGTGGATGCCGGTGGTGTCGTTGATGACAGAGGCACCCGCTGCGATGGCTGCCGCAGCGACCTCGGGGCGGAAGGTGTCGACCGAGATGACGACGTCGGACTGCTGTGCGAGCGCTGCGACGACCGGGACGACGCGCGAAGCCTCCTCGTCTGCGGGCAGCTCGGGGCCCGGCGCGAACGGCACCCCGCCGATGTCGACCCAGTCGGCGCCGTGCTCGTCGGCGCGGACAGCGGCCTCGACCGCACGGTCGAGGGCGAAGGTGGCGCCCTGGTCGAAGAACGAGTCGGGGGTGCGGTTGACGATGGCCATCACGGCGATCCGGTGGTCGAAGTCGAAGGTGTGACGGCCGATGGTGCGGACGGGCGAGCGCAGCTCGGGCAGCTGGAACCCGGGGGGCAGAGTTCTGTCCGTCACGCGCGGCCCGCGCCTCGCGACGACACTGCGGTGCCGGCGGAGGCGCCGCCGCCGGAGGCACTGCCGGCCGATGCGCCGGTCGCGACAGCGCCGGCTGGCGGCGACCCGATCAGCGCGATGGCCTCCGCACGACCGGCAGGATCGGCGAGCACGCCGCGCGACGCGATCGTCACCGTCGAGCTGTGGGTCTGGCGCGACCCGCGCGAAGTCACGCAGCCGTGCACGGCGTCGAGCACGACGAGCACGCCCGCCGCCCCGACACCCGCGAGCAAAGCGTCGGCGATCTCTTCGCCGAGGCGCTCCTGCAGCTGCGGTCGCGAGGCCAGCGCGTCGACGAGGCCCGGGATCTTGCCCAGCCCCACGATCTGCGACCCGGGCACGTAGGCGACGTGCGCCACGCCCAGGAAGGGCAGCAGGTGGTGCTCGCACACCGACCGGAACTCGATGTCGCGCACGATCACCAGCTCGCCCAACTCGCCCTGCGACGCGGCGACGACACTGCCGCCGAGCATCGCGGGCACGTCGACCTGGAGGCCGGCGAAGAACTCTTCGTAGGCGTCGGCCACGCGGCGCGGGGTGTCGGCGAGCCCGGCCCGCGTCGGGTCGTCGCCGATGGCCGACAGGATCTCGAGCACGGCCGCCTCGATGCGCGGCCGGTCGAACTCGCGGGGCGCCGCCGCCGTGATGGCCGCGCCCGTCGGGCCAGTGTGCAACTCGCTGCTCATACCTGTTGTGTACCCCTTCGCGTACCCCGACACTGCGGGGCATCCGGGGAAGAGTACCCCTTGCTTCCGACAGTCCCTCAGCCCGCTGTGGAGAACAGCGTCGGCGAGATCTGCCGGGTGAAGATGTCGGCCGTCTTCGGCCCGACGCCCGTGTACTCGGTGAGGCGAGAGCGCAGGGTCGCCGCGTCGGCAGACGAGCGCACGAGATGGTTGACCGAGCCGTGCTCGCTGTCGATGCGGCCCATCACCTCGTGCAGCTCGTCGGCCATCACGTAGTCGATGCGGGCGTACGAACCTTCGTCCAGGATCCTGCGCAGGGCCTCGCGGCCGACCTCGGCGAAGCGAGCCGGGCTCGTCAGACCGTGGTCGATGAGCACGTGGTAGGTGTCGGCCGAGACCTGCTGCTGCACGGGCCGCCCGAAGAGCACGCTCGCGAGCAGCCAGCGGTAGAGAGCCTGCGGAGTCGGATCGGCCGTGTCGGGGTCGAGGTCGATGCCGAGGTCGCGGGGCTGGAGGTTGTCGTCGGCCATGCGGGCGACGGTACCCCGCCGCCCGACCCGGCGTCTCGGCTCCTGCGCCGCCGGCTAGGCCCGACCCAGCACCCTCGAGTCGACGAACCCGCCGCCGAACTTGTGCTCGGGGTCGTGCTGCTCGGCGAGCGCCCGGAACTCGGCCAGACGCGGGTAGCGCGACTCGACCTCGGCCGGAGACAGCGACGACACCTTGCCCCAGTGCGGCCGCGGCGTGAACGGTGCGAGCACACCTTCGATCTGCGGCAGCAGCGCCGCGACCTCGGCGGGGTGCTTGTTGAAGGTGAAGTGGATCGCGAGCGAGTCGCGACCCTGCGTCTCACTCAGCCAGTAGTCGTCGGCCCGGATCGCTCGCAGCTCGGTGACGAGCAGGTGCGGCTGGATCCGGTCGGCGAGGGTGCGCACGGCGGCCACGGCCTCGGCGCCCTCGTCGAGTGCGACGAAGTACTCGGCCTGGATCTCGTCGCCGTTCGACGGAGTCCGGTCGAGCCGGAAATGGGGCAGTCGCGTGGCCCAGGAGCCGACGGAGCCGTCCATCGGCGTCGTGTTGTCGTCTTCGCTGACGAAGGCGACTCGGTCGGGGTGGTGCTTCGCCCCGAAGACCTCGTCGGGCACCTCGATGTCGGCCTGGCCCTCGGGGACTCTCGACTTCACCCACACCTGCGTGATGTCGTCGGCGTACGTGGTGAAGGCCGAGGTGCTGTAGCCGAGCTCCATCAGCGCGCGGATGCCGCCGCCCGCGAGCTCCGACCACGGCACCCCGAGATAGACGTCTTGGCGCACGCGGTAGCTCGGCTCGACGTCGAGGGTCACGCGGGTGACCACGCCGAGGGCGCCGAGGTGGATGACGCTGCCGTCGAACTCAGGATCACCGCGGCGCACGGTGCGCAGCGAGCCGTCGGCTCCCACGAATTCGAGCGCTCGCACGGCCGTCGCGAGCGAGCCGTTGCGAGCGCCCGAGCCGTGGGTGCCGGTCGCAGTCGCGCCGGCCACCGAGATGTGCGGCAGCGACCCCATGTTGTGGAGGGCCAGCCCCGCCTCTTCGAGAGCGAGAGCGACCTCGCCGTAGCGCGTGCCGCCGCCGAACGTCACCGACTTGCGGTCGTCGGCGATCACGAGGTCGGTCGGGATGCCGGTCGTCGTGACGAGCACACCCGGGCCGTCGGCCACCTCGTTGAACGAGTGACGCGTGCCGAGAGCACGGATCTTCGGCTCGCGCGCGACGATCTCTTGCAGCTCGGCGATGCTGGTGGGGTTGAGGATTCGCGATGCGCCGTACACGTAGGTGCCGGCCCAGTTCTGTTCGCGTTCGGCGGTGAACGTCATGGCGTCAACTCTGCCATGCGCGGTTCTACGCCGGAAGAGGCAATTGTTGACGCGCGCAACAAATGCCACGGTCGGTCTCAGTCGCCGAAGCCGGTGTAGACCGACGAGATGTCGTCGTCGCCGTGCCCCTTGTCGGACGCGGCCGCATAGACCTTGCCAAGAGCGTCGATGAGCGTGGTGTCGACACCGTTCGCTCGCGACGCGTCGGCGATCAGCCCGACGTCCTTGCGCAGCCCGTCGAGCGCGAACGATGCCGGGTAGTCGCCCTTGATCATGTTCGCGCCCTTCTGATGCGCGTATGGCGAGTCGGAGGCCCCGCCGTCAATCGCCTGCAAGAAGAGGTCGGGATCGAGGCCGAGAGCCTTCGTCACGGCCAGTGACTGGGCGGTGCCGGCCGTGATGGTGGCGATCCAGGCGTTTGCGGCCAGCTTGAGCGCTGTGCCGTTGCCGACCGTCGGGCCGGCCACGACGGTCTTCTGCCCCATCGAGTCGAGCACGGGCTGAGCCTTCTCGATCAGGGCCTTTTCCCCGGCGGCCAGCATCACGAGCTTGCCGGTCTCGGCCGGAGTCTTGGTACCCAGCATCATCGCCTCGATGAGGGGGATGCCGTGCTTCGCGGCGGTCTCCACCACGCGGCCGGTGCCCTCGAGCCCGATCGTGCTCGACTGCACCCAGACAGCGCCGTCGGGCACGTGCCCTTCGGCCGCGTCGAGCACATCGATCACGGAGTCGGCGTCGAACACGATCGACAGGATCACGTCGGCGTCGGCCACGGCCGCTGCCGGGCTCTCGGCAACGGTGGCGCCCTCGTCAGCGAAGGGGGCGGCCTTCTCGCTCGAGCGGTTCCAGACCGTCACGTCGAAGCCGTCGCGCAGCAGCGTGCGCGCCACTCCCTGGCCCATGATCCCCAAGCCCAGCACTGCCACCTTCATGTCTTTCGTCCTCTCCTGGCGCGCGCCGCGCGCACCCCGTCGAGGCTACTGCCGTCGCCTATTCGAACCGCTCAGCGTGCTCGACGGCCCGTCAGCACTCGATTCTGACTACGTTATTGCAGTCATTGCTCCGACTCGGTTATCGTAGTCACACGAATGACGATGATAAGCGAGTCAGGAGGCCTCGGTATGAAACTGTCCGGACGCGTCGAGAACGCGCAAGATCTGGGTCGGATGCTGCAGCAGGGCCGGCTGCTCTCGGGGATGACGCAACGTCAGATCGCTGAGCAACTGGGGGTGAGCCAGCGCTACGTGTGGGAGCTCGAGTCGGGCAAGCCCTCTCTCATCATGACGCGCCTCTTCGAGATGATGCGAGCCACCGGCGTCGAGCTGACGGCCGAGGTCGACGACCACACAGGCGACGCCTGATGGCCGACCTCACGGTCGAGCTCTACGGCACCATCGTCGGTGAACTCGTCGGCACCAGCCCCCGCACCTTCGATTTCCGGTCAGCATCCACGGCGCTTGAGACCTTCGGCCTCGGGTCGACGGTCCTCTCCGAAGCAGTGCCCTTCGACGTCGTGCCCAACCGCGGCCGAGCGGCCCACCGCCGCAACTTCTTCACCGAACTCCTGCCCGAAGACAATCTCCGCACTTACCTCGCCCGGCAGGCCGGTTTGAGCGAAGCGGACACGATCGGCCTTCTGTCGCACTACGGTCGCGACGTCGCCGGCGCCCTCCAAGTCTGGGACCCCGACAACCCGGGCGAACCTCGGACTCCGTTCGCGAACCCGATCGACGACGACACCATCGCCGACCTCCTTCGAGACGCTCGAACGTACCCCCTAGGCAACAGCGTCGAAACGGGCAAGTCGCTCATCAACGGCGTCCAGACGAAGATCGTGCTCGTCCGCGAAGACGATCGATGGAAGCGCCCCGAAGACGGCTTCCCGTCGACTCACATCCTCAAGCCTCGACTCGACGACACCTCGACCATCGTGTTCGACGAGGAGTACGGTTCCCGACTCGCACGCCTGCTCGGTCTTGCGACGCATGCGACGTGGATCGATCGATTCGACGACGTCGACACCCTGGTCGTCGAGCGATACGACCGCTCCGCGTCCAGCCCGGACGGCCGCATCCATCAGGAGGACATGAACCAGGTCCTGGGCGCCAGCGGCCCGGAAAAATACCAGAAGCTCGGCGGCCGGGTCTCTTCGCGCCGGATCGCGCATGTGCTCCGCACGGTCACCGACGCTGATTCTCTCCTGCGATTCGCGCGCCTCACGGTCCTCGCCGCCGCTGTCGGCGATCTTGATCTGCACGCCAAGAACGTCTCGCTGCTGCACCCCTTCGAGGCGCCGCGAAGCCTCGCCCCCGCCTATGACGTCGTCCCCATGGCCCACCTCGACAACGACCACGAGATGGCGCTCGCCGTCAACGGCGTCTACTCGCACGCGGCAATCACCATCGATGATCTGATCTCCGAGACAGAGGGGTGGGGGCTCCGTGACGCCCGGGCGGTCGTGCTCGACTCAGTCGCCGAGATCAGAAGCCTCGCGCGGGTCGAGGCACCCCTGGCGGGCTCCTGGTCTGGCCTCCAGGAGGACATCGCGTCCTTTACAGAGAACCTGCTTGCCGGTCGCGCCATCGGTGGCAGCCGGCAGTTCGGGGCCGGCGCTTAGCCGCGCAGCGCCTTCGCGAAACGCAGGTAGCTGATCGCCTCGAGGTCGCCGTCGAGGTCGAAGAGCGGCTCGTAGCCGAGCGCGAGGTAGAGCCCGACGGCCTCGGGCTGACGGGCACCCGTCGTCAGGTGGGCCGTCGCGTAGCCGCGGGCGAGGGCCTCGGCTTCGAGCTCGTTCATCACCCGGCGCGCGAGGCCCTGGCGCCGGTGATCCGGGTGCGTCCAGACGCGCTTCATCTCGGCGACCGTGTCGGTCTCGCGCATGAAGGCGCCGCCGGCCACGGCCTCGCCGTCGACGTGCAGCACGACGAAGGCGCCGCCGAGCGACGGGTCGAAGAGCTCGGACGGGTAGCGCGACAGCTCGGCCGACGACGGAATGCCGTCGTTCGGCTCGTAGCGCTCGTCGTAGTCGCGCGCGAGATCGTCGATCAGGGGTCGCGCCAGCTCGGAGTCGGGCGTCGTCCAGACCGACACGGGCGCGAAGGGCGCGGGCTCAGGCGGTGGTACGGCGTTCACGCTCAGCGCCAGCCGTCGTCGTCGGGCGGCACGCTCTCGTCGAACGGGTCGTCGGGCTCGTCCGGCCAGCCGGCGTCATCGAAGGGCGCAGGATCGGGCGCGGGCTCGAAGCTCGCCACCGTCGGTCGGGCGGCCGCGCCCGCCCCGCCGAACGTGGGCGCCGCACGGCCCCCGCGAGCGGCAGCCGCCGGGGACGCCCCACCCGAGACCGGGCCCGCGCCGGTGCCTGTGCCCGTGCCCGTGCCCGTGCCCGATCCACCGCCGTCGCGCGCGACGACGTCGAGCACCTCCGCGCCGTACGTGTCGAGCTTCTTCTGCCCCACCCCGGAGATCCCGGCGAGCTGGTCGAGTGATGACGGTCGGAGCGACGCGATGCCCCGCAGTGTGACGTCGCCGAAGACGACGTAAGCGGGCACCCCGCGGCTTTCGCCGTGGCCGACCGCCAGGCGCGCAGCAATTCGAAGAGCGGCTGAGCCTCGGCGGGCAGGTCGGCCACGGTCGCGCCGGGCGACGAACGACGAGAGCGTGACGACCCGGCCGAGCCGCCGCGGCCGGCCGTACGAATCGGCTCCTGCCGCAACCGCACGGGCCTCGACCCGTCGAGCACCGAGGCACTCTGCTCGGTCAGCAGCAGCGTGCCGTAGCCGTCGGGCGAGACGGCGAGGAGGCTCTGCGCGAGCAGCTGCCGCACGACTCCGCGCCACTCCACCTCGCTCAGCTCCGTGCCGATGCCGAACGTCGACAGGGCGTCGTGGCCGTTCTGGGCCATGCGCGGGGTGCGCTTGCCCAGCAGGATGTCGACGAGGTGGCCGGCGCCGAACTGCTGGTTGCGCTCGCGCTTGAGGCGCACGATCGTCGAGAGAAGCTTTTGCGCGGGCACCGTGCCGTCGACCGACGTCGGCGGGGCGAGGCACGTGTCGCAGTTGCCGCACGCCGTCGACGTCTGGCCGAAGTAGCCGAGCAGCTGCACCCGGCGGCACTCGACCGTCTCGCACAGGGCGAGCATCGCGTCGAGATGGGCGCTGAGTTTGCGGCGGTGCGCCTGGTCGCCCTCCGACTGCTCGATCATGCGGCGCTGCTGCATCACGTCTTGCAGACCGTAGGCGAGCCACGCCGTCGACGGCAGACCGTCGCGGCCGGCGCGACCCGTCTCTTGGTAGTAGCCCTCGACCGACTTCGGCAGGTCGAGGTGGGCGACGAAGCGCACGTCGGGCTTGTCGATGCCCATGCCGAAGGCGACGGTGGCCACCATGACGATGCCGTCCTCGCGGAGGAAGCGCGACTGGTTGCGCTGACGGGTGCCCGCGTCGAGACCGGCGTGGTAGGGCAGAGCCGGGATGCCGCGGGCGACGAGCGACTCGGCGGTCTTCTCGACCGAGTTGCGCGAGAGGCAGTAGACGATGCCGGCGTCGCCCGGGTGCTCGGTCTGGATGAGGTTCAGCAACTGTTTGAGCGGCTGGTCTTTGGCCTCGATGCGGTACTGGATGTTCGGCCGGTCGAAGTTCGCGACGAAGTGCGCAGCCTCGTCGAGGCCCAGTCGGGCGGAGATCTCGCGGTGGGTCGCCTCGGTGGCGGTCGCCGTCAGGGCGATGCGTGGCACGGTCGGCCAGCGCTCGTGCAGCACCGACAGCTCGAGGTAGTCGGGGCGGAAGTCGTGGCCCCACTGCGCCACGCAGTGCGCCTCGTCGATGGCGAAGAGGGAGATCCGGGCGGAGTCGAGCAGCTGTTTGGTCGACTCGAGCTTGAGGCGCTCGGGGGCGAGATAGAGCATGTCGAGCTCACCCGAGCGAAAGGCGGATTCGACCAGGCGACGCTGATCGGGATCCTGCGTCGAATTCAGGAAGGCAGCGCGAACGCCGACGGCCTCGAGGGCGTCGACCTGGTCTTGCATGAGGGCGATGAGCGGCGAGACGACGATGCCGACGCCGTCGCGCACGAGTGCGGGCACCTGGTAGCAGAGCGACTTGCCGCCGCCGGTGGGCATGAGCACGAGGGCGTCGCCACCACCCACGAGCTGGTCGATGATGGCCGCCTGCTCGCCGCGGAACGACTCGTAGCCGAAGACGTTGTGCAGCACGTCGAGCGGCGCGCGGCCGCCGGGCCGGGTGTCGAGATCGAGAGCTGTGGTCACGCGGGAAGTCTACGAGGCGCGGCCGACACTCCCGTGCTTATCCACAGGTTATATTGATATTTAATATGCATAATAGCCTGTCCCCCGTATTGCAGTGCCCCACCACATCAGGAGAACCCATGAAGCGCCTCATCGCCGCCACCGTCGTCACGGCCGCGGCCGTCGCCGCCCTCGCCGGCTGCACCGTCAGCACCTCGCAGCCTCTCGTCTTCAACGCCGACTCGTGCACGAAGCTCGCCCCGAGCGTCGAGAATCAGATCGACGGCCTGAAGCTCGACCCGTCGTCCAAGCTCGCCGACGCGACCGGCACCTGCATCTGGTCGGACGACACCGGCCGCTCGGTCGCCATCGCCGTGGCCGGCAAGGGTGACGGTGTCGGCGTGCAGGCCGGCGCCCAGAGCAAGCGCGAGAAGATCGCCGCAGACAAGTCGCTCAGCATCATCGACAACGAGACGCTCTCGGGCGACGACAAGGTGCTCTACACCGAAGCGGGATCGACCGCCGACAGCAGCCGCACCTTCACGGCCGACGCCGACCTCGACGGCAAGGTCACGTTGACCGTCGACGGCGTCAAGGTCACCGACGGCGACGCCTCGGCGATCTTCACGGCGCTGTTCACCGGATAGTCGGGTCTTGCCGGCCCCCGGTGAGCGGAGCCGGCACGAGAGGCCCGGGCGCAGTGCGCTCGGGCCTCTTTTTGCGCGCCAGCCAGCTCACCATGCCGACGTAGGCCGCCGACGAGATCACCGAGACAGCCGCCCCCGCGGGGCTGCCGTTCGACTGGGTGTTCGTGACGATCGGCGCCGCCAGCACGAACACCACGACGTTGTTGACGACGTGCGCCGCCAACCCCGCCTCGAGCCCGCCGGTGCGCCAGGTCAGATAGCCGAAGGCGATGCCGAGCGCGGCGACGTCGATCTTGCCCCAGACGTTGTAGCTGTGCGCGAAGGCGAAGCCCACGGTCGGCACGACGATCGCCACGACTGGCCACGGAAACCACGAGCCGAACGTCTGCATGCCGAGCCCGCGGAAGGCGAACTCCTCACCCGCGGCCTGGACCGGCACCAGGATCACGATCAGCACGATCGACACGGCCAGCGCCCCCGCCGGCGTCGCCTGACCGGTGCCGGAGGAGGCGGCATCGGCCCCCTGCCACGACAGCGGCACGACCTGGTTCAGCCCGATGTCGATCGCCATGTAGACGGCCGAGGGCACCAGGCAGAGCAGCATCCACCGCCAGCGCAGTCGCCCGACGACGCTCGTGAGCTGGCCGAGCGGACCGAGCCGCAGGATCCTGACCGCCAGGATCACCGCGGGCAGCATCGTCGCGAGCGACCCCAGCGTGAAGAGCATCACGAGCGGATTCGAGGCGTTCTGCTGGTCGTGCTCCCAGGCCGTCAGCAGAGCGGTGCGCGCGTGGTCGCCGCCGTCGCTCTGCACGACGAGGAGCACGATCTCCTGCCAGACGAACGAGAAGACGGTGTAGAGCACGAAGGCCACGACCGCCGCGACGATCGGCTTCCACCACCGATAGGTCGGCAGGATGCGGAAGAGCCGGTGATAGGCGTATCTCACCCTGCGAGGCTACCGGGCCCCGCTGTGCGGCCCGCGCCGCCCGCTGTCTGCGACCTGCGGCCCGCCGGCCGCTGCCCGCCGCCCGCTGCCCGCCGCCCGCCGCCCGCCGCCCGCCGCCCGCCGCCCGCCGCCCGCCGCCCGCCGCCCGCGGCCCGCCGCCCGCCGCCCGCGGCGCCCGGCTCAGTCGGCGATCAGCCGTTTGCCGAAGCCGAGGGCGCCGTCGGGTGCGTAGTCGAGCCGCTCGTAGAAGCCGATCACCCGATCGTTGCCCGAGCGAATCTGCACGTTGACCTTCGGGCAGCCGAGCTCGAGCAGCAGCCTCTCGGCCTCGGCCATCATCGCCGCGCCGTGGCCCCCGCCCTGCAGGGCGGGGTCGACCGCGACGTAATACACCCAGCCGCGGTGGCCGTCGTAACCGGCCATGGCGGTCGCCACGATTCGATCCTGCGCCGCGTCGACCCCGACGAGGAAGAGCTCGGGCTGCACGCGGAGCTTGCGGGCGATGTCTTTGCGGGGGTCGTTCCACGGGCGGGTGAGGCCGCACGCCTCCCAGAGGGCGACGACCTGCTCGGTCTCGGCGGTCAGCTCGGGCTCGGTCGCGGCCAAGGGTCGGATCAGCATCCCTCCACTGTGCCACCTCGGCCGTGGCCGCTCGTCGCGCCGGCCGGATGCCCTGCGTGCCGCACTGCCGCCCCGGAATTCACGCATTCGGCGGCCCGAAGGCGCTCCGCTCCCGATTGCGACAACTGCGACGGGGCGAACGCGTGCGGTTGTCGCATTCGGGCGCGACGCCGCGGTCGGCAGCGCTGCTCGCGCGGCGGCCGGCCTCCCCGCCGCGGCCGGCCACTCGCCGAGTGCGTAGATTCCTCCGGGCTGGGGAGCTCACCGGCCGGAATCCACGCACTCGGAAACGCACGGACGTGGCAGCGCTCAAGCTCCGTCCGAGCGCAGCCGAGCAGGAGGGCGCCCACGAATCGGACTCGGCACCGCGATCGCGACCCCGCGCCCGCGACTCGGCACCACAGAAAACCCCAGTGCGCCGTCCCGATCGCGGGCGACGGCGCCGACCAGAGCGGCCCCCAGCCCGGCGACCAACGCAGGAGGCCGGGCTACCGCCCGGCCGAGGTCGACAGCGTCGACGACCCGTCGGGCAGGCGCCGCACCTCGATGCGGTCGGCGATGCGCTGCTTGAGGTCTTCGACATGGCTGACGATGCCCACCACCCGGCCTCCGGCCGACAGGCGGCCCAGCTCGGACATGACGGAGTCGAGCGTCTCAGGGTCGAGGGTGCCGAAGCCCTCGTCGACGAAGAGGGTGCCGAGGCCGATGCCTCCCGCCTCGGCCTGCACGACGTCGGCGAGCCCGAGCGCGAGGCTGAGCGAGGCGTAGAACGTCTCACCGCCCGAGAAGCTCTTCGGGTCGCGCGTGGTGTCGGTGGTGTTGTCGCGGATGACGAGCGCGAGCCCGGTCTTGCGCGATCGCGAGCCGCTCTCGCGCGTGTCCGACGACTCGAGCAGGTACCGGCCGCTCGACATGACGGCGAGGCGCGAGTTGGCGGCGGCCAGCACGTCGTCGAAGCGGCGCAGCAGCACGTAGGTGCCGAGGGTGACCCCGCGCAGGTTCTCTGGCCCGTTCGCCCCGGTGACGTCGGCCATGCGCACGACCGCGCGCGACCGCGAGGAGACGGCGGAGGCGGCCCGCTCAGCTGCCCGAAGCACCACCGCCGACCGGCTGATGCGCTCGGCGCGATCGAGCGCGATCGACGCGGAGGAGGCCACGCCGCGCAGGCGCTCGTCCGCGGCCTCGGCCACCGCGACAGCCGCAGGCACGTCCACGGTCTCGTCGCCCGTGAGGACGGCGAGCTCGGCGCTCGCAAGCTGCTCGTCGACGACGGCGCGGTCGCGGTCGTGACGGGATACGCGCTGGGTGAGCTCCTCGAGCGCGGCACGCGGCACGGCTGCGGTGTCGAGCGCGCTGAGGGCCTCGAATCCTGCGCCCGCGAGGGCTTCGCGCAGCTCGGCGTCGCGCGCGCGATCGTCGACCAGGGCCTGCTCGCGGGCGCGCCGGGCTGCGAGCAGCCGCGAGACCGCGGTCTGCTCGGCCTCGAGGCGGGCGGCGAGGTCGCGGCAGCTCGAAGCCCGGCCGTCGAGCACCCGGGCGACCCGGGCGCGGTCGTCGGCGAGGGCCCGTCGCTCGCCCTCGACGCGCTCGGTCGAGGCCGCCTGGCGCTCGGCGACGGTTTGCACTGCGGTCGTCAGCGCCGCGGTCTGCTGGTCGAAGCCGTCGAGGGCCTTGCGCGCGGCCTCCCCGTCGGCCCGCGCCTGTTCTGCCGCAGCCACGGCGGTGCGCGCGGCTGCCAACTGCTCGTCGAGGTGCTCGACGTCGACCGCGCCGATCTGCCGGGCGGCGACACCGAGCCGAGCGGCGAGCGTCGCCGAGGCCTCGCTGTGCTGCCGATTCAGCTGCTCGGCCGTCTCTCGAGCGGCGGCCGCCAGCTCGATGGCGTCGTCGGACGGGTGTTCGTCGGTCAGCACCGCGGGCGACGGGTGCGTCAGCGACCCGCAGACGGCGCAGGGCTCGCCGGCGACGAGCTGTGTCGCGAGCTCACCTGCCATCCCCTCGATGCGGCGTCGCCTCATCGCGGCCTCGGTGTCGATCGCTTCGCGGGCGGCCGCAGCCGAGACGGCGACCTGCGCTCCGGCCGCGGAGACGGCTGCCTGCAGCTCGTCACGCTCTCGAACGGCCTCGACGGTGCCGCCGAGATCGGCGACTCGCCGCACGGCGGCATCGAGCCCGCTCGCCGCCCCTGCCAGGTCGTCGCGAGCCACGACCAGTTCGAGTCGTGCGGCCGCCCGAGCCTCCAGCGCCGACCGGTCGGCGGCCAGCTGGGCGGCGCCCGATTCGACGTCCGCTTCGAGGCGCACGACGACGACATCGCGGCCGTCGAAACCGCGTTCGAGGTCGACCAGGGCCGCCAGCGCGGCGATCTCACCCAGCAGAGCGTCGCGTCGGGCGACGAGTTCGTCGAGGTCGAGGGCCGAGACCGCAGGATCCGACGCCTCGGCCTCGCTCACGACCGTCGCCGCCCGCTCGAGGGCCTCCCCGGCCGATCGGCGCGCCGCTCGCGCCGGCGCAACCGCCTGGGCCCGGCGCCCCAGGTCGGCTCTCGTGCGATCGGCCTCGACCGCGGGAGCCTCCTCGACCAGCGCCTCCCGCCGAGCCAGCAACCCGGCCCGCCGCGCGAGGCCGTCGGCCAGAGCCATCTGGGCGGCCCTCGCCTGCTCTGCCGCGTCGCGGGCGACGCGGGCCTCGTCGCGCAGCCGCACGGCCTCGGCCGAGACCGCCGCAGCGCCCGAGACCGCCTCGTCGGCCCCCCCCGCCTCGAGCGTCGCATCGTCGGCCGCGACGCGCAGCCCGGCGAGCGCCTCGTCGATCGCCTTCTGCGCCGCCATGACCTCGCCGTGGGCGGCGCGACGCAGCTCGGCCAGCACCTCGGTGGTGTCGTCGTAGATGCGCGTGCCGAACAGGGACTGCAAGACGAGCCGTCGCTCTTCGCCGCTCGCCCCCAGGAAGCGCGCGAACTCACCCTGAGGCAGCACCACGGTCTGCTCGAACTGCTCGCGGGTCAGGCCGACGATTGCAGGGATCTCGGAGCCGATCTCCTGCGTCGACGACGACACGGGCTCGCCCGAGGCAGCGTCGGGGCTCGTCAGACGCACGAGGGTGGCGCTGGCGTTCGCCTTCGTCGTGCCGGTGCCGCGCGACTTCGGCCGGAACCACTGCGGCGAGCGCCGGATGCGATAGATGCCCGAACCGGTCGAGAAGACCAGTTCGACGAACGGCTCGACGTCGGGTGCCGCGTGGTGACTGTGCAGTCGCTCTGGTGTCGTCGACGAGCCGGCGGGCACACCGTAGAGGCCGAAGACGACGGCGTCGATGATGGTCGACTTGCCGCTGCCGGTCGGACCTTCGAGCAGGAAGACGCCGGAGGCGCCGAGCTCGGCGAAGTCGATCGAGTATTCGCCGGCGTAGGGGCCGATGGCTCGGAGGGTGAGGTGATGCAGCTCCATCAGGCGCTCCCCTCGGCCGCGCGGGCCTGCTCGTAGGCGGCCCGCAGCACCGCCGTCTCAGCGTCGGTGGCCGCGCCACCGGTCGCGAAGGCGACGAAGTCCGTCGCGACTGCGACCGGATCGGTGTCAGGCGTGATGGCGCGGCGCCGCGACACAGCGGGGCCGCCGACCGGCGTGTGCTGGATCGAGAGGGCGTGCGGGAATCGCTCGCGGATCCGCGCGTGAAGGCCTGCCGGGTGCACGGGGTCGGTGACGAACACGCGCAGCCAGGCGTCGGCGAGGTCGTCGTGCGCGCCGCTGAGAAGGTCGGCGAGGTCGCCCGTCACCTCCGCCAGACGGCGGGGCACAGGGGTCGGCACGAGCTCGACGGCGACGGTGCCGTCGGCGGCCAGGTCGACGATCGCCGTCGACTTCACCTGGCCTTTCTCGCCGAACGAGAAGGCGAGCGGCGAGCCGGAGTAGCGAAGCGCGGGGCCGTCGGCCGGCCCGACGCGCTGGGCGCCGTGCAGATGCCCCAGCGCGACGTAGTCGAGACCCTCGAACACTTCGGACGGCACGGAGTCGACGCCGCCCACGCGGATGTCGCGCTCGCTCTCCGTGCGCGCGCCGCCGACGACGAACGCGTGTGCGGCGGCGACCGAGCGGGTGCCGGGGCGGCCCGCGAGATCGTCTCGGATGCGATCGAGGGCCGCGCCGACGACCGCCTCATGCGATCTCGCGAGGCGGGGCGTGGCATCCTGCGCCCCCTGCTCTGAACCGGGCGTCGGCGCGGCAGCCGGCGCCAGCGCGTCCCGCACCAGGTCGGGCTCGAGGTAGGGCACGCCGTAGAACGCCACCGGCCCGGCCTCGTCAGAGATGACGACGGGCTCGTGCAGCCGCTCGACCTGGGCCAGGATGTGCACGCCGGGTCGCATCAGCCCCGCCGCGAAGCCGAGCCGGGCGCCCGAGTCGTGGTTGCCGGGCGTGATGACGATGGTCGCGACCTCGCTGAGCCGCGACAGCGCGTCTGAGAGGAGCTTCACGCTGGCGACGGCCGGCACCGCCCGGTCGTACACGTCGCCGGCGACCACGACGACGTCGACATCGCGGTCGCGCGCCACCTCGACGAGATGGTCGAGGAAGACCGTGTGCGCCTCGTGCAGGTCGACGCCGTGCAGGGTGCGCCCCAGATGCCAGTCGCTGGTGTGCAGGATGCGCAAGCGCCCGCCTTTCGATCTCGGGGTCGCTGTCACTGTAGCGGCGGCCGCCGACACCGATCGGCAGAGCTCAGGCGACGAAGAGCTCTGACCGGGCGCGAGCCGCGGCGCCGAGCGAGACGGCGTCGACCCCCAGGCCCGACGCCTCGAGCCGGATCGTCGCCCCGCTGACCGGCGGCTGCCGATCAATCGCGTCGCCCACGAGCTGGCCGAGCAGCCCCCACGAGCGGCTGACCCCGCCGCCGACGACCACCGTCGTCACGTCGAGCAGACCCGCCGTGATCAACACCCCTCGGGCCACGGCGTCGCCGGCGTCGGTCATCACCGCGAGCGCGTCGGGGTCACCGCCGAGAGCCGAGGTCGCGACCTCGCGGGCCGTGACCGGGCCCGAGCCGGTCTGCTCGGAGTACCGCCGCGCAATGGAACGCCCGGAGGCGAGGGTCTCGAGATGACCTCGGCCGCCGCAGGTGCAGAGGGCGTCGCCGAAGCCCGGAATGTGGCCGATCTCACCCGCGGCCCCGCGGGGGCCGTCCCACAGGCGGCCGTCGATCCAGAGGGCGCCGCCGACACCGGTGCCGAGCGTGATTCCGAGCGCCTCGCGTGAGCCCGCGATCGACCCGGCGCTGACCTCGCCCCGCAGGAAGGCGTTCACGTCGTTGTCGAGAAACGTCGGGGCGTCGAGGGCCTCGGCGAGAACCGTCGTGAGGGGAAGCCCGACCAGCCGGTGAACGAGTCGCTGGCGACCAGGATCCTGCCCAGGGCCGCGTCGACGACACCGGCCGCACCGACGCCGACCCCGACCAGTGGCCGGCCCGATCCGTGCGAGGCGACGAGCTCCTTCACGAGGCGTGCGGCCGTCGCGGCCATGGCGTGGCCCGAGACGAGGGCCGGCGTGGGCGCCTCGGCGCGCGCGCGCACGGTCAGGTCACGGTCGACGAGGACGACCTGGGTGGTCGTCCCCCCGATGTCGACGCCCGCGAGCAGGCCGGACGGCCCCGATCGCACTGCCACGGCGTCGGGTCCGGCGAGGCCGGTCACTCGCCGACCCGGGCGGGGGCCGCTGCGAGAGCAGCGAGCCGGTCGGCTCGGCGCTGCCGCTGGAGCACCGGATCGGGAACGGGCACCGCAGCCAGCAGACGCCGTGTGTAGTCGGTGACGGGGTGAACGAGGGTGCTGCCGGTCGGGCCCTCTTCTTCGACCTGGCCGGCTCGCATCACCACGACCCGTGAACAGAACTCCTGCACGACGGCGAGGTCGTGAGAGACGAACAGGCAGGCGAAGCCGAGCTCTTTCTGCAGCTCGCCGATCACCTCCAGCACGGCCTTCTGCACGCTGACGTCGAGCGCGCTGGTGGGCTCGTCCGCGACGAGCAGCCGAGGTCTCAGCACGAGGGCGCGGGCCAGGCTGACCCGCTGCCGCTGCCCGCCCGAGAGCTCGCGCGGAGCCCGGCCGGCGAGCGCCGCCGGCAGGCGCACCGCTTCGAGAGCCTCGGCCACGAGACGCTCGCGCTCGCGCCCGCCCAGCGAGCGCCGGTGCACGCGCAGCGGCTCGGCCACGATCTCGCCGATGCTCATCCGCTGGTCGAGGGAGGCGACGGGATCCTGCAGCACCACGCCGATTCCGGCCTGGAGGCGGCGCCGGGCGGAGACGCCCAAGCGGCGGAAGTCTTTGCCCAAGAGCTCGACGCTGCCCGAGGTCGGTGCGATGAGCCCGAGCGCGACACGGGCGGCGGTCGACTTGCCCGAGCCCGACTCGCCGACGAGGCCGACGGTCTCGCCGGCATGCACGTCGACGCTGATGCCCCGGAGCGCGTGCACCGCTCGGGCGCCGCGGCCGAAGCGCACCGAGACGTCGTCGAGGGCGATCACGCGGTCGCCGTCGATCGCCGTCGCCGAGGCGGCCGCAGCCGTTGCCGCGGGCGTTGCCCCGGCAGCCGCTGCACGGTCCGTGCCACCCGACACGGCTGTCCGGAGCCGCGGCACCGCCGACAGCAGCTCTTTCGTGTAATCGTGGGTCGGCGTCAGCAGCACCTCTTCGACCGACCCGGTCTCGACGATCTCGCCGCGGAGCATCACGGCGACCCGATCGGCGAAGTCGGCCACGACGCCCATGTTGTGGGTGACGAGCAGCACGCCCGTGCCGGTGTCGACGGCGAGACGGCGCAGCAGCTCGAGGATCTCGGCCTGGACGGTCACGTCGAGGGCGGTCGTCGGTTCGTCGGCGATGAGCAGCCGCGGCTCGTTGGCGATCGCCATGGCGATCACGACTCGCTGCCGCTGTCCGCCCGACAGCTGGAAGGGGAACGCGCGGGCTCGAGTCGCAGGGTCCGGGATCCCGACCCGGTCGAGCAGCGACACCGAGCGCTCCCAGGCCTCGGTCTTCGAGACGGCGTGGTGGTTGCGGATCACCTCGCTGATCTGGTGCCCGATGCGGGCCAGCGGGTCGAGAGCCGTCGCGGGCTCCTGGAAGACCATCGACACGGTCGAACCGCGCAGGGCCCGGAGCACCGGCTCGGACGCCTGGACGATGTCGGTGCCGTCGACGACGATGCGGCCCGTGGCGGTGGCGTTGCCCGAGAGCAGCCCCATGGCAGCGAGCGCGACCGTGCTCTTGCCCGAGCCGGACTCGCCGACGAGCGCCAGGGTCTCGCCGGGCGCGATGGCCAGGCCGAGCCCGCGCACCGCGTCGACGTTGCCCGTCTCGGTCGTGAACGAGACGGTCAGCTCGTCCACCGTCAGAAGATCCGATGCCATGTCAGCGCCCTCTCACGTCGAACACGTCACGAAGGCCGTCGCCGACCGCGTTGAACGCGCAGACGACCAGGATCACGGCGAGGCCCGGTGGCAGGATCAGCCACCACCGCCCCGAGTAGGCCGCGGTGAGCCCGGAGCTCAGCATGCCGCCCCAATCGGTCGACGGCGGCTGCACGCCGAGGCCGAGATAGCTGACGTAGGCGACGAGCAGGATCGCGTCGGCCACCTGGAAGGTCGCGGCGACCACGATCGTCGACACGCTGTTGGGAAGCACGTGGCGGGTGATGGCACGCGAGTGGCTGCCGCCGATGGCGCGCAGGGTGAGCACGTAGTCGCGGTTCTTGAGCGACAGCGTCTCGGCCCGGATGAGGCGCGAGGGCACGAGCCAGGAGACCAGGCCGAGGATGACGGTCAGTCCGGTCAGAGTCGGGGTGGAGATCGCCGAGATGACGAGCAGGATGAAGAGCGCGGGGATCGCGATGCCGGCGTCGACGACCCGCATCATGACGGTGTCGACCCAGCCGCCGGCGTACCCGGCGACGGCGCCCCAGAGCGTCCCGATGACCGTTGCGAGAAGACCTGCCGCGAGCCCGACGGTCAGCGACACCTTGCCGCCGAACATCAGCCGGCCGAACTCGTCGTGGCCGACCGCATCGGTGCCGAGGAGGTGTGTGGCCGACGGCGCCAGGTTGGCCTGCGACAGAGCCGTGTGGATCTGGTCGGTCGGGTGCACCAGCGGCCCGACGAAACAGAAGAGCACGAAGAGCACTACCACCACGAGGCCCACGACCGCGATCCGGTTGCGGGCGAATCGCCGGATGGCGAGACGGGTGCCGGTGGAGCCGGCGACGGACGCGGGCACGCCCGTCTGCTGGATGACGGCGCTCATGAGCGACCTGCTTTCACACGGGGGTCGATGACGGTCTGGAGCACGTCGGCGATCAGGGTGCCGACGACGGTGGCGATCGAGATCACGAGCACGCAGCCGAGCAGCACGGGGAAGTCCGACGACTGGGCCGCGTTCCAGAACAGCAGGCCCATGCCGGGATAGTTGAAGAGCTGCTCGACGACCAGGGAGCCGCCGAAGAGCACCGGCACGTAGTAGCCGAGCATGGCGACCACGCTGGTCAGCGAGTTGCGGAAGACGTGGCGCGTCAGGATCCTGGTGCCGGAGGCCCCGCCCGCCCGAGCCGTGCGCACGTAGTCCTCACCGAGGTTCTCGAGGGTCGACGACCGCATGTAGCGGCTGAAGACGGCGATCATGGCGGCGGCGCCGGCCGCGACGGGCAGCACGAGCGCCTGCGGGTCGGCCAGCACGGAGCCCAGGGTCTCGCCGTTCGGCGCAGCGGACGGGAACAGTCTGATGACCTGGCTGAACACGATGATCAGGATGAGGCCGAGGAAGAAGACCGGCGCCGAGTAGGCCACGAAGCTGACCGTGGTGATGACGTAGTCGACTGGCTTGTTGCGGCGGGCCGCCTGCCACATGCCGAGCGGGAGGGCGATGACGAGCGCGACGACCGCCTGCAGGATCGTGAGCAGCAACGTCTTGGGCAGCCGCTCGACGATCAGCTGCGTGACCGACTCGTTGAACGTGTACGACGTGCCGAGGTCGCCCCGCAGCAGCTGGCCGAGGTAGATGAAGTACTGCACGACGAGGGGCTTGTCGAGGCCCTGGTCGCGGTTGAACTGGGCCAGCTGCTGGGGCGTCGCCTGCGCCCCCAGGATGCCGCGGGCCGGGCCGCCGGGAAGCGAGTGGAGGAGGCCGAAGACCACCACCGTCACGATGAGGATCACCACGACGGCTTGGAGCAGCCGTCGCAGAAGGTAGGAGGTGGTGGCCATCGGTTAGCGCGCCTCTACTTCCAGGCCCACTGGGCGGGGTGGAAATTGGCCAGCGAGTCCTGCGAGAACCCGGTCAGGCCGTTCTTGATCACCGACACCTGGTAGTCGGGGGCCGGCAGCCAGACGACCGGGAGGTCTTTGGCGACGGCGGCCGAGTAGCCCTGGATCGCGGTGTTGTCGCTCGACGTGGTGCTGGTCTCGATCAGCTTGTCGACGGCGCTGTTGCTGTAGTTGCCGAAGTTCGCGCCGCCACCGGTCTGGAAGAGCGAGTCGCCGGTCGGGAAGGCGTTGAAATACCAGGATCCGGCGGTGCCGAAGAACGACAGCTGCCACTTGCAGATGGCCTGGCTCGACGTGCACTGCGGGGTCTGCGAGAGCACCGAGTTGACCGGGGCGGTCTTGATCGTGAAGTCGATGCCGGTCTTCGACAGCGACGACTGGATGGCGCTCATCATATTGTCGGTCACGGTCGAGCCGGACTGCGACAGCACGCCCATCTCGAACTTCGTACCGCTCGCGACGCCGTCACCGCACTCGCTCGACGAGGAGCCGGGCGAGGTGCAGACCATCGTTCCGCCCTTCTCGGTCCAGCCGTGAGCGGTGAGAAGCGCCTTGGCCTTCGAGATCGAGTAGGGGTACGGGTTGCTCTTCTGCACGCTCGACAGATAGTCGGACTTCTGCGCCTGGGGGATCGGGCCGAACGTCGGCACGGCGGTCCCGTTGAAGACGACCTTGGCGAGGCTGGTCTGGTCGATCGACATCTGGACGGCCTGGCGCGCGTAGAGCTGCTTGAAGACGGCACCCATGGTCGGGTTGTTGAAGTTGTAGGGCATGTAGGTGATGGCCCAGCCGCTCCACGGCTTCACCGAATAGCCCTGGCTCGTGAACGACGACTTCTGGTCGAGGTCGGTCGCGTTGATGTAGCCGTAGTCGACCGATCCCGACCGGACGGCGTTCTCTTCGGCGTCCGTCGAGGTAAACGGCAGCAGGTTCACGGTCGTGATGGACGGCTTCTCGCCGCCGTCGTACTTCTTGTTGGCGGTCAAGACGACCTTGCCCGAGGTCGCGAACGACGTCAGCGAGTACGGGCCGGAGATGGTCTTCCAGAGCGGGTTCGACGCGTAGCCCGAGATGTCCTTGGCCTGGGTGTTGAGGTAGTTCCAGACCTTGACGGCGCCCGCGGTCGTCTCGTCGTCGTTGCCGACCGAGCCGGACGCGCTGGTCTTGTCCCAGACGTGCTGCGGCAGCGGCGTGATGTAGCTCAGCTGGTTGGCGAGCATCCAGTCGGTGTTGTACGCCTTGTCGAAGTCGATGGTGAAGTGCGTGGAGTCGACGACCTTGAGCGACGTCCAGTCGTCGGGCGCCTGGCCCTTGTTGTAGTTCGCCCACTCGGCCTTGTTCGCCTTGATGAGGTTGAACCAGAACTCGACGTCGCGGGAGGTGATGGCCTTGCCGTCGCTCCACTTGCGGTCGCCGAGGGTGATCGTGACGCTCTTGTGGTCGGTGGCGAAGTCGGCGGCGGTGGCGATCGAGCCCTTCTTGTCCCAGGAGATCGAGCCGGCCGAGCCGTTGTAGGCGATCAGCGGCTCCCAGAGCGTCGACGAGATCGAGCCGTTGTTCGTGTTGAGCTTGCCTGCGGCACCGATGGGCAGGATCCAGTTCGGGGTGAAGTTGGCGGGGAGCGCGTAGTCGATCGTGTCTTTCGACGACGACGAGTTGTTGCTGCTCCCTCCGGAGGAGCAGCCGGCCAGCAGCGCCACGGCAGCGACTGCTGCGGTGGCGGCGAAGGCCCAGCGGTGGCGAGAGGACGCCAGGCTTGCAGGGGACATGATTCTCCTTGGTCGGAACGAAGGACTGCGAGGTGCGCTGTCGGACAGCGGGTTGGACTCAGTAAAGGGCCTTCGGCGACCAAATGAAATTACCGGGTGTAAAAACTAAGTTTCTGCTGTTCTGGAGAAAGTTCCGAGCCTGAAATTCGGCCTATCCTGGGGCTCATCACCCCACTCTGGAAGTAAGTTAATCCATGACTGAAATAAGTCCCGCAGGGTCGTCGCTCGCCGCGAAAGTCCTCGAGCTGATCGCCGGGGGCCAGGCGACCTCCCGTGCCGAGCTCTCCGATCGGCTGGGCGCCGCGGCGTCGACGGTCTCTCTGACCGTGCAGCAGCTGCTCGCGCAGGGCCTCGTCGCCGAGGAGGGCACGCAGGCCTCGACCGGTGGGCGGCCTCGCAAGGTGCTCCGGCTCGGCGGTGCCGACGGCTTCGCCATCGCCGCCGACCTCGGCGGCTCGCACGCCCGCGTCGGCGTCGTGCACTCCGGCGGCACCCTCACCGACGTCGCGACCGTCCCGTTCTCGATGGCCGACGGGCCGGAGCGCGGCCTCGCGAGCCTCAGCGAAACCCTGACCGAACTCGCCGAACGCCACGGCGACGGGACCCTCCGCGGGGTCGGCGTCTCGCTGCCCGGCCCCGTCGACGTCTCGGCGGGGGCCGTCCTCCTGCCGTCCCGCATGCCCGGCTGGACGGCCTTCCCCGTGCGCTCGTGGCTCGAAGAGCGCTTCGGTGTGAGCGCGGCCGTCGACAACGACGCCAACCTGATGGCTCTCGGCGAGCACTCCGTCCGGCCGCCGGGGGCACAACAGTCGATCACGGTCAAGGCCGGCACGGCCATCGGCGTCGGCATCATCGCCTCGGGGCAGCTCTACCGCGGGGCGACCGGCGCCGCCGGCGACATCACCCACGTCCGCCTGCCGGCCGCCGGCGACACCCCGTGCTCGTGCGGAAACACCGGCTGCCTCGAGACGGTGGCCTCGGGCGCCGCACTGGTGCGGGGGCTGCGGGAGGCCGGCGTCGCCGTCGAGACCACCGCCGACGTGGTGCGACTGGCCGGGCTCGCTGATCCTGCCGCCACTCGAGCCGTTCGCCGAGCGGGCCACCTGCTCGGCGAAGTGCTGTGCGCCAACGTGAACTTCTTCAACCCCGACGCCGTCTACCTGGGCGGCATCCTGTCGACCGTCGAGCCGTTCGTCGCAGCGGTGCGCAGCCAGCTCTACGAGGGCTGCCACCCGCTCGCCACCGAGCACCTCGTGATCGAGCGCGCCCGCACCGGCGCCGACGCCGGCCTGCTCGGGGCAGGCCTGTTCGCGCTGCAGCGTGCCTTCACCGGTGCTCTCGACGCCATCTCCCAGACCCCGTCCGCTCCCCCACGAATGCCGAGGCAGCATGCCCACCGTTGAGCCCACCACCCACCGCCCAGTCATCGCGATCGCCGGTCTCGGCACAGAGTCGTCGACGTTCTCTCCGGGCACCACGTCGGCGCCCGCCTTCCACCCGCTGCGCGGGGACGACGTGCTGTCGCGTTACGCCTTCCTCGCCGAGGGCTCGCCGCTTCGCAAGGCTGCCGACTGGCGGGGTGCCCTCGTCGGCAAGGCGCTTCCCGGCGGCGCCGTCACCCCCGAGGCGTTCGCCGCCCTGTCGGACGAGCTGATCGAGCGGCTCGACGCCATGCCGCCGCTCGACGGTCTCTACTTCGACATCCACGGGGCGATGAGCGTCGTGGGGCAGGACGACGCCGAGGGCGATCTGCTCGCGCGGGTGCGCGCCGTCGTCGGCCCGGACGTGATCGTGTCGACCTCCATGGATCTGCACGGCAACGTGTCGCGACGTCTCGCGCACCAGAGCGATCTCATCGCCTGCTACCGCATGGCGCCGCACGAGGACGCGGAGGAGACCCGCGAACGCGCCGTCCGCAACCTGGTGGAGCATCTCGCCTCCGGGGCACCGCGACCGCTCAAGGCGTGGGTGCCGATCCCCGTGCTGCTGCCCGGCGAGAAGACCTCGACGCGGATCGAGCCGGCGAAGTCCGTCTACGCGACCGTGCCCCTCGTCGAGGCTTCGGACGGCGTCGTGGACGCCGCCATCTGGGTCGGCTACGCGTGGGCCGACGAGCCGCGCAACCGGGCCGTCGCCGTCGTCACCGGCTCGGATGCCGGCACCGTCGGCGCTGGCGCGACCCGACTCGCGCAGGGATTCTGGGACGCCCGCGACGACTTCGCGTTCGTCGCGCCGACCGCGTCGCTCGACGAGGCCCTCGACACCGCGCTCGCCTCGACGGCACGCCCGTTCTTCATCAGCGACTCGGGCGACAACCCGACGGCTGGCGGGTCGGGCGACATGAGCTGGGGCCTCACTCGACTGCTGGCGCGGCCCGAGCTCCGGGCCGACGACTCCCCCACGGTCATCTACGCCTCCGTGCCGGGGCCCGGCGCGATCGAGACCGCCGTGTCGGCCGGCGTCGGGGCGACCGTCACCGTCACCGCCGGCGCCGAGATCGACTTCGCCCACGCCGGCCCCGTCACACTCACCGGTTTCGTGCACAGCATCCGCGAGGGCGACCGTGACGCCGAGACGGAGGTGGTGATCCGGGTCGGAGGCGTCCACGCGATCCTGACGCGCCTGCGCAAGCCGTACCACCACGAGCACGACTTCACCGACCTCGACCTCGACCCGCGCTCGGCCGCCATCGTGATCGTGAAGATCGGCTATCTCGAGCCCGAGCTCTTCGACATGTCGAGCGACTGGATCCTGGCCCTCACCCCCGGCGGTGTCGACCAGGACCTCAAGCGGCTCGGCCATCACCGAATCCACCGGCCCATGTTCCCGTTCGACCGAGACATGGGCGAGCCCGACCTGTCTCCGCGATGGATCCCCGCGTCGAACGAACCGCTCACCGGGGTCGACGAGTGAGCGAGCCGCGGCGGCTGTCCCTCGAGATCGCCGTCTCGTCGCCGTCCGGGGCGCGGGCGGCACTCGACGGAGGCGCCGACCGGGTCGAGCTGTGCGTCGGGCTCGAGCTCGGCGGCCTGACGCCGTCGCAGGGCCTGATCGAGACGACCGTCGCGGTCGGTCTGCCCGTGCACGTGCTGATCCGACCTCGGCCCGGCGACTTCGTCTTCGCGGCCGACGAGGTCGACCTGATGGAGCGCGAGACGCGGGCGGCGGTCGCCTCAGGGGCCTCCGGCGTGGTGATCGGAGCGCTTCTTAGTGACGGCTCGCTCGACGAGGTGGCTCTCGGGCGGCTCGTCGAGGCGGCCCGGGGGCCGGGTGCCGGGGGCGCCGGCATCGAGCTCACGCTGCACCGCGCGATCGACCAGTCGCAGGATCCCGTCGCGGCAGCGGTCCGCCTCGCCGGCCTCGGCCTGACGCGAGTGCTGACTTCGGGTGGCGCCTCGCGCGCCGCCTCCGGCATACCCACGCTCGAGGCCATGGCCCGGGCGGCCGGCAGCGTGCAGGTGATGGCCGGCGGCGGAGTCGACGTCGCGGACATCGGCGCTCTGGTGGCGACCGGCGTCGACGCCGTCCACCTCTCGGCGAAGAAGCCGGCCCGACGAGCAGGTGGCAGTTGGGTGTCGCTCGGCACCCGGTCGACGTCGGCGGACAGCGACTCCCATTTCGTCACCGACGGCGCGATCGTGGCGGCCGCGCGTCGCGCCCTCGACGCCCCATCGCATCCTGCCGCGGGGTGAGCCCCGCAGCCGTGGGGTGAGGCCCCGAACCCGCCCTCGGCGACTCCCGGTCAGCACGCGGTGATGAGTCGTGACGTCTGCGCGATCACCAGTGAACGGTGCTGGGCTGAGTTGTGCCGGCAGGTGCCGAACGCTGCCCTTCGCGTAGATACGTGAGGCGGATTGACCGCCACCTCATCGGCTCCGTGCTCGCCCCGGGCGTCGCCTACCGACTCACCCTCCGACTTCTCTGCCGTGCTCGGCTCGCCTATTCCGCCAGATCGGCCTCCCAGTTCGCCTGCTGGATCTCGACGTCGAGCTCGCGGAGGCTGCGCGCGACGTCGTCGGCCTGTGCCCGGATCGCCGCCGTGGGGAGCGCCGAGAGCTGGCGCAGCTCGCTGCGCAGCTGCCGGTAGCCGCCGAAGTCGCCGACCCCGGCCGACGCGTCGGAAGCCGCGACCAGGATCGAATGGCGGGTGCGGAGGACATCGCGCTGCGCGAGCGCCGCAGTCATCGTGCGTCCGTCGCCGAGTACGGTCGCGGAGTTCGTGAGGTTGATCGCGACGATCAGCCGCTCGAGGGAGTCGAGGGCCTCGCCTGCCTCGGAGAGCAGGGCCGCCGCGTCTTCGCCGGGCTCCTCGCCCTCCTGGTAGCGAGCGTTCGAGGTGATGCGCGACCGCAGCTGCTCGACGCGCTTCTGCAGATCGGCGCGATTGATGAGGGCCTCGGCGAGCTTCATGACGCCATCCTGGCACCGTGCTCCGCCGAAGACGGTCGATTTCAGTCAAAACGGGGCGTCTGGATCGTCCGTTTTGACGGAAATCGACCGGAGACGGAACGACGAGAGGTTGTGGCGGGGGCCGGGCTCTGCTGAGGGAAGTGTGAGCCCGGCCCACGCGAGGTGAAGCGGCCTACGGGGGTTCGGCCTGCTCCACGGGTTCGAGGCTGCCGATTCGGTCAGCGCCTCGAAGTCGTGATCGGTACGGCTATGAAGTTACTCAGGTCTCGAGATTCTCGCAAGGCATGTAATATCCCCAGTAAGGGGGATGCCTCGACAGTCGAGTAATCGCATAGTCTTGAATATCTCGATCATCGAGCTACGCGACGAGTGTCGAACCAGCCGCTCGCCCCTCCCCCGACCCGACAACCCGAACCCATTCTCCAGGAGCCACCCATGACCACCACCGCAGCACCGCTCCCCGCTGCCTCGTCCGCTCCGCGCGGCGCCGCCTCCGAAGGCGTCGCCGATCTGCTGGGCGCCTTCCGTCAGATGCAGCTGCAGCACGGCCGAGTCATCATCCACCAGAGCGAGCAGCTGCAGATGGGCGCCACCGACATCCGCGCCCTGTTCTTCATCTCGGAGAGCGGCGACCACTCCACGCCCAAGCAGGTCGCCGACTTCCTCGAGCTCTCCACCGGGGCCACCACGAGTCTCGTCGACCGCCTCGTGGCCGCCGGCTCGCTCCTCCGCGAGGCCCACCCGACCGATCGCCGCAGCGTCGTGCTGCGTGTCACGCCCTCCGGCCACGCCGCCGTGCAGGCCGTCTCCGACGTCTACACGTGCGCCCTCGCTCGCGTCATCCCCGAGGCCCGCTACGACGAGATGTCGGCTCTCTTCCGCGAGATCGCAGCCGCGCTCACCGAGGGCTCGGGCTGCTTCGACCCGCAGGCCTAAGCCGCATCTCTCAACTGGCCGCAGGCCTAGGTGAATCGAGAGGCACGGCCTAGAGCCGCACCGCCAAGGCGTTCGCGGTGAGCCCTGCGGCCGTGCCGCAGAGCAGCACCGTGTCGCCCGAGCCGAGCCGACCGTCGTCAAGACAGCGTGTGAGCGTGTACGGCACGGAGGCGGACACCATGTTGCCGTACTCCCCGACCGCGTCGACGTACGCGCCGACCGGGAATCCCAGGCGCCTCATGGCGAGACCGAGCGCCCCGCTCGCCTGATGCGGCACGACGAGATCGATGTCGCCGTGCCCGAGGCCCGCCTTCGCGAAGAACCGGTCGAAGAAGGCCGGCAGCACGGTCAGCATGCCCATCAGGGCGCGACGACCGTGCATCGAGAAGAGGTAGTCGGCCGGGTCGCCGTCCGCGTAGGCGTCCGACGGATGCAGCGACAGCCCGCCGCGCAGCTCGGTGTCGTGGGCGTGCTCAGGCCAGGTCTGCTGCAGGCTCGCGATGACACCCGAGCCGGCCGCTCCGCTGTCTTCTCGGGTCAGCACGACCGCTGCGGCGGCGTCCGAGAAGAGCTCGTAGCTCTCTTTCTGCCGGGGGTCGAGGGAGCGCGAGCCGACGTCGCCCGAGACGATCAGGATGCGCTCGTAGTCACCGTCGGCCAGATACCGTGACGCGATGTCGACGGCGGTGATGAAGCTCGTGCACGTCGAGTTGACGTCGAAGGCGGCCGCGTGGGCTTTCGGGGCGACGCGTTCCATCACCAGTGAGGCGGTGCACGGGATCGGCTGGATTCCGACGGCGCAGGCCGCGATGATGCAGTCGATGTCGCCGGGCTCGAGACCCGCGCGGCTGATGGCCTCCTCGGCGGCGGCGGCCAGCATGTCGAGCTGGAGCATGTCGTCGGGGATCCGGTAGCGCGTCTGTGCTCCGAAAGTCACGGTGCGGTCGGGAAGGAACGAGCCCCACCCGCTGATCCTGCAGTTCTTCATGCTCCCCCTCGGAGTAGGTCGACACCGGTCGGGTGTCGATCGTGGCTGAACAGAAGGCGCACGCCCTGTCGCTCGGCGGCGAGCAGCGCCTGGGCTGTGATCGTCTGCGCTCGTGAATCGTGCGCGACCGCCCGCGGAAGCGGCTTGATGCGACCCTCTTCGCCCAGGAGGTCGCGGGCCCAGGCGGCGTCGGCGGCGAGGAGGACGTCGTCCTCGACGAGCGCGCCGACGTGACCGCGCGCGTGGCCGGGCAGATCGACGAGCCGATACGAGCCGTCGCCGAACAGGTCGGCCGTGCGGAGGCCGGCGATCGCTGCGCCCGAGGCGACCGAGGCGTCGAAGGCCGCAGACGGCAGGACTGTCGCGCGGCCCTCGAGCCACGGAGGGATGAGACCGCCGAGCACCCCTTCTCGCAGTCGGGGCGACCGCAGCGTCTCGTGAAGACCCTCGGTGAGCACGATCGTCGCGTCAGGGAAGGCCCGGATTCCGCCGACATGATCCGGGTGGAGATGCGAGAGCACCACGTGGGTGACGCTCGCAGGGTCGAGGCGATGCTCGACCGTGACCCCCTGCGGCACGGTCGGCGGGAGCAGCCGGCGATAGGCCCACCCGGCTGCGCCTGCCCGCCACGGCTCGGGCGCATAGCCGGTGTCGAAGAGGACCCGTCGGGATCCTGCCGAGTAGAGGAAGACGCCCGACGGGAAGACCCGGCGCTCGCGCGAGGCGCCGCGGAGCAGCTGGTGCATGCCGTGAGTCGTCTCGCCACAGGCGAAGTAGTGCAGGCTAGCCACGGTCGCCACCATCCGCGGCGCGTGAGCCGCGGCCTCCGGCGAGCGCGCCGTACTCGGCCACGTAGCTCGCGAGGCTCTCGTCGAGGGTGACTTCGGGCGCGTAGCCGAGCACGCGCCGGGCACGGCTGATGTCGAGCGTCTGGGAGTGGGCGATCGTCGTCACGGTGTAGCGAGTGAGAGGCGGCTCGGGGCGGCCGGGAATCACCCCGCACACGGCCTCGAGCGCCGCCGCCAGACCGTACACCGCACGGGCCGGGAGTCTGCGATGCCGCAGCGGCAGACCGAGGCCGACCAGCAGCTGGTCGAGGAGATCGACGAAGGGGCGAGGGTCGCCGTTCGTGATGTTGACGACCTCGCCGTCGATGCCCGGCACCTCGGCGCCGAGACGCACGGCGAGCGCGACGTTCTCGACGGCGGTGAGGTCGATGAGGCCCTGCCCGCCGCGCATCAGCGGCACGCCCACCCGCTCGTGGACGCGCAGGAGGCGGGGCACCAGGCTCGGGTCGCCGGGGCCGATGATGCCCCGGGGCCGCAGCACGACGATCTCCGGCGAGCCGGGTGGCCCGGCGGCGGCGCGGAGCAGCGCCTCTGCCTCGAGCTTGGAGCGGATGTAGTGGTTCATCGGCCGGGTCGGGTCGACCTCGTGCTCGCGGATGCCGACACGGTCGCGTGGGGCCGCGTAGATGCCCGGCGACGAGACGTGCACGAACCTCCTCGCACCGGCACGCCGGGCGTACTCGAGGGCGTTTGCCGTGCCCGTGACGTTGGCGTGCTCGAACTCCGACCACCGGCCCCAGGGCGACGAGAGTGCCGCGCAGTGGACGACGACGTCGGCGGGCACGTCGGCAGTCGCGAGCGCCTCGAGGTCTCCGACGAAGGTCGCACCACCGGCGGGGAGGGCGGCCTCGCGACGGCCGGCCGCGACGACCTCGTAGCCGTGCGCGCGCAGATCCTTCACGACGTGCCCGCCGAGAAATCCGCTCGCCCCCGTGACGAGTGCCCTCATCCCCATGCACCGATCCTAGGGCGGCGGCCTCCTAGACTCCTGTCGTGCGGATCGCCCTCGTCACCGACTACTACCTGCCGACTCTCGGCGGTGTGCAGACCGCGGTCAAGGCGCTGGCGGAGGCTTTGGCGACAGCGGGTCACGAGGTGACCGTGTTCTGCCCCCTGGTGGGCTCGGAGGGTGCACAGGCGGGCACGGGCGATGCCCCAGCCGCGGGCACCGCCGTCGGCGTCCCCGAGATCGTCGGGCTGCCGGTCTCACCGGTGTTCCGACCCGACGGCTACCCGTTCGCCTGGTCGCCCCGACGCATCCGGGCCGTTCTCCGGCGCGAGTTCGTCGCTCGAGGCATCGAGGTCGTTCACACGCACTCCGAGATGATGGCGGCTCTTGCGGCAGTTCGCACGGCGCAGGATCTCCGAATCCCCGTCGTCCACACGATGCACGGCCGAATCGACGTCTACACGGCGAACGTCCTCCCGCTGCCGGCCGTGACGACCGTTCTCCTCGCCTTCCTGCACTCCCGTCAGATCAGCCACGCCGGCCTCCGCGTGGACGACGACGCCGCGTACACCGCCACGAGGACAGCGCGCCGGATGTGGCGACTCATGCTGGCTCAGTCGCGCGCCAGTGCGCACGTCGTCGTGCCGTCGCAGCACTTCGCCCGGAAGCTCCGCGATCGCGGGGTGCAGACGCCCATCACCGTGCTCTCGAACGGCCTCGAAGGTGAGGTGCTGACGGCTGTCGATGCGCCGGCGGCCCGCGTCGTCGGGCCGGGCGAGCCGATGCGTCTCGTCTGGGTCGGGCGGCTCTCGCCGGAGAAGCGACCGGACGTGATGATCCGGGCTGCACACGGCCTTTCGCCCGGCGTCGTCGTCGACGTCTATGGCGACGGCGTCGCCCGGTCGGCGATCGCGAAGGCCGCGGCGAGCGCCCCGGTGACCCTCCACGGGGCCGTGCCTCGCAGCGAGGTGCTGCAGGCCATGCGCGACGCGCACGTGCTCGTGTCGAGCTCGGTCGACTTCGACAACCAGCCGATGGTCATCCTGGAAGCCGTCGCCGCAGGGCTCCCCGTGCTCCACTGCGACCCCGACCTCGCCGAGGTCGTGCCCGACGGGGGCGGCTTCCTGACGCCGACACCGGACGCGGACGGCATCGTGGCGGTGATCGAAAGGCTGCGACGCGATCCTGCGATCATCACCGTCGCGAGCCGTGCCATGCTCTCGGCGCGCGCTGCGGTCGAGCAGGTGGCCGGGCCGATGATCGGGGTGTACCAGACGGCGCTCGCCTCCGGGCCCCGCTCGACCAGCGACCCGCGGCCCCCTGTCGGCGGCCTTCGATAGCGTGCCCGGCCCCCTGTCGGCGGCCTTCGCTAGCGTGGCAGCATGACGCCGTCCGAACTCCTGACCGACTCCTTCACCCGCATCCCCGCCATCGTCGAGCGCGCCACCGACGGCCTCGACGCCCAGCGCCTCGGCGCCCGGCCCGCCGTCGGCACGAACACGATCGCGTGGCTGGCGTGGCACATCGCCCGCGGCCAAGACGTCCAGGTCGCCGACCTCGCCGCCAGCGAGCAGGTGTGGACGGCCGACGACTGGTACGGCCGCTTCAACCTCCCCTTCGGCCCCGACGAGATGGGCTACGGCATGAGCGCCGGAGACGTCGCCCGCGTCGTCGCCCCTGCCGACCTCCTCACCGGCTACCTCGCCGCCGTCACCGCGCGCACCGTCGCCTACCTCGCGACCGTCACCGAGTCCGACCTCGACGACGTGATCGACACCAACTGGAACCCGCCCGTCACCCGCGGCTCCCGCCTCGTCAGCATCGTGGGCGACTGCCTGCAGCACGCCGGCCAGGCCTCGTACGCCCGCGGCATCCTCGATCGGCTCTAGCCCTTCCCGTCCGAGGCCGACGCCTCCGGCGGCAGGATCAGGGGGCGGTCGCTTACAGCGCCGGGAACGCCCGAATCAGCTCGGCAGGCAACGCCTTCCGCAGCGCCTTGACGAACTGCTTGCCCTGCTTCCAGTCGGCGGCCACGAAGGGCAGCCAGCGGCCTGCGGCGTCGACGAGCACGAGGGTGCCGTTCGGGCGTTCGCCGACGAGCACGAGGTCGGCGAAGTCGACGGCGGCGACCGTGGCGTCGTCGTAGCGATGCAGCAGCGCCGACTCGGTCACGACGGCCTCGGCGCTTCGGACATCGGCGCCCGACTTCGTGAGGAAGGTCACGACGTCGTCCGCCTTGACCGCCTTCTTCCACAGCTTCTCGGGCGCCTCCTGCAGCAACTGGAACGGGTCGATCGGCAGTGACAGCGCCTTGGCGACCTTCTTCAGCGACGCATCCTCGTCGAAAGCGACGAACAGGCTCGGCAGTGCCGCAGTCACCGCAGCGGCGACCGACTCCGGGGTCAGCGACGCCGCGGCGAGCAGCTGCTCCTCGCGGCTCGGCGGGGTGAAACCGCGGAGGTCGAGGGCGTTCGCACCCGCGAGCGACTCTCGGACGGAGTCGGGGTCGCTGGCGAGCGCGAGCTTCGTGTACTCGTGAGCCAGCGTGATGGCCGCGGGCGAGACGCCGTCGTCGGCGAAGTCGTGGAGTGACTGGATCAGGATCCTGACGACCTCGGGCAGGTCGTCGAACGCCGGCTCGACAGGATACGAGAGCACCGCGGTCTGTTTGTCGACCCGGACGTGGTCGTAGTCGACGCTGTAGGCCAGCCCAGCCTGGTCGACGAGGCGCTCGGCCAACGCGAGGTGGATCGCCTCGCCGAGTTGCTCCGATCCTGCGCTCTCGACCACGAGGGATGCGCACGCACCCCGGTTCTCGAAGGCGACGAGGGTCGGCGTCGTCAGCAGTGGGACCGGCACACCGCGGGTGGGGCGCGCGCCGGCTGGCAGGTCGAGGTCGAAGGAGGCCGTCAGGGGCTTGGTCAGGGCGACGGCGGCGTTCTCGGCGGTGAGGTGGGCGGCGGCCCAGCGGGCGACGTCTTTCCTGCCGACCGAGGCGATGGTCGGCGAACCGAAGCCGTTGCGGCCGATCTCGCCGAGACCGTAACGGAGAGTGAAGGTGTCGACACCCGGGTGGCGGTAGTCGATCGGCTCTTCGACCTCGAGAAGGTGCTTGGCGCGGCCGAGCTCGTACGCGGTGACGCTGCCAAGGGCGACCACCGCGTCGGCGACGGCCCGGAAGTGCGAGAGCACCTGGGCCGTCGTGCCGGATGCGTCGAGGCGGATCGAGCCCTCGTCGAGGTACGCCTTGCTCGGGATCAGCTTCGGCTCGAGGGCGGCCTCGACGAGGTGCAGAGTGAGGTGACTCATGCCGCGCAGCTCGACGGGCTCGTCGCGCGGGCCGACGCCGAACGTGATCGAGCCGTAGGTGCGGCCGGGGACATTGGCAGTGCGGGTGAGGATTCCGCTGGGCGTGGTCGAGGTCACGATCTGCATGGCGCACAGTGTTGCACGCCGAAGTTAACCCGGCAGGTGTCGGTGGCTTGCAGCGCCTCATAAAGGCAAAGACCCTCGCCGCCGGCCACCACACCACGCCTGGGCGGGATGTCGTGGCCGACCGCGAGGGTCTGAGCCGGCTGCGAGGGCGCGAGCTAGCGGTTCGCGTCGGCCAGCTGGTCGATCAGCGCGTCGCCGGGGCGGACGTCGACCATGTCGGCCGAGATCTCGGCGCGCTCGAGCAGCTCTTCCATGCGGCGGCGGCGGTTGCGCGTGATCAGGGTGACCACGGTGCCCTCCTTGCCGGCGCGGCCAGTGCGGCCCGAGCGGTGCATGTACGTCTTGTACTCGTCGGGGGCGTCGGCCTGGATGACCAGCTCGATGTCGTCGACGTGGATGCCGCGGGCGGCGACGTCGGTGGCGACGAGCACGTTGACGCGGCCCGACGTGAGCAGCTCGAGGTTGCGCGTGCGGCGCGCCTGGTTGAGGTCTCCATGGAGGCTCGTCGTCGCGATGCCGGCGTCTTCGAGTTGGTCGGCGAGCTGCTCGGCGAACGCGCGGGTGCGGGCGAAGACGAGCGTCTTGCCGCGGCCCTGCGAGAGCTGCTCGATGACGGCCGTCTTGTCGCGCTGCTCGATGAGCAGCACGCGGTGGTCGATCGTCGACGACGCCTGGTCTTCGCCGGCGACTTCGTGGACGGCAGGATCGACGAGGAACTCATCGACCAGCTTCGCCACACCCTTGTCGAGGGTGGCGCTGAAGAGCAGCTTCTGTGCGCGGGCACCGTGCGGCGTGACGTCGGCGGTCTCACGGATGATGCGCTGCACCGGCTCGAGGAAGCCGAGGTCGCACATGTGGTCGGCCTCGTCGAGCACCGTCACGGTGACGTGGCTGAGGTCGAGACGACCCTGCTCGATGAGGTCTTCGATGCGGCCGGGCGTGCCGATCACGATGTCGACGCCGCGCTGGAGGGCGTGCACCTGACGCTGCTGCGGCACTCCGCCGTAGATCTGCGTGGTGAAGAGGCCGACCGAACGCGCGATGGGCTGCACGGTACGGTCGATCTGCATCGCGAGCTCACGGGTGGGGGCCAGGATCAGCGCGCGGGGCTTGCGACCCGGCTTGCGGTCTTTCGCGCCACCGTGCTCGAGGAGCTTCTCGGCGAGGGGCGCACCGAAGGCGATGGTCTTGCCCGAGCCGGTGCGGCCGCGCCCGAGGACGTCTTTGCCCGCGATCACGTCGGGGATGGTCGCCGCCTGGATCGGGAAGGGCGCGGGGGCGCCCATCGTGATCAGCTGGCGGGTGATGTTGTCGCCGAGACCCAGGTCGCCCCACGTCTTGCCCGCGACCTCGCCGGCCGTGACGACCTCGGCCTGCAGCTTCTCGAGCTTGACGTCGTCTTCGGGGCTGTAGTGGGGAGCGTTGTCGCGCTTCGGGTAGAAGTCGCTGCCGCGCTCGGCGCGGTCGTCGCCGTAGCTGCGGTCGTTGCCGCGGGGGCGGTCGGAGCTGCGGTCGCTGCGGTCGCTTCCGTAGGAGCCGTTGCCGCCGTACGAGCGGGTCGGGCGGTTGCCGCGATCGTCGCGGTCGAACTCGCGCGGGGCGCCAGACCGCTCCGGGCGGTCGTTACGGGCGGGGCGGCCAGCGCCGGAACGGCCATCCGAGTCAGCGCGGTCGAACGAGCGCGGGGCGCGGTCGTCGCGCGACGGACGCGACGGACGGTCGTCACGGTTGAAGCTGCGCGGGGCGCGGTCGTCACGAGCCGAGCGGTCATCGCGGTCGTACGAGCGGGGCGCTCGGTCGTCGCGCGCGGGGCGCGCGGAGCGATCGTCACGGTCGAAGCTGCGTGGGGCGCGGTCGTCGCGCGACGGGCGGCCGGAGCCGTAGTCGTCGCGGCGCTTGAATGGCGCGCGATCCTCGCGGCCCGGGCGGCCACCCTCGGGGCGGTCGTACGAGCGGGCGGGGCGGTCGTTCGAGCGGGCCGGGCGGTCGTTCGAGCGGGCCGGGCGGTCGTTACGGTCGTACGAGCGCAAGCCGCGGTCGTCGGAGCGACCGCCGCGGTCGTCACGCGCCGGGCGTCCGCCGCCGAAACGGTCGTCACGCGAGGGGCGGCTGTCGCGAGCCGGACGCTCGTCGCGGGCCGGACGACCAGCGCTGAAGCGGTCGCCGCCGGCGGGACGCTCGTCGCGGTTGTACCCGCCACGCGAGGGGCGCTCGTCGTTGTAGCCGCCGCGCGAGGGGCGCTCGAACGAGTCGCGGCCGCGAGCGCCGTTGCGGGCGTCGCGGTCTTCACGGGCGCCTCCGAAGCGGGGGTTGGAGCCGCCGGCCTTGCGCGGCTCCCAGTTGGGGCGACCCGACGCGTTGTCGGCCGAGCGTCCGCCACGGGGGGCGTCGCCGCGCGAAGCGCCGCGGGCGGCACGCTCGGGGGCGTCCCAACGCTTCTTGGCGGGGCCGCCTTCGGGCTCGGGCTTGTAGCCGCGATGCTTGGGGCTCTTCGAGCTGGGGCGGACCTTGGCGGGGCGCGCCGAAGCATTCTTGTCGAAAGGAGACATGGTTCTTCCTGGGTTTCTCTGGATGACGCGAAGATTCACCCCGGGCAGCCTTTGGCCAGGGACCGTTCACATACGTGATTGCATCGCAGCAGATCGCTTGCGATTCCGGCCCCGGAGACTGACAAAACCCATCCGCTAACAGTCGCGGTGTCTCGAGCCGACCCACCTACGCTACCCGACGCCTGCCATTTTCGTAACCCCGAGGCATCCTGCGCCCGCCTCTCCTCCCAATTTCGAGGAGAAATTGCTCGCGACGACGACGAAGTGCGGCGGCGGCGGCCACGCCGCGACTATCTCCTCGCAATTGGGAGGAGGAGGAGGAGGAGGAGGAGGAGGAGGAGGAGGAGGAGCGGCGGAGGCGCAGGCAGGACTACGACCGCTCAGGCAGCACGGGCGCGCGACGCGCAGCCCGCCGCTCGAGCCACTCGTAGATGCCCGAGTAGAGCACCGGCAGCACGATGAGCGTCAGGATCGTCGAGGTCACGAGCCCGCCGATCACGACGATCGCCAGCGGCTGCGAGATGAAGCTCGAGTGACCCGTCAGCCCGACGGCGAGCGGCACGAGCGCGAGGATCGTGGCGAGGGCCGTCATCAGGATCGGCCGGAGACGCCGGGACGTCCCCTCGATCAGCGCCTCTCTGACAGGCAGACCTCTGCGCCGATATTGGTTGACGAGGTCGACGAGCACGATGGCGTTCGTCACCACGATGCCGACCAGCATCAGCACGCCGATCAGCGACGGCACGCCGAGGGGGATCCTGACGATCACCTGCAGCAGGATCGCGCCCGAGAAAGCGAACGGGATCGACACGAGCAGCAGCACCGGCTGCAGCAGGCTCTTGAATGCGGCCACCATGACGATGTAGACGACCAGGATCGCGACGATCAGAGCGATCGTCAGGTCTTTGAACGCCGACGACTGCTGCGAGGTGACACCGCCGACGACGGCATCGGCGCCCTTCGGCAGGTTGACGCCCGCGAGCGCGGACGACACCTGCGAGTTCGCGGCCGACAGGTTGTCGGAGGCCGGCGTGATCGTGATGGTGGCACTGCGGACGGCGTTCTCGGTGGTGATGGTCGCGGGGCCGTCGGTCTGCGTGACCGTGGCGAGGTCGCTCAGCGGCACGATGCCCTTCGACGTCGGCACGCTCAGCTTCTGCAGCGCGGAGACGGTCGTGGGCGGGTTCGTGGGTGTCGTGAAGATATCGACGGTCGAGCCGTTGATCTCGAGTGAGCCGACGTCGAGCGGCTGCACGGCCTGCGAGACCAGGCCACCGACCTCCAGTTCGGTGAGGCCGTACGACGCGGCCTTCGTGCGATCGACCGTGATACCGATCAGGGGCTGCGCGGCCGAGAGGTTGCTCGTCACGCCTGCGGCCGACTTGACCTTCTTCATCGCGTCGTAGACCCGGTCCGCTGCGGTCTGCAGCGTGGCCGCATCGTTCGAGGTGACGTCGACCTCGATGTCGTTGCTCGACCCGAAGCCGCTCGAGGGCTCGACGGTGATGTCGCCCGCGCCGGTCAGGGCGCCGAGGCGGGAGCGGATCGTGGCGGTCAGGGCGTCCTGGTCGGCGTTCTCGTCGGTGGTGATCTGGTAGGTGACCGTCGAGCCGTCGCTGCCGCCGAAGAACGAGGCGAGCGAGTTGCCGCTCGAGCCGATGGTGAGCTGCACGGTGTCGATCTGCTTGATGCCCTGCAGGGCGTTCTCGACCTTCTGCGCGGCGGCCGACTGGGACGCGAGGCTCGTACCGGACGGCAGCGCCTGCGAGACGGAGAGGGTGTTCTGGCCGCTCGAGCCGAGGAAGTTCGTGGTGAGCAGCAGTGCCGACACCCCCGACCCGGCGAGCACGACGGCCGCGAGCATGACGGTCAGCAGCCTGAAGCGCAAGGTCCAGTTCAGGATCGGAAGGTACCCGCGCCGCAGACCATCGAGCCGCGTCTGATGCCCGCTCTTCACGTAGTCGACGGCGGCGTGCGGCATCTCGACGTCGGCGCCGAGACCTGCACCGCGACCCGCGCCCACCCCCGTACTGGCACCCGCGCGGGCGGCCGAGTCAGAAGTCGTCGGCGGCGCATCGATCGGCTCCGGCGAGTGCCGGTGCCCCTTCGCCGGCCGCATGAACCAGTACGACAGCACCGGCACGATGGTCAGCGCCACGAACAGCGATCCGAGCAGCGCGATCACGACGGTGAGCGCGAAGGGCCGGAAGAGCTCGCCGACCTCGCTCTGCACGAACGCCAGCGGCAAGAAGACGACCACCGTGGTGATCGTCGACGCGGTCACGGCGCCGGCCACCTCACGCACGGCCGAGGCGATCGCGTGCGCCCGGTCGACGCCGGGAGTCAGATGTCTCTTGATGTTCTCGGTGACGACGATCGAGTCGTCGACCACCCGCCCGATCGCGATCGTGAGCGCGCCGAGGGTCAGGATGTTGATCGTGTAGCCGGTCGCGAGCAGCCCGATGAAGGTGATCAGCACGCTGGTCGGAATGCTGATCGCAGTCACGATCGTCGACCGGATCGAGAACAGGAAGAGGAAGATCACGAACACTGCGAAGATCAGACCGAGCCCGCCCTCGGTCGCCAGCGACGTGATCGACTGCTGGATGAACGGCGCCTGGTCGAAGACGACCGTCATCGTCACGTGATCGTTCAGGTTGGTGAGCAGAGACGGGATGTCGTCACGGATCGTCTTGGAGACGTCGACCGTGTTGGCATCCTGCGACTTGGTGACGGCGATGGTCAGAGCGTCTTTGCCGTTGACACGCGAGATCGAGGTGATCGGCGCACTGGTCAGCGCCACTTTCGAGACGTCGGCGATGGTGGTCGGCGCCGCCTGGCCGGTCAGCGGCGACTTCGCGCCCACGAGCGGAAGTGCAGAGACCTGCGCGACGCTCGTGAGCCGTGACCCGGCCTGGATCGACAGGGTCTTGCCGTTCTGAGTGATCTGGCCGCCGGGCACGAGGGTGCCGTTGTCGTCGAGGGCGTCTTTGATGGCGCTGGAGGTCAGACCGACGGCCGCGAGCTTCGACTGGTTCGGCTGGATCGTGACCCGCTGGCCGGCGTCGCCGTAGACGGTGGCCTGGTTGACGCCGTCGAGCTTCTGGAGCGCCGGCACGGTGATGTTGTTGAGGTCGTCGACGAGCTTCTGCTTGTCGGCCGGGCCGCCGGTCACCGCGAGCTGGATGACGGGCAGGTCGGAGAGGTCGCCCGAGACCACCTGCGTCTGCACCGAGTCGGGCAGGGTGACGGTGTCGATCGCCTGCTGGATCTTCTCTTCGGCCTGGGGGATGTCGGTGCCGTAGTCGAACGACGCCTGGATCGAGGACGACGACGTCTGCGAGGTCGCCGTCGTGGACTGCAGCCCCGGGATGATCTGAATCGCCTTCTCGATCGGCGACGAGACGGAGTCGTTGACGACCTGCGGCGACGCCCCCGGGTAGGTTGCGACGATGGCGACCTGGGGCAGCGTGATGTCCGGGATGAGCTCCTGCTTGAGCGCCGTCAGCGCGTAGCCGCCGAAGATCGCTACGACGATCGTGATCAGAGCGATGAGAGCTCGGTTGCGAAGGCTGAAGACCGAGAGGAGATGCACTGGCGCTCCGGTGTCGAGAAGGAGGGGGCGGGGACTGCTCTTATGGAACACCCAGCCTGCTGAGGGCTCGCTGATCCAGGCCCCGAGAAGTGGGGGAATACAGCGGAGGGCAGCGATGTTGACACGTCCTCGGCAGGGCGTAGGCTCGTCCGTCGTGACTAACGACGTACGGTCTCCGAAACGGTGGCTGATCGGCGAGCCGCTGTCCTCCGAGAAACTCGACCACCAGCTGCTGCCCAAGCACCTGGCCCTCCCCATCTTCGCGAGCGACCCACTCAGCTCTGTGGCGTACGCCCCGCAGGAGATGCTGATGATCCTGCTGATCGGCGGGCTCGGCTTCCTGACGCTCGCTCCGTGGATCGCTCTGGCGGTCGTCGTCCTGCTGATCGTCGTCGTGCTGTCGTACCGTCAGCTCGTCAAGGCCTACCCGTCGGGCGGCGGCGACTACGAGGTGGCCCGCAAGAACCTCGGCGAGAAGGCCGGCCTCGTCGTGGCGTCGGCTCTGCTCGTCGACTACATCATGACCGTCGCCGTCTCGATCGCCTCGGGCGTCGACAACATCATCTCGGCGGTGCCGGATCTCGCCGACTTCCGGGTCGAGATGGCCATCTTCTTCGTCATCATCCTGGCGGCCGTCAACCTCCGCGGTGTGCGCGAGTCGGGCAAGGCGTTCGCCGTGCCGACCTACCTCTTCATCACGAGCGTCTTCGTCATGGTCGTCACCGCGCTCGTGCGCACCGCTCTCGGCCACCCGCCCGTGGCCGAGAGCGCGCAGTTCACGGTGCAGGGCGAGAACATCGCCCACGCCGCCTTCGTGCTCCTCCTGCTGCGCGCCTTCGCCAGTGGCTGCTCGGCACTGACCGGCGTCGAGGCGATCGCGAACGGCGTGCCCGCGTTCCGATTCCCCAAGGTCAAGAACGCGCAGAAGACCCTGGCCCTCATGGGCGGCATCGCGATCGTTCTGTTCTCCGGCCTCGTCGCCGTCTCGCTGATCGCGAAGGTGCACTACGCCGAGTCGTCGTGCGACCTGCAGGGCCTCAAGAACTGCGCCGCGGCTGTGCAGCCCAGTCTCATCTCGCAGGTGGCGACGGCCGTCTTCGGGGCGAACAGCATCCCCTTCTTCATCATCCAGGCCGTCACCGCGGCCGTCCTGCTGCTGGCCGCCAACACGGCGTTCAACGGATTTCCCCTCCTCGGCTCGATCCTCGCCCGAGACACGTACGCCCCCAAGGCACTCAACAGCCGCGGCGACCGCCTGATCTACTCGAACGGCGTGATCGTGCTCGGTGTCATCGCCGGCGTGATCCTGCTGATCTTCCGCGCCAACGTCACCCAGCTGATCCAGCTCTACATCATCGGCGTCTTCGTCTCGTTCACGCTCGGCCAGACCGGCATGGTGCGGCACTGGATCCGCCTGCTGCGCGACCCCGAGACGACCGGCCGCACTCAGATCAAGCGGTCGCTCTGCATCAACCTGGTCGGCGCGATCATGACGGCGACCGTGCTGATCGTCGTGACGATCACCAAGTTCACGCACGGCGCCTGGATCGTCTACGTGGTAATGCCGATCCTGTTCTTCCTCATGCTCGGCGTGAACCGCTACTACCGCGACGTCGACGTCGAGGTGGAGGTCGACGACACCACGACGTTCGGCGCCTCGGGCGACCACGCGATCGTGCTCGTCGGCAAGATGCAGAAGCCGGTGCTGAAGGCGATCGACTACGCCATCGCGGCCCGTCATGACACCCTCGAGGCGATCCACGTGTCGGTCGAGCAGGAGCCGACGGAGAGGCTGCAAGAGCAGTGGGACGCCATGAACATCGACGTCCCGCTCATCATCATCCCGTCGCCCTACCGCGACGTCGCCGTGCCGGTGATCAAGTACATCAAGGCGCACCGCGAGGAGTTCGGCGCCGAAGTCGTCACCGTCTACACGCCGATCTACATCGTCGGCCACTGGTGGGAGGCGCTGCTGCACAACCACCGCTCGCGCCGCATCCGTCAGAAGCTCATGCTCGCGCACGGCGTCACCGTGGCGCTCGTGCCGTGGCTGCTCGACTCGTCGGAGGTGCTCTACGGGCGCCGCTCGCGCGTCTTCCCCGGCCAGGACCGCTCGGGTGAGCCGCGCCGCCCCGTGAAGCCCGTGGCCCGCGGCCCGCACGCCGACGCCGAGGCCGCCCGCAAGGTGCAGGCCGAGAACGAGGCGATCGCTGCCGCTGCCGCCGCCCGCGAGCCTGCTCTTGCCGGCGCCGGCGCCGGAGCCGGCAAGCAGGGCTCGTCCGCCACATCGAAGCAGCGCCGCAAGGCCGCCGCCGCCCGCTCGACGGCGCGCAACAGCGCCTCCGCCCCGTCGAAGAAGCGCGACCCCGAGTAGCCCTTCCCCCGGCCGTTTTACCTATAGGTGCGGCCCTCGCGTCAGGAAACTTCTGTGCGGAAGCGACGCACCTATAGGTAGAACGTTGCCCTCCCGCGGCCGTTTTACCTATAGGTGCGGCCCTCGCGTCAGGAAACTTCTGTGCGGAAGCGACGCACCTATAGGTAAAACGGGAGGGGGCTAGCGCCAGACGACCGCGGGGCGCAGCAGGCGGTGGTGCGGGTCGCCGGGGCCGGCCACGTCGCCGATGAGAGCCGGGGCAGGATCGGGCCCGAGCAGCAGCTCGAGAGCCGCCGCCGCCACCTGCTCGAGCGGCTGCTCGACGCTCGGCAGCCCGACGGCCGCCGCGACCGGGGTGTTGTCGTAGCCGACGATCGGCACCGACGAGCCGAGCACCATCAGCGCTCCGAGCGCCAGCGAGTCGCTCGCGCAGACCACCCCGTCGAGCCCGATGCCCGAAGCCAGCAGGGCGCGCACGGCGTCGGATCCGTTGCCCACGCCGTCCTCGCTCGACACCTGCAGGGCGTCGAGGTCGGCCGCCTCGAGTCGTGACGCGCCCGCGCCGGCGAGGACCAGGCGATCCTGGTGCCCCTCCATGGCCTCGCGCCAGCCGCGGCGGCGCTCGTCGCCGGTGCCCGAGGGCGACGGCCAGCCGAGGTAGGCGATGCGGTCGCCGCCGAGCTCGAGCAGCGTCCGCGTCGATTCGGCGAGGCCGTGGCGGCCGTCGACGTCGACCCACCGGTGCTGCGCGTCGTCCATGTCGGCCACGCCCCAGGGCCGCCCGAAGGTGACGAACGGCGCCTCGTTGGCGATCAGCCACTCGGTGCGCGGGTCGTCGTAGGTGGTCGAGGTCAGCACGAACCCGTCGACGTCGGCGCCGTCGAGCAGGCGCTCGAACTGCCGGATCTCGTCGTCGGGGTCACGGGCCGTGAACAGCAGGATGCGCAGGCCCCTCGCGTCGGCCCTCTCGGTCAGAGCGTGCAGGAAACGGTCGAGCACGGCACCCGAGATGCCGTTCGTCACCGGGTCGAGGCGGATGCCGATGGTCGAGCTCTTGCGCGTGCGGAGACGCCGGGCCGAGGCGTGCGGGCGATAGCCCAGCGAGAGGATGGCGGCCTCGACGCGCTCGCGAGTGGCCGTCTTGACGATGTCGGGGGCATTGAGCACGTTCGACACCGTCTGGCGCGAGACGCCCGCGGCCTCGGCGACGTCGTAGACCGTCGGCTGCCTGCCCTGACCCCGGCGCATCGTCACTCACCTCCTCGTGGAGCGTTGCCTGCACGTTACCCGAACCCCGGTTGACACTCGAAGCGAGGCAGGCCTACAGTCTTGCTCAGAAAGTTTGATCGTTCAAATCTTGTCGACAACGCGGCAGGATCACGGTCACGACGCAGCGCAGCGCGCCTCACCTTTGGAGATCCCCATGCAACGACGCACCTCCCGCCGGTCCCGCAGGCTCTTGGCCCTCGGCACCCTCGCCACGGCTACAGCCCTCGCCCTCACAGCGTGCGGCTCGGGCTTCTCGAGCTCCTCCTCGAGCTCGGGCGCCTCGGCCAAGGCACTCACCCACAGCAACAGCGCCCTCAGCGTGCTGATCGGTTCGAGCGGGCCCGCCGAGACCAAGGCGGTGACGAATGCCGTCTCGTCCTGGTCGAAGTCGAGCGGCACGAAGGCGAGCGTGACCCCCGCCTCGAACCTCCCGCAGCAGCTGGCCCAGGGCTTCGCGTCGGGCAAGCCCGCCGACGTGTTCTATGTCGCGTCGGGAGACGTGGCCAGCTACGTGAAGAGCGGCGACCTGCTCGCCTACGGCGACCAGCTGCCGAACAAGAGCGACTTCTACCCGACCCTCGTCAAGAGCTTCACGGTCAACGGCACGTTCTACTGCGCGCCGAAAGACGTCTCGACCCTCGGTCTCGTGATCAACACGAAGATGTGGCAGCAGGCCGGCCTGACCGACAAGGACTACCCGACTACCTGGGCGCAGCTCAAGACCGTCGCCGCGAAGCTCACGACGGCGAGCCACGTGGGCCTCGCGATGAGCCCGCAGTACGAGCGCCTGGGCGCCTTCATGCAGGAAGCCGGCGGCACCATCACCAATGCGGCCGGCACCAAGGCGACCATCGATTCGAGCGCGAACGCGAAGGGCCTCGCCTACGTCCAGGACCTGCTCAAATCGGGTGACGCGAAGTTCTCGACCGACCAGGGCACCGGCTGGGGCGGCGAGTCGTTCGGCAAGGGCCTCGCGGCCATGACCGTCGAGGGCAACTGGCTGACCGGTGCTCTGCAGACCGACTACCCGAACATCAAGTACAAGGTCGTCGAGATGCCGGCCGGCCCCGCGGGCAAGAGCACGATGCAGTTCACCAACTGCTGGGGCATCGCCAAGGACAGCCCCAACCAGAAGGCCGCTCTCGCCCTCGTCGAGAAGCTGACCAGCCAGCAGGACCAGCTGAGCTTCTCGAAGCAGTTCGGTGTGATGCCGTCGATCCAGTCGGCCGCCAGCGAGTGGAAGAAGCAGAACCCCGCGCTCGTCCCCTTCCTGAACTCGGTCGCCTTCGCCAAGGGCGTGCCGAACGAGAACGGGTCGTCCGACGTCGTGACCAGCTTCGACTCGAACCTCGCCTCGCTCAAGACGGAAGACCCGAAGGCTCTGCTGGCCACATTCCAGAAGAACTTCCAGGCCATCCTGACCAAGTAGGAGCCCACCATGACGACGATCACGCACGCGCCCGACGCGGCGACGACGGCGCGACCACCGCGCCGTCACCGCCCGCCGCGGCGCAACGGCCTGGCCGGCTGGCTCTTCACGGCGCCGACCCTGGTGATCCTGGGCCTGTTCCTGCTCGTGCCGGTGCTGATGGCTCTCTGGGTCAGCTTCTCCGACTGGAACGGCAACGGCTCGCCGTTCGCCTCGGGCGTCCACTTCATCGGCGGGCAGAACTACAAGAGCCTACTGTCGGGCGGAGGCCTCGCCGAGACCAATTTCGGTACCAGCCTCCGGAACAACGCGTGGTACGTGATCTTCGTCGTGCCGATCCAGACGGCCGTCGCGCTCTTCCTCGCCGTCATGGTCAACCGGGCGGTGCTGCGCGGACGCGGGTTCTTCCGCACCGCGTTCTACTTTCCGTCGGTGACGAGCTCGGTGGCCATCACCGTGCTCTGGCTGTTCCTCTTCTCCACCACGGGTGCGGTCAACAAGGCGCTGTCGTTCGTCGGCCTGCACGGCCCCAACTGGTTCAACGACCCCGACGGGATCGTGCACCTCTTCCTCCGCCTCTTCGGCATCGACAACGGCCCGGCGGCCCTGACCCAGCACACGGCGCTCGGCGTCTCGTGGTGGGACTGGTTCGCCGGCCCGTCGGTGGCGATGTCGGCGTTCATCATGCTGGCGATCTTCACCACCAGCGGCACGTTCATGCTGCTGTTCATCGCAGCCCTGCAGAACCTCGGCACCGACGTGCAGGAGGCCGCGATGATGGACGGTGCGAACGGCTGGCAGCGCTTCTGGCGCATCACCCTCCCGCAGCTGCGCCCGACGCTGTTCACCGTGCTGACGCTCGGGCTGATCGGCACCTGGCAGATCTTCGACCAGATCTTCACCGGCACCAAGGGAGCGCCGTCGAACACGACGGTGTCGCCGGCGTACCTCTCGTACACCTCCGCGTTCGGCAATCAGCAGTGGGGCCAAGGCGCCGCAATCGCGTTCATCCTCTTCGTGATCATCATCGTGCTGACGATCCTGCAGCGGGTGATCCTGCGCGAGCGAGGGGTCTCGAGACGTCGCACCCGGCTCTACGACCCCGCCCGCATCGCCGCGACCGACGCGATGACCCCGGCGACTCCGGCAACCCGCAAGGAGAGTGATCGACGATGACCGCCACCGCCCCCATCAGCGACCGCATCGACGTCAGCGTCGACCCGTCGTCCGACCGGCCCCAGGACCGTCGCAAACACCGCGGCGCCAGTTTCTGGACGGGCTCGATCGTGCTCTACATCGTGCTGATCGCGATCGCCGCGATCTACATCTTCCCGTTCCTGATCAACATCGCGACGGCCTTCAAGACCGAGGCCGACGCGGCGGTCGACCCGCTGTCGCTGATCCCGAAGACGTTCTCCCTCTCGGCGATCCAGACACTCTTCACCAACAGCGACTTCCCGCTCTGGGTCAAGAACTCCTTCATTGTCGCAGTCTTCGTGACGGCCGGCCGGGTGTTCTTCGACTCGCTGGCAGGCTATGCGATCGCCCGGATCCCCTTTCGCGGCCGCAACGTGATCTTCGCCGCTCTCATCGCCGTCATGGCGGTGCCGAGCGTCGTGCTCATGATCCCGAAGTTTTTGGTACTGAACCAGCTCGGCATGTACGACTCGTACGCCGGCATGATCATCCCGCTGCTCGTCGACGCCGCCGGGGTGTTCATCATGAAGAACTTCTTCGAGTCGATCCCCCAATCGGTCGAAGAGCAGGCCGCGATCGACGGGGCGGGCACCTTCCGGATCTTCTGGTCGGTCGTGCTGCCGATGGCCCGCCCCGCCCTCATCACGATCATCATCCTGTCCTTCCAGGGCTCGTGGAACGAGCTGTCGCAGTTCATCATCTCGACGCAGAACCCGGCGCTGACGACTCTGACGAAAGGCGTGGCGAACCTCGCGAACGGCTCACTGAGCCAGGGCACCCAGTACCCGCTGAAGCTCGCCGCCGGCGCGATCATGACGATCCCCGTCGCCGTGCTGTTCTTCATCTTCCAGCGGCACATCATGAACACGAGCGAAGGCGCGGTCAAGGAATGACGGCGACCGCCCCCACGATCCTGGCGACCTGCGCAGGGTTCGACCCCGGCTCCTGGAGCGACGTCGTCTACGGGCCTCTGATGCTCGAGGCCGTCCGGCTCGCTCGAGTGCCCGGTGCTCGCGCACCGCGGGTCCTCCACCTCAACACGGCGGGCGGCGACCCCCGCTTCGTCGAGGGCACCGAGCTCGAGGCGGCCCGGCTCGCGGGCGTCGAGGCGTCGCACCTGCGGTTCTTCCCGCACCCGAACGTGCCGTCTCTTCGTGACACCGTGATGCGCGCCGACGTCGTGTGGGTGTCGGGCGGCAGCGTCGTGAACCTCCTCGCGATCTGGCGCGCTCACGGGCTCGACCACGTGCTGCAGGATGCCTGGCGCGCAGGCGTCGTCCTCGCTGGTGGCTCGGCCGGCGGGCTCTGCTGGCACACCGGCGGGGTCACCACCTCGTTCGGCCCCGCGGCCTCCGTCGTGGCCGACGGCCTCGGCTTCGTGCCGGGCTCGCTGGCCGTGCACTACGACTCCGACGCCTCCCGCGCTGTCGCCTACGAGGGCGGCATCGCATCGGGCGTCCTCGCCGAGGGCATCGCGCTCGACGAGGGCACCGGAGTCGTCTACCGCGACGACGGCGACGGGCCGCAGTTCGTCGAGGCCCTGACCCAGCACGTCGAGGGGCGAGTGCTGCGGGTCACGCGAGACGGCGATCGAGCCGTGACCACGCCCCTCGAGACCCGGCTGCTCGCGTAGCCCCCTTCATCAGCCACGACTCTTCACGACTCGGATCAGGAGCCGACCATGACCGACACCCTCCCCGCCACCGCCCTCCAGCCCTTCCTCGACGCCGAGACAGTCGTGCTGCGGGCCCCGGCCCAAGCATGGTCCGCCTCCGACGGCACCATGGGCGGCGCCGCGATCCACGGCGTCTACCTCGGCGACGTCCGCATCGCCTCAGCGCTCTCGCTGACCGTCGGCGGCGACGAGCCCGAGCCGATCGCGACCGTGCCGATCGACGCCTCGACCGTCCGCTTCGAATCCCTGCTGCGGCTGCTCGACGACCCCGGCGCCGACCCCGATGTTCGCGCCAGCCTCTCGCGCACCGCCACGACCACCGGCATCCGCGAACGCGTCACTCTCACCTCCCGCCTCGATCGCGAGATCGAGACGACGGTCACGATGACGCTTCGACCCGACATCACCACGATGGAGCTCGTGAAGTCGGGGCTCGCCGCGCCCTTCGACCCGCGCACCGAGAGGGGCACAGGATCCTGCGCCTGGTCGGGCGACGGAACCCACGTCACGCTCGACGGCCGAGGCGCCACGATCGACGAGGCCTCCAACGGCCTCACGCTCGCGTGGCCCGTGGTGGTGCCGGCCCACGGTGCCACCACGGTGGGGTTCGACCTCGACGCCCGTGCCACCACCGCCGTGGTGGCAGGCGTGACCTCGCCTGCGCGCTGGGGTGCCCTCGATCCTGCGCCCGTCGACGACCGGCTCGCGCGCTGGCTCGACCGTGCCCTCGACGACCTCGACGCGCTGCGTCTCACGACGGCGAGCGCGCCGGGCGACGTTTTCCTCGCGGCAGGGGCGCCCTGGTTCTTCACGCTCTTCGGTCGCGACTCCATCTGGGCGGCGCGCTTCCTCCTGCCCGTCGACGACGGTCTGCGGGTCGCCCGCGGAACCCTGCGTGTGCTCGCCGGCCTCCAGGGCACCTCTCGCGTTGCGGCGACGGCCGAGCAGCCGGGCAAGATCATGCACGAGCTGCGATCGCAGACGCTCACCATCCCCGGCGAGGGGATCAGCCTGCCGCCGCTCTACTTCGGCACCGTCGACGCCACCGCGCTCTGGATCTGCCTCCTGCACGACGCCTGGCGCTGGGGGCTGCCCGACGCCGAGGTGCGCGAACTCCTGCCGCACCTGACAGCGGCGCTCGAGTGGATGCGCGACTACGGCGACTCCGACGGCGACGGGCTGCTCGAATACGTCGACGAGACCGGACACGGGCTGTCGAACCAGGGCTGGAAGGACTCCGGCGACAGCGTGCAGTGGCAGGACGGCGCGCTCGCGACGGGGCCGATCGCGCTCGTCGAGGTGCAGGCCTACGCGTACGAGGCGGCGATGGCGGGGGCTTCGCTGCTGGATCGTTTCGGTTCGGCCGGCTCCGGCTCACGAGGCTCTGGCTCTGACTCTGGCTCTGGCTCTGGCTCTGGCGACGAGTGGCGCGCCTGGGCCGCCCGGCTGCGCGCCCGACTCCACGAGACGTTCTGGATCAGCGACCCCGACGGCGACTACCTCGCCATCGCCCTCGACGCCGACAAGCGCGCCGTCGACACGGTCACCAGCAACCTCGGGCACGTGCTCGGCACCGGCATCCTGTCGCCGTCGCAGGCTGCCCTCATCGCCCGCCGACTCGTCTCGCCGCAGCTGTCGAGCGGCTTCGGGCTGCGCACGATGTCGACCGACTCGGCCGGCTACTGGCCGCTCAGCTACCACGGCGGCAGCGTCTGGACGCACGACACCGCGATCGCAATCTCCGGTCTCGCCCGCGAGGGCTTCGCCGACGAGGCAGCCACCCTGTCGGAGGGCCTGCTCTCGGCAGCCCCCTGGTTCGACTACAGGATGCCAGAGCTCCACTCGGGCGATGCCGCTCACGACATCCCGCGGCCGGTCCCCTACCCGGCCGCCTGCCGCCCGCAGGCCTGGTCGGCCGCGGCCTCCGTCGCCGTCTGGCAGGCCCTCGCGGCCGTCCACCCTCCCCGCCCCTAGCCTCCCCGTTTTACCTATAGGTAGGCCGCTCCCGCACAGAAACATCACTGCGGAAACGCCGCACCTATAGGTAAAACGGAAGGGGAGGGAGGGAGGGGTCAGCGGCGGGAGAGCGCGAGGAGGACCTGCCGCGCGATGACGCGGCCCGCACGGTTGGCGCCGATGGTCGAGGCCTGCGGGCCGTAGCCGGCGAAGAACATCCGCGGGTCGGCCTGCGACGCCCCTCGCTCGACGACGAGACCACCCTGCGACGTGCGCAGCTTCAGGCTGGAGAGGTGCCGGAGCTCGGGTCGGAACCCCGTCGCCCAGATGATCGCGTCGGCGTGAACGAACGAGCCGTCGGCGAACCGGACCCCGTCGGGCTCGATCGAGGTGAACATCGGGTGGTCGACGAGCACGCCCCGGTCGATGCCGGCCCGGTGGCGGCGGCTCAGCGGGATCCCGGTGCCGCTCACGATGCTCGGCAGAGCACGGCCATCCTTGGCGGCGGCGTCCTGCTCGTCGACGGCCGAGACGCGCATCTCGACGCCGAGCTCGATCTGGTCGACCCAGTCGACGGGGCGACGCGTGACCCAGGTCGTGCGAGCCGCCACTTTCTCGAGCTCGAGCAAGAAGCCGACTGCGCTCGTCCCTCCCCCGACCACGACGACGTCCTGCCCCTCGAAGTCGTCGGCCTCGGTGTAGTCGGCGGTCGTCAGCTGCCGCCCGGCGAACGTGTCGCGCCCGGGGTAGAAGGGCCGAAACGGTGAGCCCCACGTGCCCGTGGCGTTCACGACGAGCTCTGTCAGGATCTCGTGGAAGGCACCGTCGCCGTCGAGATACCGCACGGCCAGGTCGTTGTCGTGACCCGCCCCGAGGTCGTCGATGCCGCGGACGTCGGCTGGCCGCCGCACTCGGAGGCCGAAGTGCCGCTCGTAGCGGTCGTAGTAGTCGGAGACGATGTCGCGGGCCGGGGCGGTCTTGTCGGCGCGGTCGAAGCTGAGACCCAGCTCTGACATGCCTGGGAGATCGTTCACGCGATGAGCCGTGCCGAGGCGCAGCGACCGCCAGCGATACTGCCACGCGCCGCCCGTCGTCGGGCCGCGATCGAGCACGACGAAGTCGGCACCCTGCTGCAATCCCAGTCGCTGTAAGAAATACGCGACCGAGAGGCCTGCCTGCCCCGCGCCGGTGACGACGACGCGGGTGCGCTCACTGGCGGGAAGCACCATCTCGTCGTCAGCCATGGCCCCCATTCTGGACGTCTCGGACGGGCCCGGGCTGAAGCCGGGCACGGTGGCACATGCTAAGGTTGCGGTTAGTTTTGCACCATTTACCTGTCGGTCGTCCCGGGTCCGAGTGCATGTCTCCCGCGACGTGCCTCACCAGCAATCCGGGCCAGAATCACGAGGGGGTCTCGCATGGGGCGCGGCCGTCAAAAAGCTAAGCACACCAAGGTGGCTCGCGAGCTGAAATATTTCAGCCCGGAGACGAACTACGGCGCGCTCGAAAAAGAGCTCTCCACCCCGCACGACGAGAACGAGTACGTCGACAAGTGGGCTGATGATGAGCCCGAGGCGGACGACGAGTACGTCGACACCTACGCCGACGACTACTCGGCAGAGGATCACCACAAGACTGCCTGATCCGCTGACGCTCACAGCACACGAAAGGCCGCCCATACGGGCGGCCTTCCGTCGTTCCTAGTGGAAAATCCGCACGATCTCAGGCATCAAGGCCAACACCACAACGAGCACGCCGCCGGCGGCGGTCAACGCGGCAGTGCGTCGACCTCCGGTGATGGCAGTGAAGGGTTCGGTGGCCGGGGTCTCGTCGGGCACTTCGATGGTGCGGACGTAGACCTCGTGGTCGCGGACGGTGACAGTGCGCGTGATGGTCATGCGGGGTCCTTATGATTCTCCGGCTTCGGGGGCCGGTCGCCGCTCCTCATTGAGCAGCCCTCAAATCATACGACGGCACAGACCGTTTTGTCCCGCCAAATGCGGACAATTCTGTCCCCGCTCTGTGCCCCGGCCGTCCCCCTTTGCGGCTGAAGCCGAATGGCTAAGGCCGGTAGGAGCCGACAAGGCGCACGGCCCCGCCGTCGACGCCCTTGGCGCCCTGCTCGAAGCCCGTGAGGTCGCGCACCGCCGTCGAGACCGTGCCGACGGGCCAGGTGGCGATGCCGTCGGCCTCGAGCAGCGCCGAGACGGCAGCGACCGACGAGGCCGAGACGACGGCGATCATGCCGATGCCGAGGTTCCAGGTGCCTTCACTCGACTCGAGCGTGGACCCCGCGATGTCGCTGAGCACGCGGAAGACGGGCAGCGGCGACCAGGTCGAGCGGTCGACCTCGACCCACGAGCCGATCGGCAGCACGCGGGCGAGGTTCGCGGCGATGCCACCACCGGTGACGTGACTGAGTGCATGAACGGAACCAGCGGGCACGTCGGATCCGGCCGCCACGTCGGATCCTGCAGCCGCGGCGTCGAGCACCCGCAGCAGCGGCGTCGTGTAGAGCCGTGTCGGCTCGAGCAGCGCCTCGCCGATCGCCCCGCCGAGGTCGGTATTCGTGTCGGTGTAACCCAGGTCGGCAGAGCGCAGGATGTGACGCACCAGCGAGAACCCGTTGGAGTGCAGCCCCGATGACGCGAGCGCCAGCACCACGTCGCCATCCTGCACGAGGTGCGGGCCCAGCTGAGCCGACGCCTCGACGGCACCGACCGCGGCGCCGGCGACGTCGTAGTCGTCGGGCCCGAGGAGGCCCGGGTGCTCAGCGGTCTCGCCGCCGACGAGAGCGGTGCCGGTGGCCGAACAGGCGAGGGCGATGCCTTTGACGATGTCGGCGATGCGCGAGGGCACGACCTTGCCGCAGGCGATGTAGTCGGTCATGAAGAGGGGGCGCGCGCCGACCACGACGATGTCGTCGACCACCATGCCGACCAGGTCTTGACCGATGGTGTCGTGCTTGTCGAGAGCCTGCGCGATGGCGACCTTGGTGCCGACGCCGTCGGTCGAAGTGGCGAGCAGGGGCTTCTCGAACTGTTTGAGGAAGGAGACGTCGAAGAGGCCGGCGAACCCACCGACTCCGCCCAGGACATTCGCGGAATGCGTTGCCGAGACCGCGGATTTCATGAGTTCGACCGCGAGATCACCGGCCGCGGTGTCGACGCCGGCCGCGGCATACGAGCTCGAGGCGGTGGCGGAGCCGGTGGGGGTGGAGGCCAATTCTTCATCCAATCGCAGGCATGGCAGACTGTGGTCGTAAGCCCAACTCTACGGTCTGGAGCCCACCGCGCATGTGCGGCATCGTCGGTCTCGTCGCGCACGAGCCAGCCAACCAACTCGTCTACGACGCACTTCTTCTTCTTCAGCACCGCGGTCAGGATTCCACCGGAATCGCGACCGCCGAGGGCAGCGTCTTCCACTCCCACAAGACCCGCGGACAGGTGCGCGAGTCGTTCCGCACCCGCGACATGCGGGCCCTGCTCGGCAACATGGGGCTCGGTCACGTGCGCTACGCCACGAAGGGCGCGGCGTCGAACGAGCAGGAGGCGCAGCCGTTCTACGTGAACGCGCCCTACGGCATCGTCCTGATCCACAACGGCAACCTCACCAACACGCGTGAGCTGACGAGCGAGCTCTTCCACATCGACCGCCGCCACCTCAACACGAACAGCGACACCGAACTGCTCGTCAACGTGCTCGCGCACGAGCTGCAGGAGCAGGTCAACGGCCACGAACTCGACCCCGAGCAGGTCTTCGCCGCCGTCACCCGCGTGCACGACCGCGTGCAGGGGTCGTACGCCGCGATCGCGATGATCGCCGGCCACGGTCTGCTGGCCTTCCGTGACCCGTTCGGCATCCGCCCCTTGATCCTGGGCCGTCGCCTCGCCGAGAACGGCTCGGGCAAGGAGGAGTGGATCGTCGCCTCCGAGAGCCTCGTGCTCGAGTCGGCCGGCTACGAGATCGTGCGCGACGTCGCCCCCGGTGAGGCCGTGTTCATCACGGTCGACGGCGAGATGGTGTCGAAGCAGTGCCACGCCAACCCGCGCCTCGTGCCGTGCTCGTTCGAGTACGTCTACCTGGCCCGGCCCGACTCGGTGATGAACGGCATCTCGGTCTACGACGCGCGTCTTCGTCTCGGCGACCGTCTGGCCGACACCATCGCGAAGTACGCCCCGACCGGCGACATCGACGTGGTCATGCCGATCCCCGACTCCTCGCGCCCCGCCGCATCGCAGGTCGCCCAGAAGCTCGGCATCGAATACCGCGAAGGCTTCTACAAGAACCGCTACATCGGCCGCACCTTCATCATGCCCGGCCAGGCCGAGCGCAAGCGGTCGGTGCGCCAGAAGCTCAACGCGATGGGCTCGGAGTTCAAGGGCAAGAACATCCTCATCGTCGACGACTCGATCGTGCGCGGCACCACCTCGCGCGAGATCGTCGAGATGGCCCGGGCCGCCGGCGCCAACAAGGTGACGTTCACGAGCGCTGCTCCCCCCGTCCGCTACCCGCACGTGTACGGCATCAACATGCCGACGCGCCAGGAGCTGATCGCCCACGACCGTAAGATCCCCGAGATCGCCCGCGAGCTCGGCACCGACCACCTCATCTACCAGGAGGTCGAAGACATGCGCTCGGCCATCACCGAGGGCTCGAACGTCACCGACCTCGAGATGAGCTGCTTCACCGGCGACTACGTCACCGGCACGGTCAGCCCCGAATACCTCGCCTGGGTCGAGGCGAACCAGCTCAGCTGAGGGCGCGGGGCGCAGCGCCGCTGAACCCTGTTCCGGGGGACGACGCGGCGGCCGCCTTTCCGTAGGCTGAGCGGCATCATGTTCGACGCGCCGCCACCCGACCCAGCGACGCGGCTGCCCGAGGGGGGCTCTGCCGCGCGGCGCGCGCCGGGCGAGCCTGCGACGGCTTCCGCCCCCGGCGCCGCGCAACCCGCCCCCGCCGCCGCGCAGCCCGCGCCGAGCACGCCGGCCCTGTCGATCCGCGGCCTCTTCAAGCGCTTCGGCGACAAGGTGGCGGTCGCCGGCATCGACCTCGACGTGCCCGCCGGCAGCTTCTACGGCCTCGTCGGCCCGAACGGTGCGGGCAAGACGACCACCCTCTCGATGGCCACGGGCCTGTTGCGGCCGGATGCCGGGCACCTCGAGATCCTGGGCGTCGACGTGTGGTCGAACCCCACGGCCGCCAAGAAGCTCGTCGGCGTGCTGAGCGACGGCATCGCCCTGTTCGACCGGCTGAGCGGCGAACAGCTGGTCACGTATCACGGCCTCCTCGGCGGCATGGACCGCCAGACCGTCGCGCACCGCGTGCGCGACCTCCTGCAGATGCTCGACATGACCGACGCCGCCGGCAAGCTCGTCGTCGACTACTCGGCTGGCATGACCAAGAAGATCGCGCTGGCGACGGCGCTCGTGCACGCCCCGCGCCTGCTGGTGCTCGACGAGCCGTTCGAGAGCGTCGACCCCGTGTCGGCGGCGAACATCCGCGACATCCTGGCCGGCTACGTCGACGGCGGCGGCACCGTGATCGTCTCGAGCCACGCCATGGATCTCGTCCAGCGCATGTGCGACCACGTCGCCATCATCGCGAACGGCCGCGTGCTGGCCGCCGGCACCGTCGACGAGGTCAGGCAGGGGCGGGATCTCGAAGACGTCTTCGTCTCGCTCGTCGGCGGCCGCCACCACTCGAGGGGCCCCGAGTGGTTGCGCACCTCCTGACCCTGCGGCTGCAGGTGATGGCGAACACCATCCGCCGCAGCCCCTGGCAGCTGGTCGCCGTGATCGTCGGCGGGGTCTACGGCTTCGGCATCCTGGTGCTGATCGCGGTGGGCCTGCACGTGCTCGACTACGCGTCGGCGAACCTGATCCGCACCATCGAGGTGATCGCAGGATCAGCCACGCTGGTCGGCTGGATCATCGTGCCCCTGTTGATGTCGGGGATCGATCAGACGCTGAGCGTCGCCAAGCTCAAGATCTTCCCCATCGCCGCCGACCGGCTGCTGGTCGCCCTCGCGATCTGCGGTGTGCTCGGCATCCCCGGCACCGTCACCCTCCTCGCCGGGTGGCTCACGTCGCTGGCCTGGGTGCACCACCCCGGCGTCGCCGTCCTCGCCCTGTTCACGACCACGATCTCGACGCTCACCTGCGTATGCGCTTCGCGGATGGTCGAGTCGCTCAACTCGGGGCTCGCGGCGCACCGGCGCTATCGCGAGATCTCCGGCATCCTGGTGCTGATCCCGCTGCTGCTGCTCGGGCCGCTCATCACAATTCTCAGCCGAGGCATCAGCCAGGCCAACCAGGCGATCCCGGCGCTCGTCGACGGCCTCTCGTGGACGCCGCTCGGGGCGAGCTGGTCGGTGCCCGCCGACATCGCCAAGGATCACCCGGCGCTCGGCATCGCGCACCTCGCCATCGCCCTGGCTACGCTCGCCGTGGTCGCCCTGGTGTGGCGGCGCAGCCTCGCGACCGCCCTGATCACGACGCAGAAGCCGATCATCAAGACCGCAGCCAGCGGGGCGATCGGCCTGTTCGGGCGCTTCCCCGCGACCGTCACCGGGGCGATCGCCGCGCGCTCGCTGACGTACTGGGCGCGTGACCCGCGGTACAGCCGCCAGCTGATCCTGATCCCGATCTTCCCGATCCTGCTCTACGTGAACAGCCGGACGCTGCACCTGCCCGGTCTCGTCACCGCGTCCGGGCCGATCGTGGCGGTGCTGGTGTCACTGTCGATCTTCACCGACCTGTCGTACGACTCCACGGCGTTCGCCGCGCATGTCTCGGCGGGGGTGCGCGGCGTCGCCGACCGGGCCGGGCGCGTCATCGCCGTTGCGACGTTCGCCGTGCCCGTCGTCGTCGGCATCACGCTGGCGTCGGTGGCCGTGACCGGGTCGTGGCGGTCGCTGCCGGCGGTGCTCGGCCTCGCAGTGGGCATCCTGCTCTCGGGTCTCGGCCTGTCGAGTGTCTCGTCGTCGCGCATCGTGCTGCCGGTGCCGTCGCCGGGTGACAGCCCGTTCGCCGCGAAGACGGGGGCAGGATTCACGACGGCCATCACCACGTTCGCCACCTGGGGCATCCTCGGGCTGCTCGCGATCCCCGAGATCGTGCTCTCGGTCGTCGCCGGCGCCACCGGCAGCCTCACGCTCGGCTGGGTCACCCTCGTGGTCGGTCTGCTGCTGGGCGCGGCCCTCCTCGTGGCCGGGGTGCGCGTCGGGGGGCGGCAGCTCGAACAGCGCGCGCCCGAGCTGCTGGCACGGCTGCGGGTGCAGAAGTAGGCCCGATCGATTCGTCGCGCTCGGGGCTCACGCCGCGCGTTTGGCACAGTGATAGCTGCCGCGGTGAATCCTCAGGCCTCGAGATACTTGATAGGTGACATTCTGATACGCTGATGTCCGCCTATCGGCAGTTCTCGAGCTGAGTCGGCTTCCTGGATCAGCGCAGCAGCCGAGGAGTGAACCGTGGACCTCATCGCACGTGTTGGTGCTTCGGCGATCGGCGTTGCCATCTTGACCGTCGCCGGTTTCACATTCTTCCTCGTCCACGAGCTCGTTCGCATCTGGTTCACGTCCCGCCAACGATTCCTGAGGCGCAAGCCCGACCACGACGCCGAGTAGGCCCTACCGCAAGGAGTCGGACGCTCTCGGGCGCTCGAATCCGCGTGAACACCGCGCTCGGGTGCAGAAGTAGGCGACGGGCCTACTGCTCGGGTCGCCCTCGTCGGGCTGGGGCCGGGGCTCGGCCTCTGCTGCCGGAGCGACCTCGGGCTGCACGTCGGCGACGCCGCCCTCGTAGCCGTACTCGGCCTCGTCGGCCGCCGGAGTCGCGGTACGCTGCGTCTCGACGTTCTTGGCACGACGGGTGAGGACGGCGTCGATCAGGATCGCGACGAGCGCGCCCACGCAGGCCCCGATCGCCAGGCCGTAGATCACGAAATACCCGAAGGCCTGCAGGAAGGGCGTGCCGTCGTCGTTGCGACCGGGCGCAAGCGAGACGGCGATGAACGTGACGATGACGCCGACGATCATGCCGCCGAAGATGAACACGGGGTATTTCGGAGCCCGCCGGACTCGCACCTCGTCGCGGGTCGTCTCGACCTGCGGCTCGGGTTCTGGGGGCTGTCGGGTGCCGTACTCACGGCTCCATTGTCGCAGGCCCGGCTGAGCCTCCCCGCCACGCGATCGGCAGGAACGCGCTGATGTCGGCCCGGCTGCCCGACGCGGCCACCCTCGCCTGGGCTCGGGCATCGGCCCACGAGAGCCTGCCGTCGGCGAGCGCGACGAAGGTGGCCGCGTCCATCTCGACGACGTTCGGCGGGGTGCCCCGCGTGTGGCTGAGCCCCTCCATGAACTGGACGGCGCCGAAGGGCGGGATCCTGACCTCGACGGTCGCCCCGGGCTCGCGGTCGCCGAGCAGCTGCAGCAGGTATCGGACGGCCATGGCCGTCGTCGGGCGTGGCACGCTCTCGCTCTCGAGCGCCACCTGCACAGCCGCCCGGCCCTGATCGGGGTCGATTCTCGCCTTGGCCATAGTCGATAAGGTATCCCCCGTGCGAATTCTCGTTCTCGGCTCCGGTGCTCGCGAGCACGCCATCGTCACGGCCCTCCTCCGTGAGGCGTCGTTGCCGGGCGGGGCGGAGCACCACGTCATCGCCGCCCCGGGCAACGCCGGCCTCGCCGCCGACGTCGAGACCGTCGCCCTCGACGCGACCAACGGCGCCGTCGTCACCGAGTACGCCCTCGAGAACGACATCGAGCTCGTCATCGTCGGGCCCGAGGCTCCCCTCGTCGCCGGCGTCGCCGACGCCCTCCGCGCGCACAGCATCCCCGTCTTCGGCCCCGGCAGGCGAGCCGCCGCCCTCGAGGGCTCGAAGACGTTCGCCAAGCGCATCATGGACGAGGCGCGCGTGCCTACCGGCCGCGCCGTCCGCACCGGCACCCTGCAGGAGGCGACGGCCTCGCTCGACGAGTTCGGCGCACCCTACGTCGTCAAGGCCGACGGCCTTGCGGCGGGCAAGGGCGTGCTGGTCACCGACGACCGCGACGCCGCACTCGAGCACGCGACCTACTGGCTGCAGCACGGCTCGGTGCTCGTCGAGGAGTTCCTCGAGGGCGAAGAGGTCTCGCTCTTCCTGGTGTCCGACGGCCACACCGTGGTGCCGCTCAGCCCCGCGCAAGACTTCAAGCGCCTCCTCGACGGCGACGCCGGCCCGAACACCGGCGGCATGGGCGCCTACTCGCCGCTGCCCTGGCTCGCCGACCGCTTCGGCAGCGAGGCCGAGTTCGTCGAAGAGGTCATCGAGACGATCGCCGTGCCGACGGTGCGCCAGCTCGCCAAAGAGAGCACGCCCTTCATCGGCCTCCTCTACGCGGGCCTCATCCTCACCGAGCAGGGCATTCGCGTGATCGAGTTCAACGCACGATTCGGCGACCCCGAGACGCAGGTGGTGCTGCCCCGGCTCGAGACGCCTCTCTCGGGGCTGCTGCTGGCGGCGGCGAACGGGTCGCTCGCCTCGCATCCTGCGCCCGTGTTCTCCGACCAGGCCGCCGTCACCGTCGTGCTCGCGAGCGAGGGCTATCCCGACGCACCGATCACTGGCCGCGCCCTGAGCGGCATCGACGAGGCGCTGACGGTGCCGGGCGTCAGCGTCGCCCACGCCGCCACGGCTCGCGGCGAGAACGGGCTCTTCGCAACCGGCGGTCGCGTGCTGAGTGTCGTCGCGACGGGTCACGGGTTCGCCGAGGCGCGGGCCCGTGCCTACGAAGCGCTGTCGAAGATCGAGCTCGAGGGTGGCCAGTATCGCCACGACATCGCCGAGAAGGTCGCACGATGAGCCAGACGCTCCCTGACGCGCCTGCCCTGGAAGGCTGGACAGCCGTCTATTCGGGCAAGGTCCGCAACCTGTACGTGCCCGTCGGTGCCACGGGCCTCGCCGACGCGAGCGCCGTGCTGGTCGTCGCGACCGACCGCGTCAGCGCCTTCGACTTCGTGCTCGAGCCCGGCATCACCGACAAGGGTTCCCTGCTGACGAAGCTGAGCCTCTGGTGGTTCGACCAGCTGCCGTCCGTGCCCAATCACCTGCTGTCCGTTGCCGAGGCCGCCCACGCGGGAGTGCCTGGCGTGCCCGCCGCCGTCGCGAGCCGCGCCATGCTCGTGAAACCCCTCGACATGTTCCCCATCGAAGCCGTCGTGCGCGGCTACCTCGTCGGCAGCGGGTGGCTCGAATACCAGGATCACGGCACCGTCTGCGGCATCCCCCTCCCGGCCGGGCTCACCTCGGGCGACAGGCTGCCCGAGCCGATCTACACCCCCGCGTTCAAAGCGGAGTTCGGCGACCACGACGAGAACATCACCTACGAGCGCACCGCCGAGCTCGTCGGGGCGGATCTCGCGTCAGCTCTGCGTGACATCTCGCTGGAGGTCTTCCGCACGGCGTCGGCGATAGCCGAGCGGCGCGGCGTGATCCTGGCCGACACGAAGTTCGAGTTCGGTGCTGATCGAGCGACGGGTGAGATCACCCTCGCCGACGAGGTGCTGACCAGCGATTCGAGCCGCTACTGGGACGCCGCCGTCTACGCCTCGGGTAACCGCACCGACAGCTTCGACAAGCAGATCGTGCGCAACTGGCTCAGTGCGAACTGGAACAGAGAGGGCACTCCCCCCGTGCTGCCCGACGAGATCGTCGCCCAGACCGCCGGCCGCTACCGCGAACTGCTCGAGCGACTCACCGCCGCCGATTAACCATCCGGGCCCCGAAGATGCAGAATGTTCCGGTGACGAACACGCTGACGACGGAGATCCTGGTCGAGGATCGCCCGTGGACGGACCCTGAGGGCGCTCACCTCCGCTGCGAGCAGCGGGCCGAGATCGCCATCCGCTACGGAACCGACGACTCCGAGCCGGGCGTCAAGCCGACGGCGGCCGACATCGCCGTGTTCCTGGTCGCATCGGTCGACGGCAAGCCGGTCGGCTGCGGCGCTCTGCGCGAGCTGCACGGCGAGGCGGCCGAGGCCGGCGACGCCGAGATCAAGCGGATGTTCGTCCGCAGCAAGTCCCGCGGCACGGGCGCCTCGGTCACCGTGCTGCGCGAGCTCGAGAAGCGCGCCCTCGCCCTCGGCTGGACTCGCCTCGTGCTCGAGACCGGTACCGCGCAGCCCGACGCCACGCGCTTCTACGAGCGCGAGGGGTACGTCACGATCCCGAACTTCGGCCACTACAAGGGCAACCCCGACAGCGTCTGCTACGGCAAGACCCTCACGCACGAATAGCAATCGCCTCGCCAGGCATCGTGCTGCCGTCAGCCCTTGGCTGGCACGGCGCCGAGGAGCCGCCGCGTAGCGTGGCGCGCATGACCGTTCACGATGCCGACGCCGGCACCGACCCCGCCTCCATGCCGCACGAGCCGCAGTTCACTACCGTGGCCGAGGGGTCGCTCACGCTCGACGATCACGAGGCGATCACCGCGATGCTCGCCCGCGCCTTCGCCGACTACTCGCACTGGTACCAGGGTGCTCGCAGCTGGGCCGGCATGCAGCCCGAGCTGCGCATCGTCGCGCGATCGGGCGACGTGGTCGTCGCCCATGCCGGCGTGCGACGGCTTTTCGTGACGGTCGGCGACCAGGAGATCGTCGTTGCCTGCGTCGGTATGGTGGCCGTCTCGCCGATCCTGCAGGGCACCGGTCTCGGCGGGCAGCTGATGCGCCTCGTCGACGCCGCCCTCGCGCACCTCGAGGTCTCGTTCGGAGTGCTCGAGACCGGCGAGCAGACGGTGCCGTTCTACGCCAAGCACGGCTGGACGCACCTCGACGAGCTCACCGGCACGTACAACGCCTTCGGGGCCGACGGCGCCGCCACCCTCGTCACGGCGCAGGGCGGCTGGCTGGTGCGCCCGTGCCACTCGAGGCTCGCCGACTGGCCGGCGGGCGACCTGCAGTGGAACGCGCAGCTCGTCTAGCTGCAGCTCGTCCAGCTGCGGCTCGTCCGGCCCCAGCATGCGAAACCCTCGCAACCGGACATCGCGGTGGGCCTGGGTCCGGGTAGCGATGTCCGATCGCGAGGGTTTCAGCGATTCAGCGCCGGTGAGTCAGCGAGTTACTGCAGGATCCCGACGGTGGCCGGGTCCTCGTTCGAGCCGGGGGCGCTCGGGTTGACGCCCTCCGCGACGCGGCGGCCGAGCTCCTCGTCGACATTCGACCAGTAGTCGAGCACGCGCAGCAGCAGGTCGGGGCGCGTCACCTTCGAGACGTGCCCGACGATGTTGCCCACCAGGCGGTCGCGAGCGGCGTCGTCCAGCACCTCGCGCACGAGCGTGCCGGCCTGGCCGAAGTCGTCGTCTTCAGGATGCAACGTGGCAGCGGAGCGCTGCAACACGCCGTCCGACTCCCACCCGGAGTCGTCGCCGTGGGCCTCGGGCGACGCGGCAGGGCCCCCACCGAGTTCGGCGCGTAGACCGGGGTCGTCGCGGCCGAGAACTGGTAGCGAGCCGCGCCGTCCTTCGAGTAGTCGTTGACCTCGCTCTTCGGCAGGTTGACGGGCAGCTGCGCGTGGTTCGTGCCCACGCGGTAGCGGTGCGCGTCGGCGTAGCTGAAGATGCGCGCGAGCAGCATCTTGTCGGGGCTGGCCGCGATGCCGGGCACGAAGTTCGACGGGGCGAAGGTCGCCTGCTCGATCTGCGCGAAGTAGTTCTCGGGGTTGCGGTTGAGCTCCATCGTGCCGACCTCGACGAGCGGGTAGTCGCTGTGCGGCCACACCTTCGTCAGGTCGAACGGGTTGAAGCGGTAGGTCGCAGCGTCGGCGTAGGGCATGATCTGCACGCTGAGCTTCCACTTCGGGAAGTCGCCGCGCGTGATCGCCTCGTCGAGGTCGCGGATGTGGAAGTCGGCGTCCTCGCCTGCGATGCGGTCGGCATCCTGCTGCGACAGGATCTCGTTGCCCTGCTCGGTCTTGAAGTGGTACTTGACCCAGAACTTCTCACCGGTGGCGGAGATCCACTGGTAGGTGTGCGAGCCGAAGCCGTCCATCATGCGCCAGGACGCGGGGAGGCCGCGGTCGCCCATCAGCCAGGTGACCTGGTGGGCCGACTCGGGCGAGAGCGTCCAGAAATCCCACTGCATGTCGTGGTCGCGCAGGTGCGATCCCGGCAGACGCTTCTGCGAGTGGATGAAGTCGGGGAACTTGATGCCGTCGCGGATGAAGAAGACGGGCGTGTTGTTGCCGACGAGGTCGTAGTTGCCCTCGTCCGTGTAGAACTTCAGCGCGAATCCGCGGGGGTCGCGCCAGGTGTCGGGCGAGCCCTGCTCGCCGGCGACGGTCGAGAAGCGCGCGAGCATGTCGGTGACGGCGCCGGGCTGGAAGAGGCTGGCGCGGGTGTACTGCGAGACGTCGTTCGTCACGGTGAACGTGCCGAACGCGCCGCCGCCCTTGGCGTGCACGATGCGCTCGGGCACCTTCTCGCGGTTGAACTGGGCGAGCTTCTCGACGAGGTAGACGTCGTGGAGCGCGATGGGCCCGTCGGCGCCGACCGACTGCGAGTGCTCGTCGCTCGCGACGGGGTTGCCCGCCTGAGTGGTGGTGATGGGTGTTGCCTTCTCGTCTGTCATCTTGTCTCCTTGTTGATCGACGGGTTGTCTGTGGCCGGTCTGTCGGGCCGGCCCTGCCGGGTCGCGGCGTCTCTGCGTCCTCGCATCTCAGGCGTTCTCGAGCGCCAGGCACTCGGGGCAGAGCCCCAGAAGGTGACCTCGGCGGTCTGCACGCGATAGCCGCTGGTCTCGGACGGCGTGAGGCACGGCGCATCGCCGACGACGCAGTCGACGTCTTCGATGGCGCCGCAGAGCGAGCACACCATGTGGTGGTGGTTGTCGCCGATGCGCAGCTCGTAGCGCGCGGCCGACCCGGCCGGCTCGATACGGCGCAGGATTCCCACGCCGGTCAAGGCGCCCAGCACCCCGTACATCGCCTGTAGCGACGTGCCCGGCAGCCGCTGTGCGACCCGGGCGAAAACCTCGTCTGCGGTGGCGTGCGAGTGCTCGCCCAGCGCTTCGATGGCGGCGACCCGCGGCGCGGTGACGCGGAGGCCGGCGGCCCGGAGGCTCTGCTCGGCGTCCAGCTGCTCGCGCATCTCGGTCGACGTCATTCATCCAGTGAACCACTTCTTTTGAGTGATTCAAAACAGGCCGGGATGCTCCGCGCGCCGCGCGCGCCGATTCTGCCGGCGCCCGCGCACTTGCGCGGGCGAAGCACCAGCTGCCGGTCTTCCTCCCGTAGCGCGTCTCTCGGCCGGCGCCGACTCATTGCGCGGAGGGCGCGTCACGTGAACGGAGGAGAGGCCCGGTCGTCGGGGGAAACGGCCGGGCCTCTACGAACCGGGGGCGGATCAGATGCCCCGCGGCAGGTCATTGCGTGTTCCAGGCTGTTTGACCAGCACGTGGAACAGGCCCGATCACAAGGCCCGTCCGCAACGACGTGGTCAACTCTGGGGGCCGACCATAAGAACGCGCTGACAGAACCATAGGCGCCAGCCGCCAATGCCACGGCTTGTAGACTTGCGGGGTCCGCCGCCCCTCTCTCACAGGAGTCATCTGGTGCCCACGATCGTCGTCGAAGTCATGCCGAAGGCCGAGCTGCTCGACCCCCAGGGCAAGGCCGTCACCGGCGCCCTCTCCCGCCTCGGCAAGTCCTTCGCCACCGAGGTGCGCATCGGCAAGCGCTTCGAGATCACGGTCGACGAGGTCACCGACGAGATCCTGGCCGAGGTCAAGACGCTCGCCGACGACGTCTTCTCGAACTCGGTGATCGAAGACGTCGTCTCGATCACGGTCGCCGACACCGCTCCCGCCGCCCTCTGATGGCAGCGGGTATGCGCATCGGCGTCGTCACCTTCCCGGGCTCGCTCGACGACCGCGACGCCCAGCGCGCCGTGCGCCTCGCCGGCGGCGAACCGGTGGCGCTGTGGCACGGTTCGCACGATCTCGAGGGCGTCGAAGCGATCATCCTGCCGGGCGGTTTCAGCTACGGCGACTACCTGCGGGCCGGCGCCATCGCCAGCCTCAGCCCGATCATGACCGAGGTCGTCGACGCGGCGAACAAAGGCATGCCCGTGCTCGGCATCTGCAACGGCTTCCAGATGCTCGCCGAGGCACGCCTCATCCCCGGCGCCCACACGCGCAACGCACACCAGCAGTTCATCCGCCGCGACCAGCGCCTCCGCGTCGAGAACGCGACCACCGACTGGACGAACGGCTTCACCGAGGGCCAAGAGATCACGATCCCCCTCAAGAACGCCGACGGCCGCTTCATCGCCGACGACGACACGATCAAGCGCATCGAGGGCGAAGGCCAGGTCGCCTTCCGCTACATCGGGGTGAACCCGAACGGCTCGTTCGACGACATCGCCGGGGTCTCCAACGAGCGCGGCAACGTCGTCGGCCTCATGCCGCACCCCGAGCACGCCACCGAGCCGGGCTTCGGGCCCGACACCCCGAGGCCATGTCGTCGGGGGTCGACGGCCTCACCTTCTTCACCTCTGTCATCGAAAGGGCTCTGGTCAAGTGACCGACGCACAGCTCACCAAAGCTCCTGGCACCCACGTCCCCGACACCGTCGCGAACGCCGCCGCCACCCCCGACCGCGAGCAGCCCTTCGCCTCCCTCGGCCTCAAAGAAGACGAATACATCAGGATCCGCGAGATCCTCGGCCGCCGCCCCACCAGCGGCGAGCTCGCGATGTACTCCGTCATGTGGAGCGAGCACTGCTCGTACAAGTCGTCGAAGATCTACCTTCGCCAGTTCGGCGAGAAGGTGTCGCCGGCGATGAAGAAGAACCTCATGGTCGGCATGGGCGAGAACGCCGGAGTCGTCGACATCGGCGGCGGCTGGGCGGTCACGTTCAAGGGCGAGAGCCATAACCACCCCAGCTACATCGAGCCGTTCCAGGGCGCCGCGACCGGCGTCGGCGGCATCGTCCGCGACATCATCTCGATGGGCGCCCGCCCCGTCGCGATCATGGACCAACTGCGGTTCGGCGCCATCGACGCCCCCGACACGCAGCGCGTCGTCGACGGCGTCGTCTCGGGCATCAGCTTCTACGCCAACTGCCTCGGTCTGCCCAACATCGGCGGCGAGACGGTGTTCGACGCGGTCTACCAGGGCAACCCGCTGGTCAACGTCACCAGTGTCGGCATCCTGCGTCACGAAGATCTGCACCTCGCCAACGCCCGCGGCGCCGGCAACAAGGTGGTGCTGTTCGGGGCGCGCACCGGTGGGGACGGCATCGGCGGGGCCTCGATCCTGGCGTCCGACACGTTCTCGGCCGGCGGCCCGACCAAGCGGCCGAGCGTGCAGGTCGGCGACCCGTTCGCCGAGAAGGTGCTCATCGAGTGCTGCCTCGAGCTGTTCCGCGACGAGCTGGTCGAAGGCATCCAAGATCTCGGCGCTGCGGGCATCTCCTGCGCCACCAGCGAGCTGGCGTCGAACGGCGACGGCGGCATGTTCATCGAACTCGACAAGGTGCTGCTGCGCGACCCGACGCTCACCGCCGAAGAGATCCTGATGAGCGAGTCGCAGGAGCGCATGATGGCCGTCGTGCGCCCCGACAAGCTCGACGCCTTCATGGCGGTCGTCGACAAGTGGGACGTCGAGACCAGCGTGCTCGGCGAGGTCACCGACACCGGCCGCCTCGTCATCAACTGGCACGGCGAAGAGATCGTCAACGTCGAGCCACGCACCGTCGCCGTCGACGGCCCCGTCTACGAGCGCCCCGTCGCCTACCCGTCGTGGATCGACGAGCTGCAGGCCGACAGCGCCGCCCAGCTCGAGCGCCCCGAGACCCGCGACGACCTGCGCGCGCAGTTCCTGGCGATCCTGGGCTCGCCCCACCTGGCCGACAAGAGCTGGATCACCAACCAGTACGACACCTACGTGCTCGGCAACACCGCCCTGAGCTTCCCCGACGACGGCGGCATGGTGCGCGTGGACGAAGAGTCGGGCCTCGGTTTCGCCATCGCGACCGACGCCAACGGGCGTTACTGCCAGCTCGACCCCGCGCAGGGCGCTCGACTGGCCCTCGCCGAGGCGTTCCGCAACGTCGCCGTCACGGGCGCGACCCCGGTCGCCGTCACCGACTGCCTCAACTTCGGTAGCCCCGAGAACCCCGAGGTCATGTGGCAGTTCTCGCAGACGGTCGAAGCGCTGAGCGACGCCTGCCTCGAGATGGAGATCCCCGTCACCGGCGGCAACGTCTCGTTCTACAACCAGACCGGCACGGAGCCGATCCACCCGACGCCGGTCATCGGCGTCCTCGGCGTGATCGAAGACGTCGCGAAGAGGATCCCGTCGGGCTGGCAGGACGAGGGCGACAACGTCTACCTGCTCGGCACCACCCGGCTCGAGCTCGACGGCTCGGCCTGGGCCGGCACCGTCCACGACCACCTCGGCGGTCTGCCGCCGGCGGTCGACCTCGACGCCGAGCGTCAGCTCGCCGCGCTGATCAAGGCCGGGTCCGACCAGTCACTGATCGGGGCCGCTCACGACCTCAGCGACGGCGGCCTGGGCCAAGCTCTCGCCGAAGCCGTGCTGCGCTTCGGCATGGGCGCCCGCGTCTGGCTCGACGAGATCATCGAACGCGACGGCGTCGACGCCGCAACGGCCCTCTTCTCGGAGTCGACCGGCCGCGTGATCGTGTCGGTGCCGCGCGAGGACGACGTGAAGTTCCGTGGGCTCTGCGAGGGGCGCGGCTACCCGGTGGCCCGCATCGGCGTGACCGACGCGCTCTCGGCGTCGCTCGAGGTGCAGGATCTCTTCACCGTGCCGCTCGACGAGCTGCAGCAGGCGCACCGCGGCACCCTGCCGGCGCGTTTCGGGGCGGTCATCGCAGAGTAGCGCCGCGCGACGGGTGCCGAGACCTCAGAATATGCAGCTCCTCCCGCCCGAGAGCTGTCGATTGTGAGGTCTCGGCGCGCCTCCTGTTCTCCACAATCGAGCTCTGGCTCGACTTATCCACGAACGAGGCCAACAGCGCATATCTGCCGACTCGAATGACGGCAGGATCCGGGGATGACTGACGACACCCTCCCTCCCGAGCTCGCGCTGCGTGCGTTCAGCGTCCGTGAAGCGCGCTCCCGGGGCGTCCCCGACCGAGCTCTGCGCCGCGTGGCACTCACCCGGCCTCACCACGGTGTGCGCGCCCTCGCGGCCGTCGAAACCCTGAGCGACCCGTTCGAGGGCCGCTGCCGCTCGCTCCTGCCAGCTCTCCCCGTCGGCGCCGTCTTCAGCCACTCGACGGCCGCACGACTCTGGGGCCTCCCCGTGCCGGCGGCGCTCCAGCGCGCCGACGCGGAACTGCACGTCACAGTCACCCGACACAACGCCGTGCGGCGGAAGGGAGTCCGAGGTCACGTCTCGGTGAGCCCGCCGTCATCCACCATGCTGCGGGGGATGCCTCTGACGGCACCGATCGAGACTTGGGCAGAGTGCCGCACGGTGCTGGGGCTCGACGATCTCGTGATCCTGGGTGACGCGCTGACGGGTCGGTGGTCGAAGACGTCGCGAGCGAGCGAGCTTGCACTCGACGACCTGAGGGCTGCCGCGGCGAAAACGACCGGCCGCGGGGTGGCACGCCTTCGCGACGCCGCCGTGCTCATGCGCGCCGGTTCACGATCGCCCCAAGAGACACGTCTTCGCCTCGCAATCGTGAGGGCCGGCCTGCCCGAGCCGCTGATGAACGTCGACGAGTACGACGGAGCGGGCCTCTGGCTGGGCTTCGTCGACTTCTCGTATCGCCAGCAAAGGCTCGTGCTCGAGTACGAGGGCGATCACCACCGCGTCGACCGCAAGACATTCCTGAACGACATCGCACGGCGCGAGCGGTTCGCCGACGCCGGTTGGCGCACCCTGCGAGTGACCTCGCGAGACCTGACCCCGAGCACGCTCCCCCTCTTCATCGCTCGCCTCGCGCGTCACCTCTCCACGCGCGTCGATCGAGACCTCACGAATGACGTCTTTTGAGGCCCCGGACGCGCAGATTCTGAGGTGTCGAGGCAGGGATGGGCTAGGGGAAGAGCACACAAGAAGGAGAGCCGGTGGGGATGGACGACGAGACAGGGCCGGGGATGCCCGTGACCGCGTCGAGGGGCAGGATCGTGACGGTGTCGCCGAGCTGATTCGCCACGTAGATCTGCGACCCGTCGAAGGCGAAGTGTCGGGGCCAGCGACCGCCGCAGGGCACTTCGGCGACGAGCGCCAAGGGGCCGTCGACTGTTCCGCCTGCCTCAGCAAGCACCGAGATCGTGTCGCGGCCCCGCACCGCCACGTAGACGCGCCCCTCGTACACGGCGATGTGCGAGAGCAGCACCTCGCCGGTGCCGTGCGACTGCGTTGGGTCGTAGCCGTGCACGGACTGCGCCACGACGAAGCCGTCGCCGACGCGGTCGAGCACGTGCACGTTCCCGTCGAGCTCGCCGGTCACGAGCAGGCGGTCGCCGAGCCAGGCGAAATGACGCGGCCCTGATCCTGCAGGCATGGCATGCGCCGCAACGAACGACGGCTCGAGTGTCGTGGAGTCGATTCGCACCTCGTACAGTCGGTCGGTGCCGAGGTCGCTGACGAGCAGCGTGCCCCACGGCGTCGGCGTCGAACTGTGGGCGTGCGGCGCCTCCTGCCGATCGGCGACCACCCCGTGACCGGCGGGGAGGGGCAGCACACGGGCCACGCGGGCAGGATCGAGGGCATCAGCAGAGAGGGCGGCGAACGTGCCTGCCGTGTAATTCGTCACCACGAGGGATCCTGATGCGGGGTCGAGCACGACGTGGCAGGGTGCGGTGCCGCCCGAAGCCGCGATCGACGCGGGCTGCAGCTCGCCCGCCGACACTGTGAACGAGACGAGTCGGCCGGCCGTCGTCTCGGAGGTGGCGTGCAACTCGCCCTCGGTGAGCGCGATGAAGGAGGGGTCGTCGACCGGGGCGACCTGGATCGCCTTCCAGGGCTCGCCGGCGCTTGCACGTTCGAAGACCGAGACGCCGCCGCCGTTGCCGCCGCTCGAGGCGGTGTAGCAGCCGAGGTAGAACCGCTGCGCAGCGGAGTCGCTCACGCCTCGACCTCGTCGCCCGAGGCGATCCGCACGTGGTGCTGGATGACCTCGGCGACGATGAAGTTCAAGAACTTCTCGGTGAAGTCGGGGTCGAGGTGCGATTCGGCCGCGATGGAGCGCAGGCGCTTGATCTGCTCCACTTCGCGCTGCGGGTCGCTCGGCGGCATGCCGGCGTCTGCCTTCAGGTGGCCGACCGTCTGCGTGAACTTGAAGCGCTCGGCGAGGAGGTGCACGAGCGCGGCGTCGATGTTGTCGATGCTCTCGCGGATGCTGAGCAGGCGCTCGACGGGGGTCGGTTGCGGTTCCATGAGTCGACTTTATCGGCTCGGCTCGGCTCCGCTCTCATGTCCGCAGAAGTGCCCCCTGTGGACAACTCCCGACGCCCGGGGAAGCCCGCGAACAGGGGCTGACGCGGAGAGTCGCCGCAGCCCTACGCTCAAAGAGCACCGACGCCCCGTCCACCACGCCACGGAAGGCACGACCACCCCCGATGGACTCCATTCTCTTCGATCCGATCACCCGGATCGCCACACCCCTGCCTCTCGAGTTCCATGTTCCGCCCGGCTGGCCCACGCCGAGCCCTGACTGGCGCGCGGCGAACCAGGGCTGGCAGCCGCCCGCCGCCTGGACACCGCTCCCCGGGCTGGATCCTGTGCCGGCGGGCTGGCAATGGTGGCAGAAGAACGTCGAGACGTGGGCGGAATTCGTCGGCCGCGAGGCCCCGGTCTTCCGACTCGACGCCGCGGCAACCCTCGTCATCTCGGCGATCGGCCTTCTGGGGGTCGCGATCTCGCTCAAGTCACACGCCGACGCCACCGTGCTGTTCGCGGGGTTGGCCGTCTTCGGGCCGCTCAACTTCGTGCGCCTCGTTGCGCTGGCGGCGACGACGGAGGACCGAGCGCTGCGCCGGCTGCGCAGCCGTTCGGCTCGGCTCGGCTGGGCGCTGGCTCTCTTGGGTTACGAGGCGCGGCGCGGGAGCGCGACCGCGGAGGCGGAGAGTTTCGACACCTATGTCGCATGGCGCGAACAGGAGGCCTGGTCGTTCGACCGGAGGTGGGACGCCGACCAGGTGCACCCCGACCTGAGGGCAATTTTCAACCGATACTGCCGCGCGGCGCCTGCGCCGTGCCACCGGGTCGCGACTGCCGCGCTGGCCGGCGTCTCGGGGGGCGCCCTGGTGATCACCGTGCTGGTCCTGCTGGCGAACCACGTGAGCGGGAGTGGTAGCAGCAACCCTTGACGAGATGTAACATTTCATAGTTGAGAGTGATGACACTCGAGGTGCGCCCAGGTACTGAAGCTCTATCTGTCGCTCCCACCGATGAAAGGCTGACCCTCCGCGCACGACGAAGCCCGCCACCAGAACCCCCGGTGGCGGGCTTCGTCACGCCGCAACTCAGCGACAGGCGCAGCGCGTCAGTCGACGATGGTGATCGTCACTTCGACGTTGCCGCGGGTCGCGTTCGAGTAGGGGCAGACATGGTGCGCGCCATCGGCGAGCTCCTGGCGCTTGTCGGCGGCGACGTTCGGTGTATAGACGTCGAGCTCGACGGCGAGTCCGTAGCCGCCGTCGCCGTTCGGGCCGATGCCGACACTGGCCGAGACCGAGGCGTCTTTCGTGTCGAGCCCCATCGACTTGCCGACGCCGTGGAGGGCGCTCAGGAAGCAGGCGGAGTAGCCGGCAGCGAAGAGCTGCTCGGGGTTGGTGCCCTCGCCGGAGCCACCCATCTCTTTGGGTGGGCGGGTGTCGAGGTCGAGGCGGTCGTCTTCACTGCGGATGTGGCCGTCGCGGCCGCCTCCGGTCGCGTGGGCAATGGCGGTGTAGGCGATCTCAAGTGTCATGGGCTAACTCGACACCCGTCGGCTGAACACAGTCTGAGAGGCTCGCTCAGACAAAATGTGAAATACTGCTAATTCAACCCGACTGATTCAGAAAGCATTCATGAAAAAGTCACGCCTCCCCCTCCTCGCCGGCGCTGCCGGCCTCTGCATCCTCAGCGTCAGCGCGAGTCTGCCTGCACTTGCCGCTCCGGCGCCCAACGCTGCCCCTGCGGCACCGACCGTCGAGAGCGTCCAGATCAGCGGCGACCGCGCGGTCCTAGACATCGCCGGCACGGCCGGTAACATCACCAAGATCGCGGCCCCCGACGGCAAAGTCCTCGGCGTCAAGATGATCGGCGCCCGCGGTCATGTCCAAGTGCCCGTCGCCACGACGGCGGATGCCGAGATCCCCATCAACGTCACCCAATCCAGCACCACCGGCACCTCCGACGAAGCCACCACCCTTATCGCACCGGCCCCGGTCATCGACACGGTATGGAGCGGTGACGAGGGCGCCGTCGTCAAAATCGACAAGAAGTACGGCACCGTAAAGATCTACGACGCTGACGGCGCCTTCGTCGGACAACGCGTCGGCACGGAGTCCAAGGCCACGGTGCTGAGCCTGCCACTCACCTCGGATGCGACCCACTTCACGGCCGTGCGTTCGCAGGGATTCTTCTCTTCGACCCCGACGGAGTTCGTCGTCTCGCCGCAGCATCAGGCGCTGGCACCGCTATCGGTCGAACGAATCCCGAGCCAGCCGTCGTACCTGCGGGTCACCGGCCAGCCCGGCGCCCAGGTTCACATCGACGCCGACAAGGGCGGCTTGGGATGGACAAGCGTCCTGCTCGGCGAGTCCGGTTCGGCCGTGATCTCAGCTGCCGACATCGCCTTCGACGTCGAGCACACCGTGTACCAGGAAGTGCGCAACGACAAGTCGGCCGTCCAGCAATTCACCGTCCCCTCGATCTAAAGACAAGAGAAAGCAACCACAATGAAGAAGCTCACGTGCACCGCTGCCCTCGGCGGCCTCGTCCTCGTCTCGTCGCTCCTCGCCTCCCCGGCGCTTGCAGCGAACGCCGCCCCTGCGCCCTCGGCGTCAGAGTCGACACCGGCTGCCTCGTCCGTTCACGTGAAGGAGGAGGTGCGCAAGTTCGACCAGAACCTCTTCGTGACCTACAAACTCACCGGCGGCACCGAGGGTCAGCGGGTCTACCTGTACAACCACACCAACGACGAGATCAGTGATGCGCGCACCTTCGACAAGAACGGCGAAGCCGTCGTGCGGGACCTGCTCATGGACACCGGCGTCGTCAATGACGTGCAGATCCACCTGCCGGTCGAAGGCGGCGCCTGGGACGACGAAGACATCGTCAAGATCCCCTACGACGACACGCGAACCGACTTCGTCGTCCCGAGCGCCACGGTCACCCCGCTGGCCGGTTCCGGCAAGGTGAAGGTCGAATTCACCGGGAAGCCCGGATCGGACGTCCGCATCGCTAAAGCGGGCTCGAGCGTCTTCGGCACTCGCATTCAGCTCGACGCCAGCGGGCACGCGACCCGCGAGTTGGACGAGCCCGAGCAGGAGACGCAGTACGACGTCGTCCAGTGGTTCGAGGGCGAGTACTCCGACGCCGGCCAGCTCACGCTCGGCGAAGGCAAGGGAGTCGCGTCTCCGGCAGCGCCCTCGACCGACGTCGTCGGCTCGACCACCAAGGGCGACACCGTCGTCGAGGTCGAGGGCTCGGCCGGCAACACCGCCGTCGTCCGCAGCAAAGACGGCAAGGTCGTCGCCGTCAAGATGCTCGGCAAGAAGGGCACCTCGCAGCTGACCGTCCCCAAGGGCCACTCCTACATGGTGCGCCAGACGCACGGCGCGGGCAACTACTCGCTCGCCGACACCCTGACCGTCGGCAAGTAGCACCACGCGAGGAAGGCCCCCGCCACATGGCGGGGCCTTCCGTCGACCTCGAGAAGGGCGCACTCAGCTCTGTCGAACGCTTATTCGTCGCCGAGCAGATCGTGGCGCACGACGACCTCGTCGCGACCGGGGCCGACCCCGATCACCGAGATGCGGGATCCTGACATCGCCTCGATCGCGAGCACGTAGTCCTGCGCGTTGACCGGAAGGTCGTCGAAGGTGCGGGCACCGGTGATGTCCTCCGACCAGCCGGGGAACTCCTCGTAGATCGGCACTGCGTGGTGGAAGTCGGACTGCGAGACGGGCATCTCGTCGAAGCGCACGCCGTCGACGTCGTATGCCACGCAGACGGGGATCGTGTCGAGCCCGGTCAGCACGTCGAGCTTCGTCAGCACGAAGTCGGTCACCCCGTTGATACGGGCCGAGTAGCGGGCGATCGGGGCGTCGTACCAGCCGCAGCGGCGCGGGCGACCGGTCGTCGTACCGAACTCGAAGCCGTTGGCGCGCAGGAACTCGCCCGACGCGTCGAAGAGCTCGGTCGGGAAGGGGCCGGCGCCCACGCGGGTCGTGTACGCCTTCACGATGCCGATGACCCTCGAGATCCTGCCCGGGCCGATGCCCGAGCCGGTGGCGGCGCCGCCCGCGGTCGCCGACGACGACGTCACAAACGGGTAGGTGCCGTGGTCGACGTCGAGCATGGTCGCCTGACCGGCCTCGAAGAGCACGTTCTTGCCGGCCTCGAGCGCGTTGTAGAGCTCGAGCGCGGTGTCGGCGACCATGGGGCGCAGGCGCTCGGCGTAGCTCAGCAGCGTCTCGACGACCTCGTCGGCGCTGATCGCGCGGCGGTTGTAGATCTTGACCAGCAGGTGGTTCTTCTGGTCGAGAGCGGCCTCGACCTTCTGCCGCAGGATGTTCTCGTCGAACAGGTCTTGGACCCGGATGCCGACGCGGTTGATCTTGTCGGCGTACGCCGGGCCGATGCCGCGACCGGTCGTGCCGATCGAGCGCGAGCCGAGGAATCGCTCGGTCACCTTGTCGATGGTGCGGTGGTAGTGCGTGATGAGGTGCGCGTTGGCGCTGACCTTGAGCTTCGACACGTCCACGCCGCGGGCGATCAGCGCGTCGAGCTCGTCGAAGAGCACTTCGATGTCGACGACGACGCCGTTGCCGATGACCGGGGTGACACCCTCGGTCAGGATGCCGGAGGGCAGCAGGTGCAGAGCGTACTTCTGGTTATCACCACGGTGTGACCGGCGTTTTGCCGCCGTTGAACTTGACGACGTAGTCAATGCGGCTGCCGAGCAGATCGGTGGCCTTGCCTTTGCCCTCGTCGCCCCACTGGGCTCCGATGATGACGATTGCGGGCATTCGAGTCTCCTCGCGTCGGGGATCGCACCCGTGGCCAGGTGCACCCCATGGTACCGGAAGGCAGGATGCGACGCCCCGCCCGCTCGCAGCACCGCGATCGTCTTCTCGCAGGTCGTCGATCCGTCGCCGTCCGACTCGCCGCGCACTGCACACGTCCGCCTCGACGGGCTCCTGCCCCACTCACCCGTCACCATCTCCGGCGGCACCACCGACGCTGGCGGCGGGAGGGACGACACGGGCTCCGTCACGATCGACTTGCGCCTGCGATCGGGCAAAAACTCCCTTCAGATCCAGCACGCGACACCGTCGGGCCAGAAGTCGTACCGCGGTTCAGCGCTCGGCCGGAGAGCGGCGACGCCTCGCGGAACCCAGGGTGATAACCAGGCCGCCCAGCACGAGTGCACCACCGGCGAGCGCGGGCCACGCGGGCTGCGAGCCGGTGTAGGCGAGCTCGTCGCCCGCGTCGCCCGCGGCTGCCGGCGCGGTGCCGGTCGCTGGCGGAGTCGACGTGACCGGCGGCGTCACCGGCGGCGTCACCGGCGGCGTCGTGACCGGAGCCGCGGGCTGCGCGAGCGGGGCCAGCGCACCGCTCGTCGTCGGCGTCGTGAACGCGATCGCCTGATCCGTCGCACCGTCGACCACCAGCGAGTAGTCCTGCGACGGGAGCAGATCGGCAGTGAACCCGCCGGCGGAGTCGGTCGTCGTCGTGACCGCGGGCGCGTCGTCGCCGTCGCGGGTGATGACGATCGGCTCGTCGGCCGCGGGCTGCCCGCCGGAGTCCGTGATGGTGCCCGTGACGGTGACCGGCGGGATCGTGAAGTCGACGTCGAGAGCGGTGGCATCGGCGGCCGTGGTGTCGAACGCGAGAGGCGTCGCATCCTGCGCTCCCGGCGGCGTGGCGACAGCGACGTGGTATCCGGCCGCGGCGACCAGGCCGGGGACGCTCCACGTGCCGTCACCACCGGCCGTCACCGTCGCGACGGTGGCACCGCTGGCGTCGGTGATCGACACCTTCGCGCCGCCGTAGGGCTTGCCGTCGACCGTGACGACGCCGGACGCCGCGTAGGTCTTCGTCGCGAACCAGGTCTGATAGACGGGCAGGCCCGAGCGCTGCTGGTACGTGATCGTCAGCGTCTTGAGCGGCACGGAGGGGCTGAACCAGCCCGACGCCCCCTCGGTGTCGGAGGCCTGCGTGTTGCCGATCAGTGTTCCGGTCGCAGGATCCCAGGTGGGCACGTCGCCCACGTTGGCCGAGTCGCACGACGGGCCACCGGTCTGGTGACAGTAGTTGTAGACGCCCTGGAAGCCCAGATCGGCGATCGGCACCGCCGCACCATTGGCATCGGTGGCCGAGACAGTCGCCTGGTCGGCGTCGATGTCGCCCAGCACGAACGACCAGCCGCTCGCCGGGGACGGCGTCGCGAACGAGTACGTGGTCACGGCCGGCGACGCGGCGTTGTCGGCCATCGGGCGCTGGTTGAGGTAGGGCATGCCCTTGCTCGAGCCGTACACCGCGCCCACCGGCGTCGATGCGGCCTGCCAGGTCGAGGCGCCGCTGATGACGGTGACCTGGCGCGACGTGCTCGTGAACGTCGTGGCCGGGAAGCCACCCGGCAGTAACATCGTGCCGGTGTAGGCGCGGGCGCCGCCGGCGAGGGCGAAGGTACCGTACGAAGTCGCTTCGGCGGCCTGAGCCGTGACCGCCGGAGCCACCAGCGCGGCGATCGAAGCCAGTGCCAGTGCGGCGAGAGCCGCTGCCCCGCGCCGCCGAACCGTCGAGCGCCTGCTGTTTCCCCGAAGTGCTTCATACCTCGAACCTATGCCACGAGGTCGGTCGTGTCACGCGCGCGATCGCGCGCGAAGGGAGTGTCGTGCCGCCGCCAACCGGGAGGCGCATCGCCTGTAGGAGCGGGCCTCCCGCACCCAGTGGCGGCGGCACGAAGACCGACGGGCGCGCCCGGAGGGGGCGTCGGCACGGCGGTCGATCGGGCTTCGGGCGCCTCCTGCAGGGCGCCAGCGAAGCCCGAGAATGTGGGGCCTACGCGGAGGCCTCGACCTGTTCGTCGTCGTCGTCCGCAACGGGAGAACGATGGAACAGCAGAGCTTCGCGGACCTCTTGCTCTTCGAGAGAGCGCCTCGCGTCGTCACGACGGGATTCGAAAGACGATTGCGACACGATGACCACCCCTGACCTTGGTGACCGGAATTGCGGACGGGACGACTGCGGTTCCAGTCGACGGCGAGCTTGGTTGAGGAAAGTGTGAGCGCACCCCACCGCCGTGTCAATACGCAATTCTCACAGAGCGAATGGCAGCTGACCAGGGTCGGCGATCAGCGGCGCGAAAGCCAGCTCTGCGGCCCCGATCAGCAGCCGGTCTCCACCGAGGTAGGCGGTGCGGATGCTGAGCGCGTCGCTCGGCCCCGGCAGCGCGGTCGCCGTGGCCTTCTCGAGGAGGCCGACGTCGGGCCGCCCCGAGAGCGCACCGAGGAAGCCGCCGAGCACGATCACCTCGGGGTCGAACGTGTTGATGATGTTGCGCAACGCGACGGCGAGGTAGCCGATCTGCCGATCGACCTCGGCGACGACGACCGGGTCGGTGGTCGAAGCGAGCGACGAGCCCAGCTCGTCGGCCGCCGACAGCGGCAGCCCGAGCACTCGCAGAAGAGGGGCCTGGCCGACCTCTGTCTCAAGGCACCCGATCGCACCGCAGTGACAGCCGACCCCGTTCGAATTGACCAGGGTGTGACCGAACTCGCCGGCGTAGCCGCTGGTGCCGCCGAAGGGTCGCCCGTCGACGATCACTCCCCCGCCGACACCCGATGCTCCTCCGTTGAGGTAGACCATGGTTCCGGTCAGCGGCTCGGCGCCCCAGAGGCTGCCCGCCCCGAAGATGCTCTCGGCCTGCGCCCCGAGCGAGGCGTCGTTATCGGCCTGCACAGGCAACCCCGCCGAATTCCGCAGGATCTCGACGAACGGCTCGTCGACCCACCCGAGGTGCGGCGCCAGGCGCACCAGCCCGTCCGAGCGACGGACGAGGCCGGGCACGGCGACACCGATGCCGACGATGCGAGCCGACGGGCCGAGCTCGCGGGCCATGGCCTCGATGGTCGACGCAGCGAGGGCCGCCGCCTCGGGTGCGGTGGGGATGCCGTCGGTCTCGCGTCGGATCCTGAGCTGCACTGTCCCGTCGAGGCCGACGACACCCACGGTGACGGCGTCGATCTCGGGGTTGACCGCGAACGCGACGACATCGGGCGACGCCGAGACGCGGAGGCTCGGGCGGCCGACGCGGAAGCTGGCGACGGGCTCGGTCTCGACGACGAGCCCCAGCTCGACGAGCTCGCCGACGAGCGCCGCGATGGTCGACCGATTGAGGCCGGTGCTCTGCGTCAGGGCCGACCGGTCGACCCCGATGCGCCCCTCCGAGCGGTGCACGAGACCGAGCACGGTCGACAGGTTGTGCTGCCTGACGCGGTCGGTGTTGCTGCCCCTGGCCCGCTCTGGTGTGTCACTCACGGAACCTCCCTCTGGTGGGAGGCTATCGCGCGTCGACCGCCACGCCCTGCAGGGCTGCACGAACGCTCGTCCACGATTCGAGCTGCGCGCGCACGTCGTCGCGCTTCTCGGTCGCCAGCGCCTTGGCGTAGGCGCGCTCGAGCACGTCGTCGATCAGGATCTTGACGCCTCGGTCTTTCGACTCGATGGCCGCTTCGACCATGGCGAGGCTCATGACGTTGCCGTGCACCTCGCCGTCGGGCACGGTGCCCGTGCGGAGGGCGTGGACGAATGCCGCGAGTGAGCCGGCGATGCCGTCGCCCACACTGCCGAGAGCGTCGACAGAACCGTCACCGTCGACGACCTCGACCAAGGGCGCATTGTCGCCGTCCCACAGCGCCGAGCCCGCCGCGCCCGAGAGCCGCCAGGCCCCGTTCCACGAGGTCTCGAGCCCGGGCGCGCACCACGAGCCGTTGTACGTGTAGCGGATGCCTCCCTCGAACTCGAAGACGGCGCTGGCGGCCGCGTCGCCGCGGTACCAGCTCCACGACGGGTTGTACGAGTCGCAGTAGACCGAGATCGGGTCGCGCTCGAGCAGATACCGCACCGAGTCGAACGGGTGGATCGCCATGTCGAGCAGCAGCACGTTGTCCATCTCGTCGCGGAAGCCGCCGAAGTGCGGCGCCTTCGCGAACTCCGTCGACACCGTGCCGAGGTCGCCGAGGAGGGCGGCCTGCTGCCGGAAGGCGACGAGCTGGTCGTTGTAGCGCCGCGACTGCGACACCATGAACAGCTCGCCGGTCACCTCGGCAGCGGCCGCCAGCGACAGCGCCTCCGCGACGGTCTGCGCGGCCGGCTTCTCGCCGAGCACCGGCAGCCCGGTGAACAGCGCGTCGGTCGTGATCGGGTGATGGGCCACGGGCACCGTGATGTCCAGGATCGCGTCGGGCCGGGTCTCGGCGATCAACGCGAGCAGGTCGGTCCCCACCGGCACCGACGGGTCGCCGTAGGCCACGGCCCCGGCGCGCGCCGCGTCGAGGTTGAGGTCGACGATGCCGACCACCTCGATGTCGGGGTTCACCTGGTCGTTGCGCAGCCAGGCGTTGCCCATGGAGCCGGCGCCGACCTGGATGACCCGAACCGTGGCATCCTGCGATTCGAGGCGCCGGAAGGCGGTCACGCGCCGACCGATGCGTCGTCGCCGACGGGGGCGGGGGCCTCGAGCGGGTGGTCGAACGGGCCGGCGTAGTGCTGGCCCTCGAAGTACTCGCCGAGGTCGTAGCGGTGCAGCTCGGGGATCTTCCGCTCGCGCGTCGGCCGCGCCCACTCGACGCCGTTCGCGATCACGCGACGGACGTCTTTGTGGTGGTAGACGGGGAAGTCCTGATCGCCGGGCGAGAAGAAGAAGATCTTGCCGAAGCCGCGCCGGTAGGTCATGCCCGAGCGGAAGACCTCGCCGCCGGTGAAGCCGGAGATGAAGATCAGCTCGTCGGGGGTCGGCACGTCGAAGTATTCACCGTACATCTCCTGCTCGGGGATCACGATCGGGTTCGGCACGCCCTGCGTGATGGGGTGCTGCGGGTTGACAGTCCAGACGAGCTCCTGGTCGTGCTCGCTGCGCCAGCGGAGCGTGCAGGTCGTGCCCATCAGCTTGCCGAAGATCTTCGACCAGTGGCCGGAGTGCAGCACGAGCAGGCCCATGCCGCTGAGAACGTGGCGGTGAACGCGGTCGACGATCAGGTCGTCGACGTCGCCGTGCGCGGCGTGGCCCCACCAGGTGAGCACGTCGGTGTTCGCGAGCAGCTCGTCGGTGAGGCCGTGCTCGGGCATGTCCATCGTGACGATCGTGATGACCGCGTCGGGCAGGTTCTCGTGGATGCCGGCGGCAATGGCGCCGTGCATGCCGTCGGGGTAGCGCTCGGCGACGTGCGCCTCGACCTTCTCGTGGACGTTCTCGCCCCAGACGGTGACCCGGAGTGGTCCGTTGTATTCGTTCATGTTCGTTCCTTCTTGTACGGTCGGGATTCGAGAATTGAAATCAGGATGCCGGGGCCGGCACGGCATCGAGACCGGCGCGAGCCGTCCCCCACGACACCAGCACCGCGCGCACCTCGTCGGGCAACGGCGCGTCGAGGGCCGCGGTGTAGCCCTCGTCGAGCACGGAGTCGATGCGCACGCGCTTTCCCGTGTCGGCCGATCTCACCGCCGCCTCGACCATGGCGAAGCTGCGGACGTTGGAGTGGACCTCGCTCTCGGGAACGCGGCCGGTTCTCAGAGCGTCGATGAAGTCGGCGAGCGAGCCGGCGATCTCCTCCGGGGCGTCGTCGCGCATCGGTGTCGAGAAACCCCTGCTGACGACGACGCTGGAACCCGTACCGGGTAGCGCGGCCTCGGCGTTGGCGCGCTCGACCTCGACGTCACGTTCGCCGTCCCAGGTCGCTGTGCCGTGCGAACCGCTCGCCCGCCAGACGCCGTTCCAGGATGTCAGGAGGCCCCGAGTCGTCCACGTGCCGGTGTACCGGTAGCGGACGCCGCTCTCGAACTCGAACACCGCGTTGGCGATCGTGTCGCCGTCGAACCAGCTCCAGCCCGGGTTGTAGGTCTCGCACCACACCGAGACGGGGTCGAGCCTCAGGACGTAGCGGGCGACGTCGAACGCGTGGATGGCCATGTCGACGAGCAACGGGTGGGGCATCTGCTCTCGGAAGCCCGGGAAGTGCGCCTCTTTCGCGTACTCGGTGGTGAGCAGCGCCAGCTCGCCGATCTCTCCAAGGGCGTCCCGATACGACGCGAGCGAGTTGTAGTACCGGCGGTTCTGGCTCGTCATCAGCAGCTGCCCAGCGGCCTCGGCCGTGGCCGCGGCGACGAGAGCCTCGCTCACAGTCGGGGCGATCGGCTTCTCGCACAGCACGGGCAGCCCGGCGAAGAGGGCTTCGGTGTTGATGGGCAGGTGCGCTCTCGGCACCGTGACGTTGATCACGGCCTGGGCGCGGGCGGCGCGGGCGACCCCGAGCAGGTCGGCCCCCACCACGGCGCCGGCCAGCCCGAAGTCGGCCCGGGCCGCCTCGGCGAGATCGATGTCGAGATCGACGATCCCGGCGACCACCACGTCGCGCGACCCTGTCAGGGTCGTCAGCCAGTTGCGGCCCATCAATCCGGCTCCGACCAGCACGATGCGCACCGGAGCCGTCGGATCCTGCAGTCTCTCGAAGGTCACTTGACTGCCCCGCCGAGGGCGCCGGCCGCGATGTAGCGCTGGGCGAAGATCAGCAGCACGATCGCCGGGATCGACGAGAGCACCGCGGTCGCCATGACCGGGGACCACTGCTGCACGTTGCCGCTGAGGTAGGTGTAGATGCCCAGCGTCACCGGTTTGATCGAGTTGCCGGTCGTCAATGTCAGGGCGAAGACGAAATCGCTCCAGGTGAACAGGAACGAGAACAGCGCGGCGGTGATGATCGAGTTGCGGCTGATCGGCAGCACGATGGAGACGAACGCCCGGAAGTGAGAGGCTCCGTCGACCCGGGCGGCCTCCACCAGCGACGGCGGGATCGATCCCATGAACGCCCGCAGGATCAGGATCGCGAACGGGATCCCGTTGGACGCGTCCGCGAGGATCAGGCCCGGGAGAGTGTTCAGCAGGCCCAGGTGGTTATACGCCGTGTAAAGGGCGTTCGCGATCACGATGCCCGGGATCATCTGCGCGATCAGCAAGGCGATCAGCACGACGCTGATCCACTTGATCTTGAACTTCGCCAGCGCGTACGCCGCGGGTGCGGCGATGACCAGAGACACGATCACCGATCCGATGGAGATGATCAGGCTGGTGACGAGGTTGCCCGTCTGCTGCGACAAGGCGGTCTGATAGCCCGAGAAGTCCGGGTGCAGCGGGAAGAACGAGCTCGACGTGGCGGAGCCGTTGGTCTGGAGGCTGGAGTTGAGCATCCAGTAGATGGGGAAGATCATGATGCACAGGAAGATGATGCCCAGCACCGTCATCGGCACCTGGCGGATCTTTGACGTCTTCATCGAAGTCACACTCTCTCTGGTAGTCGATGGGCTAGTCGTCGACGGCGCGACGGTTCGTGGCCAGGTAGATCAGGGCGAAGATCAGCGAGATCACGATCAGGATGTTGCTGACGGCAGCGCCCTGCCCGAACGAGAAGTCGACGAACGACCTCTGGTAGGAGTTCGTGGCGAGGGTCTCGGTCGAGTTCGCGGGCCCACCCCCGGTGAGCCCCAGGATGATGTCGAGCACCTTGAGCGTGTAGACCACGCCGAGCACCAGCACCACCGTCACGACCGGGCGGAGGTTCGGCCAGGTGATGTGGCGGAACGCCTTCCACCCCGTCGCCCCGTCGAGCGAGCCGGCTTCGTACAGCTCCTCGGGGATGTCCTGCAGACCGGAGTAGAGGATCGTCACGTTGAACGGGATGCCGAGCCAGATGTTCACGATCACGACGCTCAGCAGAGCCACGTTCGGGCTGGCGAGCCAGGGGACCGCCGCCGGGGTGAGATGCAGGAACAGCAGCGTCTGGTTCAGCACGCCGCTGTCCTGATCGAGGATCCACTTCCAGACGGCGCTGGACGCGATCAGCGGCAGGAGCCACGGCATCAGCAGCAACGACCGGAGGACGTTGTTCAGGGGGAACTTGTTGCGGAAGAAGAGCGCCAGCGCCATCCCGATCACGAACTGTCCCACGATCGAACCGACCGTGAACAGGCCGGTGTTGATCAGCGTCGTGGAGAACAGGTCGCTCGAGATCACGGTGACGTAGTTCTGGATGCCCACCCACGGGGCGACCCCGGTGAAGAAGGTGGACGTCGAGTAGTCCTGGAACCCCATCAGGATGTTCTTCACGATGGGATAGCCGAAGAACAGCACGATGTAGACGATGGCCGGCACCAGGAAGGCCCACTGGACCAGGCCTTCCCGGAGCCGCGCCTTGCGCCTCGACGGCGAGGGAGGGGCATCCTGATGCGCGATCAGGCTCGGAGCTTTGCTGCGCAGGTCTGCAGTAGTCATCAGGATTCCTCTCGATCGACCTCTACTGCTGGTTCTGGGCCTGCTTGACGGCTGCCGCAGCAGTCGCCTTGCCGGTCAGAGCGAGCTGTTCGGCGGTGTAGATCTTCGTCGCGGCGGCGGGCCATTTCGGTCCCAGGAGGCCGGTGCGAGCTCGTGCTGTCTTGACGATGGTCGCGAACGGGGCGATCTGCTTGTTCGAGGCGGCGACGGTCGCCGCTGTGGCGAGCGAGGCGGGAACGTCACCCTCGCCATTGGCGATCTTCACCTGGTTCTTGGAGTCGGTGATGCATTTGACGAGCTTGCCGGCGGCGGCCATCGTCGTCTTGTTGCCGGTCTGGGGCACGTTGAACGTCTCCCCGCCGAGCGGCGAGACGACGGTCTGGCCGGCCACACGAGTCGGGATCGGCACGGAGGCCCACTTGATGCTCGGGTACTTGGCCAGAGCGGCGAGGTTCCAGGGTCCGTTGATCATCATCGCGGCCTTGCCTGCCGTGAACTGGTTCAGCGCGTCGCCCTGGGTCCAGTTGACCGAGCTCTTCGACATCGAGCCGTCCTTCACGAGGCTGGCGAGGAACCCGATGGCCTGGGCTGTCTGAGGCGTGTCGATGTTCTTCTCGCTGCCACCGTTCGACCACATGAACGGCAGGACTCCCCAGGTGCCCTCGTAGGTGGGAGCAGCGCTGAGTGCGAAGCCGTAGGTGCTGCCCGAGGTGAGCTTCGTGGCATCGGCCGAGAGCTCGTCCCAGGTCTTCGGCGGCGTCGTGATGCCGGCCTTGGCGAACATGTCGGTGTTGTAGAAGAGGGCGATCGAGTTGACTGCCGGGGCGAGGCCGTAGAGCTTGCCGTCGTAGGTGCCGGCCTTGACGACCCCGGGTGCGAAGCCCTTGCCGGTGATGCCGTAGTCGGAGAGCGGCGAGAGGGCGCCCGACTGGGCGATCTGCTGCACGTCCGGGTTGTCGAGCATCAGGACGTCGGGCAGGGTCTTCGACGACGCCTGCTGGAGCACCTTCGAGATGAGGCCCGCACCGGGGACGTGCGTGGACGACACCTTGATGCCGAGCTGCGAGGCGCAGCCCTGGTAGACGCTGTCCATGACGGCGGCCTGCGGAGCCGTGTAGTAGTCCTCGAGGTTCAGCGAGACCTTGCCGCCCGACGAGGAGGACCCTCCGGACGAGCATCCGGCGAGCGCGAGAGGGATCAAGGCTGCGGCGGCGACCGCGGCGATGAGACGTGGCTTCTTCATGCGAGTTAGCTCCTTTGCTGAACTGTGCAGGGGGGTGATCGGTGCGAGTCGAGCCCAGGAGGAGCCGGAGCGCCTCACTGCGATCCCGAGTGGCACGACCGTAGCAGTAAAGCGCTTAGATGGTAAAGCGCTTTAACGGAATTTCTCGTCGCGAACTCACTACGCTTGGACCACTGACCGAGGAGGAACCGCATGGCGACCATGCAGGAGGTGGCCACTCACGCGGGCGTCTCGATCGCCACCGTCTCCTTCGTCGTGAACAACACGAAGAAGGTCTCACCTGCCACACGCGAGCGGGTCCAGGCCTCGATGGCCGCCCTGGGCTTCCGCAACAACGCCATCGCCCGCGCTCTCGCCTCGAAGCGCACCCGGATCATCGCGCTGCTGGTCCCGTCGGTCGAGCACCGGATGCGAGTCACAGCCCTCGAGTTCTTCACCGCGGCCGCGGCGCGCGCCTCCGATCTCGGCTACCACCTCGTGCTCTGGCCGGTCGAGACCACGGGCGACGACCTGACGGACCTCATCTCGAGCGGCCTCGTCGACGGCGTGATCCTGATGGAGGTCAAGATGGAAGACCCCCGGATCGACAAGCTGGCCGAGCTCAAGGTGCCGTTCACCTCGATCGGGCGCACCCGGCATCCTGACGCTCTGCCCTACGTCGACATCGACTTCGAGGCCACCGTCCGCGACAGCCTCGACTACCTCGAGGGACTCGGGCACCGCCGGTTCGGCCTCGTCATCGAAGACCTCGAAGGGACGCCGATGGCGGGCTACGCGCCTCACCTGCGGGCCGAGGCGACGTTCCGGGCGCTCTGCGAGGAGCGCGGGCTCGTCGGCACCGTGGTCAGCTGCGGGCCGTCCGCGCCCGGCGGCCGGCAGGCAGCACGTGATCTGCTGGTGGCCGACCCCGACGTGACGGCCGCGCTGATCATGAAGGACGACTCGACCTTCGGCCTGCTGTCGGGCCTCGCGGCTGCTGGCCGGCGGGTGCCCGACGACATCTCGGTGCTCTCGCTCGCGACCTCCAGCGAGGCCGGCGCGCAGCACGACCCGCCGCTGTCGACGATGAACGCGCCCGGCCGCGTGCTGGGCAAGCTCGCCGCCGAGGCACTCATCCGCCAGCTCGACGGCCCGGCGACCGAGCTGCCCCACGTGCTGCTGCCGTGCGTGCTGCACGTGGCCGGCAGCACGGGGCCCGCCCCCACCTCGGCTTAGGGCTTGGCCCCGTTGGGGATCGCGCCGTGCAGGGTGGTGTCTTTGAAGATCGTGCCGGCGATGACGGCCCGGAGCCGGGCCTGCTGATCCTCAGAAAGCCGGCCCTCGAGATTGAGGTTGCCGTAGTCGACGCGGAGCGTGTACGGGATGCCGGCCTCGACTCCGGTGAGGCCGGGGAATTCGGCGATGGCAGTCATGCCATCGGCGACCGCCGTCGACGTCTCGATCGGGATCGTCTGATCGAACGTGCCCGAGTAGGACGTGGTCGTCGCGATGCGCCCGTCGGCGGCCGGCGTGTCGAGAGACAGGTTCACGGCCGTCCACGCGATCTTCTTCGCCATCGTCGTCGGCACCATGCCGGTCTGCGACGCCGAGGCGTCAGGCTTCATCTCGACGGTGAAGGAGGCGGAGAAGACGTGCGACTCCGTGCTCCCGGGGGGCGGCGTCGGTCTCTCCGTCGGCACTCCCTGACGAATGCCACTCGGCGATGTCGGCTCGGTCGAGCCCGGATTCAGCTGAGCATCGTTCCACGCGTCGAGACCCTCCGGGGTGACGTCGCGGCCGTTCTTGTCTTTGAACGTCTGGGTGATCAGGATGCGTTTGGTCGCCGTCTCGACACCGGGGTTCTGCTTGACGGCTGCAAGCGCCGTGTCCAACTCGCCGGCGACGTGCGCGTCAAGCTGCGGCACGGCCGGAGAAGCCGACGACGAACCCGGGCCGGCGGCACAGCCCGAAACGACTGCGGCGAGCACAACGGCCATCACGGAGAGAAGAGCGACGCGGGAGGGCCACATGTCTGACATATTTATACGTTAGCGCTCGTCGGGGGCCGCATTGGTCGAAAAGGCCGCGTCGAAGGCGGACGACGGCTGCGCGAAACTCAGCCCTCGCACGAACTCCAGGGCCTCGGGGCGCCCACGAGCCGATCCATGCCGGCGTCCTCCCACTCGACCGAGAGCGGCCCGGTGTAGCCGATCGCGTTGAGCATGCGGATGGCGTCCTCCCACGGCACGTCGCCGCGGCCGGTCGAGATGAAATCCCAGCCGCGGCGCGGATCGGCCCACGGCAGGTGCGACGACAGGCGGCCATTGCGGCCGTTGAGACGCTTCTTCGTGTCCTTGCAGTGCACGTTGAAGATGTGCTCTTGGAAGTCCCAGAGAAAGCCGACCGCGTCGAGATCCTGCCAGACCATGTGCGAGGGGTCCCAATTGATGCCGAACGACTTGCGGTGGCCGATCGCCTCGAGGGTCTTCTTCGTCGTCCAGTAGTCGTAGGCGATCTCGCTGGGGTGCGGCTCGAGAGCGAAGCGGACGCCGACCTCTTCGAAGACGTCGAGGATGGGGTTCCAGCGGTCGGCGAAGTCCTGGTAGCCGGCCTCGACGAGCTCGTCGCGCACCGGTGGGAACATCGCGACGTACTTCCAGATCGCCGAGCCCGTGAAGCCGGTTACGGTCGCGGCGCCGAGGCGTGCGGCCGTGCGCGCAGTGTTCTTCAGCTCTGAAGCCGCGCGCTGACGCACGCTTTCGGGGTCGCCGTCGCCCCAGACACTGTCGGGCAGCATGTCGCGGTGGCGCTGGTCGATGGGATCGTCGCAGACGGCCTGGCCCTTGAGGTGGTTCGAGATGGCGAACACCTGCAGGCCGTTCCTCTCGAGAATGGCTTTGCGATCGGCGATGTACGCATCGTCGGTCGCCCCGCGGTCAGGATCCAAGTGGTCGCCCCAGCAGGCGATCTCGAGCCCGTCGTACCCCCACTCGCCGGCGAGGCGGCAGACTTCTTCGAACGGCAGGTCGGCCCACTGGCCGGTGAACAGGGTGACGGGTCGGGTGATGCTGGCCATGGGTCGCTCCTTTGCGAGGTTGTCGTGACTGCGTTCAGTGGGTGGGGGTCCAGGCGCTGCCGGCGTCGGACGACCGCTCGACGGCGTCGAGCACCCGCTGCACCTGCAGCCCGTCGGCGAACGACGGGGTGGGCTGACGGTGAGCCGCGAGCGCGTCGAGGAGGTCGACGAGCTGGTGCGAGAACCCGTGCTCGTAGCCGAGCGTATGGCCCGTCGGCCACCAGGCGGCGTAGTAGGGGTGCTCTGGCTCGGTGACCAGGATGCGCTTGAAGCCGAGCTCGGTCGCGGGCGCCGACGCATCGTAGAACTCGAGCTCGTTCTCGCGCTCGAGGTCGAACGCGATGGCGCCCTTCGACCCGGAGATCTCGATGCGGAACGCGTTCTTGCGGCCGGTTGCGAAACGGGTGGCCTCGAACTGGCCGAGGGCACCGCCGCTCAGCCGCGCGGTGAAGAGTGCGGAGTCGTCGACCGTCACCCGCCCGCGCTCGTCGCTCGCGACGCCGCCGAGGCTCGTCTGCTCGACGCTCTCGTCGAGGAGGGGACGTTCGGTGACGAAGGTGTGGAGGAGGCCTGACACGCTCTCGAGCGTCTGGCCGGTGATGAACTGGACCGCGTCGATAGCGTGCGCCCCGATGTCGCCGAGGGAGCCGGATCCTGCCTTCGCCTTGTCGAGACGCCAGGTCATCGGGCCGTCTTCGTCGACGAGCCAGTCTTGGAGGTAGTTGGCCTGGATGCGGCGGATCTCGCCGAGGCGGCCCTGGGCGACGAGGTCTCGGGCGAACGTGATCGCGGGCACGCGGCGGTAGGTGAAGCCGACCATGGCGAAGACGCCCCGTTCGGCCGCCTTCGCAGCGGCAGCGGCCATCAGCTCGGCCTCGTCGACCGTGTTGCCGAGCGGCTTCTCGCAGAGCACGTGCTTGCCGGCCTCGAGCGCGGCGACGGCGATGTCGACGTGGGTCGAACCAGGAGAGCAGATGTCGATCAGATCGATCGACGGGTCGGCGACGACCTCGCGCCAGTCGTTCGCGGTCTTCTGCCAGCCCCACTTCTCAGCCGCCTTGGCGGTGGCCTCGACGTTCCGACCGACGAGAGTCGACATGACCGGTGCAAGCGGAAGGTCGAAGAACCGCGGTGCGACTCGGAAGGCCTGCGAGTGCGCGGCCCCCATGAAGCCGTGGCCGACCATGGCGACGTTGAGGGGTGTGGGGGTGGCATCGGTCATGACGACTCCTTCGTCGGGCTGCAGACAGCGTCGAGGTGCGAACAGGCTATCCACTCTTGCATCTCCCATCTTGCCGCGATATGTTCTCGGCGACAACAAATCCCTCGACGATCAGGATGATCATGGCAACGACGCCCACCCGCGAAGACCGCTTCTCGTTCGGTCTCTGGACCATCGGCTACAACGGCAACGACCCCTTCGGCGGCCCGACGCGCCCGCCGCTCGACGTGGTCGAGGCCGTCAACAAGCTCTCCGAGCTCGGCGCCTACGGCCTCACCTTCCACGACGACGACCTGTTCGCGTTCGGCTCGACCGACTCCAAGCGCCAGCACCAGATCGACCGCCTCAAGGGTGCGCTCAGCGACACCGGCCTCATCGTGCCGATGATCACGACGAACCTCTTCTCGGCCCCGGTCTTCAAAGACGGCGGCTTCACCTCCAACGACCGCGACGTACGACGCTTCGCCCTGCGGAAGGTGCTGCGCAACCTCGACCTCGCCGCCGAGCTCGGCGCCAAGACGTTCGTCATGTGGGGTGGCCGTGAGGGCGCCGAGTACGACTCGGCCAAAGACATCCAGCAGGCCCTCCACCGCTACCGCGAGGCCGTCAACCTGCTCGGCGACTACGTCACCGACAAGGGCTACGACATCAAGTTCGCCATCGAGCCCAAGCCGAACGAGCCGCGCGGCGACATCCTGCTGCCCACCCTCGGCCACGCCCTCGCCTTCATCAACTCGCTCGAGCGCCCCGAACTCGTCGGCATCAACCCCGAGGTCGGCCACGAGCAGATGGCCGGGCTCAACTATGCGGCCGGCATCGCCCAAGCGCTCTATCACGGCAAGCTCTTCCACATCGACCTCAACGGCCAGCGCGGCGTCAAGTACGACCAGGACCTGGTGTTCGGCCACGGCGATCTGCAGAACGCGTTCGCCCTCGTCGACCTGCTCGAGCACGGCGGCCCCGGCGGCGTTCCCGCCTACACCGGCCCTCGCCACTTCGACTACAAACCGTCGCGCACCGACGCCATCGACGGCGTCTGGTCGTCGGCCGCCGCCAACATGCGCATGTACCTGCTGCTCAAGGAGCGCACCGAGGCGTTCCGTGCCGACCCCGAGGTGCAGGAGGCCCTAAAGGCCTCGAAGGTGCCCGAGCTCGCGGTGCCGACGCTGAACGAGGGCGAGTCGTACGACGACCTCCTCGCCGACCGCTCGGCCTACGAGGACTTCGACACCGACCAGTACTTCGGCGGCAAGTCGTTCGGCTTCGTACACCTGCAGCAGCTCGCCGTCGAGCACCTGATGGGCGCTCGAGGCTAGTTCGGCCGCCTCAAACCCCCGCCGTCGGCGTGCGCGCAATGCCTAGGCGTTGCGCGACTGCCGCCGGCGAGGGTTTAGCGTTGCCCTCGCTCGCCCACCCGCTCCATCCCGAAAGGAACGACCGATGACGCTGGTCGCCGGAATCGACTCGTCCACCCAGAGCTGCAAGGTCGTGATCCGCGACGCCGCCTCCGGCGAGCTGGTGCGGTCGGGCAGCGCCGCTCATCCGGCAGGCACCGAGGTGTCGGCCGACGGCTGGTGGGACGCCCTCCGCGACGCGATCGCCGCAGCGGGCGGGCTCGACGACGTGGCGGCGATCTCGGTGGCCGGGCAGCAGCACGGAATGGTCACCCTGGACTCCTCCGGGCGCCTGGTCCGCGACGCGCTCCTCTGGAACGACACCCGCAGCGCTCCCGCCGCGGCTGCCCTCCTCGAAGAGGTCGGGGCCAGCGAGATGGCCCGGCGCACCGGGTCCCTGCCCGTCGCCTCCTTCACCGCCGCGAAGGTGCGCTGGCTGCGCGATGCCGAACCGGGCAATGCATCGCGGGTTGCCGCGGTGGCCCTCCCCCACGACTGGCTGACCTGGCGCCTCCTCGGCTACGGCCCCGCCGGCGCCGACGACGACCGCTCGGGGTCGCCCCTCGGGCCCGACCTCGACGCGCTCGTCACCGACCGATCGGACGCCAGCGGCACGTCGTACTGGACACCCTCGACCGGGCGGTACGACTTCGACCTGTTCGAGATGGCCTTCGGGCGGCCGGCCCGCGAGGCGGGTGCCGCGCCTGCTGCGCCTGCCGCGCCTGCTGCGCCTGCCTCGCCAAGGCCGTCTGCTTCGGGCGGTGAGGGCGCAGGATCCGACGCGGTGATCCTGCCCCGCGTCCTGGGCCCGTCCGAGGCCGCGGGCACCACGGCAGCCTCCCCCGGAATCCCGGCCGGCATCGTGGTCGGCCCGGGCATGGGCGACAACGCCGGTGCAGGCCTCGGGCTCGACGCCTCGGTCGGCGACGTCGTCATCTCGATCGGCACCAGCGGCACCGCCTTCGCCGTGACCTCCGAGGCGACGACCGACCCGTCGGGTGTCGTCGCCGGGTTCGCCGACGCGACCGGGGCATTCCTCCCGTTGATCGCCACGCTCAATGCCGCTCGCATCCTGACCAGCGTCGAGACCCTGCTCGCCGTCGACCACGACGAGTTCGCGCGTCTCGCCCTGGCTGCGGGCGCAGGATCGGGCGGCCTCTCGCTCGTCCCCTACTTCGAGGGCGAGCGAACGCCCAACCTCCCCGACGCCACAGCCACCCTGGCCGGCCTGACCCTCGCCGGCACCACCCGCGAAAACCTCGCCCGCGCCGCCGTTGAGGGCCTCGTCTGCTCGCTCGCCGAAGGGATGGACTCCGTCCGCTCGCTCGGCGTCACCGCGCAGCGAGTGCTGCTCGTCGGCGGGGCCGCGCTCAACCCCGCGGTGCAAGCCGTCGCGGCTCAGGTGTTCGACGTGCCGGTCGCCGTGCCGTCGCCGGGCGAGTACGTGGCCGATGGCGCCGCTCGCCAGGCAGCCTGGGTGCTGGGCGGGTCGAGGCCCGTCTGGCCGCTCTCCATCGCCGCGACGCTCGAGCCCGCCGTGGCGCCCGCCGTGCGCGAGCGGTACCGCGCCGCGCAGCAGCTGGGGTCGCTGCCGCGGCCGTAGCGCCGCGGCGGTGGCGCCGCCGCGGTGGCGCGACGGCGGCTGCCGCCAGTCTGCTGGCGGAGGCCCGCCTCGCGGGGAGGCCCGCCTCGCGGGATCGCACTTCGACCGGGCCGCGCGTCGCCGAACGGGACGAACTGCGCTTTCGCGGGCTCTGGCCGGGCGCCGAAGTGGCCCGTCCGACCGCCGCCCCGACACCGGGGCGCAGGACGGGCCATCTCGCGCCCCAGCGTCCGTCGGCGAGCCAGATCGCACTCTGGCAGGTCGGCCGCCGCCGAAACCGGCCCAACTGCGATCTCGTGTCGCAGCCCTTGACGAAATGGCCCGTCCGACCCCTTGCGCGGGGCCTGGGCGGCCGGACGGGCCATCTCGCGCCCCGGCGCCCCCGGCGCCCCCGTCGACGCGCGAGATCGCGCCCGTCGTCGGCCAGCCAGAGCCGGCACGACGACGGGCGCGTTCTCAAGGCCGCGCGGTGGCGCTAGTCGCCGGGTGGAGGCGGCGGCTTCCGCCGAGACCGGCCCGGCCGCTGCGGCTGCTCGCGCTGGCCGCCCGAGCCCGCGCCACCACCGGCACGGCCACCGCCGGCACCGCCGGCACCCGCGCGGCCACTTCCGCCGCTCCCGCCGCCAGCGACACGGCCAGACCGACCGCCGGCAGGATCGCCGGCACCGTCGGCACCCGCACCCGCAGCCGAACGGCTCCGCGTCAGCACGACCGCCACGACAATGAGTGCCGCGACGATGATCCCGCCGCCGACGCCGAGAGCCACGGGAAGGGCGTTCGACGACGACGACCCCGAGGTGCCCGACCCGGCCGAGGCCGTCTGGCCGGACGACCCCGACTTCGACGAGGTCTGGTCGCCGCAGGTGGGCCGAGACTTCGCGCCCGCGGCGGCCGTGGCATCCTGCGGCTTGGTGTAGTCGAAGTCGATCGAGTTCGTCACGACGTGGCCGTCGGCCGACACGATCTGCCAGGTGATGGCGTATTTGCCACTGCCTCCGAGTTTCACCGGCACGCTGACATTGATGTCGGCGATTGTCGGGCAGCCCGTCTCGAAGTGCTTCGTGCCGTGAGTCACTTCGACGATGTTCGACGAGCCGTCACCCGAGAGGTCGAGCACGCGGTCGTCGAAGGTGAGCACGACCTTCGACAGGGGTTTCGTGACGGTCGACCCCGCCTTGGGCGTCGATTGCACGAGGTAGTCGTGGGCGCTGGCCGAGGCCGCCGGGGCCAGGGCCAGCAGCCCCGCCGCGAGCACGACGGCGACAGCGGCCGCCGCCCGAGCGCGCCGCGACGGAGTTGCCGGCCTGCCCATCAGTCGCCCTGCCCGGCCGCCGGCCCGGCCGCCGGCCCGGCCGACGGAGCGGCCGACGATCCGCCCGACGTCCCGCCCGACGACCCATCGCCGACCGCGGCCGCCGCACCAGGCCGCCGCCCCGCTCGCGCGTAGGCGAGCGCCGCGACGATCAGCGCGATCACGCCGAGCCCGAGCCCGCCGATGCCGAACCCCAGACCGAGCCCCGCAGACGAGTCGGACGACGACGAGGACAGCGGCGTGCTCGACCCGGCCGCGACCGGCGCCGCCGAGCTCGTCGCCGCCACGATGCCCTGGTCGGGGTCGGCTGGCGGGGTGTCGTTGATGTAGAGAGTCGGGGCAGGATGCTCCGGCTCGGTGCCCGAGGCGGGCGTCGGCTCGTTCCACTTCACGACGCTGCCGTCGCTGTAGGTCTGCGTCGCCGGCAGCAGCACCTTGCCGGTGTCGGGCACGGCGCCCGCCGACACGATGAACTGCTGGAACGCGCCGGGCTCGATGCCGTCGCCGGGGTCGGCCGTCCAGACGACCTTCGTGACGGCCTGGGTGATGTCGCCGCCTTGCGCCTTCACCGGCGTGGCCAGCTTCGACGTGGTGACGACGGCCTTCCAGCCCTGGATGGGCTGGTACTCGACCGAGGTGAACGGGTGTGCGGTGGGGAAGTCGACCTCGAGTTTGACGGTCGAGGCCGTCGCCGATTCGGTCGGTACTGTGAACGCCAGCGTCGCGTAGTCGCCGGGCGGGGCCGACTCGGGGCTGACGTGGACGTGGGCCGACGCGGCGAGGGGCCCCGCCAGCGCCAGCAGCCCAGCGAAGGGGATGGCGGCCGCCGCGCCAATGATGATGCGTTTTCTCATGGGTTCTCTCTGTCTGCGATCGCAGGCGCCAGCAGCCATCGGCGCTGTCGGCCCGACCCTCGACTCAACGCAGGAGAGGGGCAGGGGCAGCGCACGACGACAGGGAGGCCTGCGATCAGGTCTCTGCGTGGTGGTGGGTGTCAGAGCGCCGGAGACGGCGGCCCGCGGTGGGGGCGGGTCGAGAGAAGGACGTCGAGCGAGGGGACGCCGCGTCGGTCGCCGAGCGCGAGCAACCGACGCCCGCGCGGCAGAGCAAGAGCAGATGGAAGCGCGGCGACCACCGAGACGAGCACCGCGAGGCGTTCGGCGGCGACTCGCAGCAGCACCGCAAGCGCTCGTTCGCCGTGGAGCAGCAGAACGATCGTGGCGACGGCCGCGACGGCGTGCCCGAGCCACATCCGCGCGCCTGCGACCTCGAGGGCGCTGACCCCGCGCGGCGTCGTCAGCGCGGGCAGGTGCGCGGTGTTGCCGCCCGACATGACCATGCCGAGCATGGTGACGCTGTGCCCGTGGGCCTCGGGGATCGCGGCGCCGAGGCTGAAGAGCACGTGGAAGACGAGCTGGCTGAGGGCGACGGCGATGATCAGCCGCGGTGTCGACAGGCGCCGCCCCGCGAGGGCTGTGCAGGCGAGGATCGCGAAGACCAGCGCGAGTCCGGTGCCGAGCCCACCCGGGGCCGCGCCTCCGGCGATCACGTGCGACAGCGCGGCCGTCACGACGGAGATGACGGCGACGCCGAGACCGCGGAGGGCTCTCGCCCGCCTCGACCCCATGTCGCCACCCCGTCGGTCGCCCACTCTGCTCAGCCCTGGGGCCGGCCGGGGCGCTCGTGCGCCGCCATCTGCTGAAGCTGCTCGTTGTAGGCGTTGAGCTCGGCATCGCCGTCCGTCTCGGCCCGGCGGTCATAGCGCCGTGCGATCCGTTCGTCCGACTTGACCCACTGGCGCACCACGACGAGGGCGATGAGAACCGTCGGGAATTCGCCGGCTCCCCAGGCGATCGCACCGCCGACGTGCTGATCGGCCAGCAGCGCCGCCGTGTTGGTCTCGCCGAGCGCATGCCACCAGTCGGAGGCGAGCACGGTCGTCTGCGTCATCAGCGCCAGCCCGAAGAAGGCGTGGAACGCGAGTGTCGCCATCAGCAGGATCACGCGGAACGGATAGGGCGGGCGCTTCGGCCCCGGGTCGACGCCGATCACGACGAAGAAGAAGAGGTAGCCGGCGAGGAGGAAGTGCACCTCCATGATGAAGTGGCCCGGGTGGGTCTGCAGTGACGCCTCGAACCAGCCAGAGTAGTAGAAGGCTACGAGGCTGCCGGCGAAGATGATGGCGGCGACGATCGGGTTGGTGATGACGTTCGCGTAGCGGGAGTGAGTGATGATCAGGATCCACTCGCGGGCACCGCGGCTGTTGTCGCGCCGCTTCGGCAGGGTGCGGAGGGAGAGCAGGATCGGCGCGCCGAGCACGAGCAGGGGCGGCACGTACATCATCAGCACCATGTGCTGGATCATGTGCGTGGAGAAGTTGACGGCGCCGTAGACGCTCGGGCCGCCGCTCGTGGCGAAGAAGAGGCCGAAGCAGCCGACGAGCCACGGTACGGTGCGGCCCCACGACCAGGAGTCGCCTCGGCGCTTCAGCTTGACGACGCCGACGATGTAGAGCGTGGCCATGATCGCCGAGACCGCGATGAAGAACCAGTCGGGGTGAAACCCGAAGAGGAAGCGGGGCAGCGTGATCGGCTTCGGCATCGGCCACCCGAGCAGCGCCGCCTGCTGGCTGATGTCGGTCGTCTGCGGCACCGGCGGCGGGCTCTTCGACAGCGCGACCGACAACCCCATGGCGACCGCCATGAAGACGACCTCCGACACCGCGAGCCGCACGAACGACCGGGTGCGCGTGGGCTGGCGCACGAGCCCCGGGATCACGCTACGGCGCTGGAAGTAACCGGCGACCCCGAGACCGATCAGAATGATCGACTTGATCAGGATCAGCTGGCCGTACGTCGTGCGGAACAGGTCGAGCGGCCCGGTGAGCCGCAGGCTGGCATTGATGACACCGGAGAACGCGACGAACCCGAACGCCCAGATCGCCATCATCGAGTAGCGGCTGACGACCGTCGCGAGGTGCTTGCCTGCTTTGTTGCGCAACAGGATGACGGCGATCAGGCCGCCCATCCAGACGGTCACGCCGACGAGGTGCATCGCGAGGCTGTTGACCGCGTTGACGTGCTGAAGGCTGCCGGCCGAGTGCCCTGACAGTGCCAGCGGCAGGAGGGCGAAGATCGAGAAGACCGTTGCGGTCGCGAGCCACGAGACGTTCTTGGTGACGAGCAGGATCACGAGGGCGACGGCGATGCAGCCGATCGTCACCAGCCACGTCTGGCCGATCTCGAGCTGGAAGACGACGAAGAGGAACTGCGACTGGAAGGTCGGCGACGTGAAGGGCACGCTGAGCGTGTTCGCAGCGGTGAAGACGAGGACGGTGATCGCCGAGAGCAGCCAGACGAGGGCGGCCCAGCCTGCCCACCGGGTGGCGTACCACTGGCTGAAACTGGCCGATTTCGGATTCTTCGTCTGCCCGGGCAGCACGAACGTCGACACGACCAGAAGCCCGACCGTGACGGCGGCCGACCCGTCGAAGACGGCCGTGACCATGGGCAGACCGTTGCTGACGACGGCACCGGGCGAGGTCACGAGCTGGGCGAACGCCCCCGAGTAGTACATGGCGGCGAGAGCAAGCCCGACGCCGAGCGGGATGCACAGCAGGAGCACGATCGGCACGACGGATCGCTCGGAGACCGGCGCAGACGGCAGCTTCATCTGCTTGGTCTCGAAGCGGAGGTCTTCGATCTGGTCGGTCACCGGGGTCCTCGGGGTTCGCGGTTGGGGCCGAGAGCCCGGCCACCCCGCAATGATACGGTCCGGAGCAATTCGGCACCCTGAGTTCTCCACAGCCCCAAGAGACCGGGTCGTGGCTACTCGCCGATCGCGGTGACGGTGGCGACCCAGACGACGAGGGTGGCACAAAACGCAAGGTCAGAGGGCCCCGGTCACCAACAGGCCGAGTGCCGCGGCCGCTATGGCCACCACGAGCATCCCGACGCCGTTCAGCAGAGCGAGCCCCCAGCGCCGCTCCTCGATCAGCCGCACGGTCTCGACGCTCGCCGTGCTGAACGTCGTGTAGCCGCCGATCAGCCCTCCTCCGAGCACCAGCACCCACGCGTGCGGCAGCCCCGCGTTCGCGCCCAGCCCCGTGACGAGCCCGAGCGCGAACGACCCTGTCACGTTGATGATCGTCGTCGCGAGCGGGTACGGCAGGGCCCCACGCGACTTCACCACGCCGTCCACGACGAACCGCAGTGCGGAGCCGACCCCGCCGGCGACGCAGATGGCCAGGAAGACCAGAGGAGTCGTCATCCTGCCTCTTCTTCCGTGGCGGCCGAGACGCTCTCGGGCCGGCTGCGGTTCAGCCTCGACGCGACTGCGACACCGATGAGGGCGGCGAGCACCCCGAGCACCAGCGATGCCGCCGCGTAGCCGAACGCGACTCCGGTCGCGTGAGGCAGCCGCGAGGCCACATCGGTCGCGAGAGCGCTGTAGGTGGTGAAGCCACCCAGCACGCCGGTACCGAAAGCAAGGCGCAGGAGGCGACGGCTCCCCTCGTCGGGGCCCCGTCGCGACAGGGTCTCGAGCAGCAGCCCGAGCACGAAAGAGCCGACCACGTTGATGACGAAAACGGTCACCGGAAATCCCTGCGGAGGCGCCGGGAAGCTCAGCGCCAGCCCCTCCCGAAAGGCCGTGCCCACGGCGCCGCCCAGCGCGACGAGACCGATGTGACGAAAGCGGAGGTGGACGGGTCTCACGACACGAGTGTTCCACAGCGCGACTCCCGCCCCGGGAGGGCGCCGCTCCGAATACTCTTGCAGAGCCCTCCCGGAAGGATCCCCGTGACCCGCACCACCCCCAGCCCGTCGTCGTCCGCCATCCCCGGCCCCGACAGCCCCCCAGCCCTCGACCCGTCGCAGTTCACTCTCGTCAGCTACAACCTCTGGCACAACAAGGCCGCCTCCGAGCTCTCGTCGCTCGTCGAGACGGCAAAGGCCGACTTGCTCTGCCTGCAGGAGGCCACGACCACCGATCTTCCCGACACCATCGGCGGTCTGCACCGCGTCGTGGCCACCGGGGCGAACCGTCTCGGCCTCGCGCTCTACGCTCGCGACGACCGTTTCGAAGTGCACGAGACGCGCACGGTCTCGCTCGGCAAGTCGATGCACGACCGCGTGATGTCGCCGACGGCCGAGCGTCTCGTCGCCGCGCGTCTGGTCGACCGGGTCACCGCCAAGCAGTTCGTCGTCGCGTCCTTCCACGCCGCACCCCTCAGCGCTCGCAACTCGGTGCGTCGTACACAGATCCGCGCCGCCCACGGGCACCTCGACGCGCTCGGCGCAGGGATGCCGCAGATCATGATCGGCGACTACAACTACCCGTGGTTCGCCTCGGGACTCGCCCGCATGCTGCGAGCGACCGGTCACACGCTCACCCGGCCCACCACCGGCACCTACCGCAACTACGGCGTGGTCCGCGGCAAGTTCGACCTCGCGACGTCGATCGGGGCGACCCTCGGCGAGCTCCGCGCGCTCGCGAAGGGCGCGTCCGACCACTTCCCGATCGTCTGCAGCGTCACCGTCTGAGGTGTCGGGGCCGGCCCCGTCCCGCTACCATCGACTCCGTGCCGCTCCCCATCGCGCTCGACGCCGAGACCACCCTTCGACTACTGGCGGTGCCCGACGCCGAAAGCCTCGCCGAGGCCTACGTCCGGAATGCCGAGCACCTGGCCCCGTGGGATCCTGCGCGCGACGACGACTTCGCGACCGCCCTCTACCAGCGCGGGGCCATCGAGAAGGTGCTGGTCGCCCACGAGGCCGGGTCGGCCGTGCCCTTCGCCATCGATCGCGGCGGCGAGGTGGTCGGCCGGGTCGACCTCACGAGCATCGTGCGTGGCCCGCTGCAGAGCGCCGTGCTCGGCTACTGGCTCGACGCCTCGCTCACCGGCCACGGCCTCGTCTCGAAGGCCGTCGACGCGGTCATCGCGATCGCCCGTGACGAACTCGAGCTGCACCGGCTGGAGGCCGGCACGCTGCTGCACAATGCGCCGTCGCAGCGGGTCCTCGCCAAGGCCGGCTTCGAGGCCATCGGCGTCGCGCACCGCTTCCTCCTGATCGGCGGCCGGTGGCAGGATCACATCCTCTTCCAGAAGATCCTGACCGACTGATGAGCACGGCAGGGCTCGCCACCCGACCCGAGCGCTACGCTTCCCGCACCGAGCGAGGCCGGCTCGCTCGAGCAGGGATCCCACCATGCCGTCCACACCCGCCGTCACCATCCGCCACCACCTGCCGCAGCTGCGGCCGACCAAGCTGCTCGCCACCGTCCCGCACACGGCTCTGCACCCGTCCGTGCGGATCGAGGCCGAGCGCCGCGCGGCGAGCATCCAGCTGCGCGTCGCCGACGCCATCACGGCGTTCGCAGGCTCGATGATGTTCGTCTACCTGCACGTCGTGCTGTTCGCCGCGTGGATGCTCTTCTTCGAGATGACGCCCTGGCCCACGCTGACGCTGATCGTGTCGCTCGAGGCGATCTTCCTGTCGACCTTCGTGATGATCGGCCAGAACCGCCAGGCGGCCTTCCAGCAGTCGAAGGCCGACCGCGACTACAACTCGCAAGAGAAGCTGCTCGAAGAGAACACCGACCTCACCCGGGTGATCCACGAGCTGTCGCAGCAGATCCACGAGATGGTCAAGGCCGAGGTGGCGGCGCAGGCGAAGCCGACCGACACCCAGGCCCCTCCCGCGACTACTTGATCGACCCGGCCGTCAGCCCCGAGACGACGCGCCCCTCGATCAGCGCAAAGAGGATGATCACGGGGATCGTGGCGATGACCGAGCCGGCGAACAGGTGCCCCCAGTCGATCGAGTACTGCCCCACGTAGTTGTTGATCGCCACCGTCAAAGGCGCCTGCCCCGGTTGGCCGCCGAGCGTCAGCGTCAGCGCGACCAAGAACTCGTTCCAGGCGCTGATGAACGTGAAGATGAGCGCCGTGACGAGCCCCGGCATGGCCAGAGGCAGCGTGATCTTGGTGAGGGCCCCGATCCTGCTGCACCCGTCGACCATGGCCGCCTCTTCGAGCTCGACCGGGATCGAGGCGAAGAACGCGTTCAGGATCCAGACGGCGAACGCCATGTTGAACCCCGCGTTGATGAGGATCAGCGACAGGATCGGCGACGGCAGATCGAACGAGATGAACTCTCGCTGGATGCCGACGAGCATCGCCGCCGGCTGGAACATCTGCGTCGCGAGCACCAGCAGCAGGAAGACCGCGCGACCGCGGAACCTGCGTCGCGCCGTGAAGTACGCGGCGGGCAGCGCGACGAGCAGCACCAGGATCGTCGCGCCCCCGGCGATCTCGAAGCTCGACAGCAGGTTGCCGCCGAATCCGGTGCTCCAGATCGAGACGAAGTTCGACCAGTCGACGTGGGTCGGCAGGATCGTGGGGCTGAGCAGCTCCTTCGCCGGGCGAACGGCTGCGATGACCATCTCGATGTACGGCAGCAGGAAGATCAGCGCGATCACGTAGGCGGCGAGCGCCAGCACGAACTTCTTGGTCGACCAGCGGCGGGCCTTTCGGCGGCTGCCGACGGGGCGGCCGGCGGTGCCGCGGACCCGGGCTCGCGAACGGGCCCCGGGGCGAGTGGCGACGGGCGCCGGATCCTGCGTGGTGACGGTTGTGGTCATCAGTCGACCTGTTCCTTCCAGCGCGTCACCTTCAGGTAGACGAGCACGATCACGATCACGAGCGCGAAGTTGAGCACCGACATCGCCGACGACTCACCGATGTAGCTCTGCTTGAGCGAGTACATGAACGTCGTCGAGGTGCTGGTCGAGTAGCCGGGGCCGCCCCGGGTCATCTCCCAGATGATGGGGAACGAGTTGAAGACGTTGATCACGTTGATCAGCGTCGCGACGATGAGGGCCGGCTTGAGCAGCGGCAGCGTCATGCTGCGGTACATCGCCCACTTCGTCGCGCCGTCGATCTGCGCCGCCTCGTAGACCTCTTCGGGGATGGACTGCAGGCCAGCGAGCAGGGCGTACGTCGAGAACGGCAGCGACACGAAGACGCCGACGGCCATCATCCAGAGGAAGGCAGTGACCGGGTTGCCGAGCCAGTCGGCCTGGCTCGAGTTGTACGACTTCAGGATGCCGAGGTGATGCAGGATCACGTTCACCACGCCGTTGTTCGAGCTCAGAGCCCAGCGGAAGATGAGGGCCGTCATCATCACGGAGGCGGCCCACGGCACGATCAGCGCCCAGCGCGCGATCTTTCGGCCGGGGAAGTTCGCGTTGAAGAGCTGCGCGAGACCGAGCGACAGAACGATGGTGATCGCGACGACCACGACGACCCAGACGACCGTCCGGCCGAGCACCCCCGGTAGAGCGGCCTCGGCGAAGAGCGCCGTGAAGTTCGCGAACCCGGCGCTGCCGAGCACGAAACCGTCGGGGCTGATGTGCAGCAGCGACGAGTGCACCATCACGACCACCGGCCAGATGACGACGATGGCGATCAGGGCGATCGCCGGGCCGATCCAGACGAGCGGGTAGAGACCGCGAAGGGGGTTCTGCCGCCTCCGCGGGGTGCGCCCGAGCTTGTCGCTCGCGCGCACCGCCGTGGTGGTGGCCATGCTAGTTCGCTGCCTGCGCGGCCTTGGCCGTCGACTGCAGCGAGCTCAGCACCTTCGACGGGTCGCCGGTCACCGCAGTGCCGATGGTCTGCTGCACCTTGGTCTTGACCTGCGGCCAGGCCGTGTCGATCGGGTACTGAACCGACTGCGGCAGCGCCTTGATGAACGAGCCGAACAGCGGGTCGGACGCCATCTTGTTCGCCGCCGTCGTCGTGGCCGGCAGCAGGTCGTACTCCTTGTCGAACTGGATCTGGTACTTGTCCTGGTAGGTGAAGTCGAGGAACTTCTTGATCTGCGCCTCGTGGCCGTTCTTGTTGAACGCGGCGACGTTGTCGCTCACGCCGAGGGTCTTGGTCAGCGGGCCGGTCTTGCCGGCGATCTGCACCGACGCCCAGTCGGCAGTCTTCAGCACGCCGCCGGCCTGGATGATCGGCACCAGAGCGGGCGAGCCGTTGATCATGCCGATCTGGCCCTGGGCGAACTGCTTCCAGAGGTCGGTGCGGTTGGCGCTGCCGGGGTTCGGCTCGGTGTCGCCGGCGCTCACGAGCTTGTTCAAGAACTGGAAGGAGGCGACGTTCTTCGAGCTGTCGATGTCGTAGGTGCCCGGCTTCGACTGGTATCCGCCGCCGTCGCCCATCATCCAGAGCATCGACTCGGCCTGAGCCTCTTCCGAGCCGAGAGGCAGACCGAAGCCGATCTTGCCGAGGGACTTGATCTTCGCACTGTCGGCCTGGATGTCGGCCCACGTCGTCGGCGCCGCCGTGATGCCGGCCTTGGCGAAGAGCGCCTTGTTGTAGAAGAGCGTGCGCGAGCTGGTGGTGAAGGGCATGCCGTACTGCGTGCCCTTGTAGCTGCCCTGAGCCTTGAACGCCGGCAACAGGTTGCTCGGCGTGGAGAGCACGTCGCTGGCCTTGTAGAGCAGGCCCTCCTGCGCGTACGTCGAGAAGTAGTCGCCCTCGGTGATGTCAGGGTACTGGTGGTTCTGCACACTGGTCTGCACCTGGGAGTCGAAGTCGTTCCAGTTGACCGTCTGCACCTTGACCGTGATGTTCGGGTTCTTCTTGTGGAAGGCGTCGGCGATGCTCTGCCAGTACTTCGAGCTCGAGTTGCTCGGGCCGGTGCCGTAGTCGGCTGCGACGAGCTTGAGCGTGACGGGCCCCGAGCTCGCGCTCGACGACGACGACGTGGCGCATCCGGTCATGGTCAGGGCAGCGGCTGCGGCGAGCGCCGCGGCAGCGACGAGCCTGTTGGTCGGCTTCGACTTCATCGACTTCTCTTTCTGCTGTGGACACGGGAAGAGCAGTGCGCTCGTCCTCGAACATTTGTTAGTAAAGCGGTCTAACTAATTCGGTGTCAAGGTCGTCCTCGACCTTTCTTCGACCCGTTACACCGCCGTTACGCGCAGGAAACACCAAGCCGGCGGCAAGGAAGGCTGCGTTCGAGTCGCATGCGTCGCTGCAGACCACCCGCCGCCCTGGTGCGCTCTTCGGGTATTTGCTGCCAATCGGGGGAGCTGATGTCTTGAGCAGATTCACCGTCTCATCGGAGGCGATTCAGGGGGCGGCCGCGACCGTCTCAGGTCGTGTCGCCGAATTCGAAGCGCGAGTCTCAGCACTCAACAACCTGGTGACCGCGACGATCGGCTCGACCTGGTCGGGCGCCGGGGCCGATGCGTTCTCGTCCGACTACGTCGAGTGGTTCGACGGCGCACACGAAGTCCACGCGGCACTCGCGCGTGTGGCCTCGCTCCTGGCGAACAGCGCAGAGACTTACCAGACGACCGAGAGCAGCGTCACAGACGCATCGCAGCACTCCCACGTCGTCAACGACTTCACCGTTGCAGGAGACTGACGATGGCATTCCACAGGGTCGACGCCGACGCGATAAGCGGGCTGGTCACCGAGCTCCCGAACGTCACCGATTTCGTGAACGACCTCAGATGGCCGACGGCGCGTCGAAGATCACCACCCGCGCGTTGATCTCCGCGCAGAATTACTCCGACGTCGCCGACCATGTGAAGGGTCTGCGGGCCTAATGGGATAAAGCACACTGCACCTCGACCCGAACGGGTACGCCGACGCGGCGACGAAAGCGCGGCAGGCCTTCAGCGAGATCGAGACAGCCGCTCACGCAGCGCTCAAGTCCCTTTCGGGCCTGTCGCACATGGGTGGCAACGACGAGGCGGGCGGCAAGTTCGCGAACAACTACGACAACAACGCCAAGGCGGTCTCCACTTCAAGGCGCTTGCTTTGACATTCAACCGCTGACGAATTCGGTGAATCCGGCACCCGAGGCGCGGACACTTTTCGGCGAATCTCTCCTGAGTCGGCTTGCCGCTCTCGGCGGCGGCCTCCACGCTGAGACCTTGGGCACCCATCTGTTCGTCTACTCGTCGAAGCCGTTCGGCCTGCCCCGCCCGGAAGCCATTCGCTCCCTCTTCGAGATCGTCGACACTGTCATCGCCGAACGGCAGTGACGTTCGACTCTCTCGCCACCGAAGAAGGGAGCGGTTCGTCGTCGAACTGATAGCGCGCGAAACCACGCGATCCGGTTCGCACCACGGGGCTCGGTGGCGCGAAGCCGATCGCGTGGTTCGGCTGCGCGAAATCAGGCCTCGGCGCCCTCGAGCACCTCGGCGGCGCGCTCGGGGCTGCCCTCGGCGAGGCCCCGGGCGATCGCCCCGCGTGACGCCAGCCACATGACGATCCCGGCGACGAGCACGAGACCCTCGCTGACCGTGAGCGCCCAGATGATGCCGTCGAGCCCGAACCAGAGGTTCGCGAAGATCACGATCGGGATGAACAGGATGCCCTGCGTCACGCTCATGATGGTCGCGGGCAGCGCGCGCCCGGTCGCCTGGAAGAGCGAGGTGATGAGCCCGGTGAAGCCGTTGAAGACCATCGAGACGAGCTGAGCCGTGATGATCACCGCGCCGAGAGACAGCAGCGAGTGGTCGACGACGAAGGCGGTGAAGATCTGGTCGCGGAAGACGATGCCGAGGCCGGCGAAGAAGACGGCGATGATGCCGACTGTGATTGCCGAGCCGCGCAGCGACGCCGACAGCCGGGCGCGGTCGCCCTTGCCGAACGAGTAGGCGAAGAGTGGCAGCACACCCAGGGTGACACCCATGATCAGGAACTCGGGCACCTGCGCGATCCTGACGGCCACACCCATCGCGGCCAGCGGCCCGTCGCCGTAGTTCGCGGCGAGGTTGTTGAGCACGAGCGACGTGACGATGAGGAAGGCCGACTGCAGCAGCTCGCCGACGCCGACGCCGAAGACCTGCTTCATGACGTCGAGCTTGAGCGTGAACCACTTCGGCGCGAGGCTGACGTGCTCGCTGTGGCGGGTGAGGTAGACGACGAAGTAGACGACCGTGATGAGGTTCGACAGCCCGACCGAGAGCGCGGCACCGGCTACACCCCAGTGCAGCACGAGGATGAAGAGCACGTCGAAGACGAGGTTGCCGACGGTCGACGCGATGAGGCCGATCATGACCTGGCGAGCGGCCCCCTCGGCACGGACGAGCTGCTCGAGGCAGAACGCCGCGGCAAGCACCGGCACGAAGGCGAGCATGACGCCGACGAACGCAGCCGTCGGCGCTGCGGCCACTCCGTGCGCGCCGAGCACCGCCACGAGGGGATGGATGAGGAGGAGGCCGATCGCGCCGAGGATGGCGCCCACGATGACGGCACCCCAGAGAGCGAACGACGAGACGTGCTTGATCTCGCCGGCTTTCTCGGGATCCTGCTCGGATGCGCCGAGGAGGCGGGAGATGAGGGCCGAACCGCCGGTGCCGAAAACTCCACCCACGGCCATGACGAGGCCCAGGATCGGCGAGCCGAAGGTGACAGCGGCGAGGAGGGTGGCGTCGTGGAGGGATCCGATGAAGCCGGCGTTGACGACGTTGTAGACGGCGCCCACGATCATCGCGGCGGCCATCGGCACGCAGAGATGCACGAGGGCGCGGACGATCGGGGCGGCGGAGAGGAACCAGCGGTTGGAGCCTGGGGTTTCGGTTGCGGAAGTCATGAGGAGCTCCTGGGATGTGAAAGGGCACGGCGGGCACGGCGAAGCCGCCCCGGGGTGGGGTAAAGAGACGAAAGCGTGGGGGAGGTGCGGCTACGACCGGGTGGGACGCGGCAGCACGGAGGTGATCTTGGTGAGCAGCGCGTGCAGCGCGTCGCGCTCGCCCTGGTCGAGCGGGGCGAGGATGCTCTCTTCGGCATCGCGCATGGCGACGTCGAATCCCGAGATCAGCTCGACGCCGGCGTCGGTGGCGTAGACGCGCTTGCTGCGCTCGTTGCCCTCCTCGGTGCGGCGTTCGATGAGGCCGCGCTTTTCGAGACCCTGCAGAAGGCTCGAGACGCTGGCCGGCGTGGTGCGCGTCATCTCGGCGATGTCGCGCTGAATCGAACCGGGGTTCTGGACGAGGAAACCGAGGGCGAAACTCTGCTGGTGGCTGAGGTCGCGCTCGCGGATCCAGTCGAGGCCGGCCTGCTGCTGAGCCCAGCCGATCCATCGGAGCAGCTCGAGGTTGCTCGTCAGGGACATCTCCGGTTCGTTCATGATCAGAACTCTAACTGTTTGATCTCGAACTGTCAAACCTCAAACTTTGACGTATAAATTAAAGCTTGACATTCATATACAGGATTGTCAGGATTCAGGTGAGCCACGGGCCAAGCGGGCAAGGGGCGCACTAGCGATCAGGAGGCCTTGGGTGCTGAAGAGCGAGTTGACAGTCTCGACCGACGCGGTCGAGTCGAGAGCGGCTGCCATCGGCCAACGAGTCATGGAGTTCGAATCACGCGTCTCCGCTCTGAACTGCTTCGTGATGTCGATGGTCGGCTCGAGCTGGTCTGGCCCCGCGGCCGACGCTTTCGCCGCCGACTACGTCGAATGGTTCGACGGCGCCCGCGAGGTCTGCGCCTCCCTCGATCGGGTTTCTTCACTCCTTGCGAGCGCGAGCCAGACATACGGGGCCACCGAGGCCGACGTCACTCATGCATCTCAGCAGGATCACGTGGCGGTCGACTTCATCATGGACGGAGAGTGACCGTGGCTCACCACACGGTCGAGAGCGGGGCGATCACCGAGCTCGTCTCCGAGTTGCAGAAGGCCACGGAATACGTCGGCGAACTCATCACCAGCGCGCAGGCAGCAGCCGAGCACGTGTCGACCCAGTGGTCGGGCGACGCCAACGCGCAGTTCCGAGAGCTTCACGCCGAGTGGACCCAGGGCGCCGCGACAATGGCAGACGGTGCGTCCCGGATCGCGGCTCGAGCATCGATTTGCGCGCAGAACTACGACGGGGTCGCCGACCACGTGAAGGGCCTGTGGGGCTGATGGCCTACTCCGTCCTCAGCCTCGATCCGAGCGGCTACGCCGACGCGGCCGGCACTGCCCGGCAGGCTCTCTCGGCCATCGAGTCGGCCGCCCATTCGGCCCTGAGGTCTCTGTCCGGCCTAGCCCACATGGCCGGTAACGACGAGGCCGGCGGCAAATTCGCTCACGTCTACGACTCCCACTCCAAGGTGGCCTTCAACGGCCTCGGCGATCTCTGCAGCGCCCTCGCGATCACCTCGTCGGCGCTGGATGCATCTGCCGCGTCGCACGCTGCCGCGGAAGCGGCCAACACCGCCGGTTCCCCCGGTGCGGGAGCGGGCCTGACCGGCCCCTCGACGCCGCAGACCGTGACTCTTCCGCCCCCGGCCTCGGCTTACGGCGGCACGAACATCCTCCCCCAGGGCTGGACGGTCATCCAGAGCCTCGTCTCCGCCACCTGGCCCGACGCCGACACCGACAAGATGCATCGGGCCACCTCCGCGTGGAACGAGCTCGCCGACGACATCGATTCCGCCCGGAGTCGCCGCATCGCCTCCGTCCTGGATCCGCTCGAAGGCTTCCGGGCCCCCGACATCGCAGCCATCGATTCGAAAGTCACGCAGCTGATCGCCGCCGCGCAGGCACTCGCGAACGCCTGCCGTGACATCGCAGAACTCTGCAACGACTACGCCGCCAGTGTGGTCGAGGCACACACCGAGGTGCTGCGCGAGCTCGTGCAGTTCGGGACCACGACTGCAGCCGCCATGAGCATCGGCATCGTGCTCACCCCCGTCACAGCCGGCCTCAGCGACGCTCTCGCCGGAGGCGCTGCCGCAGCCGAGGCGGTCGCGACGGCCGCAAAGATCAGCGAAACCCTCGCGGCCCTCGTGAGTCGCTCTCTCGCCATCACGAGCAGGGTGGTCGAGTTGTCCGAGCGCCCGCTGGCTTTAGGGACCACCCCTGCAAAACTGGGCATTTTCGCCGCAAAATCAATTCACTCCGGCACCATCTGGGGGACGGCAGCCTCGGGTAGTGATTGGGTCGCCAACGGCGGCGACGCCGAAATCGGCCGGGACTTTGGAATGGCGTACGTCGGCGGAGCTATCGGGGGTGCAGTTGAAGACGTCGGCGAACTAGCCGCTGCTGGGGCTCGGAGGAGGATCGATCTACGCTCCAGAGGATCCAGAGAGACGCTCCCCGTCGAAGCGCAGCCTCGGGCGCACCAGCATGTCTCTGACAGGGAGACCGAACGTGGTGCAGCAACGACCGGTCCGCGTCACGCGAACTCGCCGCTTGCCTTAGTGGCGGGGCACGCGATCGATGCCGGAGCCAAGGGTCTCGGGGTGACGGCAGGCGGCATTGCCAACCAATACGTCTTCGAGGGCGGCACGATCCAGCCGGATAAAACGGTGCGTGACGCTGTCAAAGACCTCCTGAACCCTTCTGTCAGCCCGAGGCACGCGCCGAAACACCTTCTGCAATCCACACCCAAACCGCCGTTCATAGGTTCGGCTGCAGAATGAGCCCGGGTTCCGCCCCGCTTCCACGAAGACGATCTCCGCGGTTCGATTACGCCCCGCTCACGCGACCGGTCGACCCTCGCGAAGTTCGAATATTTCGAGAAGAAGCAACGAAAGCCGGCATGAAACCAACGGAATTCGACAACGGGGCACTCATGGCATCATCGATCGCCGGCGCGTTTCTCGCCCTCGTAATGCTGGCCGTCGGATGGAACGCGCATCTCCCTTTTCGTATGCCGGGAGCGATCGTGCTCTATGCATACTTCGGGTTCTTCGGAGCGATGACGATCGCGTGCATCTCGATCGGGATTCCTGCCTCTGCATGGCTGCTCCACGCACAGTGGCGGGATTGCTATCGCTTGACGAGATTTGCAACAACGAATCGAATGACCTATCTCCCGACCGAGGGAGGTCGAGACTTCAGCGGAGCCGTTTTCCATATGCAGGGCGCCGAGAATCCGCGGGCGAGCCGGGTTTTCCGATCCATGAACACTTCGGCCTTCGAAGTTGTAGGTCTCTACTCCTATTCACGAGATAAGTCTGAAATCCATTGGGGCTACATCGCGATCGATCTCGGACACGAACTCCCCCATCTCGTTCTCCGATCGCGGCGTCGCGCATGGGCCCACCGCCGTTTTCTTGCGGGCTACGCCACAAGCCGCCCTATCCAGCTTCCTGGTCGAGGTTCCTGCTGGTTTGATCTCTACAGCCCTTCCGGTGTCGCCATCGAGCCGGGTGTCGTCTTTGACGAAGTCCTTCTTGCACATCTTCGCGGGCTGGGACGAGGCATCGACGTGGAGACACTCGGAACGCGCCTCTTCATATACGCCTCGAGGCCTTTCAAAACGACTCAAACACGAGTCCTCCGCTCACTCTTTGAGATTGTTGAGCTAGTGCTCGACAAACGGACATGACGCAGCCTTACCGGTCCGGGCGAATTTCCCTCCTCAGTCGGCTCAAGCAATCATCGACATCGGCCTCGACGAGCGGCGATAGACCAACTGTCTCTCTGGTCGCCACCCACTCCTGACGGCCATGGGCCTGAGCAATGCGATTACAGAGACCTCGAAGGCTGCCGGCTCCTTTGCGGGAGCCCTGGCAAATCAATACATCTTCGACCACGGTGAGATCAACCCACCTGATGCCGTTCGAGAGATCGCCGAGGACGCTGTCAAGCCCTCGACGCAACCGAAACGCGCGAGGCATGTCGCCGGCGCCGAAGCGATCTCGCTGCCGTAAGCCCGCTCTTCAGCAAGCCGTTCCTAAAAGCGACATCGGAGACAAGTGGCTTCTTTCACATATGCACCTCTGACCGACCCGGTGGATCCGGCGGCTGTCGCGCGTCTCCGCGCGGAATCGCTTGAAGCCGAAGTGCAGCCGACAGAGTTCTGGTCAGGCGCGCAGTTGATCATTGCGATCGTGTCGATCCTGCTCGCCTGCGGCATGATGATGGTCGTCTGGGCTGCGCACCTCCCGTTCACGGGCGCCGGTGGGGTCGTCCAGATTGCGTTCTTCACTGGATTCGGCTCGATAGTCGTCTTCATGCTTCTGGCCGTCATCCCGGCGAGCATCGCAGGTATCTGCACGCAGTGGAGAACCTTCTGGCGCGCTCAGCGCTTCGCTACGGAAAACTCAATGACCTATATGGCATCCGAAGATGGCCGGGATCGCCAGGGCGCCCTATTCACGATGCACGGCTCGAAGCCTCCCCGCGCCGGGAACGTCTTCAGGTCGACGCAGTCGCCGGGTTTCGAAGTCGTCGGCCACTACCGCTACTCGCGAGAAAAGGAGGTCGCGCACTGGGGCTATGTCGCTATGGACTTGGGGCGCCCCCTGCCACACCTGATCCTCCGTGACGGACGTCGACGCCGAGTCCACCGTCATTTCCTCAGTGAATACAGCGACAGCTCTACTTTGCCCCTTCCGGGCGTCCAGTCACAGAGGTTCGTCCTGTACGGGGGTTCAGAGGCAGCCGCCGAGGCGAATTCCGTCTTCGATGACACGCTTTTGAGTCGACTCGCACGTCTTGGTCGAGGCATCGACGCCGAAACAATCGGCACGTACCTCTTCGTGTATTCGTCCCGGCCGTTCAACGTGCCTCGCCCGAAAGTCGTCCGATCGCTCTTTGAGACTGTCGACATCGTCCTCGAAAAACGCCAGTGAATCGATCGAGTCGAAGCTCCCCAAGCATGTCTCGACTGTGCGCGTTGTCCCCGACCTCAAGCCGCGCCCGTAAATCGTCCCCGCCCACTTTCACCACGTTCGGAGACTTGTGCCCCGCTTCATGTACGACGCGCTCACGGGCCCGGCTGAGCGCGGGGTCGTCGAGAAGCTTCGTGAAGAATCACGCTCGGAGTCAATCGAACCGACCGAGTTTTCGTACAACGCGCTGATCTTCGGAGAGATCTTCGGCATCCTCGTATTCGGTGGTATGGCTGCAATCATCTGGAGTGGTCACCCATCGTTCGCGGGCCTTTTCGGTGTCGTGAAGGCGCTTTTCTTCATCATCACCATCGGCCTTGGTTTGTTCCTTCTGATCGTCGGCCTCCCGGTCACGATCTTCCACGTCCGCGTTCAGTGGGCCGAGTACTACCGAGCCCGAACATTCGCGTCAGCCAACGGCATGACCTATGTCGCAGCGGCAGACGCTTGGAACATGGATGGCGCGATCTTCCATATGCAGGGCGCGAAGAGGCGTCGATCGGGAGGTATTTTCCGTTCCGCCGATTGGCCCGGATTCGAGGTCGTGGGCCACTACCACTACAGGCGCGAAAATCGCGAAGTCCACTGGGGCTACATCGCCGTGGACATGAGACGCGCGCTCCCGCACCTCGTCCTCCGCTCCAAGAGACGCCGACTCGCCCACAGCCGGTTCATGAAGCGCTACGCGAAGAGCGCCGAAATCACGCTCGACGTCGACAAGGCTCGGCGGTTCACCCTGTACGGCGATCCGGACGCCTCTTCCGTTGCCCGCGCCCTGTTCTCTAACGACCTCGTCACGAAGTTGGCAGACCTCGGACCCGGCATCGATGCCGAGACGATTGGCACGTACCTCTTCGTGTATTCGTCTCGGCAGTTCAAGGTGCCGCGGGCGAAGGTCGTCCGATCTCTCTTCGAAGTCTTGCATGTCGCCCTCGATTACAGGAAGGAACCCGCCCCTCCGCCTAAACTGCACACATAAGTGCAACTTAGGCGTACACTCGAGCCATGACCACCGAGCAGCCGGCCGCCCCGCGCACCCGCGGCCCGCGGCGTGACGCCGCCGAGAACCGCGAAGCGCTGATCCAGGCCGCGGCGAACCTGCTCAACCGAGACCCGAGCGCGTCGCTCGAGGCGATCGCCGCCGAGGCGGGCCTCTCGCGCCGGGCGATGTACGGGCACTTCTCGTCGCGCGACGACCTGTTGCGGGCGCTGGCCCTGCACGGGGCCGAACGCATCAACGCGGCCATGCTGAGTGATTCTGGCAAGGCCGAGCCGCAGGATCCTGCCGCCCACCTCGCCCTCGTGGCCGCCCGCCTCTGGAGCGAGGTCGACCACATCCGAACGATGGCCCTCATCACGGTGCGCGGCCCGCAGATGCAGCTGATCGGCGACGCGCTCGCCCCGCTGCGTCGCCGCGTGCGCGAGATCGTCGGCCGCGGTGTCGAAGCCGGAGACTTCCGCGACGACATCGACGTCGACCGCCTCGCTCGCCTCGTCGAGAGCGCCGCCATCTCGGTGCTCGACGAAGCCACCCGCCACCCGGTGTCGACCGACGAGGGGCGGCGTCTCGTCGTGCTCTCCGTGCTGTCGATCGCCGGCTACTCGCACCGCGACGCCGCCACGATCCTGGCAGCGCTTCCCCCTCAGCAGGAGTCACGATGAACCTCACCCTCGACAACGTCGGCCTCGGCGAAGGCCCGGGTGCCCCGCTGCCCGCCACGAGCGCCACGGCCACCACCGACCGCCCCGGCATCGCCGCGATCGAGACCGAAGGCGCACCTGTCTACCTCTCGCTGATCGCCGGCGGCCGCATGGAGCCCGAGACCGGCCGAGTGCTGCTCGACGGCGTCGACGACGCGGCCCGGATCCGCGAGCGCTTCGCCCTGGTCGACACCCCCACCGTCGCCGAGCCGTTCGCTGACCTCACCGTCCGCACCATCGTGCAGGAGGATCTCGTGCTGGCCGGGCAGAAGGGCAACCGCGCGAACGTACGGCTCTTCCTCGACGCTATCGGGCTACTCGAGCACGAGGCGACCCCGTTGCGCACCTTGCCGACCGAGGCGCGCGTGCGGCTGCTGACCGAGCTCGCGATCCTGCGCCCCGGCGTCAAGGGCGTCGTCCTGACGAGCCCCGAGCGGCACGGCGGTGACACCGAAGCCTGGTGGCACGTCGTCACCGACCTGTCGGCGCGCGGCTACACCGTGCTCGTCGTGACGGGTGTCGCCGCCGCGCTCCATCTCCAGCAGTTCCTCCCGGTCGACGACGGCGTCGGCACCTCCCCCGAAACCCCTGCCGTCGCAGCACCCGAGACCACCGAAAGCTCCGCCAAGTGAAAACCCTCGCCCTCCTCCGCACCGAGCTCAGGCGCCTCACCGCCACCCCGCTCGCCCGCCTCGCGTTCATCGCGCTGATGACGGTGCCGCTGCTCTACGGCGGCATGTACCTCTGGGCCAACCAGAACCCCTACGCCAAGCTCGACCACATCCCCGCGGCGATCGTCAACACCGACGTCGGCGCGAAGGATGCCGACGGCAACGCGGTCGACTACGGCGACAAGGTCGAGAAGCAGCTCGTCGACGGCAAGAGCTTCGACTGGCACGTCGTCTCGGCCTCGCAGGCCTCGAAGGGCCTGAAAGACGAGACCTACAACTTCGTCTTCTCGATCCCGTCGTCGTTCTCGCGCGATCTCACCAGCGCGTCGTCGAGCGACCCGACCGGCGCCAAGATCCACCTGACGACCAACGACACCACGAGCTATCTGTCGTCGACGATCGCCGGCCAGGCCGGCAACACGATCCGCGCCGCCGTCACGGCCGAGGTCGGCAAGACTGCGGCCAAGACGCTGCTCGTCGGGTTGAGCGACGTCCGCTCCAACCTGACGACCGCCTCTGACGGCTCGCAGCAGCTCGTCGACGGCTCGAAGCAACTCAAGTCGGGCCTCGACTCGGCCGCCTCCGGTGCCTCGACCCTCGCCTCCGGCGCCAGCCAGCTCTCCTCCGGGGCGGCGACGCTGAATTCAGGATTACAGACCCTCCAGACGCAGACATCTGCCCTGCCTTTGCAGACGGCCACGCTCGCCTCCGGTGCGAAGCAGGTCGCCGACGGCAACGCCGCCCTCAACGCGCAGGTGGCGAACGCTGCTCGCACGAGTGCCGCAACGGTTGCGAGCCTCCCCGCGGCGAAGGCTCAAGCCGCCGCCGCAGAGAAAGCCGCCCTCGAGAAGCTCTTCGCCCAGGCCGGAATCACCGATCCCAGCAACAGCAGGCCATCGCCCAGTTCGCGACCACGACCGGCGACGCCTCCTACGCCCAGCTGAGCTCGGCCGCGAACACGGCGAACGACCAGCTGAAGACACTGAACGCCGCGACGCAGCAGCTGCAGACCGGCAGCGCCCAGGTCTCCTCCGGCGCCGCGCAGCTCAGTTCTGCCGCCCCTGCTCTGACCAACGGCATCGCCCGAGCCGCATCAGGATCCAGCACCCTGGCCTCGAAGACGGCCGAGGCCGCGACCGGCGCATCGTCCCTCTCGAGCGGCATCGGCAAGCTCGACAGCGGGGCCGCGTCTCTGGTCTCGGGCTCGACGAAGCTCACGAGCGGGTTGAACGACGGTGTGAAGCAGATCCCGGCGACCACGGCCCAGACGCGAGACAAGCAGGCGACTGCCATCTCGGATCCTGTGTCCATCACAGACTCGTCGATCGCGAGCGCCGGCAACTACGGCGCAGGGTTGGCACCGTTCTTCATCAGTCTGGCGGCGTGGATCGGCATGTACGCGCTCTTCTTGATCATCAAGCCGATCTCGAAGCGCGCTCTGACCGCGATCAAGGCTCCGGGGCGCATCACGCTCGGCGGGTGGCTCGCCCCGGCGGTGCTCGGGGTCGTGCAGATGCTCGCGCTCTTTGCGATCGTCAAGTTCGCGCTCGGCTTCGAGGTGCACAACTGGCCCGGCATGATCGGCCTCATGATCCTCGCGTCGGTCACGTTCGCGGCGATCATCGGCCTGCTGAACGTCATCCTGGGCAGTGTCGGGCAGTTCCTCGGCCTGGTGCTCATGCTGATCCAGCTGGTCACGGCCGGCGGCACCTTCCCGTGGCAGACCCTGCCCGCGCCGCTCGCAGCACTGCACTTCGCGCTGCCGATGAGCTATGCGGTCGACGGCATCCGGCAGCTGATGTACGGCGGCAACATGGCCGCCGCCGGGCAGGACGCCGGCGTGCTCGCACTCTGGCTGCTCGGCGCGCTGCTACTGACCTTCCTCGCCGCGAGCCGCATGACGCGCCACCGCACGATGCGCGACCTGCGCCCCTCGCTGATCGGCTGACCGCGTCCCGCCGCAACACTCCGCCGACCGGCGCACGATCTAGACCGCGGTCTAGATCGTGTGCCGGTCGGCAGAGTCCACGGCGAGGCTAGAGCGACGCGAGCCGCAAGAGCTCCTCTTCGTAGCGCGCGCAGACGCCGTCCCACGTGTAGTGGCGGCGAGCGCGCGAGCGCGCCGCTGCCGCGAGGCTCTCCTGCCGCGCCGGATCGTCGAGCAGCGCCGTCACGGCAGCAGCGATGGCCGCCGCCTGCGGCTCGACGAACACCCCGGTGTCGTCGAGCACTTCGCGGTTGTAGACCGTGTCTCGGGCCACGATCGGCACACCGCAGAGCATCGCCTGCACGAGGGCCGGGTTGGTGCCGCCGACGCTGTGCCCGTGAAAATACGCCCCGGCGTGCTGCCACAGCGCGAACAGCCGATCGTCGTCGCTGACGTGACCGAGCCACGTCACCCGCGGATTCGACTCGGCGAGCGCCGCGACGGCGTCGTCGAGCTCACCGCCGTAGCCACTCGACCCGACGATGATCACATCGTGCGACACCGCGATGGAGGCCGCCGCCTCGATGAACTCCTCGATGGTGTTCTCGGGAACGAAGCGGGCCACGACCAGCGCATACCCGCGGTGCGTCGACTCGGGCGGCACCGGCAGCTCCCGCGGCTCGTCGCCGCCGTAGGGGATGAACGTGCCGTCGACGTCGAAAACGCGCTTCCAGTAGCGCGCGATCGCCTTCGCATCGCAGACCAGCCGGTCGCCCCACCACGCGGTGGTTCGAGCGCCCGCCCGGAACACGAGCTTCGCCAGGGTGCCCCACTTGGCCCGCTCCCACTCGAGCCCGTCGACGTTCACCAGCGTCGGCACGCCGCGCAGCTTCAGCAGCGGCAGCCAGAACCCGTGCGCCACGTTCATCACGAGCGCCACGTCCGGCTTTCGCAGCGCCGCGTCGAGCACGGCCGTGAAGCCGTACGACAGCGTCGACAGCGACTTGGTCTCGACGCCCTTGGTGATACGGGTCTTCACGCGCGGATCACGCGTCGGATCATTCTCTCGCTGCGCACCGTCGCGCCCGTACACGGTGACGTCCCAGCCGTTCTCTGCGAGGTAGGGCGCCAGGCGCCGCACCGCGGTCTCGAAGCCGCCGTAGTAGCTCGGGTAACCGCGCGTGCCGATCAGCGCGACCGACCGTCTGCCACTCATTCCGCTTCGATGGCGGCAACCGCCGCAGGATCGGCATCGGTCAAGAAGGTCGTCAGCCTCTCGACCTCGGGCTCCTCGCCGATCGCTGCCGCCCCACGCCGCAGCGCGTAGAGCGCGCGCAGCACCCCCCGGTTTGGCTCGTGCGACCACGGCACGGGCCCCTGCCCACGCCAGCCGGCCTTGCGCAGGGAGTCCAGCCCGCGGTGATAGCCGACGCGCGCGTAGGCGTAGGCCTCGAGGTCTCGCCCGGCCTCGCTCGTCTCGTCGGAAAGCAGGGCCCACGCCAGCGACGACGTCGGGTGCACAGTGACGATCTCGACGAGCGGCAGCCCGGAGTGGATGGCTTCGAGCACGTCGGGTTCAGGTGGCAGCAAGGTCTCGGGCACACCGAGCAGGTTCGTCGAAGTCATGCGTCCACGGTAGCGGGCCGCGGGGTCGCCGACCGAGCCCCCGTCCGGGTTCAGGCGAACGACACGTGCTGCAGGATCCACGCGTGCATCACCACCGCGGCGGCAGCACTGGCGTTGATGCTCCGGGTCGACCCGAACTGAACGATCTCGAGCACGGCGTCGGCCGCGGCCAGAGCCTCAGGCGAGAGCCCCGGCCCCTCCTGCCCGAAGAGCAGGACGCACCGCGCAGGCAGGTCGAACGTCTCGATGGGGACGGAACCGGGCACGTTGTCGATGGCGAGCACTGGCATCCTGCGCTCTTTCGCCCACGCGATGAACGTCTCGACGTCGGGGTGGTTCAGCACGTGCTGGTAGCGGTCGGTGACCATGGCGCCGCGTTTGTTCCAGCGTCGTCGACCGATGATGTGCACGGTGTCGGCCGCGAACGCGTTGGCGCTGCGCACGATGGAGCCGATGTTCAGGTCGTGCTGCCAGTTCTCGATGGCGACGTGGAAGGGGTGGCGGTGCTCGTCGATGTCTCGGACGATCGCTTCCATCGTCCAGTAGCGGTAGCGGTCGATGACGTTGCGACTGTCTCCCTCCTCGAGCAGCGTGCGGTCGTACCGCGTCTCGGACGGCCACGCCTCCTCGCCGCCGGGCCACGGGCCGACGCCGTGGGTGGTCGCTTCGGGGCTTGACTGCGGAGTCTCGGGCATATCACCAGTCTGGCAGTCGACTGTGCCGGTCAGCTCTTGCTTGCATTTGATATTTCGGTTGTATATTCTTGATGAGCCGACGCGTGGACCGCTCGCCGTCGGCATCCTCTCGATGCTCGAACCCGCGAGCTTCGCCGACAGCAGGGAAACCCATGTCATTCGCCGAACTCCTCCACGCTCTCCGACGCGGCTGGCTCATCGTCTTCGCGGCCACCGTGCTCGGGGTCGCCGGGTCCCTGGCCGTGACCGCGATCGCGGTCGAGAAGTACTCGGCGACGACCGAGCTGTTCGTCTCCGTCCAGTCGTCTGACAGCAGCACTGCGGGTGACATCGGGCAGGGCAACAGCGCTGCCCAGCAGAAGGTCCGGTCGTACAGCGAGGTGGCCGTCAGCAGCCGCGTGCTGCAGCCGGTCATCGACAAACTGCATCTCGCGACCACGCCTGCGGCTCTGGGGCGTCGAATCTCGACGACCAGCCCGCCCAACAGCGTCATCATCAACATCTCCGCCAGCGACACGAACCCGCACCGTGCAGCTGCAATCGCCAACGCGGTCGGCGAGAGCTTCCGCGCCGTCGTCGTCGACAGCCTCGAGTCTCCCGTAGGAGGGGGCCCGGGTCTGGTGCGGATCGAGACGATCCAGCCGGCCACCTCGCCCGCCAGCCCCTCGTCGCCTCGACTCTTTCCCAACGTCGCGCTCGGGCTGCTCCTGGGTCTCGCCGCCGGCGTCGGGCTCGCCGTCCTCCGCAGCGTTCTCGACACCAAGATCCGCTCAGATCGCGACGCCGAGAACGCCGCGGGTCGATCCGTCATCGGCGCCATCGGCTTCGACCCGAGCGCATCGAAGCGCCCGCTGATCGTGCAGCTCGACCCGCACAGCCCCCGGGCCGAGTCGTTCCGATCGCTGCGCACCAATCTCCAATTCCTCGATGCCGGTACCGGCACACGCACCTTCCTCATGACGTCGGCGATGCCGAGCGAAGGGAAGACCACGACGGTCGCCAACCTCGCTATCGCTCTCGCCGAGAGCGGCAGCAGCGTCCTCCTCGTCGACGCCGACCTCCGTCGGCCTCGCGTCGCCGAGGTGATGGGCCTCGAGGGGGCGGTCGGGCTCACAGACGTGCTCATCGGCCGAGCCGAGCTCGACGACGTCATCCAGCCCTGGGGCAGCGCTCGCCTCGAAGTCCTGCCTGCCGGCCAGATCCCCCCGAACCCCAGCGAACTGCTCGGGTCACGCGGCATGCAGGCGCTCCTCGAGACAGCGGCCGGGCTCTACGAGTACGTGCTGATCGATACGCCGCCGCTGCTGCCGGTGACCGATGCGGCAGTCCTCAGCAAGCTGACGAACGGCGTCATCCTGGTCACAGCCGCGGGTCGATCCCGGCGCCCGCAGGTCGAAAGGGCTTCTGCCGCTCTCGCCAACATCGGCACGCAGGTCCTCGGCGTCGTCGTGACGATGCTGCCCACACGCGGCCGCGCCGGCTACGCGAACGACGTCTACGGCTTCGACTACCGCCCCCTGGCTGACGAGCCCTCCGGCCGGCGGCGACGCGCGACCTCACCTGCGAAATCCCTCTCGCCGAGAAAGGTTCAGCCATGATCCCCTCATCGACACCTTTCGTCATCACCATGGTGTGCACGGGCAATCTCTGCCGATCACCTCTGGCCGAGCGTGTCCTGCAGAGCCGACTGGCAGGCTTCTCCGACGTCGCTGTGACGAGCGGCGGCATCGATGCCGCTGTCGGCGCCGTCCTTCCCGATCCTGCTGTCCAAGCTGCGCGCGGTCAGGGTGTCGACGTCTCCGGCCACCTGCCTCGTACCTTCGGCGACGACGATCTCGCGAGGTCGGGCCTGGTTCTCGCGCTGGCCCGCGAGCATCGAAAAGCCGTGGTGACGATGCACGCCCGCGCCAGCCGCCGAACCTTCACGCTGATCGAGTTCGGTCGACTCGCCGACGAGGTCACGGACGACGAATTGGTCGCCATCGCCGACGTCCCCCACGCCGACGCCCCAGCGCGCCTTCAGAAGGCGGTGACTCTCGTGGCGTCGCTGCGCGGCCACCTCCCGGTGACGAAGTCTGCGGCGGCGTGGGACGTCGCCGACCCCTACCGCGGCACCGCCAGCGAGTACGAGCGAGCCGCTCGCGAGATCGCGCGCGCCTCCGAGCAGACGGCTCGCCTGATCGCCCGCGCCCTCGCGGTCTGACTCGAGCGAGGTTCGGCCTAAGCCCTGCCTGCGGCCGTGCCGTCTCGCTCGACGATGTCGCAGAAACGCCAGGCCAGTTCATCGAGCGAATATCGGCCGCGACCGAGTTCGGCTGCTGACCGAATCGCTGCGGCCACACCTGCTTCGTCGCCCACGAAGTCTCCCAGTTGCCGCGCGGCGAGTGCGGCGTCCCGGCTCAGGCGGAGGCCTGCACCCGTCTCGGCGAGAACCTCGGCCTGCCACCCACCGTGGTTGATCACCATGGGCGTCTGGGCCGCCAGGCTGTCGAAGAACTTATTGGCGCTGTTCGCCTCCAACTCGGGCACGTCGATGACGAACGAGAATGCCACGGTCGCCGCCGCAAGGACGTCGGGCAGCTGCCGCTTCGAGACCGGTTCGAACAGATGCAGGTTGTCGCCGAGAACTCCGCTCGCGAGCGCGCGAGCACGTACGGCGTCTTTCTCCGGCCCGTCGCCGATGGCGACGAACGCGAGGTCGCTTCCCTGCGCCCGACTGGCAGTCGCGAGATCGACGAGGAATGAGAGCCCGTTGACGTAGCCGAACGTGCCGCAGTAGACCGCGAGCTTCCGACCGATGAGCTCGGGATGATCGGCCAACCACCGCTCTGACTCGGCGCGCGCCGGATCGAAGGCCGCCACGTCGGCGATGTTCGTCACCACCGCGACGCGATCGCGCGGCTTTCCGGCCCGGACGACCGCCTCGGCCATGTCGGCCGAGAGGGCGACCACCGTCGACGCCCGACGATAGGCAACTCGCTCGAGGAGACGGGCGGCACCCTTCAGCAGCGGATTCGTCAGCGCCCCGAGAGCGATCGGCACGTCGGGCCAAGCGTCACGAACCTCGAAGACCATGGGGCAGCGTCGCCCGAAACTCGCCACGATGCCGGGGATCGCGATCGTGAGAGGCGTACTGGTGGCGATGACGACGTCTGCCTTCAGACGGCGGGCAACGGTCGAACTCCGAACGGCGAACGCTGCGAATGCGGCGAGACGTCGCCGATACGACATCCGCCCGTCGTAGTCGACCGGCAGACGGTGCACCGTGAACCCCTCGATCCGCTCGAGACGAGGCCCACGGGGCCCCGATGAGGACGTGACCACTTGCACGTCGTGCCCGCGAGCGGCGAGAGCGCTCGCGAACTGGAAGGAGCGGACGCCGCCGTTCTGCGACGGGGTCCGGAAGTGCTGATGGAGGTAGACGATCCGCATGGCCTGCCTGTCGGGTTGACGATACTCATATTCTATACGTCTGCTGGTGCACGCGGCAAGAGGTGCTGGGTGCGCCGACTACGCTGACCCCATGTCCCCACGTGACGAAGTCGAATGCTGGCTCACCGACATGGACGGCGTGCTCGTCCACGAGAATCAGGCCCTGCCCGGCGCCGCCGAGCTGATCCAGCAGTGGCAGGACGACGGCACGCCCTACCTGGTGCTCACGAACAACTCGATCTTCACGCCGCGCGACCTCTCGGCCCGCCTGCGCGCTTCCGGCCTTGAAGTGCCCGAAGACAGGATCTGGACGTCCGCGCTCGCCACCGCCGACTTCTGCCGCTCGCAGATGCCCGGCGGCTCCGCCTTCGTGATCGGCGAGGCCGGCATGACGACCGCGCTCCACGAGGCCGGCTTCATCATGACCGAGACCTCTCCCGACTACGTGGTCGTCGGCGAGACCCGCAACTACTCCTTCGAGGCCATCACCAAGGCGGCGCGCCTCATCATGGGCGGCGCGCGCTTCATCGTGACCAACCCCGATGCGACGGGGCCGAGCGCCGAGGGCATCCTGCCGGCCACCGGCGCGATCGCTGCGATGATCACGAAGGTCACCGGCAAAGAGCCCTACATCGTCGGCAAGCCCAACCCGATGATGTTCCGCTCGGCGATGAACAGGATCGGCGCGCACTCCGAGAACACCGCCATGATCGGCGACCGCATGGACACCGACATCATCGCCGGCATCGAAGCGGGGCTCCACACGATCCTGGTGCTCACCGGCATCAGCGATCAGCAAGAGATCGAGCGCTACCCGTTCAGGCCGACCGAGATCGTCTCGGGTGTGCACGAGCTCGTGCGGACCGAACCGGTGACTGCCGACCTGGGCGACGCCGAGGGCAACCTCTAGCGTCTCCTGCGCTTGTTCACGGGCGCAGGATCCGGCGGCTCACCAGGTCAGGAGCCCTGCTTCAGGCTCCCGGTGATCGCCTGCCCTGATGACCTGCTGACAAAGCAGTAGTAGCTGTGGTCACCGGCATCCCACTGCGACTGCGTGGCGGGGTAGCTCTCCGACACCTGAATGTCCGTGTAGGCCGCGGCAGCGCCGAAGTTCACGACCGAGCTGGCCTGGCAGAGCGGGGCGATCTGTGCGGCGAGCGCCGTGACGCCCGGGTACGTCGAGTCCGGCACCGTACCCTTGGCGACCATCTGCGCGGGGTGACCTGTCGCGCAATCGACGACCTGGTAGGTCTGCTGCCACGCGTTCGTGAACGATCCGAGGCACTCTCCGCCCTCGAGCGCCGTCCACGGGTGGGTTCCTACCGCGGCGGGCCCTGAAGCGGCCGTCGGGGCAGGGGCTGGAATCGTCGCTTTCGGGGTGGGGCTCGCGCTACGCGGGGTCGCGGACGTCGGGGCGACGGGTGCCGGAGCTGCGCTCGAGGAATGGCCGCGGAGAGCCTGGCCACCGAAGAACAGCGCTACGAGCACGAGCACGAACACGACGCCGATGGCGACGAAGAGCAGAGTGCGGCGATTCTGCGGCCAGTCACGGAAGCCGCCGCCACCCGTGCGCTCGGGGGCGGAGGCTCGTGCGCTGACGCTCGACGTCGCGTACCGCTCAGGGGTGGCCACCGGCGTGGCGGCGGCCCCGGCGGCCGCGGCGACCCAGGCGGCGGGGGCCTTGGACGCGTCGATGGGGGTGGCGGGGCGCGAGCTGACTCCGCGGTAGCCGGCCACGGGCGGGCTGAAGCGGCTCGTCGGGGCTTCGTCGGGCGGGATCGGAGCCTCGACAGAGGCCGGTTCGACCTCGGCCGCGGACGGTGCTGGCGACCTCTCGTCGAGCGGCTCTGCTGTTTCCGCCCCCGGTGCGGTCTCCTCGGGTGCCGCCGGCTCTGCCGCGGCCGACTCGACCGAAACGGGCTCTGCCGAAACCGGCTCTGCCGCGGCCGACTGCGCCGCGGCGGGAATCGCGAAGGAGACCGTGGGGAGGTCGGCCATGTCCGGATCGGCACCTGACATCGGCTGTGCATCGATGGCCGGAGGCTCGAAGGCCACCGTGGGCGCGTCGGCCACGACCGGCGCGACGATCTCGGGATCGCCGAGCGCCGGAGGGATTGGAGCACGAGGAGCGTCGGCCCACGATCCGGCGAACTCGTCCTCGTGTTCGCCCGCGTCCTGAAGCTCTGACTCGACGGCAGGCGCCGCCGGTTCGGGCTCGGGCTCAACCTCGGCCGCCTCGACTACGGCGTCTCCGAAGAGGGCGACGAAGGGGTCGGTCGGTGGGTTCGGGTCGAGCGTAGGAGACGCTTGGGCCGTCGCATCCTGCTGGGCCGTCGCATCCTGCGAGGTCGACGTCTCGTCGTCGAGGGACCAGACCGTGGTTGCAGCGGGCGGGGCGGGTTCGTCGGCGTCGTCGAGCGACCAGACGGTCGGCATGGCCTGGGTGGCCAGCGGGTCCTCGAACGGCGAGTTCGTGGGCTGAACGTCGGCGTCGTGGTCGCGCGCAGGCTCCGGCGTCGGCTCCGGCTCCGGAGTCAGCTCCGTCTCGTGTGCCGCAGCGGGCAGCGTGACCTCGGTCGTGCGCGGCGTGGGCAGGTAGCTCCAGTCGAAGGTGGCCGGCTCAGCAGTCGGCGGCACCTGGTCGGCCGACAGTGAGATGAGCTCCGTGAACGAGGGGGCATCATCCGGCGCCGACTGCGGGCGGGCCGGAGCCTCTCCGAAGACGGAACCGAAAGCGGCGGTCGGCGTCTCCCCCTGGCCGTCGTGAAGCGGAAGGGCCGCAGTGTCGATCGATGGGGCGTCGTCCCCGAGGTGCCACGCGCGAGGCGCCTCGGTCGGAGCGACCGAATGCTCGGCGTTCGGCGGCGACACGAGGTCCTCCCCGCCCTGCAGCGCCGAGAGGTCGAGAGCCATGGGGTGCGGTGCAGCAGGCGAGGCCGGCCTGTCGACGGGCGGCGGGACGGCGAACGTGGGCTCGGCGATCGCGGCAGTCGGCGCGGGCGTCGGGGCGTTGTCGACCGCCGCTTCGCCAACGGGTTCGGGCTCCACGACAGGCTGAGGCACGACAGGCTGAGGCACGACAGGCTCCGGCGCGTCCGCCGAAGTGGGGGCCGTATTCGGGGCCGAGTCAGCGGGCATCTCCGGCTCGGACTCAGGCTCCTCGTGCGGCATTCCGCTCGGGGCCGAGACGGGCGAATCCACATGGGCCGAGTGCCGGGGCGGCCGAGGCTCGCCGAAGAACGACGCGGCGCTGGGGAGCCGCTTAGCCACAAGCGGAACTTCGTCAGGGCTGCGGGAAGCCGCGCCCTCCGGCTCCGTCGTCACCGGCTCGATGGCCTCGGGCTCAGCGCCCTCCGGCTCGCGGTGCTTCATTTCGTCGCTCGGCGGAGTTCCGGGCGCAGGATCGCCGTCGGATCGTTCGTCGCTCACGGCCGCAGCCCGAGGTCGTCGAGGTCGATCGCCGCGAAGTAGGGGTAGCCGGCCTTCTCGATCACCTCGCGCGCACCCGTAGCCCTGTCGACGACCACGGCGACGCCGACCACCTCGGCGCCGACCTTCTTAAGCGCCTCGATGGCCTTCAGCGGCGACCCACCCGTGGTCGAGGTGTCTTCGAGCACGATGACGCGCTTGCCCTCGAGTTCGGGCCCTTCCACCTGGCGCCCGCGACCGTGATCCTTCGGCTCTTTGCGCACGACGAAGGCGTCGTAGCTCTTGCCGAGCGCCGCCCCCTGGTGCAGCACCGCCGTCGCGATCGGGTCGGCGCCCATGGTGAGCCCGCCGACGGCGAACACGTCGGGAACGTCTTTGATGAGGTCGACCATGACCTGCCCGATCAACGGGGCGACCCGGTGGTCGAGGCTGACCTTGCGCAGGTCGACGTAGTAGGTCGCCTTCTTGCCGCTGGTCAGCGTGAAGTCGCCGTGGAAGACGGCGAGGTCGCTGATGTAGTCGATGAGCTGCTGGCGTGCGTCGGTCACGCCCACATGGTACCTTCCCGCGCCCGAGCGGCGAGTCTGTGTCGCACGCTCGCGCTAGCGTGGTGGCATGCGTGTCGCCACCTGGAACGTCAACTCCGTCCGCGCCCGAGCCGGCCGAGTCGTCGACTGGCTCGTCCGTGAAGACGTCGACGTGCTGGGCATGCAAGAGATCAAGTGCAAGCCCGAGCAGTTCCCCTACGACCTCTTCCACGACGCCGGGTACGACATCGAGCTGCACGGCCTCAGCCAGTGGAACGGCGTCGCTTTCGCCAGTCGTCTGCCGATGGAGGACGTCGAGATCACCTTCCCGTCTCAGCCCGGCTTCGCCAAGGGCGTCGAATCGCAGGATGCCCCCAAGGAGGCTCGGGCCATCGGCGTCACGGTCGACGGCGTCCGGCTCTGGAGCCTCTACGTGCCGAACGGCCGCGAGCTCGACGACCCGCACTACGCCTACAAGCTCGACTGGCTGGCAAAGCTGCACGACGAGACCACAGCCTGGCTCGCCGCCAACCCCCAGCTGCCGCTGGCTCTCATGGGCGACTGGAACGTGGCTCCGCTCGACACCGACGTGTGGGATCCTGCGGTCTTCGAGGGCCACACCCACACGAGCCCGCCCGAGCGCGCCGCCTTCGCCGCCTTCCAGGAGAAGGGGCTGCTGCAGGATGTCGTCCGCCCGCGTCTGCCCGACGGCTACACCTACTGGGACTACAAGCAGCTCCGCTTCCCCCGCAACGAGGGCATGCGAATCGACTTCATCCTCGGTTCGCAGCCGTTCGCCGACCTCGTGACGAGCGCGCGGATCGACCGCAACGAGCGGAAGGGCGATGCCCCGAGCGACCATGTGCCCGTCGTCGTCGACCTCGCCGTCGAGTCGGAGGACGACGACGGTCGGCCGATGATCTTCTAGCGCGTGACGAGCTCGCCGCGCCGGCGGTGACTGATCATCCGCGAGACGCCTTCGCGAATTCCGATCGAGGGCGCGTAGGCGAGCTCGCGGCGCGCGGCGTCGCAGCTGGCGATGCGGTCGCGCACTTCGATGTCGCTCGGCCGGCCGAGTGTCTCGGTTTCGACGCTGACGACGGACGCGCGACTGCCCGACTCGTCCACGATGATCGAGGCGAGTTCGGCGATGCTGGCGGTCTCGGGGCCAGCGACGTTGAACACGCGCTGGCTGCCCGTGTGGACGGCTGCTCGCAGGAGCCCGTCGACGAAATCGTCGATGTAGGTGAAGGTCCGCACCTGGTCACCCCCTCCGACGAGCGTGAGGTCGTCATCACCGAGAGCGAGCTCGATGAAACGCGAGGTGACGAAGTCGGCGCGCTGGCCGGGGCCGTAGACGTTGAACGGGCGAACGACCACACCATCGAGGCGATCGTCGGCGCAAGCCCGGAGGACGACCGTCTCGGCGTCCCGCTTCGCCTGGCCGTAGGCGCTCAACGGCGAGAGAGGGGTCGTCTCGACGATCGGAAAGTCGTCGGCCTGCCCGTAGACCTCGGATGACGACACGTAGACGAAACGGACGCCCTCGACCTCGGCGACCATCTCGACGAACTGTTCTGTCATGCCGAGGATGGCATGCCGGGTCGCGGCCGGATCACTCGACGCCTCCACGACGCCGACGATCGAGGCCAGGTGGAAGAGGTAGTCGGGTCGGAGTCGTCGGAGGTCGTCGACCGAGAGTCGAGACGCGTCGCCCATGAGATGTTCGTAGCCGACCTTGTCGCAGCCCTGGCGGATGTCGATGCCGATGACATGGGCACCTGCCTCGAGCAGCCAGTCGACGAGTGCCGAGCCGATGAAGCCGGCCGAGCCGGTGATGATGACTCGAGAGCCGGCGAAGGAGGAATAGGGGTTGTTCATGGGGAAGCCTTTCGGGAGATCCTGCGGGGGACGGAGGAAGCGATCAGAGGGTGACGACGTGGTCGTGCGAGACCACGTTGCGGGTGTCGAGCACCAGGGCGCCCCTGAGCGCGTCCAGGTCGAGCGCGGCGTGCGGTGTGAGCACCACGCAGACATCGGCGGATGCGGCCGTCTCACGGGTGAGATCGACCTGCTCGACGCCGAGGGGCCAGTCGCGCGCAGTGACGTGCGGGTCGGCGGCCACGACCACGGCGCCCTTCGACCGCAGGATCTCGGCCACCCGGAGAGCGGGCGACTCGCGCACGTCTCCCGTGTCGGCCTTGTAGGCCAGCCCTACGATCAGCACCCGCGCGCCCCGCACCGCGATGGCGCTGTCGTTCAGCAGGGACTCGACCCGCGTGACGACATGCTCGGGCATGTGCGCGTTGATCTCGTTGGCGAGATCGATGAAGCGGAAGCCGCGGCCGAGCTTGCGGCGGACCTCCCACGAGAGGTAGCTGGGATCGACCGGAAGACAGTGACCGCCGACGCCTGGACCAGGGGTGAACTTCATGAAGCCGAAGGGCTTGCTGCCGGCGGCTTCGATTGCCTCCCACGCGTCGATGCCGAGTTCGTGGGCGGCGATGGCCAGTTCGTTCACGAGGGCGATGTTCACGTGCCGGAACGTGTTCTCGATGAGTTTGGCCAGTTCGGCCTCGCGAGTGCCGCTCACTGGGACGGTCGTCTCGACGAGGTCGTCATAGAGCGCAGTGACGGAAGCGAGCGACGCGGCATCGATGCCGGAGACGACCTTGGGTGTCGTCTCGAACGACCAGTGCCGGTTGCCGGGGTCGATGCGCTCGGGGCTGTACCCGACGTGGAAGTCTCGCCCCGCCGTCAGCCCTGAGCCGCTCTCGAGGAGTGGAACGACGAGCTCGGCCGTGGTTCCGGGAGAGGTCGTCGACTCGAGGACGACTGTCGAGCCGAGCGACACGTGAGGAGCGATCGAACGCGTCGCCGACTCGATGAAGCGGAGATCGGGGAGCGTCTCGCGAAGCGGGGTGGGAACGGTGATCACGGCGTAGTCGAAGTCGCCGAGATTGTCGAAGTCGGCTTTTGCCTCGAATCGCCCCGTCCGGAGGGCGGCGCCGAGCTGAGCGTCGCAGACGTCGTCGATGTAAGAGACGCCGCGATTGAGAGCGCTGCACTTCGTCGAGTCCACGTCGACTCCAACGACGTCGTAGCCGGCTTCGACGGCTCGAACGGAGAGAGGCAGGCCGACGTATCCCTGGCCGACGACGACTAGGCGCTTTGCGCGTACAGACATGTGATTCTCGCTTTGGGTTGAGGAAGATCGGTTTGTTTCGGGCTGAAACATTGAAATACTAATTGAAATCCGGGTTGAATTCAAGATTGAAATATTTTACTTTTCATGTTCAACTTGAAGCGTCTTCTCGCCCCGATCGAAGGAGTACTTCCATGACATTCATCCCTCTCTCCGCCCCTGACGTCGGCGATATCGAGAACGACTCCGTCGCTCGAGCGATGTCGTCCGGCTGGGTTGCACCCCTCGGCCCCGATGTCGATGCCTTCGAGCTCGAAATCGCCGCGAGGACGGGCGCCGCGCACGGTGTGGCGCTCTCCTCGGGGACAGCAGCCCTCCATCTCGGTCTGCTCGCTGCGGGCGTCGGCCCCGGAATGGTCGTGCCGACATCAACACTCACCTTCGCCGCGACTGCCAACGCGATCGCCTACACCGGCGCCATCCCCTTCTTCATCGACTCTGAGGTCGAGACCGGCAACCTCGATGTCGACCTCCTGGCAGAGACACTCGCCGGGCTCGATGCCTCCGGGCAGACCATCGGTGCGATTCTGCCCGTCGACATCTACGGCAAGGCAGCCGACCACACGACGATCAGCAACCTGGCCTCGATGTACGGCGTGCCCGTGATCGCCGACAGCGCCGAGTCGCTCGGTGCGACACACGCAGGCCGGGCCGCCGGCAGCTTCGGTCTCGCGTCCGCCGTCTCCTTCAACGGCAACAAGATCATGACCACGTCAGGAGGCGGGATGCTCCTCACCGACGACGAGGAGGTGGCGACGACAGTCAAGCGTCTCGCGACCCAGGCCCGGCAACCCGTCGCCCACTACGAGCACACCGAGATCGGCTACAACTACAGGCTCAGTAACGTGCTGGCGGCCCTCGGTCGCGCACAGCTGACCCGTCTCGACGCAATGATCGCTCGGCGCCGCGAGATCCGCTCGCGCTACCGGGCGATCGTCGAGGCGTCCGGTTGCGCCACGATCCTCGGCGGTGTCGACGATCGTTTCGACAACTGCTGGCTGACCTCGATGGTCTTCCAGGGCTACGCCCCGATCGGAGTGACTGGCGCGATCGCGGCCTTCGCTGCAGACGAAATCGAAACCAGACGCCTCTGGAAGCCCATGCACCTCCAGCCCGTCTTCTCGGATCGCCCCTCACTGGCGACCGGCGTCGCAGAGCGGCTGTTCGAGACGGGCCTTACGCTCCCGAGCGGTTCGGGCATGACCGACGACGAGATCGACCGCGTGTGCGACGTCCTCGCCCGAATCCTGCAGGTGTCGAATGTGCCCTCGTGACCGCCATCTCTACTGCGGCGCCAAGCGCGTCATCGATTTCGCCGGTGCTGTCGTCCTGCTGATCCTGCTGTCTCCCCTCCTGGTGATCGTGGCCGTCGCCGTCGCTGCCGCGCTCGGCCGGCCGGTGCTCTTCACTCAGCAGCGTCCAGGCGCGCGGGGCGAGGTGTTCACCATCCTCAAGTTCCGAACCATGCGCGACGAGGACCCCTCGCGCGGCCTGCTCACCGATGCCGAGCGCCTCACCCGCTTCGGGCGCATCCTCCGCTCGACCAGCCTCGACGAGCTCCCTGGTCTCATCAACGTGATTCGCGGCGAGATGAGCTTCGTCGGGCCACGACCGCTGCTCGTCCGCTATCTCGATCGCTACGACGACGAACAGGCTCGGCGACACCACGTCCGCCCGGGTGTGACCGGGCTCGCCCAGACACGCGGGCGCAACGCCGCCTCGTGGGCCGACCGTCTGCGGTGGGACGTCGAGTACGTCGACCGTCACAGCCTGCGTCTCGATCTCGCAATCATCTGGCGCACGGTCCTGGTGGTCGCCCGACGCTCCGGCGTCAGCGCTCCCGGGCACGCGACTGTCGATGAGTTCCGGGGCGACCGCGAGGTCGCGGCATGACGACCGAGCTGATCGTGGTCGGTGCCGGCGGCGCCGGCCGGGAGGCGATCGACATCGTCACAGCCCTCAACAAAGCACACCCGAGTTGCTTCACCGTCGTCGGGGTGGTCGACGACGGTCCGCGGGCCGCACACCTGGAGCGCTTGGAGCGTCTCGGCGTGCCTCATCTCGGTGCCCTGAAAGTCGGTCTCACGAGCTTTCCGGCTGCTCGGTTCGTCGTAGGCGTCGCCGATCCTGCGGTGAGGCATCGCCTGTACGCCCAAATCAGTGCCGCCAGCCGGTCGTTCACGACTCTCATCCACCCTGATGCCGCTCTCGGCTCGGACGTCACCATAGGCGACGGCGCACTGATCGCGGCCGGCGTTCGGATTTCGACGGGCGTTCGAATCGACGAGCAGGTGCATGTCGCAGCCGGAGCCCTGATCGGGCACGACACCCATCTCAGTGGCTTCACCACGGTGAGCCCGGGGGCGATCGTCTCCGGCGAAGTGACCGTCGGCCCAGGAGCCTTCGTTGGCGCCGGGGCAGTCGTCCTCCAGAACCTCCGAGTCGGCATGGGCTCCGTCGTCGGCGCGGCGGCCTGCGTCGTCGGCGACGTCGCAGCGTCGACGACGGTCAAGGGCGTACCGGCCCGCTGACACCGGGGCCGAGACTCCTTCACGCGCCCGACATCCCCACCCGAACCCGCTACTAGAACCGGCACCACCCGCGATGCCGACGCCCGAAAGGAGGCCTGCGATGCTCGGAAACACCCCGATCGATCTCCTGGCCCCCGCTGTCACTACCCGTCCGGTAGACGACAGCAGGCCGAGTGGGCTACTCGCGGCTCCCGTGCTCGTCGCCGGAGTCGTGGTCTACGCCCTCACGCTGCAGTGGGTCTACGCAACGCTCGTCTCCCCGGAGTTCGCGTACATCGGCTACTTCTACTCGACACCACCGTGGTTCGTCACGACCTTCTGCATCGCTGCCACCTCGGCCGTAGCGCTACTCCTCCCGCGCACGATCACGCGCGTGTCACACGTGATCGTCTGGGTGCTCCTGGTCGTCTGCGTCGCACCCGCAATGCTCATGGCCCCGTACACGGGCTACCTGACCTCAGGACAGGCAATCCTTGTCAGCACCACGGTCGGAGCTTCATTCGCCATCGTGGCACTCGGTGTCCGAACGGCGCCATCGCGGCTCGGGGCTCCGAAAGGTCTCCGCCCGGCGTTCGTCTGGGCCGCCATCGCCGTTTATAGCGCGGTGACCTACACCCTCATGACGGCAACTCTCGGTCTCAGCCTGCGGTTCGTCCAACTCAGCGAGGTCTACGACGTCCGCGACGAATACAAAGACGACATCGCCGGATCGGGGGCGCTCGCCTACATGATCAGCCCCCAGGCGAACATCATCAACCCGTACCTCATCGCGCACGGCCTGATCAACCGGAAGTGGTGGCTCGTCTTGGTCGGAGTCTTCGGCCAGTACCTGATCTACTCGGCCTCCGGATTCAAAACTGTGCTCTTCGCGACCCCCGCGATCCTGTTGATCGCCTTCCTCTTCCGGTCGCGCCGGGTGCCGGCCGCGCACTCGTTCGTCTTCGGCTCGGTCGCGCTCATGGCCGCATCGGCTGCAGCCGACCTCGCCCAGGGCAACTCCACCTTGACCTCGCTCTTCTCGCGGCGGTTCCTCCTCACACCGGGCCTGCTGACCAGTGTCTACGCGAAGTTCTTCGGCGAGAACCCTCAGTCGCATCTGTCGCACTCGGTGCTGCACTGGTGGACCAGCTCGCCCTACGACACCGCGCCCGCCCTGACCGTGGGCCAGTTCATGCGGCCCGGCTCCAAGCTCGCCGCGAACGCCAACATCTTCGCTGACGGATTCGCGAACTTCGGCTACGCCGGCTTCGTCGGAGTCGGCGTGCTGCTGCTCGTGTTCCTGCGGGTGCTCGACCACGTCAGCCGGGGTCTTCCTCTCGGCCTCGCCGCGATGGTGATGGTGATGCCGAGCATCACGCTTTCGAACACAGCGATCCTGACATCGCTGCTCTCACACGGCCTCGCAGCCGGAGTCGTGCTGCTCGCGATCATCCCTCGACCACCCAGCGCGGAGGGTCACGTGCCTGACGCCGAAGCCCGCCCCGCCGAACCTGTTCGCTCTCCGATCGGAAGTCCCTCATGAAAATCATCAGCGTCGTCGGTGCCCGACCGCAATTCGTCAAACTGGCCCCCATGTGTCGGGCCTCGAGTCTCGAGCGCAGCACGTCGTCGTCCACACCGGACAGCACTACGATCCGGCGCTGTCCGACGTGTTCTTCGACGATCTCGGCATCCAGGCTCCCGGCCACAGCCTGAACATCGGGTCAGCATCGCACGGCCGCCAGACCGGGGCGATGCTCGCGTCGCTGGAAACCGTCTTCGACGCTGAAAAACCCGACGCCGTGCTCGTCTACGGAGACACCAACTCCACGTTGGCGGCCGCGCTCGCGGCCGTGAAGCTGGGGGTTCGTCTTCACCATCTCGAGGCGGGTCTCCGCTCGTTCAATCGAGCGATGCCGGAGGAGCACAACCGGGTCCTGACCGACCATGCCTCCGACCTGTGCCTCGCTCCTACCGAGTCGGCGATGGACAATCTTGCGGCCGAGGGGTTGTCGCGCTCGAGCGTCCTGGTCGGCGACGTCATGACAGACGTGGTCCTCGCCACTCGTGATCGCGTGCGGCACGAGGCCCTGCCAGTCCCCTCGTCGCTCAGCGCGTCACCTTTCTACCTCGCCACGCTGCACCGCCCTTCGAACACCGACGACCCCGCGCGCCTTCGGGCGGTGCTCGAGCCCCTCGCACGGCTCGACCACCCGACGCTTCTCGTCGCGCACCCTCGGCTCGTCGATCGCGCCGCCTCGTTCGGAATTCCACTCGATTTCGAGGGGCTGCACTCCACTCCGGCCGTCGGATACCCCGATCTCGTCCGCCTCGTCATGGGAAGCGCGGGAGTCGTGACCGACTCCGGCGGCCTGCAGAAGGAAGCCTTCCTGCTGGAAAAGCCCTGCATCACCGTCCGTTCCGAGACCGAGTGGACGGAGACGGTCGATCTCGGCTGGAACGTCCTCGCCGGCGATCGCCTCGCCGAGATCCCCTCGCTCATGGCGGCGCTGCGCCCTGAGCCCACGAACGCGACCCCCTACGGGACCGGAACCGCGGCAGTCGCCGCCGTCGACGCGATCCTGCGTGACCTGTCCTGACACCGAAGCTGGAGACACCATCATGACCCGAACCCGAACTCGATTCGCGCGAGTCGACATCGTCCACGTCAGCTCTGCGCACCCCTGGACCGACAACCGCGTCCACCTGCGAGAGGCCGCATCCACCGTCGCGGGCGGCTATCGCACAGCCCTCGTCGCCGTGGGCAACGGGCTTCCCGCTCCCGAGACCGGCGTGATCTGCCACCTGCTCCGCAAGCGCGGCCGTCTGTCTCGCGTCACCCTGGGTTCGATCGAGGCCGTCGTCAGTGCGCTGCGCTTCCGGCCGCGCGCGGTCCACCTGCACGACCCTGAACTCGTCTGGTCCGTCCCGGTCTTCCGGAGACTCGGCGTCGTGGTCATCTGGGACGCGCACGAAGACCTTCCCGATCAGGTCCTCGACAAGCACTACCTCTCGCCATTCCAATCGCGAGTCTTCTCAGCCGCTGCTCGCCTGGTCGTTCGTCTGGCACGCTCAAGCGACGCCATCCTGACGGCGACTGAGCGCATCGCCGCGCGGTTTCCCGACGAGAAGACGTCGGTTGTCCACAACTTTCCTCGCCCGCGTGCTCATGACGGGAGAGCGCCGGCTGTCGTGCACCGCCCTCGGCGCGTCGGGTACATCGGCGCTCTCGGCACATATCGCGGTTCCGAGGTGCTGCCCACGGCGATCGCCGACCCACGATTCCCCGACGGCTGGACTCTGCACGTGGCTGGGAGCTTCGTACCCGTCAGCACCCGCCGACCCTACGAGTCCCTCCACGAGGCGGGGGCTGTCGTGCTCCACGGTCAGGTCGGGCCGGACGAGGCGAGGGACATCCTGCTCGACACGCGAGTCGGCATCGTCACCTTCCTGCCGAATGCCGCTCACCTCGAGGCTCTGCCGACGAAGATGTTCGAGTATCTGGCCGCGGGCATCCCCGTGATCGCTTCGGACTTCCCCCTCTGGCGGCAACTGCTCGGGCCGCACGACTGCGCGACCTTCGTCGATCCTCACTGCGGGGCAGCCATCGCCGAGGCCGTGCGGTTCTACGACGAGAACCCCGACGTGCTGGCCCGTCAGTCGCGCAATGCCCTCCGCGCCGCGCGCGAGGTATTCTCCTGGACCAGCGAGGAGTCGGTGCTGCTCGAGGCGTATCGACGAGTCGGGCTGGTACCCACCACCCATCAGACTCCGCGATCATGAGCGCAGGAGCAGCAGCTCCTTCGGGCACAGGCGATCGACGCGGTGGCCGAAGCGTCGCCGGGATCCTGTTCGGAAGCGCTATCGGACAGGGTGCCGTTCTGCTCTCCACGCCGTTCTTCGCCCGGTTCTACGAACCCGCAGACTTCGGGGCACTGGCGATCGTCACCTCAGTGACGGCCGTTCTCGGCTCGATCATCACTGTGAGCTGGGAGCGGGGCGTCGTCTCGGCAAGGTCGGCCCGTCTGGCCGACTCGCTTGCGGTTCTGGCACTGGTGTCGGCCCTCGTGCTGTGCGGAGTGATCGCCGGCCTGTCGCTCGCATTCCGAGCGACTCTCGATCGGTGGTTCGACACTTCTATCTTCTCCGACCTCTGGTGGACCCTACCGGTGTGCAGTCTGGCGCTCGCCGTTCAACGGATCGTCGCGGCGGGTCTGACGCGTGCCAGGAACCACGGATCGATCGCCTGTCGAAACGCAACGCAGGGCCTGGTCCAGGTCGCCGCGACCGCGGCCCTCATGCCGATCGGAGGGCCTCTCGGGCTCGTCATCGCCCCGGCAGTCGGCCGATTCGCCGGCGCGCTGGGGGCCCGCCTCCGTACCGGCCCTGCCTCCACAAAGGCGGGCGCGCGCACGACCGGACGGCTTTCCGCCGGTCGAAGCGCCCCGACATGGCGCAGCATCCGCGTCGCCGCCCGGCGCTACCGCCGTTATCCCCTCGTCTCGACCTGGTCATCCGCTCTCAACTCACTGGGGATCCAACTGCCCGTCATCTTGATGTCGACCCTCTTCGGTTCCATCGAGGTGGGGTTCGTCGCCCTGGCCATGCGCCTCGTGGCGTCTCCGGCCGGGCTAGTGGCCGAGGGAATCGGTCAGTTCTTCGACGGCGCCCTCGGGGGCAGGATCCGAAGGCGCGAAGCCGGGTCGCATCGGATGACCGTGCGTCTCGTGGTGCAGCTCGGAGGAGTGGCGGCGGGAAGCGCCATTGCCGTCGCCGTCAGCGCGCCGTTCGTCGTGCCGTCGGTGTTCGGTAGCGACTGGATCGGGGCCACGCCCATCGTCCAGATCGTGGTCTTCCAGGCTGCGGCCCAACTCGTCGCGTCACCCATATCACGGGCGCTCATCCTGCTCGAGAAGCAGCCCCTCCAGCTCACGTGGGACGCCGGGCGATTCGTCGCGACGAACGGTGTTCTGCTCACGGCTGCAGCCATGGGGGCGGGTCTCGAAGCCTCGCTCGTCCTCGTCTCGTGCGTGAGCGCCCTGTCCTACGCGGTGCTCGTCGCGCTCGTCCTGACCGCGGTTCGGCGTCATGACGAAGCCCCCTCCATTCGGGGCAGCGCTTTATCAGCTTTTTAACATACCATCTCTGGTATGAGAACACAGCGAGCACGACCGTTTTCGTTTCTCGCGGCCGCGGCCGGCTTCGTCACCTTGAGCGTCGCCGCTGGCACGCTCGTCGCCGTCGGCGCCGCGCCGGTCGTGGCTGTCGCTGGGCAAGGCGCCGGAGCCGCCATCCAGGCGTTCGACGACATCCCCGAGTTCATCGAGATCGGCAAGCTGCAGCAGCGCAATGTCCTCTACGCGAACAAGGGCGGTCAACAGGTGCCGTTCGCGACCCTCTACAGCGAGAACCGCGTCAACGCGGCCTGGGGCGACGTGGCTCAGACACTCAAAGACGCAGCCGTCGCCGGCGAAGACCGCCGCTTCTACGAACACGGCGCCGTCGACCTCAACTCACTCGCCCGGGCCGCAGTCGGAAGTATCGCCAAGAGCAGCTTCGGGGCGGCCGGTGGCGGCTCCACCATTGCCATGCAACTGGTTCGCAACGTTCTCATCGCCCAGGCCGACTCGGTCTCCGACGAGAAGAAGCGGCAGGCTGCGCTGGCGCAGGCGACCGAAGAGACACCCCGTCGCAAAGTGGCCGAGATGAAGCTGGCCATCGGTCTCGAGAAGAAATACAGCAAAGACGAAGTACTCCTCGCGTACCTCAACATCGCCTATTTCGGCGACCACGCGTACGGTGTCGAAGCGGCGGCCCAGCACTTCTACGGCAAGGGCGCCAAAGCGCTGTCGGCAGCCGAGGCGGCCAGCCTGCTGGCGACCGTGCAATACCCGGAGACGCGCAACATGTCGACACCGAAGAACTACACGGCGAACACAGCGCGTCGCGACGTGATCCTGAAGTCGATGCTCGCCGAGAAGAAGATCGATCGCGCGGCCTTCGACGCCGCCGTGGCTTCGTCGGTCGGGTCGTACGTGCATCTGACGCCCGCGACGCAAGGCTGCATGGCGGTCACGGAGCCCGGTGCTCAGCAGTGGTGCGACCTCATCCGCCGCCAGGTGACGAGCCTGCCGTCGCTTGGCGCCACCGCCGCCGAGCGCGAGCGCAACTGGCGCGTCGGCGGCTACCAGGTGCACACCACACTCGACCTCGACCAGACGGCCGACGCGAAGGGTCAGGTCGACACCTACGCACCCAACACCGAGACCCGTTACGACCTCGGCGGCGTCGTCACCTCGATCGAGGCGAAGACCGGGCGCGTGCTCGTCATGGCGCAGAACAAAGACTTCAACGAGACAGCCGACGGCGGTGGATCGACCTCGTCGGCGATCAACTACGCCGTCGACCACGACCTCGGCGGTGGCAACGGGTTTCAGCCGGGGTCGACCTACAAGCCCTTCACCCTGCTCGAGTGGCTCAAGCAGGGGCATCGACTGGGCGAGACCGTCAACGCCGCGCCTCGCGACTTCAGCCCGAACACCGTCTGCGGGTCGCGCGACTACACATCGTTCAGACCGAAGAACGACGACGGCGGCAACCCGGGCTCGGTCTCGGTGAGACAGGCGACTGCGAGATCTATCAACACCGCGTTCGCCGCGATGGCACAGAAGCTCGACCTCTGCGACATCCGCGAGACGGCGAAGTCGCTGGGCGTGCACTCGGCCGACGGCGCCGACCTCGTCGCCTACCCGTCGGCGACGATCGGCTCGGGCAACACGGTCGCCCCTCTGACCATGGCGGCGGCCTTCGCCGGGATCGCCAATGGGGGCGAGTTCTGCACGCCCGTCATGATCGACAGTGTCACCGACTCCGAGGGCAAGAAGTTGGCCGGCCAGGCGCAGCACTGTGAGCAGGCCATTGACCCGACGGTCGCGGCCAAAGCAGCCTCGGCGCTGCAGGGGCCCTTCGCGAGCGGTACGGCGACCGCCGCCAACCCTCACGACGGCGTCCCCATCCTCGGCAAGACAGGCACCACCGACGGCGCAGAGCAGACCTGGCTCGTCGGCGGATCGACCAACGTCGTCACCGCCGCCTGGGTCGGCAACCTCACTGGTCACCAGAATCAGTACCGCATCTACGGGGCGTACGGCGCCATGAACCAGCAACGACTGACCATCTGGAAGCACGTGCAACGGAGCCTCAACGCAGCCTACGGAGGCGACGCCTTCGCGGCCGCACCCCAGGAATACACGCCGCGCGCTCCGAAGATCACGCCGCCGACATCCAGTCCCGACAGTGACGGCGACGGCGAGAGCAGCACCGACACCAGCACCCCAGCCGGGTAGACGAGGATGGAGGGGTGACCACGCTGCACGATCCTGATCTCCACTCGTTCGCCTCCGACAACTACTCCGGTGTCCACCCCGAGGTGATGCAGGCGATCGTCGACGCCAACGGCGGCCACGTCGGCTCGTACGGCGCCGACCCCTACACGGCGCGGCTGAGCGACCTCGTCGTCGAGCACTTCGGCGAGGGTTCCGAGATCCACCCCGTCCTCACCGGGACGGGCGCGAATGTCGCCTCCCTCCAGGCCCTGGTGCCGCGGTGGGGTGCAGTCGTCTGCGCGGCGACCGCGCACATCTACACCGACGAGGGCGGGGCGCCCGAGCGGCTCGGCGGCCTCAAGCTGCTGACCGTAACGACGCCCGATGGCAAGCTGACACCCGACCTGATCGACCGCCAGGCCTATGGGTGGGGCGACCAGCAGCGACCTCAGCCGCTCGCCGTGTCGATCACTCAGACGACGGAGATGGGCACGGCCTACTCGCCTGCCGAGATCCGTGCCATCACACAGCACGCCCACTCGCTCGGAATGCGGGTGCACCTCGACGGCGCCCGCATCGCGAACGCGGTCGCCTCGACCGGGGCGACTCTTCGTCAACTCACGCGCGACGCCGGCGTCGACGTGGTCAGCTTCGGCGGCACGAAGAACGGCCTGCTGCTCGGCGAGTCCGTCGTGACTCTGACCGAGGACGAACTGCCCGGTATTACCTACATCCGTAAAATGGACGCGCAGCTGGCATCCAAGATGCGCTTCATCTCGGCGCAGTTCATCCCGCTCCTCGAGACGGACCTGCTCGTGCGATCGGCGACGCACTCCAATGCCATGGCCCTCCGCCTCCGCGACGGCCTCGCGGGGTTGCCCGGGGTCGAGGTCACGCAGGCCGTCGAGGCCAACGCGGTGTTCGTGATCCTGCCGAAGGAGGTCATCGAACCCGTGCGCGCCGAGCATCGCTTCTATGACTGGAACCGGTCGACGGGCGAAGTCCGTCTGATGTGCTCGTTCGACACGCAGGAAGCCCACGTGGACGCCCTCATCGCGAGCGTCGCGCGCGAGATCGAGGCTGCCGCGTGAGCGATCCGAGAGAGCGCCCAGACACTCCGGTGCCCGTACCGACCTCCGAGGCTCGCGATGAGACTGCGCGCCGCGCCCTGCCGCCAGAGGCGTTCTCGACGAAGAAGCCAGTAGGGCGCTACCCGGGGCGCACGAATCCGCGCAAGGGCGACATGGTGCTGACAATCATCCTGTCGGTGGTGCTCTACGCCCTCGTCGTTCAATACGTGGGCGACGGCGCCTCACGCGGTGCGAAGTACGCGGCTCTCACGCACGGCGTGCAGCTCGGCACGATCCTCGCCATCGCTGCGCCACTCGTGCTGGCCCTCTTCTCGACGGTGTTCTCGATCCTGTTCATCCTGCGGCGTGTGTATGCCTTCTGGCTGCCAGTGTTCGCCGGAGTCCTCATCGTCGCGCTGTACTCGATCACGCAGCAGATGCTCGACCAATCGGTCATCACGTCGTTCAGCTCCTGAGCTCAGCACCTGAGCCGACTTCGAACGCTCGATGCGAGGGCATAGATCCAGCGCCTAGGCTGTTGGGCGAATCGAGGCCCCCGAGGGTGCGGGCCCAATCCCCTCGTCCGCACTCAAGAGAAGGCACGATGACCACGACCGACCAGAACACGACCACTCGCACGTCCGACACGAGCGTCCCGCTCGTCCCGCTGCTCGACGAGCGCTGGAGCCCCCGCTCGTACGACCCCACCGCCGAGATCTCCGACGAAGCACTGACGGCGCTTCTCGAGGCTGCCCGCTGGGCGCCGTCGGCTTCGAACATGCAGCCTCGCCGGTTCATCGTGGGCCGCCGCGGCACTGCGACATTCGACACGATCCTCGTCAACCTCATGGGCTTCAACACTCTCTGGGCCGGCAACGCCGCAGCTCTGCTGGTGGCCGTCGCCGAGACGGAAACCGAAGAAGGCGACAAGCGCAACTGGGCGCAGTACGACCTGGGTCTCGCCGTCTCCGCGCTCAGCGTCCAGGCACACGCCGAGGGTCTGCACACTCACCAGATGGCGGGCATCGAGGTCGATGGCCTCCGTAGCGCGTTCGATCTGCCCGAGCGTTTCCTTCCGGTGACCGTCACGGCCATCGGCGTCGTGGACTCGGCCGACAGGCTGCCCGAGAAGCTGGCCGAGCGCGAGACGCTGCCCCGTACGCGTCTCCCTCTCGACGAGCTCGTGATCGCCCGCGACTGACCCGAAGCATCTCGACAAGACGTCACCATCCATCAGGATGGTGACGTTTTTTCATTCTCGATGCATTCTCCTCTTCCATTTGTATTTTAAATGTCGTATGGTGATGAAGCGCAAAAGCGCAGCCCAATCGAAGCAGGAGAATTTCGATGCCGGTCATCAACCCGCCCGTTACCCGCCCCCAGCTCGCGACCCTCGACCAGAGTGCTGACGTGTCCGCGGACGCCACCGTCGGCTCCGGATCACGCGTCTGGCATCTTGCCCAGATCCGCGAAGGAGCCGAGGTCGGCGTCGACTGCATCATCGGTCGTGGCGCCTACATCGGCACTGGTGTGGTCGTCGGAAGCCGCTCAAAGATTCAGAACGCGGCGCAGGTCTACGAGCCCGCCACGCTCGGCGAGGGCGTCTTCATCGGCCCCGGCGCCGTGCTCACCAACGACCGTGCGCCTCGAGCCATCTCCCCCGACGGCGAACTCAAGACCGCGTCGGACTGGGACGCCGTCGGTGTGACCGTCCGCGACGGTGCGTCCGTGGGAGCCGGTGCCGTCTGCGTCGCTCCCGTGACAGTCGGCCGCTGGGCCATGATCGCCGCGGGCGCCGTCGTCACCCGAGACGTGCCCGACTTCGCGCTCGTCGTCGGAACCCCCGCGCACCAGATCGGCTGGGTCGGCCGCGCGGGGGTCCGCCTCTCGCCAGACGACACCGGGACTCTCATCTGCCCCGCCACCGGCGCTCGATACGAAGTCTTCAACGGACGGCTCGAGGAGGTCGTGCGATGAGCCCGGCATTCATCCCCGCTGCCCGCCCGATGATCGGCGACGACGAACGACGGGCCGTCGACGCCGTTCTCGCGTCCGGCAGGCTCGCTCAGGGCCCCGAAGTCGCCGCCTTCGAAAGCGAAGTCTCAGCCGCGCTCTCCGACGGCCGACCATCGGTCGCCGTCAACTCGGGCACCTCCGCACTCCACCTGGGCCTGCTCGCCTGCGGCATCGGCGAGGGTGACGAGGTCATCGTCCCCTCCTTCACGTTCGCCGCCACAGCGAACGCCGTACGGCTCGTCGGCGCGACACCGGTCTTCGTCGACATCGAGCCCCAGCACTACTGCATCGACCCCTCCTCGGTCGAGACCGCCGTCACCCCGCGCACGAGGGCGATCATGCCAGTGCACCTCTACGGTCACCCGGCCGACATGACGGCCCTGACCTCGATCGCCGGTCGGCACGACCTCGCGATCGTCGAAGACGCGGCACAAGCCCACGGGGCGACATGGAACAGCCGTCGCGTCGGCACGTTCGGCGACGTCGGCGCCTTCAGCTTCTACCCGACCAAGAACATGACGGCGGGCGAGGGCGGCATGATCACCGTGTCTCACGCCGACGGCGAGCGCCACCTGCGACTTCTCCGCAATCAGGGCATGGAGACTCGATACGCCAACGAGATCGTCGGTTTCAATGTCCGGATGACCGAGCTCCACGCCGCGATCGGCCGGGTGCAGCTGCAGAAGGTGCACGGGTGGACGACGAAGCGACGAGCCAACGCCGCGTTCCTCGCCTCCGAGCTCCGAAGCGTCGAAGCGCCCAAGACGGCTGCCGAGGCAGAGCACGTCTGGCACCAGTTCACCGTCCGCATCCCCGACGACCGCGAAGGCTTCGCTGCCGCCCTCGCACACGAGCACGGTATCGGCTCGGGAGCCTATTACCCCACGCCTGTCCACCGACTGCCGTCGTTCGCGCTCTCTCTCGACCTGCCGCACACCGAGGCGGCGGCCGCCGAGGTGCTCTCCCTGCCCGTCCACCCCTCTCTGTCCCGCGACGACCTCGAGCGGATCGTCACGGCCGTCGAGCATGTGGCCGAGGCCGGCCGATGAGCGTCGCGCTTCGGGCCGGGCTGATCGGCGCCGGGATGATGGGCCGTCACCACGCGCGCGTCCTCCGGCAGATCGGCGGGGTCGACCTCGTCGGGGTCGCCGACCCGGCCGGCGATCCGCACGGCGTGGCCGGCACCTCCACTTTCCACGACAGCCTTCAGGGCCTGATCGACCAGGGCATCGACATGGCAGCGGTGGCGGTGCCGACCGCGTTCCACGAGCAGGTCGGGCTTGCGCTGGCCGAAGCCGGCATCCACGCACTGATCGAGAAGCCGGTCGCGGGGTCACTCGAAGGCGGTCGCCGACTGGCCGACGCCTTCGAATCGCGAGGGCTCGTCGGTGCGGTGGGCCACATCGAGCGCTTCAACCCGGCCCTGCAGTCCCTCCGCAGTCGACTGGCGAACGGCGATCTCGGCGACGTCTACCAGGTCGCGACACGTCGGCAAGGCCCCTTCCCCTCCCGGATCGCCGACGTGGGTGTGGTCAAAGACCTCGCGACCCACGATATCGACCTGACGGCCTGGCTCTGCCAGAGCCAATTCACCAGCGTCTTCGGTCAGTGCGCGCACAAGAGCGGCCGGCCGCACGAAGACCTCGTCGCCTTCTCCGGCCGTCTCGCCGATGGCACGGTGACGAACCACCTCGTCAACTGGCTGTCGCCATTCAAAGAGCGCCAGACGATCGTCACGGGCACGCGCGGCACGTTCGTCGCCGATACCCTGACGGCCGACCTCACGTTCTTCGAGAACGCGACGATCGCGACCACATGGGACGCCGTGTCGGCATTCCGCGGCGTCGCCGAGGGCAACGTCACCCGCTTCGCCCTCGAGAAGCGCGAGCCGCTCGTCCTTGAACACGAAGCCTTCCGCGACGCGATCCTGGGAGGCATCGACCGGACAGTGTCCCTTCGCGACGGTCTTCAGACCCTCCTCGTGGCGGAGGCTGCCATCCAGTCGGCCGACACCCATCAGGTCGTCGATCCTCGAACTCTCCTCTCCACCCCGATCGGAGCAACTCCATGAACATCACCGTCGTCGGTCTCGGAAAGATCGGTCTGCCGCTTGCCGCCCAGTACGCCCTCCGGGGCCACGACGTCACCGGCGTCGACATCTCGTCTCGCGTCGTCGACCTCGTCAACTCCGGCATCGAGCCCTTCCCCGGCGAGGCCGGCCTGGACGTGGCGCTGCGCGATGTCGTCGCGACCGGCCGACTCAGCGCCACGACTTCCTACGAGACGGCGATCCCCTCTGCCGACGTCGTCGTGGTCGTCGTCCCTCTCTTCGTCGACGACGAAGCGCGACCCGACTTCGGCTGGATGGACGCGGCGACGCGGTCGATCGGCGAACACCTCACCGCGGGCACACTCGTCGCCTACGAGACCACGTTGCCCGTCGGCACGACCCGAAGCCGCTGGAAGCCGCTGCTCGAGCAGGTCAGCGGCTTGGTCGAGGGACACGACTTCCACGTCGCATTCTCACCCGAGCGTGTCCTGACCGGCCGAGTATTCGCCGACCTGCGTCGCTATCCGAAGCTCGTCGGTGCCCTGTCCGGCGCGGGCGCCCGAGCGGCCCGCCACTTCTACGAGAGTGTTCTGGAGTTCAACGACCGCCCCGATCTCGTCAGAGCCAACGGGGTCTGGGATCTCGGCTCGGCCGAGGCGGCAGAGATGGCCAAGCTCGCCGAGACCACCTACCGCGACGTGAACATCGGGCTTGCCAACGAGCTCGCGCGCTTCGCCGAGAAGAGCAGGATCGATGTCGCGTCCGTCATCGAAGCCTGCAACTCCCAGCCCTACAGCCACATCCACACGCCCGGCATCGCCGTGGGCGGCCACTGCATCCCTGTGTACCCGCGGCTCTATCTCTGGAACGACCCCGAGGCGACCATCGTCCGCGCTGCCCGGGCGCGGAACGCGTCGATGCCCGACCATGCCGTAACCCTGCTCGCTGCGCTCCAGCCCGACATTGCCGGCAAGACCGTGGCGATCCTGGGCGCCGCTTACCGGGGCGGGGTCAAGGAGACCGCCTTCTCGGGCGTGTTCGACACAGTTCGCGCTGTCGAGGCCCTCGGCGCGGTCCCCCTCGTTCACGATCCCCTCTACGACGACGACGAACTCGCGGCGCTCGGGTTCACTCCGTTTCACCGAGGCGACGCGGCCGACGCCGCGATCCTGCAGGCCGACCACGTCGACTATCTCGGCTGGAGCGCTACCGATGTCGACGGTCTCGCAACGATCGTCGACGGTCGGCGCGTGCTGGACCCCGCCGCCTGGGCACCGGCCGCCTATACCGCCATCGGCAGAGGTGCCTGACTAGCCCTGGCTCAGGTCTTCCGAGAGGTCGACCTCGGCCTGCTTCGAGACGGCAAGCGACTGCCCGTCGGGCGCCACGTCGACGAGCACGGTGTCGCCGTCAGCGATCGACCCGTCGAGGATGGCGCGTGCCAGGTTGTCGTCGATCTGTCGCTGCATGAGTCTCCGCAGGGGGCGAGCCCCGTAGATCGGGTCGTAACCGCGCTCGCCGAGCCAGGCCCTCGCATCCGGCGTCACCGCCAGTTCGAGCCGTCGGTCAGTGAGCCTGCGAGCAAGCCTGTCGACGTAGAGCGACACGATCTGGCCGAGATCGTCTTGCGACAGGGTCGAGAAGAGCACGATGTCATCGAGCCGGTTCAAGAACTCGGGCTTGAACGCCTGGCGCAGCATCGCTTGCACTGCCTCTTCTTTCTGCGGCTGGGTCAGCGACGGGTCGACCAAGAACTGGCTGCCGATGTTCGAGGTGAGCACCAGGATCACGTTGCGGAAATCGACGGTGCGTCCCTGGCCGTCGGTCAGGCGCCCGTCGTCGAGCACCTGCAGCAGGATGTCGAAGACATCGGGATGCGCCTTCTCGACCTCGTCGAGCAGCACGACACTGTAGGGCCGGCGCCTGACGGCCTCGGTCAGCTGACCGCCGGCCTCGTAGCCGACATAGCCGGGAGGGGCGCCGACGAGGCGCGACACGGTGTGCGCCTCGCCGTACTCCGACATGTCGATGCGGATCATCGCCTTCTCGTCGTCGAAGAGGAACTCCGCGAGAGCACGGGCCAGCTCGGTCTTCCCGACGCCGGTCGGGCCCAGGAAGAGGAACGACCCGGTGGGCCGGTCAGGATCAGAGATGCCCGCGCGGGTGCGTCGAACGGCTTCGCTCACCGCGGTGACGGCTTCGCGCTGACCGATGATCCTCCGCCCGAGCTCGTTCTCGAGGTTGAGGAGCTTCTCGGTCTCGCCGGCCATGAGCCGGCCGACCGGGATGCCCGTCCAGGCCGCGACGACCTCGGCGATGTCGGCGTCCGTGACAGAATCGTTGACCATGCGGTCGCCGGACGACTCGATGCGCTCGGCCTCGGCGAGACTCTTCTCGATCTCGGGGATGGTCTCGTAGTTGATCTTCGACGCGTCTTGGTAGCGGCCTTCGCGCATGGCGCGGTCGAGGTCGATACGAGCCTCGTTCAGCTTGCCCTTGAGCTCGCCGACACCCTGGAGCGCCGCCTTCTCCGCCTGCCAGCGCCGGTTGAGGTCGGCATACTCTTGCTGGCGAACAGTCATTTCGGCACGCAGGGCCTCGAGCCGCGCCTGCGATGCGGGGTCCTTCTCTTTCTTGAGCGCGAGCTCTTCGACCTGCATGCGCGCAAGCGAGCGGTAGAGCTCGTCGAGCTCGATCGGCGACGAGTCGATCTCCATCTTGAGCCGACTGCCGGCCTCGTCGATGAGGTCTATCGCCTTGTCGGGCAGTTGACGTGCGGGGATGTACCGATTGCTGAGGGATGCCGCGGCGACGAGTGCCGAGTCGGCGATCGTGACACCGTGGTGTGCCTCATAGCGCTCTTTCAGACCGCGCAGAATCGCGATCGTGTCTTCGACGCTCGGCTCGCCCACGTAGACCTGCTGGAATCGCCGCTCGAGGGCTGCGTCTTTTTCGATGTACTGGCGGTATTCGTCGAGGGTGGTCGCGCCGATCAGGCGGAGCTCACCTCGGGCGAGCATCGGTTTGAGCATGTTGGCGGCCGCAACCGACCCCTCGCCCCCGCCCGCGCCCATGAGGGTGTGGAGCTCGTCGATGAAGGTGATCACCTGGCCGTCCGACTCGGTGATCTCTTTGAGGACGGCCTTGAGCCGCTCCTCGAACTGCCCGCGGTACATCGCGCCGGCGACGAGCGCCGACATGTCGAGGCTGATCAGACGCTTGCCTTTGAGCGAGTCGGCGACGTCGCCCGCCACGATGCGCTGAGCGAGCCCCTCGACGACCGCGGTCTTGCCGACACCCGGCTCACCGATGAGCACCGGATTGTTCTTCGTGCGGCGCGTCAGCACCTGACTGACCCGCCGAATCTCGGTATCCCGCCCGATCACGGGGTCGAGCTTGCCACTGGCGGCGATCGCCGTCAGGTCGACGCCGTATTGCTCGAGAGCGCTCTTCTGCTTCTCGTCGGAGGCCGGCGCGCCCTGCATGTTGGCCATTGAGGTCCTTTCACAAACTTGAGTTGATCCGACTCAAGTTTACCTCCATCGGGAGTGAAGAGCCAGACATGAGCGTCAAACGGTTTTGAAATGTGGCATTTTTAATGCGGTGTCCAACAGACCGTACTGCTCACCCCCGACGTTCTTCGGAGTTCGACCCATGACCCCCATACCGCTACGACCACTTCTCGCCGCCGCAGCCACTGCCCTGATCATCCTGCTCGGCGGCGGCCGAACCGACGCTGCCGCTCTTGCCTCGGCGTCTCCAGTGGCCACGACGCCGCCGTCGAATGTCCGCGCGACCACATCCGGCACCACCACGACCTTCAGCGCAACGGCCACGCCCGGCTCGACGCTCACGCTCTGGAACTTCAAGGGCACCCGTCTCGCCAGCGGGATCCGGGTGAGCCCCGAGGGGGCGTGGGAAGGGACACGAAGCAACATGCGCACGTCGGTCTGGAAGCTCTTATTCATCCAGAACGAGGGGAAGTCGACGAGCACTCCGTGACGCTCGGCGACTTCGCACCGAAAAACTGATCCCCACCGACCACGAGCAATGTGCGTCTGGCAAAGCAACCCACCGACATGTACTGTTCATCTGTAACGTTTCACATAATCAATCCAGGTAGGTTTCATGCGTAAACATCTCTCCACCCTGACTGCAGTTGCCGTCACGGCCACCATCGCCTCACTGGCGGTATCCGCGCCCGCAGGCGCCGTCACAGATCCGGCCCCTCGCGCAGCCGACACACAGAGCTTCGACGTCGCGCCGGGTAGAAGCAATATCGTCCCGTTCGTCTTCTCCTTCAGCACACCGGTCGGCAACGTCGACACTGTCGCGACGATGAACGCACCCCTCGGGACGACATTCGGCACCTTGGACTCCCTCACGACCTCGCTGTGGACATACAAGGCCGGAACCGACCCCTATGCAGTCGGAAACTGGTCCCAGTTGCCCGCCACCTATCATCAGGTGAAAGACTGCGTGCGCCTCGATTCGAACACCAGGTTGCAGTGCCGGCTCACGACGACGAACGGTGGTCAGCTCACTCCCGGTTCCCTCGGATTCATGGCTCGCATCGACGTCCCCTCGGCGTATTCCACCGATGTCGTCGATGCCTCCGGTTCGTTCACCGATTCCCGCTTGGGCCCGATCGACACGTCGATCAAGTCGACCGGCGCACCCCTGACAGCCGCCGTGTCGTTCGACGCCGACGTGACTCGTCCCGCAACGATTTCAGGCACGGGTGTCGACGGTGGCAGCATCGTCGTGAGAGCCGCTGGCGCGAACGTCGCCGGGCCGATCGAGGTCACTGGCGGCAAGTGGTCCCTTGCGCTGCCGACGAGCATCGGCTCAGGATCACACGACCTCGTGGTCGAGCAGACCGTCGGTGCGGAGACCACGACCGTGACGACGACCGTCGACTTCGGTGCGCCCGTCAAGATCACTGCGCCGACCGAGACGGACATCCAGTCTTCCACTCTGCGAATCGCGGGCACTGGTGCCAACAAGGCAGCGGTCGTGATTCGCGAAGGGTCGACCCCGCTCTTCCAGGGCACGGTCGTCGGCGCATCCTGGGGCACCAACCTCGCCGGAATCGCCGTCGGCACACACACTTACACCGTCGAGCAGACGGCACCCGGTGGCGTGAAGACGGAAGATCATGTCACGGTGAAGCGGACCTCGGCCGTCACCGTGACCTCGCCCGCCGACCCCAAACTCGGTTACATCGCCAACGCGCCGTTCACCTTCCGCGGCACAGGAACCCCGGGTCACGTCATCACGATTCAAAACATCCAGGGGACCGTCTTGGCAAACAACGTCGTCGTCCAGTCGAACGGCGAGTGGGAGTGGCTGCGACCGAACATGCGCACGTCGGTCTACAACCTGGACTTCATCCAAGATAAGGGCACGGCCAACACCCAGACGGCTTCGATCCGCGGCTTCGGGCCGAATGCGACGCCCTCCCCCGTCATCACGGTGACCAACCCGGCTGATCCTTCTGTCGGCTACGTGGCGAACACCTCCTTCACCTTCCGAGGCAAAGCCCCCCGAGTTCGACGATCACGATCGAGAACAGCCAGGGCACCGTCGTAGCGAAGGACATCGCAGTCAGCACCACCGGCGACTGGTCATGGACCCGCGCCAACATGGGCACGAGCATCTGGAAATTGACCTTCGTGCAAGATAAGAACGGCGCTGACGAGCACCGCGTGACTCTCGGCGATTTCGCACCCAGGCCCTAGCCTCCCGAAGGCCGCGCTGAGCCGACAAGCCGCACGAAAAGAACGCCAGCCACTGCTGAGTGGCTGGCGTTCTTGCGCGCCGAAAATGCTTTTCTTGTTGAATTGATATTTCAATGCTAATATTTATAAATCCATTCTCTTCGCTCGTGTTTGAGCCGACCAGAAAGACAAAAAACCCTCCATGAACATCGCAAAGACCGGGGCCGCATTCGGCCTCGCCGCGCTGACCCTCGCGTCATCGCTCTCCCTCGGGGCTGCGGCCAACGCCGCCCCCACGGCCGCGGCGACGCCTAAGGCCACTGCTGCCAAAGTTTCGCCGGGCCACGTTCTCACCCCGTTTGTGGCAACGAACGGCGACGGAAGGGCCTGGGGCATCCGCCCATTGACCGAAAACGGTAACAATTACGGTACGGACCGGTCCAAGGCCGGCTCGCTGGCAGACGCCATCACATTCGCAAGCGACGTGCAGCTGCCTCTACCCGGCACGACTGGCTACATCTTCAATGCCGACGGGACTCAGTGCCTTAAACCCGCTCAGGGTGTTACTGGAGGCCCCGGTAGCGGCCACTGGTTCGGCCTCGCGGTATGGGTGAACTGCTCGGCCGCCGCCGGGCAAGCCGCGGACGATTGGACCGTGTCGAATGACGGCGCGCTTACCAACCGCTGGGGCTATCCCAGCTCGAGCTTTGGTCTCGCGGAACAATCCCAGTCCGACGCAGGTGGTGGCGAGCACGCGTTGCTCTATGAACTGCCCTCCACTGGCGGGCATACTCAGGCCCACCTCCTCATCCTTTCGGCCACGGCAGCGAGCATTGATGTGTACAACCGAGCTGCAGTCATCGAGGGGCACGCGATTCCGGGCGCGACGATAGTCGTGAAGGACGCTACCGGCAGGGAGAAGACCGCGACCGCGGACCCCGAGACGGGCGAGTGGACCATGAACGTGAAGAACCTCGCTCTCGGTGCGAACAAATTCACGATGGAGCAGTTCGACGAAGAGGACGAATCGCTCGGCACCTCGGAGTTCACCGTCGACGTGAAGACCACACCGCTGAGCACCTCGGTCGAGTCGACGAGCATCGTGCAGGGCACCGCCGAGGTCGAGATCACCGGCACCCCCGGCCTGACGATCAATTACCAGGGCAAGGCGGCCACGCTCAATGAGAAGGGCAAGAAGACCGTCACGTTCGAGGGCCTGTCCCTCGGCAACAACGACGTCACCGTGCAGCAGTTCGACGGCGGCAAGCAGATCGGCGGCGACTTCGACGCGAAGGTGATGCTCACCACGGCGAGGCTGACCGTGAACGCGAACTTCGATGACCGCGGCAACGGCTTCGACGCGGTCCTCTCGGGCACCGCCGAGAAGAATGCGAAGATCACCATCGTCGCCGAGGAGACCGGCAAGGTCACCACGACCACCGCCGACCCCAGGAACGGCAGCTGGACCGCCCCGGTCACCGCTCCGGGCGCAGGCCGCCAGGGCTTCGATGTCAGCCAGTCGATCAACGGCAGCGATGCGGGCTCCACCGACGTCACCCTCAACTACGGTGACGAGGTCGACATCACGGCGCCCCGTGACAACAGCGAGTTCGCCGGCGGCGACCTCCCGTTCCGCGGCGACGGCCAGCAGTTCGCCGACATCGAGATCTTCGAGAAGGGCAACGACAAGCCCGTCGCCACGACCAAGGGCATCAACAACAACTCCTGGTCGGCCCTCGTCGAAAAGGTCTCGGGTGGTGTCGAGCACGTCTACACGGTCAAGCAGCACTCGAAGGGCAACCTGACCACCGAAGACACCGTCACCGTCAATAAGGGTCAGACGCCGCCGGTCGACATCGATGTGAAGCTCACCAACCCGGCCAACGCCGCGGTCGGCTACACCCCCGACGCGGCGTTCACCTTCGCCGGCGCGGGCAAGCCGGGCGCCTCGATCACCATTCGCAACACGGCCGGCACGATCCTCGCCCAGGACATCAAGGTCAGCGACAAGGGCGAGTGGGAGTGGACACGCGCCAACATGCGCACCTCCACCTACCAGCTGAACTTCATCCAGAACGAAGGTCAGGCCGATGAGAAGACCGCAACCCTGCGCGACTTCAAGCCCAACGCCGCCCCCGCCCCCGTGGTGACCGTCACGAACCCCGCAAAGGTCACCGACGGCTACACCGCCAACGCGGCATTCACGTTCAAGGGCACCGGCACGACCGGCAAGAAGATCACCGTCCGCAACACGGCCGGCACGATCCTCGCCCAGGACATCACGGTGAACGGTCAGGGCCAGTGGGAGTGGACCCGCGCCAACATGCGCACCTCGACCTACAACCTCGACTTCATCCAGGACGAGGGCACCGCGACCGAGAAGAAGGCCACGATCCGCGGCTTCGCCCCGAACGCCACCCCGGCACCCGTCGTGACCGTCACGAACCCGGCGAACCCGGCCGACGGCTACGTGCGCAACACCGCCTTCACCTTCCGCGGCAAGGCGACCCCCAGCTCGACCCTCACGATCCAGAACTTCGCCGGCACCGAGATCGCGAAGAACATCCCCGTCAGCTCGACCGGTGACTGGAGCTTGACGCGCGCCAACATGGGCACCTCCGTCTGGAAGCTCACGTTCGTCGAGAACAAGGGCACCGCGAACGAGCACTCCACCGTGCTCGGTGACTTCGCACCCCGCCCGTAACACGACACCCGCACCGCGCGGCGCCGTCCCCAGACGCGCGCGCACCCCGTGGCGGGCGGCCACAAGCCGCCCGCCACCACCCCTTCCACCCACAGACCCCGAAAGACCACACGATGCGCCAGAAGATCATCGTCGGCCTTGCCGCCGTAATCGCCCTCACGGGCGTTCTCGCCGGCTGCACGACCGACAAGACCGACACCAAACCCACGACCACGCCGACAGCCAAGAACGATGCTTCCAAAGGCCAACCCGACGACGTCTGCGTCGACGGAATCGCCTACATGGACCTCGGCAACGGCGCGTCCAAGACGCTGAAAGACAAATGCGACACCGTCATCGTGATCGGCGACAAGGGAACCCTGCATGTCGGTGACGTGAAGACCCTCAGCCTCATGGGCAACGGCAACACCATCGACGCCGGAACCATCGGCACGCTCGACCAGTCCGCAAACGACAACAAGGTCACCTACAAAGGCGCAGCTCCGAAGCTCGTCGGCGACGGAACCGGCAACGCCGCATCCGGCAAGTAACAGCTCGCACCCGTCACAGCAGGCCGAACCCCACAGGTTCGGCCTGCTTTATTTATGTTACATTTCACGTACGAACGACCCACCAACCGAAAGAACGATGAAATGACCATCCCCTCCCGCGCTGCCGCAATCGCCGTGGCCGTGGCCGCCAGCCTCGGGCTCGGTGTGATTTGTACCGCTTCGAGCGCGCAGGCCGCGCCCGGTCTCGATCTCCCCAATACCTTCACTCGCATGGTGCTCGAAGACACCAAAGCCCCCGCAGGCACCGACAAGTACGTCGCCATCGACGCGCAACTCCACGGCACCCGCACCGCAACGCTTGCCGAGGCCGAGCAGAAAGCGGGCGGCGACTTCTTCGACGTGCCTCGCGTCGGCGAAGACGACCAGCCGATGTCTGGCCTCATCGAGGGATACGACCTGCACGCAGACAAGAGCGAGCCCGGAGGCATCGGCTACGACGAAGACGGGGGGTCGATCATCGAGCCCGACCACCAGTTCGACGTCTCCGACGACGGCACGGTCGAGAATCACGCCGGTGGATACCTCGGCTTCGACGACACCCTCGACCACCTCGCGCTGACCGACGAAGCCCGCTATGTCGTGGCCGGCAGCACTCGCGGCGACAGCCCCACCACACTCGTCGCGAATCTCGACTCGTACGACGCAGCCACTGGCACGGCCGTCATCTCCGGTTCGGCGTCAAGCAGCGTCTTCTACCCCGACGCCCGCGTGTACGCCGGCGACTCGTTCTCGGCCACCGGCACCCTCGGCGAATTCGTCATCTCCGTCTCCGGCATCACGGCCGGCACGAAGAGCGTCGAGCTCGAACAGAAGCTCGGCGAAGACCAGGTCGACAAGGTGAACGTGGCGCTCGACGACGAAGCCGAAGTCGCGCCCCTCGTCCTGACGAACCCGGCCAAGGCCTCCGACGGATACGCCGCCAACCAAGCCTTCACTTTCGCGGGTACGGGTGAGAAGGGCTCGAAGGTGACGGTTCGTAATGCCAAGGGCACGCTGCTCGCTCAGAACATCGAAGTGGACGGCCAGGGAGAATGGAAGTGGACGCGTGCCAACATGGGCACTTCCGCCTACAGCCTGAAGTTCATCCAAGACGAGGGTTCACCCACCGAGAAGTCCACGGAGCTGCTCGACTTCAAGCCCGGGGCCGTTCCGGCACCGACCGTCACCCTGACGAACCCGGCCAAGGCCTCCGACGGCTACGTCGAGAACCAGGCCTTCACCTTCGCGGGCACCGGCACCCCCGGCAAGACGATCACCGTCAAGAACACCGCCGGCACAGTCCTCGCCGACGACATCCCCGTCACCAGCGAAGGCACGTGGGAGTGGACCCGCGCCAACATGCGCACCTCCGTCTACAACCTCGACTTCATCCAAGACAGCGGCCTCCCCACCGAACAGAAAACCACCCTCCGTGGCTTCGCCGGCCACCCCGCCCCCGTAAGCCCCGTCACCCTGACGAACCCGGCCAAGGCCTCCGACGGCTACGTCGAGAACCAGGCCTTCACCTTCGCGGGCACCGGCACCCCCGGCAAGACGATCACCGTCAAGAACACCGCCGGCACAGTCCTCGCCGACGACATCCCCGTCACCAGCGAAGGCACGTGGGAGTGGACCCGCGCCAACATGCGCACCTCCGTCTACAGCCTCGACTTCATCCAAGACAGCGGCCTCCCCACCGAACAGAAAACCACCCTCCGTGGCTTCGCCGGCCACCCCGCCCCTGCGAGCCCCGTCTCCGTCACGAACCCCGCCGACCCCAAAGCCGGCTACACCGCCAACACCTCGTTCACGTTCCGCGGAAAGGCTGCGGTCGACTCGGCACTGACGATTCAAAACGCTGCTGGCACGGAGATCGCCAAAGATATCCCCGTTTCGAAAGACGGCGACTGGGAGTGGACCCGCGCCAACATGGGCACGTCCGTCTGGAAGCTCACGTTCATTCAAGACAAGGGCAAGCCGACCGAAGCGAAGTTCACTCTCGGCAACTTCGCCCCCAAGGCGTAGGGCTCAGCACGTCCCACCTCTGCGAGCGCCGGTCACCTCGAAGGGTGACCGGCGCTCGTGCATTGCGGGCAGAATGAACTGATGATCGACGTCGCTCTCGCCCGAAACCTCCGTGAAGCCGGCCTCCGCTGGCACCCCGCCACCGGCGACCGGTTCGTGATCGACGGCGACGAGTTCGCCGAAGAGGTCTTCACGATCAGCGAGATGACGATCGAGGCCCACGATTACTCGGGCACGACCGTGCTCGGCTTCAACGGCACCACCGAGTGGGCGCTCGACTCGGTCGAGGCCGACGACTCCCTCTGGCTGCCGCGCGAAGACCAGATGCGCGCGCTCCTCGGCCCCGACTTCCGGTCGCTCACGAGAGACGACGACGGCACGGGCACCGGCGCGAACTACGTGATCGAGACTCGGAACGGCAGCTACCGCAACGACGACGCCGAGAATGCCTACGGCGACGCGCTGCTGGCCTACATCACGGCCAGCCTGCACATCGGCGACCTCGACGCCGAGGGTGAGGCCGGCAGCCCCGCCGGCGCCGAGCTCAGCCCCGGCGCACCGACCGCGTGACCGTGAACTTCGGGTTGCGCGTCACCTGAGTCGTCTCCCCCACCACGGCCGACAGCGTGTCGCGGTGCTTCAGGTGGGAGTTGTAGACAGTCCAGAGCTCTCCGCCCGGGCGCAGCACCCGCGCGGCGCCCTCGAACAGCTTGAGGGCCACCCCCGGCTCGACCGCCGCGTCGACATGGAAGGGCGGGTTCAACAAGACCAGGTCGCAGGATCCTGCGGCTTGCGACGACAGCGCATCGTCACGCACCACGGTCACCCGGTCGCCCACCCCGCTGAGGTCGGCTGTGGCGCGGGTCGAGGCGACCGCCGCCGCCGACTGGTCGGAGGCGATGACCCGCGCCGCAGGCCGAGCCAGCGCGGCGGCCGTCGCGAGGACACCCGAGCCGCAGCCCAGGTCGACGATGACCGCGGCATCGGACAGCGCCTGTGGCAGCGCCTCGAGGAGGGCGCGCGTGCCGATGTCGACCTTCGAGCCCGCGAATGTCGCGCCGTACGACGCCACCGTGATGCTCGGGCCGCCCGGCAGACCGAGGTCGTCGTGGCGCTGCGTGCGCGGCCACGGCGAGTCGATCGGCGGTTGAACCGGCTCGGACGCCGTGAGCACCCGCGACTTCTGCCGCGCGAGACCGGCGTAGACGACCCCGAAGTGCTCGGCGAGCACGTCGTTCATGGCGATCGTCATGTGTTTGAGGCGGCCCCCGGCGAAAATCGCGACCTCGGGGTGCGCGTGGCGGGCGACGAGGCCGACGATTTCGTCGAGGGCGGCGAGCGAGCGAGGCAGCTGGAGGAGCACCACGCGGGCGTCGGTGACCAGCGACTCGTCCAGGGCGTGGCTCGTGAAGACGTTGGACAAGCCCGCATCGGCGGCGTTTAGGGCGAGGGCCTGCTCGGCCACGAGGGCGTCCTGGTGCACTCGGATGCCGGTGAGGCCGTGGAGCGAGGCGGCGCCGAGGGTGAGCGCGCCGTAGTGGTCGCCGATGACGACGAGCTCTCCGGTGTCGAGGGAGGCGAGGGCATTGACGGCCTCGTCGAGGAGGAGCCGGTCGGTCGCGTCGACCGCGACGAGGTTGGGCGCCTCGAAGTCGGGCCGGCGGCGGAGGGCGTCGAAGTCGAGGGGCATGACTCCAGCCTAGGGAGCCGCGACGCCGAGCGACGACAGCGCGGAAGAACGGCCGACGCTACGACACGACGCTGAGCTGCTCGCCCGTGCCGGTGAGCCGGAAGCGAGGCCCGTCTTCTTGCGGGGTCGCGTCGATGTCGCGGTCGACGAAGTAGCCGGCAGCGCTGAGCGTCCTGCCCTGCACGCACGACCCGGCCATCGCCCAGAGCTCGCCGTCGTTGCGCGAGATGGTGCCGGAGAGGACACCTGCGACCTCGAGAAGGCCGCCCGCGTGGATCGACACCTGCGCCTGGCAGGTGCCGCTCAACAGGACGTAGCCGCCCGGCTCGATCGTGAGCTTGTCGTCGACGCCGCCCCGCAGATCGAGGGAGCCGCCGTCACAGACGACGATGCCGTGCGGAGCCGTGCCGGTCAGAACGACTGGCTCGTCGACCGTCAGAGCCTGCCCGACCACCCCTGTCAGCTTTTTCATACCCGCGAGCCTAGGGCACGCTCGCCGGGCCGCGTCGGGTCGTCTCGTCACTCGAGCAGCCGATTGCGGAGACGGCGCTGAGCGTCGAGACTCAGCCCGGCACCTTCGAGGTAGGCGGCGACCGAGCCGCTGGTGCTCACCATGCGATCGATCGTCTCGCGCATGGCTTCGGGTGGCGACGCGACGAGCATCGTGCGCAGCTCGGGCGAGAGTGGGATGCCGGCCGCAACGGCGCGCGACTCCATGCGACAGGCCCACGCACCGCGAAGGTGCCCTTCGGTGGCGGCGTAATCGCTGACGACGAAGGCAGGATCTGCACCGGTCACCAGGAGGGCCACGGCGACGACGACCCCGGTGCGATCTTTGCCGGCCGTGCAGTGCACGAGCACACCGCCCACCGGCGCGTCGACGATCAGCTGCAGGGCCCCTGCGATCTCTTCCGCACTGGAGTTGATCAGGTCGGCGTAGAGCACGCTCACGCTCGGGATCGAGACCAGCGATGTCAGCGCGCCGGACAGGATCGGCAACTGGTGGGTCTCGATGTCTAGCCCGACCGTGTCGTCGGGCATCGCGGCGACCTCGGCAGCGTCACGCAGATCGATGATCGTGCGCACCCCGAGGTCGATGAGACGCGACCGACCAGCGGGCCCGATGGCGCTGAGGGCGTCGGAGCGATAGAGCCGTCGCCCGGAGATCACGCCGCCGCAGCGCTCGGGCGTGGCGACGACGGGGATGCCGCCGACGTCTCGGAAGTTGACGGTGCCAGGCACCAGAGACGCACTCATGCCCCGACGCCCTTCAGCAGCTCGGAGACGGGAACACCCAGCCCGCGAGCGACGCGGACGAGAGTCACCACCGTCGGGTTGCCGACGCCCCGCTCGAGAAGGTAGTAGTTGCCGAGCGCGATGCCTGTGCTCGTGGCTGCGTCTCGACAGGTCATGCCGGCAGCCCGGCGAATCTCGCGGATGCGGCTGCCCAGAGCCGCTCGGGCCTTCTCGTCTCGCTCTCTCATTTCGACAGTATATTGCAGAATATTTGGTTTTAGGTTTCGTACTTGACAGGTATTACAACACTCTGGAAACGTGGAGCTCGTCGTCACGGAGCCGTCAGATGCCTCGAAGCCGATGGCCCGATCCACCCGGCACGAAAGGACGCACGTCATGCCCGTTCCCGTTCCCGCCTCAGGAGAGCCCATGCCCCGGCGTCTGCTCCGCGACCAGATTCGCGAAGAGATCCGCGCCGCGATCCTCAACGGCACGCTCGAGCCGGGCGAACGCCTCGTCGACGACGAGCTGGTCGAGTGGCTGGGCTGCTCGCGCACTCCGATCCGCGAGGCGCTCAACGACCTGATGCACGCGGGCTTCATCGAGATCGAGCCGAACAAGTACACCCGTGTCGCCCTCCCCCGCGACGACGAAGTGCTCGAGGTGGTGCAGACGCTCGGGGTGCTCTACGGCGGGGCCGCGCGGCTTGCGGTGGCCGATCTGAGCGACGAGGTGCGCCGCCAGATTCTGTCCACCATCGACGCCGCCCGGGCCGACGTCGCCCGCGGCGACGCGCTGGCACTCAACGTGCACACTCTCGCGTTCTTCGACCTGTTCGTCGACCACTGCGGCAACGCGCAGCTGCAGAAGGTCTGCCACGACACGACGGCGGGGCTCGCCTACAAGCTGCGCCTGCCGAACATCATCGAGATCTTCACAGCGGAGAACCTCGACGACGCCTACTCGCGCCTGCGGCGCGCGACCGAAGAGGGCGACGCGATCGAGGCCGAGCTCGCAGCCGAGGCGCTGCACCAGCTGCCGTCGCCGGCCGTTTCGGCGCTCTAAACGGCTCGGCGCGCCGCCGCGGCCCGCTCGGGGGCGGCGACGGGCGCCCTCGAGCCCCGAGCGCTGAACCGCGTCAGGTAAACGGCGGCAGCCGCCGCACCGATCGCGGTCATCGCCGGTGCGATCGATCCTGCGACGGCAAGCGACACCACGACGGCTGCAGATGCGACGACGAGCTCGGCCAGCACCGTGGCGCGCCACCCGGCCGTCGACCGCCGCTTCGGCGTGATGGTGAACACGGCACGTCGACCGACGAGCACGCGCGCCATCGATCGGAGCGAGACCCAGAGCATCGATGCGTAGAGCGCGAGGGCACGGCCGAGGAAGACGAGGCCGGCCAGCGGTGCCCCACGGCGCGTCCGCCGAACCGCTTCGGGCAGGAGCGCGGCGACGCCGCTGAGACCGAGCGCGAGACCGACCCAGGTCGGAAAGAGCGTCGCGCCGAGCGACGCCGTCACCAGCGACACCGCGAAGAGGGCGACGCCGAGCATCGACCCGAGCGGAATCATCGTGAGCTCGAGCAGGAGGTCGAGCTTCTCGGAGGCGTCCATGCGCGAGCGCGCAATGGTCGGGCCGAAGCCGCGCAACAGCTCGGTCGCGCCCTGAACCATCTTGCCGTGCTGCTTTTTGAAGGCGTGATAGTCGACCGGGAAGTCTTCGGTGCTCACGATCTCGGGCGCGTACTCGACCCGGTAGCCCGCCTCACGAAGGGCGATCGTGAACGCGACGTCTTCGGCGACGACCTCGGGGAACCCACCGGCGGCAATGATCGCCTCGCGGCTCAGGAGGGCGCCTCGGCCCATGAACATCGAGAAGCCGAACTGCGACCGGGCCGCCTGGGTCGTTGCCACGTGCGTGCCGAGCATCGGGCCGAACTCCGAGACGAAGGCCGTCTCGCCCTCGTGCGCCTCGTGTCGACCCTGCACGACGCCGATCGGATCGGAGGCCGCCACCAAGCCCGAGGCCGTCGCGCCCGAGGCCGTCGCGCCCGAGCCGGAGGCAGCAGCGCCCGAGACGGCCACGTCCGCCGCGAAGTGGTCGAGGGCGCGCGCGACGAACGTCGGCGCCAGCACCTCGTCGCTGTCGACGATCGCGAAGAAGTCGTGACCCGGCGAGGTCGCGAAGTAGTGGTTGAGATTGCCGGCCTTGTAGCCCTGGCGCAGATTGCGGCGGACGACCAGGGCGCCGAGCTCGGCAGCCACCTCATCGACGGTCACGCGCCCGGCATCACTCGACGAGTCGTCGAGGATCACGACGTCGACGTCGTGTGTCTGCGCGGCCGAGCGACGGAGGGCCGACGGGTCGAGGTCGTCGGCGGTGCAGCAGACGAGCGCCACCCGGGCGGTACTGACGGTCTCGCAGGGCGCCGAGGCGGCCCGGCGAGAGAGAAGCGCCCGCCGACACGCATAGAACACCAGCGCGCGCAGCCCGCCGAGCCAGAGCGTGCCGATGGCGATGCCCACGGGGATCGCAACGGCGAAGTCGCGTCCGTCGAGCGGCGCACGGACCGACAGGAGGCCGACGACGGCGGCAACGACGAGCCCGAGCCACGCGAGGCCGGTCATCGTGGCCGTGACCGTCGAACGACGGCTCGTGCGCGAGGGAAGAGGCTTCGGGCTGCTCATAGCCTCATGCTAAGGCACCCGATATTTCATATCCTCAGCCTGAGGGTTGAGATCTCATGCGACTCAGGTGCCGTTCCACAGCGCCCGGTAGAACGAGGTCCGCTCGGAATCGGGCTCGATTCCGTAGGCCTCGAGGAAGGCCGCATCCCAGCCGAGCCCGTAGTTCCACTCGAGGCTCATCGTGGCGACGGCGATGTCGGCCCAGCGGTCGGCTACACCGAGGGCGTCGAGGTCGACGTGACCCGACCAGGCGCCGTCGTCGGCGATGAGCGTGTTCGGCGAGCAGGGGTCTCCCTGGCAGACGACGAGTCGGTCGAGGGATGGAACAGGCGGCAGACCAGGATCCTGACGCCTCGCCTTCTCGGATCGGGCAAGTCGCATCTCGACCGACCAGTCGAAGGGGCACGCCTCGACGGGCAGCGCATCGTGGAAGGCCCGCAGCCCCTGACCGAGCGCTGCGACGGCGCGTACCGGCTCAGCCCGCCACCGCGGGTCGACTGCGCTGCGCCCGGGGACGCCGGCGGTCACGAGCCAGTCGGCGTCGGGCCCGGTGCCGGAGGCGAGGACTCGCGGCACCGAGGTGTATGCGACGGCCCACCGGAGCCGGGCCTCTTCGGCGGCGAGGTCGAGCCCGACGCCGTGAGGCGCCCACTTGGCGAACCGACGCGACGGGCCTTCGCCGAGCTGGAAGGTGATACCGCCGACCTCGTTGAGCCAGACGGGGGTAACCGTGTCGGATCCTGCGATCTCGGCGATCGGCACGGGAACGGGCACGGGGCCCGTCGGGATCTGGCTGACCAGCAGCCCGTCGCCCGGCGGCCCGTCGACCAGCGGCACGGTCAGCGGCCCGTCGATCGGCGAAGGGCCGATCAGCGGTTCGGATGCCACAGCACGACCGAGGTCTGGCGCTGCGGGCGGGTGCCGTGGGGCAGCGGCACCACGCCGCCCGTCGAGCCGGCCGCGAAGACTCGCGACCCGGGGCGGTTGAGCATCTCGTCGGCGAGCGCTGTCTCGAGCTCGCGGACCCGGGCCGACAGCGCCGACACGTGGTCTTCGAGCTCGAGGATGCGGCGGATGCCCTCGAGGCTGACGCCCTCACCGCTCAGCCGGGCGATCTCGCGCAACTGGTTGACGTCGCGCATCGAGTACCGGCGGCTCTTGCCGGCGGTGCGGGTGGGCACGACCAGCTCGAGGCGGTCGTACTGGCGGAGCGTCTGCGGATGCATGCCCGCCAGCTCGGCGGCCACGGCGATCGCGAAGATCGGGGAGTATTCGTCCATCGCCTGCCTCCTCACTGGGCGGGTGGTGCTGTGGATTGTCAGAACTGTAGCTAGCGGCGAGCCCGATCGATGAGCTCGGCGCGCGGGTTCTCGTCGGGGAGGGCCGCAGCGAGAGCCTCGACAGCTTCGCGAGCCTTGTCGGACAGGTGCGACGGCACCGCGACCTGGACGGTGGCGAGCAGGTCGCCCTTCCCCTCCTTCGCGGCGACACCGCGACCCTTGACGCGCAGGACGCGACCCGAGGGGGTGCCGGGGGCGACGCGGAGCCGCACCGGGTCGCCGCCGAGGGTCGGCACCTCGATGGTCGCCCCGAGCGCGGCCTCGGTGAAGGTGACAGGGACGTCGAGGCGCAGGTTGAGGCCGTCGCGCTCGAAGACGGGGTGAGGGCGCACCGTGACGGTCAGCACGATGTCTCCGGTCTCTCCGCCATCCTGGCTCGGCTCACCCTTGCCGCGCAGACGGATCTTCTGCCCGTCGGTCACACCGGCGGGGATGCGCACCTTGATGGGCTTGCCCTGCGACTGCGTGAGAGTGATGGTCTCGCCGACGACAGCGGTGAGGAAGTCGAGCGTGGTCGTCGCGGTGACGTCGCGCCCCTTGGTCGGCCCGCCGTAGCCGCGATAGCCGCCGGAGGTCTGGCCGAAGCCGCCGCCACCGAACATGCCGCTGAAAATGTCTTCGAAGCCGCCACCACCGCCACCGCCACCGCCCGGGAAGCCGCCGGAGCGCCGACCGCTGCCGCCGCCCTGCCCGAACATGCCGCCGAAAACGTCTTCGAAGCCGCCACCGCCACCGCCCTGGCCGCCCGCACCCGCCGTGAAGCGAGCGCCGGAGCCCATGGCCCGGATCTGGTCGTACTCTTTGCGCTGCTCGGGGTCGGAGAGCACCGAGTTGGCCTCGCTGATCTCCTTGAACTTCGACTCGGCCGCGGCATCGCCGGGGTTGGAGTCGGGGTGGTACTTGCGCGCGAGCTTGCGGTAGACCTTCTTGAGCTCAGGCGCCGTGACGTCTTTCGAGACGCCGAGAACGGCGTAGAAGTCCTTGTCGAACCAGTCCTGGCTTGCCAAGCGGCGCCGCCTTTCTTTTTTCTCAGAGTAGGAGACGGCGGGCCCCCTGGGAGAGCCCGCCGCCGGTGGATCTGTCGCCTAGGCCGGAACCGAGACCGCGACCTTGGCCGCGCGCAGCACGCGGTCACCGAGGACGTAGCCCTGCTCGATCACGTCGGCGACCGTGTTGACGGTCACGTCGGGGCTCGGCAGCTGCACGATCGCCTCGTGGATCTTCGGGTCGAACACGTCGCCCTTGGCCCCGATGGCGGTCAGCCCGAAGCGGTCGAACCCGCCACGGAGCTTCTGAGCGATGACGACCATCGGCCCCTCCTCGAGGTCGCCGTGCGCCTCGGCACGGCTGAGATCGTCGAGGGCCGGCAGGATCGCACGGATGACCTCGGCGATGACGACCTCACGGTTGGCCTCGCGGTCGCGCTCCACTCGCTTGCGGAAGTTGACCAACTCGGCCTGCGCCCGGAGCATGTCCTGGCGCATGTCGGCCACGAGGTCGACGGATGCCTGGTCGAGAATCGCTTCGTCTTCTTCGCTGAGCTCGACATCGGGGCCCTCGGCCTCGATCAACTCCTCCGCCCCGTCGACGTCGGCCGTGCCGCCGTCTTCGGACGGAGTCGCCGTCGACTCGGGCTCGATCGGCTCGTCTCCGGGGGTGCCGTTCGTTTCGTCAGCCATCGACTACTTCTTGTCGTCGTCGTCGTCGACGACCTCGGCGTCGACGATGTCCTCGTCGTCGGCCGGGGCCGAGGCGTCGGCGGCAGGAGCGCCATCGGCAGGAGCGGAAGCAGTGGCCTGCTCGGACGCGTAGAGCGCCGTGCCGATCTTCTGCTGGCTCTCGGACAGCTTGTCGACGGCAGGCTTGATGGCCGAGTCGTCGTCGCCGGCGAGCGCGGACTTCAGTGCGTCGACATCGGCCTGCACCTCGCTCTTGACGTCGGCAGGCAGCTTCTCGTCGTTCTCCTTGAGGAGCTTCTCGATCGAATAGACCATCTGCTCGGCCGTGTTGCGCTGCTCGTTGGCCTCGCGACGCGCCTTGTCGTCGGCGGCGTTCTCTTCCGCCTCGCGCACCATGCGAGCGATGTCGTCCTTCGAGAGCGACGAACCACCGGTGATGGTCATCGACTGCTCTTTGCCGGTGCCCTTGTCTTTGGCCGACACGTGCACGATGCCGTTGGCGTCGATGTCGAAGGTGACCTCGATCTGCGGCATGCCGCGAGGAGCCGGCGCGATGCCGGTCAGCTCGAACGTGCCGAGGTTCTTGTTGTCGCGGGTGAACTCGCGCTCGCCCTGGAAGACCTGGATCGCGACGGACGGCTGGTTGTCGTCGGCCGTGGTGAAGGTCTCCGAGCGCTTGGTCGGGATGGCCGTGTTGCGGTCGATGAGCTTGGTCATCGCACCGCCCTTAGTCTCGATGCCGAGCGACAGCGGGGTGACGTCGATGAGCAGGACGTCTTTGCGCTCGCCCTTCAGCACGCCGGCCTGGAGGGCGGCGCCGACTGCGACGACCTCATCGGGGTTGACGCCCTTGTTCGGCTCTTTGCCGCCGGTGAGCTCTTTGACGACCTCGGTCACGGCGGGCATGCGGGTCGAACCGCCGACGAGCACGACGTGCGAGATGTCGGCGACCTTGACACCGGCTTCCTTGATGACGTCGTTGAACGGCTTCTTGGTGCGGTCGAGCAGGTCGGACGTCCACTGCTCGAACTGAGCGCGGGTGATCGTCTCGTCGAGGTTGAGCGGGCCGTCGGCGGTCAGCGTGAGGTACGGCAGCTGGATGCTGGTCGACGTGGACGACGACAGCTCTTTCTTGGCCTGCTCGGCGGCCTCCTTGAGGCGCTGTTTGGCGATCTTGTCGTTCGAGAGGTCGACGCCGTTGGAGTCTTTGAACTTCTTGATGAGGTGCTCGACGATGCGGTTGTCCCAGTCGTCGCCACCGAGGCGGTTGTCACCGGCGGTGGAGCGGACCTGAATGGTCGAGAAGTCTTCGTCTTTGCCCACCTCGAGGAGGGACACGTCGAACGTGCCGCCACCGAGGTCGAAGACCAGGATCAGCTCGTCTTCCTTGCCCTTGTCGAGGCCGTACGCGAGAGCCGCAGCGGTCGGCTCGTTGATGATGCGGAGCACGTTGAGGCCCGCGATCTCACCGGCCTCCTTGGTGGCCTGACGCTCGGCGTCGCCGAAGTAGGCGGGGACGGTGATGACCGCGTCGGTCACGTCTTCGCCGAGGTACTGCTCGGCGTCGCGCTTGAGCTTACCCAGGGTGCGGGCCGAGATCTCTTGCGGGGTGTATTTCTTGTCGTCGATCTCGACCTTCCAGTCGGTGCCGATGTGACGCTTGACGCTCGCGATGGTGCGGTCGACGTTCGTGACCGCCTGGCGCTTCGCGGTCTCGCCGACGAGCACCTCGCCGTCCTTCGTGAACGCGACGACCGACGGGGTGGTGCGGAGGCCCTCGGCGTTGGCGATGACCGTGGGCTCGCCGCCCTCGAGGACCGCGACCACCGAGTTGGTGGTACCGAGGTCGATTCCTACTGCACGTGCCATGTGGCTGTTCTCCTATCGTGCTTTGCTGATGCGAAAACTGGGGGAACGGGGTTGAGCCCGTTGCACTCAAGTTTACGCGTCATGCTGTGGGAGTCAAGTCAATCGGCTGAAAGTTGAGCCAGAAGGGCTCAAGTCTGCACTCGGGCGCGGGAACGCAAAAGAGCCCGGTCCGAAGACCGGGCTCATGCGGCTGCTGGGACAGCCGACCAGCTGGAGCTGCCACGACCGCGACGAAGCCGACCGTGGCCCCCACCGGTCGAACTTCGTTCCCCCCGCGGTGCGGCGGCAGCCCCTCTGGCGCACTCGATGTTCGGGCATCGAGGTCGGCATCGGCCTGGGCCGCGTCCGACAGGGTCAGCCTTCCAGCCCAGTTCGTCCGGCGGTAGAGACAGAACTGTTGGCACCCGAACGGGGGGTACGGTGGGCGAAGACGACAAACCCTAGACTTTTAGACTTCTGCCAGGAGGAATGAATGGGCGAACTCGCCGCACTGCCCGTCCTGCGGGTCGCACTCGTGGAGGACCACGAGATCGTTGCGGTCGGATTCGCCGAGCTTCTGCGGGAGTACCCCGACATCCACGTCGTCACCGTCTCGAACGCCGTGACCACGCTCGACCTGGTCGGCACGCCGGTCGATCTCGTGGTGCTCGACCTGAGACTCGGCGACGGATCGAGCCCGACCGACAACATCCGCAGCCTGCTTGCCGCAGGTGTCGACGTCCTGATCCTGACGGCCGCCGAAGACCCCACCCTCATCCGGGCCGCCGCGAAAGCCGGCGTGCTGGGCATCGTGCGCAAGTCGCAGCCCGTCGAAGAGCTCGTCGAGGCGATCCGCGACGCGGCGAGCGGTGCGACCGTGGCCGGCCTCGACTGGGCGGCCGCGATCGACGGCGACGCGGGCCTGGCCGATGCCGGTCTGAGCGCGCGCGAACGCGAGATCCTGGCCCTCTACGCGTCGGGTGAGAAGGCGCAGTCGGTGGCCTACCTGACCAACCTGTCGAAGTCGACGGTGGCGAACTACGTCTCGCGGATCCGCGCGAAGTACGCCAACGCCGGCCGCCCGGCCCACACGAAGGTCGACCTGCACCGGCGCGCCGCCGAAGACGGTCTGATCCTCGGCGACGGCCAACCACTCGGCGACGGGCATCGCATCAGCGACGGGCGCCGTCTGGGCGACGGGCTGCAGGGGTGACGACTCTCGCCGCCACCGGCAGCGCCAGCCGGCGGGTCACCCGCCTGATGTACCTCAGCCTGGCGATCGGCAGCGGGGTCTACGCCGGTGTCGGCCTGAGCAAGGCCTTCTCCGAGTTCCCGGCCCTCGAGCCGTGGTTCGCCTGGTCGAGCTGGATCTTCTCGACGGCCGCCCCGCTGATCCTCGGGGCCCTCGCGCTGTGGGCGCCCCTCCGCACCCTGCGGATCGTCGCCTCGATCTACGGCCTCCTCTTCCTGGTCGTAATGCTCGTCTGGGCGCCCCTCCAGGTGACGCCCGGTCTCCCGGGGCAGTCGTCGCCGTGGACGAACGACATCATGACGGTCCCCACCATCGCGATCGCCATCAGCTGGCGGGCCCGCCCCGTGTGGGCCTACGTGATCGTCTCGGCCCTCTGCTCGGGGATCGTGCGCTACGCGTCGGATCCTGCGATCGGCTGGAAGCTCGCAGCCCTCGACACCAGCTACAACCTGCTGACGAACGCGGTGTTCACGTCGCTGACGCTGGTGACGCGCTCGGGGGCGTCGCGCCTCGACAGCGCCGCGGCAGCCGCCCAGCTCGAGACCTCGCGCCAGGCCGAGGCCGCGGCGCGCGTGCAGCAGCGGGTGCGGATCGACGCCCTGGTGCACGACCACGTGCTCTCGGCGCTGCTCATCGCCTCGCGGGACGACGCCCCGCGCGCGCCCTCCGAGACCTCGCGGCGACGACGCTCGAGACTCTGCAGGCCGAGGGCCCGGTGCGACCCGAGCCGCTCACCGAGGCGGACTTCGTCAGCCGTCTGCGGTCATCGGTCACCGCTCAGAGCGACGGCATCGGCTTCACGACCGATCTGGGCGGCGGCCTGCTGATCCCCGCCGAGATCGCCCTGGCCCTGCTGGAGGCGACCGCCGAAGCGCTGCGCAACACGCTGCAGCACGCCGCGCCCGCGCCCGACGCCGGCGGCGACACGCCTCGCGACGTCACGCGCGCCGTCGAGGTGACCTCTGCACGCGACCGCATCAGGATCACCGTCGCCGACGACGGGCGAGGCTTCAACAGTCGCCGGATCCCGCCCGAGCGGCTCGGGGTGCGCGTCAGCATCCTGACCCGCATGGCCACGCTGCCGGGCGGCAGCGCCTCGATCGACAGCGCGCGCGGCGCCGGTACGACGGTCACCATCGGCTGGACCGACCCGGCGGCCCTCCGGTGAGCGACCAGGCTGCGACGAACGAGCCGTCGACGGGGCCCGGTGACACCGCCTTCCTGCGGCTCACGGGCCGAGGCACGAACGCCCTCTTCGCTCTCTTCGCGGTCGTGCACCTCGCTCTCGCCGTCTACGGACTGCGCAACGACCTGGTGCCCGTCTTCGCGCTGGTGTCGCTGGCCCTGGTGCTCGCCGCCGGATTCCTCCTCACCCGTGCACCGGCCGACCGATTGCCCCTGCGGCTGACGATCGCCGTCGTCGTGCTCACGACGCTCGCCTCGCTCGACGTGTTCAACCTGCCCGACCGGGGCTGGCCGGGGTGGGCCACCTGGATCTGGGGGGCCGTCACCTTCGTGCTCTTCATGCTCGCCATGCGCGGGCGCACCCTCTGGGCGTGGATCGGCTTCGCCTCGATGACGGCGCTGACCGAGATCTGGTGCATCGAGTGCGGGCGCGGGGCGCTGATGGGCTTCAACTTCGTGGTCCGATCGGCCGCCCTGGTGCTCGTCGTCTCGCTGTTCGCGCTCTTCTTGACCCGCACCCGCGCCCGGATCCGGCTGCTGCAGATGGCCGAGATCGACCGGGTTCGCGACGAGGCCTCGGCCACCGCGGCGCTCGAAGAGCAGAACGTGCGCCTCGCCCAGCTACGCGCCCTCGCCACGCCGGCCCTCGAGAAGATCCTGTCGGACGACGAGTTGAACGACGACGACCGACGATCCTTCCGCGTCGTCGAAGCCTCGCTGCGCGACCAGCTTCGCGCCACCGGCCTCGCCTCCACCGCCGTCGCCGAGGCCGCGACCCGAGCCCGCCACCGCGGCGTCGACGTGTCGCTGCTCGACGACCGCGACGGCGCCGAAGTGCCGGGAGCGGTCAAACACAGGATCGAGGCCGTGCTGGTCGAGCACCTCGACGCGGCCACCACGGGCGGTCGCGTCGTCGCTCGCCTGCTGCCCGACGGGCGCGACACCGTCGCCACCGTGCTCGCCACCGACGGCGACGACACGCAGCGAGTCACGATCGCCTCGGGCTGAGGCGCGCGGCCGCCGCTACCCTCCGTTCACCGGTTCGCGGTAGCGTCACGCCATGACGCTCGCCGCCTCCGGTGACACCGCAGCCACGCTCGGAGACACCACGCCCATCCCCCGCCGCCGCATCGTCGCGTGGGCCCTGTGGGACTGGGGGTCGGCCGCGTTCAACGCCGTCGTGACGACCTTCGTCTTCAGCACCTACCTGGCGTCGTCGTCGTTCGTCTCGCCGGCGATCGTCGCAGCCGCAGGATCCGACGCGTCGAACGCCGCGCTCGTCGCCGCGAAGTCGCACAACGCGACCGTCATCTCGACCGCGCTGACGATCGCCGGCGTCCTCGTGGCCCTGCTCGCACCGATCCTGGGCCAGCGCTCGGACGGGTCGGGGCGCCGAAAGCTGTGGCTCGGCATCAACTCGGGCGTGCTCGTGCTCGTCATGGCGGCCATGGTCTTCGTCGCGCCCGCCCCCCGCTATCTGCTGCTCGGGGCGACGCTGATCGCCGTCGGCAACCTCGTCTTCGAGTTCGCCAGCGTCAACTACAACGCGATGCTCGTGCAGGTGTCGACACCGAAGACCGTGGGGCGCGTCTCGAGCTGGGGGTGGGGTGCCGGCTATCTCGGCGGAATCGTGCTGCTGATCATCCTGCTGGTGCTGTTCTTGCAGAGCTTCGGGGTGACTGGCACCACCGGGCTGCTGGGGCTCGCGTCGACTCCCGCGGGCGGCGTCTGGAGCGTGCGGATCGCGATCCTGGTCTCCGCCGTGTGGTTCGGGGCGTTCGCGATCCCGCTGATGCTGTCGGTGCCCGAGATCCCGCGTCACGACGCCGCCGGCGCGCCCAGCGGGGCCGACACCGACGCGGCCGCCGTGCCGGTCAAGCGCCCCCGGGTGAGCATAATCGCCTCGTACCGCCGGCTGATCGCGACCATCGTGTCGCTCTACCGCAAGAACCCGCAGGTGCTGCTCTTTCTGGTGGCATCGGCCGTCTTCCGCGACGGCATCGCCGCGGTCTTCACCTTCGGCGCCATCATCGCGGCGCAGGTCTTCGGGTTCACGCCGAGCGAGGTGATCTACTTCGCCGTCGCCGCCAACGTCATGGCGGGCATCGGGGCCTTCGCGGCAGGCAGTCTCGACGACCGGCTCGGCGCTCGCGCCATCATCCTGACCTCGCTCGGAGGCCTCGTACTGGCGGCCGTCGCGATCCTGTTCGTCGGCCACGCCCAGATCGGCTTCTGGATCATCGGGCTGTTTCTGTCGCTGTTCGTCGGGCCGGCGCAGTCGGCCAGCCGGTCGTTCTTGGCACGCGTCACACCGGCCGGGCGCGAGGGCGAGATATTCGGGCTGTACGCGACGACCGGGCGGGCCGTGAGCTTCCTGGCTCCGGCGCTCTTCACGGTTTTCGTCGCCGTGACCGGCGACACCCGCTACGGCGCGATCGGCATCGCGATCGTGCTGCTCGCCGGATTCGTGCTGATGCTGCGGGTGCGCGGCACACAGACGGCGATCGACTAGCGCTTGGCCTGTTCGTCGTTCGCTTTCTTACCGCCCGTTCTGCTGTCGTCGGCCTTGCCGAGCTGCGTCGCCACGAACTCTGTGAAGGTCTGCTTCGTGCCGTCGAACTGAGCGCCGTTGACCGTGACGGTCGGAGTGACTTCGAGCTTCTTCACATCCGTGCCCGGCAGCGGCCCCGCGAGCGCGCGCTTCGTCGCATCGGTGACCCAGGAGGCGAAGCGCTGGTCGTCGATGCACGTGTCGATCTTCTTCGCGTTCTTCAGCCCCTTCACCCCGTGCGCCACCGTCATGATCTCGTCGTTGCTCAGACCACGCGTGTTCTCGGCGGGCTGGCGGGCGAACAGCGCCTTGTCGAAGTCGAAGAAGGAGTCGGGCGAGAGGTCGGCGACACAGGCCGCGGCCGACGCCGACCGTGTGGAGTATTTCGAGCCGAGCGACGCACGGTCGAGGATGGCCACGGGGTGCAGCTCGGCTGTGGCAGCGCCTTTCTCGACCAGGTCTTGGATGTAGTCGCCGTTCTCTTTCTCGAACGCGCCGCACGCCGGGCACTGGAAGTCGGTGTAGAGCCGGATGTCGGCCGTGGCCGACGACCTCTTCGTCGGGGTCGGCACCGGCTTCTCGCCGGCCTCGAGGGCACCGGTGCGCTCGGCCACGAGGCTCTTGCCGATGACGATTCCGTCGCTCGCCATGTTGCGGGGGCCCGGGCCGGACGGCTTGATGCCGGAGACGACCACGAGCGCGATGACAGCGAGAACCACGACGATGCCCGTCACGAATCCCGAGCGCACCAGGATCGTCGTCCGGCGCTCGCGCCTCTTCGCCTCGGCCATTGCCTTTCGGGCGCGCTCGCGAGCGGCGGCTCGACGCTGGTTTTTGGTGGAGCGATTCGTGGCCTGGCTCATCAGGGTCTCTCTCGATCGGGGCGAACTTCTTCATTGTTTCATATTTGACATTTCATTTGCTGTGAATGGTCTGCGCTCCGGGTTGAATAGGCTGGGCACATGGCTTCCTTCGACGACGACTACGACATCCGCACGTTCACCCCCGTCCTCGTCAACGGCACACCCGACGCCGCCACCCGCGACTGGATCGCCGCCACGCGGATCGCCTTCCATCAGGACGGCGGCGACGAGTCAATCGCGCAAGACGCGAGGGGCGCCGCAGCCGACGGACGGGTGCTGACCGGCGTCTACGCCACGCACCCCTTGCCCGGCGCCCTGGGGGCCGACTGGCCCGTCGGCACCTACGCCGGCTACACCAAGACGATCAACGTCGGCGGCGGCGCCCTTCTCGACGCCTACCTGATCTCCGACGTGACCGTCCGGCCCACGCACAAACGCAAGGGCATGCTTCGCCGCCTCATGACCGAGCGGCTTCGCGCCGCGGCCGACTCCGGGCTCGCGATCGCGGCGCTCACCGCCAGCGAGTCGGGCATCTACCGGCGCTTCGGCTTCGGCCCGGCGACGAGGCTGCGCTCGGTCGTGATCCGGCACGAGAAGCGATTCGCGCTGCACCTGACCCCGACGGGCCACACCGAACTGGCCGAAGCGCACTCGCTGAGCGACATCGCTCGCGAGGTGTTCGCCGGGTTCCACGCCACGACGCCCGGGTCGATCGACCGCCAGCACCAGCTGTGGCAGCGCAGGATCGGCCTGCAGGGCGACAGCGGCAAGCCCGACGACACCATGCGCGCGGCGATCCACTACGCCGAGGGCAGCGACGCGATCGACGGCTACGTGACCTACCGGATGAAAGAGGTGGGCGACGACGACGTCCTCGAGGTCGTCGACCTCGTGGCGAGCAGCCCGAATGCCTACCTGGGCCTCTGGGCCTTCATCGGCTCGGTGGACCTCGTCGACCGCATCACCTCCCGCTCGGCGCCGGTCGTCGACCCGCTGCTGCAGGCGATGGTCGAGAGCCGCACTCTCGAGACCGATGGCGAGTGGGATCACGTCTGGCTCAGGATCCTGGACCCGATCGCCGCGCTCTCGGCCCGCCCGTATGCGGCCGACGGGCAGCTCACCCTGCGGGTGCACGACTCGCTCGGCTTCTGTGAGGGCGTCTACGAGCTGACCGCTGCGCGCGGTGCCGGCACGCTGCGGCAGGTGGACGCCTCCACCGGCGCCGCCGTGGCCGACCTCGAGCTCGACGCGGCCACTCTCGCCTCGCTGTACCTCGGCGGCACGTCGGCACAGGTGCTGGCGGAGGCCGGTCTGGTCACCGCTCGCACGCCGGAGGCGCTGGCACTCGCGACGGGTCTGTTCGCACCAGACCGACCGGTGTACGGCATCACCTACTTCTAGGCGTCGCGACTTATCCACAGCTTGCCGGAAGGCCTGGTGCCACCCGGCGCGGACTGGTTTGCTGGGGGCATGTCGATCCAGTCCACGGCCGAGAAGGCCGAAACCCTCCGCTCGCTGCACGTGCCCGGCGACCCGCTCATCGTCACGAACGTCTGGGACAGCATCACGGCGCGCATCGTTGCCGGTGCCCCCGGCGTGCGGGCCCTGGCAACGGCCAGCCACTCGATCAGCGAGGCGCACGGGGTCGAAGACGGCGAAGGGCTCGACGTCGACGACGCCCTGGCCGCCGCGCAGCTGATCGTCCGCTCGGTCGACCTGCCGGTCTCGGTCGACTTCGAGAAGGGCTACGCGCAGGATGCCGCGGGCACGCTCGACAACGTCTGGCGCCTCATCGAGGTCGGTGCCGCCGGGCTCAACATCGAAGACTCACTCGGGCAGGCCAAGGCCCCGCTCTACGACATCGACACGCAGGTGTCGAAGATCGCCGCGGCACGCCAGGCAGGCGACCGGGCCGGCGTGCCCATCGTGATCAACGCGCGGGTCGACTCGCTGGCCGGCGACCCGTCCAGCTGGGCCGACGCCGTCACCCGAGCCAACGCCTACCTCGCCGCCGGCGCCGACTGCGCCTTCGTGCTCGGCCTCTCGACCGAAGACCACGTCGCCCGGGCTATCGACGAGATCGACGGCAAGGTGTCGGTGATCGCCGGTGCGAACTCCGTTCCACTCGCCCGCCTGGCCGAGCTCGGCATCTCCCGCGTGAGCTTCGGCCCCGCCATCATGGGCCTCACGCTGTCGCACCTGCAGGATGCAGCGGCCGGCCTGACCGCGCGCGGCACCTACCCTGCCGAGCTCGGTTTCGCGTTCTAAGACGATCCATCCACCCCTCACAGCGGAGACGACCATGCCCACCCCCACCGACTTCCCCACGGGCGCACCCCTCTGGGTCGACCTGATCAGCAGCGACGCCGAGGGGGTGCTGCCGTTCTACGAGCAGCTCTTCGGCTGGACGCCCACGCGCACCGGCCCCGAGTTCGGCAACTACATCGTGCTCAGCCTCGGCGATCGCCAGCTCGGCGGCCTCATCCAGGGGCAGCCGGCTGGCGGGGCCGACGACATCGACGGCAGCGAGCTCTGGCGCGTCTACCTCGAGACGGGCGACGCCGAGACGACGGCGCAGGCCATCACCGGTGCCGGCGGCATGGTGTTGCAAGGGCCTCACGTCGTCGGCCCGCTGGGCTCGATGCTCGTGGCGATCGACAACGACCGGGGCGTCGTCGGCGGCTGGCAGCGCGGCGAGAACCGCGGCTTCCAGGTGGTCGCCGAGCCCGGCGCGCCGGCCTGGTTCGAACTGCACACCACGAGCTACGACGACGCCGTGCAGTTCTACCAGCAGGCCTTCGGGTGGCAGACCACCACGATGGCCGATTCGGGCGGGTTCCGCTACACGCAACTGCTCGTCGACGGGTCGCCCTACGCCGGGATCCTCGACGCGAGCGCATTCTGGGAGGCCGGTGCGCCCGCGAAGTGGCTGGTGTACTTCTTGGTCGACGACGTCGACGGCGCTCGCGCGTCTGCGGTGCAGCTGGGCGGGGCAGCCCTCGACGAGCCTGCCGACTCGCCGTTCGGGCGAATCGCCACGCTTGCCGATCCTGCGGGTGCCGTGTTCAAGATCGTCGGGGCGATGCCGACGCCGGCCTAAACGAAGTCGGCGGGGTTGTCGACGGGGTTCTTGGATTTGTTCGCCGCTTCGGTCGCCACGGCGGCATGACCCGCGTCTTGCGCGCGTTGCTCGGCGACGGCCGCCTCGCGCACCGCGATGGCCTCATGCACGTCTTTCTCGCGCTTGACCGCTTTCTTCTCGATCTGGCGAGTGTCGCGGGGCGGCAGCTGAATGTCCTCCTCGGCGTGCAACCCCTGCTGCAGCTCGCGACCGCGCTCGGTCTCGGCGTCGAACTCGGCGCCGAAGAGCAGTGCGTTGTTCGTGATCCAGAGCCACAGCAGGAAGATGATCACGCCGCCGAGGGCGCCGTACGTCTTGTTGTAGTGCGAGAAGTTCGCCACGTAGAAGGCGAACCCCACGGAGGCGAGCAGCCAGATGACGATTGCCAGGAGTGCGCCACCACTCAACCAGCGGAACCGTGGCTGCTTCACGTTCGGGGCGAAGTGGTACAGCACCGCCACGACGAGGACGACGATGAAGGCCAGCACCGGCCACTTGGCGATGCTCCAGACATCCGCTGCGACATCGCCCACGTGGATGACGTCGAAGACCGACTTCGCGATGCCGCCGCTCAGCACGAGGATCAGGCCGGCGATCACGACGAGGATGACGGCGATCACGGTCACGAGGAGGTTCGTGGGGCGCAGCTTCCAGATCGGGCGACCCTCCTGCCGGTCGTAGATCCGGTTGAGCGCGCGCCCGAAGGCACCGACATAGCCCGACGCCGACCACACCGCGCCCAGAACGCCGACGACGAATGTCACTCCGGCCGCGCCCGACGTCGTCAGCGACTCGATCGGCCCGCGAATGCCGTTCACGATGTCAGCGGAGGCGAAACGGCCGATCAGGTCGAGCACGGTGTCGGTCGTGTTCTTCGCCTCGCCGAACAGACCGAGCAGCGACACCACCGCCAGCAGGCCAGGAAAGAGCGCCTGCACGGCGAAGTAGGTCAGCGAGGCTGCCAGATCGGTGCAGTTGTCGTTCGAGAACTCGCGCAGCGTCTTCTTGAACGTGTACGCCCAGGTGCGCTTCGTGAGATCGAGCGGGCTCTGCGGCTCGGTGACGTCGCGGCCGTCAGCGGTGGCGGTGCTGCTCATGGGCCTAAGAGGCTGCGGGGTCTGACTTCGAGCGGGCCTCGCGGACCTTCTCGGTCGCGGCGTGCGTGGCATCCTGCGCCGCCTCGGTCAGCTTCTTGCCGACCACCGGGGCGTTCTCGGCCACGAAGTCTTCGGCGGCCGTGACGCCCTTCTGCACGCTCGGGTCATGCCAGACGCGGTCGGCACGGCTCTTGATCTTCTCGTACGACTGGCGACCCGCGCGGGCACCCAGCACGTATCCGGCCGCTAGCCCAGCGACGAACAGGATCTTGCCTCTCATGGGATTCTCCTTCGGGTTCGAGTGACGTTCAGCATTCAACGGTGGCACTCGACCGGCGATCGTGCCCAGATCCGGGGGCGACGCTCGGGTGCCGGGGTACGCGCGGGCAGGTCAGTGGGCCAGAACGACCCACCAGATCAGCAGGAGAGTGGTGAGGAAACCGCAGGCGAAGTTGATGGCCAAGAAGCGCTTCCAGCCGCGATTGGCCGTGTCGGCGTATTCGTCGGAGACGCTCCACCAGGGGGCCACGGTGATCGCGTACGGCACCACGAGCAGAGCGGCGAGAGGCCCCGGCCACTGAGTGAAGAGCATCAGCACCCCGCCGAGCACATAGGCGACGAACGAGAATCGGACGGTGGCCTTGGCACCGATCACGGTTGCGATCGAGGCGATGTCGCCCTCGCGGTCGGCGACGATGTCCTGCACCGCCCCGAAGGCGTGGCTGGCCATGCCCCAGAGGAAGAACGCACCGAGCAGCGCACACAGCTGCGGGGTGAAGTGCGCGCCCGCCAGGACGAGACCGTAGACGGCGGGGCTGACGAAGTGTGTGCTCGAGGTGATCGAGTCGAGGAAGGGGCGCTCTTTGAAGCGGAGGCCCTTCAGCGAGTACGCCACCACGGCGAAGAGACTCACGGCGAGGACGAGCCAGCTGCCCGGGCGTCCTGCCAGCACCAGGAAGACGACGAACGGCACGTTCACCGCCACGACGGCGGTCAGGATCGTGCGGTGGAAGCTCCGGTCGACCATCGCGCCCTCGACGCCGCCCTTGCGGGGGTTGCGAAGATCGCTCTCGTAGTCGAAGACGTCGTTGATGCCGTACATCGCGAGGTTGTAGGGGATCAGGAAGAAGACGATGCCGACGATGGCGATGAGCCAGGGAACCTGCGAGAAGTCGAAGCCCGGCGCGTAACGGATGGTCAGGGTCGACGACACGGCCGCGCCCGCGCTCGAACTCGAGACGATGTCGGGCCGCTTCGCCGCTGCCGTCGCGAGGATGTAGGCGGCAGCGAACGGGAAAGCCGTGTTGATCCAGCTGAGGGGGCGCGAGACGGCGGCGAGCGCGCGGAGAGTCTTCATCGGGCGACCTCCCGTCGCCCACCGACGAGCACCCACAGCGACGGCAGCAGGATCAGCGCCGCCACGGCGTACGAGAAATCTTCCAGCGGCGCGATGCCGATGAAGACGCCGCTGATCTTCGAACGGTCGTAGCCGACGAGGCCGATGCCGATCATGATGTTGTCGAACACGGCCGTCATCACCAGCAGGATGCCGACGGCCACCGCCCACGAGGCCCGTCGCGTCGCTCGCGCCGCATCTTCGCGCCCGCGGGCTCGGCGTCGCGCGACGACGAGTGCGATCACGCCGACGATGACGACGCCCGCGAGGAAGAAGGCGTTCAGGCCCCAGTAGGTCATCGCGCGCTCCGATCGCGGCGGTCGAGGACGGCCTGGGTGACGAGCGGCATCCCGGCCAGCAAGTTCATGGTCAGGTAGCAGAGCAGCGCGAGGAAGAACGGCTCTTCGAGCGGCAGCTCGCGGCCGACCTGGAGGCCGGTCATGAACGAGGTCTCGCCGCGGAAGAAGATGCCGGCGTGGATGCCGAGCACATCCCAGAGCAGGAAGACCGCGATGCCGACGGGCAGCACGACGACGGCCCGGCGCCAGTCGCGCCAGAAGAACAGCGCGAACCGGCGGTCAAGCACGACCATGCAGCCGAGAGCCACGAGGAGGCCGAGGAGGTAGAGGATGCCCACGGTTCTGATTATTCAGGACCTGCCCGCGGCGGGGTCGCGGCCCCGGATGCAGGCACGGGCGCGCTCGGGGTGGGGCCTGAATTGTCGAAGGGGGCAGCGGCCGCCGCGGGGGCGGCCGGTTCGGGCAGCGGCTCGGTGCTGGTGTCGCCGCGGAGGTTCTTGAGCAGCACCTCGGCACTGATCAGGCACATCGGAAGGCCGATGCCCGGGCGCACCGAGCCGCCGACGTAGAAGAGGCCGCGCACCTTCTTCGACACGTTGCCCGCGCGGAACATGGCGCTCTGCGCGAGGGTGTGCGCGGGGCCGAGCATGCTGCCCGACCAGGAGTTGTAGTCGTCGACGAAGTCCTGCGGTCCGCGGGTGCGTCGCAGCCGGATGCGAGAATTCAGGTCGCTCACGCCGGTCCAGTCGGCGATCTGCTGGATCACGGCGTCACCGAGCTGCTCGAGTCGCGTGGAGCCTGAATTGTCGGAACCGGAACCGGAACCGGAAGAGGAACCGGAACCGGGGCCGACGCCACTGCCGAGGCCGGGGTCAGCCGGCAGCGGCACGAGCACGAAGAGGTTCGTCTGGCCGGAGGGCGCGGTCGACGGGTCGACGACGCTCGGCTTGCAGACGTACAGCGACGGGGGCTCGGGGATGCTCTTGGTGGGCCCGAAGATCCGGCCGAAGTTGTCGCGCCAGTCGCGCGAAAAGAGCAACGTGTGGTGCTCGAGCTCGGGCAGCTCGCCCTCGACGCCGAGGTACATCAGCAGAGCGCTCGGGCCGGGATCGCGCGTCTTCCAGTACGACTCGCCGTACGACTGCAGCTCGCGCGGCAGCAGCGCCGTCTCGGTGTGGTGCAGGTCGGCGGCCGAGACGACGGTGTCGGCGAAGGTCGACCGGGCGACGCCGTCGGCATCGGTCCAGTCGACGCCCGTGGCTCGGGGTCGGCGACCCGCAGTGGTCCGGATCCGCGTCACCATCGCGTCCGTCACGATCTCGACACCCGAGGAGACCGCGAGAGCAGCGATCCGCTGGATCACCGTAGTGAGCCCGCCCTGCGGATACAGCACCCGTCGTCGAGGTCGAGCGTCGACATCAGGTGGTACATGCTCGGCGTCTGGTACGGCGACGAGCCGAGGAACACGGCAGGGTAGCCCAGGATCTGCGCGAGCCGCGGGTCCTTGACCGTGCCGGCGACGAACGAGTCGAGGTGCTGCAGCAGGAGCCGGGCGAGGGTCGGGAGACGGGTCACGACGTCGCGCCGCAGCAGGGGGAGCCAGCTCTGGAAGGACGTGTAGAGGAACCGCTCTTTGGCGATGTCGTAGGTCTCGCGAGACGACGCGAGGTACTTGCGCATCCTGGCCCCGGATCCGGGTTCGATCGTGTCGAAGAGGGCGAGGTTCTCGTCGAGGCCGTGCGGGATGTCGACCGGCTGCCGCGAACCCTCGAAGTAGACGCGGTAGCCGGGGTCGAGCGAGACGAGGTCGAGCTGCTCGGCGCTCGAGGTGCCCATGAGGCGGAAGAAGTGGTCGAAGACCTCGGGCATGAGGTACCACGAGGGGCCCATGTCGAAGCGGTAGCCGTCGTGCTCCCAGGTGCTGGCGCGGCCGCCGACCTGCGACGACTTCTCGAGGAGTGTCACCTCGTGGCCCTCGCGGGCGAGCAGCGCGGCGGAGGCGAGACCGGAGATGCCGCCGCCGATGATGACGACGCGGCGGCCGTGACGCGCGACGGACGGGCCGGGAGGCCGGGAGACCGGGCCGGACGCGCTCACGAGAGCCCCACCGGCGTCATGCGACCGGCGGCCGAGACCGCGGCGATCCGCAGCTTGACGGGGTTCGGCACGCGGATGCGCGTGCGCATGAGTTCGGTCGCCGGCGTGACGGCGAGGCGGCGGTTGAGCTCGGCGAAGAGCCCGTGCGCGAGGGCGACCGCCCGTCGCGACGACGAGGGCAGGTGCGGGATGATCGCGCCCGAGACGCGCAGATCGTTGTCGATGTCGGCCACGAGACGGTCCCGCTCGGCGTCGGTGAACGACGAGGGGTCGACGCCGGGGAAGTAGCTGCGGCCGAGCGTCTCGAAGTCGTCGTGGAGGTCGCGCAAGAAGTTGACCTTCTGGAAGGCGGCACCGAGAGCGCATGCCCCGGCTTCGAAGCGGTCGATCGTGCGCTGGTCGTAAGGGCGCCCCGCCGTGAAGGTGCGGAGGCACATCAGCCCGACGACCTCGGCCGAGCCGTAGACATAGGTGTCGAACGACTCCTGCGTGTGCTCGGTCTCACTGAGGTCGCTGCGCATCGACTCGAAGAACGGCGCCGTGAGTTCGGCAGCGAAGCCCGCGGCCCGCGCCGTGCGCGCGAACGCGTGCACCACGAGGTTCGCGCTGAAGCCGCAGGCGATGGCCTCTTCGGTCTCTTTCTCGAGACCGTCCAGGATGCGACGCCTCTCGTCGCCGCCGGCGCCCGCCTCGGACGCGGGGCCGTCCACGATCTCGTCGGCGACCCGCACGAGGGCGTAGATGTTCTCGACGTGCTGACGCACGTCGGCGCCGAGCAGGCGCGATGCAAGGCCGAACGACGTGGAGTAGCGACGGATGACGCCCGCGCTGGTCTCGTCGGCGACGCGGTCGTAGAGGGCCAGGCGCGTCATCGGGTGCGCTCGACGACGGTCTCGATGACCGGCCGGAGCACCTCGCGCAGGTCGCCGGGCACGAAGCTGCGCTCGAGGACGAGCCTGGCGCGGGCGACGTGCTCGGCGATGAGCTGCTCGACGCAGGCCCGCGCCCCGCATGATTCGAGCCGGGAGCGCACATGGTCGGCCTCGGCCTCGGTGAGGTCGCTCTTGCCGATGAAGGGGCGGATGCTGAACCAGGCGTCGGTCGTCGCGGCGTGCGCGATGAGCACGGTGCGCTTGCCCTCGCGGAGGTCGCCGAGCGTCGTCTTGCCGGTCTCGGCCTCGGCGCCGAACACCCCGAGCAGGTCGTCGACGAGCTGGTAGGCGACGCCGATCTCGCGGCCGAACTCTTCGAGCGAGTCGATCACGAAGGGCGGCGCCCCGGCCAGGGTCGCCCCGGCCATGAGCGGCGCCTCGAACGAGTAGACGGCGGTCTTGGCCCACTCCATCGCCAGGATCTCGTCGACGGAGGGCATCTCGGGGGCGAGCGCGAGCTCGACGTCGAGCAGCTCGCCGCCCGCACTGGCGAAGATCGCCTCGTCGAGCAGGTCGATGAGGCTCGAGCGCACGGTCTGGTCGCAGGTCAGGTCGATCAGGAGACGACTGGCCCGGTCAAGGCCAGGTCGCCGGCGATCACGGCGGCGGACATCCCGCGGTGCTCGGCCGCCGGGTGGGGATGCCGGCGGTCGTCGCGCCGTCGCGGTAGCTGCCCGACACGTTGGGGATCCCCCGGCGGGAGAAGTCACGATCGATGACGTCGTCGTGGACGATCAGCGCGGTGTGGAGCAGCTCGAAGGCCGCCCCGACGAGCGCGCACGAGGCGGTGTCGGTGCCACCGAGGCTCTCGTAGGCCGCGATCACCATGCGAGGCCGGAAGCGCTTGCCGCCGACGGAGTTGCGCTCGAGGACGCTCCACAGGTCGACGTATCTCGGGCCGAGTCGCCCGGCCCGGCCTTTCGCCCTGGCGAAGAAGGTGGCCAGAACACGATCCACATGGACGGTCGCGTCGTCGCGGGTAGGGTCGATGGAAATCGCACCCTTCGCCCCCGCATCCCTCGCTCGCGACTCCGCGAGCAGGTGATCACCGTCCATTCAGGCAGACTACCTCTCGATGACACCCGAATCTCAGGCACTTCCTCAGCCGGCTAAGCCTTCCGTCACGAGAATCGACGACGAGCTCGTGGTAATGCTCGATGAAGTCGGAAATCCGTGTGGAACGTACCCCAAAGCGACGGTCCACACGAAAAACACGCCGCTTCACCTGGCTTTTTCCTGTCACGTCGTGAATCCTGAATCGGGGGACATCCTTGTCACCCGGCGAGCGCTGACCAAGGCGACCTGGCCCGGCGTGTGGACGAACTCGTTCTGCGGCCACCCCGCCCCGGGCGAGATGCCGGCGGAAGCCCTCGCGCGTCGCGCCTTCCAGGAGCTCGGCATGGAGGTGACTCAGGTGGAGTCGATCCTGCCGGATTTCCGGTATCGCGCTGTCGACGCGTCGGGCGTCGTCGAGAACGAGATCTGCCCGGTGTTCAGCGCCGTCGCCGTCGGCGAGCCCGACCCGTCGCCCGACGAGGTGGCGGAGTGGGCGTGGATCCCCGCGGCGGAGCTGCGGGCTGCTGTGGCCGCCGCACCGTTCGCCTGGAGCCCGTGGCTCGGTTGGCAGCTCGAGCAGTGGCCGGCGGCGCAGGGCGCGGCCGACCGCCGTTAGTCGCAGGCGAGGTCAGTCGCGGCGGCGCCAGTCGCAGGCGAGGTCAGTCGCGAGCCGACGACGGCTCGGCGCGAGTGTCGGTGCGCACGAAGTTGAGGTGCGACCGCGAGGCGGTCGGGCCGCGCTGGCCCTGGTAACGAGACCCGTACACCGACGAGCCATACGGGTTCTCGGCGGGGCTGGACAGCCGGAAGTAGCAGATCTGCCCGATCTTCATGCCCGGCCACAGCTTGATCGGCAGGGTGGCGACGTTCGACAGCTCGAGCGTGACATGACCGGAGAAGCCGGGGTCGACGAATCCTGCCGTCGAGTGGGTGAGCAGACCGAGGCGGCCGAGCGACGACTTGCCCTCGAGGCGGGCGGCGATGTCGTCGGGCAGAGTGACGAGCTCGTAGGTCGAGCCGAGCACGAATTCGCCGGGATGCAGGATGAAGGGCTCGTCGGGGTCGACCTCGACCAGGTGCGTGAGTTCGGGCTGGTCTTCGGCCGGGTCGATGAACGGGTATTTGTGGTTGTCGAACAGCCGGAAGAAGCGGTCGAGTCGCACGTCGATGCTCGAGGGCTGGATGAGACCCGGGTCGAACGGGTCGAGGCCGATGCGCCCGAGATCGAGCTCGGCCCTGATGTCGCGGTCGGAGAGCAGCACCCGCTCAGCCTACCGGTGGCCTCCTTCGACAATTCAGGCCCCACCGTGCAGGCCCGCGTCGACCACCCCGCAGACGCGCGGGTGCAGACTCGAGGGATGAAGGCCATCCTGATTTCTCGAAGCGGGGGCCCCGAGGTCCTCACCCTCGGCGACGTGCCGGAGCCCACCGTCGGCCCGAACGACGTGCTGATCGACATCGCCGCCGCCGGCATCAACCGCGCCGACGTCGGCCAGCGGCAGGGCACCTACCCGCCGCCGCCCGGTTCACCAGAGTGGCCCGGTATGGAGGTGTCGGGCACCGTCCGGGCCGTCGGCGCCGAGGTGGCCGCCCGTTCTGACAATTCAGGCCCCTCGGTGGGCGACGAGGTCGTCGCTCTGCTGGGCGGCGGCGGCTACGCCGAGCAGGTCGCCGTCGACGCAGGCCTCGTGCTGCCGAAGCCTGGCCCGACCGACCTCGTCGAGGCAGCCGGTCTGCCCGAGGCCGCCGCCACGGTCTGGTCCAACGTCTTCATGCTGGGCGGCCTGAAACCGGGGGAGACGCTGCTCGTGCACGGCGGCACGAGCGGCATCGGGACGATGGCGATCCAGGTGGCTCTCGGGCTGGGGTCGCGGGTCGTCGCGACCGCGGGCTCGGCTGCGAAGGTGGCCTTCATGGAGGGCCTCGGCGCGAGGGGCCTGAATTATCGAGACGAAGACTTCGTCGAGGTCGTGAGGCACGAGACGGGCGGGCGCGGCGCCGACGTGATCCTGGATCTCGTCGGAGGCGACTATCTCGCCCGCAACCTCGACGCCCTCGCGATGGAGGGCCGCATCATGGTGATCGCCAATCAGTCGGGCGCCGACTCGACGTTCGCGCTCGGCAAGCTGATGGCGAAGCGCGGCAGGATCCAGGGCACCACGATCCGCTCACGGCCCCTGCCCGAGAAGGTCGCGATCATGCGCGGGGTCGGCGAGCACATCTGGCCGCTGGTGGAGAGCGGGGCCGTGAAGCCGGTCATCGACGAGGTGCTGCCACTCGAGAAGGCCGCCGACGCCCATCGGAGGATGGATGCCGGCGGCCATGTGGGGAAGCTGCTGCTGCGGGTGAGGCCCTAGGCCGTGGCTCTCGATTGGCAGCAGGCGTGGTGAATTGAGAGAAACGCCCTAGCTGACCCGCGAGTCGTGGCCGGGTCGCACCGGCGACGCCCCCACGATCTCGAGCAGCACCGGCACCCGCGAGCCGCCGCCGAGCACCCGGTCGAGACCGGAGACGACGCCCGACGCGGCCTCGACGACGGGCCCGGGGGCCGAGCCTGCGGTAAGGCGGATCCGCACTTTGAGCGCCGCCGCCCGCTTGAGGCGGTACGACGAGACGTTGACGTTGGCGACGTCGCGGCGGGGCGACAGGGCGTCTTCGATGGCCGACTCGGCGAAGCGTGACGCGATGACGATCTCACCGGCTTCGTCGTTTGCCTCGAGGATGCGATCGGTGTGACCGCGACCGCGGGTCGACGCCGCCACGATCGCGATGATCACCACGATGAGGCAGAGGATCGCGAGCAGCCACGGCAGGTAGCTGCCGTGCAGTGAGCCGATCCCTGCGATCGGGGTGTCGGCGAGCGCGGTGGCCTGGGAGTCGCGCCACTGCCCGACCGTGTCGCGCACGGAGTTCGCGCCGGGCAGGGCGACGAGCACGAGCGCCACGCCGACCGCCAGGGTGATGAGCCCGGTGATGACGAGGAACAGGCGGTTGAGGAACCGGTTGGTGGAGGTCATGCGCCGAGCCTTCCTGCGTCGGAGACGCGAACGTGCGGCGTGATGGCCGGGGTGTAACGGCCCTCGTCGAGCTCGGCCCGCGCTGCGGCGAGCACGGATTCGTTGTCGGCACCGGCACCCGAGGCGGGAGTGATGGTGATGCGGGCCGAGTTGCGAGACACCCAGGCGTTGACCTGGCCAGGGGCGAGCGAGCCGGCGAGCCGCGCTCGGCGCGCCAGCGAGGCGGCCACGACCTGGTCGTCGACGACGACGGCGACGCGGGGGTCGTCGATCGTGTGCCGCCCACGGCGGCCGGCGGTGATGCCGACGATCACGAGGATGAGCCCGACGATGCCGGTCACGATCCCGACCGCGATGACGAGGCCGCCCTGGTGGGTGGACGCCGTGACCAGGGTCGCGAGCGAGTCGAGCGGAGAGAAGAGCAGAGCCTTCAGGCCGAGCCCGGCGTAGACGGATTCAATGCCGACCCAGGCGCTCACGATGACGAGCGCGATCAGTACGATCACGGCGGCGCCGGAGCGCGACGAGTGGGTCTCGCGGCGAAGGATGCGGCGGTAGGCGCGCGTCTCGGGCACTGCGGCGACGACGGGTGCGTCGGGGCGGGAGGGGCGAGAAGGTGTTTCGGTGGCGCTCATCGCACTCGTCCTGTCGTGGTCTTCGGGCTGCGGCTCGCCGTCACGGTCACGTCGACGCGAGACACGGCACGCCCGGTGATGGTCAGGATGCGACCCGTCACCGTCTGCTGCAGGGTGCGGATCGTGCCGAGCACCCCGCCGTCGGGCACCACGACGTCGGCCGACAGGGCGGGGACCGAGACGGGCGTCGACACCCGGAGTGCCAGGCGCCCGTCGTCGTCGCGCGCATCGACGTGCACGTCGTGGCGGTCGACGGCGAGAGCGTCGGAGACGACCGCGCTGCCGACCTTCTGCAGCACTCGCGGAGCGATGCTGATGTGGCCGGGAACGCGGGGGCCAGAGGTGGCCGCCGGGGAATCAGGATCCGGCGACCACCCGTTGAGAACCGCCCCGGGGGCTCCGTTGCCAGGAGCGGCGGTCTGGGTGTCGGTCATGACGAGGAACGCCGCCCGCGGATGACGTCGACGAGATTGGACACGTCGAGCTTGCCGCTGACGATCCGGCCGACGATGGCGCCGACGGCCATGAACACGGCGACGAGGATGAAGGCCCAGAAGCCGAAGGCCACTGCGACGACACCGAGGATGGCGCCGATGACGACGCCGAAGACGGTGGTGCTCATGCGACGCGGCTCTCGGCGGACTGGGTGCTGTCGTCGTCGTCGTCACCGGGGATGTGCACGTCGTTGATCGCCACGTTGACCTCGGCGACCTCCATGCCGACCAGCTGCGTGATCGCCTGGGCGACCGCGCCGCGGACCTGCTCGGCGACGGCATTCATCGGGGTGGGGTACTCGACGACGATGGTCACGTCGGCGGCGACCTGGGTCTCGCCCACCTCGACACGCACGCCCTGGGTGAGGTCGGTCGAGCCGATCACGTCGCGGATGGCGCCGAAGGCACGAGCCGCGCCGCCGCCCAGGGCGTAGACACCGGGGACCTCGCGGGCGGCGATGCCGGCGACCTTCGAGATGACGTTGTCGGCGATGACCGTCTTGCCGGGGGCGACCGTGCCCACGTCCGTCGTGGCGGCCGAGACCGTCGTCACGGGGGTGGTCGGCTTGTCGACGCGGCTCGTCGTGGGGGTCGGGGTGCTGGCGGTGGTGGAAGCCGGGATCTTGTCAGCCATGGTGATGCTCCTTCAGTCGAGAGTGTGTGGAGTCGGCACCTGTTCGTGCCGCTCAGGGATAGGACGCATCCCGATCCTGAATCGTCACGGAATTGTCTCGACTTTTTTTCGGAGGCCCTTTTTCGCAGGCGGATGGAGTTGTCTGAATGCGTGAACGCGGCCGAGATCGTCCCCGCCTCGAGCGGCTCCGAACGGGAGCGGGCCGACCCGCTGCCGGCGGCGTCGGACGGGCTGCTCGCGAAGCGGGCGTCGGATGGCGACGAGCACGCCTTCGAAGTGCTGCTGCGTCGCCACCTCTCTCTCCTGACCGCCTATGCCACTCGGCTGACCGGATCACGCGTTGACGCGTACGACGCGGTGCAGGAGGCCTCGGTCGCCATCTGGCGCGAGCTGCCCCGGTTGACGACGCCCGACGCGGTCAAGGGCTGGATGATGCGGATCGTGTCGCGCAAGTCGTTCGACCTGATTCGCTCGCGAAAGCCCACCGCCGATCTCGACGACGAGGCCGTCGTCGCACAGCTGCCCGTCGACCACGCGTCCGACCCCCTGCTGATCTCGACCAACGCCGACGCGATGGCCGGGCTGAAGAGCGCGCTCGGCCGGTTGCCCGCCCTGCAGCGGCAGGCCTGGCTGCTGCGCGAGGTGGGCGGGGAGTCGTACGGTGAGATCGCCGATCATCTGGGGATCAGCACGCCGGCGGCGCGGGGCCAGCTGGCCCGTGCCCGCGAGACACTGACGAGAGAGATGGAGGCCTGGCGATGAGCGACCAGACCGTGACGCTCGAACGCCTGGCCGACTACCTCGACCGAGGCCGCCGGCCCTACGACCCCGTGATCGAAGACGACCCGTCGAACGCGATGCAGCTCGCGACCCTCGAGCGGCTGCGCGTGCTCTCGGGGCGCCTCGTGGCCGACGAGGCCGACGAGGTGCCGCCTCCCGACCCGAGCTGGTTCAGCGGGGTGATGGATCGCGTGCGCCAGGAGGCCCGCTCGGGGCGCGACATCCCCCTCGGCTCGGACGACCGCTTCTCGGTCTTCCACATGACCGAGGGCGCCGTGCGCGGCCTCATCCGTGAGGCCGGCGACGGCATCGACGGGGCCGTCGTCATCTCGGTCGCTCTGAGCGGCGACGTGGCCCTGCCCGGCGCCTCCGTGCGCGTCGAGGTCACGATCAGCGCGCTGAAGGGCGAGTTCGTGCCGCTCATGGCCGACGATGTGCGGCAGGCCGTGGCGCTGCAGCTCGCCCGCCAGACCGAACTCGTCGTCGAGGCCGTCGACATCGTGGTCGGCGACATCCACCTGCTCGAGGTGTCGTCATGATCGACGTCGACGCGACACGGCTGCGCCTCCTCGCCGACGAGGTCGAAAGCGCTGTCTCGGCAGTGCCCGGGGTCGTCAGGATCCAGGGCCGCCCGGGGGTGGGCCGGCTCGCCAAGCGTCTTTTCACCGGGCTTTCGGCTGGGCCCGGGGCCCCCGCCCAATCCGAGATCCTGCTGGATGTCACGCCCGCCGCCACTCTCGCGGTGCTCGATCTCGTGGTCGACGGCGCCTACTCGGCCCCCGTCGTGGTGCGCGAGGTTGCTTCGGCGATCGGCGTGCTGGTCGGGCTCGAGGGGTTGCCGCTCGCCTCGGTCGACGTGCGGGTGGTCGCGGTCACCTGAGCGGTGCGGTGCGCGGCTGTGCGGTGCGTGGCTAGGCGGTGCGTCGCTGTGCGATGCGTCACGACAATTCAGGCTCTGCCCGTCTGGGCCGACGCAGGAAGGCCGAAAGGTCACGGCAGACGCGAGAGCGGCCTGAATTGTCGAGTGTTCGGCGGCCCGGGGAGCCAGTTGGCAGTCTCCGGGCCGTCGGGTCTATGGACCGGTGGGCCGGCGGGTCTCTGGGCCGTCGGGTCGGTGGGTGGTGCGGCTCAGGAGGCGGCGCGGAGCTGACGGAAGCGAGTGCCGTGATAGACGAGCGGCTCGCGCCCCTCGCCGACGCGCAGCGAGGTGACCTCGAGCACGACGACGTGGTGGTCGCCGGCCGGGATCGTGCTGCGCACGACGCACTCGAGCCACACGGCCGCGTCGTGCACGAAGATCGCTCCGCTGTCGGCGGTGTGCACGTCGAGCCCGGCGAAGCGGTCGCCTTGGCGCGACGAGAGCTGGTAGCAGGCGGCGTCGTGCTCGGAGGCGAGGATCGAGATGCCGATGCGCTCGGCTGCTTTGAGGGTCGGCCAGGTCGACGACGAGTTCTGCACCGAGAACATCACCATCGGCGGGTCGAACGACACCCCCACGCTGAACGACGAGGCGACCATTCCGACCTTGACCCCGTCGATCTCGGCGCACAGGGCGGCGACCCCGGAGGGGAAGGCGCCGAACGCCCGCTTGATCGTCGCGGCGGCGTCCTCGTCGAGAACGCTGCGCAGGGTGGTGCGGTCGGAGATGTCGATGACCATCAGGCGCCTTTCGTTGCGAAGGTCGCGCCGGCGGAGGCCAGCACGACGTTCTTCCACTGTCCGAGCCAGCCGGCGTAGGCGTCGGGTTCGGCGTAGGCATTCTCGTTGAGGTAGAGGCCCTGCGTCGGGCACGTCGCGCCGAGCTCGACGAGCACCGGCTTGAGGTGCACCTCGGGGCGAGAGCGTGGGCGGGGCCCGCGCCGAGCATGAGTGGCACGACCGTGACGCCGGCGAGGCCCGTGGCCCCGGCGATCTGGTCGAGGAAGCACTTGAGCACACCCGTGTAGGTGGCCTTGTAGGTCGGCGACGCGACGATCACGAGATCGCTGCCCGCCACAGTCTCGACGGCTGCCTTCACGATGTCGTCACCCCAGCCGAGAAGGGACGGCCCGAGGGTGACGACGTCGACCTCGCTCGTGGCCGGCTGACCTGTGAGCGACTCGGCGACGTGGTGCGCGGCTTCGAGCGTGCGCGAGGCCGGCTTGGGGTTGCCGGCGACGACGGTGACGATCATGGGCGTCCTTTGCTGGTCAGTGGGTGAGACCAGTACACGCCCGGCGCATTTCGCCGGCGTGGCCCGACGATTAAGCCTTGATTGCGCCACCGCCTGCGCCACTCCGCCGCCCGTCGGCGGCAAAAAGGCCGATCAGGATGCCATGGGTCGCTTTTACGCACACCCGCTCGTCGATTGCGCCGCTGATTCGTGGGCTCAGGCGGGCTTCGGTATGCTGATGAGGTCGCACCCTGCGGGGTGCCGTGCGCGAGTGTAGTTCAATGGTAGAACTTCAGCTTCCCAAGCTGATAGCGCGGGTTCGATTCCCGTCACTCGCTCTCTTTGATGGCCTCCGTTGGTCGTTTCTCGAGGTAAGTGAGACTTCTCTCGGAGTACTTGAGACTTTTGACCAGAACTCGCGGCATTTGCCCCTATTTGGGAACAATTGGCGAAGGTCTTCGGGATGATTGCCGGTCACAGTGTCGGCCTCCCCAAGATGCGGTAGCCGTGCTGTCGGCCTGGGGCTCCTCCGAGCAAGGATCAGCAGAAGGCCATTGATCGAGTGCGCGTGGAACGCCTGCGCGAACTCGAGAAACGCAGTCCACCGGTCGGAGTCGCGCAGCTGCTCGACCTGATTCGCGATCGAGGCGTGCAGGGCTTCGGCCTGGGCCTTCTTCTCCTCGATCGTCTTGGCGGGCTTGCGGGTGGTCGTCTTCTTGGTGCGAGTGGTGGTGCTCATGGTTTCTGCTCCTCGTCTGGATCGGTGAGGATGAGAGGCGGGAGGGGGCGAATACGGTTCGCCCCCTCCCACCTGGTGTCTCTCGGGGTTGGTGCGGGTCAACGTGTCCACGAACGTCACGAGTTCCGCGCCGGTGATCGTGGCGGTGTGGGTGTTCCGCGATTGTCCAACCTGGCTCGCAAAGCCTCGATTGACGAGTTGTCCCCCGACAAGACGCGCTCAGGTCAGGGCCGGTTCGCGGATTCTTGCCAGGGTGACGCTTACGAACACGGTGATGGCGTCATCCGTGGGCGCGCTGAAGTCGGCTTCCTGCGACCAGCGCAGGTACCAGTAGCGGTCGAGACCCAAAAGAAGGAATCGCACTGTCTCGATCTCGAGATCGGTCGGCACGAAGGCGGGCCCTCGGGCGCTTCGTACCGTGATACGTGCGAACTCTCGAATGACGTCGGCGAAGTCCTGCCCCAGGGAACTGTCGATGACGTTGGCCTGGTAAGCGACGGCGGCGGCGGGACCCTCCGCGCTGCTGAGTGCCGGGAATCGGCCGAGCCAGACCTGGATCGCTCCGTGGTCTGCGGGATCAAGCGAGCCCAGGTCTCGGTAGTAGTTCTTCCACACCTCGACATTGCGGAGGCCGTCACCGGAGTGACCCTCATCGCCCAGTGACGCCGAGCTCGACGAGTGGAGGGGCCGGGGCGTCGACCCTTATGTGCTCGACCTCGCCGACGACGACTACCGCACGCTCCCCAGCGATTTCGACTACGTCGTCCACACGGCGGCGGCGGTCTACCCGAAGAGCTTCGAGGACGGCATGCGTGCCAACGCGGAAGCCCCAGCGCTGCTGATGAAGCACGTCCGAAGACGATCCCGTCCCGACCGTGAACTGGTCCGGCGACGTGCAGCTGAAGGCCGAGGAATGGATCGGCTACCTGGGCGAGCTCGTCGGTGTGGAGCCCGTCTATTACTACGACGACACTCTCGCCCTGCCCGGTGGGGCGCCCAGTGCGGAGTATCGGAAGACCATCACCGGGCCGGCGACCGTGAGCTGGCAGGACGGCCTGAAGAGGATCGTCGACTTCTGGGATCCCCGGATCCGCGAAGAGCAGCACGTCTCCCGCACCTCCTGATCGACGAAGGAGTCGAAGGAATCCCAGGCAGGCACTGAAGAATGAGTGGCCGAGCATCGAAGGAGAACCGTGATTTCACCGAAGAACGCCCTGGTCCTGGCAGGAGGAGGGTTGCCGGTATCGCCTGGGAGACCGGGTTCCTCCGCGGGCTCGACGATGAGTCGCCCGGTCTCGTGGACCGCATCCTGACCCGGTCGACGACCCTGATCGGCACATCCGCCGGGTCGACCGTCGCCGCCCAGATCGCTGCCGGGAACAGCATTCAGGACCTCTTCGAGCGGCAGATCGCCTCGACATCAGCAGAGCTGAACACCACGGTCGATCTGGCCCAGATGGGCGCCGTCGTCGCCGAGGCGATGACCGGAGTCACATCATCGGAGCAGCTGCGTCAGAGGATCGGCGCGCTGGCCGTGGCCAGCGACACACCGGCCCCCGCAGTGCGGCGCGCGGTCATCGAAGCGCGCCTGGGCACCGAGAACTGGTCGGACTGGCCGTTGCTCATCGCGGCGGTCGACACCGGCACCGGTGAGCTCCGCGTCTTCGACAACACCTCGGGCATCAGCCTGGTCGACGTCGTCGCGGCCAGCTGCGCCGTTCCCCTCGTCTGGCCTCCGGTCGAGATCGAGGGGCACCTCTACATGGACGGCGGAATCCGATCGATCGGAAACGTCGACCTCGCCGCCGGCGCCGAACAGGTTCTCGTCCTCGTCCCCTCCGCGGCCGACTCGCCGCTCGGGCCCTCCGTGCCCGACGAGGAGCTGCAGGCCCTGTCTCCCGCCCGCGTGCACGTGGTCGTGGCGGATGCCGCGTCGCTGGAAACCATGGGCGTCAATCCGTTGGATCCCCGGTCGCGGATTCCCTCTGCCCGGGCCGGGCGCGAGCAGGGGAGACGTCTCGCGGCCGAGGTCGACTCTTTCTGGAAGTGACCTGGCTCTGAGCACCACGGAGCGACGTCGGTCCGGTTCGGACGGGCGTCGCCTCGTCTCGTGCAGTCGGTATTCGGGCTGAGTCTAGAAAGTTCGCATCTGCTCGAGGCCGGCCACGCTCACTGGCGGACGCCGGCGCGCGATAGCGCACCATCGCCGGTCACCCTCCGCACTGCCTGATTGTCATGGTCAGACCTGAAGCGTCCGAAGTGAGGACTCGATGGGCAGGAGCTCGTAAAGACAATCCCCCGTCGTGCTGGGCCGAGCCGTCGGAGGCGCTCACGCCGGACCTCTCGCGTGCGGCACCGCAGGCGCCCACATGGGAACGTCCAACGCTCGCGCTTTATGGGGCGATGGTGAGTGGTTCGCCGGGAGCTATGACCTTGACGGGGACGTCGGGGACGAGGCGTCGGGCTGCGTCGACGAAGAGGGCCGGGTTCTTGTCGCTTTTGAGGAAGAGTCGGTCGCCGATCCTCCCGCCGGTGAAGGCGTAGTGCTGCGGGACGGCGAGCTTCGGGCGGAGGACGGAGGTGAGTTCGGCGGCTTCTTCGGCGTTCATGACGACCTGCTTGTTGCCGGCCATCCGGATGTGAAGCCCGTTGACGGGAAGGAGGGCCACGTCAAGGGGCCCGAACCGGTCGGTGAGGGTGAGCAGTTCTGGAATGAGGAGGGTGTCTCCCGCGAAATAGACGCTGCGCCCGCCGCTGGTGATGACGTAGGTGACCTCGTGGACGCCGTGCTTTCCGGGGGCGGCGTTGATGGTGAGATCGCCGACCTGAGCGGTCTCCCAGGCCTCGAGGGCGCGAACGTTCGTGAAGCCGGCCTTGCGGGCCTTCTCCGCGACCGGGCCGGCGACGATCATGGGCACGTTCTTATCGCGGTAGCGGCGGAAGGAATCGAGGTCGCAGTGGTCGTAGTGCTCGTGGCTGATCACGACGGCGTCCAGGTGCGGGAGGTCTTCGGGCATCATCGCGATCGGCTCCCCAGGGTTGTAGAGGGGGCGTTGGGAGAACCAGGGGTCGGTCAGGATGATCTGCCCACCGATCTCGATCAGGTGGCAACTGTGGGTGATGCGCGTGATAGTCAGCGACTCGGTCATTGTCAGGCCTTCGCGGGGGTGCGGACGGGGGTGATGACGCGTCGGCTGAGACGCCAGTGGCCGTCCTGGCGTCGGAGGGTGTCGGCGTGGGTGACCGCGTGCAGCGACCCGTCGGCCATGATCATGAGGCCCTTCGACTGAGCTGAAGCGTTGTCGTCGTCGACACCGGTGATGAGGATGTTCGTCACGAAGTGCGCCAGCGGCGCGTGACCGCTCTCGCTCATTCGGCCTGCGGCGACACGGATGGTGTCGATGCCTTCGAACACTCCGATGCCGGACGCCCTCATGTCATAGACCGCATCGGGAGTGAACAACTCGTCGAGACGGTCGAGCTGATTCTCATCGAACAGGTGGGCGTGAAGAGCGAGGATCTCGGTGATGTCGAGACGGTCATCGGTGCTGAACATGATTATTCCTTTTCGCCGGGCGGAGTGGATCTCCACTGTCTGGTACTCAGTACCGTAGCGCATTGAGTACCGAAGCGCACTGAGTTTCTCCGGGGTATGCTCGTCCCATGTCCGATCTGACAGCTACGTCGTCGTCTCTTGTGGAGCGCAAGCGTCAGCAGATGCAGCAGCGCCTTCTCGAGGCCGCGGACGAGCTCTTCTCGGCGAAGGGCTTCGACAACGTCTCGGTCACGGACATCGCCGCGCGCGCCGACGTCGGGCGGACCACGTTCTTCCGTTACTTCGGCGACAAGCAGGAGGTCGTGTTCGCGAAGCAGCAGCAGATGCTGGATGCGATCGCCCGCGCGGGCCAAGACGCGTCTGTCGGCTCCGCGGCCACACCGGCGGAGGCTTTGGAGCAGTTGCGTCCCATCGTGCTGGGTCTCTGCGAGCAGGCGACGGCGGACCCCGTGTCGTATTCGCGGCATCTTCTCCTCCTGGAGGAGCACGTCGACCTCCGTGGCCGAGACGCCCTGAAGGTGCAGGAGATCGCGTCCGCGCTCGGCAAGGTCCTCATCGCCCGCGGCACCGCCGAGGGAATCGCCACATTCTCATCCCACATGGCATTGGCCTGCTACCGGACAGGGAAGGACCGTTCCCTCATTCCCTCTTCTCTTCGCGAAGAAACGAATGCCGCTTTTAGTGAGGCTCTTGCGCTCGGCCGCTAATCGCGGCCCGGACTGGTTCCCGAGAGGCACCGACCTGAGTGCCCCCGGGGCATCGCCTCGCGGCCGAGACCTGACGCGGGATCCTGGTGCATCTGATCGAGGAGTACGCGCGGCATAACGGGCACGCCGACCTGCTGCGCGAGGCGATCGACGGCCAGACCGGCGAATAGCAGGGCGATCAGGCGGGCGCGGACGCGTCGACCAGGGCCAGGCCGTTGAGGGTGCGGGGGTAGCCGAGGCCATCGAGTCCGGGCACTTCCGCGGCGAAGGGCAGGTGATGGGCGGCGGCGACGTCCGCCTCTCCAATGGAGGCACCGTGGCCGGCTTCGAGGCCGGAGAAGGCGGTCTTGCCCTCATCCAGCGATTCGACCGCACGAGCGAGTATCTCGGCGCGATCGACGACCGCCGCGAGCGTGCCCTCGCCTACTTCGCGGCGGTCAACATCCCCTTCAGCCGCCAGTACGAATTCAATGTCGCCCTCGACCAGCTGTTCGAGACGGACGACGCAACTCGCTTGATGGCGTTCGTAGCCGACTGCGCCTGAACCCGCGCGGGCCTAAACTGACACAAAACGACTTCGGGCCCCGGCCCACGATTCAGAAGGGCCACACCATGGCTACAGCTCTCTGGTGCCTCATCGGGGCCATCGCCCTCGTCGGCTTCGTCTTCGTCTGCATGGCGTTCGCGGCGATGAACAAGAACTCCGACTCGGAGTACTGAGCCTCCCGCGGCCACGCCGCAGAGCACGAAGGGCCCGCGGCCGGACGATGTCCGGTACGGGCCCTTCGTCGTGTCGAGCGCCGGTGCGCCGGGCGCGGGCGGCCGGGCTACTTGTCGCCGACGCGCTTGTCGGCCTGCTCCTTGGCGGAGTCGATCTGGTCGTGGAACTTGCCACCGGTGGCCTTGTCGGCGGCACCCGCGACGGCGTCGAGCAGCTTGTCGCTGACACCCTCTGCCTTGTCGCTGTGGAGCGCCTTCTCGACCTTCGGGTCCTTCAAGAACTCCTGAGCCTTCTTGGCGATGTCGTCGAAGCCTGCCATGATCGCGTCCTTCTCTCGGTGGTGCCGTTGCACCCAGTTAACGCCTGGGCCGAGCAGCGCACCAGGCCCGTCGAGAAATCGTCACGAATTGGTCACGCAACCCCTTGCATCCTGCGCTCGTCGGGGTGATGCTTTTCTCCAGTCGCGGCGCTCCCACGCTGCAATCCCCGTGCCGATGCAAAGGAGCATCATGAGCAGTCCCCGCGTGCCCGTCCACACTCCGCCGCTCGCCCCGGCACCGGCCCCGCTGGGCCTTCGCGAGAGATGGCGCCGGCGCCGCGAGCTCGCTCGGCAGTCGCAGGAGGTCGCCGAGGCCGTCGAGCGCGAGCACCTGCAGATGATCCTGTCGGCGGCCCGGCGCCACGTCGAGAACAGCTGGCTGCAGGGCGCCTGGTTCGCGGTGCGGACGGACGACGGCCGCACCCGGCTCGTGCGCGGCGGCAACGCTCTGATGATCGACGACGAGAGGATCGTCGGATCCTGCCTGGTCGGGGCGGTGATCCGAGCCGGAGGCGGCACGGGCGCGGTGCAGGAGCAGCCGGTGCAGCGCGCCCTCGACGCCGTCTGGCACGCGCTCAACTCCGACGAGGGTGCGCCCGTCGAGTGGTTCCCGTCGCCGATGACGCGCATGCAGCACGTACGCGACCTCACCCGCTGGAACGACCGCGAGGCGCGATCGGCCGACGAGGTGGCGTCCCTGCTGCTGACCGCCGAGCGTGTGGTGATGACGGCCGGCTGAGTCGGCACCGGGCACGAGCCCCGACCAGGATCACGACGGGGCTGTGGATAACCCGCGGGCCGGCTCGGCCGCTCGGTAGGCTGGTCGCGACCTCGAGGGGGACCCCATGGCCAACCGACTCCGCACCCTGAGCCCGATCATCATGCCGATCATCGCGCTCGTCGCGCTGGTCGCCACCTATCACCGGCACCTGTCGACGGGCGTCGCGATCCTGATCGGGGTGATCCTGATCGGTGCGGTGCTGGCCGCCGTGCACCACGCCGAGGTGGTCGCGCACAAGGTCGGCGAGCCGCTCGGTTCGATCGTGCTCGCGGTCGCCGTCACGGTGATCGAGGTCGGGCTGATCATCACGCTGATGCTGGCCGGCGGCCACAACGCCGACACTCTGGCGCGCGACACAGCGTTCGCGGCGGTGATGATCACCTGCAACGGCATCGTGGGGCTCTCGCTGCTGCTCGGCTCGCTGAAGCACGGGCTGCCCCGGTTCAACCGCGAGGGCACAGGCGCTGCGCTGAGCGTCGTCGCAACCCTCGCCGGCATCACGCTCGTGCTGCCCGCGTTCACGACGGGCGCGTCGGGCGGCCGCTTCACCGGGTTGCAGCTCGCGTTCATCGCCGTCGTGGCCCTGGCGCTGTGGGTCGCCTTCGTGCTGACGCAGACCGGGCGGCACCGCGACTTCTTCCTGCCCGTCACGATCCCTGCCGCGCATGAGCCGCATCCCGACGCCGCCGAAGACGACGACCACGCCGAACCGCCGACCCTGCGCGCCACGCTCATCAGTCTCGTGCTGCTCGTCGTGTCGCTGCTCTCCGTCGTGCAGCTGGGCCACGCGGTGCAGCCGAACATCGAGGACGGCCTCGCGGCGGCCGGCATCCCCAGCACCTTCGTCGGCGTCGTGATCGCGTTCATCGTGCTGCTGCCCGAGGGCATCGCAGCGGGGCGCGCTGCCCTCGGCAACCGGCTGCAGACGAGCCTCAACCTCGGCTACGGCTCGGCGATCGCCTCGATCGGGCTCACGATCCCGGCCATCGCTGTCGCGAGCATCTGGATCAAGGGGCCGCTGGTGCTGGGCCTCGGGCCGGTGCAGATCGTCCTGCTCGGGTTCACCTTGCTGGTGAGCGTGCTGACGGTCGCGCCGGGGCGGTCGACCCGCCTGCAGGGCATCATCCACCTGATCATCCTGGCGGCGTTCGTCTTCTTGGCGATCAGCCCGTGACTCCCGCCGCGGCCCGCACCTCGGGGCGGTCGTCGAGCCACGCCTAGGGGTGGTGCGGCAGACCGGCGGGAGGTGCGGCGGCGGAGGGAAGCGGTATCAGCGCGAGGCGACACGCGCGCCGAGCTCGAAGGGCGCGAGCAGCCCGGCCATCGGCTTGCGGGGCGGCGCCGCATACTCGCCGCGCTTGCCCGTCGCGACGCGCAGCCGCACGAGCGACTCCGCGAGCACGGTCGCCGCCGACACCCCGTCGACGACCGGCGCCCCCACCTCGTCCGAGACCCAGTGGCAGAAGTCGGCCATGCCGGCACACCCGAGCACCACGGCGTCCGCCCCCGCGTCGAGCACGCGGCGGCACTCGTCGACCACGACGGCTCGCGCGTCGGACGCAGGATCGTCGAGCGCCAGCACGGGGATCTCGCACGCCCGGATGCCGACGCACACGTCGGCGAATCCGTACCGCTGCACGAGCTCGCCGGCCCGCCCCACCGTGCGGTCGAGCGTCGTGACGATGCCGAACGTGCGCCCGAGCATGGCGGCCGCGTGCATCGCCGCCTCGGCGATCCCGAGCACGGGCCCCGTCGCGATCTCTCGCGCCGCGTCCAGGCCGGGGTCGCCGAAGCAGGCGATGACGAACGCGTCCACGCCGTCCTGCTCGCCGAGCGCCACCTGCTCGAGGATGCCCGGCACGGCCAGCGCCTCCTCGTAGTGGCTCTCGATCGACGCGGGCCCCATGCTGGGGTTCACCGCCTCGACGAGGGTGAGGGGCCCACCACCTCGGTCGCCGACCGGCCGATGGCAGCCGTCATGCTCGCGGTGGTGTTGGGGTTGATCACGCGGATGCGCACGGTGACTCCTGTCGAGGTGGGACGGGCCGGATCCTGGCGCCGCGGTGTCAGACCGCAGTCCGAGTCGGCAGGATCGCGGCCTCGACGTCGGCCTCGTCGATCGAGCCATCCGTCACCGTCGGGTCGTCGGCGCTCAGCACCGGCATGCGCGGCGACACCGTCTCGAACGCCCAGAAGATCACGAGCCCGAGGCCGCAGCCGATGAACCAGCCGTAGTTGCCCAGCCAGGTGAAGTCGGGGCCGCCGGCGTCCGCGACGAGCGTCGGCACGAGGGCCGCGGCGACCGAGACGACGCCCGCGATGATCAAGGTCCAGACCGCGTTCGAGTTGACACCGCGCCGGTACCAGTAGCGGCCCGTCTTCGACATCGTGAAGAGGTCGTCGACGGCGATCTTCTGCTGGCCGACGAGGTAGTAGCCGGCGATCAGAAGGCCGAAGAGCGGCCCGATCAGAGCGCCGAGCACACCGAGTGTGTACTGGATCGCCTGCGGGTTGCCGTACCAGTTCCAGGGTGTGAGCAGCACCGAGCCGACGGCGGCGATCATGCCGCCCATCCGCCAGCTGATCTTGCGGGGTGCGACGTTCGAGAAGTCGAACGCCGGCGAGATGAAGTTCGCGACGATGTTGATGCCGACCGTGGCCGTGACGAAGGTCAGACCCCCCAGCAGGATCGCGAACGGGGCGCCGATGGCCTGCACCGTCTCGATCGGGTCGGTGATGAGCTTGCCGAAGACGGGCACCGTCGCCGACGCGCAGAGCACGGTCAGGATCGAGAAGAACAGGAAGTTGAGCGGCAGGCCCAGCAGGTTGCCGCGCTTGACGGCCCGGAACGACTTGCCGTAGCGCGAGAAGTCGCCGAAGTTGAGCATCGGCCCCGAGAAGTAGCTGACCACGATCGCGATCGCCGAGATCATGACTGGGATCGCCGCCGCGACCGAGAGCGGCTTGCCGACCGACAGGTCGAGGCTGATGTGGCCCCAGCCGGCCTTCGCGACGAGATAGATCGCCAGCGCGATCATGATGACGTAGACGGCGGGCCCCGCGAAGTCGATGAACTTGCGGATGGTGTCCATGCCGCGCCAGAACAGCGCCGCCTGGGCGACCCAGAGGATGCCGTACGAGATCCAGCCGAGGGCGCTCAGCCCGAGAAAGGAGTGGTCGAGGAGGGCCGCCGAGCCCGGCATGAACTTCAAGAAGATGATGTTCAGCGACTGCGCGGCGAGGAAGGTCTGCACGCCGTACCACGCCATCGCGATGAGGCCGCGGATGATCGCGGGGATGTTCGCCCCGATGACGCCGAAGACGGCGCGGTTGATGACGGGGAAGGGCACGCCGGTCTTCTGGCTCGGCTTCGCGACGAGGTTGGCGAAGACCATCACGATCAGGATGCCGATGATCAGCGAGATCAGCACCTGCCAGCTCGCGATCCCCAGCGCGAACAGGCTGCCGGCGGTGACGTAGCCGCCGACCGAGTGCACGTCCGACATCCAGAACGCGAAGAAGTTGTAGCCGCCCCAGGTCTGCTTGCGCAGCGGTGCGAGGTCTTCGTTGGTGAGCCGGTCGTCGTAGCCGGGCTTGATGAGCCCTGCGCCGACCGGGTGCCCCGCGGCCTCGACGATGTCGTGCGGGCCGGTCGTGGTGGTGGTGGTGCTCCGAGGTGGGACGGTGTTCGTTGCCAAGGCAACCTCCGTAGGTGACGATGTACCCTCATGGACAGGTGAAGTCGTGCTGAAGATTCCGGCGCGCTGCGCCGGCGGCGTGCATTCGTTCTTGATGTGTGAACCTATTGCTTCACGCTTTCGGCCTCATTTCCGCTTTGTAACAACCGTGTGACAGCACCTGCTTCACATCAACGCCGGTGAAGGGCCCCGATGAGCGACAGCGCGACATCCGTTGTCGATCTCGATCCGGCCGCCCTCGGCGGGCGCCTCCGGGCCCTCCGCCTCGAGTCGGGCATGTCGCTGCGCGACCTCGCCCGAGCGCTCGGCATCTCGCCCAGCGCGGTGTCCCAGATCGAACGCGGAGTGCGGCGCCCGAGCGTGAGCCGGCTGCTCGCCATCTGCCAGGTGCTGGGGCGGCCGCTGGCCGACGTCTTCGACGAGCCGGGCTCTGCTGTGGCCGAGGCGGGGGCGCAGGATCCTGCGGGGTACGTGCTCGCGCGGGCCGGGGCCACGAAACCGGTGGAGCTCGGCACGGGCGTCGTGTTCAGACGGCTGTCGCCCGCCCACACCTCGGGGGTGGACTTCTTCGAGTCGACCTACCCGGCGGGCTCGGTCGCGACCGACCTGGACACGCTGATCACCCACGAGGGCTACGAGGTCGGCACGGTGACGGCCGGCGAACTCACGATCGACTTCCCCGACGAGCGCGTGGTGCTGCGGGCGGGCGACTCGATCACCTTCCCGTGCGAGTTGCCGCACCGGATGGGCAACACCGGTTCTGTCGACGCGGTCGCCACGTGGTTGATCGTGCACCGGAGCTGAGCCGGGGCGATGTGCTCGACGCGCCCCGTCGGATCCTGCGGCCGTTCATCGGACGGGATGCTTGGCTGGGCGAATGCGATACGTGATCATCGGCGCCGGCGCCATCGGCGGCACCCTCGGTGGGCGATTGGCCCAGCACTCGACGAACCCGCCCCTGCTGATCGCACGCAGTGCGCACGGTGAGGCGATCGCGGCGGACGGGCTGCGGCTGCGGTCGCCCGACAGCGACGACCGCATCTCCGTCGCGGTGGCGGCGTCACCCGACGACGTGCGGCTGGAGGTCGACGACGTGCTCGTCATCGCCACCAAGACGCAGGCCGTCGAGGCCGCCCTTCTGGAGTGGGTGGATCGACCGGTGTTCTCAGGGTCGGCCGCGGACTCGGTCGGCAGCGCCGGCGACCTCCTGCCCATCTTCACGGCACTGAACGGGGTCGAGAGTGAGCGCATCGCGTCGCGCTACTTCGCCCGAGTCTTCGGCATCTGCGTCTGGCTACCCGCCGTGCACCTCGAGGCGGGCGAAGTCGTCGTGCGGATCGCGCCGTCGAGCGGCACGTTCATCGTCGGGCGGTACGGGGCTGCGGCCGACGCCTCGGATCGCGCGCTGCTCGAGACCCTCGAACACGACTGGACCGCCTCGACCTTCCGCATCTTCGTCGTCGACGACGTGATGGCCTGGAAGCACCGCAAGCTGCTGGCCAACCTCGGCAACGCCCTCGCGGCGCTGCTCGGGCCGGGTCAGTCGGAGGGGATCAGCAGCCGGCTCACCGACGAGGCGACGGCGATCTTCGAGGCGGCCGGCCTCACTTGGCCGAGCGACGAGCAGGAGGAGGCGTGGCGCGACGACGCGTTCGACATCCGGCCTGTGCCTGGCGTCGAGGGCGAGCTCGGCGGATCATCGTGGCAGTCGCTGAAGCGCGGCGGGTCGATCGAGACAGACTTCTTGAACGGCGAGATCGCGTTGATGGCGCGACTGCTCGGGCGCTCGGCGCCGCTGAACGCGACCGTGCAGCGGCTGGCTCGGCAGGCGGCCGCGTCGGGTGCGGGTGCCGGGTCGATGTCGGCCGAAGAGCTCGAGGCCGCGCTGGACGCCGCGGTCTAGTCTCTCGAGACCCGGGCGCTACGCGCGAGGCTCGTCTGGGCTACGCCCGCGGCTCGTCTTGCGCCCGCGGCTCGTCTTACGCCCGCGGCTCGACGACCAGGCACGTCGACGTCGCCGTGGCCAACAGCTTCCCGCCCGCGTCGCGGATCTCGGCGCGCGACGTCCCGGTGCGACGCCCGACGTGCTCGGCCGTCGCGACGATCGTGACGAGGCCGGTGTCGGCCGTGATCGCCCGGAGATATCGCACCTGCAGGTCGAGCGTCGTGATACTGACACCCTCGGGCAGGCGGGTCTGGATCGAGTAGCCGATGGCGGTGTCGGCCCACGTCGCGATGACTCCGCCGTGCACCGTCCCGATCGCGTTGTACCCGAAATCGGCGGGGCGCGCCTCCAGCGTCGCCGTGCCCGGGGTCACGCCGACGAGCGCGAAGTCGAGAGTGACGGCGATTGGCGGCTGCGGCACATCGCCCGAGACGATCCGCTCGAGGAAGTCGAGACCAGTGGTCAGCGGAGCCGCGGCAGCGATGGCCTGCGGATCGGGCCACGAGTACGAGCGGTGACGGACGGGGGTGGTCTCTTCGAAGGGCACCTCCCGACTCTACGGCGCAGCTTTGTCCTCCAAAGTGCCGATACCTCGCACCATTCGTTCGTGGTGGGATTGCCCCCGCGTCGACCTCCGCACCCCCCTCCGCCTGACCGAAGGACGCCCCATGTCACGAGTGCCCTCCGCACTCCTCGCTGCTGTCGTGCTCGCGCTTGCGGCCATCGCCATCGTCTCCGGGCCGGCCCAGGCGACCGCCGTGAGGGCGAGCACCGCCGACACGAGCACCGTCCTCAGCGCTGCTCAGATCCAGAGCGCGACCAACACGTCCCTCTTCCCCGGCGGTCTCTACAACGAGGCTGACAGCGTCGCCGCACAGGAGGCCGCCACGCTGCAAGCGGCGGGCGACTCGACCGATGCGGCGAGCGCGGCCTTCATTGCCCAGCGCCCGGTCGCCATCTGGCTCGGCGACTGGCTCCAGGGCTCGAAGCTCGTGAGCTACCTCCAGCAGAACCTCGACGCGGCGGCGGCCGCCGGCACGACGCCCGTCTTCGTGACGTACGCCATCCCCGACCGCGACTGCGGCGGCTACTCCTCCGGCGGCCTGACCGACTCGACGTACCTCACGTGGAACCAGACCATCGCAACCACCCTCCGCGGCCATCACGCTGTCGTCCTCGTCGAGCCCGACTCGCTCGGGCAGACGACCACGGGCTGCAGCAGCATCGCCGCGTCGCGGATCGCCCTCATCCGCAGCGCCGTGCAGACCCTCGCGGCCAACGGTGTCACCGCCTACCTGGACGGCGGCAACTCACGCTGGCTGAAGCCCGCCCAGATGGCCTCACTGCTCAACCAGGCGGGCATCGGCTCCGCGCGCGGCTTCTACACCAACGTCTCGAACTACATCTCAGTCGACGCCGAGCGCACCTACGCCGGCCAGGTCTCCGCGCTGACAGGCGGCTCGCACTTCGTCATCGACGTGTCGCGCGACGGCCAGGGGTATAAGGGCACCTGGTGCAACGCGCCCGGCGCGGGCCTGGGGCAGGATCCGCACGTCACGGCCGGCACGGGCAACCTCGACGCGCTCCTGTGGGTGAAGACACCAGGATCCAGCGACGGCACCTGCAACGGCGGCCCCGCTGCAGGCACCTGGTACCCGTCGTACGCGACCGCCCTGGTTCGACTCAAGAAGTAGGCGGTACGGTCGGGCCGTGCCCCGAATCGATCCTGCCTCCGAGGCGGTCATCCTCGCCGGGGCCGGGCGCGCCATCCTGCTGCAGCTGGCGCGACCGGCGGTCGGCTACGGGGTCGCGCGGCATAGCGACTTCGCGCGTAACCCGATGGGCCGGTTGCACGGCACGCTGATGTACGTCTACGCCGTGATGTCGGGCACACCTGCCGATCGCGATCTCGCCAGCTCGTTCGTGAACCGTATGCACGCCCCGGTGCACGGCCCGGGCGACGCGCACTCACCGGCCTACGACGCGCGCGACCCCGAGCTGCAGCTCTGGGTGGCCGCCACCCTCTACGACACGGCGATGACCGTGTACGAGCGGGTGCTGGGCCACCTGCCGCCCGCTCGCGCCGACGAGGTGTACGCGCGGTACGCCGCCCTCGGCACGGCTCTCGATGTGCCTCCCGATCTCTGGCCCGCCTCCCCAGCCGCCTTCCGTGAGTACTGGCGCGGCGCGCTCGCGCAGCTATCGGTCGACGACACGATCCGCGCCCAGGCCGATGAGCTCTGGGCGGCGAGCGAGGCCCCGCGCTGGGTGCGGCTGCTCATGCCGCTCAACCGCTGGGTCACGGCCGGGCTGCTGCCGGCGCCGGTGCGCGAACAATACGGCCTCGCGTGGTCGCCCCGGCAGCAGTGCCGTTTCGACCGGCTCTGGGCCGTGCTCGCGGCGGTGTACCCGCGACTGCCGCGGGTCGTGCGTGTGTGGCCGCAGCAGTACTACCTGCGCCGACTCAGGCGCCTCGCCCGGCCCGATACACCTCGAGCGCCGCAGACGCCGCCGCCAGCAGCGGCACGCTGACGCCGGCCGTCTGCCCCCGGCGCACGAGGTCGCCGAGAATCTGATCCGACTCCACCTCGAGACCCTGCTGCTGATCACGGAACATCGACGTGGTGAAGTCCGACCCCGCCTCGGTCAGCGTGGCCTCGGCGCGCGCCCGCATCGCGGGCCGCGGCTCGTGGCCCGCAGCCGCGGCCACTGCGGCGCACTCCGCCACGATCGCAAGCGCAGTCTCCCGCCCGAACGGCACCCGCTCGATCGTGCCGACGTCGCCGCCGAGCAGCGTGGTCGTCGCCCCGCCGGCGGCCAGGATGAACCACTTCTCCCAAAGGCCCTGGAGGATGTTTCGGGAGAGGACCGCCTCGAATCCTGCGCCCTCGATCTCTCGGTGAGCAGCTTGGATCCTGGGGCTCTCGGGCCCGTCCAGCTCGCCGAGCATGATCGTGTTCAGCGGGCTGAGCTGGCGGATCGTGTCGCCGACGAGAATCGTCGCCACGAAGCACAGGCCGCCGACGACCTGGTCGGCCCCGAAGCGCCGCTGCAGGGTCTCGATGTGCTGGAGGCCGTTGAGCAGAGGCACGATCGTCGTGTCCGGGCCGACCGCAGGGGCGACGTCGTCGAGCGCCTGGCCCAGGGCGAACGACTTCACGCTGAGCAGGACGAGGTCGAAAGGCCCGTCGATCTCGTCTTTCGTGACGGCCGTGGGCTCGACATGGAGGGTGCCGTCGAGTTTCTCGACCGTCAGCCCGTCTGCGCGAAGGGCCGCAGCGCGGCGCTCGCGCACGAGGAAGGTGACGTCGCGCCCGGCCTCGACCAGGTGTGCACCGAAAAAGCCGCCGACCGCGCCGGCGCCGACCACGAGAGTTCTCATGCCTCCACGCTAGCGCCGGCGCCTCGGCCGCCCTCTCATCTCACGGCGGCGCCGCGGCCGCCCCCTCACCCCACGGCGGCGCCCCCTTCGATCCCGCAGCGGCTCCCCCTTCGCTCCCGCAGCGGCTCCCCCTTCGGCAATTCAGGCCGCTCCCAGGCTGCCTGCCATCCGTGCGGCGTGCTGGGGCTCGGGTAGCCGAGCGGGGCCTGAATTGCCGAAGGGGCGCCGGCGCATCTGTCCTCCACAATCGGCCGAAGCGCTCGTCTCTCCACAGTCCGCGGTCGACGGCCAGCGCCGCGATGCCCCGGCCTCCATCGTGTGGGCATGACATCCATCGCCGGCCTCGTCGACCACTACGGTCACGGCCTCCTGCACAAGCGCCAACTCGTCCGTCACGGGGCGAAAGACCACCACCTCACGCTCGCGGTGCGCAACGGCGAGGTCCGCCGGGCTCGCCGCGGCTGGTACACGACCTGGCGGCAGGACGACCCCCGGTTCGTGGCGGTTCGTGTCGGTGGCCGGTTGACGGGGGCATCCGCCCTGGCCCAGCTCGGAGCATGGGCGTGGAGACACTCGCCGCAGATTTCGGTCTCCGTGCCCGCGAACGCTTCGCGGCTGCGCCGGAAACGGCGCGTGCGGGTCGTGTGGGATCGCTTCGAAGTGCAGGAACGAGGCTCGGCGTGGGCGGTTTCGCTGACGGACGCACTGCGGGAGGCCATCGTCGAGGTCGGCTTCGAAGAGGGGGTAGCGGCTCTCGACTGGGCATTGCACGAGCAGAGGGTGACGATGGACGACGTCGCCGAGATCGTCCGGACGTTGCCCGACGACGTGCAGCAGATCGTCGACTGGGTCGACCCGCTGTGCGACAGCTTCCTCGAGAGTGTCGCGCGCACGCGACTGCGGAAGGCGGGCTACCACGTGCGCAGTCAGGGGCAGCTGCCGAAGCGCAAGCGGATCGACCTCGTCGTCGAAGAGGTGGTCGGGGTCGAGACGGACGGGCAGGAGCACCACCTGGAAACATTCGAGTCCGATCGGCGGAAGGACCTCAGCATCGTCGTCGACGGGCGCATCCCGATGCGCCTCAGCTACTCCATGGTTCGTGACGAGTGGGAGTCGATCGAGGAGGCCATGGGGTTCGCGGTCGCGATGCATCGGCTGGGGCCGTCGTCTCCCTCCGGCAATTCAGGCCCACCCCGGCACCTGGGCCCGGGCGACCGCCGAGCCTGGCGGCTGCCTGCCCCGAGGCGCCGGGCGCGGCCTGAATTGCCGAAGGGGGCGCCCGGGCAGCCCCCGAAGGCACGGCGGGAGCGACCGCTCGTACGGCATCGCTACGATCGGTAGGTGACTTACGCCCTGTCGGCCCGCTGGCTGCTCCGCCTCGTCGTCGTCACGACCCTCGTCGGCATCGGCGCCGGTCTCGCCGGTCTGGTCGTGAGCTTCCTCCTGCACGGGCTCGAACACCTCACCTACGGCTTCGGCGAAGGCCACTTCCTCGACGATCTGCCCACGCCGAGCGATGGTCTGCGGGTCGGCGCCCTGGCTCTCGCGGGTGTGCTCGGCGGTTTCGGGTGGTGGGGTCTCCGCCGCCGCAAGAACAAGGTCGTGAGCGTCGAGAAGGCCGTCGAGGGCGCGCACATGCCCTGGTTCGAGAGCCTCTGGAACGTGGCCCTCCAGATCGTCATCGTCGGCCTCGGCGCCTCGATCGGCCGTGAGGTGGCCCCGCGCGAGCTGGCGGCGCTGGTGTCGCAGTGGGTGACCGACCGGTCGGGCATCACGGCGAGAGAGCGCAGGATCCTGGTGGCGTGCGGCGCCGGCGCCGGTCTCGCGGCCGTGTACGACGTTCCGCTCGGCGGGGCGGTGTTCGCCGTCGAGATCCTGCTCGCCGAGCTGAGCATCGCGACGATCCTCCCGGCGCTCGCGACCTCGGCGATCGCCGCGCTGGTGGCGAGCCTCGTGACCTCCAGCCACCCCCTCTACGTCGTGCCGAGCCTGTCGCTCAGCCCGTCGCTGCTCGTCTGGTCGATCATCGCCGGCCCGGTGCTCGGCTTCGGGGCGTTGGGCTTCACCGCTCTGGCGAAATGGGCGCAGGATCATCGGCCGTCGGGCTGGCGCATCCTCATCGTCATGCCCGTGGTGTTCACGCTCGTCGGGGTGGTGTCGATCTGGCTGCCCGAGATCCTGGGCAACGGGCGCGCGCTGGGCCAGCTCGGGCTCACCGGCACCGCTGGCCTCGGCTACATAGCGCTGGTGGTCGTGGCGAAGTACGCGTCCACGACCGGCACGATCGGCGCGGGCGCTGCGGGCGGCACGCTGACGCCGTCGCTCGCCCTGGGTGCCGGCATGGGCGCGGTGCTCGGCGGGCTGTGGCTGTTGCTGTGGCCGGGCTCGGGCATCGCGGCATTCGCGTTCGTCGCGGCGGCGGCGTTCCTCGCCTCCTCGATGAAGGCCCCCCTGACGGCGCTGGTCCTCGTGCTGGAGTTCACCGGCCAGGGCACCGCGATCCTGGTGCCCACGCTGCTCGCGATCGGCGGCTCGACGGCCGTCGCGTACGTGTGGAATCGCCGCCGCCTGGCGGGGTCACCTGACCCGTCGCCTCGGGCCCTGCCGACCGAATAGGCTTGTCGGGCATCACCCACCAGCTCTGGAGGTCTTCGACCCATGCTCACATCCCCGAACCGGCTGCTCGGCGTCGTCGCCGGCATCGTCTTCATGCTCGTGGGGCTCCTGGGTTTCGTCATCGCGACTCCGTATCCGTTCGCCACCCCGCAGGGCGGTGTGCTCATCGGCCTGTTCGAGAGCAACGCGCTCCTCGCGCTGATTCACACGCTGGTCGGCGCCGCCCTCCTCCTCGCCGGTCTCGCCTCGGCGACTCTGGCGAAGGTCGCCAACATGCTGATCGGTATCGGCCTCTTCCTCTTCGGCGTGTACGGCCTCTTCCTCGGTCACACCGAGGCGAACATCTTCGCGCTCAACTCGGGCACGATCGTGCTGCACTTCCTCTCCGGGTTGCTGTTGGCCGTGCTGGGTCTGGCGATCGGCCGTATCTACGTCGTGCGCACTACCGCCTGAGCGGCTCGCCCGCTAAAGTAAGGGTCACCTAACCCGTCACCTGACCGCCGGTCGGCCGCCGAAGCGAGGGCGCAATGAGCGCAGCGATCCCGTTCTCCCAGGCGCTTCGCGAGCGCACCGGCTCTGTCCGGTCGTCCGGGCCGAGCGCCTCCGAGCGATTCATGACGGCGCTGATGACCGGCCACGGCTCGCGCGACGACTACGTGGCGATGGTCGCGCAGAACTACTTCGTCTACGGCGCCCTCGAGCGTGCGGCGGCCTCGCGCGCCGCTGATCCTGTCGCCGCCGCCTTCATGACGCCGGCTCTGACGCGCCTGCCCGCGATCCGCGAAGACCTCCACTACCTCATCGGCGACGACTGGGAGTCGCAGGTCTCGCCGCTCGAGACCACGCGCCGCTACGTCGACAGGATCGAGACGGTGGCGGCGACCACGACCGGCGGCTTCGTCGCCCACCACTACACGCGCTACCTCGGCGATCTGTCGGGCTGCACGATCATCCGCACGCTCATGCAGCGGCAGTTCGGCTTCGAGACGAACGGCGTCGGCTTCTACCTCTTCGCCGGCATCGCCAAGCCGAAGGAGTTCAAGTCGACCTACCGCGCCCAGCTCGACGCCGTCGGCTGGAGCGACGACGAGCGCGAGCGTGTCATCGCCGAGGTCGGCGTCGCCTACCGCCTCACCGAAGAGCTCTTCGACGAGCTCGCGTCGAGCCGCGGCACCCGCGCCGCGTAGTGCGCCTCGACCCGGCGGTGGGAGCGGGGGCTCAGTCGGCGAGCGTCGCGGCCTGGATCGCGGGCGTGCGCGTCGCCTGCGACATGAAGCGGCGCACGTCGCGGTCGACGATGATGTCGGACGGGCGCAGGGGGCGCGACAGGTAGAGCCCCTCGAGCGACGTGATGCGCGACAGCGCCACGTACGTCTGACCGGCGCTGAACACCCGAGTGCCGAGGTCGACGATGGCGCGGTCGTACGTCTTGCCCTGCGACTTGTGGATCGTGACCGCCCAAGCGAGCCGCAGCGGGAACTGCTGGAACTCGGCGACGATGTCCTTCTTCAGCTCTTTCGTGGTCTGCGAGTAGCTGTAGCGGTATTTCTCCCACACGGCCGGCTGCACCTCGACCTCCTCGCCGTCGAGCTCGACGAACACCGTGTCGCGGATCTTCGTCACCACGCCGACCGAGCCGTTGACCCAGCGCTGCTCCGAGTCGTTGCGGAGGAACATCACCTGCGCCCCGACCTTCAGCTCGAGCGCCTCGTCGGCGGGGAAGGTGCGGCCGCCGAAGTCGCCGGTGACCGACGCCTTCGCCGTCTTGGGCGACCCGGGCAGGCGCTCCAGCTCGAGCTTGTTGATGCGCGAGACGGTGTCGTTGCGCGTCGCCAGCGTGATCGCGCCGCCGTCGGTCGGCACCGGTCGTGCCCCTGCGGTGTTGAGCGCCCCGGCGATCTCGGCTGTCACCCGACCGTGCCGCACGGCGTTCAGCATCTCTTTGAACCCCGCGTCGCTCTGCCGGTGGATGAACGCGAGCTCGACGATGCGCAGCGACACCTCGTCCCACACGTGCGCGTCGAAGAACCACATCGAGCGGTAGTGGTCTGTGAAGTAGGCCCGCTCTTCAGGATCGCCGGGCACCGGCGCCAGCTGGTACGGGTCGCCGAACAGCACCACCTGCACTCCGCCGAACGCCTCGTTGCGCCGCTGCCGCGCCTGGCGCAGCGACCGGTCGATCGCGTCGAGCAGGTCGGCGTTGACCATCGAGACCTCGTCGATCACCAGGGTGTCGATGGTGTTGAGGAGCTTCCGCAGCTCAGCGTTCTGCTCGATGTCGTGGTCGGCGATCAGGCCGATCGGCAACCGGAAGAGCGAGTGGATCGTCTGCCCGCCGACGTTGAGCGCGGCGACGCCGGTCGGCGCGCAGATGACGATCTGCTTCGAGGTGTTCCACGAGAGATGGTTGAGCAGCGTCGACTTGCCCGTGCCGGCGCGACCGGTGACGAAGATGTGCTCGCGAGTGTTCTCGATCGCGGCGTAGACGGCGGCCTGCTCGTCGGAGAGTTCGGGGCGGCTGCTCTCGGCCATTCGCGCCCCCTTCCGGCTCGTCAGGTCACGTCCCTCCAATCTACCGGCCGCCCCGCGCGCACGCCGCGGCCACCCCGGGGGCGCTCGTAGGATGGCGACATGGCGGGGTCTGTGGGGGAGAGGACGGCACTCTCGCCGACCACCCGCGCAGCCCTGATCTGGGGCGGGTTGGCAGCGCTCGTGATCGTGCTCTTCATCGTGGCCGTCGTGATCCTGAATGCCACCGTGTACAGCGCGAAGGGATTCGTCCACAGTTACGTCGACGCCCTGAACCGCGGCGACACGTCGAGCGCCCTCGCTCTCGCCGGCGTCCAGGCCACCGGCGCCTCCGGCGACGAGCTGCTCACGGTGCCCGAGAAGGGCGAACTGCGCAGGATCCAGATCACTGCCGAACGCGAGAGCGCCGGCGGCGTGCACCGGGTCACGGTGTCGTTCGACACCTCGTCCGACCTCGGAGACACCAGCACGCCCCACACCACGACCTTCGCCGTGCGGCCGGCGGGGAAGATCGGCGGCCTGTTCTCGCAGTGGCAGTTCCAGACCGCGCCCACGGCCTCGATCGACGTGACACCGCTGCACGACCCCCGCTTCACGGCGAACGGCAGCGATGTGACCACGCTGGGCGCCGATGTCGCGTCCCGCTTCACGGTTCTCGCCCCGGCGGTCTACTCGCTGGCGCACGACACGATGTATTTGACAGCGACGCCGGAGACGACGGTCGCCGACACGGTCGGCGGCGTCGTGCCGGCCACGGTCGACGTGCAGCCCCGTGCGAGCTTCGTGGCGAAGGTGCGCGCCGACGTCGACAAGTATCTGCGCACCGACTGCCTGCCGCAGCGCGTGCTGCTGCCGTCGGGCTGCCCCTTCGGCCAGGAGGTCGACGATCGCCTGACGTCGACGCCCACCTGGTCGATGACGACGTACCCGCCCGTGAGTCTCGACCCGACCGACACCGCGGGGGTCTGGAAGGTCGTGACGGCGACGGGCGAGGCCCACCTGCGCGTCGGCGCCGAGTCGCTCTACGACGGCCACGACTACACGATCAACGAGGACGTGCCGTTCACCGTCGGCTACCAGGTGCTGATCGGGTCGAACAACGGCCTGACCATCACGCCGCAGTGAGCAGGCGGCGAGCCCCCGGCGGGCACGCTGAGGGCGCAGCGAGCGCCGCAGAGTCACCGGCGGGGACGACCCGAGACACCGCTGTCATAATGAGCCACCGAGCATCGAGGAGGGGCCGCCCGTGACCGACCGCATCCGCCAGCCCGCCACGCTCGTCGACGTGGCCGAGCGTGCCGGCGTCAGCCTGAAGACCGCCTCGCGCGCCGTCAACAACGAGCCGCACGTCGCCGAGGCCACCCGCCGGAAAGTGGCGCGCGCGGCCGACGAGCTGGGCTTCCAGCTCAACAGCATGGCGTCGCTCCTCAAGCGCGGCATCCGCTCGAACTTCATCGGTCTCGTCACCGGCGACCTCGCGAACCCCTTCTATTCGTCGCTGGCGAAAGGCGTCGAGCACGAGCTGCGCTCGAAGGGCCTGCAGCTGGTGGTCTCGTCGACCGACGAGAGTGCCGAGCGGGAGCGCGCCCTGGTCGACGAGATGGTCGCCCGGCAGGTGCGGGCCCTCATCGTCGTCTCGACCCTCGAGGCCTCCGACGCGCTCGTCTCGGCTCAGGAGCGCGGCATCCCGGTCGTCTTCGTCGACCGTCCGGCCGCCGACATCGAGGCCGACAGCGTCGTGCTCGACAACCGCGCCGGCGCCCGCCAGGCCGTCGAGCACCTCGTCGCGCACGGTCACCGGCGCGTGGGTTTCGTCGGCGACTTCTCGCGGCTGCCGACGCACCAGCTTCGGCTGGACGGCTATCTCGAGGCCATGGCCGCCGCCGGAGTCACCGAGCTCGAAGCCCGCCAGTGGGTTCGCGAAGACCTGCACGACGCCGCCGGCGCCCGTGGCGCCACGCTCGACCTGCTGGGCATCGCCGATGCGCCGACCGCGCTGTTCACCAGCAACAACCGGGTGACCATCGGGGCTCTGACCGCCTTCCGCGAGCGATCGCATCCTGCCCCGCCCTGGTCGGCTTCGACGACTTCGACCTCGCCGACGTGCTCGGTGTGACCGTCGTGTCGCACGACCCCGTCGACATGGGCGCGCGCGCGGCCGCCCTCGCGTTGGAGGCCCTCGCCTCCCGGGCCCCGCGGGGAGACTCGCTCGTGCTGCCGGTCACGCTGATCGAACGCGGCTCGGGCGAGTCGGCACCGGGCGTCGACTGGCGGTAGCCGGCAGCACCGGATCTGACATATCGGGTGGTGCGCCTCTCGTGCTCGGCGAGTCGTCGGCGCTAGGGTCGACAACCATGGATCAGGACAACGCGGCCCGCGACGCCGAGCCCATCGTGCACATCGAGAACTTCCGCATGGACTTCGGCCGAACCACCGTGATCCGCGACCTCTCGTTCGACATCCGGCGGGGCGAGACGTTCGGCTTCCTCGGCTCGAACGGGTCGGGCAAGACCACCACGATCCGCGCGCTGCTCGGGATCTATCAGCCGACGGCGGGCACACTGCACATCGACGGACGCCCCTTCAGCCCCGAGCACGGCTCTCGTCTCGGTTACCTGCCGGAGGAGCGCGGGCTGTACAAGAAGGAGTCGGTCATCGATGTGATGACCTACTTCGGCCGTCTCAAGGGCCTGACGAAAGCCTTCTCGCGGCAGTGGTCGCTGGCCTACCTCGAGCGGGTGTCGCTGGCCGACAAGGCGACGACCCGCCTCGACAAGCTCAGCGGCGGCCAGCAGCAGAAGGTGCAGCTCGGCGTCACGATCATGAACGAACCGGAGCTGCTGATTCTCGATGAGCCCACCAAGGGCTTCGACCCCGTCAACCGCCGCCTGCTGATGGACATCATCGAAGATCAGAAGCGCCAGGGAGCCACCGTGCTGATGGTGACGCACCAGATGGAGGAGGTCGAGCGGCTCTGCGATCGCGTGATCCTGCTCAAGAACGGCGGGGCCGAGGCGTACGGCACGATCCCCGAGGTGCAGGATCAGTTCGGGGGCACGATGATCCGCCTGCGCTACTCGGGCGAGGTGCCCTCGTCGCCGCACTACGAGGTCACGACTCGCGAGCGCAACTACGCCGAGCTGACCGTCACCGACGGGGCCGACGAAGCCGTGATCCTGCGCGATCTCGTCGAGAAGGGGGTCGCCGTTCGCGGCTTCGAGACCTCGAAGCTGAGCCTCGACGACATCTTCCTCCGCGTCTACGGCGACGAGAACGCACCAGGCGCAGACGGCACGGTCGCGCGGCCGGTCACCGAGACGGCGAAGGCGGGTGCCCGCTGATGGCCCGCTACAACCTCCGCACCGTCGTCTCGTTCGAGATCACCCGCACGCTGACCAAGCGCCGGTTCTGGATCGCCACGCTCATCGTGCCGGTCATCATCGGCATCGTCGTCGCCCTGATCGTCGCGTCGAACTCGTCGACCGACTCGAGCGTCAGCGCCCAGAAGGACGCGAAGTTCTCGTTCACCTACACCGACGCCTCCGGGCTGATCGACCCGGCGATCGTCAAGACGGTCGGCGGCGCCCCGCGCCCTCGCCTGAAAGCGCGATCGCCGACGTGAAGGCCGGCAGACTCGACGCCTACTTCGACTACCCCGTGGACCCCGCGAAGCAGGCCACGAAGGTGTACGGCATCGACAAGGGGATCTTCGACAACGGCAAGTACTCGTCGGTCGCCAGTGAGATCCTCAAGGCGAGCGCCCAGGCGAAGGTCGGCGACGCCAAGCTGACGACGCTCGTGCAGGGCGGGGCCCCGGTGGATGCGACCACCTACAACTCGAGCGGGCACGTGGCCGGCGGCATCGGGAGTGTGATCCCACCGCTGCTCTTCCTCGCGATCTTCTACGTCGTGATCCTGCTGCTCGGCAACCAGATGCTGACCTCCACACTCGAAGAGAAGGAGAACCGCGTCACCGAGATGATCCTGACCACCCTCAACCCGACGACCCTCATCGTCGGCAAGGTGATCTCGCTCTTCATCGTCGGCATCGTGCAGATGCTGGTGTTCGCGCTGCCGGTCGTGATCGGCTACCTGTTCTTCCGGTCGTCGCTCAACCTGCCGTCTCTCGATCTCGCGCACCTGCAGCTCGACCCGTGGCAGATGATCGTCGGGGCGCTGCTCTTGATCGGCGGGTTCACGCTCTTCACCGGCACCCTGGTCGCCGTCGGCGCGATCATGCCGACGGCGAAGGAGGCCGGGCAGATCTTCGGCGTGATGATGGCGCTGATCTTCGTGCCGTTCTACGGCGTCTCGCTCATCGTCTCCGACCCGTCGGCGCCGATTGTGCAGGTGTTCACGTTCTTCCCGTATTCGGCCCCGGTCACCGCCATGCTGCGGAACGGCCTGCACACCCTCGACCCGGTCTCGGCCGTGGTCGTGATCGTCGAGCAGTTCGTGCTCGGCGCCATCGTGCTGCAGCTGGCGGTGAGGCTCTTCCGCTACGGCTCGATCGAATACTCCAAGAAGGTCTCGCTGCGCACAGTGCTGCCCACGCGCGCCCACGACGCCGCCACCCCGACCTCAGGGGCTGCGTCACGGTGATTCAGGCCGCGCTCCCAAGCGGCCGCCGGCCTGCCGCTTCGATAATTCAGGGCGCTCGCGGTGGGGCCGCTCGCTCACCGAGCCCCCGCGGCACCCGCGCGCGAGCGTCGACGAGAGGGGCCTGAATTGTCGAAAGCAGAATCACTCGACCCGACGGCGCTCGTCGGGCAGTGGACGTTCGATCGCACCGTCGACGACCGCCGCGAGGGCCGCACGGTCGAGGCCCGCGGCACCGCGGACTTCGTCGCGACCGATGCCGGCCGAATCGACTGGCACGAGGAGGGCACCCTCCTCCTCGAGGCCGGCCCGGTCAGGATCGCGGTGCACCGTGTGCTGAGGCGCGAGCCGTCCGGCTCCTGGGCCGTCGACTTCGCCGACGGGCGCCCCTTCCACCCCTGGCTGCCGGGCGAGGAGGTCTCGCACGATTGCCCTCCCGACGACTACCGAGGCCGGATCGACGGCACGGACGCGGGCGTCCAGACGAGCTGGACGATGCGCTGGACGTCCGTCGGGCCCGAGAAGGACTACACGATCGACACCGCCTACCGGCGCCTGTAACCTCGCCCGCATGCACCTCCGGCCGTACACCCCCGCCGACGCATCGCCGACGCACGATGTGTTCCGGCGCGCGATCCGCGGCACGGCGGCGGCCGATTACACCCCCGAGCAGGTCGAGGCCTGGGCCACGGTCGCCGACCACGACCCGCGCGAATGGGCGCGGCGCCGCGCTGCAGCGAGCACGGTGGTCGCCGTCGACGAGGGCCGAGTCGTGGGCTTCAGCGACACCGATGCCGGCGGCTACATCGACATGATGTTCGTCGACCCGTCGGCCGGCGGGCAGGGCGTGGGGCGCGCTCTGCTCGAGGCCGTGACCGACGCGGCAGCCCGCGCCGGGGCGACCGAGCAGACGACCCACGCGAGCGTCACCGCACGCCCCTTCTTCGAGCACTTCGGCTTCGTCTTCGTGGCGGAGTTGCATCCGCGCCCGCGCGGCGTCCCCCTAGCGAGCTCTCTCCTCCGCCGCCCCCTCCTGTGCCCCAGCGCCCCGGCCTGAATCTCCAACCGGACACATTCCCGCCCGTTTTCTGTCCGGTTCGAGGTTCACGACTCCTAGCCGTCAAGAGTCGCGAGGAGGCTACTGGTCGCCGCAGCGCGCCGCTGGGCCGTGACCAGCATCCCGGCCCCGAGAAGGGCGAAATAGACAGCGAATGCGTTCCAGAGCAGAGTCTGATCGCCGATCGCCGCGAGCGTGATGCTGAGCCCGACGAGCACCACGAACCACCCCGCCGTGAAGCCGATGCTCGTGCGCAGGGATCGCCGCAGCCGAACGAGCTGCGGCCGCCACTCCTCGGCCGGCAACGCGTCCGTCAACCGGCCGGCACGGACGGCGCCGAGCAGGTCGCGCCTCACGGCGCGCACTTCGTCACGGCGTCGGCGCCTCGTGATTACGATCACGAAGGTCACGTAGAACACGCCGCTGATGACGTATGCGACAGCATCGTGACTTCGCAGTCGGCCGCCGTCCAACAACGCGGCCACGACGAGCACCGTCGGGACGAAGACGCCGTAGAGCAGAAGACCCTCGGCGAGAACGCCGCGGGCCCTGCGGCGCCGGGCAGCGTCGCCGACCGCGAGCGGCGGCGTCACCGGGGCGGGCGCGGGAACCCGGCCGACGTGAAGTGCCCCGGATCCGTGCCGCTCGGTGCGTCGAGCTGCTCGCGCAGCGAGCGCACCCGACCGAGGTAGCGACGGGACGAGACGAAGCCGAACACTCCGAGAGCGACGCAGAGGGCGATGAACAGGAGCACGAGCGGCAGGGAGAGCCCGACGGCAAGCCCGACGAGAGCGAGCACCACGAACCCCCGAAGACGATCGGATTGGAGATCCGGGCCCGGGCGAGCGACCGCTCCCGGCGCTCGAGCTCAGGGGCCCACACGTTCGCGTCGGCGCCGGCCGGCAGGTTGCCGGTCCGCATGGCCGTGTTCATCTCGGCGAACTGGGCGGCACCACCTGCGCGACGACGGCGCCACGCGAAGATCGCGGTGATGGCCCCGGCGACGACGAGGCCGCCGACCACGTAGACGACGAGGTCGGCAGCAGTCATACCGCCCTGATCGGAGCTGCGGAAGAGGAGCTGCAATCCCGTCCAGAAGACGAAGACGATCACGTAGAGGATGGGCAGGGGCAGGTTGTCACGCCACTTGCTGAAGCCGTTCACGGGGTTCCTGTCCGTCGCGCTGCCAACCGGTGCCATGGACGCTACGCGCGCGACCGCACACCCGACGGGCGAAAGAGGGGGTTAAAGCGCGACCGGCGCCTTCTCCTCGATCCCCCACGGCGACCCGTAGCCCTCCGGCGCCGCGCCGCCCAGAAGCGACAGGAAGGGACCGGCCGGGAAGGCCTCCGGCCCGAGCACACCGGCACCCGTCCACACGCCGGTGGCCAGCAGCTCGAGCGCGATCACGGGGTTGATCGCGGTCTGCCAGACGACGGCCTGCGACGAGTACTCGGCCATCGTCTGCTCGTTGTCAACCACGTGATAGAGGTACGTCGAGCGCGGCTGCCCGTCTTTGCCCGTCCCCGTCACCCAGAGGCCGGCGCAGGTCTTGCCGCTCATCCGGTCGCCGAGGGTCGCAGGATCCGGCAGCGCGGCCGCCACCACGTCCCGAGGCGACACGAGCTGCCCTTTGACGTTCAGGGGTGCGGTCGAGTCCAGCCCCAGCATGTGCAGCGTCTTCAGCACTTCGATGAACTCGTTGCCGAGGCCGTACTTGAAGGTGACCCGTTTCGCCTTGGTCCAGCGCGGCATCAGCAGCACCTCCTCGTGCTCGACGTTGACGCACTCGACCGGGCCGATGCCTTCGGGGAAGTCGAATACTTCGGGCTCGGAGAACGGTGCTGTGGTGTACCAGCCCTTGCCCTCTTCGAAGACGACGGGCGGGTTGAGACACTCCTCGATGGTGGTCCAGATCGAGAACGAGGGGGCGAAGTCGTAGCCCGCGACGACGAGGTTCGCGCCGTCGCGCACGCCGAGCTCGTCGATCTCGCTGAAGAGCTCGTCTTCGGCGTACCGCGCGAAGACGTCGGAGAGACCGGGCTCGACGCCGATGCCGACGAGAGCCAGCCGCCCGGCGTCCTCCCACTTCGACGCGGCCGCGAACTGCTCGTCGCCGAGCTTCACGCCGGTGAGCTCGTGCGGCGAGGTCGGGTGCGGGTGCGAGAGACTCATGGCCATGTCGAGGTAGGTTGCTCCCCCGGCGAAGGCGCCCTCGAAGATCGGCATGACGAAACGCGGGTCGACGGCGTTCAGCACGTGCGTGATCTCGTGCTCGCGGATCAGCGCGGCGACCGAGTCGGCCGACGAGGCGTCGACCTGGGCCGCGACGAGTCGAGGGTCGCCGACGGCCTCCACGAGAGCGGCAGGCCGCGCGGGGTCGTAGTCGGCGACGACGAGCGAGTCGAAGAACGTTCGGCGCGCGGCGATGCGCACGGCGGCGGAGCCGACGCCGCCGGCGCCGATGATGAGGATCTTCATGCGAGGAGCTACTTACTGTCGGGGGAGTTGCTGGGAGTGGTGGGTGTCTCGGTCGTGTCCGCTGCCGGCCCGGTGTGCCGGTCACCGCGGATCCTCTTGCCGGTCTCGGCGTTGATCGCGATGGCGCCGGTCGGCAGGTTCGAGAGGTCGGGCGAAACGACGGTGGGGAAGTAGCCCGAATCGGGCAGGCCGAACTGCGCGTTCACACCTTCGCCGGGCGCGAGCACGAAGTCGTCCTGCCGCTTGACGAGGGTCTGGCCGCGGAAGAAGTCCGGCTTGACGATGCGCCAGACGATCATCAGCACGACGCCGATCAGGAGGCCCCCGATGCCCACGACCGCCTCGGCCCCGACACCGAAGATGGTGACGTTCTTGCCCTTGTCGTCGGTGAGCCAGTCGGGGGCGGCGAAGGCGTAGACGCCGTAGACGAAGACGGCGAGCAGCATGATGCCGCCGATGAGCGGGAAGAAGAAGCGCATCACGAGGTTCCGCGCACCGCTCACAAAGGCCGTCCGGCGGTAGTACCAGACGCACGCGAAGCCGGTCATGCCGTAATAGAACGCGATCATCAGACCGATCGAGCCGATCAGGGCGTTGAGCAGGTTGACGCTGATCGCCGTGAAGACGAGGTAGAACACGCACGAGATCGCACCCATGCCGACGGTCGACCAGGTCGGGGTGAGGTACTTCGGGTGGATCCGGGCGAAGCGCTCGGGGATGGCCTTGTAGACAGCCATCGAGAGCGAGGTGCGCGCGGTCGGCAGGATCGTCGTCTGCGTCGACGCCGAGGCGGACGTCAGGATGGAGAAGCCGAGCGCGGCCATCAGGATGCTGCCCACCACACCGCCGCCGAACAGTGTCGGCCCGATCGACGAGAACACGTCGTTCGCGTTGTTGAGGTTCGAGAGGCCGATGCCCTTGTCGCCGACCCCGGCGAACGCGATCGTCGCGACGGCCACGAGCGCGTAGGTGACGAGCAGCAGCACGGTCGAGATGACGGCGGCGCGACCGGGGGTCTTCTCCGGGTCCTTCGTCTCCTCGTTGACCGAGACCGCGGTGTCCCAGCCCCAGTAGATGAAGATCGCGGTCAGCATCGCAGGGGCGATGGTCTGGAAGCCGAGCGGGAAGGGGTTCAGCCACGACAGCGACGGCATCAGCGAGTACGACTCGGCGTGGCCGCCGTAGACGCGAACGAGCGCGAAGACGGCGAAGAAGATCAGGATCACGACTTCGAACGCGAGCAGGACGTACTGCAGCCGCGCGGAGATCTCGATGCCGCGATAGCAGATCCACGTCATCAGCACGATCCAGGCGAGACCGGCGACCGTCGACCAGAGAGTGCTGCTCGCCAGCGCGGCGACCCCGGGCAGGCCGAAGCTGCCCACGAAGGTGAACGAATACGATCCTGCGATCGAGGCCAGGTTCGCCATGACGATGACGTCGGCGGCGATGATGCCCCAGCCGCCCATCCACCCGGTCATGGGGCCGAAGGCCCGCGACGCCCAGGTGAACGTGGTGCCGCAGTCGGCCTCGGCCTTGTTGAGCTCTTGGTAGGCGACCGCGATCAGGTACATCGGGATGAAGGCCAGCAGGATGATGCCCGGGGCGCGCACACCGGCGATCGTCGCGCCGCCGACCACGATGAAGCCGAGGCTGGCTGCGAGGCTGTACGCCGGGGCCGTCGAAGCGACACCGACGACCACGCTCGAGATGAGGCCGAGCGAGCCGCCCTTCAGGCCCTTCGTGTCGACGGACTGGGTCGACGTGGTCGTGGTGGTTGCGGTCATTGCGGCCTCCATCGGTGCGGGGAACAGCGAGTGGGTTGTGCGCGCCGACCGTTGCAGGCGGTGACGCGGTTGCCCTACCCAAGCGGACTGGCCCGAAGGCCGTCAATGCCGTTCCGGCTCGGCGCAGCATCAAGCCGGGCCGTTCTGGCAGCAGCGTTTACGAGCACCGCGCTCAGAGCGAGCCGGCCACCAACCCGAGGGAATGCTCGAGGGTGCGCCGCAGCAGGTGCAAGTGCTCGGCGACCGAGCGGTAGCCGACGAGTCGGTAGGCCGTGGTCGAGTCGATGAGGGCCAGAAACTGCATCGCGACGAGCTCCGGGTCGACCTCGGCGAACTGCCCGGAGGTGACACCGTCGGCGACGAGACCGGTGAAGAGGGCGTTCCAGCCGACCATGCCGTCGCGTGCCGCCCGCGCAAGCGGGGCGTTGTGACGGCCGAGGCTCCAGGCATCGGCCCAGATCGAGTTGAAGTTGTCGTGGCTCTCGTCGAGCAGGCCCTCGATGATGGCCCGCATGCCGTCGAGCGGCGAGGGCGCCGTCGCCAGCTCGCGGGTGGTCTCGGCGAGCTCGTCGGCCGCGAGTTCTTCGAACGTCCGGGCGATCAGCGCGCCCATGGAGGGCTCGACCTCGGCGATCAGCCCCGGCGCTACGCTCAGGGTCGACGTGAGCCGCCGGAGGGTGATCCCCGCGAGACCGTAGGTCACCGCGATGCGGCGTGCGGCGGCATCGATCGCGGCGCTGCGCGAATCGGAGGCGCCGCCCAGGGGGCTCGTGGTCATGCCCCCAGTGTATTTTGCCGACGAACCCTCATGGAGTCAGGCCCGCCCCCACTTCGCGGCACCGGGCTGCCCCAGTTGAAGGGGGGTCGTAGTACTCCCCGCTCGAGAAGTTGTCGACGGAGTCGTTTCCGCGGTCGGCGGTGCGCCAACAAACACCGCGCGTCGCCGTGGAATCAATCACCTGCACTTCTGGTTGAGTTCTATACACACGCATAGAAAGGTGATCCGATGGCCACCGCAACCAACCCCGACAGGGTCGTCCCCGTCGTCGATCCTGCGACCGTTCAACTCGGCCTCGACACCTTCGGCGACGTCACCGAGGAGGCCGGGTCGACGCCCCTGGAGGGCGCCGTCACCAGCTACGCGCAGACGATCCGCCAGGTGCTCGACCAGGCGGTGCTGGCCGACCAGGTCGGCCTCGACTTCATCGGCGTCGGCGAGCACCACCGCGACGACTTCGCCGTCTCCGCCCCCGAGGTCGTGCTCGGCGCCATCGCGGCTCGTACGAAGAACATCCACATGGGCTCAGCCGTCACCGTGCTGTCCTCCGACGACCCCGTGCGCGTCTACGAGCGCTTCGCCACCGTCGATGCGCTCTCGAACGGGCGTGCCGAGGTCGTGCTCGGTCGCGGCTCGTTCACCGAGTCCTTTCCGCTGTTCGGTCTCGACCTGCAGGATTACGAGGTGCTCTTCGAAGAGAAGATCGATCTCTTCGCCGAACTGCTGAAAGACGGCCCCGTCACCTGGAACGGCACGACGCGCGGCCCGCTGCAGGATCAGCTCGTCTTCCCCCGACCCGAATCGGGCACACTCAAGACCTGGGTCGGCGTCGGCGGCTCACCGCAGTCGGTGATCCGCGCCGCTCACTACGGCCTCGGCCTCTTCCTTGCCATCATCGGTGGTCAGCCCGCGCAGTTCGCCCCGTACGCCGACCTCTACCGCCGCGCTCTCGACCAGCTCGGGCAGCCGCAGCAGCCGATCGCGATGCACTCGCCCGGCTTCGTCGCCGCGACCGACGAAGAGGCTCTCGAGACGCTGTACCCGTACCAGTCGGCCCAGGTGACGAAGCTCGGTCGCGAGCGCGGCTGGCCGCCCTTCAGCCGCGAGCAGTACCTCGCGTCGGCCGCCGAGGACGGCGCGCTCTACGTGGGCTCACCCGAGACGGTGGCGCGCAAGATCGCGCGCAACCTCACGCTGCTCGGCGCCAGCCGCTTCGACATGAAGTACTCGATGGGCCCCCTGCCGCACGACGCGATGATGCGCAGCATCGAGCTCTACGGCACCGAGGTCGCCCCGATGGTGCGCGAGCTGATGGCGGAGGCGCCTGCTCCCGTCGCCTGATCCCCTTCGCCCTTACCTTTTCGGCACGATCTTCCCCTCCAGGAGGTGAGATCGTGCCGAAAAGGTAAGGGTCAGGTCGACTCCCGGCGCCGCAGCACGACCACTCCGAGCACGGCGCAGACGACGAAGCCGACGACGGCGAGCACCACCCCGCCGGCCTGCTGGTCGGCGAGCGGCGGCAGACCCCAGAGCCGGCCCATGGCGCCGTACCAGTCCGACAACAGCAGGCCGCTGCCGGTGGCGAGCAGCACGCCGACGACCACGGCGACGGCCGCGACGATCGCGACGACCAGGATCCTGATGCCTCGCCCGGCCCGAACCGGCACCGGGTCGACCCCGGCCACCGCCTGCGCGAACAGCCAGCCGACCAGCACGAGCTGAAGCACCATCACCAGGTGCCCCGAGTACGTCGTGACCGACCAGCGCAGCAGCGGCGTGTGGATCCAGGCCCAAAGCGAGACGCCGAGCAGGACCGGGCCGACCAGCGGGTACGTCAGCCACGCGGCGAGGCGCGATTGGACGGTGCCGATCAGCCACTCGCGGGGGCCGCGGCTGCCATCGGTGCGCTTCTGGATCGCGAGCAGCGCCAGAGTCCACGGTGAGGCCGACACGAGAAGAGCCGGCACGACGAACGCCACCACCGCCATCGTCACGACGTGCGCGCTCATCAGAGTCCGGTCGTAGGCGTGAGGCGCACCCGACGTGGCGTAGGCCAGCACCACGAGGCCGACGATCCACAGCACGAGGCGCCGGGTCGGCCACGAGTCGCCGCGGCCACGCAGGCGCACGACCCCCGCGATGGCGAAGGCGATCAGCAGCGCGCACGCGAGCAGCCACGGCAGGTCGACGCCCGTGGCGATCACCCAGCGCACCGGCGTGAGGGCTGTGGGCAGCACCTGCCCGGTGAGGAACTCCGCCGGGCTCACCCCCGACGTGTCGCCGAGCGCTGCCTGCGAGACGGGCGTCGCAGTGCGGGCGAGCGCCGCGGCGATGCCCGAGGCGACCCCGAGGAAGCCCAGCTCGGCGGCGACGAACCACCAGAACGCCGGCGTGTTCTCGCGCAGCCGCTGCGTCCGTGCGCGCCTGACGTCGAGCCGCGTGATCACAACCCGGCGATGCACCACGCCGAACAGCCCTAGCAGCACCAGGGCGATGACCTTGGCGAGCACGAGCAGGCCGTAGGGCGACCCGATCTCGCGCCACGACCCGATCCTGATGGCCGCGGATGCTACGCCCGACACGGTCACGACCACGAAGCACAGCAGCGCGAGCGTCGAGTAACGCGACAGCACGCTGGCCAGCCGCCGCTCGAGCACCGGCCGCAGCAGCACCAGTGCGAGCAGCCCGCCGAGCCAGACGGCGGCCCCCTCCACGTGCAGCGCCAAGGCCGACACCGCAGCCTCGTGGCTCGCGGCGCCCGCGGCGTGCCCCTGTTCGGCGATCGGGATGAGCCCCGCGCCGGCGACGAGCGCGACGATCAGCACACCGCTGACGCTGCGGATCGCGAAGCACAGCACCGTCACCGCGGCGGCGGTCAGCGTCGACACCAGCCACGCCACACCGAGGGCCGTGTTGGTCAGGAAGAAGGCGAGCGACTGCCCGAACTTCTCGTCGGCGGTCAGCGACACGTTCGAGACGCTGAGGAAGGTGAAGAAGCCCGTGACGCAGGATGCCACGGTCCATAACAGGGCCCCGGCCGAGGCGATGTCGAGGGCCCGGTTCCACTCGGGGCGATCGGGCGTCAGGGCGAAGCAGGCGAGCGTGAGCGCCCCGATCGCGAGGCTGGCGCCGAGATCCGTGACCACCGTCGCCGCCGGCAGCCCGAACCGCACGATCGCGCCGGGATCCGCGAGGGGGAGCGGTGCCGCGGCGCCGCCGGCGAAGAGGGCCACGACGAGGGCCACGAACGCCGCCAGCACGAGAAGGGCCGGCCCGGCGAGTCGAGTCAGTCGTGGCACCCGGTAAGCCTAACGAGCCGGTGGCGCCGTTAACTGAAGGAAGGGACGTCGCCCGAGGGCGACGTCCCTTCCTTGCGAAGGAGTCGAACGACTACTTGACGGCTGCCTTGAGCTTCGAGCCGGCGCTGACCTTGACGCTGTCGCTGGCGGCGATCTCGAGAGCGGCACCCGTCTGCGGGTTGCGGCCGGTGCGAGCGGCGCGGTGCGTCTTCTCGAACGCGAGCCAGCCCGGGATCGAGACCTTGGTGCCGTCGGCGACGCTCTTGGCGACGACCGAGAACAGTGCGTCGACGACGCCGTTGACGGCAGCCTGGCTCTGGCCCGACTCGGAAGCGACAGCTGCGACGAGCTCGGTACGGTTCAGTGACTTGTCAGCCATATGTTGTCCTCCTCGGACACGTTTCTGTTGTAGAAGCACCTTCGGTGTGAACGACCATCGATGATGGCCGTGAGGCGGCCCTTCCCAGCATCTGCAGGGGAGAACCGCCTCAGAACCTACCAGGAAGACTTCGTGATGCCCGGCAATTCGCCTCGGTGAGCCATGTCGCGGAAGCGGACACGGCTGACACCGAACTCGTTGAGGTAACCGCGCGGGCGACCGTCGATGGCGTCGCGACCGCGAACGCGGACCGGCGAGGCGTTGCGGGGCAGCTTCTGCAGGCCCACGCGAGCGGCCTCGCGGCTCTCGTCGGTGCCGTTTGGGTCGATCAGGGCCTTCTTCAGCTCGAGGCGCTTCGTGGCGTAGCGGGCCACGATCACCTTGCGCTGCTCGTTCTTGGCAACCATGCTCTTCTTGGCCATGTTTAGCGCTCCTCGCGGAATTCGACGTGCTTGCGGATCACCGGGTCGTACTTCTTGAGCACGAGACGGTCGGGGTTGTTGCGACGGTTCTTCTTGGTCACGTACGTGAAACCGGTGCCCGCCGTCGAGCGGAGCTTGATGATCGGACGGACGTCCTGCTGGCGTGCCATTAGATTTTCTCCCCACGTGCGAGCAGGTCTTTGACGACCTTCTCGATGCCGCGCGAGTCGATGACCTTGATGCCCTTGGCGCTGAGCGTCAGGGTGACGTTACGGCGCAGGCTCGGCACGTAGTAGGTCTTCTTCTGGATGTTCGGGTCGAAACGACGCTTGGTGCGTCGGTGCGAGTGCGAGATGTTGTGACCGAAGCCGGGAACGGCGCCGGTCACCTGGCAGGTTGCTGCCATGGTTTTCCTCCTAATACCGTAGAACGCAGCGTCTTCGAGAAGTCGCTGGGCGCTCTACCCAAGGTCACTTGTCGGCGTGCGTCATCCACTCTGCCGAGGCAGTGAAGCGTTGGAATCGGCCCACATGAGCGCAGATAGCACTCAACCAAAGGGAAATCCTACGTGACACGCCCGGCCCCTGCAACCCGCGGCCCCTCGCCACACCCGAGTTCGATCCGGTTCGACGAGCGAGGGACTGAGTTTCGGCCGAGGTCCCAGCGCCGCGGCGCTGGGACCTCGGCCGAGACCCGGGGTGTTACCGGGGGTCAGCCCGCGGCGGGGGAGGCCGAGGCGGCGGCAGCGGTGCAGGCGGGGCAGAGCCCGAAGACGTCGACCACGTGGTTCGGCTGCGTGAAGCCGTTGGCGGCGGCGACCGAGGCGGCCCACTGCTCGACGGGGTCGGCCGAGATCTCGACGGTGGTGCCGCAGTTGCGGCAGATGAGGTGATGGTGGTGCGCACCCGTCGTACAGACGCGGTAGAGGCTTTCGCCGTCCTGCTGCAGCGCGTCGACTTCGCCCTCCTGCTCGAGCGAGGCGAGAGCGCGATAGACGGTGGCGAGGCCGATCGTCGACCCCCCGTCGCGCAGGCTGGAGTGCAGCTCTTGAGCGCTCACGAACCCCTCGGTGCTGCCGAGAGCCGCCCGCACCGCTTCGCGCTGCCAGGTCTGCCGCTTCATGCGCCCACCTTCTCTTCCGTCGAGACCGGGGTCGAGGATGCCAGGCGAGCCGTGGGCTCCTGCGCCCGACGCCCGCGGCTGCGTCGCTCGCGGTACCCGCCGACGATGCGGCACACCAGCCAGATGAAGAACGAGATGGTCGTGACATAAGGCGAGATCGGCAGGCCGCCGCCGAGAGCGAGCAGGATCCCGCCGACCACGCTGGTCACGGCGAAGACGACGCTGAGCACCGGCACCCAGAGCGGCGAGACCGTGAGACGCAAGGCGGCCGCCGCCGGCGTGACGAGGAGCGACAGCACGAGAAGCGCGCCGACGATCTGCACCGAGACGGCGACCGAGAGGCCGAGCGCCAGCATGAAGACGATCGAGAGGCTTCGAACCGGCACGCCGGCGGCAGCCGCGACGTCGGGGTCGACGCTGGCGAAGGTCAGCGGGCGCCAGACCACGAGCAGCGTGACGATCACGACCACCGAGATGGCGAGCAACCAGCCGAGCTGCGGATTGTCGACCGAGACGATCTGGCCGGTCAGCAGACCGAACTTGTTGGCCGACCGCCCCTGATAGAGGGCGAGGCACAGGATGCCGAGACCCAGGCCGAACGGCATCAACACGGCGATGATCGAGTTGCGCTCTCGCGCGCGACTGCCCAGCAACCCGATGATCAGGGCGGCCAGCACACTGCCCACGAGCGAGCCGGTCACCACGTTCACGCCGATCAGCAGCGCGATCGAGGCGCCGGCGAACGACAGCTCGCTGATGCCGTGCACCGCGAACGGCAGGTTGCGCGTGATCACGAACGGGCCGATGAGGCCGCCCACGATGCCGAGCAGCGCGCCGGCGATGATCGAGTTGCGCACCAGGGCGACGAGCTCGCCGAAGTTCTGGAACGACAGGATGTGATTCAGCACGTCGGGAGTCATCGCACCAGCCCTTCGGCGTCGTGACCGGCATCGGCATGATGGTGGGTATGGTCGTGAACGTCGCCGCCGGCCGCCTCGGTGCTGCCCACGATGACGATCCTGCCCATGGTTCGGATCACGTCGACCGGGGTGCCATAGAGGTCGGAGAGCACTGACGACTGCAGGACCTCGTCGGGCGTGCCGATGGTGAACCGCCCCCCGGCGATGTAGACCACGCGGTCGACGACGTCGAGGATCGGGTTGACGTCGTGCGTGACGAAGACGACGGCCGCGCCCATCGAGCGGCGCTGCCCGTCGATGAGCTCGGTGACGCCGCGCTGGTGGCGGAGGTCGAGCGAGATCAGCGGCTCGTCGCAGAGCAGAAGGGCGGGCTGGGCCGCGAGGGCCTGGCCGACGCGGGCGCGCTGCTGCTCGCCGCCCGAGAGCGATGCGACCGGGGCCTTCGCGAACGAGGCCGCGCCGACCTCGTCGACGAGAGCGTCGATCCGGGCGCGCTCGTCGCGGGTCTCGCGGCGCAGGCCGAATCGGTGCCCGAGCACCCCGAGCGAGATCATGTCGCGGGTGCGGAGCGGCGTGCCCTGCTCCATCAGCCGCTGCTGCGGGATGTAGCCGATCTTGCGGTGGCCGCGCTTGACGGGCTGCCCGAGGAAGTCGATGCTGCCGTTCGACAGCTCTTGCTGACCCAGGATCGCCTTGAGCAGCGTGGTCTTGCCGGCGCCGTTCGGCCCCAGCACGGCGACGAACTCGCCCCCGCGCACATCGAGATCGAGGCCCGACCAGAGCTGCCGGTCGCCGAAGCGCATGCCCGCATCGCGCAGGCTCAGAACCGCCGCGTCACTCACTGGGCAAGCGCCACCTTGATCTTGTCGATGTTGCCCTGCTGCCAGGTCTCGTAGGTCGTGCCCTTCGGAAGCGTCTCGGTGACGGGCACGACCGGCACTCCGGCCGCCTTGGCCGCCGCCTGCACCTGCGACGTCTCGGGGCTCGACGCCTGCTCGTTGTAGGCGAGCAGCTTCACGCTCTTGTTCTGCATCAGCTTCAGCGTGTCGTTCAGTGCCGCCGGGGGCACGTCGTTGCCCTCTTCGACGGCGTGCGAGAACGCCTCGGGCGTCACGTTGACGAGGCCCATGGCGTCGAACAGGTAGCCGGGCACGGGCTCGGTGTACGAGACCTTGTCACCGTCGAACTGCTTTTTGAGGGCCGCCGTCTCGCCCTCGAGCGTCGTCATCTTGCCGAGAAAGGTGGCGGCGTTCGTGAAGAACGTCTTCGACTTCGACGGGTCGGCCTTCGCGAAGTCGGCCGCCATCGCGTCAGCGACCTTGCCCATCGTCGGGTAGTCGAAGAACACGTGCTCGTTGAGGTCGCCGTCGACGGCCTTCTTGCCGGAGAGCTTCACCGCGTTGATGAGCGCCGCCTTGCTGCTGACCGACGAGCGCATGGTGTCGACGTAGTCGTCGTAGCCGCCGCCGTTCTCGATGATCACCTGGGCCTTCGAGATGGCGAGCTGGGTCTGGGCGTCGGCCTCGAACGAATGCGGATCCTGGTTGGGGTTGGTCAGGATGCTGGTCACCGACACCGCGTTGCCGCCGATCTGCGAAGCGATGTCGCCGTACACGTCGGTGGAGGCCACGACCCGCACCTGGCCGCCGGGCGCCGTCGTCGAGGTGCCGGGGTCGGAGCTGCTCGAGCAGCCGGCGAGCAGGAGGGAACTCGCTGCGAGGGCGGCGGCGGCGAGGGTGACTCTGAACTTCATGACGGCGACGCTATCGCTAAATGATAATCATTGTCAAAAGCGCGCGGCACCGAGGTACCACGAGAAGACATCAAGAGAATGACGGTGTGATATATGGACTTGCCTAGCCTTGTCGGCATGACCTCTCCCGCCTTCATCGCCCGCGCCGACAGTCTCGGCAAGTCCTACGGATCAGGCGACAGCGCCGTCCACGCCCTCTCCGACGTCACAGTCGGCTTCCGCACCGCTGAGTTCACGGCCGTCATGGGCCCGTCGGGCTCGGGCAAGTCCACCCTGATGCACATCCTCGCCGGCCTCGACTCGCCGACCTCCGGCACCGTCCACCTCGGCCAAACCGACATCACCGGCCTCGGCGACGACGAGCTCACCCTGCTCCGCCGCCGCCGGGTCGGCTTCGTCTTCCAAGCGTTCAACCTCGTGCCGACGCTCGACGTGCGCTCCAACATCCTGCTTCCCTTCGATCTCGACGGCCGCAAGCCGACTCGCGACGAACAGGCGTGGATCGACCACCTCGTCCAGGCGCTGGGGCTGCAGGATCGCGTGAAGCACCGCCCGCACGAGCTCAGCGGCGGGCAACAGCAGCGCGTGGCCATCGCGCGTGCGCTCGCCTCGCGCCCTGAACTGATCTTCGCAGACGAGCCCACCGGCAACCTCGACTCCCGCACGGGGCGAGAAGTCCTGACGCTCCTGTCGACCGCCTCGCGCGAGTACGGCCAGAGCATCGCGATGGTGACGCACGACCCCGTGGCAGCGAGCTTCGCCGACCGCGTCGTCATCCTGGCCGACGGCCGCGTGGTGAACGAGCTCGGTCGCTCGACGCCCGAAGACATCTCGCGCATCATGCTCGCCATGGAGGTGGCCTCGTGACCGCCGTCGTCTCGCGCGACCATCGCACCACGATCGTCGTCACCGCTCTCGGCTCGGCCTTCGGCGTCGCCCTGCTCGGTGTGGTCTCCCTGGTCGACCAGGTCACGAGAGCCCAGGATCCCGGGCTGGCGCAATCCGATCAGGGCAGCCTCATCCTGCAGATGGTGGCCATCGTCTTCCTCGCGCTCTCGATCTACGTCGGAGCGATCGTGACCGCGAACACGTTCTCGACCGTGATCGCCGGGCGCACGAAGACGATCGCGCTGATGCGCCTGCTGGGTTCCACGGCCCGGTCGCAGCGTCGCGCCGTCGTCGCTGAGAGCCTCCGCGTCGGCGTCGTCGGCAGCCTTCTCGGCGCGGTCGTCGGACTCGGTCTCGAGATCGGCTTCGCCCGGGTGCTCGTCGCCCTTGACGAGGCACCGGAGTTCTCTTACCGGTATCTCTCGGCGTCCATGCTCTTTCCCGTCGTCGCCGTCGTCGCGGCCACCGTCCTGGCCGGCCGAGTCGGCTCGCGCAGCGTGCTGGTAGTGAGCCCGATGGCCGCGAGCTCGTCGGCCCAGGAGGCATCCTCGGCCGAAGCGGCCTCGCGCCGCGGGCGGCACATCGTCGCACTCGTTCTCGTCATCGCCGGCGGCCTCCTGCTCGGGCTCGGGCTCCTGGTGGGGCTCGTCAGCGCCAGCGGCGTGCTGCTGGGGCTGCTCGGCGGGATGTTGTCGTTCTCGGGTGTCGTCGCCGGCGCCGATGTCGTGATGCCCCTGTGCCTCCGACTCGTCGGCCGGGCCTTCGGCACGAGCGCTCCGGCGCGCCTGGCCGCTGCGAACGCCTCGCGGCATCCCGATCGCAGCGCTCGATCCACCATTGGCATGGTGGTCGGGGTGACGCTCGTCATCACGTTCGCCGTCGCCTTGACGACTCTTCAACAGACCCTTCAGGCCATGCACCAGGGAGAGGGCGACGGAGGCTTCGGTGTCATCATCACCGTCTTCACCTGCCTGACCGGTTTCGCGGCCATCATCGCCGCCGTCGGCATGGTCAACAACCTGTCGCTCAGCGTGCACCAGCGGAGCCGCGAGATCGGCATGCTGCGAGCGCTCGGCTTCACAAGGAGCCAGGTGCGCCGCATGATCCTGGCCGAGTCCGCGCAGATGGCGATCACCTCGCTCGTGACCGGCCTCGTGCTCGGCACCGTCTACGGCTGGTGCGGGGCGCAGTCGATGCTGGGCTCCGTCAGCAAGACGCTGGTGCTGCCTTCGATCCCGATTCCGCTCGTCGTCGTTCTCGTGCTGGCCGCGCTCGTCCTGGCGGCCGGCGCCTCACTCGCTCCCAGTCGCCGAGCCACGCGCGTCACCCCGGTCGCAGCTCTCCGCGTCGACTGACCCACCCTTCACCTCGAAAGGCATCACCATCATGAAGAAGCCCCTCGCCATCACCCTGGCCGCTCTCGCCGCCGTCGCCGTCGCCGGCGCCGGAGTCGGCGCCTTCTCGCAGCGCGACCTCATCGACGAGGTCCTCACGCACGAGAAGACCTATACGTTCGACGACATCCCGGCCCTCGAGTCGTTCCGGGCGCAGAGCACCACGCCGCCTTTCACGACGCGCCAGCGGGAGTGGATGCCCGACGACGCCACGAGCATCGAAATGAAGTTCGTCACGACGGAGAAGCCGGGCTGGGACATCCGGTTCATCACGAAGTCGGGCCTGACTCCGACAATCCTCGCCGCCGGCAAGTGCTCGCCCGTGGCGAAGACTCCGAAGCCTGTCCTCGAGGTCGACTGGCTCCCCTCCGACCTGTCGACGGGCGCCTCGTACTGCACGAGCGACCAGTCGTACGTCGTGCAGAAGGGCGACACCGTCTACGGCTGGCAGGCCGCCGACGCGAAGACGTACCCGAAGGCCTCGTGACGGTACCTCGGTATCATTGTATGATATTTCATATCGACGTACGCTTGACCTCATGATCCAAGCAACCTCCCTCACCAAGACCTACGGTGACAAGACCGCGGTCGACGGCATCTCCTTCACCGTCGAACCCGGCTACGTCACCGGCTTCCTGGGGCCGAACGGCTCCGGCAAGTCCACGACCATGCGCATGATCGTCGGCCTCGACCGCCCCACCGCGGGTCGCGTGACCGTCAACGGCAGCGCCTACGCCGACCACGCGGCGCCGCTGCACGAGGTCGGCATCCTGCTCGACGCGAAAGCGGCTCACCCGGCCCGCACAGCCCGCAACCACCTCCGCTGCATCGCCCGCACGCACGGCATCTCGAACCGTCGCGTCGACGAGGTCATCGGCATGACCGGGCTCGAGGCCGTCGCCGGCAAACGCGTCGGCAAATTCTCGCTCGGCATGGGCCAGCGCGTCGGCATCGCCAGCGTGCTTCTCGGCGACCCGCAGACCGTCATCCTCGACGAGCCCGTCAACGGCCTCGACCCCGAGGGCGTGCAGTGGGTGCGTTCGCTCTGCCGCTCGCTCGCCGCCGAGGGCCGCGCCGTGCTGCTCTCCAGCCACCTCATGGACGAGATGGCCAAGACGGCCGACCGCGTCATCGTGCTCGGCAGGGGCCGGGTGATCGCCGACGCCACGATGGACGACATCATCGCGGGCTCCGGCACCGAGACCATCCGCGTGCGAAGCACCGACCTCGACCGGCTCGGCCAGGTGCTCACCCCGCTGGGCGCTTCCCTCACCCGCACCGCCGCCGACACCGCCGAGATCGCAGGATCGACGACCGAGCAGGTCGCGCAGACGGCCGCTGCCCACGGCGTGGTCCTCTTCGAGATCGCGGCCGTGCAGACCTCGCTCGAAGACGCCTTCTTCGCCCTCACCCACGACGCGGTCGAGTACCGCACCTCGAACCACGAAGCCTCCCGGGAGACGAACCGATGACCACCGCCACCCTCACCTCGGGCCGCCGCTCGGCCGGCCCGGCCGAGACGCCCCGCTGGTCGTTCGGCAACGTCGTCGCCGCCGAATTCACGAAGCTGTTCACGCTCCGCTCGACCTTCGTCATCGCAGCGATCATGGTCCTGATCTCGGTCGGGTTCGCCGCTCTGATCGCCGGCACCTGGGGCGACATCGGGGCCACGGCATCAGCCGGAGTCGTCTACGCGTCGGTGATCGCCTCGTCGGTCAGCTTCGCTCAGCTCGTCATCGGCGTCTTCGCTGTGCTGATCGTCTCGAACGAGTACGCCACGAACATGATCCAGTCGACACTGCTCGCGACGCCCAGACGTCTGCCCGTGCTCGCAGCGAAGATGATCACGGCCGGTGTCGTGAGTCTCGTGCTGTCAGCCCTCTCGTCCCTGCTGAGCTACGTCGTCGCTGCGGCCATGTTCGACAGCCAGGAGCTGCACGCACCTCTCAGCGACCCGAAGGTCATCGGCGCCATGGCCGGCTCGGCTCTCTACGTGCTGATCGTCGCGCTGTTCTCGACGACGATCGCGAGTGTCGTCCGAAGCTCGGCGGCCGGTATCGCAGTTGTGGCGGGGGTCTTCTTCGTCCTGCCGATCATTGCGCAGCTCGTCAAATTCGGCGACGTCACCCTCGGCACCTTCATCCTCGGCGGGGCGGCGCAGAACATCACCGGCAGCTTCTGGCAGGACGGCGTCCAAGACCTGGCGACGTGCTGGATCGTCGCCGCCGTCTGGATCGTCATTCCTGCGCTCGCCTCAGTCGTGCTGCTCACGAAGCGCGACGCCTGACCCGTGTCCCTTCACCCGAGGCCCTCGACCGCCGCGCTGCGCGTGGTCGGGGGCCTCGGGCGATCGCGGTGGAGGCTCACGTACAGTGAGGTCATGTCCTCGTCGACGGCGTCCAATCGCGCTCCGAGCGAAGACGACCTCCTGCTGCCCCGCCCTCCGGGTGTGGTGCGCCGCTACTGGATGCGGCACGCACGATTCGCCGACGTCCTGATCGCCATCGCCGGTCTGATCCTCGTCTACCCCGAGAGCATCGACACGGGGCTCGGGCTGCAAGGGGCCGACTGGCTCGATCACGGCTGGCTGATCCTGGCCGTGCTGTCGGCCGCCGTCCTCGTCTTCCGGCGGACGCGGCCACTCGCCACTCTCGGTGTCCAGATCGTCCTCGGGGCCGTGCTGGCGGCTGTGGCCGGCACCTCGCTCGTCGCCACGACGTTGCTGGGGGTCTACGCCGTCGCGGTCTACAGCAGGCCTCTCTACGCCTGGATCGGCTCTGCTCTCGCCTACGGCGGCATGTGGCTCGGTGCCGGGATCAGCGGGCACTTCCCCGACGCGAACTCCGTCTTCCTGGTCGGCCTCGTCATCGTGCTGCTCTTCGGCTCGAACATCGGCAACCGTCGCCGCTACCTCCAGGCCCTGATCGGCAGAGCAGCGCAGCTCGCTCGCGAACGCGACCAGCAGGGGCTGCTCGCCACGGCGGCAGAACGCGCCCGGATCGCTCGCGAGATGCACGACGTCGTCGCCCACAGCCTCTCGGTCGTGGTTCGGCTCTCGGACGGGGCCGAAGCGGTGGCCGAGTCGGATCCTGCGCGCTCCCGCGAAGCAGTCCGGCAGATCGGCGAGGTCGGCCGCGAGTCCCTCCGCGACATGCGCCGCCTCCTCGGCGTCCTTCGTGACGGCGAGGGCGACGACAGCCCCGAGCTCGGGCCGCAGCCCACTTTGGCGGAGCTCGACCACCTCGTCGAGACGTATCGCGCCACGGGTCTGCCCGTCGCCGTCCAGCAGAGCGGCACACCGCCGACCGATGCGGGTGTCCAGGTCGCTGTCTACCGAGCCGTGCAGGAGTCGCTGACGAACGCCCTGCGCTATTCGCGCGAACCGAATCGCGTGCTGGTGCAGCTGGACTACACCCGGGGTGTCGCGATCGAAGTGACCGACGACGGCCTCAACCTCGGGCCAATGGCGTCCGTCGGCACGGGGCGAGGTCTCGTCGGGCTGCGCGAACGTGCCGCCGTCTTCGGCGGCACGGTCGAGGCCGGCCCGCGCATCGATCCGACGACCGGGCAGGATGGTGGCGGGTGGCGAGTCCGCGTCATCCTGCCCCCTGCGCGAGAGGACCACCGATGACCGACATCACCCTGCTGCTGGTCGACGATCAAGACCTGCTCCGGGCCGGGATGGCCATGGTGCTGGGCTCAGCGGATGGGATCCGCGTGGTCGGCGAGGCGACCAACGGCGAGGCCGCCGTGACACGAGCAGCAGAGCTCCGACCCGACGTCGTGCTCATGGACGTCCGGATGCCCGGGCTCGACGGCATCGAGGCGACCCGGCGCATCGTGGCGGCTCGGCCCGAAACGCGCGTCATCATTCTGACCACCTTCGACCTCGACGAGTACGCCTTCGGCGGGCTCAACGCGGGCGCCAGCGGCTTCCTGCTGAAGGACGCGCCCGCCGCCGACCTGATCCAGGCCATTCGCACCGTCGCCGGCGGAGAGGCGATCGTGTCGCCGCGCATCACGCAGCGGATGCTCGAGATGTATCGCGGCAAGATGCCCGATCGGGTGGCCGTCGAGCCCGCCGCGTCACCACTGTCCGAGCGCGAGCACGAGGTGCTCGTCGCCATCGGGCGGGGCCTCTCCAACACCGAGATCGCCGCTGAGCTGTTCCTGTCCGAGTCGACGGTCAAGACGCACGTCGGCCGCGTGCTGGCCAAGCTCGAGCTTCGCGACCGGGTTCAGGCCGTCATCCACGCGTACCAGGAGGGGCTCGTCTAGCTGTGTCTCTCAATTGGCCACGGGCCGTGGTGAAGTGAGAGACACGGCCTAGCCGCTCGTGCACGTCCTCACGCCCACGGCCGCCGGCGTCGTGGGCAACGACCTACGACCTACCCGCGGTTCGTCGTGGCGTCCGGCGCAGCCGTCTGGATGGATAGGCGTACTGAGGTACCAATCGGTCAGAACCATGGCATGCTGTGTGACATATCGTGGCGACATACGTTCGATTCATGATCGAAGCCACCAATCTGACCAAGTCCTACGCGTCGACCGTGGCCGTCGACTCGATCTCGTTCCGCGCGGAGCCGGGTATCGTCACCGGGTTCCTCGGCCCGAACGGCGCCGGCAAGTCGACGACGATGCGGATGCTCGTCGGGCTCGACAAGCCGACGTCGGGCCGGATAACGGTGGACGGCCGTGAGTACCGCGAGCATGCGGCGCCACTGCACGAGGTCTCGGCTCTTCTCGATGCAAAGGCCGTGCACCCGCAGCGGTCGGCGCGCGATCACCTCCGCATCCTGGCTCGCACCCATGGCATCACTGACCGCCGGGTCGACGAGGTGCTCGACTTCGCCGGGCTGACCCGCGTCGCGAGGAAGCGTGTCGGCGGCTTCTCTCTCGGCATGGGCCAGCGCGTGGGCATCGCAGCCGCACTCCTCGCCGACCCGAAGGTGCTCGTGCTCGACGAGCCGGTGAACGGCCTCGATCCGGAGGGCGTGACCTGGATCCGCGACCTCCTTCGGCACCTCGCCGGCGAAGGCCGGACGGTGCTGCTGTCGAGCCACCTGATGGCAGAGATGGCGCAGACGGCCGACCGCGTGATCGTGCTCGGCAAGGGCAGGATCGTAAAAGACGCGAGCCTCGACGAGATCGTTCACGGCTCGAAGGCGGCCACCACTCGCGTACGCAGCACCGACCTCGACCGGCTGGTGCCGGCGCTTCAGGCGCTTGGCGCCTCGGTGACTCGACCCGAGCCCGAGACGGCTCTCGTCGGGGGCCCCACGCCCCAGCAGATCGCGGCCATCGCCCTCGAGACGCGGGCAGCGATCTTCGAGATCGCTGCCGTCGAGACAACCCTCGAAGAGGCCTTCTTCGACCTCACCCACGACTCCGTCGAATATCGCACCCCGACCGAATGGACCTCCCAATGAGAACCATCAGCCTCACCCCGCTTCAGCCAGCGCCCCGACCGAGCCACAGGGGCATCGTACGGTCCGAGCTGCTCAAGCTGACGAGTCTTCGCAGCGTCCGCCTCGCCTTCCTCGTCGCCGTGGTGACCGGTGTCGTGGGCGCCGTCGTGCAGGCAGGCGATCACCCCGGCCTGTCCTCCGCGGCGCTCGGCTCGGGCGTCTTCAGCTCGGCGGTCATCGCCGTGATCGGGGCGATCGCCGGGTCGTCGGAATACGCGACCAGGACCGTCCAGCCGAGCCTGATGGCGGTGCCCAACCGGCTCGTGTTCGTGGCCGCGAAGGCAGGCGTGATGGCCGCTGTGGGCGCGATCCTATCGGTGGTGTGCGCCGTGCTGGGTCTCGTCGTCACGGGCGTTGGCGTGTCCGCCGCCGCGGCGGTCGCGCTGCTCGGCTGCGCCGTCTTCGGTGCAGCCAGCGGGGCGTTCGCTGTTTTCTTCTCGCTGGTCGTGCGCAGTGCGGCCGGCAGCGTGGCGGGGATCCTCGGCCTCACGGTGCTGCTGCCCGGCCTCGTCGGCGGCGTGAAGATCGGCTCCGATCTGTGGGCGACCGACTTCACCATGTCCGAGGCCGGCGGTGGGCTCGCCTTGGCGACCGACGGGACCATGTGGCTGGGCGGCGCAGCCGTCCTGGTCGTCTGGCTCGCCGTCGGTGCGATCGCCGCCACGCTCCGGATCACGCGCAGCGACGCGTGACAGGCGGCGGGGGCCAGGCCGTGCCTCTTAGGTCGCCACGGGCCGTGGTGAAGTGAGAGAGACGGCTTAGTCGAGCAGCAGCGCCGGCTCTTCCATGACACTCGCGATGTCGGCGACGAAGCGCGAGGCGACGTCGCCGTCGACGACCCGGTGGTCGAACGAGGCACCGATGGTGGTGACCATGCGCGGGCGCACCTCGCCGTCGACGACCCAGGCCTTCTGCTTGATGGTGCCGAGCGCCACGATGGCGACCTCGCCGTCGTTGAGGATCGGCGTGCCGGTGTCCATGCCGAAGACGCCGATGTTGGTGATCGTGATCGTGCCCGAGGCGGTGTCGGCGGGCTGGGTCTTGCCGTCGCGGGCGGTGAGCGTCAGCTGCTCGAGCGCCTGAGCCAGCTCGAGGAGGCTCATCGACTGGGCCTCCTTGAGGTTCGGCACGATGAGCCCGCGGGGCGTTGCAGCGGCGATGCCGAGGTTGACGAAGTGCCTGACCAGGATCTCCTCGTCGGTCCACTCCGAATTGACGGTGGGGTTGCGACGCACGGCCCAGATCACGGCCTTCGCCATGATGAGGAGCGGCGACACCTTGACCCCGGCGAACTGCGCAGAGCTCTTCAGCCGCGCGACGAACTCCATCGTGCGGGTGGCGTCGACGTCGACGAAGAGGCTGACGTGCGGGGCCGTGAAGGCGCTCGACACCATTGCCGTGGCGATCGCCTTTCGCACGCCCTTGACCGGGATGCGCTCGATCCGCTCATCGCCCCACTCGGGTGTCTCGATGTTGTGGAAGACGCTCGCCTGGCGAGCGTGCCGGATCACGTCGTCCCGGGTGGTCTCGCCGGCGAGGCCGGTCGGCTCGACGACGGCGAGGTCGACGCCGAGGTCTTTGGCGAGCTTGCGGATCGGCGGCTTCACGACGACGGGCTGCGCGGAGGCGGCCGGCACGCTGGCCGGGCGGCGGCGTTTCTCTTCGGCGACGCGCTGCACTCGGGCGTCGGCTTCGCCCTTCGAGACGCGACGGCGACGCGTGGCGAGGTGGGCGCCCGTGATCCCGTAGCCGACGAGCACGGCGCCGGACTCTTCGTCTTCGAGGAGGGCCGTGGACGAAGCCGGGTCTTCGGCCTCGAGGACGTCGTCGGCTGGGGTGCGCGGCACCTCGCCGCACGAGACGGTGATGATGGCCGCGCCGACGTCGACGGTCTGGCCGACCTCGACCAGGATCTCGCCGACCACGCCGGCGAACGGCGACGGCAGCTCGACGAGCGACTTGGCGGTCTCGATCTCGACGATCACCTGGTTCAGCACGATGGTGTCGCCGGGCGCGACCTTCCACTCGACGATCTCGGCCTCGGTGAGGCCCTCTCCGACATCGGGGAGGTGGAAGACGCTGTCGGCGACGGGTGTGACGGTGGTCATGGGTGCTCCTCGGGCCGGGGCTAGTAGGCGAGCGCGCGGTCGACGGCCTCGAGCACGCGGTCCGCGTCGGGCAGGTAGTCGGACTCCAGCTTGGCTGGGGGAAGGGGGTGTCGAAGGCCGAGACTCGCAGCACGGGGGCTTCGAGCGAGTAGAAGGCCTTCTCGGCGACGGTGGCGGCGATCTCGGAGCCGACCGACACGGATCCTGGTGCCTCTTGCGCCACCACGAGACGGCCGGTCTTGCGGACGGATTCGAGGATCGGGCCGTAGTCGACCGGCGAGAGCGAGCGGAGGTCGACGACCTCGATCGAGATGCCCTCGTCGGCGGCGATCTCGGCAGCCTGCAGCAGCACGCCGACCATCGCCCCGTGGCCGAGCACGGTGACCTCGGTGCCGAGACGCACCACGCGGCTCGCGTGCAGCGGCACGCCGGCAGCGCGGAAGTCGACGGGGCCCTTCGGCCAGTACCGGCTCTTCGGCTCGAAGAACATCACCGGGTCGTCCGACCGGATCGCCTCCTGGATCATCCAATAGGCGTCGTGCGGGGTCGACGGGCTCACCGACCGGAGACCGGCGGTGTGCGCGAAGTAGGCCTCGGGGCTCTCCTGGTGGTGCTCGACGGCGCCGATGTGACCGCCGTAGGGCACCCGGATCACGACGGGCATCGCCTGCCGGCCCTCGTGCCGGTTCTGCAGCTTGGCCAGCTGCGACGTGATCTGGTCGAAGCCGGGGAAGATGAAGCCGTCGAACTGGATCTCGCAGACGGGCCGGAAGCCGTGCATGGCCAGGCCGATCGCGGTGCCGACGATGCCCGACTCGGCCAGGGGCGTGTCGATCACGCGGCGGCGACCGAACTCGGTCTGCAGCCCCTCGGTGACGCGGAAGACGCCCCCGAGCGTGCCGATGTCCTCGCCCATGAGCAGCACTCGCGGGTCGTCGAGCATCGCCTGGCGCAGGCCCGCGTTGATCGCGCGACCGAGCGGCAGGATCTCAGTGCCGGGCGCTTCCGCCTCGACCAGGGGTGTCTCGATGATGTCGGTCATGCGTGCCCTCCGAACGAGGCCTCGTAGTCGGCGAACCACTGCTTCTGCTCGTCGATGCGCGGGTGGGGCTCGGAGTAGACATGGTCGAACATGAGGTCGGCCGACGGCTTCTCGAGAGCCAGGGTGCGCTTGCGGACGTCTTCGGCCAGGTCGCAGGCCTCGTCGTCGAGCTCGGCGAAGAAGGCGTCGCTCTCGCCGCGCGAGCGGAGATACTTCTCGAACCGGACGATCGGGTCGCGTGCGATCCACGACTGCAGCTCGTCGTCGGTGCGGTACTTGGTGGGATCGTCGGACGTCGTGTGCGCGCCGATCCGGTAGGTCAGAGCCTCGATGAAGCGCGGGCCGCCGCCGGATCGCGCCGCGTCGAGGTCGCGCTTCGAGACCGCGTAGCTCGCGAGCACGTCGTTGCCGTCGATCTGCGTCGACGGGATGCCGAAGCCCTCGCCGCGCAGATAGAGCGGGGTACGCGACTGCGTCGTGACGGGCACAGAGATCGCCCAGTGGTTGTTCTGGAGGAAGAACACCTGCGGGGTCTGGAAGCTCGCTGCGAAGACGAGCGCCTCACTGACGTCGCCTTGGCTGGTGGCGCCGTCGCCGAAGTAGGTGATGACCGCGCGATCCTGCTCGGAGTCGCCCGTGGCCTGTTCGCCGTCGAGCACCATGCCCATGGCGTAGCCGGTCGCGTGCAGGGTCTGCGAGCCGATCACCAGGGTGTAGAGGTGGAAGTTCTGGTGCTCTGCCGGGTCCCAGCCGCCGTGCGTCGTGCCGCGCAGGAGGCGGATCACGTCGACGGGGTCGATGCCCCGGGCGATGCCGACCGCGTGCTCGCGGTAGGAGGGGAAGATGTGGTCGTTCGGGCGGAGGGCGTGGGCGGAGCCGACCTGAGCGGCCTCCTGCCCGTGGCTCGGAACCCAGAGGGCGAGCTGGCCCTGGCGCTGGAGGTTGCCGGCCTCGTCGTCGAAACGTCTCGTGACGACCATGTCACGGTGGAGACGACGAAGGGCGTCGTCGTCGAGGGCGTCGATGAGGGGCATCAGCTCGTCGGCGGCGTCGCTCGGCTGGACGACACCGTCGGGGTCGAGAATGCGGACCGCAGGGGGAGCGTGGCCCGGGGCGGACCAGGTGGTCGGCGCGGCCGGGCTGAACGGCTGGTCGGGCACCTTTTCATGCGAAGACATGCGGAAGAGCCTATAGGCGGGGTACGCGCGGTGCCCTAGAGGGTGCGGACAACCTCCTGGGCGGCACCTAGGAGTTTGTCGACAGAAGCCGTCTCGCCGATCGAGATGCGCAGACCCTCCGGGGCGAATGCGCGCACGATGATGCCCGCCTTCTCGAAGACCTCGGCCGCGTGAGCCGTCTGGTCGCCTGTCGGCAGCCAGATGAAGTTGGCCTGCGAGCGCGGCAGCTGCCAGCCCTGGTCGGCCAGGGCCTGCCAGACGCGGTCGCGCAGTCGGGTGATGCGCCCGACGCGTTCGAGCAGTTCGTCTTCGTGCTCGAGCGACGCGATGGCGGCCTGCTGGCCGATGCCGGTCACCGACAGCGGGATCGCCGTCGAGCGTGCGGCGTCCAGCACGTAGGCCGGGCCGATCGCGTAGCCGACCCGGAGGCCCGCGAGGCCGTACGCCTTCGAGAACGTGCGCAGCACGACGAGGTTGGGGTGACGCTCGAGCAGCGACTCGCCGTTGACGGCGTCGGGGTCGGTGACGAACTCGACGTAGGCCTCGTCGAGCAGCACGAGCACGGTCTCGGGGACCTTCGCCATGAAGGTCTCGAACTCGTGGGTGGTGACGATCTCACCGGTCGGGTTGTTGGGCGAGCAGACCACCACGATGCGCGTGCGCTCGGTGATCGACGCAGCCATGGCGTCGAGGTCGTGGCCGCCGTCGGGCCGGTTCGGCACCTGGATGCTGTCGGCACCGGTCACGGTGACGAGACCCGGGTACGCCTCGAAGGACCGCCACGAGTACACGACCTCGTCGCCCGGCTTCGCGGCTGCCAGGAACAGCTGCGACAGGATCGCGACGGAGCCGGCCCCCACGTGCACCTCGTCGGCGGTCACGCCGAAACGCTCGGCCAGCACGCGCCTCAGCTCGACCGCCGCCGCGTCGGGGTAGCGGTTGACCTGCAGCGAGTCCCGCAGCACGTCGAGCACCGCGGGCAGCGGGTCGAAGGGGTTCTCGTTCGACGACAGCTTGAAGGCGGAAGGATCGGCCTGACGACCCTGACGGTAGGGCGGAAGTGCGGCGATCTCAGGGCGGAGGCGGACAGGAGCGGACACATCTCAAGCCTACGGGCTACCGGGCGACGCCCGCGGTGGGCATAGTGGTGCGCATGCGTTTCTTCGTGAGGCTGGTCATCAACGCCGTGGCCCTCTGGTTCACCACCTACATCGTGCACGGTATCCACGTGAAATCGTTCGGCGACGGGTCGATCGTGCCGACCGTGCTGACCTATCTTCTCGTCGCCTTCATCTTCGGCATCGTCAACGGCATCGTCGGCACCGTCATCAAAGTCGTCGCCTTCCCCCTTTACATCCTGACCCTCGGGCTGATCTCGTTCGTGATCAACGGGATCCTGCTGATCGTCGTGGCCTGGATCTCGGGGCTGATCGGATTCGGGCTCACCGTCGACAATCTCGGCTGGGGCATCGTCGGGGCGCTGGTACTGGCGATCCTGGGCTGGCTCATCGGCATCGTGCTGCGCCCGCTCTTCGGCAACGTGCGCGCTCGGGCCTGACCGCAGATGGCGTTCCCCGACGACGACTTCGACGACACCGCGGCGCTGGGGCCTCAACCCGCTCCGCCGCTCTTCCGCATCGTGTTCGTCTGCACCGGCAACATCTGCCGGTCGCCGATGGCCGAAGTGGTCTTCCGCGCACGGGTCGCCGAGACGGGCTTCGCGGGGCGGGTCGTCGTGGGGTCGCGCGGCACCGGCGACTGGCACGTGGGCGAGCATGCCGACTCGCGCACGATCGAGGCGCTCTCGCGCCGCGGGTACGATGGTTCGAGGCACCGGGCGAAGCAGTTCGAGGCCGCGGACTTCGGTGACCACGACCTCGTGGTGGCCTTCGATCGCGGCCAGGAGCGCATCCTCAAGGCGTGGCGCCCACCGAGACCGACCGGTCGAAAGTGCAGCTGCTGCTGAGCTTCGATCGCGACGGTCAGGCGAAACGGGCCGGCGACGGCACCGACGTGCCCGACCCCTATTACTCCGATGCCGCCATGTTCGAGGCCGTCCTCGACATGGTCGAGCACGCCTCGACGGCGCTCTTCCGGCAGATCGAACCAGCACTACGACAAGGGTCCCACCAATGAGCCTCCCCGCTGCGCCTCTCCCCAACGCACCTCTCCCCACTGCGCCTCTCCCCTCTGCGCCTCTCCCCTCTGCGCCTCTCCCCCCTCAGCCTCTCTCACCCCTCGACGGCCGCTACCGCCCCGCGGTCGAAGGGCTGACTGCCTTCCTCAGCGAGGCCGGGCTCAACCGGGCCCGCGTACACGTCGAGGTCGAGTGGCTCATCGATCAGACCGACCGCTCTTTCGCAGGATCCGCACCGCTCACCGAGGCGCAGAAGGCCGCGCTCCGTGCCGTGGTCGCCGACTTCGGACAGAAGGACATCGACGAGCTCGCCGTGTTCGAGGCCACCACCCGCCACGACGTGAAGGCCGTCGAGTACTACGTGCGAGCCCGCCTCGCCGAGCTCGGCCTCGACGGCGTCGCCGAGCTGACCCACTTCGCGGCGACGAGCGAAGACATCAACAACCTCTCGTACGCGCTCACCGTCAAGCAGGCGCTCTTCGAGGTGTGGCTGCCGCGGTTCGACGGCGTCGTCGCGCTCTTCTCCTCCCTGGCCTCCTCCGAGGCGGCGACGCCGATGCTGTCGCACACGCACGGGCAACCGGCGACGCCGACCACGGTCGGCAAGGAGTTCGCGGTCTACGCGTATCGGCTCGGCCGCATCCGATCGCAGATCGCGACATCGGAGTTCCTCGGCAAGTTCTCGGGGGCCACCGGCACGTACTCGGCCCACCTCGCGGCGGCGCCCGATCTCGACTGGCCCACCGTCTCGCGATCCTTCGTCGAGGGTCTCGGCCTCACCTGGAACCCGCTGACCACTCAGATCGAGTCGCACGACTGGCAGGCCGAGCTGTACTCGCGCGTCGCCCACGCCAACCGCGTGCTCCACAACGTCGCCACCGACATCTGGACGTACATCTCGATGGGCTACATCACGCAGATCCCCGTGAAAGGCGCCACCGGGTCGTCGACGATGCCCCACAAGATCAACCCGATCCGGTTCGAGAACGCCGAGGCCAACCTCGAGATCTCGTCGGCGCTCTTCGCGTCGCTCGCCGAGACGCTCGTCACCTCGCGAATGCAGCGCGACCTCACCGACTCGTCGGCGCAGCGCAACATCGGCGTCGCCTTCGGCCACTCGCTGCTCGCTCTCGACAACATCGCGCGCGGCCTCGCCGAGATCTCGATCAACTCCGCGGCCATGGCCGCTGATCTCGACGGCAACTGGGAGGTGCTGGCCGAGGCGATCCAGACCGTCGTCCGCGCCGAGATCACCGCCGGGCGCTCGTCCATCAGCGACCCCTACGCGATGCTCAAAGAGTTGACCCGCGGGCACCGGGTCGGCCAGGCCGAGCTTGTCGCGTTCGTCGAGGGGCTCGACATCGGCGACGAGGCGAAGGCGCGGCTCGTGGCGCTCACGCCGGGCACGTACACGGGGCTTGCCGCCTCGCTCGTCCAATACCTGTAGCGCTCGCTGCGCCGGCAGGCGACGCGTCGCTGAGCACGGTGAGAGGCAAGGCGGAGGAGCCGGTTCATGGCGGAGCCCTCACCGGCGACGACGACGCCGCAGGTCGCCCCGCTCAGCGACGCGAGGGTCTAGTGGCCGCGGGGGAGGTCGCGCGGCGGTAGGTCGCCCTCGTCGGGGTCTTCGAGCAGTCCTTTGACGCGGCCGTTGGCGTCGGTGACCTCGGCCCGCTCGACGGAGTTGGGCTTGGAGGCGAGCGAGAGCATGGCGAGAACGACGAGGCCGACGATGAACGCGATGCCGAGGAAGATCGCAGACAGGACCGGCTGACGTGTCGACAGCAGCACGATCAGGCCCGTGAAGAGGCCGAACACGCCGGCCATGCCGAGCAGCTCCATCGGCCTCAGCCGCTCGTGCCTGGTGGGGTTGTCGGTCATGATCTGTGTGCTCCGTCGATGGGGGTGTCGCCTGGCGAGGCGGCCAGTGCGGCCTCAGGCGAGTTCGTCTGCCATTTGAGCGAGAGGCCCTGGATGACGAGGAACACGCCGACGAGGGCGCCGTAGGCCCCGACGATGCCCACGAGGATCGTGGACGAGGTGAGACTGCCGGGAACGTGCTCGATGCCGCCGAACGGCTTGTCGTAGTCGGTCGGCACGACGAGGTAGACGATGCCCAGCACCAGCGTGGTGCCGCCGAGCAGCATCCAGTCTCGCGCGAGCCCGGAGCGTCGACGGCGACGCAGACCTGCGAAGAGCTCGATGACACCGGCGATGACGGCCCAGCCGGTGACGAGTGCGACGAGCGTGGTGAGACCGAGGCCGTGGAAGATCAGGGCGAGCGCGCCGAAGACGACACCGACTGCGCCCTGCACGATGAAGAGCGTGCGGCTCGTCCGGTCGTCGAGCCAGCGGTATGAGCCGAGGCCCAGGAGGATGCCACCGGCGACGGTGGTCGCGCCGAAGACAGGCAGCCCGACCGCGGCCGAGTGGTTGTTCACGAACGTCGTGACCATACCGAGCACCAGGAAGGGGATCGCCCGGAGGACGGGGACGGGCCAGTACCGCGCGTCGGATGCCGCGTCGTGCTGAATTGCCGTCACGATTCTTCTCTCGGGGGTGTAAGGGACGATCGAGTTTACCTCGGGCTTTCCTGTGCCCTGGCCCGCGGTCGCTCGAACCCGAGGGGACTCTTCGCAGGATCGCGCGTGCGCGCGCGAGCCGGAAGGCTGAGAGTCCCGAACGGGGGTGGGTTTTTCTCTTCCGCTTCCCAGCGCCGTGCTCTACGTTGACGTCATCTGAACAAGAGCGTCTGCTCATCCCGGCGGCTGTGAAGTCGAACCCACCAGGGAGAGTCGCATGTCTGCAATTGACTCTGTCCCCCTTTCCATCGCACCCCTGGTCCCCGGGTCCTCACGAACCACCTCCACTTCGACGCCACGCGTCCGCAACAGTGCCGAGCTGCCCGCGGGCTTCCGCGGCACCACCTCGGGCGAGACGTCGAAGCCGACGAACACGTACAACGTGCTGCTCTCCCGCGTCCGCGAGGCCGGGCTGCTGAAGCGCCGCACCGGCTTCTACATCACCGTCTTCGTGATCGTCACCGCCTGCCTGGCCGCGGCCGTGACCGGCTCGTTCCTCATCGGCGACAGCTGGTTCCAGCTGCTGATCGCCGCCGGCATCGGCCTGATCTTCACGCAGTACGCCTTCCTGGCTCACGAGACCGCGCACCGCCAGGTGTTCGCCTCCGGCGCCCTGAGCGACCGCATCGGCCGCCTCCTCGCCGTCGGCGCCGTCGGCATGAGCTACTCGTGGTGGATGTCGAAGCACACCAAGCACCACGGCAACCCCAACACCATCGGGCGCGACACCGACATCGCCTTCGACACGGTGTCCTTCCTCGAGACCGACGCCGTCAAGCAGCGCGGCCTGATGCGCTGGTTCACTCAGCGCCAGGGCTACGCGTTCTTCCCGATCCTTCTGTTCGAAGGCGTGAACCTCCACGTCTCGTCGTACAAGACGATCTTCGGCAAGAAGAAGGTCGACAAACGCGCCTACGAGATCACTATGATCTCGATCCGCTTCGCGATCTACCTCGGCGTGATCTTCTACTTCCTCCCCCTCGGAATGGCGTTCGCCTTCATCGGCGTGCAGTTCGCGATCTTCGGCCTCTACATGGGCTCGGCGTTCGCGCCGAACCACATCGGCATGCCGATCATCCCCGAGAACAGCCGCGTCGACTTCCTGTCGAAGCAGGTGCTGACCAGCCGCAACGTCACCGGCGGCCGGGTCATGACCCTTGCGATGGGCGGCCTCGACTACCAGGTCGAACACCACCTCTTCCCCAACATGGCCCGCCCCAACCTGCGGAAGGCCCGCGTGCTCGTCCGCGAGCACTGCGCCGAGCAGAAGGTGCCCTACACCGAGACCAGCCTCTGGGGCGCGTTCGGCCACGTGATCAGCTACCTCAACAAGGTCGGGCTAGCCGCGCGCCAGCCGTTCGACTGCCCGATGGCGGGCGAGTACAGACCCCGCTAGACCACCCGCGACAGCAGGATCACGAGGACGCGCCCTTTCGAGGACGCGTCCTCTTTCGTTGCGAAATTCACGGCCAAGCCATAACGTATGCAGTGCCCGCTCACAGTGAAACGATTCATACGCATGGGACGGGCATCCACTGACGAGGACCGCTGCCGTTCCTTCCGTCGCACTGCTGCGGCCTCGCCTTCCCGTGAACTGGAGAACGGCAGACCGTGAGACCCTCCCGCAGAACAAGATCCCTCGCTGCGATCGCGATCGCCACGGCGGCCGTCGCCTCGCTCGGCATCGCCAACAGCGCCACGGGCGCCCCCACGACCGGCTCTGCGGCGTCCGCAGCCAAGTCAGCGCAGCCCTCCTGGGCCAAGTACGTCGTGGCGCCCACCTCGCGCGACGTCAAGCCCGTCAAGGTCCTGACCTCGACGCCCGGCGTGGCGAATCCGAAGGGCGCCCTCGGCGGTCACGGCGTCACCACGCTCACCCGCACGAAGCCGGCGACCCCGCCCACCTGGCCGAGCGGCACCACCGCGGTCGGATCATCCACCGCCGGCAGCAACACCGACAACGGCGTGCCCCGCACCTACTTCGCGGCGAACGCCGTCGACGGCGACACGACGACCTTTTGGAACGATGCAACGATCGGCGCCTACCCCGACTCGCTGACGCTGACGTCGCCGACGGCAGTCGACCTGCCGGGCGTCACCCTGCTGTCGAACAGCGACGGTGTGCCCCAGGACTACACGGTCGACGCGCTGGTGGCCGGATCCTGGTCGACCGTCGCCACCGTCACGGGCAACACCGACCTGCAGCACGCGGTCACGTTCGCCTCACCCGTCACGACCACCTCGATCAGGATCACGGTGACGAAAGACCAGTCGACGGGCAAGGGCGAGTACACGCGCATCGCCGAGGTCTACCCCGGCATCGTGCCGGCCGCCCAGGTGCCGAGCATCACACTCGACTTCGGCAAGGTCGTCGCGGGCTATCCCGAGATCCAGTTCGCCGGCGCCTCGGCCGGGCACCCCGGCATCAGAGTCGCGACGAGCGAGACGAAGCAGTACCTCACCGAGATCTCCGACTTCACCCGGTCGGACAACGGCGACACGATCACCCCCGGCACCGACCAGATCGCCGTGCCGACCGGCAAGTCGACCTGGAAGGACACGCACGGCTGCACCGACGGCACGAAGGTGTGCTCGGACGGCCTGCACGGCTTCCGCTACCTCAAGATCAGCCTGGACGCCCTCGCGTCCGACGCCCCCGACACTCAGGCGTTCGGCACGGTCAAGATCAGCGGCGTCTCGCTCGACTTCACGCCCTACCTCGGCACCGTGTCGAGCTACAAGGGCAACTTCGAGTCGTCGGACGCGACGCTGAACCAGTACTGGTACGACGCCTCGTACACGAACGAGCTCATCACCGACACCTTCCGCAGCGACGATGTCGACCCGCGCGGCGCCGACTCGCCGACGCTCGACGGCAAAGTCGTGCTGACCGACGGCGCCAAGCGCGACCGGGACCCGTACGTCGGCGACATCGCCGTCTCGGGCCGCACCGACTACCTCACGCACGCCGACGACGCTGCGGCCTCGAACGTTCTCGCCGACCTCGCCGATCACCAGCGCTCGGACGGCTGGATCCCGCCGGCATCCATCAACGACTACACGCTGCCACTGTTCGACTACCCGATGTACTGGGTCACGGCGAGCTGGGACTACGAGCTCTACAGCGGCGACTCGGCCTACGGCACCAAGTACTACCCCAACCTCGTCAAGCTGATGAACGACTGGTACCCCTCGGTGACCGATTCGAACGGGCTGCTCTCGAAGGGCCTGAACGGCACGTCGGGCTATGGCGACTACGCCTTCCTCGGCCGCACTGGCGAAGTGACGTACTACAACGCCCTCTACGTCGAGGCGCTGAAGGTCGATGGCCACGGCGACCGGCCATGCGGCCCAGGCGACCGCCTGGACGAAGCGCGCCGGCCTCGTGTCGAAGGCGATCAACGCGCACCTCTGGGATTCCGACGCGGGCGCCTACATCGACTCGGCCACCGGCGACGTGCGGCACGCACAGGACGGCAACGGCTGGGCAGTGCTCGCCGGGGTCGCCAGCCCCGAGCAGGCGTCACGCGCTCTCGGCTACCTGACCAACAACACGGAGACGCCGTACGGCAACTCCTTCATGGACAACGACACGCTCGTCTCGGACGGGACGAGCCGTGTCTACGCGTTCACGTCGTATCCCGAGATCCAGGCCCGGTTCTTGACCGGCCAGGCAGACTCGGCCATCGACGAAATCAAGCGGCTCTACGGGGCCATGGCGAACAGTGATCCTGGGACGACGTTCTGGGAGGGAATCGGTCAAGGAGGATCGATGTACGAACAGGGATACACCTCAGCCGCGCACGGCTGGTCGACAGGAGTGCTGCCCGCACTGACCAACGACCTGCTGGGCGCGACCCCGACCGGAGTCGGCTTCAGCTCGTGGACGGTCGAACCCCACCCGGGCACCGTCACGTGGGCCAAGGGCACGCTGCCGACCCCTCAGGGCTCGCTGACCGTGTCGTGGAAGAAGTCCGGTGCCAAGGGCAACGGCTTCTCGCTCGACATGACCGCGCCGAAGGGCACCAGCGGGACGGTCTCCGTCCCGGCGACAGGCGCGCACCCGGTGGTGCGTCTGGACGGGGCGGTAGTCTACGGGCTCGGGCATCCTGCACACGGTGCGACCGCGGCAGGCGGCTACGTCAGCATCCCGCGCGTCTCGGGCACGCACACGATCACGGTGGCCGCACGATGAGCCGGCGCAGGAGGCGAGTCGTGGGCACGGCCGTCATCGCCTCGGTCGCTCTCGGAGTCTCGATATGCGGCGCCGGGGCGGCTCAGGCCGCGCCGAATGCCGCCACGCCGTCGGCCGCGGCGACCGCGGCGACCAGCCCGTTCGCAGCGGATCGCGCGGCCGCGCAGAAGTACAACTACTCGCCGGCCAGCCGCACGGTGCGGCCGACTGCAATCACCCGGACGACGGGCCAGGTCGCCGGCGGCACGGCGATCCTGCACGGCGGCGCCGCGACGCTTCAGGGCGCAGGATCATCGATCACACTCGACTTCGGCAAGGAGGTGGGCGGCCTCGCGACGATCCACTTCGCGAAGGGAAGCGCTGCGGATCAGCAGCTCGGGGTCGCGTTCAGCGAGTCGAACCAGTACATCGGCGAGAACAGCGACTCGAGCAACGGCGGATCGGGCTCGGACGGGTCGCTGACCGCGGCCGTCGCGCCTGGCGGGTCGTGGACCGTGCCGCAGGCGTCGCTGCGCGGCGGGTTCCGCTACCTGACGCTCTTCTCGAAGACCGGCGGCCCGATCGGCCTGCAGAACGTCAGCGTCTCGATCAGCTTCGACCCGACGGCGACCGACCTGCGGAGCTACGACAACTACTTCACATCGAACGACAAGCTGCTCAACCGCATCTGGTACGCCGGCGCCTACACGGTGCAGACGAACGTCATCGCCCCGACCACCGGCCGCGTGTGGGGGCCACCCGCGAGCGGCTGGGACAACAGCGGCACGGTCGGCGTCGGCACCAGCGTGCTCGTCGACGGCGCCAAGCGCGACCGCACGGTCTGGCCCGGCGACCTCGGCGTCTCGGTGCCGACGGAGTACGCCTCGCTCGGCGACCTGACCCCGACACGCAATGCCCTGACGACGCTCTTCAACAACCAGCAGGCCTCGGGCGAGCTGCCGTTCGCCGGCCCCGAGGTGAACGCGTTCGGTTCGGACACATATCACCTGTGGACGCTGCTGGGCACGGCCAACTACTACCAGTACAGCCACGACGGGGTGTGGTTGCAGAGCGAATGGTCGAAGTACAAGAAGGCCGTCGCGTTCTCGCTCGCGAAGGTCGACTCGACCGGCCTGATGAACGTCACCGGCACGAACGACTGGGCCCGGGCAGGTCAGGGCGGCGACAACGTCGAGGCGAACGCACTGCTGTACGAGACGCTGATGACCGGCGCGCAGATGGCCACGGTCGAGAAGGATCCGGCTCTCGCCAAGTCGTGGCGCGCCTCGGCCGCCTCGATCAAGAGCGCGGTCAACACGCAGCTCTGGGACGCGTCGGCCGGGCAGTACCGCGACAACCCCACGAGCGACCTGCACCCGCAGGACGGCAACTCGCTGGCCGTCTGGTACGGGCTCGCCTCGGCGGCCCGCGCCTCGCAGGTCAGTGCGGCTCTGACACAGAACTGGAACCAGTACGGCGCCACCACACCCGAGAACGGCGGCCAGATCTCGACCTTCCCGGGCTCGATGGAGGTGCAGGCGCACCTGGCCGCCGGCGACACCACGCAGGCGCTCGACCTGATCCGCACCGAGTGGGGCTACATGCTCGACTCGCCTCTCGGCACGGGCTCGACTTTCTGGGAGGGATACCTCGCCAACGGCCAGTTCGGCTACGGCGGCGCCTACATGAGCAACTCGCACGGCTGGGCGACAGGGCCGACCTCGGCGCTGACTTTCGACGTGCTCGGCATCCACCCGACCACGCTCACGGGCGCGTACGACATCGTGCCCCAGACCGGCGACCTCAAGAACGCCTCCGGGTCGCTCAAGACGCCGCTCGGCGACATCGAGGTGGCATGGAAGCACGACCAGGCCGCGAAGACCTTCACCGAGCAGCTCGACGCCCCCGTGGCGGCGGTCGGCCAGGTGAAGGTCCCGACCTACGGCGCCTCCACCGTGGTCACGGTGAACGGCAAGCGGGTCTGGAACGGCACCACCGGCTTCGCGTACGGCGCCCACGTCGAGGGCGGCTACGTCGTGCTCACCGGGGTGCCCGCTCACGCGAACCTCTCGTCGCAGGCTCTGTCGGCCGTGCCGACCGCACTCACGGCGCGGCTCACCTCGACCGTCACCGACCCGGTGCTGCCGGGCTCGACGGTGACGATCCCGGTGACCGTCGGGGCGACCGGCGCCAAGGTCGTCACGGGGTCGGTGACCGCGAAGGTCCCCGCCGGGTGGTCGGCTCCTGCCGTGCCCTTCAGCATCGACACTCGTGGCGGCGCGGCCCAGACGGTCGTGAAGGTCGCGGTGACGGCCCCGAAGACAGGATCCGGCGGCTCGCTGAGCATCCCGATCACGGTCTCGTCGAGCACCGGGTCGGGCGCCGCATCGGTGAAGACGAAGGCGTCGCTCCTCACCTTCGGCGCGTGGGCACCCGGTGTCACCGCGACGGCGTCGAGCACGGCGGGCGCCAACGAGTACGAAGGCCAGCCGCGCACCTACGACGCCGGCAACGCGGTCGACGGCGACCTCGCCACGTTCTGGAACGACGCCACCCCCGGCGACTTCCCCGACACGCTCACTGTGACGCCGGCGGCCCCCACGACGCTCGAGGGCGTCGGCTTCGCCTCGATCGTCGACGGAGTGCCGACCGACTTCGTGGTGCAGACCACGACCGACGGCAGCACGTGGTCGACCCAGGCGACGGTGACCGGCAACACGGCGCTCGCCCGCTGGATCCCGTTCGACGCCCCGGTGACGGCGACGGGGGTGCGCGTGGTCGTGTCGGCGTCGCAGACGCAGAACGGCAACTACTCGCGGATCGCCGAGCTGACGCCGTGACGCTGTGACGCCGTAGCGCAGCAGCGCAGCAGCGCAGCAGCGCAGCAGCGCTCGTCGCCGAGACGGCTGCTGCGCCCTGGGCACCCGAAGCCTTCGCGCTCCGGGTGCCGTCGCGCGCCTAGGCTCGACGCATGACCGCACTCGACGAGATCCGCCTCGCCGAAGCGCGCAGGATGCTGGGGCTCGGCTCGGCCGACGACCTCGGCACGCAGGCGGCCGGCTGGCTCGAGCGGGGCGTGCGATCGCCGAGCCTCGAACTGCTCGCGGCCGCCCCCGACCCGACGCCCGACGAGGCGCTGCGCCTCCTCCGGGCCGCCGCCGTCGAACTCGACCTCACGTTCGCGACCGCGCAGGCGGCCCGCGCGCACTACGTGCAGCAGAACCTCGCCACGCTCACCACGGCCCAGGGCGTCGCCGGCATCGCCGACGTCTCGAATGGCATGACCGACGCCTTCGAGGCGCGGCTGCGCCGCCTCTTCCGTCGCCGTCGCTAGCGCGAGACCCAGGGTTTCGGCCGTGGTCCCAGCGCCGCGGCGCTGGGACGTCGGCCGAAAGACGGGGTGCAGCCGCGGGAAGGGCGGCTAGGGGCCGCCGAAGCGCTCGGTGCGGATCGCAGCCGGGGCGTGACCCCGCGCGAGCAGCAGCCCGGTGACCGAGGCGACGAAGGCATTGGGGCCGCAGACGAAGACGGTGGGCGACAGCCCCGGATCCTGCACCAGGCTCTCGAGGTCGGCGGCGGCGATGCGGCCTGGCGAACGGGACCAGCCCGGTGGGGTCGTGCGCGTGTAGACCGTGTCGACCGCGATGCCGGGCAGCTCGGCGAGCGCGGTCAGCTCGGCGCCGAAGTAGAGCGCCTCAGGCGAGCGCACCGAGTAGAGCAGCCTGAAGTCGGCGGTGCTGCCGCCGGCGACGCGCGCCCGCAGCATGGCGACGAGAGGCGCGACCCCAGAGCCGCCGCCGATGAGCTGCACCGACCCGCCGTCGCCGTCGCGCCACACGAACCAGCCGCCGACTGGGCCCCGGATCTCGACGGGGTCGCCCGGCTCGATGCCCTCGACCAGATAGGGCGAGACCTCGCCCTCGGGCATCTCCTCGACCGTGATCTCGATCTCGCCCGCGCCGAGAGGTCGACCGAAGGGGCCCGCCTGCGGGGTGGCCGACAGCGAGTACGAGCGCACCGCCTGGTAGCCGTCGTCCGCGGTCAGACGCACGTCGACGTGCTGACCCGCGACGACTGCCTCACCCGCGGCGGCCGGCGCACCGAGACCGGAAGCCGGTGCGCCGAGCCCGTCGACCCGCAGCCGCACGCTGCGCGCCGTCGCCGTCTCGCGCCGCACGGCGACGCACACGCCCGAGCGCCACTCGCTCGTCACGCGTAGCGCTCCTCCTTCCACGGGTCGCCGTGGTTGTGATAGCCGTAGTTCTCCCAGAAGCCGGGCCGGTCGGTGGCCATCGTCTGGATGCCCTGCAGCCACTTGGCGCTCTTCCAGAAGTAGAGGTGCGGCACGAACAGACGGGCCGGGCCACCGTGCTCGCTCGCCAGCGGCGCCCCCTCGAAGGTGTGCACGACCCAGGCCTTGCCGCCGAGCAGGTCGTCGAGCGGCAGGTTGGTGGTGTAGCCGCCGTAGCTGCGGGCCATGGCGTACCGATGCTCGGTGACCAGCCCTTCGAAGAGCGTGTCGACCGAGACGCCCCGCCAGTGCGTGCCGAGCTTCGACCAACTCGTGACGCAGTGGATGTCGGTCTCGATGTCGCTCTGCGGCAGCGCCATGAAGTCACCCCACGACCAGGATCGCTGGCCGTGCTCGGTCGCCAGCTGCAACTCCCAGACCTTGATGTTCGGGTCGGGGCCGGCCGAGAGCACGGGGAAGCCCTTCTCGAGGTACTGCCCCGGCGGCAGCGCAGGATCGGCGCGGCGACGGCTGGCGAAACCGGTGAATCCGACCATCAGAACCTCCTTGCCGGGGCGAGCTGAGCGCACGGAACGGTGCCGTGCAATCGTCGCAGAATGCACGCCCCAGCGGAACGCCCAGGAAATGATGAATACTTCTAGGCGTGTTGGACAGCAGCCCGGGGGTCGTGACGACTGCCGTCGTCGACCCCGCGCGATCGACGTCCCGCCTCCTGACGGCTGCACAGCGGCTGCCGTGGTGGGGTTCGGTGCTCGTCATCTACGGCCTGTCGCGGGTGTTCTCGACGATCCTGCTGTTCGGCATGTACCGCATCGCCGCGATGAACCCGGGCCGGTGGGCCAACGGCTACATCGACGAGGGCTCGACCAAGGGCTTCGTCGGGTTCCTCAACGTGTGGGACGCCCGCTTCTACACGCAGGTCGCCGAGCACGGCTACCCGACCACCCTCGCGATGACGTCGTCGGGCGTCGTCGAGAAGAACGCGTGGGCCTTCCTGCCCGCCTTCCCGTGGACCGTCCGGATCCTCGCTCAGCTGACCGGATGGGAGACGGGGTTCGTCGCCGTCGGCGTGGCCACGGTCTTCGGGGCCCTCGCCGCCCTCATGCTCTACCGCTTCCTCCGACTGCGGGTCGGCGAGCTCAGCGCCCTGTGGGGCACCACGTTCTTCTGCTTCGGCGCGATGGCCTTCCTGCTGGAGGTCGGCTATGCCGAGAGCATGGTCCTCTTCCTGCTCTTCGCAGGGCTGCTGGCGATCATGGAGCGCCGCTACGTCCTGCTGACGGTCTGCGGCGTCGCCGCGTCGTTCACGAAGCCGGGCGCGCTGGCCCTGGCGCTCGCACTCGGGATCGTCGTCGTGCAGCGCTACTGGAAGGACCGCGACGACTTCCCCAAGGCCGAGCGGGTCCAGGCGGTCGTCGCCGGCCTCGTCGTCGCCGCCGCCGGCTTCGCCTGGCCGCTGATCGCCGCGGCGGCCACCGGCCACCCGGGCGCCTACCTCCAGACCGAGATGGTGTGGTGGCACGACGTGCTGGGCTACACGCCCAAGTTCATCCCGCTCGAGCCGTGGTTCTTGATGGCGGTGCGGTATCTCGGCTACGCGGGGATCCTGGTGGTGCTCGCCATCGTCGTGCTGTTCGTCTGGGGAATGCGCAAGCCGTCGCTGCGAAGGCTCGGCATCGAGACCCGCGCCTTCGTCATCGCGTACGCGCTCTATCTGTTCGCGGTGTTCCTGCCGCAGGAGAGCATCCCGCGCCTGATCATGCCGCTCGCGCCTCTCGTCGCGGTCGACAGTTTCACGCACCGCCCCATGATCCGGCGCCTCGCCCTGTTCTCGGGGATGGCCCTCCAGGTCACCTGCGTCGTGACGCTGTGGCTGGCCGGCCCCCCGTGACCATGCCTCGTCGCCAGGTCGTGTCTCTCAGTCGGCCGCAGGCCGCGGTGAATTGAGAGACACGGCCTAGGGGCGGGCGGCGATGAACGTCTTCGCGTAGTCGAGGTAGGTGGCGCCGATCCGGCGCTGTGCCTCGGCCCGGTCGATCTTGTCGGCCTTGAGGTCGACGAGGGCGTCCCACCAGATGCTGCGGCCGATCGCGAAACCCGTGAACCCGGCGACGGGGGCTGCGGCGTCGAGCCACTTGTCGAGATCCTCACGGCTGGAGTGACGGCCGAGCACGATGCAGGTCGCCTCGCGACCGTCGCGCTTCGCGAGATCGGCCACCGCCTGCGCATCCTCCTGCTTGTCCATGCCCTCGACCTTCCAGATGGCCGGGTCGGCACCGTGATCCTGCAGGTAGCGGATCGCGTCGAGGGTCAGCCCCGGGCGAAGCTCGTCGTCGTAGCGGTGCTTGTCGCCGCCCACCGTGGCGAGGTCGGCGTCGGTGGCCGGCACGAGCAGTTCGATGATCAGCGGGCGGCCGTTCTCGCGGCACCAGGTCGAGAGGTCGCGCAGGTGGTCGGCCTGCTTCGAGCGATCGTCGACGTCGAACTCGGGGTTGTCGCGGATCAGCACCTTGGCGTGGTCGTTGTCGAAGAAGGTGCCGTGCTTCTGCCAGTCGGCGTAGGCGAACTCGAACCAGTCCTTGCCGCTGGCCTCGAGCGGCATCGAGAGGTTGATCAGGCCATCCGACCGGCCGGCCAGCTCGGCGACCGCCGCACCGTACTGCTCGTCGACCAGGATGCCGGCTTGGACGCCCTCAGGCAGCTCGGGTGCCACGTCGACCAGCGCCTGATAGACGGTCAGCTTGTCTTCGCTGATGCGCGCCGCCTCGGCCGGGGTCGGCGGCGCCGTCAACTCGTACAGGTCGGTCTCGAGCGAGTCGCGGTGGTCGGAGGCGAGGATGAGCAGGATGTCGGAAGCCATGCCTCCGGCATACTCGCCGCGCCTTCGATCCTGCACAGCGCCTGGGGGACGTTGCTCCCGGCCGCTCGGGCGTGGTGCACTAAGAGGAGCGTGCGAAGCGGGACGTGACCACCCCTCCTTCTGCCGATCGGAGCCAGCGTGACTCAGACGACACCCCGTGCGAGACCATCGCTCCGCCGCCGCGTGCTCGGCCTCGTCGCCCTGGCCGTCGCCGTGACGGCCCTCGCCGCCGGCTGCACCGCGACCCAGAAGGCACCCGTGACGATCCGCACCGAGTCGACCAAGACGATCTTCGCCGGCGGGCTCTACCGCCAGAGAGACAGCGTCGCCCACAATGCCGCGATGGCGCTCGAGGCGGAGGGCAAGACCACGGCGGCCGCGGCAGCGAACGAGATCGCCAAGACCCCGGTCGCCATCTGGCTCGGCGACAACTACAGCACCAAGCAGGTCGGTCCGTTCATCACGAAGAACCTCGAGGCGGCGAAGAAACAGGGCACCACACCGGTGTTCGTCACCTACGCCATCCCGAACCGCGACTGCGGCGACTTCTCGGCCGGGGGCTTCAGCGCCGCGGAGTACCCCGTCTGGATGAAAGCGGTTACCAGCGCGCTGAAGGGCCACCGCGCCGTGGTGATCGTCGAGCCCGATTCGCTCGCCATGCTGAGCAACTGCCCCTCTCAGGCCGACACCCGGCTGCCCCTCATCCGCCAATCGGTCGAAGAGCTGGCCGCAGCCAAGATTCCCGCCTACCTCGACGCCGGCAACTCGCACTGGGTGCAGCCCACGGTGATGTCAGAGCGGCTGAAGAAGGCCGGCATCCAGTACGCCCGTGGCTTCTTCACCAACGTCGCCAGCTTCTACCCCGTCGACGACGAGCGCTCGTACGCCGAGAAGGTGTCGAAGCTGACGGGCGACTCGCACTACGTGATCGACGTGTCGCGCAACGGCCAGGGCTGGAAGGGCACCTGGTGCAACCCCGAGGGCACGGGCCTGGGGCAGGATCCGCACGTCTCGGCCGGCACCACCGGGCTCGACGCCCTGCTCTGGATCAAGTCGCCCGGGGCCAGCGACGGCACCTGCAACGGTGGGCCCAAGGCCGGCGCGTGGTTCGCCTCCTACGCCGAGGCGCTGGTGCACAACCGCCGCGCGTAGCCTCCGGGCTGGGCCGGGCTGCGCCGGGCCGGGCTTCGGACAGAACACCGCGTCAGGTCGCGGCGCGCAGTCCGATTCGAGGGCACTAGCCGCGGGAGTAGCGGACGTCGGCGCCCGCGGTGAAGAGCACAGAATCGGGCGGGCGCGACGAGAGCACACCGAGGCCGGCCGCGGCGAGCAGGCTCTCGTCGAGCTCGACGACGTCGGCGTGCTGCAGCGCCCACGGCTCGTGGGCGGTGCGCCACCAGGACGTCACGCCGAGGTGTCGCGCTGGCGGTGGAAGGTGACGGGGCGGTGCGGCGGAGGGGGCGCGGCAGCGGGGGCGGTGGGGATCACAAGGGGTCGCGCTCGCGCTCTTGGGCGACGACCTGCTCACGGTCGGCGAGACGGCGGAGGCCCGCGAGGGGCTGCGCCATGCGGTGGTTCGCCGCGAGGAGGGGCTCGGTGCGGTCGAGGAAGGCCCAGTATCCGGCGGTGAAGGGGCAGGCGTCGGGGCCGAGGCGCTTCTTCGGCGAGAATCTGCAGGAGCCGCAGTAATCGGTCATGCGGTCGATGTAGGCACCGCCCGATGCGTACGGCTTGGTCGCCACGATGCCGCCGTCGGCGTGCTGCGACATGCCGACGACGTTGGCCGGCATGACCCACGGTGTGCCGTCGACGAACATGTCGATGAACCAGCTGTTGAGCTCGACCGGATCGTAGCCACGCTGGAGCGCCCAGTTGCCGAGCACCATCAGGCGCTGGATGTGGTGCGCCCAGCCGTGCTCGCGCACGGCGTCGACGACGTGGTGCAGGCAGTTCTCTTCGATCTCGTCGGGGCGCAACTGCCAGAACGCGGCGGGCAGCGACTCCGTCGCGTGCAGCGCGTTGTGCGAGACGGCGTAGCCCTCGCCGAGATACCAGTAGAGGTGCCAGACGTAGTCGCGCCAGCCGGCGACCTGCCGCACGAAGCCCTCGACGCTGTTCAGGGGCGCGTTGCCCGCGGCATGCTCGGCTGCGACCCGCTGGACGACCTCGCGCGGGTCGAGCAGACCCAGGTTGAGCGGGGCGCTCAGCAGCGAGTGCGCCATCGTCCAGTCGCCCGTCAGGGTCGCGTCTTCGAACGGGCCGAAGTCGCCGAGCCGCGACTCGACGAAATCGTCGAGTGCGTGCTGGGCTTCGTCGGTCGTCACGGCGAATCGGCGAGGCGAGTCGGCCCCGACGAGCGTGACGAGCCCGTCGCGCTGCCAGGCGTCGAGATCGTGCCGCACCTCGTCGTCGATGTCGTCTTCGGTCGGCCACCACGGGTCGGGGAGTCCCAGCGTCACCGCGCCCTTCGGCGGCGCCGCGCGGTTGTCGTGGTCGTAGTTCCAGTGGCCGCCGACGGGTTGGTCGCCCTCCATCAACAGCCCGGTGCGCTCGCGCGTCGCCCGGTAGAAGTCTTCGAGCAGCAGACGGCTGCCGCCGCGCGCGTCGGCCCACGCCCGGAAGTCCTCCTCGCTCGTGACGAACCCCCGAGACGGCAGGATGCGACACCCCGCCTCGCGCACGAACCGCCGCGCCGCGTACGACGTCGGGTCGATCACCTCGAGGTCGCTGCGGCCCCTCATGCCCCCGGTCGCCTCCAGGGCTTCTCCGTAGTCGGCGACGCGGTGGTAGTCCACCCGATCGCCCAGCTCACGTGCCCGGTGCCGGATCGCGCTGAGCTGCAGGTGCGCCTTCGCCCGGTGGATCGGGCGGCCGGCGATCAGCGAGCGCGCTTCGATCAGGAGGATCGGGCGGTCGCCGCTGTCGTGTTCGTCGCCGTGGTCGCCGCTGTCGTGTTCGTCGGCTTCGTGGTCGTCGCTGAAGAGCGGGCCGAGCTGGCCGGAGAAAAGCCAGCGGGTGGGGGCGTCGGGCATGCGGTGGACGGTACCCCGCGACGGCCGGCCCGGCGGGCCCGTAGGCTTGACGACCGTGATCGTCATCGCAATCGCCCTGTTCGTCGTCGCCGTCGTCATCGTGGCGACCACCGTCGCGGCAGCCGTGGGGCTGCTCAAGGTCAACCCCATCGCAGGGATCCGGATCCCCGCAGTGATGCAGTCGGAGGAGGCGTGGGAGGCGGGCCATCTGGCCGCTCTGCTACCCATGACCGTCGGCGGTGTCATCGCCGTGGCCGGCGGCTTCGTGTGCCTGCTCCGGCCCGGATCGTGGGTGGTGCTGATAGTGACCGTGCTGCTGCTGATCGCCTCGCTGCTCTTCGCCGTCGTGCGGGCCGGGTGGGCGGGGCGAAACGCGGGCTGACCTCCTGGCGGGGCATTGCATCCTGCGTCGTCGTATCCGACCACTGCCAGCAGCTTGACAAAACCTGACTACTGACGCGAGAGTAGTCGTATGTCATCCATCCGTCTGTTCATTCTCGACGCCTTCGAGCGGTACGGAGAGATGCACGGGCACCAGCTGCGCCAGCAGGCGGAGCAGGAGCGGATCGCCCTGTGGACCGACGTCAGCGTCGGCGCGCTCTACGGCGCCATCAAGCGGCTGGCGGCCGACGGGCTGCTGGCCGAGGTGCGGACCGAGCGCGAGGGCAACTTTCCCGAGCGCCAGGTCTACGCCATCACCGACGCAGGTCGCGCGCTGCTGCAGACACTGCACCAGACGACCCTGCTCGAGATCACCTACAAACCCGATCCGTTCGATCTGGCGCTGGCCAGGCTCGACCCCGAACGCCTCGACGACCTGCCGCGTACGATCCAAGAGCGCATCGACACGTACGAAACGCTGCTCGCGAAGACCGTTGCCAACAACGAGCGAGCCCACCCGTGGCTCAGCGTCGGAGAGGACGTCGTGATCAGTCACGGTGAGCACCGACTGCGGTCGGAGATCGGCTGGCTTCAGCACGTCCAGGAGCAGCTCCCGGCGATCATCGCCGATGAACGCGCCCGCGTCGAACCCGACCGCGCGACCCCCTGACCCTCCCCTCCCCTTCCGTCCCACCCCGCCCGCGCCCGCGCGGAACGAAAGGCTTCACCGCTATGTCAACCACCACTGCCACCGCCGGCCCCGCCGGCGCTGCCGGCACCCGGCCGGGAGCCCCGGCCATCCCGAAGGGCGCCTGGCGCGCCCTCGTCGTTCTGCTCATGGGCATGTTCATCGCCCTGCTCGACACCACCATCGTCAACGTCGCCCTCCCCACGATCAAGACCTCGCTGAACGCCGACGAGGCCACGCTATCGTGGATCATCTCGGGCTACGCGCTCGCCTTCGGGCTCTCGCTGATCCCCGCCGGCCGCATCGGCGACCGGATGGGCCACAAGTGGGTGTTCTTCATCGGCATCGCGCTCTTCACAGTCATGTCGTTCGCCTGTGGAATCGCGACCTCCGACACCCAGCTCGTCATCTTCCGCGTCGTGCAGGGCCTCGCCGGCGGTATCTTCGTGCCGGCCGTCACCGCGTTCATCCAGCTGCTCTTCCCGCCGCAGGTGCGCGGCCGCGCCTTCGCCATCATGGGCACCGTGATCGGCGTCTCGACCGCGCTCGGCCCGATCATCGGTGGCCTGCTGATCCAGGCGTTCGGCGACACGAACGGCTGGCGCACCGTCTTCTACGTCAACCTGCCGATCGGCGTCGCGACGCTGATCCTGGCCGCCATCTGGCTGCCCAAGCGCGACAAGTCGGCTCCTCGCCCGCCCGCCGGCCTCGACTGGTTCGGCGTGTTCCTGGTCTCCGCCGCGCTCGTCGCGATCCTGGTGCCTCTGATCCAGGGCCAGCAGGACGGCTGGCCCCTCTGGACATACCTGACCATCGCCGGCGGCGTCGTCGTGCTCGCGGTCTTCGCCCTGTGGGAGGTGCACACGGCCCGCCGCGGCGGCAGCCCGCTCGTGCCTCCGACGCTGTTCACGCACCCGCAGTTCACCGGTGGCGTCATCCTCGCGCTCGTCTACTTCGCCGCCTTCACGTCGATCTTCTTCACGATCTCGCTGCTCTGGCAGACCGGCCTCGCGCACTCCGCCCTCGCCTCCGGCGCCGTCACGATCCCGTTCGCCGTCGGGTCGATCCTCGGCTCGTCACAGAGCAACCGGCTCTCGGCCCGCCTCGGTCGCACCGTACTGATCCTCGGCACTGCCCTCGTGGCGATCTCGCTGATCGCGCTGTGGATCATGTTCTCGACGATCAAGGGCACCGACCTCACCAACTGGATGCTGCTGCCCGCGCTCTTCGTCGGCGGTGTCGGCAACGGCCTTTTCATCGCCCCGAACGCGCAGTTCATCGTGGCGACCGTCGACCGTCGAGACGCAGGATCCGGGTCTGCCGTGATCGCCGCCATTCAGCGAGTGGGTTCGGCGGTGGGCATCGCCGTGATCGGGTCGGTCCTCTTCGGATCGCTCGTGGTGAAGGCCCCGGCTGCGCCGACGTCGCACACACCCGCCGCGATCGCAGCGGTCAAGCACGAGGCCGCCGCCAACCTCGCCACCGGCTTCACGAACGCCTCGGCGCACGCGATGCTCGTCAGTGCGATCTTCGCCGTGGTCGCGTTCGCGCTGGTGTTCGCGCTGCCGAAGCGGGTCAACCAGTGGGCCGGCAGCGGCGGCGGGAAGCCCGCCGAGGGCGCTGGCGCCGCAGGTGCCGGCGCCCCGGGTGCTGGTGCCGCAGGCGCCGGCGCGTCGGCCGGCGACGGTTCGGGCCCGGCACAGGCGCCCGCCAGCCCCGACGTGTCGGTCGGCGAGCCCGACCCCGCTCTGACGCACGGCGCGCACGCGGCCGACCCCGTGCATCCTGCGGAACCCACTCACGCATGGCACGGTGCGCACGCCGCCGAGCCCACCCAGGCTCACGGCGCCCACGCCGCCGACTCGGATCCGGTCTGACCTCCGAGGCGCCCCGCCGTCCGGGTGTCGTTCATCGACATCCAGCCGGCGGGGCGCCTCCATGTGCGCCTCCGCCTTTGCTTTCGGCGCCGGCCCCTCAGTCGAGGAAGCTACGGACGGCGTCGCCCGCTGCTTCCAGCTCATTGAGCCACGGAGCATGGCCTCCCTCGACCAGCAGCAGCGTGGATCCTGGGATCGCATCGATGTTGTGCCGGCCTCGCGCCGGCGTCAGGAAGACGTCCGCATCTCCCCACACCATGAGCGTCGGCGTCGTGAAGCGCTCGAGGGTCTCGCGCGGCACGGCGACTCCCTCACGCATCGAGAACGGAGTGATCAGCGCGCGGAAGAAACTCGCGAGACTCCGCGCGAAGCCGGGGCGCTTCGACGCCGACCATCCGACGACCGCGATCTCGTGCGGGAATCCGTCGAGGGCTTTCGCGCCCAGCATGCCGTCCGACTGCTTGGCGTACGACGGCAGCGACGACGGAATCGACAGGAGACCTCGCCCGACCCCCGGCACGGACATGATCCGCATGGCCGGCACCGGCTGCACGCCCTCGAATCCTGCGCCGGGGGCTCCGAGCAGGACGAGCCGACGCACGCGCTCGGGCCGCGCCTCGACGTAGTAGAGCGAGAATTGGCCACCGAGCGAGTGGCCCACGAGGTCGATGGTGTCGGCCTGGAAGTGCTCGAGAACGGCGTCGATCACCGAGACCACGTGAGTTCGCAGGTCGGTTCCCGCCTTCACGACGAAGGGATCAGACAGACCGTGCCCCGGCCAATCGACCGCGAGGATCCGCCTGTCGCCGAGGAGCGGGAGAAGCGGGACGGCCAAGGCGGTGACGGACGAGATGCCGTGCAGTAGAAGGATCGGCGGCCGAGTGGAGTCGCTACCGATCTCGACCACGCGGACGGAAAACCGCTGGGGCCCCACACTCACGAACGACTCGGAGGTCGTCAGCCCGTAGTGCCGGTAGAGGGCAGACTCGGCCGCCCGGAAGTCTTTGCTCGCCTCGTCGTCGTTCACCTTCGTCACACCCGCTCGGCGAGCCAGTCGATGACGAACTGCGTGATCTCGTCGCGGTTGATCTCGTTGAAGATCTCGTGGCGAGCGCCGGGGTAGACCTTCAGCGTCACGTCGGTGACCCCCGCGTCTCGATAGCGGTCAGCAAGGGTTTCAACGAGCTGGCCGTTGCCGGAAAGCGGATCGTCCTGCCCCGAGACGACGAGGATGGGCGTGGTCGAGTCGATCCCTTTGAGCGCGTTCGGGTCGCCGAGCCGCGCCGCGGAGGCGAACAGCTGCGGGATCGTGTCGTCGGCGAGGTCGAAACCACTGCGCGGATCCGCGACATAGAGGTCGACCTCGGCCTCGTCGCGCGTGAGCCACTCGTAGCCGGTCCGGTTCTCGAACGCCGCATTGAAGGCCGTGAGCTCGACCGGTCCGTCGCCCGCGGATTCGGCGAGACCCTGCGCGAGGAGATCCAGCGCGGTGGTTCCCGAGAGCACGACGGCCGCGTAGAGGTCGGAGTGGTCGAGGATGACCTCCTGCGAGGCGAAGGAGCCCATCGAGTGCCCGAGAAGGACGAGTGGGAGGTCGGGGTGACTCCCGCGAATCTGCTCGCTGAACGTCACGACATCCTGCACGAGGGCGGGCCAGCCCGCTTCACCGAAGGATCCGAGAGCGACAGCCGGGCTGGTGGACTCACCGTGGCCGCGGTGATCGTTCGCATAGACGACCCAGCCGGCACTCGTGAGCGCTTCGGCGAGCCGCCCGTAGCGCAGGGCGTATTCGGCGATTCCATGGGCGATCTGGATGACCCCTCGCGGTGGTTCCACCGTCGTCGGCCACGAGTACGTGGCGATCCCAAGTGAATCGACGGAGGACGAGAAGGACGCAACAGTGGGTTCCATGGGCCAATGTTCAGATCAAAAGGCCGATGCTGTCAACTTCGGGCGGGTGGTCGCGATCGGCCCGGCTGGTGGCTGCGGCGGCGCTGAACCCCGGCTTGCGGCGTGCGCTCCAGCCCGCGGACTAGTGCTCTGCGGCGCGCGGTGGGTCCGCGCCGGGCACGGCAGCCCGCGGCGCGACCGAACGCGGCGGGGTGCCAGAGGGCTGATCGAAGCCGCGCGCGGCTCGCCCACGAAGAACCCCTACGGGTTGATGCGAACGAAGTGGTGCGGGGCGTCCCAGATCGGACGGACGCTGACGTGGCCGCCGGGCTTCGGGGCGTCCATGATCATGCCGTTGCCGGCGTAGAAGCCGTCGTGGTCGTCGGTGTTGAAGACGACGAGGTCGCCGGGCACCGCCTCCGACTGCGGGATCGTGGTGCCCATGGCATCCTGCGACGGCACGTAGTGCGGCAGCGAGATGCCGAACTGCGCGTACACGAACATGATGAGGCCCGAGCAGTCGAACGCCGACGGGTCGGCTCCGCCGTGCACGTAAGGGGTGCCGAGATATTGCAGTGCGACGTCGAAGACCTGCGAGCGGTCGAGCGGGTCGTGCGAATAGAGCGGGTGCAGCAGGTATTGGGCGGCGGTGGGCCCGGTGTAGGTGGTGTTCGTGTCGGCCAGGCGGTTGGCGATGACCTGCTTCTCGTAGTCGACGACTGAGGTCGCGCTGTAGCCGTCGCGGGCGAGCACCTGGTTGTCGACGCCCTTGGCGACGTCGTACGTCTGGTCGCCGATGTGCACCGTGGTCGAGCCGTCGGGGTTCGTCGAGGCGTAGGCCGCGCTCGACGAGTGGCCGAGGGCCGGCAGGATGCTGGTGGCCAGGATGCCGCAGATCACGGCCCCGATCGCACCGCGGCGCACCATCGAGCCGACCGTGCGACGGCGAGTGGGGCGGGGTGCGGTGGGCGCCCCGGCCGAAGCCTTGGGCGCGCGACGCCGCACGACCGCGCCCTGACTGCGCGAGGGGGCGACGGGCGACTCGGCGAGCGACGGCACGAACGTGACGCGGCGGCCGGTGGACGAGGCGGGCGCCGGGATCCCGACGGCGAGGGTGCCGGCGCTGAAGGCGGGTGCCAGGGCGGTCGCGGGGCTGCTCGGCGTGGCGAGAGGCGCGATCGTCGGGGCTGGAGCGGCCGGCGCGACGACGACGGGAGCTTCGGCGGCGGGCTCGGCGGGAGCGCTGACCGCCGCGGCCGGGAGGACGGGCAGGGCCGTGGTGGGCACGGCGGCAGTAGCCGCGGCCTCGGCGCGAGCAGCCGACGCACTCATGGTGCGCACGACGGGCAGCGCTGCGGTGGGAGCCGCCGGCGAGTTCGGGGCGACGGAGTCGAGCGGGTCGCCGACCGTGCCGGCCGAGAGAGCGGCCGCAGCGGCGGCCTCGCGGGCGGCGCGCGCGGCCCGGCGGGGGCTCACGGCACTGTCGATGCGGGGCACAGAGACTCGAGCGGCAAGGGTGGACTCGGCGGGGGGCGCTCCGACCTCGGCCCGGCGACGAGCGGCCCGGCGGGGCGACTCGATCGAGGGGGCGGACTGCGTCTGACCGACGCCCTCCGCGGGGTCGGCGATACCGGACACGGAAGTGCTGAGAGTCGGGTCGGTCGAGCGCATCGCGTTCCACCCTAGGGGAGACCCCGGGTCGAAACCAAGCTTCGATGCCCGGAGGCTCGCATCCTCCTGGCGAACGATCTCCGACACGCCGGGGTGGTCTGCGGCGGCAGCGGGGCGACTCGCCGGGCGGGCCGCCGCGGCTCCGAGGCGATACGCCGGACGGCGCACCGCCCCGGCCCGGTGGCGGCGGGAAGACTACGCCGACGCGACGCCCGAGCCGACGAGCTGCGGGTAGAGCGCTTCGAGCGGCTCGGCCAGCCCGGCCTTCACATCGCGGCTGATCTGGTCGGCCAGCACCTCGTACGCGCCCGCCTCCAGGCCGTCGTAGGCGTCGCGCACCACGTCGGCGGCCTCGCCCATCTCGGCATCGATGCCGCGGGTCATCGGCGTCGCGGTGTAGCCGAGGTGCAGCCCCAGCACGTGCGTGCCCTGCGGCGCGAGGTCGAGACGGAAGGAGTTCGTCGCCGACCAGAACGCCGCCTTCGTCGCCGAGTAGATCCCGCTGATACCGATCCAGCTGAGTACCGAGTGCACGTCGACGATGGCGCCGCCGCCGTTGTGGTCGAGCACTGGCGCGAACTCCTGCACGACGCGCACGGCCCCGAAGAAGTTCGTCTCGAAGAGGGCGCGCACGGCGTCGAGGGAGTTGTCGGTGAACGAGTTCTCTTCGCGGCGCGAGATGCCGGCGTTGTTGATCAGGATGGTGGTGTCGGGCGCGGCGGTGACGGCTGCGGCCACCGACTCGGCGCTGGTGACGTCGAGGGCGAGCGGCACCACGCGGGAGTCGTCCCAGGCGCGAGGAGTGCGAGCGGTGGCGTAGACCTTCGCTGCGCCGCGGGCGAGGGCCTGGGCGACGAACTCTTCGCCGAGGCCTCCGTTCGCACCGGTGACGAGGACGACGGCGTTTTCGAGTGACGTGGGCATGAGGGTCTTCTTTCGTTCGGAGTCGATCTGAGTTGTTTAGAGCAACTCAGCTCGCCACGAAAGATTCCCGATCGGGCGAGATGCCGGATCCTGCCTAGCGCCCCTGACGCTTCTTGAACGGTTTGGGCTCGCCCTTGACCACGGGTGCGCGGCCCTTGCCCTTCGAGGCCTTGGCCTTGCCGCCGGCGGGCCGAGGCGGCGCAGGAGCCGGGGTGGACGGCTTGGCGAGCTCGTCACGCGCGTCGGCCAGGGCCCGTTCGCCGGTCTTCGTCAGGCGCGTCTCGACAGCCGTCGGGTCGAACAGCGCGCGACCGTAGTCGGCCTCGACGGCGGCGATCGACGAGTTGAGCTTCTGCCGCGAGATGTCGAGCCTCTGCGCCGCGCGCGGCATGTGCAGCTCTTCGGCCGCGACCACGAAGTGGCGCAGCTGGGCGACCTTCGCCATGGCGCACCGCCGTTCTCGTGAGGTCGTGCCGACCGCGAACACGGCCGCCGCAATGCTAACCGGCCCATCGACGCGGCGCGGCCGGTGCGGCAGGATCGAGGGCATGGAGCAGGATGCAGCGCTCGACTTCTGCACGAACCGGCCGGCCGCCGAGCTGAAGCACCCGTTCGGGTTCGAGACCGCCGTCTTCACGGTGCGCGGCAAGGTCTTCGCCATCGTGCCCCTCGACTCCGACCAGGCGTCGATCACTCTCAAGTGCAGCCCGCCCGACGCCGAGGAGCTGGTGCGCGAGCACGACGCCGTCACGCCGGGATACCACATGAACAAGCGGCACTGGATCACGGTCGAGCTCGACGGCTCGCTGCCCGAAGGCCTCGAGGCCGACCTGATCGACGAGTCGTACCGGCTCGTGATCGCCACGCTCCCGAAGGCGCAGCGGCCGGTGGCCTGAGCGCGAGGCCCCCGCTAGTTCGCGCTGCCGGACGGGTTCGCCTTGCGGCTGCCGTCGGTGGCCGGGCGGCCGCCGGTCTGGATGGGCACGCCGTCGACGGCGGCGCCGAACTCGGGGTGTACTTCGCGTTGTGGCGGAAGGTGTCGACGAACTTCTGCAGGCGCGGGTCGGTCGGGCTCGAGACCTGCAACTGGTAGCCCCAGGACGAGATCACGACCTTCGAGGGCAGGGTGTTGGAGGCCCACGGGGTGAGGTCGATGTAGCGGTTCGCCTGATCGGTGACGCCCTGCTCGCTCTCGGGGATCATGGTCTGCTTGCCGACGAATGCCGTGAGCTTCTTGACGTCGGCCTTCGAGAGATCGGGGTCGTAGGTGATCCAGACCGCGCCGTGCTCGAGATTGTGCACCGCACGTTCGGTCGGCACGGGCTTCGTGTAGACGCCGGCGTTCATCCAGATCGCGTTGTGCGGGCCGCCGACCGGGGGCGTGATCGAGTAGGTGACCGGGCCGGTGACATGGTCGTGCTCGAGGGCGCCGACGTGTGCCGAGCCGTCGCCGGGCCAGCCGTCGGTGTCGTAGGCGGTCACTCCCGAGATTCCCGAGGTGTTGGCGACCTTGGTCACGGTCGCCTGCTTCGTGACCGTGCTGCTCTCGGGGCCGGCAGGGATGATCTGCTGCGAGGTGGCCGACGGCTTGTTCTTGACGTAGCCGCCGCCGAAGCGACCGTTGTAGCCGAGGAAGATGAAGACGATGATCACCGCCGTGACGACGGCACCCGCAATGATGAAGATGAGACGACGACGCTGCGTCGCCTCCTCCTGCTTGCGAAAGGCCTCGACCTTGGCGCGGCGACGAGCCGCCTGCTCTGCTTTGGAAACCACCTGGCGACCATAATGGTTGCCCCTGAAAGTATTCGGGAGGCGCGCAGAGGCGGTGCCGCCGCCCGGGCGCTTCGGCGCTCAGTCGCGCAGCAAGGCGGCGACCGCGTCGACGACGACCTGGCGCCGATGCGCGTCGTCGTGAGCCTCGGTCAGCACGTCGAGCTCGGGCTCGGCGGTGTGCCACGTGCCGCTGAGCTGCAGGATCAGCGTCAGCAGGTCGATCGCCGCGAACCGGTTCGTGAGCTGCCCTCGATCCTGCGCCTCTCGGATCCTGTCAGCCTTCTCGGTCATGCTCGCGGGGATCAGCCCGGCACTCGCCGTTCGCTCGAGGCGGTGCCAGCTGGCGATGCGCTGCACGGTGGGATGCGCGACGTAGCCGTCGAAGAGTCGGCCGGCGTATTCGGGCAGGTCGTCGACGGTGATCGGGATGTCGCTCATGGTGCGGGCGACGATCCGGTCGAAGACGGCGTCGAACAGCTCGTCTTTGCCGCTGAAGTAGGTGTAGACGAGCCCAGCGCTGCATTGGGCGGCGGTCGCGATGCGATCCATGCGGGCGCCGGCGATGCCGTACCGGGCGAATTCGACAGTCGCGGCCTCGATGAGCTGGCGCTTCTTCGCCTCGGGGTCGCGGGTTCTCATGCGCTGATTCTACGTGCCGCTCTTTGTTGAATGAACGTTCAGTTGACAGTCTCCCGCCGGAAGCGGTATTACTGAATGAGTATTCATTTAGGAGAGAACCCATGACCTCAGGATCCGACACCGTCTTCTTCGTCACCGGCTCGAGCCGGGGGTTGGGGCGCTCGATCGCCCGCGCGGTCATCGCCGCCGGCCACCGGCTGGTCGCCACCGCGCGCGACCCGCACTCGCTCGACGACCTCGTCGCCGCCGCCCCCGACCCGGCTCGCGTGTTGACGCTGCCGCTCGACGTCGCCTCCCCCTCGGCCGTCACGGATGCCGTCGATGCGGCGCTCGCACACTTCGGCCGAATCGACGTGCTGGTGAACAACGCCGGCTACGCCGACCTCGGCAGCGTCGAGGACACGACGCTCGAGTCGTTCCGGCGGCAGATCGACACGAACCTCTTCGGCGTGATCGCGCTGACGAAAGCCGTGCTGCCGTCGATGCACGCGCAGGGCTCGGGTCGCATCATCCAGATCTCGTCGGTCGGCGGTCGCGCGTCCACCCCGGGCCTCAGCGCCTACCAGGCGGCCAAATGGGGCGTCGGCGGGTTCACCGAGGTGCTGGCGAAGGAGATCGCGCCCCTCGGGCTGTTCGCCACGGCGATCGAGCCCGGCGGCATGCGCACCGACTGGGCCGGATCGTCGATGACGCTCGCGCCCGTCAGCCCCGGCTACGAGCCGACCGTCGGCGCGATGGGCGCGATGCACACGGGTGACTCGATCGGCGCCAGCGACCCCGACAAGGTGGCGCAGCTCGTGCTGACGGTGGCCGCCCTCGACGCGCCGCCGGCCCGGCTGCTCGCCGGCAGCGACGCGGTCACCGTCGCCGGGTGGGTCGGGTCGACGCTAGCGTCACGAGATGCCGAGTGGAGCGAGCTCAGCGCATCGACCAACGCCGACGATGCGACGCCCGAGCAGCTCGACCCGCTCGGGGTGGGGTCGGCGGGCTGAGGCGACCTCCTCGCATCCTGCAACCGTCGCGTCCTGTGGCCATTGCGTCCTGCACGATGCGGCTCGGCGGACGCGCAGGGCCCACCGCGAATAGCCTCCGACTGTGACCATGACGCCCGACACTGCCGCCCGCCACGAGCTCCGACCGGGTGAGCGCCTGCTGTGGTCGGGTCGGGGCGACCCTCGCGTCGTCTTCTCGAAGTCGGACGCGTTCATCGTGCCGTTCAGCCTGCTCTGGGGCGGTTTCGCGATCTTCTGGGAGTCGCAGGTATTACTGGAGGGCGGACCTTCATTCCTCCCGCTCTTCGGCGGAGTGTTCTGCGTGATCGGCCTCTACCTGATCGTCGGGCGCTTCTTCGTCAAAGCCCACCGGAAGCGCACGACGACCTACGCCGTGACCGATCGTCGAGCGTTCACCGTCTCGGGGCGAACCACAGTCGACACGAGCGTGAAGAGCGTCGACCGGACCACCACCCGGTCGAGGGATCGATCGCATGTCACCGTCGTGTGGAACAGCTCGGCGTGGGGCGGGTACTTCGGCGGCGGGCTGTTCGGCGGAGGCATGTTCGGTGGGCGACGTGGCGGGTGGCCGCCCAACTCCGGGCTGGACCTCTTCAGCAGCCAGCGGGTGATGGGCTTCTTCGACGTGAGCGACGGCGCTGCGCTGATCGCGGCCCTGGATCAGGCCGGCGACCGCTGACGATTGTGCGGTCGGGGCGCGACGCGACGTGCCCGCATCCTGCAGCCGTCGCATCGTGCCGACGCCACCGCTGGTCGAGACCCGCACGAAACACCCCGGTCACATTTTGTTGACAGACTCTCGGCCATGGCGATCATCCTCGGCGACATCCAGTACGGCAAAGCAGAGTCGCGGCTCGTGCGCATCACCCGCGATTCCCCGCGGCACGAGATCCGCGACCTCAACGTGACGACGGCCCTACGCGGCCCGTTCGAGAACGCCTACCTCGAGGGCGACCAGTCGAACGTGCTGCCGACCGACACGCAGAAGAACACCGCGTACGCGTTCGCCAAGACGAAGGGCGTCACGTCGCCCGAGGCGTTCGGGCTCGAACTGGCCCGACACTTCGTGCACGACGTCGAGCCCGTCACCGGCGCCCGCATCGAGGTCGAGGAGTACGCCTGGGAGCGCGCGATCGTCGACGGGGCCGAGCACGACCACACCTGGCTCCGCACGGGGCAGGAGGTGCGCACAGCCGCCGTCACCGTCGACGAGACCGGCGAGTACGTCATCGGCGGGTTGAAAGACCTGACGCTGCTCAAGAGCACAGGATCCGAGTTCACCGGCTTCTTGAAGGACGAGTACACGACCCTGCCCGAGGAGACGGACAGGATCATGGCGACGGCGCTTCAGGCGCAGTGGCGGTTCAGCACCGTGGACGTCGACTTCGAGGCGGTCTACCCGGCAGTCGAAGCCCTGATGGTGAAGCACTTCGCGACCCTGCACTCGCTCGCCCTGCAGCAGACGCTCTTCCACATGGGGAAGGCCGTGCTCGAAGAGTTCGACTTCATCGCCGAGGTGCGGCTGAAGGCCCCGAACAAGCACCACTTCACCTACGACATCGGGCGTTTCGGCATCGAGAACAAGCAGGAGGTCTTCTGGGCGGCCGACCGGCCGTACGGGCTGATCGAAGCGGCGGTGACACGCGACGACGCGCCGGCGGCGCACTCGGCGTGGCGCGCATCGGCGGGGCTGGCGTGAGCGGGGCGGGTGGCTCCGTGTCGCCTGACGTCTCCGGGCTTTCTGGCTCCTCCGTACCTTCTGACGGCTCCGTGTCTCCTGGCGCCTCCGTCTCGCCTGACGCCTCCGTGCCCTCCGACGTCGACGCGACCTGGCTCGCCCGGGCCATCGACCTCGCGACGGCCAATGTCGGCGACGGCGGCGGCCCGTTCGGCGCGCTCATCGTCGGCGCCGACGGCGACCTCATCGCCGAGGGCCAGAACCGCGTGACCCGCGACCTCGACCCGACCGCGCACGCCGAAGTCGTCGCGATCCGGGCCGCCTGCCAGGCCGTCGGCTCGTTCTCGCTCGCCGGCGCGACCCTCTACACGTCGTGCGAGCCCTGCCCGCTCTGCCTCGCAGCCGCACTCTGGTCGCGGGTCGACCGGGTGGTCTTCGCCGCCGACCGATACGACGCCGCGCGCGGGGGCTTCGACGACCTCGAGTTCTACGAGCTCTTCGCCCGCGACCGATCGACGTGGAGCGTCAGCGTCGAGTCCGCCCGGCCCGCCGACGCCTCCCTGCCGTTCGACACCTGGCTCGCTGCCGAGGCGCGCACCGACTACTGAGCCGCCGAGCCCGCTCCCCGCGCCCCCCCTCTCTCTTTCTCCTCTCAATTGCGAGGAGATTCTGCTGCGGCGGAGGGTTTTCGGGCTTGGCGCTGTCGCGCGGAGACGGTTTCTCCTCGATCCTTTACGGCCGAAGTGTCGTCGGCCGGCTGCGCCGCCGCAGCGGCGGGCCACGCGCAGCGGAGCCACGGGCGCGCGGAGGTCACCCGCCGCAGCGGGTCAGCTGCCGCGGTACGTGCTGTACGCGAAGGGGCTGAGGAGCAGCGGCACGTGATAATGCGACTCGTCGGTGACGGCGAAGTCGAGCGTGACCTGCGGGTAGAAGGTCGGCGTGCCGCTGGCCGCGAAGTAGGGCTCCGTCGCGAAGACCAGGCGGTAGGGGCCGGGCGCGAGCAGGTCGGGGCCGAGAGTGGCGACGCGGCCGTCTGCGTCGGTGACACCGGCGGCTATGCGGTGACCGGTGGCATCCTGCAGCTCGACGGCAACCCTGGCGGCAGGGCGGCCGACGCTCGAGTCGAGCACGTGCGTCGTGACGTGGCTCACCGCAGCGCCTGTCTCACAACAGGCCCGACTCGGCGAGGCCCGCCTGGAAGATCGTCTCGATGCGCAGCAGGGCGATGTCGCGCAGCTGCTCGCCGACGATGGCGAGCTCGGTGGCGTCGTCGAGCTCGAGGCGGCGAGTCAGCTCACCGAGCACCTCGGCGCGGGTGCGGCCGGCGGCGCGGATGAGGAAGACGCGGCCGAAGCGCAGTTCGTAAGCCTCGTTGCCCCGGGCGATGGCCGCGGCGAGGGCTTCGTCGTCGGCATCGGGGGCGGACTGTTCGCTGCGGCTGAGCGACTCCGCGCGCGACGAGCCGGCGGGTTGCTCGCCGATGCGAGGGTGGGCGGCGACGGCCTCGTCGATCTCGGCGGGGGTCAGAGGCGTCGCGGCGTCGTAGGCGGCCATCACGAGCGAGTCGAGGTCGGAGTACGGCGCCTTGGCAGCCACGGCGTCGACCCAGCGCTCGACGTGAAGGGCGGCCCGGAGCTTGTCGCGGAGGTCGTTGGCGTTGGCGTCGCTCATGGTCCGTCCACTGTAGCGCCGCGCCCGGCCCCTCCTTTCCGGCGCGATCCCTCCGTCGGGGAGGCGGGGATCTGCCGAAAGAAGGGGTGGGGAAGGATGGGGGGATGACGATCGAACGGCGACTGAGCGGCATCGTGCTCGCTGCCGGCGCCGGGTCGCGCATGGGCCGGCCGAAGGCCCTCATGCGCGACGGGGCCGGCAACCCGTGGGTGCAGTCGGCCGTCGAGCTGCTGAGAGGCGCAGGATGCGACGACGTCACCGTCGTGCTCGGGGCCGCTGCTGCCGAGGCACGCGGGCTGGTGCCGGCAGGGGCGCTCGTAGTCGAGGTCCCCGACTGGGCGACCGGGCAGGCGGCGAGTCTGCGCGCGGGGCTCGCGGCGGTGGTCGCTCGCGGGGGCGAGGCCGCCGCCGCCGACGCGCGTGGCGAGGCAGCACCCGCCGCACCCGCACCCGCCCCCGCCGACGCGCGTGGCGAGGCAGCACCCGCCGCACCCGCACCCGACGCAGTGCTCATCACCCTCGTCGACCTGCCCGAGCTGCCCGTGTCGGTCGCCCAGCGCGTCGTCGACGGCGGCCTGGGCCCCGGCATTCTGAGACAGGCCGTCTTCGGCGGGAGGCCCGGGCATCCTGTGCTCATCGGGCGCGACCACTGGCCAGCGCTGTTGGCGCAGCTCGCCGCACCGAGCGAGGCCGACCGCGGCGCGCGCCCCTACCTCGTCGCTCACGGGGTGACGGCAGTCGAATGCGCCGACCTCTCGCCCGGCGACGACGTCGACACCCCGTGAGACCTCAGAATCGGCGGAAGAACGAGCCCGAAACGCGTCGATTGTGAGGTCTCGACGGGCTACGGCTGCTGCAGCAGGCGCCAAAGGCGATCGCGCGACATCGGCAGCTCGTGGGGTCGCACGCCGATCGCGTCGCGGATGGCGTTCGCCAGCGCGGGCGCCACGGGGTTGTAGGGCGCCTCGCTCATGCTCTTCGCGCCGAGCGGCCCGAGCTCGTCATGGGTCGCCGCGAAGTGCACCTCGGTGACCGGCAGGTCGGAGAACTTCGGAAAACGGTAGTTGCGGAATGCGGTGGTCGTGACGGCCCCGGCGCCGTCGTTCAGCACCTCTTCGTAGAGCGACGTGCCGATCGCCTGCCCGGTGCCGCCCTCGACCTGGCCCCGCAGCTGCTCGGGGTTGAGCACCGTGCCGGCATCTGCCGCCTGGACGGAGCGCAGGATCCTGACCTCACCGGTGGCCGTGTCGACCGCGACCCGGAAGCCGTGCACGTTGAACGCGACCGACCGCGGCGTGCCGTCGTGGCTGCCGTCGGCGACGAGCGGGCCGCCCGCCAGGAGCTCCGCGAAGGTGACCAGCCGACCCGCACCCCAGGTGCCGGACGGCACGAGCACCCCGTCGGGTAGGAGCTCGCCGGTGGCGAGCATGGTGTGCGCCGGCACCGCGGGATCCTGGCCCGTGTCTCCGACCCCGGTGACCAGAGCGCTGGCGCGGACGAGCATCGCGCCCTTGAGCTTGTTGGCCGCGGCGAAGAGGGCTTTGCCCGCGACGACGACCCCGGCCGAGCCGAAGGCCCCGGTGTCGTAGCGGGCGACGTCGGTGTCGGACTGCCGGATGATCACGCGGTCGGGCGTCGTGCCGAGCGCGCTGGCCGTGAGCTGCGCGTGCACCGTGGTGGTGCCGTTGCCGAACTCGGCGGTGCCGACGCCGATCGTGTAGCGGCCGTCGGCGCCGAGCGACACGGTGGTGTCGGCGAAGTGCCCGCGCGGCGGCATGGTCGCGATCATCGCGATGCCCATGCCCTCGCCGAATCGCCAGGTGGGGCCGACCGGCACATCGGTCTCGCCGACGAGCGACCCGGAGTCGGCAGGCGGAGGCCCCGCCAGCGCGTTCTGCACCAGGTCGAGGCACTGGTCGAGGCCGTAGCTGCCGATCAGCAGGTCGGTCTCTTCGTCGGGGTCGATCACGATCATCGGGTCGCCGGCCACGATCACATTGCGGCGACGGAAGTCGAACGGGTCGATGCCGAGCTTGCGGGCGAGCTCGTCCATTGCCGATTCGACGGCGAAGACGACCTGGCCGAGGCCGTAGCCGCGGAAGGCTCCGCTCGGCACGTTGTTGGTATAGACGCTCTCGGCGTCGACCCGCTTGTTGGGTGCGCGGTAGACCGCGATGGACTCCCCGACGCTGTGGAACATGACGCCGACGCCGTGGTTGCCGTAGGCGCCGGTGTCCATCAGCTCGTCGACGGCGAGGGCGGTCAGGACGCCGTCGGCGGTCGCTCCGACCTTGACGCCCACCCGCATCGGGTGCCGGGTCGGCGCCATCGTGAACTCGTCTTCACGCGTGAACTCGTACTGCACCGGCTGCCTGGTGCGCAGCACGGCGAGGGTGACGAGGTCTTCGGTGAGCAGCTCCTGCTTGCCGCCGAAGCCGCCGCCGACGCGGGCGGCGTAGACGCGAACCCGGTCAGGATCGAGGTCGAAGATGTGGCAGAGCTCGTCGCGCACCAAGAACGGCACCTGCGTGCTCGTCCGCACCACGAGTCGCCCGGCATCGTCGAGCCACGCCCGCGCGGCGTGCGTCTCGAGGGCGGCGTGCGTGACGCGCTGGGTCTGCCAGGTGCCCTCGACCGTGGCGTGAGCGCTCGCCAGCGCGGCCTCGACGTCGCCGAGCTCGCCGTGCATCTGCGCGACCACGTTGCGGTGCGGCTCGGAGATGCGCGACTCGGGGCCCTTCTCGCCGTGGACGAGCGGCGAGCCGGGCTCGCGGGCGACGGCAGGATCGAAGACGGCCGGCAGCGCCTCGTATTCGACGTCGATCTCGCGCAACGCGAGCTCGGCGATCCGCACGCTGTCCGCCACGACTGCCGCCACGCGCTGGCCGCGGAAGCGCATCACCGTGTCGAAGACGAGAGTGTCATCGGGGTCGTCGTTGCGGTCTTCGTGCCGCCCGGTCGAGAAGAGGGTCGCGGGCGAGTCGCGGTGCGTCAGCACGGTCGTGACGCCCCCCATCGCCTCCGCCCGGCTGGTGTCGATCGACAGGATGCGGGCGTGCGCGTGCGGGCTCTTCAGTACGGCGAGGTGCAGCAGCTTGGTCGGCGACTTGAAGTCGAGCGTGTACTCCTCGGTGCCGGTCACGACGCGCAGGCCGGCGGGGGCCTTCGTCGACGTGCCTGCCGCCTTGCCGGCCTCCGGCATCACCGTGTTCGTGACGCCGCAGATCGCGTCGCGCACCGAGCGGTAGCCGGTGCACCGGCAGAGGTTGCCCTTGAGCAGGCGGGGCAGGTCGGTCGGGTCGGCCTTCTGCTCGTCGGTGAACGTCGAGGCGGTCACGATCATGCCGGCGGTGCAGAACCCGCACTGCAGCCCCGCGGCGTCGACGAACTGCTGCTGCATCGGGTGCGGGTGTTCTGGCGTCCCGAGACCGGCGACGGTGGTCACACGCTTGCCGTCGAGCCGGTGGGCGGGGTAGATGCACGAGTGCACAGGATCACCGTCGACCAGCACCGAGCACGCCCCGCAGTCGCCCGCATCGCAGCCCTTCTTCACCTCGAAGTGGTCGAGCTCGCGCAGAAGGGTGCGCAGCACCTGGCCCGGCTGGGGCGTGGCGTCGAGCTCTTCGCCGTTGACGTCGAACCTCACGCGGTCACCTCCGTCGCATCGCCGGAGACGCTTAGCTCGGCCAGGATCTCGAGGGCGAACTGCTTCGAGACCGCCTCGCGCCAGTCCGGCGCGCCGTGGGGGTCGTCATACCATCCCGGGAATACGTCTATGCCGGCCACGGCATGTTCGAGGGCGGCCGCCGTCGGGAGGCCGTCGAAGCGGAGTTGCACCGGGGCAGGTGTCGCGGCGGTGACGGTGAACACCACCGCGCTGGCGGCGTCCGCCCGCCCGATCACGAGGCTGCCCGAGCGGCCCAGGTTCGACAGGGCGATTCGCCGGAATGCGAACCGGCTGCGGAGCGACGCCAGCGGGATCTCGATGGCACGCAGGATCTCGCCCTCACCGAGAGCGGTCTGGCGCACTCCCGTGACGAACTCGGCCACTGGCATCCTGCGCTCTCTGTCATCGGGGCCCCAGATCAGAGCGGTGGCGTCGAGGGCGGACATCAGCGAGGTCATGGCTCCCGCCGGCAGGGCCGTGGCGATGTTGCCGCCGACCGTTGCGATGTTCCAGATCTTGAAGCTCATCAGCAGCGAGTTCGCGCACAGGCCGAACAGCGGGTGGGCCGCCCAGTCGGCATCGGGAAGGATGCGGGTCAGCTCGGCCAGCGTGCACGTGGCGGCGATCACGAGGTGGGTGTCGGTGCGCGTGACCGGCTCCCAGCCGAGAGCGGTCAGGTCGACGAGCCCGGTCAGGCCGGGCTGTGCCTCCGAGAAAAGCCACGTGCCGCCGCCGAGCGGGCGCTCGCCCGGCCCGAACGAGATCTCGGCCCGGGTGCGCGGCACCCGCGTCTGCTGCACTTCGATGAGGTCCATTGTTCGGCCAGTCAACATCACGGATGTTTCGGGGGTGTTGCTCGACGCGCCGCGGGGGTGGTGCGCCGCGGGCTCCGGCTCGCGCCGCCGGATGCCGTGGTGCGGAATGGGGCGCGCGGTGCGCGGTGCGCGGTGCGCGGTGCGACCTGAGCACGCCCGGCGAGTCGCCCCGGCCCGGAACCACCCGGGGCCGGTCGAACCACGTGATCCAGTGGCGCGAACGGGAACGCGTGGCGCGACCCGAGCCGCCCCGGCGAGCTGCGGAGTGCCGGGCGCGTGACATGCCCGACACGTGACAGTGCTAGAAACGCAGGATGCTGCGGAGCCCAGGATGCTGACGATCACCGGCGCCACGACGACCGTGATCGACGAGACGACGGAGATCGACAACGGCACGGTCACGATCGACGGCGGCCGCGTGGTCGAGACCGGCTCCGTGTCGGGCGTTGCCGACGACGAGACGCTCGACGCCACCGACTGCATCGTCACGCCGGGGCTCGTCAACGCACACCACCACCTGCTGCAGAGCGCCTTCCGCACCCTGCCGGGCACCCGCGGCGTGCCGATGGCGGAGTGGCTGCCGACGATGGCGGCGGCGTACGGCACGGCCGGGATCGATGCGTCTCTGCTCGCGGCGAGCGCCGCCGTCGGGATCGCCGAGGGTCTGCTGAGCGGCGTCACCACGGTGGCCGATCATCAGCTGAACTGGCCCGGGCCCGAGGCCTCCATCGCCGACCGCACGGCGATCGCGCAGGCCGTCGCCGATGCGGCAGCGACGCTGGGTGGCCGCCTCGTTTTCGTGCGGGGGTCGGCGCGCGACGACCCGGCCCAGGCCGCGGAGTCGGCCGAAGCGATCGTCGGCGCCCTCGTGCCCGGCGCCCCCGGCGGTGTGCGCGACGACGGCATGCTCCAGATCGCGGTCGGCCCGGCCGGGGTGCACAGCGACAGCCGCGAGACGTTCGAGCTGCTCGGCGAGGTCGCCGCCCGGCACGGGCTGCGCCGACGCACGCAAGCCAACGAGCAGGTCGACACGGCGATCGCCCTCGAACGCTACGGCCGCCGGCCCTCGACCTGCTCGAGGAGTGGGGCTGGCTCGCACCCGACGTGACGATCGCGCACCTGTGCGACGTGACCGGACCCGAGATCCTGCGGCTTGCTGCTTGTGGGGTCACGGCCACCCACGCGCCCGGCTGCGACCTGCCGATGGGCTGGGGCATCGCGCCGGTCGCGGCGCTCCGGGCGGCGGGGGTCACCGTGGGGCTCGGCACCTCCGGAGGCGGCAGCAACGACGCGGGGCACCTGCTGGCCGACGCCCGGCTCGCGATGCAGGTGGCGCCGCTGGTCGGGCCTCCGATCGAGGCTCGCGCGATCCTGGGCATGGCGACGGCGGGCGGTGCAGCGGGGCTCGGGCGGCAGGATCTCGGGCATCTCCGCCCTGGCGCTCGGGCCGACCTCTGCGTGTGGGACGTGTCGGGCGTGGCCGACGCCGGTGTCGCCGACCCGGTCGCGGGGTTGCTCTGGGCCTCGCCCGGGCGTCGCCCGCGCCACGTGGTGGTGCAGGGGCGCGTCGTCGTGCGCGACTACGAGCTGGTGACCGCGGACGAGGGTTCGCTCGTGGCTGCGCTGCGCGCGCGGGTGCCTCGGCCCCGCTAGCCGGGCCGCGCTGGCCGTCTGGCCTTACCTTTCCGGCAGACCCGCCTCGCCCGGGCTGCCCGCCCGCGCCGAAAAGGTAAGGCTGCTGCCCCGAGGCAGTGCCCCGCGGCCGCTCCGTCGGTTCGCGCCCCGCCGCAGCCGTCGAATGCGCCGAACGGGCATGAACGCACCCGTCTCGGCCTGGCCCGATGCGTTCGCGTCCCCTCGGCGGCCCGCGCCGTCGAGTGCGTGGATTCCGGTGCGAAACAGGCTCGGGGGGGCTGGATTTTGCGCATTCGACGAAGGGGCGTCGCGACCGGGTGGCTCGAGGCAGGCAGGCACGCCGCGCGCTAGAGGTCGAGCACCAGCCGCGGGCAGGCGGCCCGCGAGACGCAGACGTACATGACGTCGTTCGCCTCCTGCTCGTCGGGGGTCAGGATCGAATCGCGGTGGTCGACCTCGCCCTCGAGCACGACGGTCTCGCAGGTGCCGCACGTCCCTTCGCGGCAGCTCGACAGCACGAGTGCCCCGGCCTCTTCGGCGACCTCCAGGATGCTGCGCGACGGCGGCACGGTGACCGTCACGCCGGTCGCGGCGAGCTCCACCTCGAACGACGAGTCGAGCACCGGCGCCCCGACCTCGCGCGGCGTGAAGCGCTCGACGACGACCTGCCGCCCGGCGCCGGCCAGTTCAGTCGCCTCGATCAGGCGCGACGGCCCGCAGCAGTAGGTCGTGGTGAACGGCGGCATGTCAGCGAAGAGCCCGACGAGGTCGAGGCGCGCGCCCTCGTCGGCGGCATAGACGCGCAGCGCGTCGCCGTGCTCCCGTGTGAGCACGGTGAGCAGCGCCATCGTCGACCGCGAGCGCCCGGCGTAGTGCAGCTGGTAGGGCACTCCGGCCCGACGAGCCGCTGCGGCCATCGACGAGATCGCCGTGATGCCGATGCCGCCCGCCACGAAGACGGAGGAGGTGCCGTGCGTGGGCACGAACTCGAAGTGGTTGCGGGGGCCGGCCACGGTGACGAGCGAGCCGGCCAAGAGGGTGGAGTGCAGCCACTCCGAGCCACCGCGGCCCGACGGCTCTCGCAGCACGCCGATCGTCCAGGTGGCGGCCCGGCCCGGGGAGGGTGCGCCGACGAGCGAGTACTGCCGGACATCCCCGTCGGGCAGGGCGACGTCGATGTGCGACCCGGCGGTCCAGCCCGGCAGAGTGCCCGCCCGATCCTGCCGCCCGTCGCCCGAGGCCGCTGCCGTCGGAGCGGCGACTGGCCCCAGCTCGAACAGCTCGACGCCGTCGGCCCCCGGCCGGCGCGACAGCACCCGCACGTCGAACTGCGTCTCGTGCAGCCCGTCGACTTCTGACGAAGACGCCCGGCTCACAGCGACGCCGGCTTCTCTTCGACGACGAACAAACGGTTGCCGCCCTCGTCGACCGCCGACCAGCGATGCGGGGTGCCACCGGTGTGGTAGATCGAGTCGCCGGGCACCAGGATGCGGGTCTCGTCGCCTTCGAGATCGACCAGCACGGTGCCGTCGACGACGTGCGCGAACTCGTCTTCGGCGTGGCTCAGGTGGTCGCCCGGGTCGGCGTTCGCGCCGCGCACCTCCATCGGGAGAAACCGACGGGTGCCGTGCACGAGCAGCCGCGCCTCGGCCTGCCCGTACGACTCGCGCGACGAGCCGAAAGCCCACGCGATGCGCCCGAGCGAGACCATGCTGGGCCGCCCGAATCCCCGTTCGAGCTGCGAGAGGAACGCGTGCGACAGCGAGGCCCGCGCGGCGAGCTGCACGAGGGTGAGACCGCGAGCGCGCCGCAGCTGACGGATGCGGCGCCCGACCGACAGCGTCTGCTGGTCGATGGCGCTCGGGGTCGAGGCGGGGGCGAGCGAAGTGACGGGAGCCTCCTTGCGGCGGTGAGCCAGGGGCCGCGGGGCGATGGAGAGGGACGGGCAAAGGGACCAGGCTTGTGTACCACGCGCGACAGCCGCCGACGCCTCCTTTCATCGGGTCGAAACGGTCGCGTTACCGGGCCGAAACGCCGCCTCCGTAGATTCACCGGTGTTGAAGGCATGAACGTCCACGATCGATCGAGGCAGCGATGACGCCACTCCCCGCGTTCTCACGCGGCTGACGAACGCGACGCTGCCCGACGGGCATGTGGTCGACGTCACGATCGACGGTGACACGGTGCGGGCGGTTCAGGACGCGCAGCCGGCCGCTGCACAGACACAGACACAGACACAGCCCGCAGGATCCGACGCCCCCACCGGCCACGCCTCCCCCGACACGACTCTCGACCTCACCGGCTTCGTCCTGCTGACGGCCCCGGCCGAGCCTCACGCCCACCTCGACAAGGCCCTCTCGTGGGGCGCGATCCGGCCGCCGATGGGCGACCTCGTGCGCGCGATCACCTCGTGGCGCGAGTACGCCCGCACCATGCCCGTCGAGGACATCGCCGCCCGCGCCCGCGAGCAGGCGCTGCGGATGCTCGGGCAGGGCACGACCGCGATCCGCAGCCACGTCGACATCCTGCAGGGCTCAGATCCTCTGCGGGGCGCGCTCGCGCTGACGCAGGTGCGCGACGAGCTGCGCGACCTGATCGACATCGAGCTGGTCGCCCTCGCCGGGCCCGAGGTGCCGACCGAGCACATCGCGGCTGCGCTCGACCTCGGCGTCGACCTGGTCGGGGGCTCGCCGCATCTGGCGCAGGATCCGACCGCCGACCTCCAGAGACTCCTCGCGCTCGCGCGCTCCCGGGGCTGCGGCGTCGACCTGCACACCGACGAGAGCCTCGCCGGCCCCGTCACCCTCGACGCGTACGCCTCCGCCGTCGAAGGCTGGCGCGACGAGGCGGCGCGCGACGGGGCTCCCGTGCCGAACGTCAGCGCCGGCCACTGCACCCGCCTCGGCACGATGCCCGCAGCCGACCGCGACAGCATCGTCGCCGCCGTGAAGCGGGCCGACATCGGGGTCATCGCCAACCCGATCACCAACCTCTACCTGCAGGGCTGGGAGCACCCCGTCTCCACCCCGCGCGGCATCACCGCTGCCCGGCAGCTGCTCGACGCCGGCGTGCGATTCGCCGCGGGGGCCGACAACGTGCGCGACCCCTTCAACCCGCTCGGCCGCAGCGACGCGCTCGAGACGGCGATGCTCATGGTCACCGGCGGACACCTCACGATCGACGAGGCGTACACGGCGGTGAGCGACGGGGCACGGGCGGTGCTGGCGCTGCCCGTCGCCGGCGTCGTGCCGGGGGCGCGGGCCGAGCTGCTCGCCGTGCGGGGCACGTCGCTTCCGGATGTCGTTGCGAACGCCTCGGCCGACCGTTTCGTGATCCACCGCGGGCAACTCGTCGCGGAGAGCTCCGTGACGCGCAGCGTCGCCCTGCCATCCGCAGCGTCACGCCCCGCTGCCGACCCGGCCGACCCCAGCGTCGCCCCAGCCCACGCCGCAGCCGCAGCCGAAGCCGAACCGGCCCTCCCGTGACGCCTTCCGCCAGCGCCTCGCCAGGCGCCGCACCGTCGTCACCGGCGGCGTGCGCGGCATCGGCGCCGAGATCGCCCGGCGCCTCGTACCGCACCGCACCGCACCGCACCGGCCAGGCGATCGACGTCACCGGTGGCATGATCATGCACTGACCTCCACCGACCCCGCGCGCGGCACCCGTCGCATCGCGTTCACCCAGGCATCGACCCTCGTGGCAGCGACCGCACTCAGAAAGCACCCCATGTCGACATCCCCCGAACGACTCGAGGCCCTCGCGGCCGAGCTGCGCGCCCTCCTCGGCGAGCGCGGCGTCTCGGTCGAGCTCGCCGCCCGCGAGAAGGCCTCGGTCGACGGCTCTCGCCTGTCGCCGGTGATCAGCCAGCAGCTGCCCCTCGGCCTCGCCGACCTCGTCGCCTACCCGACCAGCGCCGACGAGATCTCCGCTGTGGTCGGCGCCGCCGTGCGGCACGGCGTGCCGATCACGCCCCGCGGCAAAGGCACGGGCAACTACGGCCAGGCGATCCCCTTCGACGGCGGGCTCGTGCTCGACATGACGAAGGCGCGGGCGGTCATCTCGGTCGACGACGGCGTGCTGACGGCCGAGGCCGGCGCCACGATGGTGTCGCTCGAGCAGGCCGCGGCCAAGACCGGGCAGCAGATCCTGATGTACCCGTCGACGGCGCAGTCGACGATCGGCGGCTTCCTCTCCGGTGGCTCGGGCGGCACGGGGTCGATCAAGCACGGCTCGAACCACCAGGGCTTCGTGGTCGCGCTCGACGTCGTGCACGCGGTGCCCGACGCCGCGCTCGTCCACGTCGAGGGAGACGAGGCGCAGACCTACGTGCACAACTACGGCACCGCGGGGATCATCGCGCGGGCGACTATCGCGCTCGAACCGCTGCAACCGTGGCGGGGGTTCTATGCGAGCTTCGACGCCTTCGACGGGCTGCTGCCGTTGATCCGGGCGTTCGGTGCCCTCGATCCTGCACCCCGTCTGGTGTCGGGCGACCTGGCGACGCTCGCCGAAGCGCTGCCGACCGACCCTGCGATCCCGGCCGGGAGGGCGTCGCTGCGGGCGATCCTCGACGCGTCGACCGTCGATCGTGCGCGAGAACTCGTGGAGGCGGCCGGGGGCCGTGTCGAAGACGTGCGCGAGGGGCCGCAGGTCGCGATGAAGCTGAGCATGATCTCGTACAACCACCCGATCGAGTGGCTGCAGAAGGCATACCCCGACACCTACTTCCATGTCGAGGTGCAGGGCGACGCCCTCATCGACAGGATCGACGAGGTGCACGGCGTCTACCCTGGCGGCATGCTCCACATCGAGACGTCGCAGGGTCGACCGATCGGCATGCTCGCCGGGCGGTACACCTCGGCGGAGGACGTCTACGCCGGGTTCGACCGCCTGACCGCCCTGGGGGTCGGATATCACAACCCGCACCAGTGGTACGTGGACTTCGAGCCCGACCGGACGCGCGCGCTCGCTGCCACGACGGATCCTGCCGGGCTGCTCAACCCGGGCAAGCTCGTCACGCCGCCCCTCTCGACGGGGGCGAAGGTCTCGTGAGCGGCTCACGCTCGTCTCGGGACCTCGTGCACCTCTCGGGGCCCGCGGTCGCGTCGACGCTCTCGTCCTCGTCGGTCATCGTGCTGCCGGTCGGCGCCATCGAGCACCACGGGCCGCACCTGCCGCTCTCGACGGACTGGCTGATGGCCGATCTCATCGGGCGCGCGATCGTCGAGGCCGCGGCTCAAGAAGGGCAGGATGCCTGGCTGCTGCCGTCGCTGGCCTACACGAAGTCCGACGAGCACTCGTGGGCACCCGGCACGGTGTGGCTGAACGCGACCACGCTGCTCGACACCGTCACCGACATCGGCCGATCGCTGCTCACGACCCCGGCCCGCACCCTCGTCTTCTACAACGGGCACGGCGGCAACATCGCCTTGCTGCAGGTCGCGCTGCGCGAGCTGCGGCGGCGGTTCGGGTTGCGCACCTTCCTGACGGGGCCGGCGATCCCGGGCGGTGACGGGGCCAACGGGCCCGACGAGCACGGGTTCGGGGTGCACGGCGGGCACAGCGAGACGTCGATGATCCTGCATCTGCGGCCGGATCTCGTCGACATGAGCGCAGCGGAGCGGTGGATCCCCGACTCCATGTCGTCGCTGGAGTTCGTGAAGTTCAACGGCGGCCCCGTGCACTTCGGCTGGCTGTCGAACGACTTCGGGCCGGACGGCGTGGTCGGCGATGCGACGGGCGCGACGGCGCTGTGGGGCAAGCAGCTGTTCGAGAAGTCGGTGCGCGACGGGGTGGCGGCGCTCGCTGAGATCGCGGCGTTCTCGCATCCGGTGCTCCCGCCCTCCCGGATGGAGGATCGGTGATCGCCGAGGCACCACTGATCAGACGCGATTCGCCCGCTGCGGCCTCGAATCCTGTCCGATCGGTGGTGCCTCGACGCCGCGCTGCGAGCCGCGGGGCGGGGCGCTTGTGAGCCGGCTTCCGGACGACGCGTGGGCGCTGCTCACGTCGTGGCTGCCGTCGAACGACGAGCCCGAGCGACCGCTCATGACACTCGCGACCGTGACCCCGGCCGGCTACCCGGACGCCCGCGCCGTGCTGCTCACCGAATACGACGAGACCGGCCTGTACTTCCACACCGACATCGGCTCGGCGAAGATCGCGCAACTGGCCGCCGAACCCCACGTCGCCCTCACCCTGCTCTGGCCCGACGAGCCCAAGCAGCTGGTGGTCCGAGGCGTCGCCGCCATCGCCCCGCCCGACGAGGTCGCCTGGGCGTACCGTGCGCGCAGCCCCTCCCTGCAGCAGCTCGCGTGGCTCAACACGCCCGCGTTCGCCGAGCTGCCCGAGGCGGAGCGCAAGGCCGCCTGGGCGGCGTTCGCGGCAGAGCACCCCGACGGCTTCGACCAGCCCGACGCCTGGTGCGGCATCGTCGTCGAACCCACTGAGCTCACCTTCTGGACCCCCGGCACCGGAACCGCCTCCCGCCGCCTCCGCTTCACGCAGCGCGAGGGCGCCGGCGGCTGGACCAGTCGGCTCCTGCCCGGCTGATCGCGGCCGGACGTGGCTCGGCGCGGACTCCCATTGCCGAGAACGGCGGCCCGACATAGGGTGTCGGCAGGGAAGCAAGGGGGGCAGGATGCGAGGCACCAGACGGACCGGCATCGTCGCGACGGCCGCGGCGACAATCGCGTGCGCGGCGCTCGTCTTGACGGCGTGCTCCAGCGGCTCGGTCACCACGCAGCCGACGCCGAGGCCGTCGGGCTCGAAGACGTCCTTCGTCATCACGACCCGCGACGGCGCGGATCCGGGGCATCTGAGCGGAACGCCCCAGCAGCAGGCCCTCGAGCTCGCGAGCCTCGTCCACCCGTCGATGTCGCAGGCGACCCTCGACCTGCACTCGCCCGCGCTCAGCCAGTCGTGGTCCCGTCCCGGCTGCACCGGGCTCGTCCACGACACCCGGATGTGGATCGTGGACGGCATCTCGGTCTCGGGTCTCGCCGAGCAGTTCGCCGCCAACCCCCTGCCGGGCTACCGCGTGCAGACCGGGCAGTCGCTGCAGACCGGGCGCATCTACTCGGAGGTCGACGAGACCCAACCGCCCACCGAGCCCTTCGGCCCGAGCCCCACACTCCAGCTCACGATGGCGCGGCTGCCGGACGGCGGCGTCGGCCTCCGCGCGGACGCCTACGTGCCGGGGCCGACATCGACGTGCGCACACACCGAGCCGATGCAGCGCACGACGCCGACGCCGACGCCGTGAGCGCCGCGTCCTGAAGCCCCTGCGCGGCGGCCCCCGCGCGACTACAACAGAGCAATGAGCGAACTCCTGGCCTGGCAGGGCGACATCACGAAGTACCCCGCCGACGTGATCGTCAACGCGGCGAACTCCAGCCTGCTCGGCGGCGGCGGGGTCGACGGGGCGATCCACCGCGCGGCCGGCCCTCAGCTGCTCGCCGAGTGCCGCACCCTCGGCGGCGCCCACACGGGCGAGGCGAAACTGACCGGTGCGTACGGCATCACGACGGCGCAGCACATCGTCCACACGGTCGGCCCGGTCTATCAGCAGCATTCGCCGGGGCGGGCGGCCGAGCTCCTGGCATCCTGCTATCGCGCTTCGCTCGATCTCGCTGACGGCGCGGGCGCAGGTTCGATCGCCTTTCCCGCCATCTCGACCGGCGTCTACGGCTACCCGCTTCAGGATGCGACGCGCGTCGCGGTCGCCACCATCCACACCTGGCGGGGCGAGCACACCGGCTCACCGCTGCAGCGAGTCACCCTCGTCGCCTACTCGGCCTCCGACTTCGCGGTGCTGCAGCACGCCGTGGCCGACGCGGCCACGCCCGAAACCTCCCCGTAAAGCGACTGCTTTACCATCGGGAGCATGCCCCCCTTCGACCTCGTCGTCCGCAGCAACCGTGTTCTGATCGACGGAGGGTTCAGGCCCGCGGCCGTCGCCGTCGAGGGCGACCGCATCGTCGCGATCGAGGGGGTCGACGCGATCCTCGAGACCGCCTCCGACGTGCATCTCGGCGACGACGAGGTGCTGATCCCCGGCATCGTCGACACCCACGTGCACGTCAACGAGCCCGGCCGCACCGACTGGGAGGGCTTCGCGAGCGCCACCCGCGCCGCTGCGAACGGCGGAGTCACGACCATCGTCGACATGCCGCTCAACAGCATCCCGCCGACGACCACGCCCGACGCGCTCGCGCTCAAGCGCGCGGCCGCCGAGCCTCAGGCCGTCGTCGATGTCGGCTTCTGGGGAGGCGCGATCCCGTCGTCGCTCGGGCACCTCCGCGAGCTTCAGGATGCTGGCGTCTTCGGATTCAAGGCCTTCCTCTCGCCGTCGGGCGTTGACGAATTCCCGCACCTGAGCACTGCGCAGCTCGGCGAGGCGACGGCCGAGATCGCGGCGTTCGACGGTCTGCTCATCGTGCACGCCGAGGATCCTGCGACTCTCGAGGCCGCCCCCGCCGTGCTCGGCGCCTCCTACCCGGCCTTCGTGCGCTCACGCCCCGACGCCTCCGAGGAGTCGGCCATCGCCCACGTGATCGACGCCGTGCGGCGCACCGGCGGGCGCGCCCACATCCTGCACCTGTCGTCGGCCGCCGCGCTGCCGATGCTCCGCGCGGCGAAAGACGAGGGGCTGCGCCTCACCGTCGAGACCTGCCCGCACTACTTGACGTTCGACGAAGAGCACATTGACGACGGCGCGACGCAGTACAAGTGCTGCCCGCCGATTCGCGACGCCCACAACCAAGAGCAGCTCTGGCAGGCGCTCGTCGACGGCACCATCGACCTCGTCGCGAGCGACCACTCCCCCTCCACGGCGGCTCTGAAATTCGCGGGCGACGGTGACTTCGACCTGGCGTGGGGCGGCATCTCGGGGCTCGAGCTGTCGTTCCGGGCGGTCTGGACGGGCGCAGTTGCCCGCGGGATCCCGCTCTCCGACGTCGTGCGGTGGATGTCGACCTCGACGGCCGACCTCGTCGGGCTGGCAGACCGCGGCAGGATCGAGGTCGGCGCGCGAGCAGACCTCGTCGCGTTCGCCCCCGACAGCACCTTCACCGTGCACGCCGCCGACCTCGCCCACAAGAACCCGGTCACCGCGTTCGACGGCACCACGTTGCGCGGCGGTGTCGAGCACGTCTGGCTCGCCGGCCGGCTCGTTGCGCCCGATGCCACCTCGGGTGGGCAGTTGCTCAGCCGCGGTTAGCTCGAACCCGTCGGTAATTCAGGCGGGGCGCCCGATTCGAGCCCCCTCGGGGGTCGAATCCGGCGCAGAGCCTGAATTGCCGACCGGCGCCTATTCGAGCTCGCCGAGCTCGCCGTAAAGGGCGGTGATGGCGGCCACACGTGCCCGGCCGGCGCTGCCCTGCCGTGCGAGCACCCGCGTGGCGAGCAGGTTGGCGAGGCTCATCGCCGACGCGTACGAGTCGAAGGCCCCCACGGCATCGACGGGGCACGTGAGCACCACCGTGCCTGCGGGCGCGGCGCCACGCCAGCCCGGCTCGACGACCAGCACCACCGGCACGCCGCGGGTGCCGAGGGAGGCCAGCACGGCGTCGAATCCTGCCGGCCTGCGCCGGAAGCCGATCAGCACGACGGCGTCGGACGGGCCGAGGCCGGCCAGCTCCTCCCCCACCGACTGGCCGGGTGCCGGCGCGATGCGCACTGCGCCGCGCGCCTGTGCCAGCTGCTCGCGCAGGTGCAACGCCACCGGGTAGCTGTTGCGGAAGCCCGCGACGACGACCTCGGCGGCGGCCGAGACGACACCGGCCGCGGCCTCGAGCAGCCCGTCGCCGAGGCCCGCCAGCATCCGCTCGAGCGCCTCGTGCTCGGCTGCCGCGTGCGCCGCGAGCGACCCCGGCGCGCCGACGGGCACCCCGCGCAGCCGCAGCTCCCGGGCGTGCTCGCGCACCTCCTGCGCATCGGCGAACCCCAGCCGCCGGAAGAGCCGCGACACGGTGGCCTTCGAGACCCCGCTCGACGAAGCGATCTCGGTAGCCGAGTAGACCGCCAGATCATCGAGGTGGTCGAGGATGAAGTCGGCCGCCCGCGCTTCCTGCGGGGTCAGCGTGCCGTAGTTGGCGTCGATCCTGACCCGGATCTCGGGGTCGGGCGAGCCGCGGCCGGTCACGCCGTGGGGTGCGAGTAGGTCTCGGCGAGCGCCAGCACCGCCGCCTCGAACGCGTCGAGTGCGATGGCGACGTCCTCGACCGTCACGGTCTCGTCGGGGTGATGGCTGATGCCGCCACGGCCGTTGCGGACGAACAGCATCGCCCAGGCGGTGAGGTCGGCGATGGCCATGGCGTCGTGGCCCGCCTTCGAGAAGAGCGTCATCGGCGAGAGGTCGCCGGTGGCGCGGATCCCGTCGGCGATCACCGACTTGAGCGCGGGTGCGGCGACCACGGCGGGGGCGTTGTGGGTCTCGTCGATGGCGCAAATGAGGCCGCGGCGCTGGCACACCTCGGCGATCACGTCTTGGATGGCCTGCCAGACGTCGTCGCGGAGGATGTCGGTCTCGGCGCGCAGGTCGAGGCTGAACTCGACCCGGCCGGCGATCACGTTGACGCCGCCGGGGAACGCCTGCAGCCGACCGACCGTAGCGATCGCCCCGGCGGTGCGCGCGAGGCGCTCGACGGCCAGCACGACCTCCGAGGCCCCGGCGAGGGCGTCGTGCCGGCGGTGGAAGGGCACCCCGCCCGCGTGTCCGGCTTCGCCCGTGAGCGTCAGGGCGAAGCGGCGCGCACCCGCGATCGACGAGACGACGGCGAGCGAGCGGTCGGCCTCCTCGAGATACGGGCCCTGCTCGATGTGCGCCTCGAGGTAGCCGATCACGTCGCCCGAGCGGCTGGCCGCGTCACCCACCGAGTCGGGGTCGAGGCCGAACTCGACGAACGCCTCCCGCAGCGTCACGCCGTCCTTGTCGTGGAGATCCCACCAGGCGGGGTCCCAGGTGCCGGCCACAGCCCTCGAGCCGAGCAGCGCCGTGCCGAAGCGCGTGCCCTCCTCGTCGCCGAAGGCCAGCACCTCGACCGCGAACGGCAGCTTCACCTCGTCGGCTCGGAGCCGATCCACGACCGCGATGGCCAGCAGGACGCCGAGGATCCCGTCGTAGCGACCGGCGTTGGGCACGGTGTCGAGGTGCGAGCCGAGCAGCAGAGCGGGTAGCCCCGGCTGCCGCCCCTCGAAGCGGCCACGCTGGTTGCCGGCCGCGTCCATCCACGTCGATAGGCCTGCCTCGTACATCCAGTCGGCCGCGAGGCGGTTGACGGCGGCGTGCTCAGGCGAGAGGTAGACGCGCTCGATGCCGGTGTCGCTCGATGACTCGGCGGCGAGGACGTCGCAGCGCTCGAGGATCTGGCGGGCGGTGACCGGGGGCTTGTCGGCGCTCATGCGCGGGCCCCTTCGGTCGTGACGTCCGCGTCTGCGGCCGTGGCTGCGGCTGCGGCTGCGGCTGCTGCCGCGGCTGCTGCCGCGGCGTCCGCGTCTGCATAGACGTCGTCGGCGGCGCCCACTCCCCGCCGCCGGTGACACTCACGCCGCCGCGCCGCAGCACGGCTTCGAGCGCCGCCAGTGTGGTGAGGACCGTGTCGCGCCGGGCGTTGTAGCCCATCGTGCCGATGCGCCAGACCTTGCCGTGCAGCGGCCCGAACGAGGTGCCGATCTCGATGCCGAAGTCGTTCAGCATGGCCCCGCGGGCGGCGTCGCCGTCGATCCCGTCGGGGATCATCACCGCGGTGACGTTGTTCATCTTGTGGGCGGTGTCGCCGAAGATCGTGAGGCCGAGGCCCTCGAGCCCGCGCAGCATCGCGCCGCCGTGCAGTGCGTGCCGCGCCACGACCTGGTCGACGCCCTCGTCGACGATCAGCCGGGCGCACTCTCTCGCGCCGTAGAGCATCGAGGTCGCCTCGGTGTGGTGGTTGAGGCGCTGCGGGCCCCAGTAGTCGAAGATCATCGCGAGGTCGAAGTAGTTCGAGCGGATCGGATGCGCGCTCACCTCGTCGCCCTCCGAGCGGATGCCCGCCTCCACCGACTTGCGTGCCGTGATGACCTCGACGGCGCGCTCCGAGAAGGTGACCGGTGCTGATCCTGACGGCCCCCCAGGCATTTCTGGAGGCCAGCCGTCACGGCATCGAGGCCCAGCTCGTCGGTGCGGAGGGTGTTGCCGGCCAGTGACGCGGTGACATCGGTGTAGAAGAGGACGCCTTCGCGCGCGCAGATCGCGCCGAGCTCGTCGAGGGGCTGGGCGACGGTGGTCGAGGTGTCGCCATGGACGACGGCCAGCAGCTTCGGCTTGACCTCTGTGATGGCGGCCTCGATGGCACTGGCGGTGAAGACCTGGCCCCACGGCACCTCGATCACGTGCACCTCGGCCCCGCAGCGCTCGGCGATCTCGCGCAGCAGGTGCCCGAAGCGGCCGAAGATCGGCACCAGCACGCGGTCGCCCGGCTCGATCAGTGACACGAGCGCCGCCTCGATGCCGGCGCGCGACGTGCCGTCGACGAGCATCGTCTGCTCGTTGGCGGTCTGGAACACCTCGCGGTAGAGCGCCTGCGTCTCGTCCATCGCCTGCGTCATCCACGGGTCGTATTGACCGACGAGCTGTGCCGACATCGCCCGGAGCACCCGCGGGTCGGCGTTGATCGGCCCCGGCCCCATCAGGAGGCGTGCGGGCGGGTTGATCGGCTCAGTCTGAAAAGTCTGTTTCACAGGCCCATCCTACGCAACACTTGTTTCGCCCCTTCCGTTTTACCTATAGGTAAATGTTTCCCGAATAGAAATATCTATGCGGCAGAGGCTTGCCTATAGGTAAAACGGAGGAGGAGGGGGTCAGGGGGTGAGGGTCGCGGCCACCTCGACGAGGGCGAGGTCGGAGCCACGGGGGCCGACGAGGCAGAGCCCGACGGGCCCGCCCGGCACGGTGAGCAGGGGGGCGGAGACCGCCGGGAAGCCGCCGACCCCGGCGATGCAGGTGAGCCCCAGCGTGGCGGAGCGCACACGATCGAACTCCGGCGGCGTCGCAGCGAGGGGCGGGGCCGCGCTCGACGCGCTCGGGAGCAGCAGGATCCTGCCGCCCAGCACCTGGTCGAGATGCTCGCGCTGGACGGCCAGCTCGTCTCGAGCGGCCGACTCCTGCGACGGGGTGACGCTCTGACCGAAGTGGAACCGCGCCTCGACGTCGGGCGCCAGCGAGCCGGGGTGCGCGGTGATCCACGCACCGTGGGAGGCCCACGCCTCGGCGGCCTGGATCACGCGGAACAGCTCGTAGAGGTGCGCGATGTCTCCGAGCGCGATCTCGGCCGGCCGCGCGAGACGGCCGGCATCGGTCGCCGACGCGAGGAAGCCTGTGAACGCCTCCCGCACGTCGCCCCCGACGGAGGCCAGCAGGCGCGGATCGACGACGAACGATGGCTCGACGGGCTGCTGCTGCCGAGACGAGTGCGCCGAGACACCAGTGAGCGTCGCCGCAGCCGCGCGGCCCAGCAGGTGGGCCGAGCGCGTCAGCCAGCCGATGGTGTCGAACGTCGGCGCCAGCGGCACGAGGTCGCTGCGCCGCACGGAGCCATGCGTGGTTCGCAGCCCCCACAGCCCCTGATACGACGCCGGCACCCGGATCGAGCCGCCCGTGTCGGTGCCGAGGCCGATCGTCGCGTGCCCGAGGGCCACGGCCGAGGCGGGCCCGCTCGACGAGCCGCCGGAGATCGCGCCGGGCACGGCGCCATTCGGGGGAGTGCCGTAGGCCGAGTTGCGCCCGGCGATACTGAAGGCGAACTCGTCGGTCTGCGCGATGCCGAGCACCGAGGCGCCGGCGTCGAGCAGCGCCTGCACGGCCGACGCGTTGAAGGGCGCAGGATCCTGATCGTGCAGGTAGGCGGGCACGCCGGCCCCGATCGCGTACCCGGCGACTGCGAAGAGATCCTTCACGGCGACCGTCTCGCCCGCCAGCGGCCCGGGCTCTGAGGTCTCCGGGTCGTCCGTGATCGCCGGCGAGGGCACCAGCGGCGCCCCGACGACCCGCCAGATGCGCGTATCGAACACGGGCGAGGGCGCCTGGACCTGGGCGACGGCGATCCGCCACGCCCCGTCGACGGCACTCCGACGCCAGAGTTGCGTGAGCACGCCCTGCCCGCCCGAGACCGGGGCGTTGACCGAGACGATGACCGCGGCGGTGTCGTCGAGCACCCGGACGTGTCGCGAGACCATCGTTCGAGCAGGCGCAGTCGAGCGGCGACCGCGGAAGGCGGTGATCGCCTCGTGGCCGACGAGCAGGCCGTTGGCGTCGGCGCGGAGGGAGCCGGGGGAGTCTTCGAAAGCGGCCGCGAGGGCATCCTGACCGTTCGAGGCGAGGGCGGCCTCGTAGGCGTCGAACGCCTCGAGGAGCCCGGCCGGCACGTCGCCGTCGACGGACGTGACAGAAGAGGCTGCAGGTGCGTCAGACATCGAAGTCCGCCTTTCGGATGCGAGCGTGGGCGCCCTTGACGATGTCGACCACCTGGGAGATGTTGAAGTCGGTCGCGGCCGAGAGATAGGCGTAGGCGAGATCCTCGTCCATGCCGTACCGGGCATGGAGAAGTGAGAGTGCTGCTCGCACGCAGTTCTGGACGGCTTCGTCGAGGTCTTCGCTGAGCCCGGTCGGCACGAGAAAGTCGTCGGTCTCCGCCAGCGGCCCCGCCACCTCACCGAACGAACGCAGTGCGTCGGCCTTCTTGACGACGTCGAATTGCACCTCGACCCTGAGAGAAGCCTCCATCGCCGTCAACGCGACCTCGCCATCTCCCTGGGCGAAATGAGGGTCTCCGACGTACGCCAGCGCGCCCGTAACCTGCACAGGGAGAAACAGCGACGTGCCCGTGACGAGCAGATTGATGTCGATGTTGCCGCCGAACGGGCCGGGTGGCACCGAGTGGGGCCGAGAGTCACCGGCGACGGCCACGCCCATGATGCCGAGGAAGGGATGCAGGGCGAAGCGGATATCGAGGTCGCCGCCGGCGAAGCGGGGAAGCATGCCGATACCGGCATCCACGTCGGCGCCGGCGAAGATCGAGACGTTCGACGGGCCGGCGGGCAGCTCTCCGGCGAGCGCACCGCGCCCGTGCCGGTTCGAGATGACGCCGTAGGGCACGCGCGGAGTGGCGCTCACCAGCGTCATGCGCAGGAGGTCGCCCGACTCGGCACCGCGGACGGCGATCGGGCCGGTGACCACGTGAGGGCCGTCGGATCCTGCGTCTCGGCGACCCTTCGACGCGGCGATCTCGATCGCGTCGTCGAGGACCGACGACCGGGGCACCCCGTGTCTGGCGAAGAACGCGACCGGGTCGCGCCCCTGGTCGTCGAGGATGCCTTCGTGGCTGATGGTGTCGATCGTCACGACTGTGCCCGGGTCGACCGTGAGCACCGGCGAGTCGGACTCGCACGGAAGCCGGCCCCAGAGCGTGTTCTCGGCGGAGGCCGGGAGGTAGAGCGCCCCGGGAGGCAGGCCGACGCCCGGCTGCAGGATGACAGGGGCGGCTGCGTTCATGACAAAACCCTATCGACTGGCCCCACGTTGGCTGAAGCGGGCTGCTGCCTCAGTGCTTTCTTATGCCGAGCAACATACCGTGCAGTGTGAGTGCTCCTGCGTCAGCCCGTCGTTCGCCCCGCCCGTCGTCGTCCCCCCGGATCTTCGTGGCTCTGGCGTCGTTCGCCGGTCTGGCCATCGTGGCCGGCCTTCTCGTCGGAGTGATGGCGCTGCCGCTGGCCGTCGTCGGCGGCGACTCCGTCAAGACGGGGGTGGACGCCTTCAACTCGCTGCCCAGCTACCTTCAGATCACACCACCAGCGCAGGCATCCAACATCTACGCCAAAGACGGTTCGACGAACGTCAAGATCGCGACCTTCTACACCGAGAACCGCACCGACGTGGCCTCGAACCAGATCTCGGCGACGGCCAAGAACGCGGCGGTCGCGGCCGAGGACCCGCGGTTCTTCACCGAGGGCGCCATCGACGTCTCGGGCACGATCCGCGGCATCCTGTCGACCACGCTCGGCGGCGGTGTGCAAGGCGGGTCGTCGATCGTGCAGCAGTACGTGAAGAACGTGCTCGTCGAACGTTGCGCCACCGAGAACTCCGACGCGAAGAAGGCCGAGGCCTGTTACAACACGGTCACCGCGGTCACGCCGCAGCGCAAGCTGCAGGAGATGCGCTACGCGATCAGCGTCGAGAAGAAGTACACCAAAAACCAGATCCTGCGCGGATACCTCAACATCGTCGGCTTCGGCGGCAACGTCTACGGCATCCAGGCCGCCGCCGAGTACTACTACGGCGTCTCGGCCGCGCAGCTGGACATCAACCAGGCGGCGACCCTGATCGCCATCATCAACAACCCGTCGAACCTGCGCATCGACCTGCCGTCGAACGCCGCCAACGGCCAGGCGAACGGCTACAAGCTGACGAAGGCCCGCCGCGACTACGTGATCCGCGAGGAGTACTCGCACCACATGATCTCGAAGGTCGACGAGACGACCAACCTGGCGGCAGCCATCACGCCGAAGATCACCCAGTCGGTCAACGGCTGCCAGTCGGCGACCGCCTACGACGCCGGCTACTTCTGCGACTACGTCGTCAACAGCATCAAAAACGACACCGCCTTCGGCAAGACGGCCGCCGCGCGCGCCGACACCCTGACCGAGGGCGGCCTGCAGATCTACACGACCCTCGACCTCGCGCAGCAGAAGGTGGCGCAGACCAGCCTGAGCGCCTACATGCCGTCGACGGTCGCGGGCCTCGACGTCGGCGCCAGCAACGTCTCGGTCGAGCCCGGCACCGGCAGGATCCTGACGATGGTGCAGAACACGGACTACACCCAGAGCGCGTCGGCGGCGGCCGGTTCGTCGGCGGTGAACTACAACACCGACCAGGCCTACGGCGGGTCGACAGGATTCCAGACCGGGTCGTCGTACAAGGCGTTCACCCTGGCCGCGTGGCTGGAGGCCGGCCACACGCTCTCCGACTACGTCACCACGACGCAGCACGACTACCCGACGTCGGAGTTCACCAACTCGTGCGAGAACGTCAACGGCCCCGACTGGCAGGTCTCGAACGCCGAGTCCGTGCCGAGCAGCATGTCCGTGCTGCAGGGCACCGCCGAGTCGATCAACACCGTCTTCGCCCAGATGGGCAAGCAGCTCGACCTCTGCACGATCCGCAACATCGCCGAATCCATGGACGTCCATACCGCCAAGACGAACGGCACCCTCTCGAGCGTGCCCTCGAGCATCCTCGGCATCAACGACATCTCGCCGCTCACGATGGCCGTCGCCTACGCCGGCATCGCGAACGGCGGCGTCGTCTGCACCCCGATCGCGATCTCGAGCATCACCGGCCCCACGGGCGCTGCGATCACGCCGACGAAGACGAGCTGCCACCAGGGCATGCCGACCAACATCGCCAACACCGTCGCCTACGCCCTGCAGACGGTGCTGACGAGCCCCGGCGCCACCGGCGTCCTCGCGAACCCCGCCGACGGCACCCCGATCCTGGCGAAGACCGGTACCAACGACGACGCCGAGCAGAACTGGCTGGTCACCTCGACCACCAAGGTCGCGACAGCCACCTGGGTCGGCAACGTGTCGGGCAGCACCGACTTCTACAACACGTACATCAACAACAACTACGGCTACAACATCAAGTTCTCGATCGCGAAGCCCATCCTGCAATCGCTCGACGCGGCGTACGGGGGAGCGGCCTTCGGGGCGCCGGACGAGTCGCTCGTCGACGGGTCGTACAACAGCTACGGCAGTGGCACCTCGAGCGGCGACGGCACCTCGACCGGGACGGGGTCGACCGGCACGGGCACTGGCAGCGCCACCGGGACGGGCACGGGCACCGGGTCGACCGGCACCGGCACTGGTGCTGGCGCCACCAACCCGAGCGCCACGGCATCACCGGGGGCGACGGGCTAGCGTCAAGGGGTGGCAGACCGCGCCGGGCACTCTGCACCGATCACAGACAGCAGGCGTCAGCCATGAGACTTCCCTTCACCAGTTCGAACTCTTCGGCGGAGGGCACTTCGCGCCCGACCCCACGAGCGCCGACGACTCCGTCACCCGTGGCATGAAGATCGCCGGGGCCTGGGGCTGGCGGATCCTCGTCGTCGTCGCGTGCCTCGCCGTGCTGGTCTGGCTCATCACGACCCTCGCCGAGATCGTCGTGCCGTTCTTGATCGCCCTCCTGATCTCGGCACTGCTGAAGCCGTTCGTGACCGACCTCGTGCGCGTCGGCTGGCCGAAGTGGGTGTCGATCATCGTCGTGATCCTGGCCGCCGTCGTCGTCTTCGGCGGGCTCGTGCTGCTCGTCGTGATGCAGGTGCGCTCGGGTCTGCCCGCTCTCGAGAAGGAGACGACTTCGCGGATCAAGGTGATCCAGGACTTCCTCGCCGGGCCGCCGTTCAACCTCACCTCGTCGGACTACTCCAAGTACATCGACGACGCGACGAATGCCCTGCAGAGCAGCAGCAAGTCGATCCTCTCGGGTGCCGTCTCGGTCGGGTCGACGGCAGGCCACGTGATCGCCGATGCGCTGTTGACGGTGTTCGCCACGATCTTCATGCTGATCGACGGGGAGGGCGTCTGGAAGTGGAGCGTTCGGCTCTTCCCCAAGCGCGCCCGCGCCGCCGCTGACGGCGCCGGCCAGAGCGGCTGGACCACCCTCACCCGCTTCGTGCGCGTGCAGATCTTCGTCGCCGCCTGCGACGGCCTCGGCGTCGGCCTCGTCGCCTTCTTCCTCGGCCTGCCGCTCGCCGTACCGATCGGCGTGCTCGTCTTCCTCGCCTCGTTCATCCCCGTCGTGGGCGCGATCGTCTCGGGTGCATTCGCCGTGCTCATCGCGCTCCTGTTCGTCGGGCCCGTGCCCGCGATCATCATGCTCGCCGGAGTCCTCGCCGTGCACCTGCTCGAAGCCCACGTGCTGCAGCCGCTCGTCATGGGCAACGCGGTGCGGGTGCACCCGCTCGCCGTCGTCTTCGCAGTCGCGGGAGGCTCCTACATCGCCGGGGTGCCCGGCGCTCTGTTCGCGGTGCCGACCATCGCCGTCGTCAACGTGATGGTCACCTACGTCGCACGCGGCACGTGGCGAGGCACCCCCGGCACGCCGGAGCTCGGCACCGAGGGGATGGGGCCGCGCGACGTCGGCGAGGAGGAGGCGGCCGAGGAGGTCGTGCCCGAGACGGGGCATCAGCCGCAGTAGGCCGCGCCCCTTTCTTTCAGCGGGCTCGGTTGCGGCGGGCGGCGCGGCGCTCGCGCCAGGTGCGCGGCTGCTGCTCGGCGAGCTCGGCAGCAGCGCGGGCGGCTTCGGCTCGTCGGTCGGCGCGGCGGGCACTCCAGCGCTCCACTTCGAGGTCAGGATCACGGGTGGGCGTCACCACGGGCGGCCCCCCGGTCAGCTGGCGGCGCGCCTCGACGATCCGGCCGTTGAAGTCCGCGATGGCGGCCCGCACGGAGGCCTCCGAGGCCATGCCGTCGAGCAACCCGTCGAGCTGCTGATTCTCGGTGCGCAGCGACAGCGCCGGCGGCGCGACGCCGCTCAGGCCCTCGCGCTCGATCTTCGCCTTGATCCACCAGTCGGGGTCGTGGGTGCCGCCGAGGCCGGGCAGCGGCTTGCCTGCCAGAGGGAGGTTGTCGAAGTCGCCGCGTTCGATGGCGAGGTCGAGCTGGGTCTTGGCGATCGAGCGGAGTTCGTCGGCGGTCGGGGCGCGAGGGGGCTCGCTCGGCTGCGCTGTCGGATCCTGCGCCCCTGCCGCACCTGCATCCCCGGCGGCGGCGGCGGGCCCCGCAGCTGCGGGCCAGCCGGCGCCCGAACCACGCGCGAGACGGTACCGCGCGGCGGCGACCGACGGGTCGGCCCGCACGGTCTCGCGGCGGATGGCCTCGCGTGACACGGGCGGGCGGTTCTCGGCGGGCTTGTCGGGGTCGGGCGACATCCCTCCACGGTACGCCGGGCGCGGTCGCTCTTCGACACGGTTTTCGTCGCTGGCCGCCGATGTCGCACCATGCGCGGCCCTTCGCACCACGCGATCCCATGGCTTGAGCGGAATCGCGTGGTTCCACCCGACCTCACCCGCCCGCGGTCCACTCGAACCACCGACGTCGGGTCGCACCACGCGATCCCGTGGCGTGAGCGGGATCGCGTGGTTCGACGACGGGACGGGGCCGGCGAGCGCCCCCGGCGACTAGGCGAAGAGGGCAGGCTGCACGGCCTGCGCCTTCTCGAGCCCGAGCAGCCACTGCTTGCGCTCGACGCCCCCGCCGAAGCCGGTCATGGCACCGGAGGCACCGATCACGCGGTGGCACGGCACGACGATGCTGAGCGGGTTGCGCCCATTTGCCAGCCCTACGGCGCGCACCGCCTTCGGGTGGCCCAGCGCCAGGGCGATCTCGCCGTAGGTGCGGGTCTCGCCATAGGGGATCGCCCGCAACTGCTGCCAGACGGCCAGCTGGAAGTCGGTGCCGACCGGGGCTGTCGGCAGGTCGAACGCGCTGCGCGACCCGGCGAAGTACTCGCCGAGCTGGGCCGTCACCCCGCCGAAGACGCGGTCGGCGTCGGCTCTGTCGAGCCGAGGCCCGAAGGTCGACGCATCGGGCGCATGCCTGTGCTCGACCATGTACAGCGCACGGAGGGCGTCGGTCTCGTCGTCGGCGACGAGGGTGAGGAGGCCGATGGGGGAGTCGATGACGGTGTAGCTCATGCGGGAATCCTTTCGGGGTTCGTGTCGGGGAGACCGGCGAGGCCGACCGCAGCGGCCAGAGTCGGCAGAGCGGGCAGCGAGTCGGCGGGGAGGGAGTTGACGGCGTGCGTTCCCGCCGCCCAGAGGTATTGCACGGCATAGGCGCGCCACGGCGACCAGGCGAGCGACCGCGCGTCGAGCGCCGGGCGCGAAGCGAGGCCGCTGCTCTCGATCAGGCCGAGCGACTCGCCCGCCTTGAGCACCCCGAGGTCGCCGCCGACCCAGGCGTCGGGGTCGCCGAGGGCACGCATGGCGATCGTCTCGACCGTCCACGGCCCGATCCCCGGCAGCGCGAGCAGCGCCGCCCGCGCGACCTGCCAGTCGGAGCCGGCACCCAGATCGACCGCGCCCTCGGCGAGCGCGGTGGCCATGGCGAGCAGGGTCCGTCGCCGCGAGGCAGGCATCCGCAGGATCCCGTCGAGCTCGGAGGGCGCATCGGCACGCCCGGCACCCGGGTCGACGGTCGCGTCGCCCGAGCCCGTCAGGGCCGGTCGACTCGCGGCGGCCACGACCTGCGCCCCCGTCGGGAAGAGCCGCGTGAGGCCTCCGGCCGGGTCGACGATCGGGTCGCCGAGCGCCTCCACGAGACGCCCGGCGTGGGTCCGCGCCGCAGCCGTCGAGACCTGCTGGCCTAGCACGGCACGCATCGCAAAGGCCTCAGGATCGAGGATGCGAGGCACCCGCCGCCCGGGGGCAGCCTCGACGAGGGGTCGCAGCTGCTCGTCCGAAGCGAGGGCAGCCTCGATGGCCGCCGGGTCGGCGTCCAGATCGAGCAGACGTCGGCAGCGGCTGACGGCCGCACCCACATCGCGCACGTCGGTGAGATGCAGCGTGACCGGGAAGGCGCCGTTCTCGGGCGGGTGGACCTCGACGATGCCGTGGCCGCGGGGGAGTCGGACGGTGGCGCGGTAGGCGCCGTCGCGGTACTCCTCGACGCCGGGCACGGCGGTGGCGACGAGGTGGCCGAGGAGGTTGGACGGTTCGAGGGGCTGGCGGTAGGAGAGGCGGAGGCGGAGGGTGGCCCAGGCGGCGGGCGCGGGCGCGCCCAGCGCAGCCGACGCGGCGCGGCCAGCAGCGGCGCGGCCAGCAGCGGCGCGACCACGCGCCGCCTGCCGCAGCTCGCGCGGCGTCGCCGCGTACGTCGCCCTCACCACCTCGTTGAATGCGCGCACCGACGAGAACCCCGCCGCGAAGGCGACGTCGGCGAGCGGGAGGTCGCTGGTCTCGATGAGGGTGCGCGCCGACTGGGCGCGCTGAGCCTGGGCGAGGGCGGCCGGACCTGCGCCGAGCTCGTCACGCAGCAGGCGCTCGACCTGCCGGTCGCTGTAGCCGAGGCGCGCCGCGAGCGCCGGCACCCCGTCGCGGTCGACGACGCCGTCGCCGATGAGCCGCATCGCCCGCGCGACCGTGTCGGAGCGGATGCTCCACTCGGGCGAGCCCGGCGTCGCGTCGGGGCGGCAGCGTTTGCACGCGCGGAAGCCGGCGGCCTGGGCGGCGGCGGCCGACGGGTAGAACGACATGTTCTCGTCGCGCGGAGTGCGCGCCGGGCAGCTCGGCCGGCAGTAGATGCCGGTCGTGTGGACGGCCGTGTAGAAGAAGCCGTCGAACCGCGCATCACGGCTGCGAACCGCGCCGCGGCAGAGGGTGTCGTCGAGCTGCATGGGTCCATCCTCGTTCATGCCGCCGACAAAGACTCGCGAGAATACGACACGGCAGTGGCCCAGGAACACCAGGGCCCGCGGGAGCGCGACAGCTGTCGGGTGGACAATGGAACAAATGAGATCTCTGCGGCTCGTCACCATCGTCATGGCTCTGACGTGCGGGTTCACGGTGGCCAACATCTACTACTCGCAGCCCCTGCTCGGGCTGATCTCGCGCGACTTCCACGTGACGGAGGGCGCGGCGGCCCTCGTCGTGACGCTGACGCAACTCGGTTACGCGTTCGGGATGATCCTGCTGGTGCCACTGGGCGACAAGGTCGAGAACCGCGGTCTTGCGGCGTGGACACTGCTGGGCACGGCTGCGGCCCTTGCGGTCGCCGCGTTCGCACCCACGTTCGGAGTCTTCTTGGCGGTGTCGGTGCTGGTCGGCATCACCTCGGTCGTCGTGCAGGTGATCGTGCCCATCGCCGCCAACCTCGCACCCGCGGGGCAGGGCGGTCGCGTGGTCGGGCAGGTCATGATGGGCCTGCTGCTGGGCATCCTGCTGGCCCGCACGCTGTCGAGCTTCGTCGCGGCGGCCTGGGGCTGGCAGACGATCTACCTGATCTCGGCGTGCGTGATGGTGGTGCTGTCGCTGCTGCTGTTCCGGGTGCTGCCGAAGCGCTACCCGCACGAGCCGATGTCGTACCCGGCCCTGGTGAAGTCGATGCTGACGCTGGTGCGACGCCACGAGCCGCTCCGCCGCCGGGCCCTCAGCCAGGCGCTGATCTTCGGGGCCTTCACCGCGTTCTGGACGGCGATCGCCTTCCACCTCATCGCCCAGTTCGGGTTCGGGCAGACCGCGATCGGGCTGTTCGCGCTCGTCGGTGCCGCGGGCGCACTGGCCGCGCCGATTGCCGGGCGACTCGGTGACCGCGGCCTGGGGCACATCGCCAGCGGCGCGGCCCTCGTGCTGGCGATCGTGGCCCTCGTGATCGCCGCCGTCTTCCAGGGCGACATCATCCTGCTCGGGGCGGGCGGCGTGCTGCTCGACTTCGCCGTGCAGACGCATCAGGTGCTCGGGCAGCACGAGGTCTACGCCCTCGACCCGGGCGCCCGATCGCGCATGAACAGCGTCTACATGTTCACGCTGTTCATCGGCGGCGCGATCTCGTCGGCCATCACCGGCACGCTCTACGCGGTCGGCGGGTGGGACGCCGTGTGCATCTTCGCGGCGGCGCTGCCGTTCGTCGGGCTGCTGATCTGGGCGGCGCACCACGTACGGCACGTCCGGCTGGCGCGGGTGCTGCTCGGCAGTCGGTCGTAGCGGCCGTCGCTGATCGGCTGGCCCAGTGCCTCTGCCGTTCGGGGGCTTCTGCCGTGGTGTCGCGAAATCGCGACCGATTCGGCCTCCGAGTCACACTGGTTACTGCCGCCGGGTGGTTTTCAGCCGGCCGAGGTCGCGATTTCGCGACAGGATCACCGCGCCGCTGCGGCGGGGGCATCGACCGGGCAACTAGGCTGGGTGAGTTGTGCAGCGCAAGCCAGACGAAGGAGTCGACATGACCGACGATGCAGGATCCCGCCCCACCGAGACTGCCGGCGCGGCCGAGCCCGCCAGCGCCACCGACGCCCCGACACGCCAGAAGACCGTCACCTGGAGCGACCCGCACGTCTCGGCCGCGGCGGCTCGCACCATGTCGGGGCTCGAGTTCATGCAGGCGCTGATCGCGGGAGAGCTGCCGCCGCCGCCCATCCTCGCGCTGATGAACCTCGAGGCCGTCTCAGCCGAGGTGGGCCGCGCCGAGTTCCGCTGCACACCCGACGAGTCGCACTACAACCCGATCGGCGCGGTGCACGGCGGCTTCGTCTGCACGGTGCTCGACTCCGTGCTGGGTTGCGCGACGCAGACGACGCTGCCCGCGGGGCAGGGCTACACGTCGCTCGAGATCAAGGTGAGCTATCTGCGAGCACTCTCGGCGACGAGCGGCGTGCTGACCGCCGTGGGCCGGGTGTCGAAGCCCGGCCGACGGGCAGCCTTCGCCGAGGGAGAGGTGCGCGACGCCGAGGGCAAGCTCGTCGCCACGGCCACGAGCACGCTCCTCGTCTTCCCCGTGTAAGCCGAAACCCCCTCCGTTTTACCTATAGGTGCGGCCCTCGCACACGGAAATTTCTGTGCGGCAACGGCCTACCTATAGGTAAAACGGAAGGGGGCAGGGGTCAGAGGGTGATCGACGAACCGTCGGCCAGGGTGACGAGCTCGAGGCCGGTGAGCTGCTGGGTGAATTGCGCGAAGGAGCCGCGGCCCGCATCGCTCAGCATGAGGTCGTGGATCTGCACGGCGCGCTTCGGCTTGACGGCGCGCACGTAGTCGATCTGCTCGCCGAGCTTCGCCCACGGGCCGCTGGTCGGCACGAGCAGGGTCTCGACCGTGGCGTCGGGCACGAAGTACGAGTCGCCGGGGTGGAAGACGTTGCCGTCGACCAGGTAGCCGACGTTGCTCATGAGGGGGATGTCGGCGTGGATGATCGCGTGGTTCTCACCGAAGACGACCACGTCGAATCCTGCGGCGTCGAAGGTGTCGCCCGCCTTGACGGCGACGACGCGGCCGCCGTGGTCGCCGAGCTCGGCGGCCACGTTCGCCGGGGCCCAGACGTGCAGCGCGGGCTGAGCGTCGAGGGCGGCGTTCAGGATGCCGGCGTCGAAGTGGTCGGGGTGGTCGTGCGTGACGAGCACAGCGGTGGTGCCGGCGACGAGCTCGGCGGAGTTGGGGGTATAAGCGCCCGGGTCGATCACGAGGGTGCTGTCGCCCTTGGTGAGCACAACGGTGGCGTGGGTGTATTTCGTGAGTTCCATGCCGTCAACTATACAGGCAAGCTGTATTGTTGCCGCATGGCCATTGGAGACCGACATCCCGAGTTCACCCTCGACGACGCCAACGAGCTGCGGCGGGCCATCGGCGAGAGCGTGCGGGCGATCCGCCGGTCCGAGCCGACGCCCGAGGGGCAGATCGAGGCGCTCGGCTTTCTCGCCCGCGACGGCGCGCAGAGCATAGCCGCCCTCGCGCGGCTGCGGAGAGTTCGCCACCAGAGCATGAGCGCCACCGTCGCCGACCTCGAGGCGCAGGGGCTCGTCGAGCGCGCGGCCGACCCGTCGGACGCGCGAGGTGTGCTCGTCTCGTTGACGGTCGCAGGATCCGAGATGATCGCCGAGTCGCGCATCAGGCGGTCGGGTCGCATCCTGGAGGCCGCGAACCGGGTGCTGTCGCCCGCTGAGCGCGCCACGCTCGCCACCGCTGCCGTGGCACTCGACAAGCTGTGCGCGGCGCTGCTCGCCGAGTGACCGGGGCGGCCGGGCGGCGGGGCGCGGTGCGACGCGGCGGGGCCGGAGAGGCGCGGCCTGAGAGGGGGGCGGGCGGCGGGGCGCGGTGCGACGCGGCGCGGCCGGAGAGGCGCCGCTCGCGGGCACGGCTCAGTGCGATGCGGCGAGCGCCCGATCCTGCGCGTTGACAGCCTGGCGCGCGGCCTGGAGGCACGCGCTGATGGCGGGGTCGCGCTGGCTCGTGGTGCGGGTGAGGCCGATGATGCTGCGGTCGATGCCGGGCTTCACGTCGAGCGCCACGATGTCGGGGTTCGAGCGGGCGATGGTCTCGGGCAGCAGGGCGATGCCTGCGCCGGTCGCGACGACTGCGGCGAGCACGTCGAGGCCCTCGAACTCCCAGCGGCGGCGCGGGTCGGCGGCCAGCTTCGACAGGAAGGCGTCGGCGGCCTCGCGACTGTCTTTGCCGACGGGCGCCGAGAGCCAGGTGAACTGGGGCACGATCTTCCGCAGTACGGAGGTCGACAGCGGGGCCTCGGGCGCGAACGCCGCCGCGTCGTGCGACCGCCCGACGGCCAGCACCACGGGCTCGCGCCGCAGCACTGTCAGCGTCAGGCCGGCGCGAGCGACAGGCTCGGCCTGCGACCAGTCGTCGGTGACCACGAGGTCGGCCGCCCCGTCGAGCACGGCGCTGACGCCGCCCGCCGTCGTGTGGGCCTCGCGGGCCAGGATCGTGAGCCCGGTGTGCTCCTCTTGCAGGCGCGCGAAGTGCGGCGCCAGAAGGGCCGCGAGCCCGGGGATGCAGTGGATCTCGACGCTGCCCGAGATGCTGCCCGCGCGCTCGCGCATGAGGTTCTGCGCGTACTCGACGGCGCCGAGGATGAAATCGGCCTGCTCGGCGAGGTCGCGCCCGGCCGCGGTGAGGTGCGCGCTGCGAGCGGTGCGCTGAATCAGGGCGATGCCGGCCTCGCGCTCGAGCGTCGCCAGCTGCTGCGACACGGCCGACGACGAGTAGCCCAGCTCGGCCGCCGCGGCACTGATGCTGCCGAGCGATCGGAAGCGCTGCAGGATCTCGAGGCGGTGCAGATCGAGCATCGTTTCTCCTTACCCCAGCCCTCGGTAAGAGCCGCTTGTACCGATGGTCGCGCACGATGAGAATTGAGTCAAGACTTCAGCACCACACCTACTCAAAGAAAGGCCCACTCATGGCTTCGAACAACACCAACCCCATCGCCCGCATCTTCAGCACCGTCTGGGCCGAGTCCAAGCGCGCCAGCCAGGGCGTCGCCGCTCGCCCCGTCGTCAAGCGCTGATCGCCGATCGCCGGCTGATACGCGCTGGCTGACACGCGCTGACCGACTAGCGGTGGGCAACTAGCGCTGAGCCCCGGTTCCTGCCCTGCAGGCCCGGGGCTCTTCTGCGTCCGCCGCCGGCTGGCACGCACCGCGCCTTTCGGCCAGGATCGACGTGTGCCTGCCGAACAGCCCCGCCTCCTGCTCGTCGACGTCACCGACCGTGAGCGCCGCGACCCCTCGTTCGCGGCCGAACTCCAGGCGCTCACGGCCAGCGCGGCCGCGACTGCCGCTGCGGCGGGGTTCGACGTGCGGCGCGTGGCCTCCGACGGCCCCAGCCTGGCGGCAGAATTCGACCGCGCCGACGTCGTGTTGCTCATGGGAGGCGAGGACGTCGATCCTGCCCTCTACGGCGGAGCCGAGAGCTACCCGCACCGTGACCAGATCTTCGCCGACGCCGACCGGGCCCAGGTCGCGCTTGTGCGCGAGGCCCTCGACGAAGGAGTGCCGCTGATCGGCATCTGCCGTGGCATGCAGGTGATCAACGTGGCGCTCGGCGGCGACCTCGTGCAGCACCTGCACGAGGGCGGGCACGTGGCGCCCAACCCGGCCGAGAGCATGGTCGCGCACGCGGTGTCGCTTGTCGAGGGCAGCGCCCTCGCCCGGCTGCTCGGCGCGACCGAGCTCGACGTGCAGTCGTCGCACCACCAGGCCGTCGGCACCGTCGGCCGTGATCTGCGCGTCGTAGCGCGGGCCGACGACGGCACCGTCGAGGCGATCGAGCACGCGACATCTCCCCTGTGGGCCGTGCAGTGGCACCCCGAAGACGCAGGATCGACGGGCACTGTTCTCGTCGACCTGCTGGCCGCCGCCCGCGCTCGCCTCGCGCCGCGCTCGTAGCCTCCGCCCGCGCTCGCCTCGCGCCGCGCCCGTAGCCTCCGCCCGCGCCGCCGCGCCGCCGCGTCCCCGCACCGACCACCGCGCTACCCGCCGCCGTCGCCGCCGCCGCCGTCGCCGTCTCCGTCTCCGCCGCCGCACCACGGGATCCCCTTCGAACCATCCATTTCCGCGGTTCGACCCGGAACGCGTGGCTCGATCAGCCGCCAACGCGCCGAGCCAACCGCCGCCGCCGCCGCCGCCGCAGCCGCCGCCGCAGCCGCCGCACGATCGAACCGCCGAATCCCGCGGCACGCGCCCCCGCGTTCCGGTCATTCCCGCCATCTTGTGGCGGCCGCGTGAAGCATCGAGGAGATCCGCTCATCCGACCCCGACTTACGCGGATTGCGAGCCCATCCGGCCAAAATCTCCTCGCAATTGAGAGGAGCTCTGCCTGCGGGGGGGGGGGGGGGGGGGGGGGGGCTAGAGCGCCGCGAGCAGCGCGAGCACCACCCGCGCCGAGCGGTCGGACGCGTCGTCGACGTGTGTCAGGTGGTCGCCGACGGCGGTGGGGTCGGCGAGGTCGGAGATTCCGCGGATCGACACGAACGGCCGGCGGTAGACGTGGCAGACCTGCGCCATGCCGAGCGACTCCATGTCGGTCGCGAGCACGCCGGGGAAGGACGAGCGGATGCCGTCGACTAGCTGCCCGCTGACGAACGTGTCGCTCGAGACGATCAGGCCCGATCGCACGGGGATCGGCACACCGGCGGCATCGGGCAGCGGCGCGAGGCCCGCGAGCGCGGAGAGCACGTCGGCAGGAGCCGAGTAGCTGGCGGGCATCCCCGGCGATTGCCCGACCGCGTAATTGAAGACGCGCACGTCGGCGTCGGCATTGACGTACGACGAGCCCACGATGACCTCTCCAACCGAGACGTCGAGCCCGACACCGCCCGCCGACCCCGCGCTGATCACGAGAGGCCCGGGCCCGGCAGAACCATCACGAGGCGCGGTCCGCAGGATCGCCTCGGTCGCAGCACCCGCCGCGTTGACGAGCCCGATTCCGGCCCGGATCAGCAGGATCTCGAATCCGTCGATCGACACAACGCGGTGGTCGGCGTTGCCGAAGCGCTGCTGCGGGCCGACCGAGGAGGCACGCTCGAGGAAGGGCGCGGCCTCGTCGTCCATCGCGGTGAGAACGCAGGCGTCGACGCGAAGATCACCAGCGGAGAACGCAGACGAAGCCGGGGAGCCGGCGACACCAGCGGAAGACCCGAGCTCATGCGCTGACGGTGCCCCACTCCGAGCGGTGGTCGAGGAAGGTGCCGACGTCGCGCTGCGCACCCTCGAGCGAGTGGTTCGCACCCCAGCCGCACTGCACCTCGTTGGCCGCGGGCACCTCGGTCGCCGACAGGATGTCGGTCATGGTCGCCTCGACCAGCGCCAGCACGTCGTCGTACGAGGGCTCGCCGTGCAGGGTGAGATAGAACCCGGTCTGGCAGCCCATGGGCGAGAAGTCGATCACGTTGGGGGAGTGGTTGCGCGAGTACTCGGCGAAGAGGTGCTCGATCGAGTGCACCGACTTCATGTCGAGGTGCGCCTGGTTCGGCTGGGTGAACCGCACGTCGTACTTGTCGATCACACTGCCGGTCGGCAGCTCTTTGTGGTCGGCGAGACGCACGTAGGGGGCAGCGACGGTGCGGTGGTCGAGATTGAATGACTCGACGTTCATACGTGACTTTTCCACAGCCTCAGGGTACCTCGGCTGTCAGGCGTGACGCCCAGGCAGCGGCAGCAGGCGCGGGCGCAGGCGCAGGCGCAGGCGCAGGCGCAGGATCTCGGAGCCCCGAGTGAATGGGCCCGTCCCCCTCCGTCAACGACTGCCCGCCGGCGCCGGTGCGAGCGCGCACGACCTCCGCGAGGATCGAGAGGGCGACCTCCTGCGGGGTGGCGGCGCCGATGTCGAGCCCGATGGGCGAGTGCAGGTGGGCGAGCGAGCGTGACCCGACCCCGGCATCCTGCAGCAGCAGCCGCCGCCGGTCGTGCGTGCGCCGCGATCCCATCGCCCCGACGTAGCCCACCGCGCCGTCGGCCGCCAACGACAGGGCGAGCGAGAGCACCGGCACGTCGAACTTCTCGTCGTGGGTGAGCACGGCCAGCACCGTGCGCGAGTCGAGCCGGCCCGCTGCCGCCTCGGCCGCGAGGTAGCGGTGCGGCCACGCGACGACGACCTCGTCGGCCGACGGGAACCGTGCTGCCGTGGCGAAGACGGGGCGGGCGTCGCACGCCGTCACGCGATAGCCGAGCAGTGCCGCGGCATCGGCGAGCGCCGCCGAGAAGTCGACCGCCCCGAAGACGATGAGCCGCGGCGGCACGGCGTGCACGAGGTGCAGCACCTCGAGGGTCACCCCGTCGCACTCCGTCTCGACGCTCGCCGAGCGACCGGCGCCGACGAAACCGCGAAGATCGTGCAGGATGCGACGCCCCACGTCGTCTGCCGCCGGAACCCCGTCGTCGGTGACGACTCGCCCGACCACCCCGGCGGGCCCTGCGATCACGAGTGCGAGCCCCGCGGCTCGACCCGACGCCGCCGCGCGCAACTGTGACACCACCGCCGTGTCGGCCGCGCTGATCGTCGTGCCGAACACGCGCATCTGCCCACCGCAGGTGAGCCCGGCCGCGAACGCCGCGTCGTCGTCGAAGCCGAAGTGGTCGGCCGCGGTCAGCCCGGTCGCGAGCAGCTCGTCGGCGAGCGCGTACGCCTGCGACTCGACGCAGCCGCCCGAGATGCTGCCGACGACGGCCCCGGTGTCGTCGACGGCCATCGACGACCCCAGTGCTCGAGGCGCGCTGCCCAGCACATGGGTGACCGTGACGACGGCTGTGCGGCGACCGGCATCGACGAGCGAGACAAGCTCGGAGGCGAGCTCGAACATGGCAGGATCCTGACGTCGGCGACCTTCTGGGCGCGGCTGAAGTGGGCGAAGAGTCGTGCGCCTCAGAGTCGGCCGTGGGCGATCGCGCCGCGCTTCCAGGGATTTGCCATGCCGTGACGATACTCGGAGTGTGTTTCGCCCGGGTTACTTGTGGGTCGAGTCGGTGTCGACACCGTCGGCCGGCCGAGCCGTCGCATCCTGCCCCACGCTCTCGGCTCCGGCGGAGATCTGCCGCAACAACCCGAGCAGCCCCCAGGCCTCCGAGCCGGGATCAGCGTGGTGGATCACGAGCAGCATGCCGTCGGCCTCGCGCACCACGAGCTTTTCGCGCCGCAGCACCAGATCGCCGACCTGCGGGTGCCGGATCATGACGGAACCGCCGTCCGGGACCTTCACGTCGTGCCGCGCCCAGAGCTTGCGGAAGGCCTCACTGCCGAGCGACAGCTCGCCCACGAGCTGGGCGAACCCGGGGTCGGTCGTGTCGGTGCCGACCGACGCCCGGAAGCTCGCGACGAGCCCGCCCGCGGCCTGCTCCCAGTGCGGCGCGTACAGGTCGCGCTCGCGTTGGTCGAGAAAGAAGGCCCGCATGCGGTTCGCCCCCTTCGCCATGCCGGGAGACAGTGCCTCGGCAAGCGGGTTCGAGGCCAGCACGTCGAAGTAGCGCCCCTCGACGAAGGCCGGCAGGTCGAGGCTGTCGAGCAGCGTCAGGATGCCACTCGGCACCGACTCGCGCCTCGCCCGGGGCGCTCGGCGCGGTCGCTGCTGGGCCAACTGGACGAGATACCCCACCCCCGCAGAGTCGAGCTGCAGCACCCGGGCGAGCGCCTCGAGCACCTGCACCGACGGGTTGCGGTCGCGGCCCTGCTCGAGCCGCAGGTAGTAGTCGGACGAGATGCCCGCGAGCATCGCGACCTCCTCGCGGCGGAGCCCCGGCACGCGGCGGAGGCCGAGTGACTGGATGCCGACGTCGGCGGGCTGCACGAGCTCGCGACGCGCCTTGAGGTAGTCGCCGAGGGGGTTCGGATCGTCCATGACAGCACCGTAACCCGGGCTCGCGCGATCCTGCCTGTTCCTCCGACTCCCAGGATCAGCGCGGCCCTGCCTGCGCACACGTTTCGGGCGCACAGTGGTGGCATGGCTAACACAGAGACCACACTTCCCGGCGGCACGTTCACGATGGCCGACGACCTCACCGTCACCCGGCTCGGCTACGGGGCGATGCAGCTCGCCGGCCCCGGCGTCTTCGGCCCGCCGAAAGACCACGACGAGGCCCTCGCGGTGCTGCGCGCCGTTGTCGAGGCCGGCATCACGCACATCGACACGGCCGACTTCTACGGCCCGTTCGTCACCAACCGCCTGATCAAGGAGGCGCTGCACCCCTACCCGGAGTCCCTCCACATCGTCACGAAGATCGGCTCGGTGCGCGACGACCAGGGCAACTGGCTGCACGCCCGCTCGGCCTCGCAGCTGCGCGAGCAGATCGAGAGCAACCTCGAGAACCTCGGGCTCGACCAGATCGAAGTCGCCAACGTCCGTGTCGGCGGTCAGGACCGCCCCGAGGAGGGTTCCATCGCCTCGGTGTTCGAGGGCGCCGCAGCCCTGCAGAGCGAAGGCCTCGTCAAGCACCTCGGGCTCAGCACGGTCAACGCCGCGCAGATCGCCGAGGCCCAGGCGATCGCGCCGATCGTGACGGTGCAGAACTTCTACAACATCGCCAACCGCGAAGACGACGACCTGGTCGATTCGCTCGCAGCCCAAGGGATCTCGTACGCGCCGTACTTCCCGCTCGGCGGGTTCTCGCCGCTGCAGTCGTCGACGCTCTCGTCGGTGGCGGAGCGGCTCGGGACCCGGCCGATGGCCGTGGCGGTCGCGTGGCTGCTGCACCGCTCGCCCAACATCCTGCTGATCCCCGGCACCTCCAGCGTCGCCCACCTGCGGGACAACATCGCCGGCGCGGGCCTCGTCCTCGACGACGAGACTCTCGCCCAACTGAACTCCCTCTAGCCGCAGGGTGAGTGGCAAGTCCGTGCGGCTTTTGGGCCGATTCGCCGCACGAACATGCCACTCACCGGCCGGGGCCCGTCAGGTGAGGTGAGGGAGGGAGCTCAGCGCATCGACCAAGGGGGCGAGCTCGGGGATCTCGCGGGCCGACGCGAGCGCGGCCTCGAGGGCGGCGTCGTAAGCCGGGCGCACCTCGTCGAGCAGGTGCTTGCCGGCGGGGGTGAGCTCGGAGTAGATGCCGCGGCGGTCGTCGACGCAGAGCACGCGGGTGAGCAGGCCACGGTCTTCGAGCCGGGTCACCAGCCGGGTCGTCGCGCTCGGGCTGAGGGCGGTGGCGCGGCTGACCTGCTGCATGCGCATGTGCCACGAGCCGGGCTGCCGGCTGAGCACGTCGAGCATCGTGAACTCGACGACCGAGAGCCGAGCCTGCTTCTGCAGGGCGGCCGCCAGGTCGGCTTCGATGCGGTCGTGCAGGGCAGCGAGCGTGCGCCAACCTTGGGCACGCACTTCGACGGCGGTGTCTTCGACGCCCAATGCGGCCTCCTCTTGGTCGCGAGCGCATAAGCCGCGCTCGCAAGCAGCACCGTAGGCGCGCGCCCTGGGGCCCGCCCGAGCGCTCGTGGCGCCGCCGGGCACCGGCTCGGTCGCGAAATCGCGACTGATCCCGGCGCCACACCGCCCGGCGGCAGTAACGCCTGTGACTCGCAGGTCGAATCGGTCGCGATTTCGCGACCACAGGTCAGGCCCGGGCAGCCTCCGCCGCCGCGTCGGCCTCGGCCGCCAGCAGCAGCGGACCCCGCCGCCCCAGCGCCCACACCGTCAGCGCGAACCCGCTGAGCACCGCGGCGGCGACCATGATGGCCTCCCATCCGCCGTGATCCCACAGGAAGGTCGCCAGCCCCGACCCGACCGCGCCCCAGATGAAGTTGTTGGTCACGAAAGCCGTGTTGAGCCGGCTGCGCGCCTGCGGGTCGACTTGGAACATCCGCGACTGCACGGTGATGTTGTGCCCCTGAATCGCGACGTCGAGCAGCAGGATCGCGACGATGATCACCGGCACCGACCGCTGACCGAGGCCCCCGACCGCGAACGCGACGACCACCAACGCCCACGCCACCCCGATCACCGGCAGCCCGAGCCCGCGGTCGGTGAGCCGCCCCACGCGCTGCGCCGCCGCCGCTCCGGCCAGCCCGACGAGACCGAACAGCCCGATCAGCGTGACCGAGAACGAGAACGGCGGGGCGCTCAGCAGGAAGGTCAGCGACGTCCAGAACATCGTGAAGACCATGAACGACGTCCCGCCGAGCACGAGACTCCAACGCACCACCCGCTCGCGCCGCACGATCGCGAAGACCGAGCCGATCAGCGCCGGGTAGCGCATCGTCGCGCGAGGCGTCAGGCGTGGCACCGCGAAGAACACCAGGATCGCCAGCACGAACGCGAGCGCCGCCGCCGCGAAGTAGATGGCCCGCCAGCCGGCCGCCCCGGCGACGAGCCCTGCGACGGTGCGGGAGACCAGGATGCCGATCAGGATGCCGGAGACGACCGTCCCCACGATCCTGCCGCGGTTCTCGTCGTCGGCGAGATCACCTGCCAGCGGCACCAGGATCTGCCCCGAGACCGTCGTCAGCCCCACCAGCGACAGGGTCACCAGCAGCACGCCGAACGTCGGAGCGAGCGCACTCGCCAGCAGGGCGGCGGTGGCGCAGAGCAGGGCGATGGGCACCAGGATGCGACGGCTCAGCACGTCTCCGAGCGGCACGAACAGCAGAACACCGATCGCGTAGCCGAGCTGGGTCGCCGTCACCAGCCAGCCGGCCGCGCTCGTGCCCGTCTTGAGGTCGCGCGCGATGAAGTCGAGCAGCGGCTGCGACCAGTAGAGGTTGCCGACGGCGGCCCCTCCGGCGATCGCGAAGAGGAGGGTGAGGCGTCTGGTCACGGTCTGCTCTCGGTCGGCGTCGGGGTCCTGCCTCGAGGCTAGGCGCGCCCGCCGGTCGCGAGGGAGGCACTGCTGTGCCCCCTCGCGTCGGCGCCGATCAGGCGGGGTAGTCGCCCGCGCGCAGGTCGTCGACGAGGCTCGGGTGGGTGGGCTGCCAGCCGTAGGTCTGCTGAGTCCAGGCGCTGGTCGCCGGCTGGTCCATCGCGAAGATGGTGCCGAGCGGGCCGAAGGTCTCGGCCGGCACCTGCTGCACGGGCACGTCGAGCTGCTCGCCGATGATCGTCGCGAGAGACAGCATGGTGTCGCCCTCGTCACCGACGGCGTTGACGGCCGTGCCGGGCTCGCCTTCCTCGACCATGAGACGGAAGAGCGACGCCGCATCGCGACGGTGCACGGCCGGCCAGCGCTGGCCGCCGTCGCCGACGTAGGCCGAGACGCCCGACTGCTGCGCCGCGGCGATCAGGATGCCGGCGAACCCGTAGGCGACGTACCGCTCGTGCACCGAACGAGGCAGACGCACGGCCGAAGTGCGGACCCCCTGCGACGAGAGGTCGAGGACACGCTGCGCGTTGATGCCGCGGCCGCCGACGGGGCCGGTGGTCGACATCGCATCCTGCTCGGTGGCAAGTCGACCCGGCGAGAAGGTGGTGCCCGACACGATCGAGAACGCCTTGCCGGTGTCGACGAGGGCCGCACCGATGGTGTCCATCGCGAGGCCCTCTTCGGCGATGCTGCGCTCGAGGTCGCTGAAGTCGTTGCTGAAGGCGAGATGAATGCTCGCGTCGGTGTCGCGGGCGGACGACGTCAGGATCTCGAGGTCGCCGAGACCCCCGATCACGGCGGTGCCGCCCGCAGCCTCGACCTTCGCGGCGGAGGCGGCAGACCGCGCGAGGCCGAGCACCTCGTGCCCGTGGGCGACCAGCTCTTCGACGACGACCGACCCGATACCGCCGGATGCTCCGGTGACGAATACGCGCATGAGTGACTCCTTAGTGATGCGACTGATGTCCCATCACTGTAGCACCGTGATGGGACTCGTGTCGCATCAGTATGATTGAGCAATGGCCCGATGGGAACCCGACGCACGCGAGCGCTTCGTCGCCGCTGCCCTCGAGCTCTTCACCGACCAGGGCTACGACGACACGACGGTCGCCCAGATCGCCGAGCGGGCGGGTCTCACCCGCAGCACCTTCTTCCGCCACTTCAGCGACAAGCGCGAGGTGCTGGCCGCGGGGCAGGAGACTCTCTCACGGCTGTTCGCCGAGGGGATCGCCGGGGCGCCCGCCGACGCCAGCCCGCTCACCGCCGTCGCGGCCGGCCTGGACAACGCCGCCGGCGCGATGACGCCGTTCAACCGAGCGCTCGCGCCGCGCATCGAGGCCGTCATCGCGACGAACAGCGAGCTGCAAGAGCGCGCCGCCCAGAAGCAGGTCGGCATGGCCCAGGCGATGTCGGATGCGCTCCGGGCTCGGGGCGTCGACGACCGCGTGGCGTCGACCGCTGCCGAGCTCGGCCTGTTGGCATTCAAGGAGGCGTTCAGCGAGTGGATCGCCGAGGGTGCCGACGGCCCGGAGGGTGCCGACGGCAGCACGAGCAGCAGCAGCGGCGATTCCGACCTCGAGACACTGCTGCGCGAGGCCCTCGAGCGGCTGCGCTCGGCGGTCGCGCAGCTCGGCTGACTGCGCGGAGGCTGACCTCTCGCGCGAGACTGACCTCTCGCGCGGCCAGCCCAACACCACGAAACGGCCACGACACCCTGCCTAGGCGGGGTGCGGTGGCCGTTTCGAAGTGTTTCGGCTCAGAAGGGCCGGATGCTACTTGCGCAGCTCCAGGTACCGCGCGATGAGCGCCTTCGTCGACGAGTCCTGCGACTCGAGTGCCGATGCGTCGCCGTCGACCGCCGGGGCGATCTGCAGCGCGAGCTGCTTGCCGAGCTCGACACCCCACTGGTCGAACGAGTCGATGCCCCAGATGGTGCCTTCGGTGAAGACGATGTGCTCGTAGAGCGCGATCAGCTGGCCGACGACGCTCGGGGTGAGCTCGGGCGCCAGGATCGACGTCGTGGGCCGGTTGCCGCTGAAGGTGCGAGCCGGCACGACGGCCTCTTTGGTGCCCTCGGCACGAACCTCGTCGGCGGTCTTGCCGAACGCCAGCGCCTTCGTCTGGGCGAAGAAGTTCGCCATGAACAGCGCGTGGACGTCCTGGCCGGGCGCCACAGCGGCGCCGTCCCCGGTGTCGTCCTTCAGCGGGTGCGCCGGGTTGGCGACGGCGATGAAGTCGGCGGGGATGAGGCGCGTGCCCTGGTGGATCAGCTGGTAGAACGCGTGCTGGCCGTTGGTGCCGGGCTCGCCCCAGAAGATCTCGCCGGTGTCGGTGGTGACGGGTGAGCCGTCCCAGCGCACCATCTTGCCGTTCGACTCCATGGTGAGCTGCTGCAGGTAGGCGGGGAAGCGGTGGAGGTATTGCGTGTAGGGCAGCACCGCGTGGCTCTGGGCCTTCAAGAAGTTGGAGTACCAGACGTTGAGGAGGCCCATCAGCACGGGCACGTTCTCTTCGAGCGGCGTGGTGCGCATGTGCTCGTCGACGGCGTGGAAGCCGTTCAAGAACTCGGTCCAGTTGTCGGGCCCGATCGCGATGACGACGGAGGTGCCGATGGCGGAGTCGACCGAATAGCGGCCGCCCACCCAGTCCCAGAAGCCGAACGCGTTCTCGGGGTCGATGCCGAAGGCTTTGACCTTGTCGAGAGCGGTGGAAACGGCGACGAAGTGCTTGGCCACGGCGCCGTTGCGGGCCTCGTCGCTGTCGTCCAGAGCGCCCGAGTCGCCCAGCTGCTTCCACAGCCACTCGCGGGCGAGGCGTGCGTTGGTCAGCGTCTCGAGCGTGCCGAAGGTCTTCGACGCGACGATGAACAGCGTCGTCTCGGCGTCGAGGTCGGCCGTCTTCTCGTAGATGTCGCTCGGGTCGATGTTGGACACGAAGCGTGCCTCGAGACCCTTCTGGACGTAGGGCTTGAGTGCCTCGTAGACCATGACGGGCCCGAGGTCGGAGCCGCCGATACCGATGTTGACCACGGTCTCGATGCGCTTGCCGGTGACGCCCGTCCACGCGCCCGAGCGCACCTTCTCGGCGAAGCCGAAGACCTTGTCGAGCGTCTTGTGCACCTCGACGTCGACGTCTTCGCCGTCGACCACGAAGGGCTTCGCGGGGGTGAGCTCGCCAGTCGCGGGGCGACGCAGGGCGGTGTGCAGCACGGCGCGGTCTTCGGTCACGTTGATGTGTTCGCCCGAGATCATGGCCTCGTAGCGCTCGGCGACGCCCGAGTCTTTCGCCAGCTGCAGCAGGTGGCCCAGGATCTCTTCGGTGACGAGACCCTTCGACAGGTCGACCGTGAGGTCGGCCGCCTGGAACGTGTAGCGGCTCGCACGGTCGGGGTCGGCGTCGAACCAGCCGCGCAGGTCGGGCGAGAACCCGTCGGCGATGCCGGCGAGCGCCTTCCACGCGTCGGTCGAGGTCGGGTCGACGGGGGCTTCTTCGGTCAAGGGGTCCTCCTGGATGCCAAGGATTGCGCGGCCCGCGACTCACGCAGCGCTGCCTGGCGGACCGCCCTCAACTCTATTCCCGTGAGGTGAACGCCGGGTCGCGACGGGGCAAGCAGTGGATAACTTGTCTAGACAAGTGGCGACGTCACTTGTATGGTCAAGTGCGTGAGCGAACCTCTGCACGGCGCGATAGCCGACGACCTGCGCGGCCGGATCGTGCACGGCGACTTGAGCGTCGGCGATCCTGTGCCCTCGGAGTCGTCTCTCTGCCGACAGTGGGGCTCGTCGCGCGGCCCCGTGCGCCAGGCGCTGGCTACTCTGCGAGCCGAAGGCCTCATCGAAGGCGGCCGCGGCAAGCCCCCCGTTGTCGCTGCGACGACACTGGCGCAGCCGTTCGACACGCTGCTGTCGTACTCGGCGTGGGTCGAGTCGATCGGCCGCACGCCCGGCCAGCGCACGATCGAGTTCGCGCCGCATCCTGCCGACGCCGAGACGGCTTCGCGGCTCGAGTTGGCCGAAGGGGATCCTGTCGTGACGCAGCTGCGCCTGCGCCTCCTCGACGGCGAGCCGGCGATGCTCGAGCGGACCAGCTGGATCGAGCGCGTCGGCCGCCTTCTCGTCGACTTCGACACCGATTCAGGATCCGAGTGGAGTCGCCTTCGCTCTCGTGGCGAGCACATGGCCTCGGCGCGACACGTCATCGACGCCGTCGCCGCCGACCCCGTCGACGCGCTGCACCTGGGCGTCGGCCTCGGCACTCCGCTGCTGCGCCAACGACGCGTCACCCGCAACGCCGAAGGCGAGGTGCTCGAGTACGACGAGGACCGCTACCTGCCCGAGGTGGTCAGCTTCTCGCTCGAGAACACCTCGGACGTGCGCACGCCGTTCGCGCGCAACGCGATGCCCGCTCCGCACGCGGCAGCGGCAGCCGCAGCGGCAGCGGCGCCACGGACGGGCGGCTCGTGACCGGCCTCGCCGAGTGGGCCTTCCTCGTGGCCGCCGGCATCGTGGCCGGCATCACCGGCACGGCCGGCGGCATCACCTCGCTCGTCGCCTACCCCGCTCTGCTCGCCGTCGGCCTGCCGCCGCTCACGGCCAACGTCAGCAGCTCGGTCGCCCTGGTCGGCTCGGGCTTCAGCTCGGCGCTCAGCTCGGGCCCCGAGCTGCGGGGCCACGCGCCGACCCTCCGCCGCTGGATGCCGCCCGTTATTGTGATGAGCCTCGCCGGAGCCGTGCTGCTCGTCGTCACCCCGGGCGACGTCTTCGGCCGGATCGTGCCCTATCTGGTGCTGCTCGGCGCTGTCGCACTGCTGTGCCAGCCGGCCATCGCCCGCTGGCAGGCCCGCCGCGGGGCCACTCTCACCCGCGCCACCGTGGGTGCGTCCGGCGCCGGGGTCGCGCTCTACAACGGCTATTTCGGGGCGGGGTCGGGCATCCTGATGATCGCGCTGCTCATGCTGTCGATCGAGCCGAAGCTGCCGCGGGCGAACGCTCTGAAGAACGCGATCCTGATCTCGGCCGACGTGCTGCCCGCCGTGCTTTTCATTGTGCTCGGCAGGATCGAGTGGCAGGCGACCGTCGCGCTCGGCATCGGCGCTCTGCTCGGCGGCCTCGTCGGCCCGCGAGTCGCCCGCCGCGTGCCGGCCGCCCTGATGCGAGTGCTGATCGCGGCATGCGGGTTCGGCCTCGCGGGCTGGCTCCTGCTGCACCCCTGAGTTCGACTACGCGCCGCCCCGCCGATAGGTGCTGACGGTCACGCCCGACGGCAGAGCCTCCGAGCTCACCTGCGCGAGCGTCGACGTCGGGAACCCCTCTGCGAACAGCCGCTTGCCGCGCCCCAGCACGATCGGGTAGACCACGAGCCGATACTCGTCGACCAGATCGTGCTCGGCGAGCGACTTGATCAGCCCGGTGCTGCCCCAGAGGCGGATCTCGCCCTCCGGCGAGGTGCCGGCAGCACTCAGCTCGCTCCTCAGCGCTGCGACCGCGGCGGGCAGGTCGGGGCCGAGCAACTCGGCGCCCTGCCAGGTCAGGTCGGAGAGAGTGCGCGAGGCGACCCGCTTCGGCACGCGGTTGTACCGTCGAGCCAGATCGCCGAAGGGGGTTGCGTCGCTCTGGTCGGCGAAGGGCCAGTAACTCGACCAGATCTCGTAGGTGCGACGTCCGAGCAGCAGCGCCTCGGTGCGGCTCTCCCAGTCGAGGACGAGGTCGCCGAGATCGCGGTCGCCCTGCCACCCGCCGAGGTCGAAGCCGCCGTCGCGATCCTCGTCGGGGCCGCCGACCGACTGCACGACCCCATCGAGGGTGACGAACGCTTGGACCACGATGTCGTTCATGCCGACAGCGTCCTCCTGGGCCGGCTCGGTGTCCAGCCCCTCGGCTGCCCGACGTGCTGGCTTCTATCCGAGAAGCGGCAGGATCTGCTCGACCACGAGATCAGGGCGCGTCACGAACGGGTGATGGCCGGTCGGCACCTCGACGGTGCGGGTGGCGCGCGCCGCGTGTGAGCGCTGCAGGGCGACGGAGGTGCTCCGATCCTGCGACGCCACGAGGTAGGTGGAGTCGACGCCCTGCCAGCCGGCGGCGGTGGTCGGGGTGACGAATGCGCCGACGGCCTGGGGCGTGACGCGCTGCCACGCCTCCTGCTGGGTCGTGGCGTCGGCATCCTGCAGGAAGCGCGCGGCGAAGCTCGAGGCGTCCAGCCCCGCGACCGCGAGGCGGCCGTCGCCGGTGTCGGCGACCTGCACGGGATCGGTCTCGCCGCTCATGATCGAGCCCTGCGACTGGCCGACGTCGGGGAGGTACGACGAGACGTAGACGAGATGCGCGATCGCGGGGTGGTGCCCCGCCTCGGCGACGACGGTGCCGCCGTACGAGTGGGCGACGACGATGGCCCGGTCGCCGGCGGCTTCGACCTCGTCGAGCGCGGTGCGGAGGGCTGCCGCGTCGGTGGCCAGGCCGGGTGTGGTCGCGCCCGCGCTCGGCTCGCCCGCGCTCGGATCGCCCGCGCTCGGCTCGCCTTCGCCGCAGGAGGGGAGGAGCACCGCGCGGCTCAGGACGCCGGCGCGCTGCTCGAGCAGGTCGGCCGTCGGCTGCCACCACCACTGACCGTCACGCACCAGGGCGCCGTGCACGAAGAGGAGTCGCATGCCTCGACCGTACGGCCCCGGCGCTGCGGCGGCCGGGCGATCCGCTCAGGGCAGATCCGCCTTCCCTCGTGCCGCCCCGGGGTCGCGGCATCGCCGCATCGCGCCCGATTGCGACAACTGCGACGCGGCAAGCGGTCGCAGTCGTCGCATTCGGGAGCGAAGCACGCGGCAGGAGTTTCCTGAACCCATGGCCCGAATCGTTCTCGAGGTACCGCGTCAGTCCCTGCCCGAGCTGACGACACGCGCCGTCGCGTCTGTGCCGCGCGCCAACCTCATCGAGGTCTCGAGCGACGGCGCGCTGATCAGCTACACCACGAATTTCGTGACGCAGGCGCAGACCACGCGCTTCACCTTCCACGATCACGGCCCGGCAGGATGCGAGATCCGGGTCGCGGCCACAGCCGGCGGCATCTTCGGGGGCGCCACCATCCCCGGGGCCCTCCTCGAGACCGGTCGCGCGGTGCTCGACGCGCTCGAGCGCGAGGCGGCGGCCGGGCAGTGACGCGCTCGCCTCGCGGGTTCGCCGAGGCACCACGGATCAGACGGAATCGCGGCCCCAGTGGCGCTATTCGTGTCGGATCGGAGGTGCCTCGGCGAAGCGCGCGAAAAACAGGGCCAGGCGGGCACCCCGCAAACGGGGCGAAGTGTGGCGGCGACGGGCGACTCCGGGCTAGGGTCTCGTCATCGCATCATCGGGGGGAAACCATGATCATCTTCGGGTCTCGCACCACGTCGAAAGTCGTCGCGCTGCTCATCTTCGTCTGCGCCGTCTGCCACCAGAAGGCCGGGCAGCGGCTGGTGCGTCGACGCACCTGGTTCACGCTGTTCTTCGCGCCGATCTTCCCGTTCGGGCACGGGTCGTACTCGGTGGCGTGCGCCTACTGCGGCAACGCCTACGGGCTGACGCGTGAGAACGCCGACAAGTTCATCGCGGACTACGAGGCGCTGCAGGTCAGCGCTGCTGCCGACCGCATCCTCGCCGACGAGAGCGCCCGGATCGACGCCGAGCAGCAGAGCAGCGACGGCCAGTAGCGCCCGGCGGGCGGGCTGAAGCGGCTACTGCGGAGGAGACAAGAGCCCCGCGAGCGCAGCCAGCTCGGGGTCTTCGGCGATCCGCCGCAGCGTGCTGCGCCCGAGCGCACTCATGCCCGGGTTCGACTCGCGGTAGTACCAGACGATGCCCATGCACTGCTCGAAGGCCCACGCCGCCCCGCGCCGCCATTCCACGTCGCCGCAGCGGAGCCCGGCCCGCACCACGGCCCGCGGCTCGGCGTCGAGCAGGTGCCACGCCGCGATGAGGTCGAGCGCCGGGTCGGCCGGCCCGAAGCCGCCGCCGTCGAGCACGCCGACGAGATGCTCGCCCTCGACGAGCAGGTTGGCCGGTGTCAGGTCGCTGTGGCTCATCACGTCTGGCCCTGCCGGGGGCAGAGCGCGAAAGACGGCCCAGAGCGCGCGCATGTCATCGACCGGCAGCAGGCCTTCGCTCGACGCGAAGCAGGTATCCATCCACCCGTCGGAGTCGAGCAGGTCGCCGCCCCGACCCGATCCTGCGAAACGGCGCCCCTTGGTGTCGGCGCTGCGCAGGGCGGTGAGCAGCGCGACGAGATCCTGCGCGAAGACCGCCGACGAGGCGAGGCCGTCGGGAGTCGCGACCTCGCCGGGCAGCCAGGTCTGCACCGACCAAGGCAGCGGGTAGCCCTGGGCCGGCACCCCCTGAGCGGCAGGATGCGGGGTGGCGACGGGGCAGCACCCGGCGAGTTCGCGCATCGCCGACACTTCGCGAGCGAGCATGTCGGCGCTCACCTCGGGGTCGGCGGACTGCAGCGGCAGCCGCACGGCGAGGCCCGAGCCGAGCCGATAGATGGCGTTGACCGTGCCGTCGTGCACGACCTCGCGGATCGGCTCGTCGCGCCACTCGGGCAGCTGCTCGTCGACCAGGCGCCGGACGAGGCCTGCATCGATGGGCACCTCGTCGTCGTGCATGCTCGGGCGCTCGGCCATCAGGGCAGCCCGGTCACCAAGGCAGCGCCGTCACCACGGCAGACCCTCGCCGCGGCCGGCCTGCACCAGCAGCTCGCGCGACTCGGTCGCGGCCACGACGAGGGTCGAGGGCTCGGTGCCGATGCGCCCGATGATCCTGTCGATGCCGCGCAGCCCCGCGGCGGTCAGCAGCTGCTTCTCGTTGGTGACCCATTCGCCGCGATGGGCCAGGATCGCGTGGGCGGCGTGGCACGCGGCCTCGCTCAGCAGCCCCGCGCACTGTGCCACGCGCCCGTGGCGGGCGTGCGCGTCGGCGTACTCGAGGGTGTTCACGGCGTTGCCCCACCAGATCGGCGGCGCCGACGCGCGGAGGGCCGGCGGGTAGCCCCACTCGGGCAGCTGCCCGCGGAGGGTGGTGTCGATGCCGAGCTCGGCCAGCAGGATGTAGCTCGGCAGCCCCGCCTGGTGGAAGAGCAGCGGTTCGATGGTGAACTCGCCGCGCACGGCATTGTCGTGGATCGCGTCGACGAGGTCGAGGTCGCGATAGTGCACGTCGATCACCTGCCCGTCGACGCTGAGCTTGCCGCCGCCGTTGAAGACCCGACCCCACCCGCCGATCTCGCTCAGTTGCCCGGGCCAGCCGAGGTCGCGGACGCCCTGCGGATCGAAGCCGCCCCGATAGTAGACGGCGACGTCCCAGTCGCTGTCGGGCCGGTTCGTGCCCTGCGCCCGCGAGCCGCCGAGCGCCACGGCCCGGGCGCCGGGCAGCGCGACGAGCGCGTCGGCGACCACGTCGAGTTCGGCGAACGCCACGGACGAGCGGTCAGGATCCGAGGGCACCGTCTCGCCCTTCCGCCGCGCTCCACTCCGACCGCAGGATGCCCATCAGCACGATGTCCTCGTACCGCCCGCGTACCCAGGCGTGCTGGCGCTGCCGCCCCTCGACGACGAAGCCGGCCTTCTCGTACGCGCGCAGCGCGGCCACGTTCGACTCGATGGCCTGCAGGTGGATGCGCCGCAGGTTGCTGCGGACGAAGCCGAACGCGACGATCTGCTTGATGGCGGCCGTCCCGACACCGCGACCCCTCGCATCCTGCGACAGGGCGATGCCGACCTCGGCGTGATGCGCGAGGTCGTCGAAGCCGAACAGCTGCACGCTGCCCACGGCGACCCCGTCGACGTCGACCACGAAGCGCACGCGGCTGCCCGACGTGTCGAGGTCGGCGGCTGCGCGCTTCTCGTCGAAGGCCGCTCGCGTCAGCGGGGCGGGTCGCGACGGGCCGCGTTCTTCCCAGGAGGCGAGGTCGGCCGCCACCTCGAACAGCACGTCGAGGTCGGCGCCGGTGACGGGCCGCAGCGTCACGGCCCCCGGTGGCGTACTCATTCGCCCCACCCTAGAAGAGTCGACGGCGGTGCGCTACGGGTGTGGCCGGCGGGCGCCGCCGGGAGTCGGCCGCCGTCCGCTACGGGACGAGCACGACCTTGCCGTGCGGCGCGCCCGACAGGCTCAGCTCGGCGGCGGCTCGCCACTCGTCGAACGGGAACGTCGCGACCACGGGGACCGTGAAGTCGCCGGCGGCAGCGAGCGCCGCGTAGTCGGCCAGGAAGTCGGCGCTGGGGAAGCCGCCGGCGGCCATCAGCTCGTCGACGTTCACGCGGGCGCCCTGGCCGCGGGCCTCGTCGTGGTTGCTGATCGTGACGACGCGCCTCGGGTCGCCAGTGATCTCGATGAGGGCGGCGATCGCGCCGGGGTTGGGCCGCGATACGTCGAGAGCGTGATCGACCCCGCCGTTGGCGAGCGCCCGGACCCGGTCGACCATCCCGTCGCCGTAAGCGGTGACCGACGCGCCGAAGGCCTCGAGGTCGGAGGCGAAGGTGGGGCCGGCCGTGGCGATCACGCGCGCGCCGCGGCCGAGCGCGACCTGCACGGCGGCGAAGCCGACCATGCCGCCCGCGCCGTGGACGAGCACCGTCTCGCCGGGCTGGATGTCCATCAGGTCGAGGGTCCACACCGCGGTCTCGAGCACCATCGGCAGCACCGCGGCTCGAGCGGCGTCGAGCCCCTCGGGCACCGCGAACCACAGGTTCAGGATCGCGATGTCGGCGACGCCCGCACTCGGCTGCGCGACGAAGTCGGCCGACCCGAACACGAGGTCGCCGACCGAGACGTCGTCGACTCCATCGCCTATGGCGTCCACAGTGCCGGCCACGTCGAATCCGATGCCCCGCGGCAGGGCGCCGGGCATGAAGCCGCGGCAGAGCTCCCAGTCGGCGGGGTTCAGGCCTGCTGCTCTCACGCGCACGCGGATGCGGCCCGCACCGGGGTCTGGCACCTCCACCTGCTCCTGCACCAGGACGTCCAGGGGTTCGCCGACCTCGTGGAATCGGACGGCTCGTGACTCGACTGCGCTCATGACGCTCTCCTTCGCGACGTGCCTACGAGACAATTCTGCCTCGTAGCGTCAGTCACAGACGTTACCACGTTACGTCAGCAACTGTCACAACGTCAGGGCCCAGGTGAGTTGCGGCCCCTCGAAGGCAGTTCGGTAGGCCTCCTGGTCGACCGGGACGATGCCGAGAGCGGCCGCCGTCCTCTGCCACTCGCCGACGGCCTCCGCTACGCGGCGGATGATCTCGCTGGCCCCCGCCGGCCGAAGCCGGAAGACATCGGCGCTGTCGAGAAGATGCGTGAGCTGCCGATCCCCCGGGTCGTCCGAGCCGTTGATCGGCCTCGAGTCGATCACTCCGCGCTGACGGCTCGGGTTCACGTCGAACAGCGGCGACAGGCGCCACCCGTCGTCGGGATGCAGGAAGGCGTGATTGCGCCAGTGATCGTCGACGTTGTTGACCAAGACGGACAGGGCGATTCGGCCGAACATCTCGTGGAGGTCGTCGGCGGGCTCGACGCTCCATCGATCGATGGCGTCGGCGAAGTCCTCATACGTTCGGCGAGAGCCGTCGTCGTGCGCCCCGAGCTCGAGCGCCGTCCTCCCCGAGATGTAGCCGAGTCGGGATCCGGAGGCGTCTCGGTCGAAGCGCTCTGACACCAGGACCGCCCGGCCGGCACCGGGAGACGCGACAGTCCAGGTCGGAGTCCGCAGGCCCGCGGCACGAGCAAGGGTCAGCGCCACTGCCTCCCACCGTTCGACGTCGTGCCGGCCATCCTTCGAGTGGGGCAGTTTGGCGATCGCGAGACGCCCCGCATCAGTGACGACGTTCGCCTTCGGCCGGGCGCCACCGGGAGACGTCGCGATGTCGCCGAGGTAGGCGAGGTCGTCGTCGGTCGCCTCGTCGTCTTCATAGCGCTGTGCCGCGTCGATGACACGCTCGAGGTCGTGGATGTTCGCCACCCCGGGCACGTCGGACACCCACGAGTCGTCCGTTCGAAATCGGAGCGCGCCGATCCGCGTGTGATCCGAGACGCCGAGCAGGTAGTCGAATTCGCCGAGCCGTGCGGGGAGCGAGGGGTCGTCCTGTCGACGTCGCGCGTGGACGACTCGGATGAGCTTCTGACCCCAGTCATCGGGCGCGGCGTCGCTGAAAGCGCCCGGCAGCGTGCTGCTCGCCGCCGTATAGATGCGCCCGGGTCGGAGGGGGAGATCGGGGGATATCTGCCAGCCGTCAGTGAGGAACGACGCGTCGTACTCGAACGACGAGGATGCGAGGTTCCGCCCTCCGGCGAACGACGGGCGCAGTGTCCCTACGCGGCGATCCTGCGCCCCGGTCGTCGTCCACACTTGGACGTCGTGCTGATCGATCACAGCGTGCCGCCGTTGCGGAGGATCTCGTCGATCCGCACCCGGGCGACCTCGCTCTTGTAGGGGTCGATGCCGGCGACGGCGGTGTCGGCGATGCCGAGCGCCCCCAGGACGGCGAAGAGGGAATCGATGCGGCCACCCTCGCCGGCCTCGATGGCGCGAAGCGTCTGGCGTGAGACGGCCGCCCGGTCGGCCAGCTCGGACGCCGACATCCCGTTGACCGCGCGCCAGCGGCGGATGTTCTCACCGAAGTCGGCGAGCTGCCGCCGCCGCCGGGGCGAAGAGCGTTGCACCATGAAGGCCTCCTGGTCGAAAATCATGCCATAAATAGGCAAATCTGGCATGATTTTCGGTCAAGGGAATGGTCGGGGTAGACACTCAGGGAATGAAGCGCTCGCGTCGATACCGCTCGAAGAGGTCGACGAAGGCCTGCTCGGTGCGGCGGTACGCGACGAAACCGGCGTCACGGCTCTTGCCCATGTCGATGGACGCCGGCGTCGGTCATGTCGGTGAGCCCGTTCCACTGGGCCGCGCTGACGGGGAAGACGAAGTCGAGGCCGAGCTCTCGGGCGAGAGTCGCCTGCACCGCGATCGTCAGACCCATGTTCATGGCGTTGCTCCCACGACGAGCGCAGTGCGGGCGGGCGGGGCTGATATCTCTGAGTCGGAAGGCACCCTGACGCCAACGGGCGCCGCCGCGTTCTCTTCCGCCTCCGCTCTCGGCGGATGGCTCAGAGAGGGAACGAGACACCCGTCATCTGCTCGGACTTCTGCCAGAGTCGAGAGGCGAGCGTGGCATCCTGCGCTCGCTTGGATCGCCCGATGAGCTCGGCGCCGCCGCGCATGTGCATGAACCGTTCGGGGCCCGTGAAGCTGCCGCCGGGGAGGTCGCCGGTCGCGGCCAGCAGCACGGGCAGAGCACCCTCTTCGGGGCTCTGCGCGAGCAGACGAGTCAGCACCCGGGTCACGCCGGTCGAGGTTCCCGTCATGTTCGTCGCGACGAACCCGGGGTGCGCGGCCAGCGCGGTGACGCTCGAACCGACGGCCGAGAGTCGCCGCTGCAACTCTGCGATGAAGAGGATGTTCGCGAGCTTCGACGATGCGTACGCTCGCGACTCTTTGTAGGGAGAACGCTCGGCGTTCAGATCGTCGAGGTCGAGTCGGCCCATGCGCTCGGCCTGCGACGACAGCGAGACGACGCGGCCCGTGATGTGCGGCAGCAGCAGGTTCGTCAGCGCGAAGGGGCCGAGGTGGTTCGTGCCGAACTGCAGCTCGAAGCCGTCGGCCGAGCGCTGCAGCGAGGCCGACGAGACGCCGGCGTTGTTGACGAGAGTGTCGATCGGTTCGTGCCACGCGCTCGCGAAGCGGCGCACCGAAGCCAGGTCGGCGAGATCGAGGGGCAGGATCACGGTGTCCCCGGCGATCGACGACGCCACGTCCGCGCCCTTTTGCACGTTGCGGACGGCGAGAACCACACGGGCATTCGCCTGAGCCAGCGCCCGCGCGGTGGCGAGGCCGATGCCGCTCGTGGCGCCGGTCACGATGACGGTGCGGCCGCTGAGGTCGGGAAGATTCGGAGTGGAAGAAGGCATGCGGGCAAGACTAGGCACTGTCTAGTAACTAGTCAATGGCTAGTTAGCGCTTATACTCAGGGGATGACGGTGCGGCCCTTCCATCACGGCAATCTGCGCGCCGTGCTGCTCGAGCAGGCCGAGATCCTGCTGCGCGCAGGCGGTGCCGACGGCCTGTCGCTTCGCGAGCTCGCGCGGCACGCGGGGGTCAGCCACGGGGCGCCCCGAAGCCACTTCATCGACCGGCAGGCCCTTCTCGACGCGCTCGCCGTGCGAGGGTTCGAGCGGCTGACCGAGGCCGTCCGAGCTGCTCTGGCGAGTGAGGCGTCGATCGAGCGGCGATTCCGGGCTGTCGGGCACGCTTACGTCGACTTCGCCGTGGATGACGCGGCCCTGATGGAGCTGATGTTCGCCGCGAAGGTGAGCGACCCGGCCGCCGACGTCGAGCAGGCCGCCGGCCGCCTCTTCGCGACTCTGGACGCGGCCATGGCGGATGCCTCCGCCGGGGCGCCCGGCGCAGACGATCGAGACCGCTTCAAGCTGCTGTTCGCCGCCACGATGCAGGGCACGGCCACCCTCATCGCGTCGCGACGGGTCAGCCGAGACCAGGGCGACGCCATCGTCGACGACGCGGTCGACGTCCTCCTCGGTTCGCCTTTGGCGCACCGCGCTGTCCCCCGTCGATGACGGCGAATCGCCCGAACGAGAGGCCGAGCGGATGACTTTCACGCGTGACGAGCTCGCCGCATTCCGCGGCCAGACACTGCCGGATCTCCTGCCCCGGCCGACAAGACTCCTGATCGTGGGCATCAACCCGGGTCTGCTCACCGTGGCCGTTCAGGCCCACTTCGCGCGCCGCGGCAACCGGTTCTACCCGGCGCTCTTCCGCGCCGGCATCACCGACCGCCTCATCGACGCGTCACAGGGATACCGCCCCGACGACCGTTCGCTGTGACCTAGAGCCGGTCGGCGATCGCCTGAGCAACCAGCTCAGGCGTGAGGTACGTCGTATCGACGACCTCGGCCGCGGCGTGCAGCCAGGTGCGGGCAGCCTCGGCGTAGGGCTCGACGTACGCGCGCCGGAAGTCGGACGGCCCGAGCACCGGGTCGTTCTCGATGCGGTCGCGCAGCGTCTCCTGGTCGGCGTGAAGCACGAAGTGACGCACCTCGATGCCGTAGGCCGCCAGCCCCGCGCTGATCTCGTCCCAGTAGCCCTTGACGAGCACCGTCATCGGCATCACGAGGGCGCCCCCGGTGAACTCGAGCACGCGCCGCGCCGTCTCGACGACCAGCGGCCGCCACGGTGCCCAGTGCTGGAAGTTGTCGGTCGCGGGCAGGCCCGGCGTGATGTCCATCAGCACGACGCCCACCTTCTCGGCGTCGAGCACCCGCGAGTCGGGCAGCAGCTGCTGTACGAGCGCGGCCGTCGTCGTCTTACCGACGCCGTGGGTGCCGTTGATCCACACGATCATGACGGGACTCTAACGCGCCCCCTTGACCTCACCCGCACGTGGGATCGCATGGTTGCAGTATGCGAATCACCCACGTCTCCCTTCCTGTCCGAGCTGCCGATGAGTGGCTGGCCTTCTTCAGCGACGTCCTCGGCGCGCCTCGTGCCCGCCCCGACGCATCCCCGACCGTCCATGTCGGCACCAGCACCGTCGACTTCCGGCAGGATGCCGGGCAGCAGGGTGATCACCACCTCGCGTTCGCCATCCCCGAGGCGCAGTTGGACGAGGCCAAGGAGTGGCTCGACCGCCGGGCAGCGCTCCTGCTCGTCGACGGAGCCGACGAGGTCGAGTGCTCGCCGGCCTGGGACGCCCACTCGGTCTACTTCGACGGCCCCGACGGCTCCGTGCTCGAATTCATCGCCCGTCGCGCCCTGCCGCACGGGGTGCCGGGCCCGTTCACGGCATCGGACATCGTCGACGTGAGCGAGGTCGGGATGACGGCGCCGTCCGTGCCGGCCACCGCGCGCGACCTCTCGACGTCAGCCGGGGTCGGCCCGTACGGAGGCGAGCCGGGCCCCACGTTCGCCCCGGTCGGGACGGTCGAGGGTCTCTTGATCCTGGTCGCTGAGGGAAGGACGTGGTTCCCGACCGACGACCGGACCGCCGCCGCCTCGGCGATCGCCGTCCACGCCGTGGGCGGTCGCCCCGGCCGATACGGGATCGGCGGCAGCACGCTCATCCTCACGCCCGGCGACTGGGAAGGCCTGCGCGAGGAGTGAGCGAAAAGTTACCCACAGGTCAGGATCAGCCGCGCTCGTGTGTCAGGGCGTCCTCACAGAATTGACGCAGGCGGGTGACTGCGCGGCCCGCCCGGCTGGAAACATGTAAAAAGCCCGTGTGTAGACGGGCTCTTTTCGTGAATCTGACCTACCTTCCGCCGCGCAGCCGGTTTCGGCCGGGCCGTGCGTCTCGCGAAAGTCGTCACGCTGCCGCGCTTTCGCGGTCGCGGTTTCGGCGAAGCGGTGACGAGCGACGTCGTCTCGTGGGCCCGATCGATCGGTTACGCGACGGGCAGCACGCCGTCCTCGATGAGCCGGACCTTCACGGTGACGGCCAGGTCGCCGATCGATTCACCTTCGGCCGTCACGACGGTGCGGATGAGTTCGCCGACCCGGCGCACCGTGCTCGGCGCGGGGACGGCCGCGAAGGTCGCGATGTGAGCGCTGATCGTCGTGAAGCCGTCGGCACGCTCGATGTCGACGAGGATGTCCGGCATCCGCAGGGCCAGTTTCACGGCGATCGCCCCGGCGGCCGCCTCGACGATCGGTTGAGCTGGGTAGACGCCGGCCACGCCCTCGGTGTCCCGGATGGCGGCGGTCAGTCGGCGCGACAGAGCGGCGTCGTCGATCATGAGCGCCCCCTCTCTCGCGGGTAGACGTCGTCGATGGTCACGTCGATCCCGACGACCGCGAGTTCGGTGTGCTCGGCGAGCGCAGCGCGGATCCGTTCACGGAGCTGCTCGGCCACCGCCTCGACCGACAGCCCGTATTCGATGCTCGCTGAGACGTCGACCCGGATGGGCTCGCCGGGGGTGGTGACGTCACCGTCGAGAGCGCAGCGGCGCATGATGATGCCGCCCAACGTGTCGCCGGCACGCCGGATCATGCCTCGGACGGCGGCTTCGGTGAGCGCGAGCCGCAACGTCGCATCCGGGTGGCTGATGGGAATGTCCCGGCCAGATCTGACCTCGGCCTTGATCGTGTCGAGCAGCCCAGTGATCCAGGCGTCGTCCCTTTCTGGGTCACGCTGCGCATCGCGCACGAGCGCACTCCACGACAGCTCTCGAAGACGCGTCATGTTCGTCAGAGCGAGTCGGCACGCTGCCGAGTTCTCGATCGACGGATCGACGGGTGTCCGGTCTCGATCCAGGTAGTCGCCGAGCTCCTCCATGGTGTGGCCGTCGAGGTCGTCTTCGGCCGGCACAGCGTTCACGTCGGGTGTCATCGCCATGCCTCCATTTCATGGAGTACGAATCTGCGGGCCCGCGCGAGGAGGCCTCGCACGGTGGGAAGGGGGAGTTGCAGGGCGTCGGCGATCTCCTGGTACGAGTAGCCGGCCGTTTCTCGTAGTAGCCAACACCGTCGCTGGTCGGTCGGGAGTTTGTCGAGCGCTTCCCAGACGGCGTCGAGCTGCATCCGAGCCTCGACGATGCGCTCGGGCGAGTCGACGCTCGGCGCCGGCGGGTCCCACTCGGCGATGTCGTCGTGGTCGCGCCGAACCCGGATCCGGTCGATCGCCTTGCGGGTCACGATCCGCATGAGCCAGTTGCGGATGTGGTTCGGGCTGTCGAGGTCGCCGATCTGCCGCCACCCGGTGAGGAAGGCCTCCTGCACCACGTCGTCCGATTCGATGTCCGAGCCGAGCAGCTTCGCCGAGTAGACGCGCATCAGCGGCCCGTGTCGACGAGCGAGGATCTCGAACGCCTGTACGTCGCCGTCCGCCGCACGGGCGGCGAGAGTGGCATCGGCCGCCTCGAGGAGCGGGTCGTGGTCGACGATGACGGTCTCCCGGGGTCGTTGCGGCGTGGACGAGTGGCTTGGTCATGGATACCACCTCCGAATGCGAGAGCCGATCCCGATGGCCGGGCACCGAGCGCATCCGGGCAGCCCGGCCTGGAGACTGTTCGTTCTGCCCGCCTTTTGGGGGACTGCCGCGGCCATCCGCCTGGTGGCTGGTCGACGAACAAATTCAGGCACCAATTCGTGACATTCGTGCCCGACGACTCGTCCTCATAGCGGCGATGAATCTGTCGCCCCGAAACGCCGATCGCTGGTCGATCGCAAGGAGGAGAGACGTGAGCACCACCCTGCCCCCGAAGGTCGGCCCCCTCGGCGACACGTGCCTCGACCGGATCGAGGTGTCCGGGACGGAGTTCGAGGAGTTGAACCGCCTGGCGGGCCGCTTCTACGGTGGGGCACGGATCCGTGCCGTCGACTCCGACGTGGGTCGGCCGTTCCCGTTCCGGTTCGCGTCCCTGGGCGACGAGCAGGTGGCCCTTCGTCTCTCCACGCTCACAGCGGGCATCGTCGGCGAAGTGGAGCGACTGGACGACTACGTGGTCACCTGGTTCCGCACCGGGGGCGGCACGGTCACCACCCGAGGGGCTTCGATCGATCTGCCGGTCGGCCGACCCTTCGTCCTGCCGTCGGCATCGTCGTTCACCTTCGAGGTCTTTCCAGGGCGACAGAACCTCGTCCACGTGGCTCGGCCCTTCCTCGACGACATCGCCACCGAGTTCCACGGCGGCCCGGCCCAACCGATCGCCTTCCAGCATCGCGTCTCTCCGACCGACGAAGGGAGCGCCTCCTGGCGGCAGACGATCGCATCCGCCACCCCGGTGATCACCGACCCGGAGGCCTCGCCGCTGATCCGGATGGAAGCGAACATGGCGGTGGCCAGGTCGATGCTCGCCGTCTTCGCCTGGCATACCGACCATCTCGCGCCCGTCCTCCTGATGCCGCGGCTGAGACGAGTGCGAGAAGCCGTCGAGTTCCTTCACGACAACGCGCACCTCCCCATCACCCCGGCCGACGCCGCAGCGGCCGCAGGTCTTCACACCCGGTCGATGCAGACGGCCTTCCAGCGCCACCTCGGCATGTCTCCGACCGAATACCTCCGCTGCGTCCGACTCGATCGAGTACGCCGCGACCTCGTCGAACACGATCCCGAGACCGCGACCGTCAGCGACCTCGCCCGGGCCTGGGGCTTCGGAAACCTGGGCCGTTTCGCGGCCGCGTACCAGGCCCGATTCGGCGAGAAACCGAACGAGACCCTTCGGTGCCGCTAGCCCGGAACGCGCCTTCGGCTGGCCGCAAACCGAACCGAGGAAGGATGTTTCGAACAGATTTCGAGACGGGCGTGACGCCCGAAGCAGTCGATGCGTCTGAATGATGAAGCCCGACGAGATCGGGTGCAGCTCCCCGGCCCTCGGGGAGCGCGAACCATGTCAAGGAGAAACGCAATGACGAACGTCGCCCCCACCACCAGCAGCTCGGTCGCCACGAAGAGCCCGGCCTCCGGTACCGCCGCCGGCAAGAACACGATCGCCGACGGCGTCGTCGAGAAGGTCGCCGGGATCGCCGCCCGCGAGGTCCCCGGCGTCCACGACCTCGGCAACGGTGCAGCCCGCGCGATCGGTGCGATCCGTTCGGCGATCAACCAGCAGGACCGCGGCCAGGGCATCAAGGTCGAGGTCGGCGAGAAGCAGGTCGCCGCCGACATCATCGTCGTCGCCGAATACCCCGTCGCCCTCCAGCAGCTCGCGGACAGCGTGCGCTCCGCCGTCACCGATGCGATCTCGACCGTCGTCGGCATGGAGGTCACCGAGGTCAACGTCACCGTCTCCGACGTCTACATCCCCTCGGACGACGACAACGACGACAACAGCACCGAGAGCCGCGTCCAGTGACCACGTCGAGCAAGGGCATGATCATCGGCGCGGTCCTCGCGATCTCCGCCGTGACCTTCGGGTTCTGGGCCATGATCCTGGTCGCCGTCGCGATCGTGATCGGCTGGGGCGTCGGCCGCGTCGTCGAGGGCAAGCTCGACCTCAAGGGCCTGACCGACACCCTCCGCGGGCGGCGGTCCTCGTGACCGCGGCGGTGACGGGCGACGCTCGGCCGGCAGCGACCGTGCTGGCCGCGCCTGTACCGGCGATCCAGGGCCTCCACGGCCGCACGAAGATCGCGCCGCGCGCGGTGCGCCGCGTCGTGTCGGCCGTCACCGCGGACGCTCTCAGCGTCAGCGCCTCCGACGTCTCGGTGGAGCTCGCCGACGTCGACGGCTCGCTGACGGTGATCGCCAAGACGCCCATCCACGTCACCCCTCTGGGTGAGGTCGCGCGACGTTCGCGCGGAACCCTGCTCGAGCGCCTGACAGCAGCCCAGACGACCATCCGCGAACGCTGCCTGCAGCTGACCGGTTCCACCATCGGGCAGGTCGACCTCAGGATCACGGGCGTCGATCTGACAGAACGAAAGAGAGTGTCATGACGACCCCGGGCATCTACCGCCGAGTCGTGCGTCGCGAGACCCACTCGTCCCGATCCGGCATCGCCATCGTCATCGCGGTGATCCTGATGCTGGTGTTCGCGTGGATCGGTGTCGAGGCGGTGCTATCCGCACTCAAGCAGCCGGCCTTGCTCGCGTCCCCCAAGGACGCTGCGGTCACGGTCCTCGCCGCGGCGAGCGCCCCCGTGGGCCTCCTCACTGCCGCCGGGGCCGTCGTCGCCGTGATCGGGATCATCCTGATCGTCGTGTCGCTCGCCCCGGGTCGCCGCGGGCGCCGCGGCGCCACGTCCGATCGGACGGCCGCCCTGGTCGACGACCGCGTGATCGCGCAGAGCATCGCCGGCACCGCCAGCTACGCCGGCGACGTCGAACCGAGCCAGGTCAAGGTCTCGGTCGGCAGACGCTCCGTCGATGTCGACGTCACCCGCACCTCGGGTCGCACGGCCGACGTCCGAGGCATCCAGCAGGCCGTCGACGACGAGCTGTCGTCGTACGACTACCGCCCGAGCCTTCGCGGCACGGTGCGCATGTCGAAGAAAGGCACGGTCGCCTGATGACCAACACGAATCGGTTCCTCAATCGCGCCCTGGTCTTCGTGATCGGCCTCGTGCTGGTCGTGGCCGGCGGTGTCGTCGCTGCCGGCGCTCTCGTGCCCGATGTCCAGAAGCCCGTGGCGCAGGATGCCGAGAACGCGACGAATCCGACGGCCGACGCCCTCTCAGGTGGCCAGCCCTGGATCCTGTGGGTCACCGCCGCGGCGGCCCTCGTGCTGATCCTGCTGCTGCTCTGGTTCGTCTTCCGCCAGGGTCACGGTCGCACGAGCACACTGCTGACGGTCACGAGCGGCGACGGGAAGGGCTCGCCCACCGGCGGCACCCTGACCATCGACGCGAAGGTCGCCGAGCAGGTGCTCGAAGAGTCGCTCGCGCGCGATCCGTCCATCGTGTCGGTCGACGTCGCCGCGTTCGAGGTGAAGAAGCAGAACGTGCTCCGCATCACGGCGCAGACCCTCCGCGGCTCGTCGCCCGTCGACGTGCGGAAATCCATCGACCACGCCGTCGCCGACTGGGACGCGCTGCTCGGCCAGGAGACGCCGGTCGTCATCCAGATCGTCGGCGGCATCCGCAGCCAACGGAGCGGCGCCAGTCGCGTCCAGTAGCACCGAACCGGATCCGTCCGGCCCCGCCCGAACCCGGAGCGGGAGCCGGCCCCCCACTCCCACCTGTCGTCGCACGAGCATGTCTTGTTCTCGCAGGTCAACACGAAAGCCGTCCCCATGAGTTCCGCTCGCCCTGTCAGCCGTTCCACCGCTGAGCAACGCCGTCAGCAAGCGCAGACCTACCCCGCGATGTCGCGCCTCCTCGCCGAAGCCTTCGGCACGTTCCTCCTCGTCTTCGGCGGCGTCGGCACAGCACTCTTCGCGTCGACATTCCCCACGGCGCAGAATGCCGTCGGTGTGGGACACCTGGGTGTCGCCCTCGCTTTCGGGCTGACCGTGATGGCGGGCATCTACGCCGTCGGGCACATCTCCGGCGGCCACTTCAACCCGGCCGTCACCGTCGGCCTGGCCATCGCCGGCCGCACCCAGTGGCGCCACGTGCCCGGCTACGTCGTCGCCCAGATCGTGGGCGGAATCATCGCCTCCAGCGCTCTGGCAGCCATCGCCCGGAGTGGGCCCGGCAATTACCTCGCCTCCGCCGAGAAGACCGGGTTCGCCTCGAACGGCTACGGCGCCGCGTCGCCCGGGCACTTCGGGCTCGTGGGCGTCGCCCTCACCGAGCTGATCCTCACTGGTGTCTTCGTCGCCGTGATCCTGTCGATCACCGCCAAGCCCGAGTACAAGGCGGTCGCGCCCATCGGGATCGGTCTCACGCTGACCCTGATCCACCTGATCAGCATCCCCATCAGCAACACGTCCGTGAACCCGGCGCGCTCCATCGCGACCGCCATCTACGGCGGCCCGACCTCGCTGTCCCAGCTGTGGCTGTTCATCGTCGCGCCGCTCGTCGGTGCTGCCGTCGGCGGGCTGCTGCACCGCCAGTTCTCTCGCACCCGAGCCCTCGCCTCGAGTGAATAGCCCTAGCCCCATCGAGCCGTACGAAGGAGAAGCACATGACTGACGCCGTCACCGGAGACGCCACGCGCCCCCAGCCCGCACCCGTCGACCTCACGGGCATCGACCCGCACCACACCGAGAAGGAGACGCCGGAACACCTGATCAGCACGACCGTCGCCGAAACCGCGCTCGGCGTCACGGGCGTGCACCACCTCGGCGGCACTGTCGCTCGCACCCTCGACCGAGCACGCCGACAGGTTCTCGGTACGTCCAGTGCACCCGGGGTCACCGTCGCCACCGAAGACGGCGCGACCGTCATCGACCTCGATCTCGTCGCGGAGTACCCGTGCCCGATCGGCAATGTCGTCGAGAACCTCCGAACGCAGGTGTCACACGCCGCGCGTCAACTCGTCGACGGGCCGATCACGGTGAACATCACGGTCGCCGACGTCCACGGCCCGTTCGATCATGATCCGGCCGTGCAGGACGCCGTCGACCAGGCCGGCGAGAAGGCCCGATGAGGACCCACACCCGCGGTTACGGCAAGCGCCGAAAGCCCCGGGCCGCGTGGGTCGCGCTGATCACCGGCGTCGTGCTCTGTGCACTGATCGTGGTGGGCGTCCTGCTGCCCGTCCTCGGGCTGATCGGGGCAGCGCACGCGACGACGTTCGGCACTCTGCACGTGCCCGTGGGCGGGATCGCGGTCGCTCTCGTCATCAGCTATCTCGTCGGTCTGGGCTTCCTCGTGCTGACCTTCCTCGCCCGATTCGGGGCCCTCGCCTGGGTGACCGCCGTCGCGGCGGTCATCGCCACCCTCGCCGGCTCGGTGTGGCCGCTCTTCGCCACGGCGTTCTCGAGCGTGACCCAGGTCCAAGACGTCATCCCGTTCATCCAGGACCTCATCGGTCGCGTCACCGGCCACTGAACACTTCACCAGCCCCTGAACTTCACTGAACACCAAACAAAGGACATCGCAATGGGCAAGATCCTCCTCATCATCCTGTGCTTCTTCTTCCCCTTCGTCGCCGTGCTGATTCACGACGGCCCGAGCCTCAAGGTGCTCTGGGCGTTCCTGCTCCAGCTGCTCGGCCACGTTCCGGGCGTCATCTACGGCATCTACCGGGTCACGCGCAACTGACGCGTCGTCGTCGCCCGCGCGCCCGCTCGCGACGTCACGTCGCAGGCCGCTCCACGCGTGCGGGCAGCAGACGCCCGAGCACCACGGCTCCCGCGGCACAGGCGACCGCTCCTCCCGCGATCGCCACGATCCACACGCCAGGCATCGGGCCCGCGAGGATCAGCCCGGCGAGGGGCGGCCCGATCAGGCCACCGACGGGGAGGGTCGACCCCGCGAGCGCGTTGTACCGCCCGCGGAGAGCGTCGGGTGCGAGGTCGTTCGGGATGACGCCGTCGACCGGGCTGAGGAAGGTCTCGCCGAGGCCGAAGACTCCGAGCGAGACGACGAAGCCGACGCCACCGACCGGCCCGTGCAGGGCCGGCAGTGCGGCCAGGCCGCTCATGATCCAGGCGGCCGCCCAGATCAGGCAGGTCAGGATCAACAGTCGGCTGCGGCGAAGACGCCGGGTGACGCGTTCGACCGGCAGCTGCAGTGCGACGATCACGGCCGTGTTCGCCGCGAAGCCCAGCCCGACGATGCGGGTGCTCGCACCGCCGGCACCCGTGACGAACGCCGCCCACGGGCCGTTCATCTGCGCGTAGCCGAAGACACCCATCGCCAGCCCGAGCACGAGATACGCGGCGAAGGGCCGGTCCGTCAGCACCGCCCAGTAGCCGCGCCGGTCCGCCGCTCGCGACGCGGACTTCGGCAGCGGAAGAGACGCGGGCTTTCGATGCGTCACGGGGCGGAACCCCGGCGTGCGGCGCAGACCGATGGCGACCACCAGCGCGAAGACGAGGGTCGACCCCGCGTCGATCGAGTAGATCATCCGGAAGCTGCCCGGGTCGGCAACCGACACGATCAGGCCGGAGATCAGGGCGCCGAGGCCCAGGCTGCCGTTGTTCAGGCCGAAGCGCAGCGCGTACGCCCGCGACCGACCCGCGGGCGGGACCTGAAAGGCGATCAGGCCGTTCAAGCCCGGCCAGATCGACCCCTCGCCGATCCCCATCAGCGCGACGGCGGCGACCGCGCCCCCGAGCCCGACCCCCGAAGCGAGCAGCGCCGTGCCCGCGGCCTGCACGACCAGCCCGACGAATACGACGCGGCCGAGACCGAACCGGTCGCCCAGCGGGCCGGCCACTGCGGTCGCCACGATCTGAGCGGCGGCTGACAGGGCCACCACGACACCGGCCAGCGGCAGGCTCGCCCCGAGCACGTCGTGCAGGTAGATGAACAGGAAGGGCAGCGTCAGGCCCTCGCCGAGTGCCGAGACGAGCGTGCCGAGCAGCACCAGCCGGTACGCCCGACGACCAGCGGCGACCTCCTGCACCGACCAGTCGGCGCGACCCTCGCTCATGCGTCCTCTTCCGGGTCGATGACGGCTGCAGCCTGGTCGGTGACGGCGGCGGTGAACTGTCGACCGACGTCCGCAACGGCCGCACGAAGCTCGTCGCCGCCCTCGACGCGGAACGGGAAGGGCACCACCGACAGCCACTCCCGTGCGTACCCGACGGGGTCGTCCGTCGTGCCGACCAGCACGCATCCTGCCTCGTGCGGTTCGAGTCGCCCCATCGGCGGCCGGATCCACTTCTGCACCTCGTCGAGCGGAGCCGCGAACGTGACGCGGGTCGCGTAGCGCCACCCGACGCCGAGGTGCTCGCCGAGCGCGGCGACAGGATCGAGGTCGCGCGGCAGGTCGAACCGGCGCGTCGTCCGCGTCACCGACCGGATGCGGTCGACGCGGTACGTGCGCACCGCCGCGGCGTGGTGCGCGTAGCAGAGCAGGTACCAGCGCCCGGTGCGCGCGACGACGCTCCACGGGTCGACATCCACCGTCATCTCTCGGCCCGCTTCGCTGCGATAGTCGAGGACCACGCCTCGATTCGCCGCGATCGCCTCGATGAGCTCGTTCGCCACCATCGGGTCCGGCTCCTGATCCGCATAGCCGTCCGGAGTCGCCGCCGCGACCTCGCGCAGCAGAGCGGCCTGCCTGCCGACGGCATCGGGCAGTGCCCGTACGACCTTGTGCAGGGCCCCGCCGATGAGGTCGTCGTCCCGCCCGGCCGCCGGCCTGCCCCGCAGCACCTGCAAGACGAGCCCGAGCGCCTCCTCCTCGGTGAACCCGACCGGGGCCAGCGTGGTGCCGCGCCCCAGCCGATACCCGCCGGACGGCCCCCGGGCCCCCTCGATCGTGATCCCCGCCTCGCGAAGCGTCGCGACGTACCGTCGCGCTGCACGCTCCGTCACACCGAGCCGCTCCGCCAGATTCTCGGCCGAGATGCCCGGGTGCAGCCTCAGGATGTCGAGAGCCCTGATCGCTCGGGCAGTCGGGCTTGCTATCCCATCCATGGTGCAAGGCTAGGAGAAGATCCGGACGTTAGCCGTCCGCAATTCGCCCACCGTCGATCGTTGAGGACCGACTTCGTCCGGATCCCGGCTGGCGAGACCTCAGACTGGGTTCATGCCCCGCACGTCTCCGACCGTCTCCGACTCGCCGCACCGGCCCGGGCTCGGGCGCGTCGAGGTGCGCGGAGCGCGAGAGCACAACCTTCAGAGCGTCGACGTCGACATCCCGCGCGACGCCCTCGTGGCGTTCACAGGGGTGTCGGGCTCGGGCAAGAGCTCGCTCGCCTTCGGTACCCTCTACGCCGAGGCGCAGCGCCGATTCTTCGAGTCGGTGGCGCCTTACGCGCGACGCCTCATCGACCAGGTCGGCGCGCCCGACGTCGACAGGATCGACGGGCTCCCACCCGCCGTCGCCCTGCCGCAGCAGCGCACGGGCGGCACGGCCCGCTCGACTGTCGGCAGCGCCACCACCTTGGCCAACGTCGTGCGGATGTTCTTCTCGCGCGTCGGCACATACCCGCCCGGCGCCCCGATGCTGCTGGCCGAGGACTTCTCGACGAACACCGTCCAGGGCGCCTGCCCGACCTGCCACGGGCTCGGCCGCGTCTACGACGTGCCCGAAGAGCTCATGGTGCCTGACGACACCCTCTCGATCCGCGACAAGGCCATCGTCGCGTGGCCCACCGCCTGGCACGGCAAGCAGCTCCGCGACAGCCTGGTCTCGCTCGGCTACGACATCGACATCCCCTGGCGAGACCTGCCCCGCGATCAGCGTGACTGGGCGCTCTACACCGACGAGTCTCCCCAGGTGCCGATCTATCGCGACCTCTCGCCCGCACAGGTGCGGAAGGCCGTCGCTGCCAAGGCCCCGCACTCCTACATGGGCACCTTCCTCGGCGTGAAGCGGTACGTGCTCGACACCTTCGCCGGGTCGAAAAGCGCCAGGATGCGAGAGCGCGCGGCCGAATTCATGGTCAGCGTCGTGTGCCCCACCTGTGCAGGCCGACGGTTGAAGCCCGACGCCCTGGCCGTCACGGTGGAGGGCCACGACATCACCGAGGTGTCGGCGATGCCGCTGCACGACGTCGCCGGGCTGATGGAGAAAGTGCTACTGCCGGGGTGGGGCTCTGACCGCGCAACCGTCATCGCCCCCGAGACGCGTCTCGCCGCTCAGCGGCTCGCGGCCGACCTCCTCTCGCGGCTGGCACCCATCGTCGATCTCGGCCTCGGTTACCTCTCGCTCGACCGCACCACGCCGACCCTCTCGTCGGGCGAGCTGCAGCGGATGCGCCTGGCGACCCAGGTCTTGTCGCGACTGTTCGGCGTCGTCTTCGTGCTCGACGAGCCCTCGGCAGGGCTCCACCCCGCCGACACGGAGTCTCTGATCCGGATCCTGCGCACCCTCAAGGAGTCGGGCAACACGGTCTTCTTCGTCGAGCACTCGCTCGACGTCATCAGAGAGGCCGACTGGATCGTCGACATCGGGCCCGGTGCCGGATCGACCGGCGGCACAGTGGTCTACTCGGGCCCGCTCGAGGGGCTGCGCGAGGCGGAGGCGTCGGTCACGCGGCGGTATCTGTTCGGTGACCTCGCGGGGGCCAGCACTGCCCGTGCTCGGAGACCCGGCGACGGGCAGCTCGAGCTCGTCGGCGTGACCCGCAACAACCTCGACGACGTGTCGGTCGCCTTCCCGCTGGGGGCGTTCACCGCCGTGACCGGCGTCTCGGGGTCGGGCAAGTCGACCCTCGTCACCCACGCGATCCCCGACCTGCTGCGGGCGAGCCTCGCCAGCGAGGTCGACCCCGAGGCCGCCTCCGACGACGACGAGCCGACGACGTCGGGGCAGGATCCGCTCTTGTCGGCCGCACCCGACGTCACTGTCGGCCGCGCTTCGGGCCCCGAGGGCCGTCTCCGCCGCGTCGTGCAGGTGAGCCAGAAGCCCATCGGCCGAACGCCCCGGTCGAACGTCGCGACCTACACCGGCCTCTTCGATCGCATCCGGGCCCGCTTCGCCGCCACCCCCGAGGCGCGTCGACGTCACTACGGCGCCAGCCGCTTCTCGTTCAATCTGCCGGCCGGGCGCTGCCCCGTCTGCAAGGGCGAGGGCACGATGGAGGTCGAGCTGCTGTTCCTCCCCACCGTGCACGCGGTCTGCAGTGCCTGCCACGGCTCGCGCTACAACCCCGACACCCTCGAGATCCTGCTCGACGGCAGCACCATCGCCGACGTCTTAGCCCTGAGCGTCGACCGCGCGGCGGAGTTCTTCGCCTCCGACGAGGAGGTCGCCCGGCACCTCGACGCCCTGCTCGACGTCGGCCTCGGCTACGTCTCGCTCGGCCAGTCGGCGACCGAGCTCTCGGGCGGCGAGGCCCAGCGCGTCAAGCTGGCCACCGAGCTGCGTCGCGGCCAGCGCGGCGACACCCTCTACCTCCTCGACGAGCCCACCTCGGGCCTCCACCCGGCCGACTCCGACCGCCTGATCGGCCACCTGCAGGATCTCGTCGACAGCGGCAACACCGTCATCATCGTCGAGCACGACATGCGCGTCGTCGCCCAAGCCGACTGGGTGATCGACCTCGGGCCCGGCGCCGGTGCCGCCGGCGGGCGGGTGTTGGCGCAGGGGACGCCCGAAGAGGTCGCGGCGCATAAGTCGAGTGTGACGGCTCCGTTCTTGCGCGCCGCACTCGGTGGCGACGGCCGCGCAGAGTGGCGCACTCGACAGGCGAACTGACCTCGCCGACGCCGCCGTTCGTCCGCCGCGACCTCAATCAAGGGGCCTTCGACCTGCACCGCCGGGAGATCGCCGTCATGTCGGTGTTGCCTCCGACGGTCAGCGCGCCCGCGCTGCTCGGGTCGTACGACGAAGACGGGTGGGTGGCGCTCGTTCTCTCAGACATCGAAGGACGCCATCCTGGTCGTGCCGGTGATGGCTCCGACGCACACGCCGTCCTGGACGCATTCGCGACCTTCCCCCTCCTCGAGCCGACGCAGCGAGCAAGACTCCCCCGCGTCTCTGACGAGATCGCCGACGAGGCGCACGGGTGGCGTGAACTGACTGCGGGCGACGCGGCGTCGGCCTTGCCCGCGTGGGTCCGCGATCACCTGGGGCCCCTGCAGCGCGCGGCCGACTCGGCGCCGGCCGAGGTCGACGGCGAGTACCTCCAGCACCTCGACTCCCGCGCCGACAACGTCCTCGTCGACGCGGGGTCTCGAGCCTGGATCATCGACTGGCCGTGGGCCGGCGTCGGAGCGAGGTGGGTCGACGGTCTGATGTATCTGTTCGACTGCAGGGTGCGAGGCGAGACGGTCGATGCCGACGAGATCCTCGGCACTCACCCGCTCTTCGACGGCGTCGCCGACTCGAGCATCGACGCGGTGTTGTCCGCTGTCACCGGCGGATTCTTCGCCAAGGCCGGTCGCCCTGCTCCGCCCGACATGCCGACGTTGCGAGACTTCCAGCGCACGGAGGCGTTGGCCGGATCCGCCTGGTTGCAGGAGCGGTGGGGCTGACGCATCCCGGCGCCGCGGGCGTCGAATAGCATCGAGGCATGACTACGGGGGCGCCTTCTGGCTTGGATGATTCGGTTCGGCCCTTTCAGGTCACCCAGGCCGACCAGGACGACGTGGTTCGCACCTACGTCCGGTTCATGATGCTGCGGCAATGGGTGGTGTGGGTGTGGATGGGTGCCGGTGTTCTCGGCATCATCAACGGGCTTCTGACGAGTGAGTTGTCGTTTGTCATCGGCGGCATCGTGTTCCTGGTGCTCTTCCCGCTGACGATGTGGTCGAGGGTGCGACGCTCGGTCGCGAACCTCCGGCAGGGTTTCGTCCCCGGCGGAATGTTCTCGACGGCGTTCGGATACGCCGGGTTCACTCTGACAACGCCGAAGGGGCAGCAGCGGTACGACTACTCGGCCTTTCGCCGGGTTCGTATCGAGGGCCGGTGGGTGATGCTCCTGAACCGGATCGCGCCGGTGTGGACGTTCGTGCCGGCTGCGATCTTCCCGCCGGAGGCCGTCGCCCGAATTCAGGGGTCGACTTCCGGTCGTTGAAGGCTCGATCAGTCGTCGCGGCCGCTCTCGGCTTAGGCCGGCTCGCTGTTGCGCCTGTGCGCCGCCGCTTCGATGGTTGCCGCAGCGGCTTCCGGATCATCGACGTCGACCACGACGAAGCTCAATTCGCCGCCGTTCATTTCGACCACCAGTGCGGGCGCCCCATAGCGATAAAGCCACCACGAGCGCCCCGACGGCCCCTTCATGAGCCCGGCAATCCCACCCATCGCCGCCGTCCCCGGCCAACGCCGCCCCGCCGCCCGCCCCATCTCGGGCCGCGTCGAGCGGAACGCCTTCGCTACCGTCCACAACGGGATCCGCATCCGCCGGCGAAACCCCAGCACCTTCCACCGCCCGCGCGGAGTGATCACGAGGTAGTCCGCCTCGAGATCGATGCGAGCCATCGGCGGTGACGGCACGCGCTAGTCGCTCACTTCGGCTGGTCGAATGGTGAGCCCGATCTCTGTCCATACCGCCTCTGAACGTTCTCGGTTCAGCGCGGCTGCCAGCGCGCTGTCGAACCGGCGCCGAACGTCACCCAACGACCCTGTCGGAGGCACTCGACTGTTTCGTCAGTTCTTACCGCTACTTGTTCTGGGACGAGCACGGATCAATTCTGACATCTGTAGTTTCGAATTCACAACAATAAATGAGAACTGCGTCGCTGGCATCGGGCTGTGGGCCCCGCCCGAGATGCCGGTCGGTGTGGACGCGATTTATCCGCGAGATGGGCTCGACGGGGTGAGATCGAAGTCGCGCAAATAGGCCGTGACCGCGCCGAGGTCACCGGCGTCGGAGATGACGGCGATGTAGCCGTCGGGGCGGATGAGGACGAGCGTCGTCTGCGTCGGCGCGTAGGCCGCGGCCAGCGAGCCGTCCGAGTCCTGGGCGTCGATGAGGCGGACGCCCTCGATGGCAGGAAGGGGAGCGGCGCCGAAGTTCAGCAGCGACCACGACCCGCCCGCGGTGAGTTCGAACAGCCGGTGCGTGAGGCCGTCCCGAGTGGTGAGCCCGGTCGCGTCGGGTGCTCGGTCGCCGGCCCGAAGAGTCGAACTGTCGTTGCGGCCGTCGCGGTCGTCGCGGGCGAGCGCTGAGTCGCGGTAGCCGATGTCGAGCTGGATCGTGCTGATGTCGCGCCTCGTGGGCATGACGCGGTCGCGGATCATCGACGCCAGCCGTTCGTTCGACATCGCGAGCACGTGCTCTGCGACCGGGCGACGCTCCGCATCGTACGTCTCGAGGAGCGACTCGTCGGCGCCGCCCACGACGGCCGCGAGCTTCCACGCGAGGTTCGTCGCATCCTGAATGCCGGTGTTCATGCCCTGGCCGCCCGCCGGCGAGTGAATGTGCGCGGCGTCGCCCGCAAGGAAGACGCTGCCGACCCGGTAGCGGTCGGCGAGCCGGATGTTCGCGCGCCAGACCGAGGCCCACGGCGCGTCCACGAGATGGACGTCGCTGCGGCCCGACACCCGCTCGAGCACGGTCTGCAGGCTCGCGAGGCCGAGGTCCGGCTCGACGCCCGGGGCGAGGCCCGCCTGGAATTGGAAGAGGTCGGTGGAGGGGAGGGGACAGAGCGAGGCCATGTCGTCGTCAGATCTCCACATGTGCCACGAGTCACGGTCGAGGCCTTCGACAGCGACGTCCGCAACGAGCATCCGGACGTCGTCGCGAGTCTCGCCGACGAACGAGATGCCCGACTGCTTGCGGACGACGCTGTGCCCGCCGTCACTGCCGACGAGCCAGCGCGCCCGGATGCTCTCTTGCGCGCCGCCTCTCGTGACCGTGGCGACGACTTCCTGGCCCGATTCGACGAACGAGTCGAGCCAAGAGCCGAACCGGACACTGCCGCCGAGCTCCCCGAGCAGAGTGCGCAGAGACTCCTCGACGCGCCACTCCGGCGTGATGACACTCGCCGGGTACGGGACGTCGGGCCTGTTGAGAAGCGAGTCCGGCACCTCGCCGACGCGTCGCGACGACCCGTCCGGCGCGATCGCGTCCATCGGCATGACCTGCGCATGGGCGAGCACCTTCTTGACGATCCCGAGATCCTCGAAGATCTCGAGCGACCGGGGCTGCAGGCCCTTGCCTCGTGATCCTGCCTGCGGGCCCTCCGAGGCCTCGATGATCTCGAACGGCACGCCCCGGCGGGCGAGCTGGCAGGCCAGCGTCAACCCTGTGGGCCCGGCACCGACGATGAGCACGGTGGTGGTGGTCGTCTCGGTCACGTCTCGCTCCTCAAGAAAGTAATTGCTTTCCAAAGAAGATACGACGACTTGTCAAGAAAGGCAATACTTTCTAAACTCGCTTCATGACGAACGCCGCACCGAACCGACGCCGACGTGGCGCAGAGCTCGAAGACGCGATCCTCGAGGCGACGTGGGGCGAACTCGTCGAGGTCGGCTACGGGCGCCTCACGATGGGCACGATTGCCAGGCGCGCGCTGACCAGCGAACCGGTGCTGTACAGGCGATGGGAGAATAAGGATGCCCTCGTGATCGCCGCGATCGAACACCGTCGCGCAGCCAATCCGATCACGTTCGCTGACACCGGGTCGCTTCGAGGCGACCTCATGGCCGACCTCACGGCCTCCGCCGTCGCCCGCGCCGGCCTATACGCGATCACGATGGCCGCTGCCTACGCGGGGCTCTCCATCGCCGGGGCGACGACCCCGACGGAGGTCCGCGATCGGCTCATGGGCAACCAGCTGACGGGGCACGACCGGCCCGTCTACCAGCGTGCGGCCGCCCGAGGCGAGATCGACCTCGACCGGGTGCCCGAGGTCGTGCTCGAGATGCCCTTCGACCTCGTGCGGCTCGACCTCCTGATGAACCTCGTGCCGCCGAGCGCTGAGCGCATTCGGGCGATCGTGGACGACTGCTTCGGGCCCGCCATCGCAAGAGGCCGAACCGCCGCCACAGCGCACTGAGTATCGGCGCTTTCGAGGTTCGCCCGGGGGTCGGACGGTTGCGCCCGCAAGCGGCGAATGCTCAGCCGCGACGTCACGCCGGCGACGACTACGCGTCGACGAGATCCTGGATCACGATCTTCTTCTGACCCATCATCGCCTGGATCTTCGCAGGCGTCGTGAGCAGCTCGCCCATGTTCACGGGGATGATCTGCCAGCTCACCCCGAAGCGGTCGCGGCACCAGCCGCACCGCTCGGCCTCGGGGTCGTGCGAGAGCCTCACCCAGAACGAATCGATCTCGGCCTGGTCGGCGCAGGTCACCACGAACGAGACGGCATTCGTGAAGGGGAAGAGCGGGCCCCCGTCGAGGCAGACGAAGTCGACGCCGTCGAGGCTGAACTCGCCGTTGAGCACCTTGCCCGCCATGCCGGTGAAGTGCTCGTCGAGCGACTCGTCGGGGTACTCCTGAACGGAGGTGATCCGCGAGTTCGGGAAGACGTCGACGTAGTACTCCATGGCCTCACGAGCGTTGTCGTCGAACCACAGGCACGCCCGGGGGGCGGTGAGTCCGGGCATGAGAGGCTCCTTCGCAGTCATCCGATCCTTGCGCGAACGCTATCGCAGCGCAGGATGCAAACTCTAGGCTGGCGACGTCCGCACCGGTTCGGGCCCTTCCCGAGCCGCTTCGAAGGGGAGCACCGTGGCATTCTTCGGCAACCAGGGCCAGAATCAGGGCCAAAACCAGGGCCAGAACCAAGACCCGAACGCAGGCCAGAACTCGGGCCCGAACGCCGCACCCGCGGGCGGCAACGCAGCCGCCTCGTGGCTGCCCGAGGCGTCGAGCCCCCGCCTCGCGAACACCCTGGGTGCGAATGCGCAGGGCACCTTCTCGTCCGACCTCAGCGTCTCGGAGTTCGCGCTCTTGCAAGAGGCAGGATTCGAGCCGCTCGGCTTCGTCCTCGGATCCTCGATCTATCACATCGGCATCCAGGTGGCGCGGTGGGGCCAGAACCAAGAGCTCACCGTGCTGACGCAGGCGATGTACTCCGCTCGCGAGCTCGCGATGGATCGCATGCAGGCCGAAGCGGATCGCTTGGGCGCCGACGGTGTGGTCGGAGTGACCCTTCGCATGCAGAGCTACGTGTGGGGCCAGGAGGTGCTCGAATTCGTGGCGACCGGCACCGCCATCCGTGCGCTCGAGGGCCAGGGCGTACACAAGGCCCCGAACGGGAAGGCCTTCTCGACCGATCTCTCGGTGCAGGATTTCTACCGCCTGCTGCAGACCGGCAACGTGCCCGTGGCCTTCGTCATGGGCACCTGCGTTTATCACATCGCCCACCAGGGCGTCCTGCAGTCGCTCCGCCAGATGGGCGTCAACCAAGAGATGCCGCAGTTCACCCAGGGCGTCTACGAGGCGCGCGAGCTGGCGCTCAATCGGATGCAGGCCGAGGTCGTCGGCGCCGGCGGTTCGGGTGTGCTCGGCGTGCGCCTGCAGGTGCTGAACCACGTCTGGGGTGAGCACGCCACCGAGTTCCTGAGCCTCGGCACCGCCGTGCGCCCACTCGCCGGCGGCCGCCACGCGTCCGCGACCTTCAACCAGCCGACCTTCACGCTGGGCCTCGACAGCTAGCGCACACGCGCCTTCGTCTGATGCGGCTGCTCGCCGAAACGCTCCTGGTACGCGCGGGCAAAGCGGCCCAGGTGCGTGAAGCCCCAGGAACCGGCGACCTGCGCCACGGTCAGGGCTGCTCCTTGGGCGAGTTGCTCATGCACACGGTCGAGGCGAACCTGGCGTAGATATGCGTTCGGAGTCACATCCAGGTGACGCCGGAACCCCTCCTGCAGTGCTCGAAGGCTCAGGTCCGCCGTCGCGGCGATGGCGGTGGTGGTGATCGGCAGGTGCGCGTTGGCGTGAATGAATTCCACGGCGACCCGCAGCCGGGCGTGTGAGGGCACGAGCAGCGCCGGCGGGAGGCAGGTGAGCTCTGGACGGAACATGCCCAGCAGGGAGACCGCGGCCAGTCTCGCCATCTCCCCGCGGAGGATAGCGCTCGCGTCAGCGTCGACGATCGTGCGGGACACCAGCGAAAGCGCATTCCTCCACGCTCGCACCGAGCTCTCGGTCGGCGCCGCCGTCTCGAGGTGAAGGGTTCCTGGGGCGGTGCCGTAGTGCTCGGCCGCAACACGCTCGAGCAGCGGTTTATGGAAGTGGACGAGCTTCTGCTCGACGTCGGCCATGTCGAAAGACACGGGCCGGTCGGTGGGAAACAGGAACGGCAGGCCCGGCGTGAGTGATTTTTTCTCCCCGGCCGTGTCGAAGAAGCCGTACCCCTCGGTGACCCACGACACGACGTAGTCGTCCTCGGGTGCCATCTCGCCACAGATGCGGCCCAAGAACCGAGTGTTGCGCAGCGTCATGTCCCCGTCGCCGACAGCGGTGTGGCGGTACGAGAAGTCCCGGTCGGTGACATGACCCGACCACTCTCCGCCCCCGTTGTACGCGACACGGAAGAGGTCGAGCGCCTGCTCGAGGTCGGTCCCCTCCGCTTCGATCCGCACGCGGGGGTTGGCGGCTTCGGTCACGCACGAATTGTGACACGTCGCGTGCAGCCGATCCGCCCTGATAGCCGAAAAACGCGAGGGGCGGGAAAGGACGCCTTGCGCTGTCGAGATAGCCGCTAAACGCGGCATCGAGCCGGGGTCGAAGAAAACGGTCTTCGGCGGATCGGCGGCTTCTACTGTCGCATTGACCGACGACGACATTTCGGACGAAGAAGATCTCGCCTCAGAAGGACCGGACGATGACCACTGTGAGCATGTACGTGTCGAACCGCGACGTGCCTCGCGCTCGAATCGGGGTCTACCCCAAACGCCGGAGCATGAGCGACACTCGTCTCGTCTGGAAGACGCCGGGCGTCGCGCACTCCCCCGCATTCCACCCCGAGGTTCGCTATGCGGACTTCTTTGCAGGCGCTGCCACAGCGCTTCAGAACAGCCCGATGGTCCGCGCATCCTAGAGCGCCGAATTCTCGGCCTGACCGTACAGTGGATTCACCGACCGCGAATTGAGCCATGACCGCCACCATCTCCCTCATGTCCGTCGTCTCAGCAGATGGTCAGCGCGCCGTCCTGCGCGCCGCCGACACTCTGTTCACCGAGCACAGCATCGCCTTCATGACCCTCGAGGGCGTTGCGAGCCGCGCCGGGGTGGAGATCGAGGATGTGACGGGGGTCTACGCGACGAAGCGCGACCTGCTGATCGCAGTGCTTGCCTACAAGCATGAGGGGTGGGTGCATCGCCTGCAACACAACGGCGCCCGCACTGACGACCCACGCGATGAGATTCTCGAGGTGTTCTCCTACTTGGAGGAGTGCTTCGCCGACACCACCTGGAGGGGTTGCTGCTTCGTCAACGCCTACGCCGAGATCGGCCGAGAAGACGAGGGTATCGCCACGCTCGCCCTCGAGCATTTCACCGAGGTCGAACGGCACATGTCGGCCCTCTGCGTGCGCGCGGAGTTGCCCCAGTACGTCTCCGACGCCCTCACGATCCTGATTCAGGGCGCACGGGCCGAGGCGGGCATCCATCACAATGCGGGCCCTGCACGATCCGCTCGTCTCGCGGCCGCCATGTTGATGTCGGTCTACAAGGACGACCCGAGCATCGAAGCGTTCTAGCCCGGATGCGAACGCCCGAAGTCGATTCCGACCTCGGGCGCCCGGTACCTCCTCCGCCCTACTTGCCGAGGAACTCCAGGACCACGCGGTTCCACTCGTCGACGTCGCTCACCGTGACACCGTGCGGGGCGCCCTTGAGGACGTAGAGCTCGGAGCCCGCGATCGCCGCGTGCGTGCGTGCACCGGAACCCTCCAGCGGCACCACGCCGTCGCCGTCGCCGTGGATGACCAGCGTGGGCACCGTGACCTTGGTGAGGTCGTCGCGGAAGTCGGTGTTCGCGAACGATGCCATCGCCTCGAGTGCCGCCGCCTTCGACGCCTGCTTCGTGAGGGCGATCGCTTCCTGGCGGTCCGCCTCGGTGACTTTGAGCTCACCGTCGACCGAAAAGAATTGCGTGACGAAGTCGTCGTAGAAGGCGTCTTCGTCCTTCGTCAGACCGGCAGTCATCTCCGCCGCCTGCGACTTCGGAAGGGGGCCGTCGGGGTTGTCACCGCTCTGAAGCAGGTAGGGCGGAACGGCGGACGCGAACACGACGCTGTGCAGGCGCTCGGCGCCGTACTTCGAGAACCAGCGGGCGACCTCGCCACCACCCATCGAGAACCCGACCAGGGTGACGTCGTTCAAGTCGAGCTCGGTGACGATGGCGTGGAGATCCTCGGTCAAGTGGTCGTAGTCGTATCCGGTCTTCGGCTTGTCGCTGCGGCCGAAACCGCGGCGGTCGTAGGTGATGACGCGGTAGCCGGCGTCGACGAGAGCGGGCACCTGGTGCTTCCACGACTCTCCCGACAGCGGCCAGCCGTGAATGAGAACGATCGGGCGACCGGATCCGCCGGTGTCGTCGACGTGCAGGTTCGTGTTTTTGAACAGACCGTGGTGAGCAGTGACCTCGGGCATGATGCTCCTTTCGCGTGCTGCGTCCGCAGCGCTCCCCAAGTCCTACTCGTCGCCGTCCGTGTGACAGCACAGAGGGCGCCGGCGCTGTCCCCTCGGCGCAGTTCGTCCCCCGAGCGACGGAATGCGCCGGGCCGCTGACCTGCGATTCATCCGCGGCTCGGAGCGCCTGCCTCGTTTCGGTGGCGCGCGGCCCGTCGACGTGCCGCCCGCAGTCTCGTCGCCGCGCCGGGGGGCACGTTCTGTATGGATGTCGTGAGGATCGGGGCTATCGGCGTAGCGAGACCGCTAGGCGTATGGATGTCGTTAGATTCCGCGGCCGCGGCGTAAGAAGTCCATTAGGGCCCTCGAAACGCGGCTCCGCGAGTTCTACGGTCTGAGGGTGGCCATCGCACCATTTCACGACCAGGGGCCCAGTGCCCCGGTTCACCCATCCCTCATGAGCCGAGTCGTTCGGCGCGTGTCCGACGGCGAGCATCTCTGGGGCACCGTCGATGTGAGCCCGGCGAACCGCACCGTGTGGAGCCGCACCCACGTCACCGTGTATGCCCCCGGTACGAACTCGGCAGAGCGTCGACGGCTGCGTCTGCTGCACGCGTGGCCCCTCCTCGGAGCACTACTCGGTCTGCTGCTGATGTCCTTTCTGCGCGGCGTTCCCGCCTGGGGCGGCTTCGGCGCCGGTGTCGTGTTCTACGCCGCGGGCTTCTGGCCCCTTCTCCAGTCCACACAGAGGCTTCGACGAACCAGTCGCCACATCCGTGTCTCGATGGTGGATCTCGGCGACCATTACGAGCGCATCGGAGACCTCCATCTCTTGCGCGCGTGTCTGACGATCCTGACCGACATGGATGAGGCCCGTCGTCGTGGCGCGATCAGCCCTGTCGAGTTCGAAGCAGGTTGGTCGAGGGTCTACGACGACATCCCGACTTCGGTGGACACGAGTCGGTCGACCGACCGCCGCGAGGATCACCCGGCGAGGTGAAGCCTGGCCTACTCCACGGTTCCCGCGGGGACGAACCGGTACCCCATGCCGAGTACGGTCACCAGATACCGGGGTGACGCCGGGACGGGCTCGAGCTTCTTCCGCAGCTGCGCCATATAGAGCCGCAGGTAGCCGTTGTCTTTCGAGTGGTTGGGGCCCCAGATCTGAGTCAGGATGGTTTCTCTGGTGATCAGTTTCCCGGGGCTCTGGGTCAGCAGTTCCAGAAGTCGCCACTCCGTCGGCGTCAACCGGATCCGACCCGTGGAGCCTTCGGACGTCCGGACGACGGTCTTGGCCGAGAAGTCGACTCGGACATCGCCGAAGTTCACATGAGGCTCGTCTTCGACGGAGGCGATCCGTCGGGTCAGGGCGCGGATGCGCGCCCGCAGTTCATCCATCGCGAAGGGCTTCGTCACGTAGTCGTCGGCGCCGGCATCAAGGGCTTCGACCTTGTCGGCGGCGCCGGTGCGCCCGGAGACGACGAGGATCGGCACTTGGGACCAGCCGCGGATGCCCTCGATGACCTGGATGCCATCCAGGTGCGGCATTCCGAGGTCGAGCATGACGACGTCGGGATGCTGACGCGTGGTCTGGTCCAGCGCTTCGATGCCGGTGGTGGCGGTGATGACGTCGTAGCCGGCGGCTCCGAGGGTGATCCTGAGCGCACGGATGATCTGTGGGTCGTCGTCTGCGATGAGGATCTTCATGTCATGCCTTCGAGGAAGAGGAGTCGGCTGTCGCCAGCGGGAGGGACACGACCATCGTCAGGCCGCCGCCAGGCGTGTCGTCGGCATCGAGGGTGCCGCCCATCCCTTCGGTGAAGCCCTTGGAGAGAGCCAGGCCCAGGCCGAGGCCCGTGGTGTTGTCGGTGTCGCCGAGCCGTTGGAAGGGCACGAAGATGTCTCCCCGACGCTCGTCAGTGACGCCGGGCCCGCGGTCGGCGATGCGGATCTGGAGGCTGCCGGCGAAACTGCTGGCCGAGATGTGGATCCTGGATCCTGCCGGGCTGTAACGCAAGCCGTTGTCGAGAAGGTTCACGACGACGCGTTGGAGGAGAACGGAATCCGCGAGAACGGGCGGGAGATTCTCTTCGATTCCGAGGTCGACGTGGTCGGGCCCGAGGCCGAGCTCGTCGAGGGCGCCCATGATGACGTCGTCGACGTCGACGGCGGTGAGCGACACCGCGAGTGCTCCCGCTTGAACGCGGCTGACATCGAGAAGGTTCGTCACGAGGGTTGCAAGAGACTCCAGGCTTTCGGACGCTGTCGCCAGCAGCTCCCTGCGGTCGGATGCGCTCAACGTGAGGTCAGAAGTCTGCAAGCCGCCGATGGCGGCGGTCGCGGACGCGAGGGGTCTGCGGAGATCGTGCCCGACGGCGGCGAGGAGGGCGGTGCGCATCTGGTCGACCTGCGCCAGCGGTTTGACCTCTTCGGCCGTCTTGCTCAGGGCATTCCGCTCCAGGGCGGTGTCGACCTGAGCGGCGATGACGGTCAGCAGGCGCCGTTCGCTGGCTTCGAGGTCGGGGCCCCGGAGTTCGAGGGTGCCGTGCTCTCCGGTCTCGATCCGAGTCACGTGATCGTCGGCTTTCGGCTCGCCGGTGCAGTACAGGGTGTCCTGGCCGGAGATGATCTGGACGCTGCTGAGACCGAACACCTCCCGGGTTCGGGTGATGAGCGCCTGGAGAGCGTCCTGGCCGCGAAGGACGCTCCCGGCGATCGTGGCGAGCAACTCCGACTCAGCGAGGGCTCGAGCCGCCGAGCGCGATCTGCGGGCCGCTTGATCCACGACGTAGCTGACGAGCAGCGCGTTGACGACGTACAGCACGAGTGCAAGCAGATGCAGAGGTCGTGCGATCGTGATGCTGTCGATGGGGGTGACGAAGAAGAAGTCCAAGGTGAAACCCGACAGCACGGCGGCGAACAGTGCGGGCCAGATGCCTCCGACGAGAGCGACGATGACGACGAGCAGCTGGAAGGCGAGGACGTCGCTGGTGAGGGTGTCGGGGCTTCGGAAGGTCACGAGCAGAAGGGTGACGAGCGGGCCGAGGGCGAGAGCGAGGGCCCCGCCGACGATGCGACGTTTCAGCGTGAGGGCCCCGCCGACTCGGGGCAGGGTGAAGTGACCGCCGGCGTTCGAGTGCGTGACGATGTGGACGTCGATGACCCCGGATTCGCGGATCACCGTGGCGCCGATGCCGGGGCCGGTGAGCGCGGCGGCGATCCGGGAGCGCCTGCTGACGCCGATGACCAGTTGGGTGGCGTTCATGGCCTTGGCGAAGTCGACCAGAGCGTGGGGGATGTCGTCGCCGATGACCTGGTGGTAGGTGCCGCCGAGCTTGTCCGTCAAGGCGCGCTGCGCGGTGAGGGCACCGGGGTGAGCGTCCGCGAGGCCGTCTTGGCGGCTGACGTGCACGACGAGGAGTTCCCCGCCCGACGACCGGGCGGCGATTCGGGCTCCGCGACGGATGAGGGTCTCCCCTTCGGGGCCGCCCGTGAGGGCCACGACTACGCGCTCGCGGGCCTCCCATTTGCTGTCGATGCCGTGCTCGGTCCGGTACGCCTTGAGGGCGGAGTCGACTTCGTCGGCCAGCCAGAGCAGAGCCAGTTCGCGCAGCGCGGTGAGGTTGCCGAGCCGGAAGTAGTTCGACAGGGCGGCGTCGATCCGGGCTGCCGGGTAGACGTTCCCTTCGGCCAGCCGATCGCGCAGTGCCTGGGGGGCGAGGTCGATGACTTCGATCTGGTCGGCGCCCCGGAGGACCTGGTCAGGGATCGTCTCTCGTTGCGGGGCCCCCGTGATCTGCTCGACGACATCGCTGAGCGATTCGATGTGCTGCACGTTGACGGTCGAGATCACGTTGATGCCGGCGTCGAGGAGAGTCTCGACATCCTGCCAGCGCTTCTCATTGGCGCTGCCGGGGGCGTTGGTGTGGGCGAGCTCGTCGACGAGGGCGATGTCGGGGTGCCTGTCGAGGACAGCGGCGAGGTCCATCTCGGTGAGCCGGACGCCGCGATGATCCGAGATGGTCCGCGGGATGACCGGGAGACCCCCGAGCACCGCCGCGGTGGCGGCACGACCATGGGTCTCGACCACGGCCACCTCGACGTGCTTGCCCTCGTCGCGGAGCCTCGCTCCTTCTTCGAGCATGGCGTAGGTCTTGCCGACGCCCGGGGCGGCGCCGAGCAGCACTCGGAGCCGCCCTCTCTTCATCGGTCCTAACCCTTCAACTCGGCCAGTGCGATGTTCAGCTCGAGCACGTTGACCGTCTTCTCGCCGAGGTAGCCGGCGTCGCGGCCCTGGATCGTCGACTCGACCAGCGCCTTCACGCTGGCCACCGGCAGCTTGCGGACGGCGGCGATCCTGTCGACCTGCAGCAGCGCGTAGGCGGGGCTGATGTGCGGGTCGAGCCCCGACGCCGAGGCCGTCAGAGCGTCGGCGGGGATGCTGGACGGAGACACGTCGTCGTCCTTGGCGATGGCGGCCTTGCGGGCTTGCACGGCAGCGATCAGATCCTTGTTCTCGGGGCCGTAGTTGCTGGCGCTGGACGCGGTGGCGTCGTAGCCGTCACCGGCCGCAGAGGGCCGTGATTGGAACCACTCGGGCAGCGCGTTGCCCTTCTTGTCGGTGAACGACTGGCCGATCAGAGCAGAGCCGACCGTCTTGCCGTCGACCTTCACGACGGACCCGTTGGCGGCGGACGGGTCGACGAGCTGGCCGATCCCGGTGACGACTGCGGTGTACGCGATGCCGAGGACGACCGTGAAGACGATCATCGCGCGGATCGCCACCCAGTACTGGCGGGCGATGGTGCGTGTGTTCATGATGCTTTCCTTTCCAGTACGAGGCTTCAGAAGCCAGGGATGAGAGAGACGATGAGGTCGATGATCTTGATGCCGATGAACGGCGCGATGATGCCGCCGACGCCGTAGACCAGGATGTTGCGCGTGAGGATCGAGGAGGCGGACGCCGCCCGGTACTTCACACCCCGCAGCGACAGCGGAATCAGGATCACGATGATGATCGCGTTGAAGATGACCGCCGACAGGATCGCCGAGGCCGGCGAGTGCAGCTGCATGATGTTCAGCAACTGCAGGCCCGGGAAGATCCCGGCGAACATCGCGGGGATGATCGCGAAGTACTTCGCCACGTCGTTCGCGATCGAGAACGTCGTGAGCGCACCGCGGGTGATGAGCAGCTGCTTGCCGATCCGCACGATGTCGATGAGCTTGGTCGGGTCGGAGTCGAGGTCGACCATGTTGCCGGCCTCCTTCGCGGCCGACGTGCCGGTGTTCATGGCGACTCCGACATCGGCCTGAGCCAGGGCCGGGGCGTCATTGGTGCCGTCGCCGGTCATCGCGACGAGGTTGCCGCCGTCCTGCTCCGTGCGGATCAGGGCGAGCTTGTCCTCGGGGTGGCCTCGGCGAGGAAGTCGTCGACGCCTGCCTCGGCGGCGATCGCCTTCGCCGTCAGCGGGTTGTCGCCCGTGATCATCACGGTGCGGATGCCCATCAGCCGCAGCTCGGCGAACCGCTCCTTGAGGCCCGTCTTGACGATGTCCTTCAGGTAGACGACCCCCAGGATCCTGGCAGTCCCGTCGGCGCTCTTGGTCGCGACGACGAGCGGCGTGCCACCGGCGTTCGAGATGGTGTCGATCGCGTCCTCGAGTTCGGCGTGCTGGCTGGACGCCATCGGCTTCGCCTCCTCGACCCACGCGATGACCGAGTTGCCGGCGCCCTTGCGGATCTGCGAGCCGTCCGGCATGTCGAGGCCCGACATGCGGGTCTGCGCGGTGAACGGGACGATCTCGCCGGCGACGTTCTCGCGGCGCACATAGCCTTTCGTGACGGCCAGGTCGACGATCGACTTGCCCTCGGGCGTCGGGTCGCTCAGTGACGACGTTGCAGCGGCCTCCATCAGCTCGCCGTCGGCGACGCCGTCCATGGCGGTGAACTCGGCCGCCTGACGGTTGCCGTAGGTGATGGTGCCGGTCTTGTCGAGCAGCAGCGTGGTGACGTCACCGGCGGCCTCGACCGCGCGGCCCGACATCGCCAGCACGTTGCGCTGCACGAGCCGGTCCATGCCGGCGATGCCGATCGCGCTCAGCAGTGCGCCGATCGTCGTCGGGATGAGGCAGACCAGCAGGGCGATCAGCACCGGGACGCTGACGGCGGCCTTCGAGTACGCCGCGATCGGATCGAGGATGAGGCAGACGACCACGAAGATGATCGAGAGCGACGCGAGCAGGATGTTCAGCGCGATCTCGTTCGGCGTCTTCTGGCGGCTGGCGCCCTCGACGAGCTTGATCATGCGGTCGACGAAGGTCTCGCCGGGCTTCGACGTGATCGTGACGACGATCCGGTCGGAGAGCACCCGGGTGCCGCCGGTGACGGCCGAGCGGTCGCCGCCCGACTCGCGGATGACCGGTGCGGATTCGCCCGTGATGGCCGACTCGTCGACCGAGGCGATGCCCCAGACGATGTCGCCGTCACCGGGGATCAGCTCGCCGGCGACCACGACCACCGTGTCGCCGAGAGTGAGGTCGGCCGACGACACCGAGACCAGCGTGGCCCGCTCTGCCCCGGAATCCTGCGCCGGATCGTAGCTGTCGACCTTGTTCGCGCTCGTCGAGGTGCGAGTCTTGCGGAGGCTTTCGGCCTGCGCCTTGCCGCGGCCCTCGGCGACAGCCTCGGCGAGGTTCGCGAAGAGCACGGTGAGCCAGAGCCAGATGGCGATCGCCCACGTGAACGACCCGGGGACGACCGAGCCGCCGGAGGTGCCGGGGCCGCCGGTGAACGGCGCCGCGATGGCGAGGACCGTCGTGTAGGCGGCACCGACCTCGACGATGAACATGACGGGGTTGTGCCACATGTCGCGCGGGTTCAACTTCTTCAGCGCCCCCGGCAGGGCCTCGATCATCTGGGCGACGGTGAAGCCGCTCTTCTTCTGCGGCGAGCCGTCTTCGGGTTTCTGTTCTGACGCCTGTGCGTCGATCAGAGTGGTCATCAGCGGTGCAGCCCTTCAGCGAGCGGTCCCAGTGCGAGCACGGGGAAGTAGGTGAGTCCGGTCACGATGATCGAGACTCCGAGGAGGAGGCCCACGAACTGCGGGCGGTGGGTCGGAAGCGTTCCGGAGGTGGCGGGCACCTTGTCCTGCGCCGCCAGCGAGCCGGCGAGGGCCAGGACGAAGACGATCGGCAGGAACCGGCCGAGCAGCATGACGACGCCGAGAGACGTGTTCATCCACGGGGTGTTCGCCGTGATGCCGGCGAACGCAGACCCGTTGTTGTTGGCGGCCGAGGTGAACGCGTAGAGCACCTCGGTGAAGCCGTGCAGGCCCGGGTTCCAGATCGACACGGTCTCGACGTTCTTGCGCACGGCGGGGATCGCGAAGCTGAGCGCCGTCCCGGCGAGAGCCAGGGTCGGGGTGATCAGGATGTAGATCGATGCGAGCTTGATCTCGCGCGGCCCGATCTTCTTGCCCAGGTACTCCGGCGTGCGGCCGACGAGCAGACCCGCGATGAACACGGTGATGATCGCGAGCACGAGCAGACCGTAGAGGCCTGATCCGCCGCCGCCTGGCGCGATCTCGCCGAGCATCATGTTGATCAGGGCCATCATTCCGCCGAGCGACGTGAACGAGTCGTGCGCCGAGTCGACGGCTCCGGTCGACGTCAAGGTGGATGTGCTCGCAAAGAGGGTCGATGACCAGATGCCGAAGCGGGTCTCCTTGCCTTCCATCGCCCCCCCGGCGAGCTTCGTGGCCGTGCCGGCGCCGCTGAGCTCGAACCAGGTCATCGCGGCGAGCGAGACGGCGAAGATCGTGGTCATGACCGCGACGATGGCGTTGCCCTGGCGGGTGTCGCCGACGATCTTGCCGAAGGTGCGCGGCAGCGAGAACGGGATGGCGAGCATCAGCAGGATCTCGAAGAGGTTCGTCCAGCCGGACGGGTTCTCGAACGGGTGCGACGAGTTGGCGTTGAAGAAGCCACCGCCGTTGTTGCCGAGCTCCTTGATCGACTCCTGAGACGCCACAGGGCCCCCCGGAATCGCCGCCGAGCCACCGGTGATGGTGGTGACGTGCTCGAACCCGTTGAAGTTCTGGATCACTCCGCCGATGATCAGCACAATCGCCGTGATGAAAGCGAGCGGAAGAAGAAGGCGCAGGATGCCACGGGTCAGGTCGACCCAGAAGTTGCCGAGCGTGCCGCTCTTGATGCGTGCCAGACCGCGGATCAGCGCGATGGCGACCGCGATGCCCACCGCCACCGAGACGAAGTTCTGCACGACGAGACCGCCGAGCTGCACCGCGTAGCCCATCGTCACGTCCGGGCTGTAGGACTGCCAGTCGGTGTTGGTGACGAACGACGCGGCCGTGTTGAACGACAGGCCGGCCGGGATGGCCGGGAAGCCGAGCGAGTAGGGCAGCACCGCCTGCAGGCGCTGGAGGATGTAGACGAAGAGCAGGCCCACGACCGAGAAGATCAGGACGCCGCGGAGATACGCGCGCCAGGTCTGCTCGCTCGATGCGTCGACGCCGATCAGGCGATAGAAGCCGCGCTCGATCTTCCAGTCGCGCTTCGACGTGAAGATCCACGCCATGAAGTCGCCGAGAGGCCGGTGGATCAGCACGAGCACGACGGCGAGGGTGAGGATCTGGAGGATCCCCGCGAGAGCGTCGCTCATCAGAAGCGCTCCGGTTTCACCAGCGCGTAGACGAGATACACGAGAGCGGCCACGGCCAGGACGGCCGCGATGATGTTGAAGACCATCACAGCTTCTCCACCCCGTTCGCTACGAGAGCGATGACCGTGAAAACGGCGATCGTGGCGACTATGTAGACGATGTCGAGCACAACAACTCCAACCGGAGACGAACTGTCGAGGCCCCGATCGGAGCCCGGCACCCCGCGAGGGCACAGCCAGTCAGTAGACACCGGTGCGCGGGGCCGTTGAGCGGTCCTAACGGCATCCCTACGTCGACACTCGGAATCCTTACGAGGTCCTAACGCCGGTGGCGCCGTGGACGTCGGCGAGAATTCTCTACGTCCGTCCTTTGACGGAGTAGGCGGTCAGCATGAGTATGAGTACGGTCACTCTGCCCTGCCGGAGAGATTGGACGATGCTCAGACCGTCGATGGAGGGCAGCCGCCGGTCGATAAGCATGACGTCATAGTCGTTGTCGAGACCCGCAATGAGGCCTTCGCGGCCGTCGATTCGCCGGTCGACGTCATAGGCCTCTTCGAGTACTTCTTGGATCAGTGGCCCCAGAGCAGGGTCGTCTTCGATGGGGAGAACGGAGACGATCACGATGAGGATGGCCAGGATGTCGATGTGGTTTCGGACGAATGGGATCTGTCCGAGGACCACACCCAGGGTGCTGACGATGATGGTCCACGATGCGGCGCCGATAAGATTCCAGACCAGGAACTTGCGGTAGTGGTAGTCGCTCGTGCCGGCGGCCAGCGGTCGTTGCTCCATGCGATGACTGTCCACATCTGATTCCAAGAAACAACTCAGACGGCGAGATCGGCCCGCGGTGCACTGCTGCCTGCACGGCCCGGTCTCGTCGTGTTGCCGGCCCGAATGTGGCGCTGGCGGCGGTCAAGAGTGCGCGACCAACGGGGTTTTCTTAGGCGGATCTGTGAGCAAGTCGAGAAGAGTCCGCTTTGTGCGGCGACGACCGCGGAGGAGGCATGGAGATGTCGGGAATCCTGATTGGCACGGCCGCCCTGGTGATCTGCGCAGCTGTGGCTTGGGGAGCGACCGTCCTGCTCGCCGAAGCGCAGTTGGAGTTGCTCGAGTCAGCAGAGGACCGAGATCTCTTCTAGCAGCGCCGGGAGGCCAACCCCTAGCGAGGACGACGATCATGGTCACGAGCGGTCCCGGACAAGATATCGGACGACGAACCTCTCTCAAGGGTGTCGGCCTCGCCTCGGCTGGCTTTCTCGCCGTGAACGACGTCACCTGTGGCGAGATCTGGGGAGGCGAGCATGCGCGGACGGAAGGGGCGGGAAGCAACCGCGCATCCGGTCCTGCCGCGTTCGATCACGTCGTGGTCCTCATGCTCGAGAACCGCTCGTATGGTCACATCTTCGGATGGCTCCATCGTGACGACGAATTGCGACCCGGTCAGCGCGTGGCGGGCCTCCATCAACAGGTGATCTGCTCGCCGAACGCCTGAACCTCGGGTATGTGCTGTCGCTCGTCGTCTTCGCGGCGGCGATCGTGGTCGTCGCATTCCTCTACTTCGTCGTCAAGGTCAACGCGGTCGTGGCGTTCTGGATCGCCTACATCCTGACGCGGCCCCTCGGGGCCTCCACCGGCGACCTCCTCTCGCAGGCCACGAAGGACGGCGGTCTCGGCCTCGGAACCACCGGCACGAGCGTGCTGTTCCTGGCCGTGATCCTGGCCCTGGTCATCGTTCTGTCCATCCGAGAGGCATCCCACAGGGGTTCCCTCCGAGGCGGCTCGCCGACGGGCCGCATCAGCCTCGACTAGGCAGCGTTGCCTCCGCACACGAGAGTCGAGCGAGCCCTCTCGGTAGACTGGCTGAATGGCTGACGGTGCATCGGACGACGACAATCCGATCAGTGGTTCCGAATGGCTGGTCCTCGTCTACCGCATCCCGTCCGAGCCGACTCGACTGCGGGCGACCGTGTGGCGCCGATTGAAAGCGCTGGGGGCCATCTACCTGCAGAACTCCGTGGCGGCTCTCCCGAAGAATCTCGTGTCCGAACGCGCTCTTCGAAAGTTGCGTCACGAGATCCTGGAAATGTCGGGGACAGCGGTTTTGATGAACGCCTCAGCGCTAGCTGGTGGCTCGACGATCCTGGAGGCATATCAGGCGGCTCGGTCTGACGAGTATGACGAGATCATCGACCGTTGCACGGGCTTTCTCTCCGAGGTCGAGAAGGAGTACACCAAGAACCACTTCACTTATGCCGAGCTCGAAGAGAACGAGGTCGACCACACGAAACTCGTGAACTGGCTCGAGAAAGTCCGGGCGCGTGATGAGTTCGTGGCTCCGGGACGTGTTGAAGCCGAGGCGGCGTTGCAGAAGTGCACCGATGCTCTCGAGGAGTACGCGGCTCGCGTGTACGCCGAAGAGCCCGAAGGTCACTGACCTCCGGGCTCCGGGCAGAGCCGTCCGCGACGGCCGGCAGCTGACTACCGCAACGACCGACGGATGCTGTACGGCAGCAGCGCCGCCGCGAACACCGGCATCACGATGAAAGCCGCACCCCACATCGGAGCGAGGGCGGTTGTGACGATCAGCCCGACAGCGATGCCCGCGGCGATCTGCCAGTCGTCGCCGATCACGAAGTCGTAGAGGAACAGCCCGACTGCAGCAAGCCGCCGGCTGAGACCGTGAGGCCTCGGGGGCAGGATCATGGCGCTCGCCGGAGCAGCGGATGTCTCGGTCGACAGTGCAGGTGCCGCCGCGGGCGCCATCGTCGCCACACCCCCTGCGACGGACACCGCAGCCGATCCCGCAGCGGCGCCGAAACGTGGCCCCGCGCTCGGCGCCCCGCTCTGTGACAGGTCGGGCGACACCCCGACAGGGGAGGACACGTGCGACAGCCGGTATGCGCGCATCCCGAACACAAGGATCAAGCAGAACACGGCGACGGACGGCGCGACCACCAGAAGGGAGATGTCAGCTCCCGGCCAGGCTGCCCCCGCGCCCTCGCCGCCCCAGAAGATGCCGAAGGAGGCCAGCAGGATCCCGACAACGAACTTCATTGTGTTCTCGGGCACGCGAGAGAGCGGGCCACGAACCACAAAACCGAGGATCGCCACGATGACGACGGCGGCCCCGGCGGCAACTGCCGCGAGGGGCACGTTGTGCTGGTTCGTTCCGAAGGTCAGCACGATGAAGACGACTTCGAGCCCCTCGAGGACGACGCCCTTGAACGAGAGAGTGAATGCGTACCAGTCGTTGACGAAGAACTTCGATGTATTGGCGGCGGCCCGAGCTGCGGTCACCTGCTTCTGGTAGATCGCGGCCTCGTCGTGGAGGGGCCGGTAGCCGCTCGAGCGGTTGATGGCTTTGCGCAGCCACTGGAGCCCGAAGATGAGTAGCAGACCACCCACGACGAGACGGAGGACATTGAGGGGCAGAATCTGGATGGCCGGCCCCGCCACTGCGATGACGACGGCCAGCACGATCAAGCCCGCGATGACGCCCTGGGCTGCGGAGCGCCAGTGCCGGCTGGTGCCGGCGGCCAGGACGATGGTCGTCGCCTCGACCGCCTCGACGATGCAGGCGATGAGGACGGAGAAGAAGAGCGCGATGTTCTGCGGATCGGTCAGGTTCATGTGGATGTGATCTCCAGGTCGGACTCCCGAGTTACGAGAGTCGCCGTACGTTCGATGTCGAGTGTAACAGTCGTTAGTTTTGACGGAGCACAGTTTTGCGCCCTAGGCAGACTCGGCCGGAAAGGCCAGACAGCCGTTCGGGTCCAGGGCCAGGCCGCAGGCAGTCCCCCGCCCCCACGGGGTCTCGTCGAAGACGGACGAGAGGCGCCCGTACGCGGTCTCGACAACATGCTCGTAGCCGCGACCCCGATAGGCGATGTCGATGACCCGCCCCGGGATCGTCGGGCGATCGCCCTGACCCGCCGTCACGGCCCCCGGGGTGACCAGTCGCGTCGCTGTCGGGCGGATGAGCACCTCGACCGGCGCAGTGGAGCCGACGATCGATACGAGCGAGCGCGCCAGCACATCGTGCTCCCCGAGCCGCACGCGCAGATGGACTCCCTGCGGGCCCATCGGCGCACCGGTCACGGACCCTGCCAACCCGGTGAAGCGTGCCACGAACGGGCTGCGCGGATTGAGGAAGATCTCCTCCGGGGTGCCGCGCTGCTCGAGTCGGCCAGCGCGCAGGACGGCGATCTCGTCGGCCAGGGCGAACGCCTCCGCCTGGTCGTGCGTGATGTAGAGAGCCGTGGCGCCCGACTCGCGTGTGAGGGTCGAGATCTCGACGCGGAGACGCTCGCGAAGGTCGGCGTCGAGGTTCGACAGCGGCTCGTCGAAAAGCAGCAGCGACGGCTCCGCCACGACGGCGCGGGCCAGCGCGACCCGCTGCTGCTGGCCACCGGAGAGTTCGTTGGGGTACCGCGAAGCCGTGCCCGCGAGCCCGACCCGGTCGAGGACCTCGAGCACTAGCTGACGAGTGCGGGATGCCCCCAGACGTCGGCGACGGAGCGCGTAGCCGATGTTTTGCGCGACCGTCATGTGCGGCCAGAGCGCGTAGTCCTGAAAGACCATGGCGACATCGCGCTTCTCGGCGGGGACGCTCGTGCGAGCGTCGCTGATGACGCGATCTCCGAATCGGATCGAGCCCTCGTCAAAGCGCTCGATACCGGCGATTCCGCGCAGCAGCGTCGTCTTGCCAGACCCGGACGGGCCGAGCAGGACCAGAAAGCGGCCCGGTTCGATATCGAGGTCGACACCAGCGAGGGCGGTGACCTGCCCGTACTGTCGGCGCGCTCCGCGGACGTGAACGTGGTGCCCTCGAGGGGCCTGGGACTCGAGCGCGCTCAGAGTGTCGCGCGATGCCGTGGTCGTCATGATGCCTTTCCGAGGTTGCGCCAGCCCGCCGGTGCGAGGAGACGGAAGAGCAGGTAGCCGACGCCGACCACGACGAGCGCCGACAGGACCGCGAGGACCTCCATCGCCGTTCCGCCACCGAAGTCGTATTTGCCGAGGGCGTTCGTGATCCCCACCGAGATCGGCTCACTGCCGGGTGGTGCGAGCAGCTGCGAGACCGGCAGTTCCAGCAGAGTCGCCGTGTAGGTGAGCAGCCAGGCGGAGAGCAGCGGCCGGGCGATGATCGGCAGCACGATGGTGGCCCAGGATCGGAGAGCCCCGCTTCCGTGCACGCGCGACGCGTGCCCCATGGACTCCTGGATCTGGCTCATCGTCCCCACCAGCACCCGGGAGGTGGAGGGCAGGGCCGTGGCGATGTAGGCCAGGAGCAGGAGACCGGTCGTGCCGTAGAGGTGGATGCCGAGATCGTTCGTGAGCGGCAGGTTGTAGGCGAAGATGTAGCCGGCTGCGAAGACGATTCCGGGTAGCGCGACGGCGCCGAGCAGGACGAGGTCGAGCAGGCGCCCCGAGAAGGTCGAGCCCTGCCGCGCGAGCAGGCGGGCGCAGATCGTCGCCAGGACGAGCGTGACGGTCGCCGTGATGGCCGCGAGCCCGGCCGAGTACATCAGTGGCGAACTGAGGTCGGGGCTCCCGATGACGCGCGTGTAGTTGTCGAGGTTCCACGCGTGCGATCCCAGCGACCCGAGGTTGTTGATCAGCGAGGCTGAGACGGCGCCGAAGGTCGGCACTCCGAGGCCGATGGCGACCAGGATCCCGAGGACCACCGTCACGAGCGCTTTGGCCGGCGCCGAGAGGCGTTGCCGCACGAGCGGGCGGCTGCGGCCGCCGAGGACACGGAAACTGCGGCCCCGCAGCGCTCTCCCCTGAGCCACGAGGGCGAGCACGACGAGTGCGAGCAGCACCCAGCTCACCGCGGACGCCACCGGGAAGTCGGCCGGGAAGGCCTGGACGGCGTTGTAGAGCGTGAACGTGGCGACCGGGAAGTGGGCGTCGTTCGCCAGGGTCGACGCGACCCCGAAGTCACTGACCGATTCGGCGAAGACGATCGCCAGCGCGGCCCAGATCGCGGGGCTCAGGAGTGAGACGACGAGCCGCATCGCGGCGAAGCGACCGCCACCGTGGACTCGGAGAGCGTCTTCGAACTCGTGTCCCAGCCCCCGGAGAGCGTTCGAGATCGCAAGGAAGGCGAACGGCACCCCCTTGACCGTGAGCACGACGACGATGCCGACCGGGCCGTAGATGATCGAGCGGGCGCCCGACGGGTCGAAGCCGAGCGAGTCGAGAACGCCACTCGGCTCGAGCAGACGCTCCCAGCCGAGAGCGATGAGATACGACGGCGTGAGCAGAAGCGCGAAGACGACTCCGGTCGCGATCCGGCGGGCGGGGGCGTCCGTCCGCAGCACCACCCAGGCGACGCCGAACCCGATGACAGCGGAGACGACCGCGGTCGAGATGCCGATCATCAACGAGTTCAGGACACCGGTGAGCAGCTGCCCGGTCAGCGCCTGCCGAAACGCCGACAGGGTGAACCACTGTGTTCCCTGCCCCAGGAGTGCCGGGCTGAAGGCGACGGCGAGGAACAGGAAGATCGGCAGGATGAGGATGACCGCGACGAGGATCCAGAACACCGCCGACGCACTGACACCCCGCCGGAGCCGGCGCAGCGTCGGGCGCCGCGGTGCCACGGTCAGAACCGCCGGCGCTCCCAGGATCTCTCTCGCGGTCATCGACTCGTCCCGACTACTTGATGTTGGAGTCGAACCAGGTGACGACCTGCGACTGGAGCGGGCCCCAGAAGTACGGGTCGAGCTGCTGGTAGGTCGTCGGGAGTGCGGGCAGGGCTGCGAGCTTCGTCGAGCCCTGAACGACCGGCCAGAAGAGCGAGTCTCCGGCGGTGTCGGCTTTCTGCATGACCTGCTGGCCGGCAGGCGACAGGGCGTAGTCGACGAACTTCTTCGCCTCGGCCTGCTGGGTGGCGTCGATCGCCTTGTCGATCCCGATGACGCCGGGCAGCAGCGTGGTCTTGGGCAGGTAGACGATCTTGGGCGCGTAGGTCCCCGTGGCTTTGACCTTGAGCGTCTCGCCGACGGCGGCGGAACTCTGGATGAGGCCGTAGTCGATCTGCTTGGTCTCGAGAGCGTGGAGGGTGTCGCCGTTGGTCGGGTAGACCTTGAGCCCGTTCGACTTGAGCTTCGTGAGGTAGGCCTCGCCCGCCGCGACGCCTTTGGACTGGCCGCCCATCTGGTTCATGAGCCCGGCGATCAGCGGGTAGGTGGGGCCGGACTGCGACGGGTCGTTCATGCCGACCTTGCCGGAGTATGCCGAGGTGAGGAGGTCGCTGTACGAGGTGGGGACTTTCGTGGTGGCAGCCGAGTTGTAAATCAGCGCCGCGACGGCGGTGGTGCCGGTGGGGACGTAGCTGTGGTCGCTCGGCACGAGGGTCTTGCCGACGGAGGTGTACGTGGCGCTCGGGGTGTAGTCGAGCAGCTCCTTCTGCTTGTCGAGGGAGGCGAAGGCGGTGTCGCCGTCGACCCAGAGCATCGACCACTGAGGGTTGTTCTTCTCGGCTGCAACCTTGGTGAGAAGGGGGCCGGTGGAGTCGTCGACGACCTTGACGGGGATCCCGGTCTTGGCGGTGAACGCCTTGCCCATGTTGACGTCGTAGGCCTCCGCCGCGTAAAGGACGAGGGGCTCGACCTTGCCGGCTGCGGCCGAGGCGCCGGTGCCGGTCGTGGCGTTGCTCGTGGTGGCGTTCGTCGCGGCCGAGCAACCAGCCAACGCGATCGACGAGACGGCGATCACTCCGAGTACGGCGATACAAGATCGAGCGTTCATAAGAGGGTTCCTTCGAGGTGAGTGTTGATTGCGACTTCTAACGGGTGTTAGAAACAGTAAGCAACAGGTTGTGCCCCGGAGTGGCTTCGAGGTGACGCTGAGGTGAACTCTGTCGGAGGTCGTTCTCCGTTCACCAGCTGCTGGTACTTTTCCGAGAAACCCACGGGAGGAGTCGGATCGTGACGATGCTCATCGACGGCGCCGAGGCCACCTCCGCGGCCCTCCTCGACCGCCTCAATGCCTCCGAAGGCCACCGCACGGCGCTCCAAGTGCGTGCCGGTCGCGTCCGCGGTCTCGACCTTCACTTCCAGCGGCTCGACCAGGCGTCGCGAGCGCTGTTCGGTGCTCCGGCACCGCTGACGAAGGTCGTCGAGGCTGCGATTCGGGTGCTGGGCACGGCACCGAACGAAGCCACCCTGCGGATCGAGATCTTTGCTGATCCTGCGGGGCACCAGCACGTCCTCGTCGAGGCTGGCGCCGCATCACCGCGCGACGCAGCGCCTCACCGGCTCGAGTTGGTCCGCCACGATCGTCTGCTTCCTGGTATCGAGCACACCGCGCTCGGGTCGCCCCAGGTCATCGACCGCCTCTCGCGGCGAGCGGGGTTCGACGGCGCGGTCCTGGTGTCGTCGAGTGGACACGTGGTCGAGATCGCGGACGGCACGCTCGGGCTGATCAGCGGCCGCCGGGTCGTCTGGCCCGATGGGCCGGCGTTGGCGAGTCTCGGGCGCGGCCTGCTCGAACCTCAGCTGGCGGCGGCGGGTATAGCGACCGTCGTGCTGCCCGTCCGAGCTGGTGATCTCGGCCTCTTCGACGGCGCCTTCGTCGTCTGCGCCCGCGGGGCTGCACGCGTCGAGGCGATCGGCGACGTGACCTGGCCACACGCCGACCACGGCGGCGGGTCCATCTTGGAGCGCGTACTTGCGGCCCACGAAATCATCCCGACAGAGTCCCTCAGCGCCGGCTAACCGTCGCGGTCCGTCGTGGCCGGCGCCGCCACCCGAGGCAACCGCCCGCAGTCGAGTACGATCTTCCAATTCGTGTGGGGCGGCGACAGCAGCGTGACTGGTGTCACTGCCGCCTGACCGATGCACGACCTTTCGGCGGTTGTGACCTGCGGCGCCAACTCCGGCCCCCCGGAGCGACGAGTGACGCTGGGGACGAAGGATACGAGAACGACCGCCAAGAGAGCAGCGCCGACGACGATCCTGGCGACGGGAATCCGTCGACGTTCCGAGTCGGGAGCCTCCCGGGCGAGCGATGGTCGCCAGCGCACCCCGAGGGCGAGCACCATGACGGCGATCAGCTCCATCGACGGGACGACGCCGTACCGACTCAGCCACGGCTTGGCGAGGTGAGCCTTCGTGGAAGACGCGTACTCGTAGTACGGCCCTGGGTTGGTCTTGACGGCCACGACCCACAGGATCACCGAGGCGGCGAGAAGCGTCACCACCAGCCAGCGTTGGTCTCGTGACCCGAAGCGGAGCACCCATATCGCTGCTGCGACGACGGGGACGAGGGCTGCGACCGCAGCCGCCGGGCCGTAATGGACCAAGGCCTGGCCGATGACGTGCCCGTTGGCATTCCAAATAGTCATGGCCGAGTTGATCGCGTAGCCGTATGCCGTCGACGGCAGATCGTTCGGTAGCGCTTTGCTGTGCCCTCGAGGGGAATTGACGTAGGCAATGAGCTGGAATGCTCCGCCGACGAGAAGCGCAAGGCGGACCGGTAGTCGTGCTCCACTCCTCCAGCGCAGTGCCATCAGTGGCACGAACGCGAGCATCTGCACCTCGGTCAGTGCCCGAGCAACGCCAGTGCCGTCAAGGCGATGGTGCCTCGCTGGGATCGCGAGCGATACAGGATCAGCCATGGTGCCAGCCAGAGGAAGTACCAGTGAAGGTTGGCAGTGTTGCCGAGCACCTCGCGGGCGCAAGGGGGGCCAGAATCGTGATCGCCGCCAGCGCCATGCGCACTCTCCACGATTCGGTGACGACACGCGAGCAGTAGAAGATCGCGGCGGCCACGACTGCGACGACGAGACATGACGCTGCCGCCATCGCGTGCGCCCACTGGGCGACTGGCACGAAGGTGACGGTGAGGCCGGCGACGATGCGAGGAACAGTGTGCAGGTAGCCCGCATACACGCGGAAAAGAGGCACGACCGGGCCCTGAGCCACGGCGTTCCCGAGGAAGTTGCGACTGTCCTCGGCCCACAGAGTCGCGGTTGTCGACGCTGGCAGACGGAACCAAGCGATGAGCGTGCCGATCACGATGATCAGGGCGACGGCCAAGACGTCCGAATGATCCCGATTGCCCACATGAAGCCTGGTCGCGAGGCTTGTCCGGTTGGGAGCAGCAAGCCCTGTAGTCATGGAGTCCCCATGGCGGAAGTCCATCCCCGTCCACGTGAGCGCTGTCTCATGGACCGAGTAGAACCGGTCGAAGCACAGAAACTGCTAAGACGAGGATGGCCCCAGGATTCCGGCTCGCCCCCCGCAGGACTCCTTCATCACCACGGTTCGGACGAGCATCCGACTACCGCATCTTGGGGCCTTCTGAGAAGCGGCGCCATAGACCTCGAGGATGAACGTCATGCGCCTCACGAGCCTCCTTGACCTCCTGTACCGTCGTCGGCAGGTATCCGTGGCGATCGCTTTGGCAGTTGCGACGCTGGCTCACCTGGCAGCGACTTCTCTCTATTCGTGGCACTTCGTCACCGCAGGGTCGAAGGCGCTGTGGTCTTCGGACGGCCTGCACCTCTACGCGCTGTCCCCCGACTTGCAGATGGGGCCATTGACGTTCGCAGTCGGTGGCCTGTTTTCGGTGTTTCTTCCCGGGCCGCTGGGAGCGACGGCAGCGATCATCGCAATGCTGGCGGTCGGCTTCATCGCGATCTGCACGACCGTGAGAAGGATTCCGATGGCGTCTGCGCGCCATCAGCGAGGGTGGATGGGAGCCGCGATTCTGACTGCGTTCGTCTGGACGGAGGTTGCGGTTCACTACGCGCACCTTGACGACGTACTCGCCCTCGGCGCCGGGGTCCTCGCGATTGCGTCTGCTCGGAATGGCCGCCTCGTGGCTGCAGCCATCTGCATAGGCGTAGCGATCGACTTCAAGCCCTGGACCCTTCCCCTCGTCGCCCTCCTCTGTGTCGATCGACGTCGACTCGCGCGAGGTGCCATGCTCGTCGCAGCGGTCGTCCTGGGCGCCTGGCTCCCCTTCTTTCTCGCCGACCCCGCCACCGCGAACATCCTCGGGTTCGTGATCCCGATCGCACCGACTTCGTCTCTTCGGGTTTTCGGAGTCCATGCGACAACGACGCCCGCGTGGGACCGCGTCGTTCAACTTGGTGGTGCGTCCGCGCTGGTTCTGCTGGCCGTGCTTCGGCGGCGGTGGGAAGCAGTTCTCCTCCTTCTCGTGGCGTTCCGAATGCTTCTGGATCCGGCGGCTTACCTCTATTACGACTCCGGGCTGGTCCTCGGGACTCTGTTCTTCGACACGGGGCGTGCAGCTCGCGCATCGCGCGCGGTGCTTCCGATCACGACGATCGTGGCGGTCATTGGCATCACTGCAAACGACTATCTGCTCGCAGCACCTGTAGCTGGTCTCTTCCGGACGGGCGCCCTCGTAGCGATCCTCGCCATCGCGCTTGTCACCACGGCCTCAAGAAATAGCGTGGCGGCGCAGGGTTGCCAAAGTCGGTCCACGAACGGACGACGGGAGAGCCAGCCGGCGTCTGAAGGGGGACCTGCTCTGGGAGCGATTGGGTCGGCGCTACTGTTCGGGGTCAGTGCCCCGGAAGACCGTGGGGTAGTTGCTCAGGGTTCCCCAGTGTGAGGCGGGCCAGGTGATTACGATTGCGCGTCCGACGACATCGGAGATGGGTACGAACGGCTGAGGTACGTCCTTTTCGATGTAGTGGGCGGCGGAGTCGTCGGAGTTGAAACGGTTGTCGCCGAGCACCCACAGGTCGCCCTTCGGGACCGTCACTGAGTAGGTGTATCGGTCGGCTGGCTCGCCCGGGGTGACGTTGATGTAGGGCTCCTTGATGGGGACACCGTTGACTTCGAGCCGGCCTGCGGAGTTGCAGCAGGTGACTTTGTCGCCGGGCAAGCCGATGACGCGTTTGACGAGGTGGTTGTCGCTGTCTTCCGTTCCGAGACCTATGGCCGTGAGTCCGTTTCGGATGGCTCCGACGACCGGGTTCGTCGAGCCCGTGGCCTGCATCGTGTCGTCGGCTCCGAGCCATCCGCCGGGGTCGGTGAAGACGATGACGTCGCCGCGTTGGAGCGGAGTGACCTTGGGGACGAGTTCGTCGACGATGATCCTGTCGTTGATCTCGAGTGTGTTCGTCATCGACGGTGATGGGATGTAAAAGGAGCGGAAGAGGAATGTTTTGATCAAGAACGAGATCAGGATCGCCCCGAGCAAGATGATCAGGATGTCGCGGACGAAGCGGGCCGTGCCGTGGCGCCGCGGCTTGCGCGATCGATGCGTGGACTCGGGAGCGGCCGTGTCAGTAATGGATTCCCCCATGGGGCGGAGCGTAGGCGATCTCGTCTCGAATAAAGTTTGCGAGCGTCTGAGACGAATCGCATTCTCCTGACACCTTCTCATTGAGGTGATCACTATCAGTCCCGCTACCCCTAAGACGGACCTCGACTTTCTCGAGTCCTGCCAACGAGGCGACGTCCGCGCGTTCACGCACTTGTACGAGCGTCACGCCTCCGTGGTGATGCGCTACGCCTGGTCTCGACTCGGCGATCGCTCCCAAGCCGAAGAGATACTTCAGGAGACGTTCCTCACCGCCTGGAGCAAGATTGGCTCTTCGCGGATCGTCGATCAGTCTCTGCTGCCGTGGATCCTCGCCATCTGCGGAAATCACGTCCGCAATCAGGCCCGCCGCAACGCAAAAAGCCTCACCGTCCCTCTCACGGACCAGGACGCCCCAAGCCGGGCGACCGTCGGTTTCTCAGCGATCGAGGACGCCCTGGAGCAACTATCACCACTCGATCGCCAGATCTGCGAGCTGTGCCTCGGCGAAGGCCTCACTTACCAGGAGGCCGCGGATCAGATACAGGCGACGCCGGCCTCGATCCGCAACCGCCTTCACCGAGCCCGGGCGATTCTTCGCGCCGCCCTCACGAACGACTGATTCTTCAAGGAGATCTCATGAGCAACACCGACCCCTGGACGTCAGACACCGCCATTGCGGAAAGCGTGGACAAAGTCGGCCGAACCGTGTTCAGTAAAGTCCGGCCCCGTCGCCGGGCTCGCCGAAGCGTCATCGGCATCGGAGCCGTCCTTGCGGGCTTTGGCCTCTTCGCCGGCGGCATTGCCTTTGGTGCGGAAGCGAACGCTGGCGCCGCGGCACCGACTTCCTTCGGAACGCCTCTCGCGGTGCCGAAGAATCTGGCGCTTTCTGTCGCTTGTTACCCGGTGGCACGCTCGGACCAATCCGATGCGCTGACGACTCAACAGTTCACAAGCACAAGCCCAGCAATGTTGGCTCAGGCGAAGGCCGACCCGGCGGAGACGTGCCGATCTTCGCTTCACACCTATTTGGCGATCGAACAGTTCGGCCTCGCCATTCCGAAGGAGCATGCCGCCGGTCACGACTGCGGCATCGTCAATATCACCGGTGAAGCCCCGTTCTACTTCACGTACAAGATCGTCCAAGGACTTCCGCAGATGAGCGGCGGCTTCACGCCGCGCGCCAGCTCCAGGGCCGCGGACTGCGTCACCGTCTCACTTCCCCCCGTCCCGCTGACAACCAGCATGCTCACTGCCTGCAAAGTCGACCCACAGCACGCCATCGTCTACGTCCTCGACGGCGCCAGTGGGGCCGCGACCTGCGCAAAGAACGGCTACACCCTCTGGGACTGAACCGGGACCTGCCGGCTGAAGACGACGGGACCAAATCCGAAGCGGTCAATTCAACCCTCACATTGCACGATCGTCGGAGACGAAGCATGCACGTCACGTTCAATCACGACCACGCGTACGCCGCGATCAATCCTTCAGCCCTCGCGCTCGAGGCCGGACAAATACGCACCCAGAATCGCGGCCGCGTCGAACGTGGCCGCGCGCGCCGTCCCGTACATCAGGAGCGCGTCAACGAGCGCGACGAGATCCCGAGCATGAAGTGACGAATCGACTACATGCAGCGCGTGAAGCACTCCTTCGGCCGCTTGCACGAGAAGCTGCCTGACCGGAGCTTGCTCGGTGAGAGCGGCACGCATGCCGTCGTCGTCGCGCAGCTCGAACAGGAGTGCGAAACGGACTGCTTGCGCGTCGTCCCGCTTCGAGAGGTGCTCGAGGAAGCCGACGGCCACACGCGTCGCTTCGTCCGGTGTCAGGCTGGACGGAAACGCGAGACCCTCGAGATCCTGCTGGGTGTAGTCGGCGAGCCGATCTACGACGAGAGCTGTGAGATCGCGGCGTGTCTTTGCGTAGTAGGTCGTCGAACCGGGCGGCAAGTCGGCTTCGGTGTCGACGCCGCGGTGCGTCAGGGCACGGACGCCATTTCGAGCGATCAAGCGAACGCCGGCATCCCCGATGTCATCTCGTCGCGTCATGTCGCTCCTTCCGGCTTCAGCCTCTACAATCCTAGAGTCTCTACTTTTGTAGAGTTCTGATTCCTGCGGGAGGGCATGCTGTGAAGGTCGTTGTGGTGGGCGGAGGGGTCTCGGGGAGAGCAATTCGGGATGCCCTGATGGAGCGTGGAGCAAGCGTCGAGTTGCTGTCGCGGTCGACAGGATTCGATGTCCTCCGGGACGATGCTGCCGCTCGGATCGATGGCGCGGATGCCGTCGTGGAGGCCACGGGGCGCTTCACGACGAGCCGAAAGCGCGCCACTGCGTTCTTCACGGGTTCCACTCGTGCCATCTCGGCGGCCGCACGGGCCGCCGACGCAAAACACGTCCTCTTGTCGATCGTGAATTGTGAGTTGCCCGAAGTGCAGGGCTACGGGTACTTCGCCGGCAAAGCTGCTCAGGAGCGCCTGGCGCGCGCGGTGAGCACAGATATAGCGATCGTGCGAACGACGCAATGGTTCGAATTCGCCCAGCAGACCCTCGAGCGGATGGGAGCAGGCCCGATTGCGCTGGTTCCGCGAATGCTCATCCAACCAGTCGCCCTGAATGCGGTCGCCCAAGTCGTTGCTGACGTCGCCGTGGGTCGACGAGGTGGAGGCATGATCGACCTCTCTGGCCCGGAACGGATCACCTTGGGTGAGATGGCGAGACGAGTCCGCCCCACGAGACGCATTCGTCTGCCTCTAGCACTACCGGGCGCGACATGGAATGCAATCAACGAAGGAGCTCTGCTCCCCGCTGACAACGTCGAGAAAGTCGGTCCGGCTTTCGCAGAATGGCTCCGGACATCCTGACGAGGCAGGCACATTGACCGAACCTTGGGTTCTTGCGGTGGTTGCAACACCTGATGGATGGTGTGCTGTGGCGACGTATTCACTTCGTGTTCGACCTGATTTGCTCCAGCTGTTCTGGGCGAGGATGCAGGCGGGTGATTTCATCACCGACGCGGTCCTGCCGTTGGACGTGAATAGGACGACGGGAACGCGGATCCTCATGGCCGCGGGCGGAGTGCCCTAGACAGGGGCTCAGCCGCATGGGAGGAGACTCCATCCCGTTTGGGAAGGAGTCTCCGTGAACAGGGGAACCCGCGTCGTTCATCGACGTGCGGGTCGGGGCGTGTCGAGCGCGGGTGGTCAAACCCGCGCTTGAATGGACGCGCCGGTGCACATCCGGCGCGTACTTGCTGCCGACGGCCGCAACCGTATACACATCCCTACCGCTACCGGTACGCTTGTGTACATGCCCGAAGAGAGCGTTGCCGAGTTCGCCAAGCGTGAGGAAGTGTCCCCTCGTCGCGTGCGCGCGCTCATCGAGCAAGGCGCCATCCCGGCCCGCCAGGTGGTAGGCAGTGGCTCATCGACCAGTCCTCCGCGCACCGCCCCGCAGCCTCCCGCCCGCTAGCCGACCGGATGCGCGCGAACCTCCTCGCGATCCTCTCCGGAGATGCCCCTCAAGGGCTTTCGGCATCCGAACGCGCACGCCTCCGCCGCTACCGCAACGAACTCATGCACAGCCCCGATCCGGACCGCATCCTTGGTGCCTGGGTCCGCGAGCAGGCGCCTCTGAAGCTCCAGGTCGCTGCCAGCGACCTCGCCGATCTCGCCGCCGACGAACGCATCGTCAAGTCCGGATTCAGCGATCCGCGCGCCGAGATCGCCGCTGCGGGCCAGCTCGAAGCCCGCGTCGCCAAGGATGACGCCGACGCGATCCGCCGCGAATACCTGCTCCGCCCATCCGAGAGGCCCAACGTCCTCCTGCACCTCGCCGACGAGAAACCACCGTCACCCCTGCCCCTCGGGCTACTCCTCGTAGACCTCGCGCAACATGACGGCGTCCGCGAACGATCCCGCGTAGCCGAACTCCTCCGAAAGGTCGACGCCTGACCATCACCGCCCCAGCCATGACTCCCGCCCAGGCCGAGGCGTGGCACGCGCTCTTCGAGGTCCACAAGGCGCACCCGGAGGGCCGGGCGCTCGTCCGTCCACTCGCTCTGCTGGGAGCGCGAGGCGAACCCGCCCCGGCCCACACAGGACGCGGACGCCGTCCTCGACATCCGTGCCCAGCTGACCATGCTCTTCGACTTCACCACGACCCTCACCGACCTCGGCTACAAGTCCGCAGGCGAGTCGCCGTCGCGGGAGTCACCGGGACCGTCATTCGGCCAACGCTTCAGGGGGCCATCATCGCGAAGGCGTCCGCAATGCTGATCGGCGAGGGCGCCAAGGCAGACCGCCACTTCAACGACCTGTCGATCCTCGCCTCCGTCGTCACCCGAGGCGACCGAGTCGGGGAAAACGTCACCAGAAACGAGGTGGCCAGGGTCCGGGCCGCGTTCGCACTGATTTTCGCCCGCCCGCCTCTGCATCTCAGCGTCGGCGTGGACGCGGAGACGATCGAGATCGTCCGGGATCAGTTCGTCCTGGAATGAGAGCAGGAGGCCGGTGTGTCGGGGATGGGAGAGCCCCGCGCCTTGCCTAGGCGGCGCCTTGCTGCGACCTCTACAGCGCGTCTGCCGCGCGCACGGGCCGGGACCCTGGCTGGGTTGCGAAGGCAATCGTCGCCCCGCATCACCTATTTCATGAAAGAGGGACTGCTTTCGAATCCGTTGATCGTGTCCAGGGCGAAAGCCGGACCTCTCGCGTGCGGCACCGCAGGCGCCCGCATGGGAACCTCTAGCGTGCGTCGTCTACTGAGGCGCCGTCAACTCCTGCCCATTCGCGCAAGGTGTTTCGACCCTCAAGCGCATGCTCGGTAAATTCGGAGAAGGCTCCTCCGCCGGCGTTTAATACGGTGACCGGCGTTGAGTGCTCCCGCCCGCGAGGGTCAGTCCACCTCACAATCGGCCAGGGCGTAATCGACGTGATCGACTTGCGAGGAACAGTTCGTGACCACAACTGGCCGTGAACAACCATCTCGTCCTGACGAAGAACGACGCGTGACCGAGGAATGCGGATCGCCGCCACGATTCCGAATAGCGCGGCTAAGGCTCCTAAGCCGAACGAGGGCCAGCCCGGGGAGGTCCAGGTTCCCTGCCACATGATGAACCCTCCAACGAGCGCTATGAGGACACCGACTCCGACACCAAGCCGTCTGCTGAGCCGCAGCTGCTGGATGATGATGTCTGGGGTGGAGTCGTGATTTTCCGAGTTCACGCCTGCTAGGTAACTCCCGCGTCGACGAGCATGTCAAAGTCTCGGTGGGGAACCCGCAACGTTCGCCTTGGCAGGCGACCGCAGGGGAAGCGCCTGCCGGGCGTCCAGATCAGGGGTTGGGCCTGGTCTCGTCAAATCGCTCAGGGCGTGTGGACCAACTACCCCCTTGGGGGCTCGCGCCGAGTGCGGGGTGAGAAGCTGGCATCATGACCGGCGTCGACTCCATTCTTGTTCCACTGATAAGAGGCACGTTCTATCGCGCGATTGATCCGAGCTTCCGCGAGTTCGCGATCGCAGGATCGCGTTTGGCGGGGCGCTATTCGCGGGCGAACGAGCCAACGCTGTATCTGAGCTCCTCCGTCGATGGCGTCGAGGCGGCCATGGTCGCTCACAAGGATGCGCGGTCGGTGGCGCTGGAGATCGTTGAGATCGACGTCGAGGCGTCGGGCATCGTGGATCTTCGCAATGCGACTGCACTGGAGGCTGTCGGAATCGACATCGCTGACGCGGTCGCGCCCTGGCAGGACATCGTTGCCACGGGAGGCACTCCGAAGTCCTGGAAGGTTCGCGACCGCCTTCGCGAGGTCGGCGCAAACGGTCTGATTGACCCCTCTCGAAAGCGCCCAGGGCTTTGGCACTTGGTGCTGTTTCGTTGGAACCAGGCCGGCGCGCCAATTGTTCGACTGGGCGAGGCCCTTTCGCCGAAGCAGACTAACGCGGGGATACGAAGTCGGTCTTGATGCGGAGTAATGCGACAGCGAGGCTGATCGCGGCGTGGAAGTGGCGCGAGAGCTTGTCCGAGCGCATCGCGATGCCGCGCCACTGCTTGAGGCGGACGTCCATCGTGCAACACAGACCGCGTCCGCCGGGAACCATCACCGTGCGCCTTCCGGCTCTTTCACCGGCCGCACCCCGGGGAACGCTGAGCCTTCAGCTCGTTGCTGGTCGGGTCGCTGGCGAGGCGGCAGAGAGAGTTTTTCACTCCAGGAGCGGATCGCGCCGGCCTCGTCGCTGGTGAGGTGGTCGAAGAAGACCCGACCGACGCTCTCCTCGTGGACTCGCAGCGCGCCCTTCAACACCGTCTGACCGTGGAGGCTGAGAGTCACGGCGGTCCGACGCCCCGGAGCACCTTCTTCGCGTCGTTCGACCAGGTCGCGACCCTCCATCCGGGTCAGCAGGTGCGACACGCGGCTCTTCTCCAGTGCAGAGCCCCTGCGAGGTCTCCAACGCGGAGAGTCGAGCCCGGTGCGTTCCCGAGGGTCCGAAGGACGCTGAACTCGGCCTTGGAGATTCCAGCCTCGGATTGCAGGGCACTGTCGATATCGGCCGTGACAACACGTTGCGCCTCCATCCACGCGTGCCACAGATCCCAATCGGAGGACGAGAGGGGAAGGCGCGTCATGTCTGCCAGCCTACGCTCGACAAGTTGACGCATCAACACTCTGAGCCATAGAGTTGATACATCAACTCTTGAAAGGCGCATCATGACCCTTCGCATCGGCATCATCCTCGGCAGCAACCGACCTGGTCGACGCGGCGACTCGCTCGCCACCTGGGTCGTCGACGCCGCACGCAAGCACGGTGGTGCCGACTTCGAGCTCGTCGACATCGCAGACCACGACCTCGGCAACCTCGACGAGCCCGGCAACCCGACCTTCGGCCAGTACACACAGGAGCACACGAAGGAATGGTCTCGAGTCATCGACGGACTCGACGGCTTTGTGTTCGTCGTGCCCGAGTACAACCACTCGTTTCCCGGCGCGCTGAAGAACGCCATCGATTACGTCTATGGAGAGTGGAACGACAAGGCAGCCGGAATCGTCAGCTACGGAGGCTGGGCGGCCGGTGTCCGGGCCGCCGAAGCCCTACGACTCGTTCTGGCCGAAGTCCAGGTCGCGACCGTGAGGGCACAGCCCGCCGTCAACACGCACGCCGGATTTGGAGATGACGGCTACGAGCCCACCGCAGGGATTTCGGCCCTGGTCGACGTCATGCTCGACCAAGTGCTCTCCTGGGCCGGCGCCCTCCAGCGTGTTCGCGCGGAGAAGAAGACCGTCGCCGCCTAGACGGAAGTGGGACCCGAGTCGTTCTAGCAACATCTCGAGCTATCGCACGCGCTCATGGCGACAGTCACGCTTCAACAACCTCACGGCCGCCTAGGTCTTCGTTGCCGGCATCGACCGGGTCGACGGCTGGCCCGAAGTGCGAGAAGACCGATTTGCGGTGCCTGCCGAAGATCACTCCTTCGTCGACGACTTCACCTCTGCAGTTCCGGACTTGCGGTGGGTGTCGCCGTCCCGCCTCCAGCTGATTTCGTCTCCCGGGATGGCCGAGGGCGACTCCTGCTCATCAGCGACGCGGCCAGTGATGGCGCTCAACTGTGCTGGAGGACGCTCGACAACGCGTGGACGTCGGCAGCGCGAGTCGACGGGGGACGGCACCGACCATATCCTCCCGTGGCACGACCGCCGTCGAACGGTTCTCATACACGACCACCCCGGACATCAAAACCTGAGGACTCGAGACCCCTGCCGCTTCGATCCAGCCTCGTCCTCTCGAGATGGAGATACGGCGCGGAACATCGTTCACGCCTGGCCATACCACCCAGGCCGGAATCGGGTCGCTTCCACATCGACCGACATCCGTGCAATACTCCTGGTCCGGGTTCCTCCTCATCGCGGGTGGATTCCTGACTCCGGGTCTACCGACCGGGAACATCTGCTCTCTCACGCCACCACCCGGCCTTCGAGCACGTCCCCCTCGTTACATGACCCGAAGGCACCCCCATGGCGCACTTTCGCATTCGCGACTTCCATCCCGACGACATCGACGGCATCCTGCACCTCTGGGAAGAGATGCGCGCCAGCCGGACCGAGCCCGTCTACGGCCTCTCCGAGGTACTCGCGTCCTGCCAGCAAGATCATGCCATCGTCGCCGTGCTCGACGACGTCGTCATCGGAGCGGCCGTCGGACGTGCCGCTCACGCACAAGGGTGGATCGTTTTCCTCTCCACGGCCATCACCCACCAACAGCAAGGCGTCGGCGGCAAAATGCTTGCTGCACTGGAGAAGCGGATGGCGCCGTTGGGTCTGTCGAAACTCTCCGTTCTCCTCCCGGAATCAGCGCTACGGGTCGACGCGTTCAGCCAGCAGGGTTTCATCGCGAAGAAAAACCTCAGGTATTTCGAACGGCAGATCCCGGTGCAACCAAACGAAATCGATGCCCTGAACGAGCTGGGAGGCAGGATCCTGCCTCGCGGGCTCTGGGACTCCATCGGCGGAATGCAGCGGGAAAAGGATCTCCTGGAACGCCGCCTCGTGCTCCCCCTGGCGCAACCCGACCTCGCGGAACGGTTCGGTGTCGTCCCGCCCAGTGCCGTCGTCCTCTTCGGGCCCCCTGGAACGGGCAAGACCACCTTCGCCCGAGCGATCTCCTCTCGACTTGAATGGTCGTTCGTCGAAGTGTTCCCGTCGCGCCTGGCTACCAATCCAGCAGGACTCGCCGGCGCCCTGCGGGAGACGTTCCTGCGGATAGCCGACTTGGAGCACGCCGTCGTGTTCATCGATGAAGTCGAGGAGATCGCAGTCCAGCGAGGCGGAGAACCGCCCTCGGCCATGCAGGGCGTCACCAACGAGCTGCTGAAGATCATTCCGAGCTTCCGAGACCAACCCAACCGGTTGCTTGTCTGCGCCACGAACTTCATCCGTTCCCTGGACTCCGCGTTCCTCCGCCACGGCCGATTCGACTACGTCATCCCCATCGGACTCCCCGACGACGCCGCCCGCGTCTCGATCTGGTCCAAGTACATCCCCGAGCATGTCCTGGTGGAGATCGATCTGGCCGCGCTGGTCCACGCCACCGACGGATTCTCCCCCGCCGACATCGAATACGCCGCGCAGAAGGCCTCCCAGTCAGCCTTGGAAATTGCCCTCACGGGCTCGGACTCTCTCGCCGGCGCGACGGGCCCCCGGACGAGCGACTACCTCGGCGCCATCTCCCGAACACGCGCCACCGTCTCCGCGGACGTCGCAAGAGCCTTCTTAGAAGACATCGACACCCTCGCGCGACTTTAGGACTTAGGGCCGCAGATCCCCGCACCTCCCTGACGGTCGGATTCGACAACCGAACTTCCCGACTTTCGAGCCCCAGTGGAGGTCTGTCCCCTTTGACAGGGAGGTTCTCGGGCTGAGAGCGCAGTGCGACTCACCACCCACTCTGCATGGACCTCCGGCTACGTGGCATCACGGCTCACAAATCGTTGCGTCGGGCCATGAGCAACCGCCCCGATAGCCGATCGTTTAGGGGACGAGTGTGCGAGGCCAGCAGTACGGCGTCGCCGTGGATGGCGGCGGAGAATTGCAGGCCATCGCCCGGGCGGCGGCCTGTCAGGGCCGGACGGGGTAGGAGACAAAAGCGAAGCGACCGCTGTCGGGGCTCCAGCTGTTGACGTTCAGGGTGCCCTGTCCACCGAAAACAGGGTAGGTCGCGATCGGGGTCGTCCAATCGGATGTTCGCACGAGACGCACCTCGACCTCCAGGTCTGCCGGGTGTCCGAGGGTTCCGGCGGGGAACGCGATGTAGGTCGCTGCTTCACCATCCGGCGAAGGGTGCGGAAACCAGTCGACCGTCTCGCTCGTCACGAGGTGCTCGACGTCGCCGCCTGCGTCGGAGATCCGCGCGAGTTGGGCATGCCCCGGCTCGACAGTGAAGCCCTCGGTGTTGAAGTAGATCCAGGCATCGTCGGCCGACCACTCCGGCCCGTCGATGTGCCTCGGGCCGGTTTCGACCTGATACCCCGGTTGCCCATCGCCCTTCGACACGATCAGACGCCCGGGCTCTTCGAAACCGCCCAGCTCGACATAGGCGAGACGACTCGCGTCCGCGCTGACGCCGTGCAGGAAGTGCCAGTTGCCGTCGTCGGGCGACACGCCTGTGACGGCGCCGCCCGTCAGAGAACCTCGGTAGATGTGCCCATCCATCGCAGACATGAACACCCACTCCCCGTCCCGAGAGAGGACATGGTCGTTGTTGATGGCCGGCAACCCGTCGAAGACCACCTCGTGCAGAGCCTCCGGCTTCTCGACATCGAGCCGCCACAGCTTCCCGTTGCCATTGAGATACAGAGAGCGCCCGTCGGCCGACCAGTTCGGAGCCTCGATCAGCATCGACCCCGTCTCGAACAGGAGCGACGCAGGGCCGCCGTCGGCGGAAGCCACCCAGACGCGAGAGTGCTGACCCGGTGCAAGCGTCCTGTAATCCATGACGGCACCCTACCAAGGATTGGTTAGCACGAGCTAAGCTTTCATCATGATCCAGCACACGGTGTGTTTCACCCTTGTTCATCCGACCGGCAGCGACGCCGAGCGCGACTTCCTGACGACGGCTGCCGCGGTCCTTCCGAACGTCCCCGGCGTCACCGGTTTCCGCATCGCCCGTCAGGTCGGCTCGCAGAGCGACCTGCGGTGGCAGTTCTCGATGGACTTCCCGGACTCCGCCACGTACGCGGCCTACGACGCCCACCCCGACCACCGCGGCTTCGTCGAGAGCCGATGGATTGCCGAGGTCTCCTCCTTCACGGAATTCGATTTCGAGCCCTACGACGGGGCTGCCGCGTGAGCGGGTACGTGTTCCCCGACAGCTCGCCCGCTCCTCTTCGCGGCGGTGCCGTCCTGCGCTGGGGTGTCGTCGGTACCGGTGAGATCGCCGGGGACTTCATCGATGCCGTGCATGCCCACACCGACCAGCGCATCGTCGCGGTCGCGTCGCGGTCCGCCGAGCGCGGTGCGGCCTTCGCCGCAGCGCACGGCGTCGAACGCGTCGTCGCCTCGGCCGCGCAGCTCGCCGAACTGCCCGACGTGGACGTGCTGTACATCGCCACCCCGCACACGGCGCACCGCGCGGGCGCCCTGGCGGCGATCGCGGCCGGGAAGGCCGCCCTCATCGAGAAGCCGATGGCGACCTCCGAGGCCGAGGCACGCGAGATCGCGGATGCCGCTCGTGCCGCCGGGGTGTTCGTCATGGAGGCGATGTGGACTCGCTTCCTGCCCCACTTCGTTGCCCTCGACGCGCTGATCCGCGACGGAGCGATCGGCGAGGTCGTGCTCTCGAGCGTGGAGGTCGCATGGCGGGCCGATCTCTCCTCCGGCGGGCGACTGCTGGATCCTGCTCTCGGTGGCGGAGCCATGCTCGACATGGGCGTCTACAGCCTCTGGTTCGCCCAGTTCGCGATCGGCCACCCCGTCGGTGTCCAGGCGCTCGGCCGAGTGCTGGCGAACGGTGTCGACCTCGAGGCGGTGGCTGCGCTGACGTCGGCCTCCGGCGCTCTGGCGACCGCGTCGACCAGCATCCGAGCGACGGCACCGGGGCTGGCAACGATCAACGGCGCTGGGGGGTCCGTGCGGTTCCTCGACCATTTCGTCTTCCCGGCGCGCTTCTCGCTCACCACGGCCTCGGGCGGGGCAGGATCGGAGACGCTCGAGTGGGCGGACCACTCCGGCATCGTCGGCCGCGGAGGGCTTGCGTACGAGGCGGCAGCTGTCGCCGCTCACGTCGCGGACGGCCTCACCGAAGCGCCCGAGCACACGCTGGAGGACACCGTGTCGCTCGCGCGCACGTCGGACACGGTGCGTGCGAGCCTCACCGTCGTCCCCGACGACGCCGCCCGCTGATGCTCGAGACGGCGTCTCGGCGCCCGAGAATGCGATAATCCGAACGTGGCCCCGAGCGATCAGACCAGACCCGACGCGGGGTCCGTCTCTCGACCGCCGACGATGAGCGACGTGGCCGCGCGTGCCGGCGTCTCACGGCAGCTCGTCTCGATGGTCATGCGCGGGCTTCCCGGGCCGAGCGACGCTTCGCAGAAGCTCATCCTCGAGGCCGCGGCCGCGCTCGACTTCCGGCCGAACGCTTCGGCCCGTCTCCTCCGCCAGAAGCGGACCCACTTGATCGGCGTCATGATCCAGTCGTCGAACCCGTTCGAGCTGCGGGTGGTCGAACGCCTCCTCGAGCGAGCCGCCGAGCAGGGCTTTCACATGGTGATCGGACCGATGAGCGAAACCCGGACGACCGACGTGGTCATCTCCGAACTGCTCGAACAGCGGGTCGAGGCAATCGCCTGCTACAACCCCGACCCGGCATCACCCGCACTCTCTCGGGCGTTCGACACGATTCCTGTCGCGTGGCTGGGCGAGCGAGCGAGCGACCCGCGGGCCGATGTCGTGCGCACGGACGACGATGCAGGCCTTCAGTTGATCGTCGACCACCTCGTCTCGCTCGGGCACCGGGAGATCGCATACGCCGGCGGGCTCGACGGCACCGTCGGGCCCGACCGCGCCGACACCTACCGCAGGGCAATGGAACGGGCGGGTCTCGGATCCGGCATCGACGTCGTGGAGGTGGGGTTCGGCGCTGAGGACGGCGCGACGGCCGGGCGCACGCTCCTGGCGCGTGAGCAGTTGCCGACGGCCGTCGTCGGTGGCTCCGACCTGGCCGGCGCCGGGCTGCGGGCGATCTTCGCACAGGCCGGCGTCGCCGTGCCCGGCGACATCTCGGTGACCGGCTATGACGACAGCGACGTGGCGAGCCTCTCGTTCAACTCGCTGACGACGATTCGACAGGATGTCGAGCTGACGGTGGAGGCGACGCTGACCTCTCTGTTGCGGCGGCTCGCCGATCCTGCGCTCCCCGCTCAAGAGGTCGCGACCCTGGCGACTCTCGTCGTTCGAGGGTCGACCGGGCCCGCCCGCCAGGCCTAAGCGCGGAGGTGCTCGTCGAGCACCTCGACCACCAGGTCATGCTCCACGAAGTCGTTGACTCCGGACGCCACGACGACTCCGACCTGGGTGGCACCGATCCGGATCGGCACCGCGCCGCCGTTGAAGGCGTAGAGCATCGGGTCGACCATGCGGGCGCTGGCGACATCGGTGATGCCGTAGGCCTCCATGCGCTTCATGATGCCGAGCGATGACGTGTCGAAGCGCCGCACCGTGGCGGCCTTGCGGTTCATCCAGCCGTCGTTGTCGGCCGAAGTCCCGGCCAGAGCGGCCTGGAAAACCAGCTGCTCGCCCAACCACACAGCCGTCGAGATCGTCTGAGTGCGCGAGCGCGCCAGCTCGATGATCCGGGCGCCGACGGCAAGCGCGTCGTCGTGTTCGAATTGGGTGAAACGGAGGCGCTGATCCTGCTCGGTGAGAGTGGCGAGCAGATCGGGAGCGTCGAGGATGGTCATGGTGCTGCTTTCTGTGGAGGGCGGAGGTGAGGGTTTCAACGCACCCGCTTGATCGGAATGACAACGAGTGCGCCGAGAATGCTGGCGATGCCGGCACCCCAGATCAGGGCGGTGTAGTTGTCACCGGCCGCGGAGCCGACTTTCAGGAGGATGAGGCCGACGGCGGGGGCGAGCGACTGGGGAAGGGCGTTGGCGATGTTGATGACGCCGAGATCCTTTCCGGGGCGGTCGGCGTTCGGAAGGACGTCGACGACGAGCGCGGTGTCGACGGCGGTGTAGATACCGTAGGCGAAGCCCATGACGATCTCGGCGGTGTAGAAGACACCGAGGGTGCTCGAATGGGCCAGGACGATCAGCCCGATCGCGAAGAGGAACGTCGACCCGGCGACGAAGATCTTCCGGCGCCGGAGCCGGTCCGACAGGTAGCCCGAAATCAGCGAACTGATCAGGAGAGCGATGGTGTACAGCAGCACGCCGAGGGCGACGGCGCCGACGGCCTTGGCGCTCGAGAGGCCGAGGCGGTCTTCCATGTAGAGCAACCGGTAGGTGGTGAACATGAACGACGAGAAGGTGATCAGGAAGCGGGACCACCAGGCGAATGCGAAGTCCGGGTTCTTGACCGGGTTCGTCCAGAACGACGAGACGATGTTGATGAAGGTGAACGGCTTCACCGGGTTCGTCGGAAGGACGTCCTTCGCGACGAAGACGTAGACGACGATGCAGAGCACGCCGAGGACGCCGGGCGCGAGAAACAGGACTGGGAGATTTCCGACCAGGTAGACCGCGAGGTAGATGCCGGCCAGGATCGAGACGTTCTGCGCGATGGCGACGACACTCGAGGCGCGTCCGCGCTGTTCGATCGGGACGTTGTCGGCGAAGCTGGCGATGAGGGCGGCCGAAGCGGCGTTCGAAGCGACCTGGCAGAGCAGCCACGCGAGAGTGATCTCCAGAACGTTCGTCGAACCGGCGACGAGGCCCAGGCCGATCGCCAGGGCGACGATGCCTCCGAGCAGCCACGGGCGGCGGCGTCCCCACCGCGATCGTGTGCGGTCGCTGAGCGCGCCGAAGAGGGGGTTCGAGATGAGGGCGCCGAGGGCACCGATCGGCAGGACCGTGCCGATGATAGATGCCGGGTCGCCCGGGTTCAGTTCCTGTGCCTTCAGCTGCATACTCACGAAGATCGGCGACAGGATCGCGATGAAGATTCCGAACTGGGCGATGCCCAGCCCCGCCAGGTAGAGGTTGGAAACACGCCTTGTGGCGATGGGAGTGGTCAACGGGTGGAGCCCGGGGATTTCGGTGGACAACGACGCCTCCTTGAGTCGGACGAATGGAACTGTGAAAAGTTCTGCACGTCTTTAGCTCGTGCTAAAAGGAGTGCGTGGCGAGTTTAGCTCGTGCTAGGTTCGAACGCCAAGAGCTGATTTCTGATGGAGATGATTCATGACGTTCACGGCCTTCCCCGAAGCCGAACTGTTCCTGCCCGAGAGCGGCGAGCCCGCCCTGCGCTGGGGCCTGATCGGCCCGGGCTGGATCGCGGGCGAGTTCGTCGATGCGGTCCACGAGCACACGGCGCAGCGTTTCGTCGCCGTCGCTTCCCGCTCGCTCGACCGCGCCACGGCGTTCGCGAGCGAACACGGCATCGAGTCGGCATTCGGATCGGCCGCGAAGATGCTCGCCCGACCCGACGTCGACGTCGTCTACATCGCCTCGCCCCCCGGCGCGCACCTCGCCGAGGGACTCGCTGCCCTGGCCGCCGGCAAACACGTCATCATCGAGAAGCCGCTGGCGTCGAGCGCCGTCGAGGCCCAGCTGCTGGCCGACGCCGCACGCGCCGCGGGCGTCCTCCTGATGGAGGCGATGTGGACGCGGTACCTGCCTCAAACGTCCGTGATCCGGGCGCTCCTCGCGGACGGCGCCCTCGGCGAGGTCCGCGCGGTCGTCGCCGATCACGGACAGGCCATCAATCCGGGCCCCGAGCACCGTCTCTCGCGCGTCGACCTGGGCGGCGGCGCCCTGCTCGACCTCGGCATCTACCCGCTGCAGTTCGACTCGATGGTGCTCGGCGCTCCGACCCGGGTGACGGCTATCGGTGGTCTGACCGACACCGGCGTCGACGAGTACGCGTCGTTGATCCTGAACCACGACGGCCACGCTCAATCGACGCTGACCACCTCGATGGTGACCCGCACCCCGAACTCGGCCGTTGTCGCCGGATCCGAAGCGCACCTGTTCGTGGCCCCGACCTTCTACAACCCGACGAGCCTGTCCGTCACGGGCAACGACCACTTCGCGACCCCGATGCACTGGGACGACCCGACCAGCCTTCGCGGCTTCGCCGCCCTCTCGTGGGAAGCGACCGCCCTCGCGCGGTTCGTCGGCGAGGGCAGCACCGAGTCGCCCCTCCACACGCTCGACGAGACCGTCTCGATCCTCGCGACGATCGACGAGGCGCGGACTCAGCTCGAGCTGCAGGCGATCGGCAGCCGGGCTGGGCAGGGCATTGGCTCGGGGGCCTGACTCGCGAGGGCGGGATTTGGGGCGAGGCCCCGTGGGCGGCGAGCGGTCGATGCGGGGATTCCACTGTCGTCGAACGCAGCGCGGAGGTCGTGCTGACGTGGTCGAGCGGCAGTCAGGGACGTCGAAGGGCGAGGACGACAGCGGGGCCGACGAACTGCGCGATGCCGAGACCACTCCTCGTCGCTGATATCGCCTGCCTCGGGCTCGACCGCCCGTTCGGGGCATGTGATGAGCGATGGACATCGCCGGGGTCAGCGAGGGTAATGGCGCCGAAGTGCCTTATCCGGAATTGACTCTCACTTGCGGTCTGAGTCTGATATATCGCGCAAACACGAAATGGCCCCGCCATCCGAGGATGTCGGGCCCATTCGTGTCGCTCGCCACTTTATTTCAGCTGGTTGTCGGAACGTGCCAGACCTGGGTGGAAAGGCCGTTGCAGTCGTAGATCTGCAACTGCGTTCCATCGGTGGTGATGGCCTGCGGGTCGTCGAGGCAGCGTCCCGACTGCGGGTTGTACAGCGACCCGTCCGAGCGCGCAGTCCACTGCTGACCGCCCGCACCGTCGCAACCCCAGAGTTCGACTTTGGTGGAGTCGGCGGTGCCGTTGCCGACGATATCCAAGCACTTGTCGTAAGCGCGAACGGTGCCGTCGGACTCGAGCGCCCACTGCTGCCCTTCTGCGGTGCCGCAGGTATACAGCTGGACAGCGTTTCCGGCGACGGACGTGTTGGTGTTGACGTCGACGCACTTACCCGTCGTGCCGGGACCGGTGATCGGCCCGTTGGCGGTGGGCAGGGTGGCGGTGGCGAATTGTGTCTCGCACTTACCCGTCGACACGTGCGTTCCGGCGAGCATCAGGTAGCTGGTCCCAGAGGTCGCACCGAGCAGAGGGGAGCTGTACCCGGCGCAGGACGTCTCGCTTCCGTCGTAGCCGCCCGTCGGGTCGGTGGTCACCGCCGTCGTGACCTCCTTCCACGCACCAACGCCAAGGTTCGTGTTCGTGAAAAGCACGTGCCCGGACTCGGCCTCGACGGTGAGGGACCCGTCCGTACCGGCCACGACACGCTGACCAGAGGCGATGAGAGTGCCGTTGGTGCCACCGGCTGGCGACCACGCCAGGTACGGGGTGTGAAGAAGGAACCGAGAGTCGCTGGTCTGCATCCGCGTGCCGAGGCTGCTGGGATTCCAGGATTCAGCGTTCGACGTCGTCTTGATGTAGTCGTCGCACGCCTGGTCAGGGTCGTACCCGTTTTTGCAGTCCTCGTAGCTCATGGCGTAGGTACCGTTGGGAAGGTTGACCACCGTGGCCATGCCGGGTCGTTCGACATTGTTCTGCACGGCGACGTCGTAGACCTCGCTGCCCCAGGTCAAGCCTCCGTCGGTGGAGGCGACGTGGGCGATGACCTGGTTGTAGTTATTCGACGAGGGCCTTTCATCGGAGAAGAAGCACAGGAGGTCACCGTTGCCAGCGACGTCGAACTCGGGCTCCCAAATGCCGTGCCCGGTCGTGTTGGCGGTGCCGGACTCGGACGCACAGGAACTGCGATAGCTCCACGTCACGCCTTGATTGGTCGACACGTACACTTCGACGGCCTGCTGCGTGTAGTCGCCGTGGTTCCACGCGGTGCCCGCGGCGAGAAGGGTCCCGGCGGGGAGGTTGCCTTCGGCCTGAGGCAGTTCGTACAGGGTGGGGCCGTCCATGTCCCAGCCGTGCTGGGTGTCGGTTACGGTGCCGATTGGCGACGGCGTCCACGTGACCCCGTTGTTCGTGGACCGGTAAATGGGAAAGTTCGCTTTGGTGACGCCCGTTCCGGAATGGGCGAAGGTCGCCAGCAGGGTGCCGTTGGCGGATCCGGAGTGCTGGAGTCGGATGGCCCGCGGGTAGCTGGCATCCTCGGTGGATCCAGAGGCGGTACTCGGTGCGTACAAGACACCGCTTGATGTGGTCGCGGCGACGGCTGGTGACGCCGAGTGCACCACTCCTCCGAGGGCGAGAGCTGCCGCGGCTACGGCCATGACGATTGTGGCGACACGTCGCCGTGTCCTCGATCGTGCCCCGGCGCCTCTCGACGCCGCCCCTGAACCTGTGATCGCCATTCGATTCTCCTTTGCATCGTTGCAGAACGGATTCGAGGGCGACACTAAACCTGATCGAAGGAGATTGCAACGCTGCAATTGTGGTGTTAGCGTGAGCCGATCGAAGGCCGAGCCCGTTGGGCGTCACCGCGTGCCCTCACTTTTGTCTCTACTCCGAAGGACGTCTTCTGTGACTGATTCTCTGCTGGCCCCTGCACTCACGGACACGTCCGGCACCCCACGGGCGGAGTATCCCCGGCCTCAATTCGACCGGTCCCACAGTTGGCAGCCGTTGAACGGGGTGTGGGACTTCGCCCGGGACGCCGAACATACGAGCGACGGTCCGGCCTTGGAGGAGTGGACGGAAAGCATCGTCGTGCCGTTCGCGTGGGAGACCGAAGTCTCGGGCGTGGAGGCCCTCTGGTTGGATCGCGCGTGGTACCGGCGCTTCTTCGAGGTATCCCGCAGCTTGGACGGGGATCGAACTGTCCTCCACTTCGGCGCAGTCCACCATTCGTGCACGGTCTGGATCGACGGCACCAACGTCGGCGCACACACGGGGGGCTACGTGCCGTTCGAGTTCGACATCACGGACGCGCTGACGCCAGGCGACGCTCACGAAGTCCTCGTGCGCGTGGACTCCCCCGTGGACAAGCGGAGTATCGCACACGGGAAGCAGCGAAGCGTGCCTCGCGACGACTACGACGGCTGCTCGTTCACCCCCACCAGCGGCATCTGGCAATCCGTCTGGCTCGAGGGTCGCCCCGCCACATACCTGGCCGGCCTCGACCTGCGGGCGACTGACGGTCTGGACGGCATCGATCTCCGAGGAGCCCTCTCCGGGATGGGAACGGCCTCCGCGACCCTCACGGTCCTGCTGGACGACGTCGAGGTCTTGACGGGTGTCGGCCCGGCAGAGCTGCAGGCCGGTCTCACGCTCGACATTTCGTCGCCCCGCCTGTGGTCGCCACAGGATCCCCACCTGTATCGGGTGACTGTGATCGTGGAGTCCGAGAACGGCGAAGACCGGGTGGCCGGGACGACGGGTCTCCGCCGCTTCGAGACCCTAGGCCCTGAGCTGTACCTCAACGGCACACGTATTTCGATGCGCGGTGTCCTCGACCAGGGCTACTGGCCGCGAACCGGTCTGACAGCACCTGACGACGACGCGTTCGTCCGCGATCTCGAGATCGCAAAGCAGGCCGGATTCAACCTCGTCCGCAAGCATCTCAAAATGGAAGATCCCCGTTTCCACTACCACGCCGACCGGCTGGGCATGCTGGTGTGGGCGGAACCGGCGTCAACGGGGCGATACTCCGCTGAGGCCGCTGCAGCCTTCGCCGACCAGATCGAACCGATGGTCCGACGAGATGGAAACCATCCCAGCATCATCATCTGGGGCCTCTACAACGAAGAATGGGGCCTCGACTGGGCCCTCCCGGACGACCCCGCAAAGCAAGAAACGGTCCGCGACGCGTTCCAGCAAATCAAAAGGCTCGATCCGTCGCGGCCGGCCGTGGACAACTCCGGATGGACCCACCTCGACACGGATCTCGTCGACTGGCACGTCTACGACGAGAAGCCCGCTGGTTGGGCCGACAAGGTAAGGGACCTCGTCACCGACTCCGCGCCGAGCTTCCCCGTCGCTATCGCCGTCGACAGAATCGTCGACAAGAAGCTGATGGTCGAGGGCGACGTCCCGTCTGACGTGCCGTTCGTGAACAGCGAATTCGGCGGCGGTTACACGTCCGTCGAACGTGGTTGGAATCTGCACTGGCAGACGCAAGAACTCCGTCGGCACGACTCGATCGCCGGTTACGTGTGGACCGAACTGAACGACATCGAGCACGAGACCGCTGGCATCGTCGACTTCGAGCGCCATCTGCGGGATCACGGTGGCCGGCCGCCGGCCGATGCCAACGCCGAGACGGTAACCGTCTTCGACGTCACTCCCCTGGAACCCGGCAGAGACCTCGTCGCTCCGGACGGCGTCGCGCGGCTCGGCGTGGCCGTGTCGCACCACGGCTCCTCCGCGGTGGACGTGCATGTCGCCGTGGCCTGGGGACCCGTCTTCAGCGAGGCCCCCACCGGGATGGCCGAGAACGCTGGCACCGTGCGCGTCGATCCGTTCCGGCTCAGCGGCACGGTCACACTCGAGGTCCCTCTTCCAGCCGATGCGTCATCGTCTCGCCTTCACGTGACCCTGTCGACGAACGGCGAGCTCATCGGCCGTGGATCCGTCGACGTGGTTCGCGACTGAGCAGATCCATACCCTCCGCCAATTGGCCCGCGCCCTCAGATGTCGAGGGCGCGGGCCTCGTGTGTTCGCCCGGTCGTACTCTCCCGAACAGCCAGGTGATAGGGCGCTCTCAGCTCCTCGCCGGGGTGATCGGAGTGGTCGCGGAGACGCGCCTGCAGGCGCGTGATGGCGATGCGGGCGACTTCCGGTTTGTCCGGTGAGACGGTGGTCAGTGAGGGAGTGTGGTACCGCCCGGCTTCGATGTCGTCGAAACCGACGACGGCGACGTCTTCCGGCACGCGAAGGCCGGCCGCGAGGAGAGTGCGAATGGCGCCGATGGCGAGCAGGTCGTTGAAGCAGAACACGGCATCGACGCGTGGACCCGGCCGATTCAGCAATTCGGTCATTGCGGCCGAGCCGTCCGAGAAGTGGAAGCGTCGGGTCGGGATGATAAGCGAGGAGTCGACCTGGCGACCGCGGGCGTGATGGGCCAAGAGATATCCCTGGGTCCGGAGCTGCGCGGTCTCGCCGGTTTCGTACGGCTGGTCACCGATGGCGGCGATACGACTCCGGCCCAGGTCCATGAGGTGTTCGGTGGCTTCTTGCGCCGCGGCGACGTTGTCGATCGTCACGTGATCGAACTCGCTCCCGGCGATCCGCTCACCCAGCAGCACCAAGGGGGTCGTCGATCCCCTCTCGGCCAGATCGGCGCGGGAGAGGGCCAGAGGGCTGAGCAGGATCCCGTCGAACATGGCGGCCCGTCCGTCACGGCTGAGCAGTTCTCGTTCTCGTTCGGGTTCTCCGTCTGTCTGGTCGACGACCACAGTGAAGCCGGCGTCCCGACCGAGAGTCACCACAGAGCGCGCCAGCTCCGAGAAGTACGGCACATCCAACTCGGGAACGACCAGCGCGATAAGGCCGCTCCGACCACTCTTGAGGTTTCGCGCGGCGACATTGGGGCGGTATCCGAGCTTCGCCACGGCCGCCTCGACCCGTTCCCGCTTCGGGGCACTCACCGGCGCGTAGCCGTTCACCACGTTCGAAACGGTGCGGACGGAGACGCCGGCGAGCTCCGCGACGTCCTGCAATCGCGCTGCAGCCACTCTTCACCTCCGGGTCGAGAGACCCCCAGCCTATTTCAACGCTGCAGAGGCGCGAATCCCCCGTGTCAGCCTGTCGTGCTGCCCTGCAGCATGCCGCCGCGGAAGTACCGCTCGAGGATTAAAAAGAGCGCGATCAGCGGGAGGACGGTGACGAGACCTCCGGTGATGAGGATCGGCACCAGGTCGGCCTTCGACCCGGTCTCGGCTGCCTGCGAGAGTGACGAGAGCCCGACAGTGAGCGGATACAGGCTGTTCTTGCTGAAGATGACCAGCGGCAGAAAGTAGTTGTTCCACACGGCCACGACTGTCAAGAGAAGAACTGTCATCAAGCCGGGAACGGACAAAGGGAGTGCGATCCGGATGAAGATGCCGAGTTCACTCGCCCCGTCGAGCCGGGCGGCTTCGATGAGGTCATTGGGCACGGAGGCGTCCATGAAGGTGCGCATGAGGACGATGCCAACGATCGACACCATGCTGGGCAGGATCATGCCCCAGATCGAGTTGACGAGACCGACCTTGGCGTAGACGAGGAAGAGCGGGAGCGCGATCGAGGTGATCGGCACCAGCAGGGTCGCCATGACCAAGAAGAAGAGAGCGTTCGATCCCCGGAACCGGTATCGCGAGAATCCGTAACCGGCCAGCGCAGACAGAAGGGTCGCTCCGACGGCGCCCACGACGGCGTAGAGCATGGTGTTCTTCAGCCAGACGACGAAGATGCCGGCGCCGCTGATGTCCTGGCCGAGGGCCCGGATATTGCTGAAGAGGGTGAACGGTCCGCTGAACCAGAACCCGAAACTGCCATAGACGTTGGCCTGGTTCTTCGTGGCGTTGATGAGGAGCCAGAGGAGCGGCGCGAGGATGAAAACCCCGAAGAGGCAGGTGGCTATGGTCAGGGCGATCCGTGTCACCGGGGTGACTCCGTACAGGCGCAGGGGTACCTGCTCAGGTGCGACTTTCTGGCGGGTCATTTCGCTTCTCCTCTCCGACGGGTGAGTGCGAAGGCGCCGACCGACACCAGACCGATGATGACGGCGAGCACGATGGCAGCGGCGGCACCGAGGTTGTACTGCCCGCTGCCGACAGCGGTGTTGTAGACGAACAGGGACGGTGTGAATCCGAACGAGATCGCCTGCGGCTGGAAGGCTGCGAGGATCGACGGTTCGGTGAACAGCTGCAGTGCCCCGACGGCATTCAAGAAGACCAGCGTCACGATGGAGGGGATGACCATCGGCAGCTTGATCCGCACGATGATCGTCCAGAGCGACGCTCCCTCCATGATCGCAGCCTCGGTCACCTCTCTGGGGATCGACTTGAGGGAGGTGAAGAGGATGGTCATGTTGTAACCGGTCCACTCCCAGATGACGATGAGGATGATCGTCGGCAGAATCAGGCCGCTCGAGAAGAAGTTCACATTCCCGAGCCCGAGGGCTTTGGCGAACTCGGCGTAGGGCCCGAAGCCCGGCAAGAGCAGGAAGGACCACATCACGGATGCCACGACACCGGGGACGGCGAAGGGCATGAAGAAGATGGTGCGGAAGAAGCGGCTGAACGGCACGATCCCGGCGTCGAAGATCGCCGCGAATGCGAAGGCGAGCGCGATCGTCACGGGAACCTGGATGACCGCGAACAGCAGCACCCGGCCGACACCGCTCCAGAACACGGTCGAGTGCATGACCGTCACGTAGTTGGCCAGACCCGAGAAGCGGTTGCCTCCGATCAGCCGGCTGGTGAAGAGGCTCGTATAGACGGCGTAGACGGTCGGCACCAGCATGAACAGGGCGAGCATCAGCATGTGCGGGGCGACGAAGACGGCGCCGGGCCATTGCCGGCGTGACGAACGGCGGGGGCGCCGGCCATGTGTCGGCATAGTGGAGACCTCGTGCGGTGACGGCTGAGCCGAACGGGGCGCTCGAAGCGTGTGCTCCGACATGGGGGGTCCTTCCGGTGCGGGGAGGTGCCGGGCACCACCTGTCGGTGGTGCCCGGCACGGGGAGAGAGCGTCGAGGCGTCCGACTAATCGGTCGAGACCGTGAAGCCCTGGCTCTTGGCGTACGAGACCATCGACTTCTGGAACGACGCGAAAGCCTGCGGCAGAGTCTCGGTGCCCTTGGTGACGCCAGCAAACGTCGACGTCCACTGGGTGAGGGCCGCGGTCATGATCGGCGGCCACTCCGGGCTGATCATGTTCTGGGCGGCTGCCGCGAACGTCACGTTGGACATCGACGTGCCGGAGATCGGGAGGGTCGTCTTCTGGAACGTCGACGAGTTCAGCAGCGGCAGATATCCGGGGAACGCCCCCGCGACCGGGCCGCTGAGGATCTTCCAGGAGTCGGCGGAGCCACCGAACCACTTCACGAATTCCGCAGCTTCCTTCGCGTGCGGGGTACCCTTGACGACCGTCAAAGTCGAGCCTCCCCAGTTGCCCGAGAGCTTGTCGCCGGCTTTCACCTGCGGCAGGGGTGCCGCTTTCCAGTCACCGATCGTCTTCTTGATGCTGAGCTGCATGCCCACGGGACCCCATGCCGGGCTGAGCCGGGCGGCGTTGGCGCCGCTGTCGAGGTTCGCCCACTGCGCGGGCGAGAAGTCAGCGGCGGTGGTCACTTCTTTCGCCGCGATGAGCTTCTGCCAGAAATTCGCGAAAGACGTCTCGGACGCTCCCGTGAAGTGAATGCCCAGCTTTGATCCGCCCGTGTAGGTGAACGGGAACGCGTTGTACTGCTGCATCAGAGCCAGGACGTCTTGGGCACTCTCGGGGTCGAAGTTCGTGATCGCCGCAGACGAGTCTTTCTGCTTGAGCGCGGCCGCGGTCGCCGCGAAGTCGCTCCACGTCGCGGGAACGGCGAGACCGTTCGTCGAGAATTCCTTCGTGTTGTAGAAGAGCGCCATCGGGCCCAGGTCGACCGGCATCGCAAAGATCTTCTTGCCCTGCGTGACCTGGGACCAGGCCACGGGGGCCTCGTTCTTCTTCGCGGACGCGAGGCCGTACTTTGACAGGTCGAGGAGACTGTTCGTCACCTCGAACGAAGGCAGCTCGAAGTACTCGATCTGGGCGACGTCGGGAGTTCCGCTGCCCGCCTTCAGGGCATCGTTGAGCTTGGTGTATTCGGCAGTCGATGCGCCCGCGTTCTCGAGCTTCACACAGATCTTCGGGTGCGTCTTGTTGAACTGCTTGACCGCAAGGTCATACCCCGCCGACCACCCCCAGAACGTGACCGGGGTAGCCGAAGACGAGCAACCAGAGGCAGTCGCCGAGCTCGAACTGGCCGAAGGGGACGCGGCAGTACCTGCACCGCTGCTGCAAGCAGTGAGAGCCACGACCGCGCCCACCGCCAGCGCCGCGGCGGCAATCCGTTTCTTGGGTGATCGACGGAAGGCGGCGTCTGTGACGCGGGAGAAAAGCGATGCAGATCGCATGACGGTCCTATCTTCATTGACCGGATGTCGGGCACAAGAGTGCCGATTGCTGTGGGTGACGCCGACTGTAGCAAGCATTTTGCAGCGTTGCAATCACTGACCGTTTGGCTGGCGGTCCGCTGTGGTGAGGGAGCTGACGTCCATCCGAGCTCGCCGACGCTGCGTTCCCGCCGCAACCGTGATCAGCGGGGGCGTTCGACACCCGTCTCGTCAAATGCAGAGCCATGGTTCTGCTTCTGAGAGAGTTGCCGCCCCGGCGAAAGCACGAGCTCGAGCCCTGTTCGGCCTCATCCCCACCGTCTCGACTGAGACCACCGTTCAGACGGTCGTCGGCCTGTCCCCGACAACAGTTCAACGGTCGGCCCAGGTCTGGTCCGTGCTCACTTGCGGCGTAGCCAGGGCGTTTACGTGGCGTTCGCGATCGACTTGTTCTCCCGGGCGATCGTGGGCTGGCAGGCGTCGACGGTGAAAGACACTGCGTTCGTGGAGTCATGTCTGCGGATGGCGCTCTGGCGGCGGGACCAAACGGACCGGAAGGTCGAGGCCGGAATGATTCATCACAGCGATGCCGGCAGCCAAGGTGAATTCAACTGGTCGTCGCAACACCTCGATTCGTTTCACCGAGACCGTCGCCCTCGAGGGCCTCGTCGCGTCCATCGGATCTGTCGGCGATGCTTATGACAACGCCGCCGCCGAGACCGTGATGGGCCTGTGCAAAAACGAAGCGATCCGCAACGGCTCACCGTTCCGGACCGGCGCTCTCAAAGGCCTAGCAGACGTCGAAGAAGTCACCTTCGACTGGGTTTCTTGGTACAACAACGACCGCCGGCACTCGTTCCTCGGCGACGTCCCGCCCGAGGAATTCGAGGCCAACTATTACGCTGGTAAAACCGGCCCGTCAGCCGACGAGGCCGCCAACAAAAAGGCGGCATGAAACCCGGGACGGCTCACAGAACGCCGACCTCCACACCCGAATTAAGGTCGGCAGCGGGAGAAGTTCGTCAAGCGAGGGATCACCTATCCGAGGTGGACGCGCGACGATCACGCACAGTTGATCGTGTTCGTGTAGGCGAGCGGAATCCTTGTGCCTGGTGCCCCAGACTTGATCTGTCAGGCGCCTCGGCCCGGCGGTGGTGCCAGCAGAGCCGTGAGCACATCGCCCAAGGGACCTTCGAGGTCACCGGCCCCGGCGGACGTCAGCGGTTCGAGCCCAGTGGAGGACGCCCGCAAAAGGGCGATCCCGAGCATCGTCGAGAGGGCGATCTGAGCCCGGAGCATGAGGTCGTCGCTTCGGGCGCTGCCCGGTGCCCAGCCGGCCGCGGCGGACATCTGCTCGGCGAACGATCGAAGCGTGTTCCGCCGAATCCGGTCTGCGCCCTCGTCGCCGGACGACCTCAGAAGCAGAAGCATCATGAGCGTGCGTTCGCCGCTCGGCGGCCCGGAGATCTGCCTCGTGGTCTTCTCGACCAGGTCGCCCAACGAGGACGTGGCGTCGTCGGTTCGACCCAGCTCGTCGCGAGCGGTAGCCAGACAGGCTTCGAACAGCCCCTCCTTCGAGCCGAAATACCGATTGATGAGTGCCACGTTGACGCCAGCGTCCGAGGCGATGTCTCGAACCTTGGTCGAGGAGTAGCCGTCTTGAGCGAATCGACGGCGGCCAGCGGTCAAGAGGAGCTGCCGGGTAGCCCCGGCATCACGAGACCGGACCGTGGTCTCCAGGTCGTCGTCAGTGACGACCGGGGATGGCGAGTCGGGTGACATCGATTTCCTTTCGTTCTGCGTCACGCTACAGGTCCATTCTGAGAGAGGTAAACGGGCATTGACTTTCAGTGAAAAGCCTCTAGAGTTTGCAAGTCAGCACTCGTTTACATCGACCGGAGACGACACATGTCGCACACACTGCAGGAGCCCGCGACCGGCTCCGTTCCCGTGGCTGTAGGCCACAAGCCGAACACGACGCTCCTCGTCGTCTACCTGGCACTCGGCGGTCTCGCCTACGCCGTGCTGCAGTCGCTGGTGGCCCCGGCCCTGTCGACCATCGGCAAAGACCTCAATGCGACCACGTCGAGCGTCAGCTGGCTCATCACGGCCTACCTGCTCTCGGCCTCCGTGTTGACGCCGATCTTCGGCAAGCTCGGCGACATGATGGGCAAGCGCAGAATCCTCATCGTCGTCATGAGCCTCCTGCTCGTCGGAACGGTCGTCGCCGGGCTCGCCCCGAACCTCAGCGTGCTGATCGTGGCCCGCATCTTCCAGGGCGCCGCAGGTGCGGTCCTCCCCTTGTCGATCGGCATCGTCCGCGACGAACTGCCCAAGGAGCGCGTCAGCGTCACCATCGGAATCCTCTCCGGCATCTTCGGCATCGGCGCCGGCGTCGGCATCGTGGCAGCCGGGCCAATCGTCCAGCACCTCAACTACCACTGGCTCTTCTGGTTCCCACTCGTGCTGATCGTCATCGCCCTCATCGGCATCGTCTTCGGCATGAAGGAGTCGCCGGTCCGTACCCCGGGCAAGCTCGACCTCGCCGGCACCGGCATCCTCACCGTCTCTCTCGTCTCGCTCTTGCTCGCAATCAGCGAGGGCGAGACCTGGGGCTGGGGCGACGTCAAGACCATCGGCCTGCTCGCCCTCGGCGCCGTCGCCATGGTCGTGTTCGTCTTCGTCGAACTGCGCGTCAAGAGCCCGCTGATCGACGTCCGACTCTTCAAGATCCGCGGCGTCTGGACGGCCCACGTCGTGGCCCTCGTCTTCGGTTTCGCGATGTACGGCACCTTCGTCCTCGTCCCGACACTGCTTCAGCTGCCGGCCTTCACCGGTTACGGCTTCGGCAAGACCGCCACCGTCTCGGGACTGTTCCTCCTGCCGACCGTGCTCATGATGGTCGTGGTCTCCCCGGTCTCGGGAAGCATCGTCCGGAAGGCCGGGCCGAAACCGGCACTCGTCATCGGCGCGATCCTGCTGACGGCCGCCTTCGTGCTGCCCGCGATCTCGCACGCTCACACCTGGCAGGTGCTGGTCTCGGGCATCCTGACCGGTGCCGGCATCGGCTTCGGCCTCGCCGCCGCCTCCAACGCCATCATCGAAAGCGTCCCGATGACGCAGACCGGTGAGGCCATCAGCGCCAACACCATCGCCCGGACCATCGGCTCCAGCGTCGGCACGGCCGTCATCGCCGCCCTCATCTCCTCGCACACGAAGCTGTTCACCCTGCCCACCGGGAAGATCGCGCTGCCCTCCGATGACACCTTCATGATCGGCTTCTGGGCCTGCGCCGGCGTCGCAGCCCTCGCGATCGTCATCGCCCTCGCCGCCCCATCGCTGAAGAGCCGCCTTGCCGCGGCCAAGAGACTCGGCGTCGAAGACACCGACTCCATCGTCGTCGTCAAGTAAGCTGCACCGCTACCGACCAAGAAGGACCGTTTCCCGCCAGGGATCGGTCCTTCTTTGGTGTGGGTGTTTGCGGCATTAGTGACGAGGCCAGCCCAGGTCGATGTAACCCAGTCCTGAGTGGTGCGATTTGCGCAAGACCTTCTCGACCGTGAGGATTTGACCCATGGCAGGAGACCGTCCGGGGCGAAAGCGGAGTGAAGTGTCTCGCGCGGCGATCCTCGAGGCCACCCGCGACGAGCTCACTGCTGAAGGGTACGACCGGCTCTCCATCGACCGGATCGCGACAGCAGCCGGCGTCGGAAAGCAGACGATCTACCGCTGGTATCCGTCCAAGAGCGAACTCGTGGCGGACTGCATCCTGGCCGGCTACATCGTGCGTCCCGTCATCATGACGCCCGACACGGGTGATGTTCGTCGCGACATCGCCACCTGGATCCGGTCATTCGCGAAGGAGAGCAGGACGCCGTCGGCAGCATCGCTGACGCGAGCGATCACAGCCGCGGCCGCCGAGGACAACGCTGTTGCGGCGCATTTTCAGGACCAGGTCACAATCACACAGGAGACCCTCGTCACGCGGCTCCGCGCAGGTGTCGATGCCGGCCAACTCCACAAGGACACCGGGGTGTCCACCGTTGCGGAGACGGTCGTCGGAGCTCTGCTCTACCGGATACTGACCCGGCAAGAACTTGACGATGTTTTCGTCGACGAGCTCGTGGAATTGATCTTCAGCGGAATCGTCAACCGCGAAGAGCGGTGAACTGACAGCTGTATTCGAGACTATTTGTCTCGTTTTGTGCGAGACTCGTTCTGTGGAACGGGGTCGACGGTCGTCGATCTCCTGATCAAAGGACAGGTACATGACAAGTCGTCTCGCGGGTCGCACCGCACTCGTCACAGGCAGCGGAAACGGAATCGGCCGGGAGGTCGCCCTGCGGCTGGCGTCGGAAGGGGCGAACGTCGTCGTCAACGACCTCGGCACCAGCGCCTTCGGCGAGGGCGTGAGCTCGGAAGCGGCCGACACGACCGTGGCCGACATCATCGCGGCCGGTGGCACGGCCGTCGCCAACTACGACTCCGTCGCCGACGCCGCGGGTTGTGAGAAAGCGGTCGATACGGCCGTGCAGAACTTCGGAGCCTGCGACATCGTCGTCGCCAACGCGGGTGCGCTGGTCAAGGGAGCCCTGGCAGGCGTCCAGGCTGACGACGCCTCCTGGGAACTGATGGTGAACCTCTATCTCGGCCAGAAGTTCTGGCTAACCCGGGCGGCCCTTCCTGCCATGCTCGAGCGCGGATGGGGTCGCTTGCTGTTCGCCACCTCCGAAATCGCCCGCGGCACGCAGGCGAGCCCTCTCGGGGCCGTTGTCATGAACGGCAGCATCGGACTGTCGCACGATCTGGCGAACACCCACCGTGGCTCCGGCGTCACGTTCAACTCCTACGCCCCCTCTGCCGGCACCCGCACCTTCGACCTCTACAAGGACGACATGGAGGAGGCCCTCCGCGCGCAGGGTGTTCCGGAAGACGAGATGGGCGGGTTCTACCTCCCGCCTGCCGACCTCATTGCACCGATCCTCGCCTGGCTGTGCTCCGACGCAGCCGCCGACGTCACGGGCGAGGTTTTCGGTGTCTCCGGTTCGCAGGTGACCCGCTGGAAGGAACCCGTCGATGGCGCGTCCATCATGAAGGACGACGACCTGCGCGCGCTCTGGACGCTTGACGAGCTCGACACCGCCGTCCCGTCTGGCCTCTTCCAGTAGCCGAGAGGCGTGACAGAGAAGGAGGTCAGCGATCACGTCGCTGACCTCCTTCTCGTTGTCGACCGGCGCCTCAGCGGCGGCTGTGCTGCTCCAGGAAGAGCTGCAGCTCGGCATCCAGTTCGTAATCCTCAGGAGCACCCGCGAAGCCACCGTGGGGCATCGCCTCGCCGACATGCAGGACGGCTTCGACTCCGGCATTCCGGAGCTTCCGGTGCATACGGACGGTGTTCGACAGGAAGAGGTCGCGCGTTCCAGTCTTGAGGAACGTCGGAGGGAAGTGGCTCACGTCGCCGAAGAGCGGCGACAGGTAGGGCTCGTCGAGTGCGTGTCCTGCCGCGTACAACTCGTTGACCTCCTTGAGGGAACCGAGGATGTTGTCGAAATGAGCGTTGGTGTGGAACGAGTCGCCCGATTCCGTCAGATCGACCTCCGGCGTATTGAGCACCAACGCCGCCGGCATCGGCAGCCCCTCGTCGTGCGCGCGGAGCATGAGTGCTGCGGCGATGTTGCCGCCGGCAGACCCGCCACCGACGAATACGTCGGCGGGATCGTGGTCTTCGAGCGCGTGGCGGTAGACCGTCATGGCGTCGTCGAGGCCAGCCGGGTAGGGGTGCAGCGGAGGCATCCGGTAGTCGACGCCCCAGGTGGTCAGGCCACCCGACAGGGCGGCCATCCCGGTCATGGTCCGGGCGACTTGGCCGCCGCCGGTGATGAGGCCACCGCCGTGGAAGTCGATGTAGATGCGGCGATCGTCGTCGGCGACGCCCGGGCCGCGGACGACGAAGACGGGCACGCCGTCGACGGTGACGTCGTCCGTTGTCACGGGGAGTTCGACGCTCAGGAACTGCTGAACGACGGCTTTGTCGGTCTGCTCGATCATCGAGAGCCACGCGTCGGTGTCCTCGGTGGGCGGATAGGTCTGCGTCTGCTTGGGGATCTGGAGCCACTGCTGCGCCTGGGCGCTGACGGATGTCGGAACGTGGGCGGTCGTGTCATCGGTCATTGTCTGACATCCTCGTCATTCTCACTGGAGCGAGACGATGCGTCTCGTCTGATCACGATACCCCTGCAGCTCTCGATCACATGCATTTCTTCGCCACCCCTCAGACCCGTGACTGAGTGATTCACTTTCGCATGACAGTTTCAGCAGGAACCAGAGTCCGGTGGCACCATGGCGTCGTGTCCACCTCAGAGAACGGCCCCGTCAAAGTCATCGCGGCCCTCGGAAGCTCCTTCGCCGCCGGCCCCGGTATCGAACCCGTGGCCGACGCAGCCGCCATGCGCTCCGCCAGGAACTACGCGCACCAGCTCGCCGACCGACTTTCAGCCGAGCTCGTCGACCTCACCGTCTCGGGGGCGACGACGGCGAACGTCATCGACACTCCTCAGCAGAGCCCGACCGGTTCCTCCTACCCGCCGCAGGTCGACGGACTACCGGCGAATGCCGACGCCATCACGGTGACCGCCGGGGGCAACGACCTCCAGTTCGCCGGCGCCATGCTCTACGTCGCGTGGCGACGCCTGGAGCCGGAGTCGCCGATGGTCCCGATGCTCGGGGCGATGTTCGAAGGCGGCATTCCCGCGCCGACCGACGAGGCCGTCGAGGCGGCGACCGCCGGACTCGTCCGGGTCGTCGAGAAGGCCCGCGAAAAGGCGCCCAACGCTCGGATCCTGCTCGTCGACTACCTGACCGTCCTCGATGCGGACTCCCTCGACCACACGCCGTTCGACCAGGACGAGCTCGAGCAGTTCCTGGTCATCCAGACGGCGATCGGCACGGTCTTCCGCGATGCGGCGGCACGGACCGGTGCCGATCTCATCCTCGCCTCCGCGCTCAGCGAGGGTCACGCGCTCGGATCGGCCGAGCCCTGGGTCCAGTCGTTCCACCAGGACATGGCGGCGACTGCAGGGTCGTTCCACCCCAACGAGGCGGGCATGACGGCCATCGCAACCGAACTGGAGCGCACGCTCACCGCCTGATCGATCAGCCGGTCACGTCCGCCCAGCCCGGATACCTCTTGGTCAGGTCTCGCGTGAAGTCGATGAGCGCCCGAGCCGCCGACGACGCGTGTTCACCGTCCCAGGTCAGCCCGAAGCTCCGGTGCGCGTCTGGATCGGTCAGCGGCACGCTGACCGTCCGCGGGCTCAGGGCTCCGTCGGCGGGCAGGATCGCGACTCCTAGCCCGGCCGCGACATAGCCGCGGACCGTGGTCAGATCGTCGGCTTCCAGAACGACCCGGGGTGAGAAGCCCGCCGCGGCGCAGAGGGCGTCGGCGCGCTGACGCGCGTCGAAGCGCCGATCGAGCACGAGAAACGGCTCGCCGCTGACGTCGGACACGTCGACGGCCCCCACCTCGGCCAGTGCGTGCCCCCGAGGCACCACCAGGACGAACGCTTGCCGGCCGACCGGCAGCCACCCGAAGCGCTCGGGGGCCTTCGGCGCCGTGATCGCGACGTCGACGCGGCCCTCGTCCAGGGCGTCGAGAAGCTCGACGCCCGATCCTTCTCGATGCGTGATCAGCACGCCCGGGCTCTTGTCGAGGAACGAGGCGATCAACTCGCCGGCCACGGTCGGGCCGAGCGAACGCAGGAACCCGACGGCGAGGGAATTCGCCGTCCGGGTGCCGCGAATGCGTTGGAGAGCCCGGTCCATGCGCTCGACGGACTCCGCAGCGGCAGCCGCGAGGATCCGGCCCTCCTCCGTCAGCTCGATGCTCCGGCCGCGCCGCGCGACGATCGCGACCCGAGGTCGTCCTCCCACGAACGCAGGGACCGGCTCAGGGTCGGCTGACTGGTACCGGTTCGTTCCGCAGCGCGGGTGATGTTCGCGTCGAGGGCGAGCGCGGCGAGCTGCGCCAGCGTCGGGGCGAGCGAGGCGGCCGAAGATTCATGCATGCATGAATGAAACACGGGTCGCCCGGTGGACGCAAGGGCGGCCGAGGCGGAGAGTGGCTGTCGTGGCAGACACCGAAACTCGCTGGACGACCCATCGTCGCGAGAAGAAGCGACGCCTCGACGCGCTCGGCCTGTCGGAAGCCACCAAGATCGTCGACGCCGACCGCATCGACACCGTTCTCTCCACGCTGATCCAGCCCCGCGACCGCGTCTCGCTGGAGGGAGACAACCAGAAGCAGGCCGACTTCCTGGCGCAGTCCCTGGCGGAGGTCGACCCGGCGCTGCTCCACGACCTGCACCTGCTCATCTCGTCCGTGAGCCTGTCCGCGCACCTCGACGTCTTCGAGCGCGGGATCGCCTCGCGGCTCGACCTCGCGTTCGCGGGCCCCCAGAGCCTCCGCCTCGCGCAGCTCGTCGAAGATCGGGTCGTCACGATCGGCGCGATTCACACCTACGTCGAGCTGTACGCCCGGATGTTCGTCGACCTGCCGCCGAATGTCGCGCTGCTCTGCGCCGAGGCAGCGGACGAGCACGGCAATCTCTACACCGGTCCGAACACGGAAGACACCCCGACGATCGCCGAGGCGACGGCGTTCCACGACGGCATCGTCATCGTCCAGGTCAACCGGATCGTCGAGACCCTGCCGCGCGTCGACATCCCCGGCGACTGGGTCGACGCCGTCATCGTGAGCCCCCGCCCGTACAAACTCGAGCCCCTGTTCACCCGCGATCCTGCGAAGATCGGCCGCGTCGAGATCCTGAAGGCCATGCTCGCGATCCGCGGAGTCTACGAGCGCCACGAGGTCGTCTCGCTCAACCACGGCATCGGCTTCGACACGGCCGCCATCGAGCTGATCCTGCCCACCTACGGAGAAGAGCTTGGGCTGCGGGGGCGGATCGCGAAGAACTGGGTGCTCAACCCGCACCCGACGCTGATTCCCGCTATCGAGAGCGGCTGGGTCGAGTCGGTCCACTGCTTCGGCGGTGAACCAGGCATGGAACGCTACGTCGCCGCGAGACCCGACGTGTTCTTCACCGGCCGCGACGGCAGCCTCCGCTCGAACCGGGTTCTCGCCCAGCTCGCCGGGCAGTACGCCATCGACATGTTCATCGGCTCCTCGCTCCAGATCGACGGCGACGGGAACTCATCGACGGTCACCGCCGGCCGACTCGCTGGCTTCGGGGGCGCGCCGAACATGGGCCACGACCCGCACGGCCGCCGTCACGGCACCGCCGCCTGGCTCGACCTCGCCTCGGGCGAAGGGGCCAGCCGCCGCGGCAAGAAGCTCGTCGTCCAGCTCGTCGAGACGTTCAAGGCCGGGGGCACCCCGACCTTCGTCGACCGACTCGACGCCATCGACGTCGGTGCCCAGGCCGGAATGGCCCTTCCTCCGATCATGGTCTACGGCGACGACGTCAGCCACATCGTCACCGAAGAGGGAGTCGCGTATCTCTATAAGGCCGACAGCCTCGACGAACGCCGCGCGGCAATCGCGGCGGTGGCAGGTGCGACGCCGATCGGACTCCGACACGACACCGAGGTGACCGAGCGGCTGCGCCGAGACGGCGTCGTCGCGTTCCCGGAAGACCTGGGCGTCGACGTGCGTCGCGCCGACCGCACGCTGCTGGCGGCCAAGAGCATCGGCGACCTCGAGGCGTGGTCGGGCGGCCTCTACGACCCGCCGGCGCGCTTCCGGAACTTCTGACGTCGTGACACTCGCTCCAGACACCATCGCCGCGCTGGCCGTCAGCGCCCTCCGCGAGGAGGCGCTGCTCACCCCCAAGCCGGGCCTCGTCGACCGCAACGGGCAGGGCAGCCACTGCGACATGACCCTGGCCATGCTCCTCGACTCCGCCGACTCCCTCTTCGACACCTTCCTCGACCTCGCGCGGGCGGGCGGCGAAGAGCCGGTGGGTCAAAGTCTCCGCGACAGGGTGGGCGTGCTCGGACGCGCAGGCGAGGCGGCGATGCTGCGAGCCACCGGCGGGGTCAACACCCACCGCGGGGCACTCTGGACCGTCGGGCTGCTGGCGACCGCCGCCGGCGCGGCACACGCGGAAGCCGACATCTTCAGGATCGCGGGGGCGCTGGCCGTCATCCCCGACTCCGCCGCCGCACCGTCGTCGTCCTCCCATGGGCAGGCCGCCGTCCGGACCTACGGCGTCTCCGGAGCCGTCGGCGAGGCGGCCGCGGGATTCCCCCACATCCGCCTGCATGCCCTCCCCGCCGTCCGATCGAGCTTGGCCTGGGGTGAGAGCGTGGAGCGCGCGCAGCTCGGAGCGCTCTTGGCACTCGTGGCGACCCTCGACGACACCTGCGTCCTTCACCGCGGCGGCGCGGCTGGTCTCAGCTGGATGCAGGCGTCAGCCCGCGCGGTCCAGCGGGCCAGACGCTTCGACAGCGCTCTCAGCCGGTTCGTCGGCCGCGCCGAGCGTCGACGTCTCTCCCCCGGAGGAAGCGCCGATCTGCTGTCGGGTGCGATCTTCGTTGAAAGCCTCTCCCTCCCCACGACCGTCCCTTTCGAGGAGCACGCCCATGCAGACGTTTGAATTCGAATTCCCGGGCGACCGGCCGGCAACCCAGCGCGCCCACGTCGGCGTCGTCGCCTCGGCCGACCTCGAGGTCTTGGTCGTTCCGTCCGACGGCGACTCGGCGTCGGTGCGGATCCGCACCAGCGTCGACGGGTTCGACGACGTCTGGCGGAACGTCCTGGAGCGTTTCTTCACGCGCTACGGCCTGACCGGCTCCATCGAGATCAACGATTTCGGGGCGACACCGGGCGTGGTGTCCATCCGCCTCCTCCAGGCACTCGACCAGTCCACCGACGACCAGACCCCGGAGATCTGAGCATGACAACGGAAACCGACGTCGAGCCCCTGGTGCCCGAGAGCGCGTACGTCTGTCGAGACAGCTTCATCGAGCGCGATGCCCGGTCACGGGCGTTCGCGCTTGTCGATGAGGGATCAGGCCGGGAGCTCCTGGATCCGTTCGACCACCTCGAGTCGCCCTGGCTCGAGCAGCAGGGCGTCGTCCCCGAGGCGGACGACGGGACGTCGTCGTCGTCAAGGGCACCGTGGCCGGCAAGGCCACCGTGGTCATCGGCATCGAGCAGGGCTTCCAGGGCGGCGGCATCGGCGAGGTGTCCGGGGCGAAGATCGCCGCAGCCCTCGGGCTGGCAGCCCGAGACAGCCGTGCCGGCAAGCGACCGCGCGGCCGTCCTGCTCTTGGAGACCGGAGGCGTTCGACTCCAAGAGGCGAACCTTGGCCTGGCGGCGGTCGCTGAAGCCTGCTCCGGCGTGCTCGAGCTCCGCGCCCTTCAACCCGTCATCGCCGTCATCGCCGGTGGTCTCGGCAGCTTCGGCGGGATGAGCATCGTCGCAGGACTCTGCTCGGCCGTCATCATGACCCGCGAAGCACGGTTGGGCTGAACGGGCCCGAGGTCATCGAGTCTGAAGGAGGCATCTCCGAGTTCGACTCCGCGGACCACGCCCTCGTCTGGTCGATCGACGGCGGTGTCCAGCGCCACGCGCTCGGGCAGGCCGATGTGCTCGTCAAGGACGACACCGACGAGATCGTCGAGGCGGTTCGCGGGGCGATGTCCGGTGAGGCTCCCACAGCACCCGCCTCCCGTGACCTCGCCCGACTCCGGGCACACCTGACCTCTCTCGATCCCAGCTCGCCGCCGACGCCGGCCGAGCTTCCGGCGCTGTTCGCGACGCCCGTCGCCCCGGCGAGCACGGAGGAGAGTCCCCGATCGCCCGAGTCCGCCTCTGCAGTCGAATCGACCGGCCGAGGCTCTGCCTGGACGACTGCCCTGGCCGACACAGCCCCGACTGCGGTCGAGTCGACCGTCATCGACGCGACGATCGGGATGCACGGGGTTTCGGCGATCCTGCTGGCTGTCGTCCCCGACGCCGCCAGCCCCTACCGCCGTGCCCGACACGGAGAGGTCGGGCTCCTGGAAGGCCTGGCCCTCGCGGAACGGGTCACCGCCATCGTGACCGAGGATGCCGACCTGGAGCCCGAGCGGAAGCGCCCCATCATCGCCGTCGTCGACCTCCCCAGCCAGGCCTACGGACGTCTCGAAGAGATGGTCGGGATCCATTTGCACCTCGCGGCAGCCGCGGACGCCTACGCCACGGCGCGCACGCACGGGCACCCGGTCGTCGCTCTCGTCGTGGGGACGGCTCTGTCCGGCGGATTCCTCGCCCACGGACTGCAGGCCGATCAGATCCTCGCGCTGAACGACCCGGACGTCGAGATCCACGCCATGCACAAGCCCGCAGCGGCCCGTATCACCAGGCGGACGGTCGCCGAACTCGACGAACTGGCAACCAGGATCCCGCCGCTGTCCTACGACGTCCGCGACTGGGCGACCCTTGGGCTCTGCACTGGCCTGCTGGAGGTCGCCGACGCCGACCACCCCACCGCCGACGACGTGGCGACCGTGAGCGAGCAGCTCCGGGCGGCGGTCTCTCGCGCCGCGCCGGCGACTCCGGTCTGAGCGGGCGCTGGTCGCCGAGACGTCGGGCGACAACCGCGCCGCCACCCGACGCGTCTGGGAGGCGATGACCGCGCAGTGGGAGTGACCGACGAGCGGATCCTCCGCGTCCACGACTTGGTCCGCTTCCGGGCCGACGACGACGCCCGAGTGCCGCCGTGGGTCACGCGCGACGGCGACACCGTCTGGGGCGTCGTCCGTCGGCCGCCCGCGACCGCTCCCGACGCGACCGCACTCGGTCTCCGGGGCGCGAACCGCTCGGAACGCGTGCCGCTCCAGGTCAAGCTCCGGGACGTCGTCGAGGTCGTGCCCCCGGAGGATCTCGCGGGCCGCACCCTCGGAAGCTCGGTCAATCCCGTGCTGGCGGAGGCCCTGTCGATCCTCGCGACCGCGAGCTCGGAGACGCTCGGGGGGCTCGCGTGGGGCCCGACGGGTTCGGCGGGTTTCGAACCACGCGGCTTCGGGCTGTGCGTGCGACGAGCGACCTCGACCTGATCCTGCGCGCCGACCGACGCCTGGCTCGCGAGGACGCACGCGTGATCCTGCGGTTCCTCCAGACGCTGCCCTGCCGGGCCGACTGCCTGCTCGAAACCGAGCGCGGCGCCGTCGCGCTGGCCGAGTGGGCCGACCCGGCCGGTGGGCCCGTGCTGCTCCGGACGCCGACCGGCCCGGTTCTCATCCGCGACCCGTGGCAGGATGACGCCCGATGATCGCCTTCCTCTACCCCGGCCAGGGCTCGCAGCACGCCGGCATGATCGCCGCCCTGCCGACCGACCGGGTGGTGACCGACACCCTCGACGAGATCGGCGCAGCGCTGGGGCAGGATCCCCGGGAACTCGACACGGCGGAAGCCCTTGCCGACACCGTCGCCGCTCAGCTGGCCCTCTTCACCGTCGGCGTCGCGTGCACGCGCTTTCTGGCCGAGCGCGACGTCAGGCCAGACACCGTCCTCGGGCACTCCATCGGCGCCTTCCCGGCAGCCGTCGAGGCAGGGGTCCTCACCCTCGACGAGGCCGTGGCGGCTGTGCGCATCCGAGCCCGAGGCATGCGCGACCTGTATCCCGGAGGCTTCGGACTGCTGGCGGTGCTCGGGAGTCCACTGGCCGAGGTGCGCCGACTCGTCGCCGCGGCGCGTGCTGGCGACGACCTGTTCGTCGCGATGGAGAACGCGGAGGATCAGGTCGTCCTCGCGGGAAGCGATGCCGCGTTCGAGCGCGTCGCATCGGCTGCACCCGGATTCGGTGTCCGTGAGCTGCGGCGCCTGGACGTCGCCGTCCCATCCCACTGCCTGCTCATGGCGCCGGTGGCGGAAGCCGTACGGCAGCAGCTCGGCTCGGCGTCCGCCCGGCGTCCGCAGGTTCGCTACCTGTCGGCCATGACGGCTCGATCGGCAGCCACGGCCGACGCGGTCGTCGACGATCTCGCCGGGGGAGTCGAGCGGATGGTCCGCTGGCGCGACGCCACCGACCTCCTCGCCGAACTCGGCACGACCGGTGTGATCCAGCTGGCCCCCGGGCACGCGACGGCCGATCTGTTTCGGGACGGCCATCCCGACATCCCGCTGGTCACACTCGACGACGCGTCGTTCGCGGACTCGCTCGTTCGGGCGCAACGACTTGCGTCGCGAGCGTAGGAGGCCGTCAGGAGCTTCGTCGATCTCCGCGAAGACCGTTGAGCAGGGTGTCGATGAGGCCGTCGGCCAGCTCCGGCCCCACGTCCAAGCGGCTGAGGATCCGGTACACGATGGTCCCGAAGAGCATCTCGATCACGGCGGTCGACGTGAGGGCGGAGTCGATCTCGCCGCCCGCCTCGGCGCGACGAAGGCGTTCGGCCATGGTCGCCTCCTGCGGCCCGGTGAGGCGTTCGTAGAGCACTGCAGCGAGATCCGGGTCATCTGCGGCAGCCGACACGAGGCCCCGAAGCAGGCTGGCGTTCGCCGGGTCGCCGAGATCCTGCAGGGCCCGCCGGAACCAGCCGAGCAGATCCTCCCGGAGGTCGCCGGTGTCCTCGGGCATGTCCTGCGACGGCAGGATCAGCCCCTCGAGCACGCACTCGGCGAGAATGGCGCTCTTCGAACTCCACCAGCGGTAGATCGTCTGCTTGCCGACATGGGCCCGAGCCGCGATGCCCTCGATGCTCATCTGCTCGTAGCCGACCTCCGACACGAGGTCGCGAGTCGCCGACAGGATCGCCGTGCGGGCCCGCTCGCTGCGTGGTCTGGTCGGACTCGGCTCACTCATGGGAGCCACGCTAGTCGAGGCGTATGCTCGTCTTAACGAGACGGACCGTCTCGTCTTATTTTCAGCACATTGGAGTCACCATGTCCAAGCACGTCGTCGTCATCATCGGAGCAGGCGGGATGGGCGAGCAGATCGCCCGCCGCCAGGGCGCCGGAAAGCACCTTTTCCTCGCGGACTTCAACGAAGAGATGCTGGCGAGCAAAGCCGCCGCCCTGCAACTCGACGGCTTCGAGGTGACCACGCAGAAGGTCGACGTCTCATCGCGCGACTCGGTCAAGGCCCTCGCCGAAGCCGCTGCCGCTGCCGGACCCGTGGTCGAGGTCATCGACACCGCCGGCCTCTCGCCGACACAGGCTCCAATCGGCGCGATCCTGAACGTGGACCTCCTGGGCGTCGCCATCGTCCTCGAGGAGTTCGCCGCCGTCATCGCCGACGGCGGAGCAGGAGTCGTCATCGCCAGCATGGCCGGCCAGACCTACCCCGGCCTGACTCCCGAGCAGGAGTTCGCCCTTGCCACCACCGGCACCGACGACCTGCTCGACCTCCCCTTCGTGAAGGAGGGCATCGCGGACCCCGGCGCCGCCTACGGCCTGTCGAAGCGGGCGAACCAGCTCCGTGTGAAGTACGCCAGCATCGCCTGGGGCCAGCGCGGCGGCCGTGTCAACTCCGTCAGTCCCGGCATCATCTCCACCCCGATGGGCCAGCAAGAGCTCGACGGGCCCTCCGGCGTCTACATGAAGGCGATGATCGAAGGCTCCGGCACAAAGCGGATCGGCACGCCCGCCGACATCGCCAACACCGTCTCGTTCCTGCTGGGCTCCGAGGCGTCATTCATCACCGGCATCGACGTCCTTGTCGACGGCGGCGTCATCGCGTCGGTCACGACGAACCCGCCGGCGTTCCTCACACAGGGCGCGTAGCTCAGGCGAAAAACGGAGACCGCTCGCCCTGTTGGGCGAGCGGTCCTTTGCTTACTTCACTGCGGGCCATTGAACTCACGACACGAAAGCTTGGAAACCGACACTTAGTTTTGGAAGCCATACCACTGGTCTGAGGTCGCTCTGCCAAATAAAGTGTCGCTCCGGGCAGCTGGCGACACTTTATGTGGGCCAGCGACACTTTGCGTGGGCCGTTCACAATGTCGAGCCAACTTTATTTAGTCCCAAAATCCCCGCTTTGGGGAAATGATCTTGTCCGATTGGAGGGGCTCAAAATACCTCGTCCTGGAGGAAATGAACATCGTGCGAGCCTCGCGACCGGCGCAAGTTACGCACTTATGCGCCATCGCCAGTAAGTTTTGTGCGCCCGTCTCGAGACTCTCCGCACGCGATTCCAAGGTTCGTGTTGCAGATACCGAAAGTTTGCGGCTGATCGCCTCAACCTGCGATGCCGCCACGAAAAGCGAAGGCCACGAGTTATCCAGGGTCTCTGGCGTCGACTTTCGCCATCGCGCGGTCGATGTGCGTAGTGACTGGGAGCCCTGCTAACAGGAATCAGCACCTCCCAGGCGGGCTGAGTTTTGTCTCCACCTAAATGGTCAGGCTCCACCTGGAGATACTCTCGCCAGCCGATGTTGTGGGGGCGCTCAACTCATACCTTGCAGAGGAGGCCGAAAGTCGGCCCGCAGGAGGAATCGAAATGTCAACGACGTTCCGCGTCGCCAGAGCCCGGGGCATTGGCCACCGAGGGGCCCAGCTGACGGTCACCGACATCGTCCGACCGATCGGCATGGTGTCATACGTAGCGATCATCGCGGGTTCCCTCGCGACTGTCCACGCCTCGAGCTTGGTCTGGATGTTCTTCACCCCGGTGGCCCTTTTGTCTCTAGGGAGCATCCTTCCGCTCCGACATGTCCCTGAAGGGGTCCGCCTGGCAGGATTCGTCGTGTGGGCGGTCCTCGCTGCCGTCCTTTTCTCGATCAACGGCGGGACGTACGCTGAGGGTTTCGTTTTCCTGGCCGCAGCCGGAGCCGGCCAACTACTCAGCTCGAGCCGAGACGCCGGAATCGTCGCAGCCACGGCAGCCGCCATGAATGCGGTCGGCATCATCGTGATCCACGGCGGTGAATACATCGGCTGGCCGTGGTGGCTGGGCCTCGGGGCGGGCGCAGGTATCTACGTCGGTATCGCCCGGCGGCTCTCCGTCGAGAAACGTTCCGACACGGCGGCTCTTGCGACCGAGAGAAAACGCGCCGAAGAGGCGGAGACGGCTCGGGCTGCCGTCCTAGAACGCAACGCTGTGGCGCTCGACATCAACGACACCTTGAGCGAGTCGCTGTCGTCGGTTTCGATCCAACTCGATCTCGTTGACGCCCTGCAGTCGACGGACGCCGCGAACTCGCGGGCTTCCAACGCCCTCCGCAACGCCCGCTCTCTGACTCGTGCGGGAGTTGTCGCGACCCGCCGGGCGGTGGACGCTCTCAAGACTCAATCGCTCCCCGCGCACACAAGCATCGAGTCGATCGCCCGCGCTCATCGAGCCGTTTTCGACGTCATTGGTGAACCGGCGGGACTGCCGGTGCCGACTGAGCAGGTTTTGCTTAGGGCTGTCGCCGAGAGCCTTTCCGATGCGGCCTTGTTCGCACCAGCCGCCTGGGTGCAAATCTCACTTGATCTGACCGATCCGTCATGGGCGGAGGTCGCAATCGTCAACGGCCCGTCGATCGAGGGCCACGACGCACGCGTCACCGGACTAGTCGACGGTCCCGCCGTCAACACGCTCGGCCTCCAAATGGTCCAAGAACGCGCCCGCCTCCTCGGGGGCTCCCTTGAGGCCGGCCCGACCCTGGACGATGCGGCCAATCCCGGGTGGGCCGTCCACGTCAGACTGCCTCGATGACAACCCATCCTTCGGCTGACGACGGTTCAACCCCAAAGGGTGGGCGTCCCCGTTTCCGGGCAACGGAGAACAACGTCCCTCTCGTCGTGACGGGCCTCGTTCTGCCCGGCTTCGTGCTCTCTGTGACGCCATGGGGCGGATTCGGGGAACTGCTCTTCGTCGGCACGATCCCGGCCCTGATAGGTCTGATGCACGGACGTCGGGCCGCCATCGTGGCGCCTGCGGCGACCACTGTTCTTGTCGCGATCCTTGTCGCGGCCGGATCGACACCGATCGTCGCAGGCGTCGTCATGGGTTTTGTCGGCCTCGGCGTCGGTGCCTCAAGCCTTCGCGGCTGGCATACCGTGGCGGTCGTAGTGACCTCATGGCCATCCGTGTTGCTCGTCTCACCGCCGACACCCGTGTTCGATCACGGCTGGCTCGATTCGTCGACCGCCGTCATCGTCCTGGCGGCAGCAGCCACCGCGATCGGTGGCGCGTGGACTCTCGCCGTCACGACGGCCTTCCTACCGAATCCTCCTCAAGGCGAATTCATCGCACAACCCCGGGCGACGGCCGTGACCTACGGGACAAGCCTTGCGGTTCTGCTCGGAGGCGCGGCCTTCGTGGCGACGATGTGGGCACAAGGCACGATGGCCGGGTGGATCCTTCTCACGGTGCTCGTGGTTGCTCGGCCTGGTTATGCGGAAACGCGCCACCGGGCCGTGTCCCGGTCGGTCGGCACCTTGGCGGGCGGAATCGGAGCAGGAATTGTCGGTCTCTTTGTGCCGATTTCCCTCGTCGTGACCCTGTTGGGCGTCGCATGTCTCGGTTTCGCCGTCATCCTGCAGTTGAAGAAGTCCAACTACGCCTTGTACTCCATCGCGCTCACTGGCGCGATCGTCCTCCTTAACTCATCTGGCGGCCGTCTGATCGACACGGACATCCAACGCGTCAGCTTCACGCTCGCTGGTGCCGTCCTGGCCGGAGTTCTCGTGGTCCTCCTTCAACTCCTTCTAACCCAGGTCGGTCGTCGGGTGGAGAAGAACACCTCCACCCAGCGTCGAGCCGGCATCCAGAAGTCCACCCGGAATACGTCAGACGGCTCATGACTGGCCTTCAGACGACTCATACCTTCGGTGTCATGAAGCAGATCTTGAACCCCTCGTCCACTAGCGGCTCCAAGCGACCCGCCATCTTCACGATCGTTGGAGCAAGCGTGGCGGCACTCGGCCTCGCTCTCGCCGGAACGGTCGTCGCCGCCGCCGGCAGTGCTACCGCGGCACCTGCCTCAGTTGCCGCGAAGACCCCTGGCGTCGTGAAGCAACTCGAAGCGGCCACCCCGAAAGGCAGCAGTAAACCGACGGTGGTGCTCGTCCATGGTGCGTGGGCAGACACCTCCAGCTGGGACGGAGAGGTCACCTATCTGCAGGACGCCGGCTACCCCGTGCGCGCCATCGCAAACCCGGTCGAGAACCTCACCACCGACTCGGAATACGTCAAGGACTTCCTCGACTCGATCAAGGGACCCATCGTCCTGGTGGGCCATTCGTACGGCGGTTCCGTCATCACGAACGCGGCCTACGGCGACAAAGAAGTCAAAGCGCTCGTCTACGTCGACGCGGCAGCGCCCGCTACCGGCGAGACGAACGGGTCGCTCAGTGGCTCTGACTCGATCCTCAGCAAAGACCCCGCCTCGACGCTCTTCACGTCCGTACCCGAGCCCGGAGCACCCGCCGGAGTGGACGATATCTACCTCAATGAGCCGATCTTCGTGAACTACTTCGGAGCGGACCTTCCCAAAGGCCAGGCGGAACAGCTCTGGGCCACTCAGCGCAGCGCCTCGACCGCAGCGTTCAACACCCCCTCCAAGTACGAGGCGTGGAAGACCATCCCGTCGTGGTTCTTCATCTCTACCGGTGACAAAATCATCACCCCCACCTCCGAAGAGGCCATGGCCAAGCGTGCGCACTCGACAGTCACCCTGTTTCACGGCGGGTCACACCTGACGCTCATTTCCCACCCCGCGGCCGTCACCGCAGTCATCGCCTCGGCAATCAAAGCCACCTCGCACTGATCGAGACCCATAGCCAACTCTCTTGGGCTCAACCCGCCTTCCGAGAGTCAACCTCCAGGGCGCCGGCAATCCTCCACGTCAGCGCTCTTCGACAGAGATAGCCGGAATCCGCTGCGAGAACCGAGACAGGCGCCCCGCGTTTTCGTCTCCTGCACAGCCGCAACCTCGACACGGCCGACCGACGCGTCACCCAATCGGCCTCCGAACACGCATGTCCTCACCGAATAACACTTCGAGAGAATCGAATAAAACCATGACCATCGCAACCGCTCAGAAGTCACGACACGTGGCTTCGCTTGTGAATGGCGAGAACGTTAACGACAACGAGCTCGGACGCATCACCACGGTGACCGCCGACAGCTTCCCTATCCTCCAGGGAATGTCGATCAAACGCCTCGTCCTTGAACCCGGCAGCTTCCGGGAACCGCACTGGCACACCAATGCCGACGAGATCGCCTATTGCCTAAGCGGGACCCTGCTCGTCACCATCCTCGACAACGCATCCGCATACTCCAGCTTCACCATCGCCGAAGGCCAGATGTTCCACGTCGACTCCGGGATGCTCCACCACATCGAGAACACCGGCAGCGACGTCGGCGAACTCGTCATCGCGTTCAACAACGCCGCCCCGGCTGAATTCTCGATGCACGCAGCCTTCGGAGCCATGACCGACGCCGTTCTGGGGAACGCCTACGGCCTGCCTGCCGCCGACTTCGAACCTCTGGTCCGTGACACGACATCGGAAAGAATTCTGCAGCGACCGGACAACGCACCCATCCCTGACACGGCAGGACACCCGAACCCCCACAAGTTCGACCTTGGAGCGCAAACTCCGCCCCTGGACTACCCATACGCCAGCGCCCAGGTGGCGCGAAACCAGTTCTGGCCAGCCCTGAAAAACCTGTCGATGTACTCCATCGAGGTCGAGGAGGACGGCATGCGTGAACCGCACTGGCACCCACAGACATCCGAACTCGGCTACGTCCATAAGGGCCGTGCGCGGATGACCATCCTCGATCCTGACGGGTCGACAGACACCTACCTCCTCGAACCGGGCGACGTGTACTTCGTTCCTCGCGCATACCCGCACCAGATCGAAGTGATCGGCGACGACGAAATCCACTTCCTCATCTTCTTCGATCAGCCTTACCCCGGCGACATCGGATACCGAGCCGCGGGCAGCGCCATTTCCCGTCCGATCCTCGCGTCGGTGTTCAACGTCGAGGAGGAAGTGCTGCCGCATCTGCCCTTCACCGCGGTCGACCCGCTGCTGGTCAGCAAGGTCAACTCCACCGACCCCGTCGCCTGAGTGTCACTGTGACCGACTCCCTGCGCCGAAATCATGCCCTCGAGGCGGCGAGACCGCTCGCCGTCCCACCGGCGCAGGTAGTCGCCGTCGCCGCCCCTGACCGCAAAATGGTCGGCGCCGTCCTTCTCCTGTCCTTGAGCGCCGGTGCCACCGATGCCTTCGCTTTCCTCTCGCTCGGCGGAATCTTCACGGCGAACATGACGGGCAACCTGATCCTGATCGGCCTCGTGCAACGCCCCATGTTCATGCACACTCTGGTGAGTGCAGGAGTAAGCGTTCTCCTGTTCGTGGCCGGTCTCTTCGCTGCATTCTGGAAGACTTCCGCAGCGCGGTCGAAGCCGCGGATCACCAGCCACCTCGTTCACGTCCTCGCGGGCACGACATTGCTTCAGCTGACCGTGTTCCTCGGCTGGGTAACAGAGCACGGGAGGACCGGATTCGGTCTCGAGTGCGTTCTCATCGGACTCTCGGCGGTGGCCATGGCCTTTCAGACGGTCCTCGGTAAGAAGCTCTTTGGAAGCCTGGGCATGTCGACCACCTTCGTCACCGGAACCATCACCGCCGTCGTCGAAGACGTCATCGACCACCACCGGGGCGGTCGCGTACTCCGCACCTTCAGCGTCGTTCTACTCTGCGCGGGGGCATTCGCCAATGCCTTGGTGATCGAGCTCGCGCCCGCGCTCGGGGGTCTGCTTCCGCTGCTCATCGTCACAACCGCACTCGGTCTTGTGCTCCGCGCCGAGGCGAAAACGACCGCTCCGGGAGGGAGCCAGCCATGACCGACCCCACAGTCGCCACCCGGGCCCGGGACGGTCATTTCCCGGCCTTCCAGGTCCCCAACTTCCGACGATTCGTACTGGGCCAGAGCGTCAGCCTCGTCGGAACTTGGACCGAGACCGTCGCCCAAGCGCTCCTCGTCCTTCAGCTCACCGACTCTGGAGTCCTCCTTGGATTGGCGACTGCGGCACGCTACCTCCCCGTCCTTCTTCTGACCCCATATGCCGGCGTCGTCGTCGATCGGCACGACAAACGCCGGCTTCTCATCGTGACGCAGACCGGACTGGCAGCCCTCTCCCTCCTGCTCGGCATCCTGGTGCTCACCCACACAGTCACGCTCTGGTGGATCCTCGCGGTGGCCCTTGGATTCGGCACGCTCACTGCCCTCGCCAATCCCGCCCGACAGGCCTTCATCCCGGAAATAGTCGGCCAGCCCCTAGTTCGAAACGCAGTCACCCTCAACAGCACGTTCGTGAACGTGGGACGAGCGGTAGGGCCAATCGTTGCCGCAATCCTGGTGGCGACAGTCGGCATCGGGTGGTGCTTCCTCCTCAACGCCGCCAGTTTCACCGTTGTCATCGCCGCCCTCCTGACGATGGCCGTCTCGCAACTCCATCCGGGCAAAACGGTCAAGAAGGTGCGCGGCCAGCTCGTCTCCGGGCTGCGATATGCACGGAACGTTCCCGAGATCATCGGTCCGTTGCTGATGATGGCGCTCATCGGAACATTCACCTACGAATTCGAGGTCAGCCTGCCCCTCCTCGCGCACCTCACACTCCATGGCACGTCCCAGACCTACAGCTTCCTGATCGGCTCATTCGGGTTCGGTTCCGTCGTGGGAGGGTTCTTTTGCATCCGCTATCCGGGTACTGGGTTACCAAGACTCATCCGGGCCGCCGCCGCCTACGCCGCCGGCATGATCGCCCTGTCGCTCACGACCACGATCATCATCGCGGTACCGGTCCTATTCCTGATCGGCATGGCCAGCATCACGTTCATCACAACGGGAAACAGCACGATCCAACTCGCCTCCGCTCCCGAGTTCCGAGGTCGCGTCACGGCTCTCTGGAGCACGGCCTTCATCGGGTCGACTCCCATCGGATCTATCATCATCGGGTCCATCGGAGGAGCTACTCCCAGAGTTGCTCTCGCCGTGGGTGGGGCAGCCTGCGTAGCCGCGGCCCTGGTCGGCATGAACGCGCTGCGAAATCACCCCGCCCCCGATTCTCCCCCCGGCCCGGTGTGACGTCGCATTCTACGGGGCTCACGGCAGGCAACGGGAGTGGCCCGGTCGAGAGCCGCCCGTCTTGGCTGAGACCAAGAGCTGGAGGGGGTGCCGTCAGGAAGGATCGGCTAACTGCGCCGCGCCGCCCTCCGACAGTTGACGGTCACACCCGGTTGCGACGTTCGCCCACGTCGAGGCTGGCAAAGTTGCAGAAGCCCTCGCGAATCGACCGCTCCTAGCGGCACCAGGTCATGCGCGTTCGGTTTGTTTGCGCGCAGTCCGAATCCATCCGGCCAGACCGATGCCGATGACCAACGTGGCCAGAAGTTCAACGATGACATCACGCCACACGTTTCTGGCAAGAGCGTCCGCTTCGAAATGGCTGGCGAGTACGGCCTGCGACGGGCGTTCTGGGTCGAACAAGAGGCTCATTCGCTGATTCACCTGATAGGCGCCCTTCTTGGCCGTGGGGTACTTGTCAAGGTCCACGATGTAGTCCACATGGTCGTCAGTTAGTCGCACCACCGGCGCGAACGCGTATTCGTTCCCCAAATTGCCAACAGTCCAATGCTTAACTTTAATGACCACCGCGCTGTGAACGTGTCCGGACTCCTGCAATTCCGTAGTTAGACGCCACATCGGTACCTCGTGAGCGAGATTGGCTCCAGCGATGAGCCCGGAGAACAGCCCCCCGACAACGGCGGCGATCGAGACAGCCATGATGGCCGTCCAGACGGATCTTCTTGGCGCAGGTCGACTCACTTCGTTCCCGACGATCTGGCGAATCGCACCCGTTGGTCACCCTTTAAAGTCGGCGTGCCAGCAATGACCTTGCCAACCGCGCCCGGAACGGCAGGGGCGTCGGCCCTGCGGGCAAACTGGCTTCGGTGCGAGCGGCCCCACGGATCCACGCGCACGGTGAAGCTCCCAGAGGACTTACCCGAGAACCACGGCAGCGCGCGATCAGTCATGGAACACGCAGGCGTATCCGGACTCGCACGTCGGCTGACGCAGGACGAGACGGCGGCTGAGAACGGGCACGACGGGGCGCAACTTGTCGACCTACGCATGGGCACTCCTACTGGGTGGCGGGACGACCGAGCGCCCGATCCCTTCCGTAAACCTTGTGAGTACGCAAGCCTCAGTGGGCGGGTGGACGTGCGGCGGTTCTCCGTTTCTGAACTTTTAGGTTCAGTTTACTTTAGACAGTAACGCACCGATTTCAAATCAATAATTCGCGGGGCGAAGCTGGCGCTCCGGCGCCATGAGCGAGAAGCGAACTGAGCCGACGACTCCTCTGTCTGTTGCGAGTTCAGAGCGGATCTCAGCTGGTGCGTTGACGATCGGCGAAGGCCCGCACCTTCATTCGGTTGCCGCACGTCGCCATAGAACACCACTTCGCCGTCCCGGGGCGGCTCCGGTCAAGAAGGAAAAGATTGCAGTCGGGATTGGCACAGGCGCGTAGCCGGCCTGGAAGTTCTTCGGTGACGCGCGACCATGCCATCACGGCGCGGGCGGCGAGGAGTAGCTCATCAGGAGCCTGAATGTCCCAGGTCAGCCTTCCGTCGGCGACCCTGGGCCGGAGTGCGGTTTTACTCAACAGCCCCTCCAGGCTGCCGCCGTCGGCGGAGGAGTCTCGGACGAGGGCGTGTAATCCGACGCGCGCCGCTCGAAGACATTCCAACTCCGACGGTGATCCTGTGCCGCCGAAGCCGACGACCAGTGCGGCGCCGTCGTGCCCTGCCAGCTTCTCCATCGGAGTTCCATCGACTACCGGGGCGCTGTTCAACACGGCCAGTAATAAGTCTTCGTCGTGGACCATTCGGTTCCTTGCTCTTCGGGCACACCCTTGGCGACTCGTACGCGTGCTACGGTCATCCTAACCAGTAAAGCAACTTTAAGGAGTTAGCAATGAGTGTCGTCCATCACCGCACCGTCTCGGTCGACGGCCTGGAGGTGTTCTACCGAGAGGCTGGGCCAGGCGACGCGCCTGTACTTCTCCTCCTCCACGGCTACCCGACGAGTTCCCACATGTTCCGGCACCTGATCCCTGCACTCGCCGAACGCTACCGGGTGATCGCACCCGACCACATCGGGTTCGGCCGGTCGTCGGCGCCATCAGTCGATGAATTCGAGTACACCTTCGCGGCACTCACCGACGTGACCCTTAGGTTCCTCGACGCGGTCGGCGTCGAGAAGTACACCATCTACACCCAGGACTATGGCGCGCCGATCGGCTGGCGGCTCGCACTGGAGAACCCGGACGCAGTCGTCGGCGTCATCTCACAGAGCGGCAACGCCTATGAAGACGGTTTCGTCGAGGACTTCTGGGCACCGATCTGGGCGTACGGCGCGAACCCGAGCCCCGAGAACGAGTTGGCGCTCCGGCCCGCTCTCGAAAGGGAGGCGGTTGAATGGCAGTACAAGCACGGCGTGCCGGACGTCGCGAGGGTCGATCCCGATGCTTGGGAGCACGACATCGCCCTGTTGCACCGACCCGGTGTCGACCGGGCGCAACTCGCTCTCTTTGGCGACTACCACACGAATAGAGAGCTCTACCCCCGCGTGCAGGAATGGTTGCGCAGATCCCAGGTCCCCCTACTTGTGGTCTGGGGGAACAACGACGAGATTTTCGGGCCAGCGGGCGCTCGCGCGTTCCAACGCGACGTCACTTCTGCTCGTGTGGAACTGCTCGACGGAGGCCACTTCCTTCTCGAGTCTCACCTGGACGACGTCGCGCAGATCATCCTCGACTGGTGCATTAGCTTTTGACCGCGTTTCCTCCCATGGGGTGGTGCGGGGTAGGTTCCGCGCAACGCCCCGGCGAGAGGTGATCGACCGAACTGGACAGCAGCGAACGCCCACCACCGCCAGCCTCAGAGGATCGGCCCTCACCTTGACCGCCAGGATCCATGGCCCGGTGGCCCTTTCTGAGCAGGCCCATACCGGCAACTTTTGTCCTGGATGAACAGCAGGTTCGGGAGGAGTCCGTGGGCCTTTTGCCGTGCCCCACGTCGCGGACACGGAGCCGATGCCGCTCTGCACAGGGTGCTAATACGGGCAGAAAAGAGCGGTAGTTTCTCGACGGTGAGTACTGCCCGAGGCAGCGCCGTGCATTGCAGCCAAAGCTCAACCTGGAACAACGAGGCGGGCCCTGTGAGGACGACAAGTGTGCGTCGAAGTTATTGGCTCAGCTTTCGGGAACGGGATCGACGCTATTCAGGTCCGAAGGCAGGTGACGGTCACCGTGGAAGACGGACGTGCACCGTCCAACCGGGATTGGCCACGTCGTCGAGCGTAGGCCCGAAATCCACTGAGCCGCCGAGCAGGTGAGCCCGCTCCTTCACGCCTTGAAGACCGATCGTACTGCCGGTTCGGCTGTCGACCATTGCTTCCGTGCGACCGGCTCCGTGCGAGATCACGGGCCCAATTACGATGCGGAGGTCCACCCAGGTGGGCTCGGTGAGGTCGAGCGCAATCCTTACGGACGCTCCTGGGGCAAACAAATGCGCGTCAGTGAGGCCCTCGGCGACTGCTCGGAGCAGGGTCTGTGTGATAGTAACCGGCAGTTCAGCGGGTGAGCCAACAAGAGTGAACGGGGCCCCGTGAGCTCGGGCGAGAGATTCGATACTTATTGCCACCGGACGAGGCTGCGTCTTAAGAGCGTCGACAGCGCGTCGGCTTTCGGCGATGCCGGTGCGGGTGAGGGCGCGAGCGTGACGAAGCGCTGTCTCGGAGCGAGAGCCGGCTGCGTCCGTGATGGTAGCGGGCTGCAGTGCATCGACCAGATCGAGTTGGATTGAAGCGGACGAAAGCGATTCGCTCAGTGCATCGTTGATGTCGCAGGCGACAGCATTTCGTTCGAGAACGGCGGCCTCGGCGCCCTCGGCGTCATCTGCTCGCTTCGTCTCGAGTCGCAAGGCGACCGTGTCGTTGCGCTTCTCAACGGAAAGGCGTCGGGCAAGACCGATATAGATTCCTCCTCCGGCTCCGAGTCCGAGCCACCAGGGCCAGCCGCGGAACTCACCGCCGTGAATGACGATGATCCCGACAGCGTTCGTGACCGCTGCCGTGAGAGCGACAATGCCGGCGTCACGGCTTGATTTGAGCAGCTGACCAGCGCCGGCGGCGGCTAGGAATACAAAGCCTTCGGTATACGTGCCGCCGTTGATTGAGAACAAGCCGGCCGCAAGCACGGCCCATACGAGGAAGCCCGTGAGGCGGACGGATTCGGACAGGTGGCGAAGTGGGGCAAGGCTTGCAAGCGACAGCAGCGCGACCGCGGTGAACAGGCCCCAAACGAGTCCAGAGGCGTGCATACTGACGAGCGAGCCGGAGATGATTGCGATGTACGAGACAACGCCGATTGGCCGGACGATGTCGGTAACGGTCGGCTTGGCCTTATGTTGGTCGCTATTCCGGGCGATGACCCCCGGGAAGGTCGTTGACACGTTGATGCCTCCTGATAGCCGCGTTTCGGCCCTGATTCGACGATACGAATGGTGAGGGTTGGCAGCATCGGGTTGCAACCGTATTCTCGGGTGGAGCTAACTTCGCGGGTGGAGACATCCACTCCACCCACGTGTCAAGTGGGGATCGCGAGACGCACGATCCAGCCGCCTTCAGGCGTAGTGCGGAATTGGCACTCGCCGCCGATATCCCTGACACGCTTCTCCATACTGGCCAGGCCCATGCTGGATCCTTCCAGCTCAATGTCTGCACGGCGCGGAGCGAAGGCTGGCGCACCGTTTTCGACCTCGAGTCGGCAAGATCCCGCCGTTGAAAAGTCGAGGGTGACGGTTGCGACGGAACCCGGAGCATGGCGGTGCGCGTTTGTGAGGCTCTCTTGGGTAGCCCGAATGATGGTTTGCGACTTTTCTACGGCCATCGTCGTTGGTTGACCTATCAACATGAACGTCGCCGCGTAATCATCGGTTACTGCCTGGAGGGTGTCGGAAACGGGGAGCTGGTCTTCATTCAGGGCGTGAACCGCGCGTCTCGTTTCCCCGATGCCGGTACGAGCGAGGTCGCGGGCTCGATGGATGGCAGCGTCGGCATCATCTGTGCGATCGTGGGCTTGGAGCACCTGGGCCATGTCGAGCTGGATGGCAATCGCGGAAAGGGAGTGACCAAGTACGTCATGGATTTCGCGAGCAATTCGGCCTCGTTCCAGCAGAGCTGCCTCGCGCGCTTCCGATGCCGCCGCTCGTTCCATCTCGAAAGCTGCCAGCTCGGCTACCTTCAGGGCATCGTTTCGCTGCCGGCGAGTGATGCCGATGTACACCGGCAGGCCGACGAGTAGCCCTAGCCACCACGGCCATGGAGTCGGATCTGCGAAGTCAGAGATGTAGTTGGCCACAGCGCACGCGACTCCATCGACGACCGCGACGAGGACGGCAAGGCGATAGGAGCTAAGGAGCTGGCCCGCTGAGGCAGCCGCCATGAACACGAAGGCAGCAGAGAAGGTGTCCGCAGGGATGGGGAAGAGTGCGGATGCGAGTATCGAGTACAGACAAAAGAGGGTGGTCTGAAGCCAGACAGGAACCGCTTCGACGTAGCGAGTGATAGTCCAGATTGCCAACAGCGCGGTTGGCACGAAGAGCAGCCAGCTGACGAAGGCAGCATCACCGTCGGGGCTCAGGATCAACTGCACTCCCACAACTAGGACGACGCACACAACGAGGAACGGTCGGAATAGACGGTCCGTATACGCCACCGCCCGGCGGCTGGCGCCGTCGGGTGGGGTAGGGCTCTGATCGTTCATCGGTCTCAGATCGGTGAGATGGCGGAGTCAGTCGCGGTGGTTGCGAATGCTATCGAGAATGGATGAAGCGGTGCTGCCGTTGTTGTTGGCGCGGTTGCGCTGCAGGTTGTCCAGGAAGTCGGAGTGGCGGTCGGCCTCGCCGTCCTTGCCCTTGGCCCAGACGACTCGGCTGTCACCATTGACGGCCTTATAGGCGACGACAACACCCTCCATGAGAACACCCATACCGAGGCTGATCAGCAAACCGGAGGACTCTTCGTGAGCAGCGACCGGGTCGATGGCAGCGATCGTGAGGGCGGCGGCGATCTTGATGGCGATGTTAGTGACCCAGAGCGCGACGGTGACACCGGTGTAGCGCATCCAAACGATTCCGTCCTTCTCGAACAATCTGATCGAGACTCCGCGGAGGATGCCAATGACGAAGCTGATGGCGGTTGTACCGACGAGGAAGGCGACAGCGGTAGGTGTCCAGGTGTGGGAAAGGCTGGTGAAGCCGATAACCATGATGATGGCGGGCAAGATGAGCAACTTTTTGCCCTGGGCCGGCTGCCCAGCCATACGTCGAATGAGGACGTAGGCGATCAGGGCGATGATGAGGATGAGTTCGATGGGATCTGACATTGGCTTGGTGGCTCCTGTCGGCCGCGTTTCGGCCCTCAAACCAGAATGCCGACCAACCCAGGTTGCAGAATCGGGCAGACACCGTATTTTCGGGTGGAGGAAGTGCGTCCACCCGCGGGTTATCGAGCCTTCTGCCTAGGTATCACGACACGGTCGGCGAATATCGTGCTGGCCGCCACAACGGGGACTGCAATGAGTGCGCCGAGGACACCTCCCAGTGCGGCGCCGCCTAAGACCGAAAGAACGATCAGTGTTCCAGATACATGGACGACTCGCGCCATTACCCGCGGGTGAATCACATAGGCCTCTAGCGGGTGGTAAATCACGAAGAACGCGATGGCGGCGATGAATGCCACGGGCGACGTAAATAAAGCCACGGAAATGACGATGATGGCCTCGACAATCGTCCCGGCGACAGGGATGAGCCCGCCAAGGAACGCGATTGCGGTGAGTAGAACTGCGCCAGGTATATGGAATATAAGAAGCAGGATTGAGGTCAACGTTGCATTGACGGCCGCGATGAGTACTTGGCCAGCGACGTAGCGACCAACTGAATGGGTCATGTCGTCGTATACGCTTCGCGCTCCCGTTGCCCTGCTTGCCGGTACGAACTGGAAGGCGCGTTCCGTGAGACGGGGGAGGGCCACGCTGAAATAGACGGTGAGGATGAGGACTATGACGATTCCGGAGATCCCGCTGACAACCCCTGTTCCCACCGATAACAAACCTCCCCGATGGTCTTCAGGTGGCTTGGACTCTGCAGGAACGTCTCTAGGGTTGACGTGACCCGTGATCGGGACATCGATATGTCGAGCGGTTGGAACCAGCTTTGTTTCGACAATTCCGCGATGGCCGAAGGAGCACGCCGAATCAACGCTTCGGTCTCACGTACGATCTCCGGAACCGCAACGAATCCGAAGCCAGCGACGGCGGCTGCGCCGACGATGAACACTCCGCCGACCACGGGGCCTCTCCGTATTCCGCGCCGGGCGGCGACGGTGACGAGCGGTTCGATAGCGAGCGCGAGAAAAAACGCGATGGTCGTGTAGGTGAGAACAGTCGACAATGCTGCAACACCGCCGAGAACAACGAGTCCTGCTCCGGCTCCCAAAATGCCGAGGAAGCCGACCGTAAATGGACGGCCCGCAATGCCTATGCGTGCCTTTTCTTTGGGGCTTGCATTCGGAAGGGCTGATTGATCGGGCATCCACTCAGCGTATGAAGGAGACTCAGGGGCTACCTGGGGCCGTCGCCCCATCTGGGGTGGAGGTTTTTATCCACCCCAGATACGCCAGTGAGGCCATGTTCATGTGGCATCTCGTTCCTATCGTTTTGGCATGACTCGTGTTTCTGATGTGACTCCCACCTCGACCACCTCGTCCTCGATGACTCGAGCGGGCCGAGTTATCCGTGCAGCAGTCATTTCGATCGCCATAGGTTGGTTCGTCGCCATTGCAGCGCTTTTCGTCCCATTTGACGCCGCGCCCCCGTGGGGCGTAATCGTCTTCGTCGGGTCAAGCATCATCTTCGGATTGTCCGTTGTCGTAAGCGTTTGTCTCGCCGTCGTTGCTGGAGCGATGTGCGCCCTCGCGAGTCGGAATCAACAGCCGCCCGCATTCAGTGCACGACGTCTGAATCCCGTCTCGACGATCGCGCTCACGATTGTCCTGTTTGCTCCAGCCTCGTTCATCATCGAGAAGACGCTGACGATCGTGGCCTTGTCATCCTGACCAAGCTGAGCGCTCTTCCTGGACCGCTCGGGGTGAGGTCGTTGCATCCGCTTGTCTTGTCTGCTGCGCGAGTGATTCCACGCAGAGGAGCCGCGAGCCCCTTTCGAGCGCTGGCCGAGATGAGTTGATGCTGCGCTCACTCCGGAAGGTGGACGGACGGTCGTGATCGAGGACATACCTCCGTCGACTCTCAACCTGGAGGGCGAAGTGCGGGCTCGCTTCCTCTGTCCCGGGAGGCCATTACCGGGGGCGCAGGGATCCTCATCGTGGCGCCGAGGCGATGATGAGGATCCGATCGATCGGATCTTGGATCAAACTTGCTCCCCATAAACGTGGTCCGGCCCTGAACGAACCGACGATTCGAGTTCGCGCTCACCATTTCGTCACGTGGACGATCTGGCGGGTGGAGAGTGTTCTCCACCCATATCTACGCTTGTGGGAGCACTCCAAGGTGCGCCACGGCCTCTACGGTGGCTAATAAGAGAACCGTGTAAGGGAGGGTGATTGATCGTCGGCAGACAGAACTACCCGAGGAAGGCGGCAGCCTTCAGCGATCGCCTACTTCGGCCGTTCTTGATCGTGGCATTCGTCGCCGTAGTCGCGACGCAGCTCGTTGAGAGTCATGCGCCAGCGACTCGACTCGGCTGGCTGCTCTTCGCGCCGGTAGGCCTCCTTGCTCTATGGACTCTCTTGCCGGCGCAGCGCACGCCATCCGCGATGCGAATTGCGCTCCTGCTCGTGTTTGCCATCCTGTCCGGGATTCTGTTCGCAGTGCCGATCGAAACATTCTCGGTTGGGTTCGTCTTCCTGGCGGCCCTCTACGCCGGTCAGCTGATTGAGGCGCGGCTAGTGGCCATCGCGGTGGCCGTCGTCGCGGCGGTGACGTGCGCCGCGTCGAGCTTCATCGTGGATCAGTTCAGTCCGCAGGGGTGGCCGTGGTGGCTAGGCCTTACAGCAGGCCTGCCCGTATATATCGGTATTGCGCGCCGGGAGCGCGCGGCTGCATTGGAAGCTGCACAAGAGGCGGCCATTGAGTCGGAACGGGCCCGTCTGTCGGAAGCTCGCGAAGCGGCGCTCCTAGAGCGCGGGAGGATCGCGCGCGAGATCCACGATGTTCTCGGTCACTCACTGTCGGCCATTTCCATCCAATTAGACATGGCAGACACCCTCTATACCCACGATCGACTAGGAGAATCCATCGCGGCCGTGCGACGGGCCCGAACATTAGCCAAGTCCGGAATTGGAGAGACCCGCCGGGCAGTCCACGCTCTAAACGAAGATCCAAAGCCGTTGACCGATACGATCCAAGCGATCGCTTCATCGTTCGGTGCGACCTTCGTGGTGAACGGCGAGCCTGGGCTCTTGAACGTCGAGACCTCGCAGACGCTCATCCGGGCCGCGCAAGAAAGTCTCACTAATGCACACAGGCATGCTCCAGGCGCCGATATCTGGACCGAGCTCACATTCTCTGACGTTGATTCGCCAGACGCCTTCGTAGTCCTGCGTGTTCTCAACGGGCCGTCCGAGAGGGCGGGTCGCGACCAGGCAATAGAGGAAGGAATAGGAATGGGTCTCGAGGGTATGAAGGAACGGGCAGGCCTTCTTGGCGGCATAGTCATTGCCGGCCCGATCGAGGATCCCTATGACTACGCCGATGGCAACACCCCAACAGGGTGGTCCGTCTCAATGAGGTTGCCCCGATGATCCGATTGCTCATTGCTGACGATCAGACGGCCGTCCGGCAGGCGCTTGAGGTCATGCTCGGACTAGTTGAGGATCTCGACGTGGTCGGCACGGCCGCTAACGGCCAGGAGGCAGTTGAACTGGCAGGTAAATTGCGCCCTGACGTTGTGCTCATGGACTTGAACATGCCTGTCATGGGCGGCGCCGAGGCCACTGAACACATCGTGGATGCAAACGACGCTATCTCGATAGTTGTGCTCACCACGTTTGAGGACGATGAGTCGATTCTTCGGGCACTCCGAGCAGGAGCCCTTGGGTACTTGACCAAAGACGCCGATCACTTTCAGATAGCACAAGCCGTGAGAAGCGCCCATCTTGGCCAGTCGGTACTTGACCCCGAAGTCCAGACTAGGCTCTTACGACTGGCGTCTTCCGTATCGGCCCGCGGAGGCGCAACTGGTCGCGACTCTGCCGGCAAATTGGGGCCTATTAGGACCGAGGCGTCATCGCTCCTGACCCAGCGAGAGAAGGAAATCTTGCAACTCATTGGTGCAGGTCTCAGAAACCGCGACATTGCCGACGCACTGACCATCTCCGAAGCGACGGTCAAGACCCACATCAACAACATCTTCACCAAAGCAGACCTCCACTCACGTGCGGACGCCGTCCGATACGCGCTCACGGTAGGTGGAGATGCTCCGGAGTTCACTCGGTGAGTCCCGTACCGCGGTGGACGCCGCCCGTCTTCCAACGCGGATTTGACCGCCTCAACGCACTCAGCGATGGCGTCGTCGCGATCGCCATCACTCTGCTTGTGTTTCCGATTACGGGCCTGGCGACAGCCGATCCCGGGGCCAATGTCCTCGCGATCCTCAACCAGCACAGCGGCAAGTTCATCACCTTCTTCATCACCTTCCTCGTGATCGCGAAGCTGTGGGTCGATAATCACGGCCTTTACCGAGACATCCAGGCGTACACGCCCCCACTTATGTGGACCCACATCGTCTGGCTGCTGGCAATTGTGTTCATTCCCTTCCCCATGGATGTCCTGTCTTCTGCAAGTGACACTAAGTTTCCGAATTCGGCGGTCTACGTCGGAACTCTGTTGCTTGCGACAGCCGCCCTATTCGTCGAGTACACGATCGCTTTCCGCACTCCCGCCCTTCAGGAAGAAGACGTTAATCTGCGTCCCGGATTCATCGGAGCCGTTGTTGACGTTCTCTTCGTACTAGTTGCGTTCATACTTACGGTGACGGTTCCGCATTGGGGTCTGAAGCCGCTCCTTCTTCTGATCCCTGGTGGCATCCTGGGCCGTGCTTTGGGCTATTCCTTTGGGGAGAAGCATGACGGCGATCCGGACAGGCAAGACGCGTGAGCTCCTCCGGGTCGGCCTCTTCGAGTCCTCGCCGTCTGGCCGTCGCTTTTCCGTCCCTCGCGTTCCTTCTCACTGTCGGCTCGCTCCTCGGAAGGCCAAGCGGAGACCTGAGTACATTCGGGCTCGCCGGAGCTGCAGTACGACTGATGGTCATCTCCACAGCTGCCGTCGCGTTAATGGCAGGAGTTTGGGCGGCAGCGAAGTGGCTAGATACGCGGGACGAGCGCCAGCCTCTCGGGCTTGCTCGTCCATTGCTGTGGGTTGCTTCCGTTTTTTGCGTCCCCGTAACGGCGACGCTAGTTGCAGCCTCGAGCGCATCGGCACTCGCCATGCTGATCATTGAGGCCAATATCGTGCTCATCCTCGTGTTTGTTTTCGGCGTTGCGGCAGCGCTCAACCGGAAAGCAAGTCGGCCCCATCACGTTCGCGGACGCGATACCGGTGCGGCTGTAGCCTTGGCAGCCGGCTCGGTCGGCAGCATCCTGATCACGGCCTTCTTCCCCGTGATGGGTGCAATTGCTCTTATCGCCTTTCTCGGCGGCTGCTTGGTTGCGTTCGTGACGAGATTCACAACGGCAGGTGACTGAAATAGCCGGTCTCCGCCGATGACGCGCCAATGGCGTTAAGCGACGGTGAGTCGGGGGCAGCAGGCGGTGACGATTGAGCAGTCAGGCGTGTGCTTCGTTCCAACTCGCTGATGCGGGCCAAGACGGTCCCGAGACGTTCGGCCGCGCGGACAGGGGTCAGTTGGCCGTTGTCGCGGAAGTCTCCACGGTCATCCGTGCGTTCAACGGGGCCGGGACGTGCACGTTTTTTGGGGGCGATGGCTCCTTTGAGGCAGCGGAGGATGTGTTTGGAGCTGCCGTTTGAACCAGGTCGGTTGGCCGCCTCACTTTCTCCCCGTGGGGTTTGCCCGTTCGCTCGCCATTCCTGGACCGCCAGTCCCTAACCTTCAGCGCCGGCTGGTCGTTCGAGAAATGCCTTCGACGGCGGATCGCTTACCGAACCTCGCTTTCAAGGACAGCAGCACAAGCGTCGTATAAGTCAGCCTGCCGCGACGACCTACAGGTCGTCGTACAGCGCGGCAAGCTGCAGCAGTGCGTCCGCGATCCCTACCGTCTCCGCGGCGGAGAGAGCGCCGAACGTCCGGGAGAGCCGAGCGTCGAGAAACGCGGCCCGGGACTCATGCCGCGCGCGACCCGTTGGCGTCAAGTGCACCGTCACGGCTCGCTGGTCCTTCTGCTGTCCGCGCCTTCGTTCCACCAGCCCTTCCCGTTCGAGGCGGTGCAGCAGCTGCGTTGTCCCCGCACCGGAAATCTCGACGGCGTCGGCCAGCTGCGCGACCGTCAGTGCACCGCGCGCGGCCAGGGCGCCGAGTGCTCGCGCCTGAGGAAGCGAAAGTGCTTCGTCGCCCCGCGTCGCCCGCCCTCGGAGGCGTGCATCGGCACTACTCAATCGGTACGCAGCTCGCGACAGGGACTGGAGCGCCTCCTGCTTGTTTGCCGATTCGCCTTTTTCGCGCTCGTTCATACTCCTCCTTGACTTCGGCCGGTCGCCTCAGCATACTAGCTAAGAACTTATTCGATAAGTACTTAGGAGAAATCATGACGACACGATCCACTGGTCAGAGCTGGGCGCTCGATATCGCTCTCGCCCAAGGGGGATTCGATGCTCTGCACCCTCAGGCCAAAGGCACCATGGTCGAACTGGGGCACAACGCCACTGACTTCGACAAAGTGTTCGCCCTAGTGAAGAGCGGTGCCATGTTGCCGAAGGCATGGGCGACCATCGCCTTCCAGGCCGAGCAACGCGCCCAGCACCACGAGGAGCACGGTTACGGCCGCACCGCCGCCGATCTTTACACGCGGGCGGCAGTCATGTTCGGACGGGCCCAGTACTCGATCTTCGACAGCACCGATCCGCGAAAGATCATGCTGCGCGAGCACTGCGACCACGCCGTCGACCGCCTAGCGGAACTTCGCGGGGGCGTCGTGCGCCGGGTCGAGATCCCCTTCGAGGGTAAAACCCTCTTCGCGCTGCTCCATCTTCCTTCGACTCCGGCACGGAACGCGTCCGCAGTCATTCTGGGACCGGGCATGGACATGATCAAAGAGGACTACATCCAAATCGCCGAGCGCTACTACACATCGCAGGGAGTCGTTGCCCTCTCCATCGAGGGTCCCGGGCAGGGGCAGACCCGGTCAGAAGGGCTCACCGTCGACCTCGACAACTACTCACGTGCCATCGACGCTTACGTCGACTACCTGGCTGCTCTGGACGAAGTAGATGCCGGACGGATTGGCATGTTCGGCATCAGCATGAGTGGACACTGGGGCCTCGCCGCAGCGTCGAGAAAAGACCACGGCCTGCGTGCACTCGCATCGTTCGAGGGCGTGACCGGAACGTTCGAAACGATTTTCGAACGCGCTCAGCCGACCTTCAAGAACAACTACCTTTACATGACCGGCTACACGGACGAGACGCTCTTCGACTCAGAGATCGCCCGCCGGATGCCGCTCGGCGACCGAGTGCGCGACATTGACATCCCCGTCCTCATGGCGCAGGGCGAGTTCGACGAGCTCACGCCACTCGAGGAGGCACTCGCCACCTACGAGAAGATCACGGCACCCAAGCAGATGCGCGTCTTCGAGGGTGAGTTTCACCCGCTCGGAGGCGTCGCAGCCGAAATGTGCCGGTTCGGAGCCGATTGGCTCTCGCGCGCCCTCACGGGAGAGTTCGACGGAACGAGCATGGACGAGCGGTACTTCGTGCACACCGACGGCGACACGACGGACGGATCGGCCGACCCCACATGGTGGAACGGCGAAATGCCTGTGTCGCTCGAGCAGGCACGTCGCTAACTCCGGCAAGAGTTCTTCAGGGTGCGGTGCCGTCCACGGCGAAGTCGTCCACGGCCCGCACCTCGTCGTTGGTCAGTGGATCGCCCCTTAGGCTGTCCAGGCAATCGTCGAGTTGGTTGACGGACGAGGCCCCAATGAGGGCGGACGTCACCGCCTTGTGACGAAGGGCCCAAGTGAGGGCCAATTGCGGGAGTGTCTGTCCTCGCGCGGAAGCGATCTCCTGGAGAGCCGCCACGCGAAGCAGGTAGTCGGGGTTCGTTGCGTCTCCATCAAACCAACGACTCGCGGCTCCTCGCGATCCGCTCGGAGCGGAACCTTTCAGGTAACGCCCAGAGAGTAGACCGCCGGCTAAGGGCGCGTATGCGACCGATCCAATTCCGAGGTCGATCAGAACATCGAAGAGTCCTTGCTCGGCGACACGATCGAACATGTTGTAGCGCGGCTGATGCAAAGACAGGGGCACGCCTTCAGATTCAAGAGCCTCAGCAGCTGCCACCGTCTCTTCGGGAGAGTAATTCGAGATCCCGACATAAAGCGCCTTGCCGAATCGAACGGCATCCGCAAGGGCTGAGGCTGTCTCCTCAATCGGCGTATCCGGATCGGGCCGATGCGAGTAGAAGATGTCGACGTAGTCGAGGTTGAGGCGAGCCAGGCTCTGGTCGAGGGAGGCCAGCATGTGCTTGCGCGAGCCGCCGGATCCGTGCGGCCCTTGCCACATGTCGTAGCCAGCCTTGGTCGACACAACGAGCTCGTCCCGGTAGCGGAGAAGATCGTGTGCAATAATCTCGCCGAAGCGACATTCAGCGGCTCCCGGTGGCGGCCCGTAGTTGTTGGCGAGATCGAAGTGGGTCACGCCTCGATCGAACGCGTGAAGGACGATATCGCTCTGCGTGTCGGCTGAGCGGTCGGTGCCGAAGTTGTTCCACAGGCCGAGGGAGATTTTAGGAAGTCGAAGGCCGCTGCGCCCCGCTCGTTCGTAGGGCAGCGCCGCGTAACGCTCAGGCGCCGCAGCGAATCCAGGAGACGAGTTCATTCTGCCTCGGCGTTGAGAAGTCGAATCGAGCAGATCTCCCAAGGACCCAAATGCACTGTCAGGTCGCCGTCCGCACTCGCGCGAGTCGTCTCGCTTCCGAGCAGATCGACGTGCACGACCGAGTCGAACGCCCCCCGATTCGAGCCGAGGTCGGGGTGTCCGTCATGGCGATGAGTCGAACCTCGATGGCGTCGCCGATCCTGTGGATGGCGCTGACCGCTACGCCGCGCCCCTCGACTCTGAGCCCCGCCCGGGAGCCCGGGAGGTGAAGGACTTCTCCCGTTCCACGGGCAACGAGGAGGTCTCGACGAAACTCGTCGGCGAGACGGACGGCTTCAGCATCCTCGTATCCGTGCGGAGATGGCAGGATCGCGACACTCGTCCAATGATGAATCCCAAGGTCCTGTGCTCCCGGAATCGGGATCTCGCTGGCGGCGGGTTCGTCGCGCAGTGGATGCAGATTCACGCTGATGGCTCCTACGGCTCGCAGAAGGGTGAGGGCGAGTTCGCGTCCGTTCTCGACAATCTCGTACTCACTCGGATGAGTGAGAAGGAGGGTCGCGGGGCCGGCAGTGACAAACGAACTGGCAGGATACGTGGGAAGCGGAAATTCTCCCCATCCGCCCTCCCCCTCGAGGCCGCGCCGAGTCACCGAGAATTGCCCTTCGGATTCCGAGTGAGTGACAGGCTCCGGAAGTGGAATATGCAGGCGAAGTCGATGATTCTTGGCTGCATTTACGAACGCCACACTGAGCCGGACGAAGGGTTCCCCGATTCGGACCTCGATGAACGTGGAAGTCGCAACGGACACGGTCGCGGCGCTTCGGCGATCGACGTCCTCATCCAGGGCAGCAGGCCAGGCATAGGTCCGATCGACTCGCAGGATGGCGCGAACCGGCCCGTCTTCGACGACCGACACATTCACGGACTCCGGTACGTCCACGACGACGTCGTGATTCAAGCTTCCGTAGTTGTAGCTGTCTCCGCGATCGCCCCCGTCCACGAGCCTTCCGACGCCACTCAGTGTGGTCCCATCAGCGGCGGTCACGCTGAAGCACCCGTCGTCGGTAACGACGGCGCGGACAAGGCCGTTGTCGACGGACCGGCTCGTGCTTCGCGCCTGCTGCGACGCCCTCGGCGTCGGGTGGGTGCCGGTCGAACCGATCACGTCGAGGGCGCTCTGGGCGCCGGTCACCGTGAAGGACGCCACCCCGGAGGCGGGAACCGGCAGTGCCACAAGGACGCGGGATCGTCGTTGAGCGAGGGTCCGGACTCGCCACTGGCCCTTGGCCTCCTTTGTCGCCTGTGTGAGGCGACTAAGCAGGTCGAGCAGGTCGAATTCCGGTTCCACTGCCACCTCGGCCAGGTGGAAGGTCAGCTCGCCCGGCTCGATCGAATAGTGGTCGATTTGAAGTCCAAACAACTCGCGTCTGTGGATGCGACGGAGAACGCGATGGACCGCCGCCGCCGCCATAGTCTCGTCCGCGAGCACTTCTGGAGAGTCGTGAAGAAACTGGGCAGGAACAACAACGCCGTCTCCCGTGATGGCTACGACGTTGGCGGGATCGACGGCCACCGGCACGTCGACCTCGACGACCCCGGTTCGGTCCATCGCGCAGGTGGAGGCGACAACGAAGCCGCTCGGCCCGACCGTTGCGGCCAATTCGGCCAGAACGGAATCGCGAATCGCACGACCAGCGTGGGTGGCCTCTGCGAGGCGCGAAGCGACCTGCTCCACCGTCTCGTCGGTTCCAGACCCCACCACGGAATCATGAGCCGTTGACTCGACGATTTTGTGCCACGCCATGTCGAAGAAAGGTTCGAATGACCTCATGGTCCACTGAGCGGCGAGCCTCTCAGCGTCGTCCACAGTCCGCTCAGCCCGTGCCATTGCCTCCTTCAAATTCTTCCGAATCGAAAGCACCCCGGGGAGGATGTTGCCGCGCGCATGGCTGCGAAGCTCGCCGTGGACGGCGACGAGATCCGATCCGTCCACAAAGTTCGACAGGTACTCCTCGAGCGTCGCAACCCGGATGGGAAGCTCCTCGCTGTCATGCTCCCTGACCAACGTCATGAGCCGAGGATTGGGAAGTGCATGGTCGGTGCCAGCCATCGCCAGGACGTCGTCTTCGCCCCACCGGTCGGCCGTCACTCCGCGGTAGTCCCGAATACTCCTCGTCAATTCGTCGGGGGTGAGCAGGATGTCCATGCCATTCCCGTACCCATCAAAGAGGTACTCGACCCTGACCGAGGAACCGTCCGGAGCCGACCAGCGAAACGCGTGTCCACTGACCCGCCCTGGGACACCTCTCCATAGGGCCGTGTGCTCGAGGCCCGCTTTTCTCAGAATCTGCGGCATCTGCGCGATGTGGCCAAACATATCCGGCAGATAGCCGATGCTTGAGGCGCCGCCTAGACGTTCTGCCGCCTGGTGGCCCAACCGAAGGTTACGAACGATGGTCTCTCCGCTGGAAAGGAATTCGTCCATCAGGATGAGCCAAGGCCCCAGAGAAAGCTGGCCTCGGAGTACGGCTGCTCGAACGCGGTCTTCATTCTCAGGTCGCATTTCGAGGTAGTCGAGGATGGCTGCTGTCTGTCCGTCGAGGGTAAACCGGAAGCCGGCGTCGCCCTCGATCCGGTCCAGGACGTCGTCCAGCGCCTCGACGAGGCGAAATCTGAACACGTGGAAGGGCTCGTACCACTCCCTATCCCAATGGGTGTGGGGCACGAAGACGATTCCAGGGTTGCGGTGGGATGACAAGTCGGTCATGGTCGTATGTCTTTCAGTGGTTGCAGACGCGCTGCAGGAATCAAATGGAGGTGACTCGAAGCAGGAACGATTGCTCAGGTCGAAGGGTGGGCAATTGGAGTCCAGCACTGCCGAGGACGCGACCCGACATCGTCAACGAATCCCGCATCCAGTCGGGCTGAGAGTCTGAGACTTCTCCGAGGCGATTCTGGAACGGGACGCTGACGGCATACACACGCTTGGGGTCCAGCCCGGGCAGCGCGACCCGGCCGGGAGGCCAGGTCACCGATCGGCTCATGGCAGTGACGCTGAAAAGACCCTTTTCGAGGTCACGGCTGACAACTCCGGAAATGCGAAGACCTTCGTCGGGATGATCGGAGTTGACGACAGTCCCAGTGTGGAGCAGGAGGCGATTGGCCTTGTAGAACTGGATCCATTCTGCGAGTAGCGCCGTGTCACCGAGGTCCAGGGTTCGAACGTCGAGTTCAAGACCGAAGTGATTCCACATCGAAGTCTGGGCGCGGAAGTCCAGGCTGTGCTGGCGTCCCGTGGTGTGCGATGGCGACGAACCCACGTGTGACCCGATGAGTTCCGGCGGAACAACGAGAGTCGTCTCGCGGTGCATCCGACGGCGTTCCAGGGGATCGACGGTGTCGCTTCCCCAGACGCGCTGCGCATGATCGAGGATGCCGAGGTCCACCCGTCCCCCTCCCGACGCGCACGATTCGAGTTCGAGTCCAGGATGAGCCGAGCGGAGTTCATCCATGAGCCTGTACACCGCAAGGTTCTGCTTGTGAATGGCCGGACGTCCGTCCGGCTGATGGCCGGCTTCGACGAGTTGACGATTGTGGTCCCACTTGAGGGCGGCGATGTCGTAGCGCGTGAGGAGATCGTTTAGCGCGGCGAAAATATAGTCATATGCCTCCGGATGGGTGAGATCGAGGACGTGCTGGCGACGCGAACTGTAACCGTGTCGACCACCTGCTTCGAACAGCCATTCCGGGTGCTCCCGCGCGAGGTCGGAATCACGATTGACCATCTCCGGCTCGACCCAGAGACCGAAGTCAAGGCCAAGACTTTTTACATGGTCGATAAGGGGTCCGAGACCATTTGGCCATACCTGTTTCGAGACCGTCCAGTCTCCGAGTCCGGAGGAATCATCCCGGCGGGATCCGAACCAGCCATCGTCCAACACGAAGCGTTCGACTCCGAGCTCTGCTGCGTGATCCGCGAGCTCGGTCAGGACGGCGAGGTCTTGCTTGAAGTACACCGCCTCCCACGTGTTGATGACGACGGGTCGAGGAGATCGGGGGTACGCCCGTCCTGTTCGCACGTGCTCATGGAAACGGGCACTCATGGCGTCCAGCCCGTCGGCGTAGGAGCCTAAGAACCACGGCGAGGTGTACGCCTCGCCCGTCGTGAGAACGACCTCGCCGCTCTGCAGGAGTTCGGATCCTCCAATGACGCGTGCTCCGTTGTAGATTCGCTCCGCGTAAAGGTTCTGGTTGCCGCTGAACGCTAAGTGAGTTGCCCAGACCTGGCCTCCGCGGTAGCCGAAGCCGGCGACTCCGGCGATGAGCAGGTAAGCCGCGTCTAGGCCGGTTCTCCCACCACGCTGCTCTCGCGAATGCACTCCCACCGTGAACGGCGAGCGTTGCGCCGAGTGCTCCCGCATGTGTCGGCCCGTGAAGTCGAGGAGTTCTCCGGCTTCCGTGGGCACGGGAAATGCGAGTCGAAGGGCCTGCAATTGGTACGTGTCACCGTCGTTTTTGAGCGTCGCCCGGGCACGCAGGAGGCCCGATTCGAGCAGCTCGATTTCGAGGGTGATCATCAGTTGAGCTACTGCGTCCGCGGCAGTGCAAGCGACCCGATCGCAAAGACGACCGTCGTCGCTCGTGACGTCCTGCGCGAGCGAGGCGGGCCCGGCCGCAAGGGACGGCGACCAGTCACGCCCGGCTCGTGATCCGTCGATCCCCGGTCGACCGACCCAGCCCGCCTCGTATTCGGGGAGAAGTGAGATGTCCCAGGCCTGGTCGTTGGGGTTGTGAGCCATCGGCGGTTTCGCGGTCGCAGAGACCGCGGCGAGATCCTCCGGGGACAGGTCTCCCAGATCCGCACCCCAGTGGAGGATCCGCGGAAGTCGACCATCGTTGACGGCGAGGACGACGCTGACGCCACTGCGTCGAAGGTGGATGAAGGGAACACTTATGGCCATGAGAGTCTCCGGGAAATGCGGTGGAATGTCGCAAAAGAAGGTGGGCGGGGTGTCAAACGAGAGGTGTCTGTCGAAGAGTGGCTGCACGAGCCAAATGCAGGTAGCAGCTGGCTGTCCATGTGTAGGCCAGGTCGCGGAGGCCGCGTCCGGTCAAGGCGTCGAAATTCTCAGCGAAGCCCTCGGCTTCGCAAAGGAGCCGAAAACGTTGGCTGATGTCGTCAGCGAGCTCGACGTAGCCGGCTGACCTGAGCCCATCCTCGATCAGGACGGTGGGTGGGCCCCAGACGGGACCCCGCCAATAGCCATCTGACTGGTAGTCAGGAGAGTCGACCGTCTCAGTGGCCAGTCCGTGGTCGGTGAGAAAGGCCTCCACCCTTACGGCCATCGCCTCGGACACGGCCTGTGGCAGGAGATCGTGCGCCACCAGCGGAATCAAGTTCAGGAGGCTGCCGTCACTCGGCCGAGAGCCATCGGAGCGCCTGGCCGCAAAGCCCTTGTCGGTCCAGAGTTCATCGACCACCGCGGTCAGCAACGCGTCACGTTGGAGCCTCCAGCCGTCGCAGCGTGCATCCGCAAGGTCGTCCCCGATCTCTGCCATGACGTCGAGCTGAATCGCGAGCAGGACGGCGAGGTCCGCACTCTCGACGACACCGTCGCCATCGAAGACGGTGGAGTTGTCCCAGCCGCTGTCATTGCCGTGCTGGTAGTAGGGAAGCGCTTGCCCCGGTCGTCGCCGAAAGTCGAGCCAGAACCGACTTTGCCGCTCGAGCCCGTTCAGGATGACAGACCATTGGCTCGGCTCGAGTTCCAGAAGGGGTCGAAGCGCTCGTAGCGTCCACCCCTGCACCGGAGGCTTCACATATCCGTAAGACACGACTGAGTGGCCAACCATATCGGGGAGCGCTCCGGAGGGATCTTGAAGATCGAAGGTCATCATGAACTGGTCGAGCGCTGCTGCAGGAAGGCCCGGTGCCAGGGCGAGCGCGTTAAAGCAGTTGTCCCAACTCCACACGCGGTCCATCCAGTGTTTCGACATGAGGATCGCCTCGCGGGTCACGAAGCCGGCGGGCGACACGGTTGCGGACCACAAGACGTAGGCTGCCAATTCTGCTGCAGGAGTCTCGGCAGTCCGCCATGGGGCAATGCTCTCTAGATAGGTCCGGAACGCGTCGCGGTTCCCCGTCTCGCAGGCAGCGAATGCGCGAGAGGGCCGGAAAGGCGGACTTGCCGTACCAATTTCTTCGATCGCGATCTCCCAGTCGCCGCCCGATACCGCGACGTTCGCTCGCCCGTCCGGGCCGTGAACAATTTCGGCGGCGCCGTGCAGCGCGGTGATGCGATATCGGAGCCCGGTCTCGTAGGAGTTGAAGGTCGGACAGTCGTTCACGGGGTCGAGGAAAAGATACGACCCGGTGAAGGGGCGGTCGGCGACGGCGTCGTAAATCTCGAGGCGCAGCCCGTTACCCCGCAGACGGATCACCTTCGGTCCGTCGAAGACGGCGCGGATGTCACCGCGCGGTGACGACCACATGGACAGGCTAGGGGTGGCCGAGACGGAGCAGCTGACGGGCTGCGCCGTCCCGGCGGTTGGAACGAGCCGCAGGACGGCGTTCATTCCCTGCACGTGAGACACGAGATGGACGAACTCACTTGTCGTATGCGGTCCGACAACCTGCGAGAGGTTCAGCCAGGACCCTTGCGTGCTAAACGGGACCTCGGACAGTTCAAAGCGGGGGCCGATCGTTGCGGCCGAGTTGCCTCTCACCCTTGTCCCAAGGCTGGCTTTTTCAGACGATCAATTTGTGCAAGCAAATGAAAGCCTATGCTGGAATTGTGGCCTTCTTGAAGGCCGCAGACGAGTGGGGGGTGGACGGTGAGTCGAGTCGGACTGAAAGAAGTTGCCGCATCAGCGGGCGTGAGCGAAGCAACTGTCAGTCGGGTGGTCAACAACCGTGGGGTAGTGGCGCCCGGAACGCGCAAGACCGTCGAGGACGCAATGCGCCAGTTGGGATATTCGCGAGCTTCATCGAGCAACGTTGTCCTCCTCGTCACACCGCACCTGATCGATCCTTTTTTCGCAGCATTGGCCGATCGGATCAGTGCCGCGCTGAGCTCGCACGATGTGCGCGCCGTCATCTGTTCGGCACCGGGCGGCGCCGTCCAGGAGTTCGACTTCATTTCCGCGTTGGTCGACCTCGGAGCCATCGGCGTGGTGTTCATTTCTGCAAGCAACACTTTGGAGAACGCCGATCCCGTCGTCCCCCGATTTTTGGAAACACGCAAGATTCCCTTCCTTTGCATCAACGGGTCCTTCCGGGAAGTGCCCTCGGCGACGCTGTCGACCGACGACGAGTTGGCGGCCGAAGTCGCCGTCGCCCATCTCTGGAACCTCGGCCACCGCGATATCGCTCTTATCGCCGGCCCGGTCGGAAACCGCCCGAGCGACCGTCGAGTGAGCGGTTACAGAAAGGCTCTGCGCCTCCGAGGCCAGGACGGAGCTGAGACGAAGGTCATCCATCACGAATACTCGGTGGAGGGAGGCTATGCGGCCGCCTCTGAGATGTTCGCCGATCGTGCGCCAACAGCAGTTGTTGCGGCCAGTGACGAGATTGCCTTTGGCACGATCCGGGCGGCCAAGCGCCGTGGATTGCTTGTTCCGGAAGACCTGTCTGTTGTCGGATACGACGATGCGCACCCCCTCGAATTTACCGATCCTCCACTGACGACCGTTCGACAGCCCATTGAGCGCCTCGCGCAGGCCGTGGTTCCGATTTTGACGCGCCTCATCGCCGGACGACCGGTGCAGAAATTGGAGCTGCTGTTCGAGCCCGAACTCGTTCAGCGCGCGTCGACAAGCGCCATCCTTCGTCACTCCTGACGTCACTCCGTGGCGTCGTCGCGGGTGAGGGTGAGTAATCCGCCACTTGGAACGGGAAGAGCGCACGGCCCAGAGAATTGGAAGGACTGCGCTTCCCCGATGCACTCGCCGCGGGCATCGAAAATTGAGTATGAGATCGAGCCCGATAGAGGTGGGCCAAGGAGCACAAGACCCGCGGTGTCGGCATTCACGATGTGCAGAATTCTCCAAGCCTGACCTGTAGGTAGAGTCACGGGAGTGGGTGCATAGCGGGCGATGATGATCGTCCCGTCGCAACCGGCCTCGACTAATGGATAGAGCAGATCGGGACGATGGGCGGTGAAGGTCCCGTGCAGCAAGGTCTCGGCGTTCGCGGTCCAGAAGTCCATCCAGAAAGCCAGGACATCACGGTGCACAAGTGAGAGTCGCACCAGATCGACCGACACCTGCGGCACTCCGAACAACGCGTTCGCTAGATGTTGAGCCACTCTTTCCGGGCTGTCGTGGTCGCTCCACATGACGGGGTCCGAATGCACCGGCCTGCCCGGCGCGATCAGCCTGAGATCCACGATTCCGAGTCGATTCTCGAGTGGGCTGAGGGGACAATCCCCCACGCGTAGCATTGTCGCGTGCCGACCGGCTATCGGACCGATGTAGGGCTCCCGGAACTCGATCATGACCGCCGGATCGGGCCCTGTGAGAGCGTCGTTCAATTCGTCCAGAAAACGCAGGGCGCCGGACTCCAGGTCGGGGACGTCCCCATCGAGGGGGCGCGGGCCGACATCCGAGGTGGCAAACCGATCCAGGAAATCCACCTTGAGTCCGTGTGCTCCAGTGCTCTTGAGGAGCGCGGCCAGGCGCCCTACGAGGACGCGTCGCGCCCTGACCGAGCGGAGGTCGATGATGGCTGCGTCCATGGAGGGCTCTTCGAAGGCCCGCGGAAGTTCGTCCTCGCCTATTGCGTCGGAGCGGTAGCCGAGGAAGGGCGTCCCAACCCACCAGATCGTGCGGAGCCCCAGCAACCCGACAGCTTCGACCAGCTCGGCAGGGTCTGGGAGCTTCTTGGGGTCGGGGCGCCAGTCGCCGCTGGATCCGTAGCCGCGCGATCGATCGGAGGTCTGCCAACCGTCGTCGATGATCAACGTGCGGAATCCCAACCCTGCAGCGCGCTTCGCCTGCGCAATGATCTCGGATTGTTGGATGTCCTGGTGGGCGAAGTACCAGGTGCAAAAGACCGGTTGCTCGTTGATGCGGTCAGGACGATGCACTCCCTGCCAGAGCCATTCGCCGGCACGCGCCACGCTCTGGCTGAAGCCCGCGCCCGAGCCCTCAATGTGCACCCGGAGTTCGCCAACACCGGCCGGCACTTCCAGCGCGACGAGAAGCTCGGCTGTCTCCTCAACGAGCCCAGCTCGCACCTCGATCGGAGCTTCTCCGGCTGTCGCGGCGAAGGTGAGGAGGGCCCGGTCGTCGAGGCCGACGAGACTCGCGGCGGCAACTCCATTGAGGGGCGACGTGCGAGCCGGCGTAACCCACGACGCGGGGATGGATCCGTGGTCGGCCGTGCTGCCCGGGCGCCAGAGCGTTACGCCATCGACGACGGGAGCTCGGAAAGTCATTGTGAACCCGTCGGAGTTCTCCATCGCGGAACGGACGATTAGTTCCACGCGGTCGCCTCCGAGAGACTCTTGGTGTAGGGCCGGGAGGGCATGGCCCTCGGGGACGGCCAGCGAACCGACCAGTAGAGGAAGTGACTCCACGTCGAATGTGACGGAGGTCTTGGCCTCCCCATCTCCTGGAAACCAGACGGTGTCAAGGGTTGTGTTCTCGAGTGTCATTAACGGCTTCCGGTGAATGATAGGCCGCCGACGATCTGCTTTTGCGCGAGGAAAAAGATCGCAACGCAGGGAACGACGACGACGACGGCCGTGGCCATGAGCAAGGGGGTATTCGTGCCGTTGATGGACGAGAATCCGGCAAGGGCGAGCGGCAGAGTTTTCCAGCGTTCAGAGGTGAGATAGATAGCGGGAGTGATGAAGTTATTCCAGGAGCTCATGAATTGCAGGACGGCAGCGGCCACGATGATCGGCTTCGAGAGCGGGAGGTAGACCGCCCACCAGATACGCAACCAGCCGGCTCCATCGATGATCGCTGCATCGGTCAGAGCCCCGGGCAGACGGAGATAGAACTGCCGGAATAAGAAGATGAAGAATGGCGAACCGCAGAAGGCCGGCAGGATGATCGGATAAAGGGAATCCATCATGTCCAACTGACGGAAGAGGATGAACTGCGGCACGAGGGTTACTTCGGATGGCAGCAACATCGTGGCAAGGATCACCCCAAAGACGAGGTTGGCCCCCCGTGTAGGAATCCGAGCGAGGGCGAACCCGACCATGGATGAAATTACAACAGTGCCGACGACGGGCACGATCGTGCTGATCGCGGAGTTCGCCAGGTATTTCCAGAAGGGGAAGGCGCTCAGCCCGTTGACGTAATTCGAGAACTGCCACTGCACGGGCCAGAGCGCGATTCCACCACTTGCTACGCCAAGTTGGGTGCGGAGAGACGTCGCGATCATCCAGATGAACGGATAGGCGAACAGGACGCTACCGAGCACGAGAACACCGACCTGCACGGCTTTGCGGGGCGGGGAGGCATCGCCAGGTGCCACCCGGCGTCGACGACGGGGCCGCGTAGAAAATACGGATACTGCGGCGGATGCGGCTAGAGGCGAGGCTTGAGCCTCTCGTTCATCAATGGACACGACGGCGCCTTTCGGTAGGGCGGGCGGATTCGTAGTAGACCCAGAAGGCGCTCCCACGGAACACGATGGCGGTCAACGCCAGAATCATGAGCAGGAGAATCCATGCGAGTGCGGACGCATATCCCATCTTGAAGAACTGAAATCCGTTCTCGAAGAGGTAATACACGTAGAAGAGAAGCGAATTGTTCGGTCCGTTGCCGTTCTGGGAAAGCAGGTAGCCCTGAGTGAAGACCTGCATAGATCCGATGAGCCCGGTGACGACGTTGAAGAAGATGACGGGGCTGATCTGCGGAACCGTGATGCTCCAGAACAGGCGCACTCGACCGGCGCCGTCGAGCTGCGCCGCCTCGTATAACTCGTCGGGCACATCCTGCAGCCCGGCGAGGTAGATGACCATGTTGCCGCCAACCGTCCAAAGGCTCATTAGGATAACGGCGGGCAGCGCCCAATGAGAGTCACTAAACCAAGCCGGTCCTTTGATGCCGACGGCGGCCAAGACACCGTTCACGAGACCGTAGTTGGGGTTGAAAACCCAGAGGAAGAGAACTGCCTGGGCTACGCCGGTCACGAGGCTCGGGATGTACCAGATGGTTCGAAACACGTTGATGCCGCGGACCTTGATGTTCATCAGCATGGCGACAAGGAGCGACAGGGCCGTCTGAAGGGGAACGCTGACCACGGCGTAGGTCAACGTCACCTTGATTGCCTGACCGAGCAAGGGGTCGCTCGCGGCTTTCTGATAGTTGGCGATGCCGGCGAACGTCGGAGGCGACAGGAGATCCCAGTTGTAGAACGAGAGACCCAAGGAGTAGATCATGGGGCCAAGCGTGAACAACAAGAATCCGAAGATCCACGGCGATGCGAAGAGCCAGAAAGCGGCGGTGGTGTGGCTCAGCCACCGCCGCTTCACGCCGAGATAGACGAGGGCACCCACCAAGGCTCCCAGCACGACCACCAGGATCAGGAACGAAGCGATCGGCCGGAAGCCGGGCGCGAGCCCGATCCACTGCAGCATGCCCTCAAGTGAGCGTATGACGGGGTTCATGGACGGATCCGTTCGGTCGTGCGACTAGTTGGACGACAGAGCGCTCTGGCAGTCGCTGTTCAGTTCGGGAAGCACTTTGGCGGGGTCCTCTTTGCCGGAGCCGACAGCCGTCCGGGATGCTAGGTCCGTCGTGAACTTGCTTTCGATCACCGTGGCCTGCTTCACCGAGGCCGGGACGGTCGACTGGTCGACGCCCGACAAGAAGGCCTGAAGGTTCATCGACGGAGCGGATGCCAGGAAGCTGTCCCGCGCGGAGTCGACGACGGGTTGTCCGAGCGATGCCTTCGACGTGGTCAGCAGGCTCTGCGCCGCCTTGTTCGTGCTCATGAACTTTACGAAGGTCTTGGCAGCCGCCGTCTGTGAAGCCGACGCGGTTTTCGAGATTCCCAGGCCGTCGATCTCCATCGGCTCGCCCTTTCCGGGGACAGGGACAATCTCGAAATCAGAACTATTCTTCAGCGCTGTCAACTGGGCAATGTTCCACGGGCCGAAATCGGGATACATGGCGATACGGCCGATGCTGAGCCAACCGAACATGTCCTGGCCCTGAGCGTCCAGGAGCGTCGGGGCGAATCCGTCCTCGGCCTGGGAGTCTCCGACGAGCCGAGCGGCTCGCACGGCGGCGTCGGAGTCGAAGGTGCATTTGGTGCCCGCCTCGTTGTATTCCGAGCCTCCTTCTGCAGTCAGCCAACCCAGGTACCACAGGGGTGACGATCCGTAGATTTTTGTTTTGCCCGAACCCGAGGTGAGCTTTTTCGCGTCTGCGGCGAACTGGTCGGGAGTGAGCGGTGTGGTCGCTGAGGGTAGAGGCACACCGTTCTTCTCGAAGAGCTTCTTGTTGATGACCATGACCTTGGCCTTGGCAGTGAAGGGTGTCTCGTAGTATTTGCCGTCAAACTTCGCGCTGGCGGCGATGTTCGGCGACGAGTACGTCGAGGGAGTCAGATTTACCGGCTGGTAGGTGGAGGCGAAACTCGCCAGCGACGTGTTCGAGATCTGTGAGACGGTCGGCGCCGTGCCCCCGGCGATCGTCGTCTGCAACTGCTGCTCGTAGTCGTTCTGAATCCAGTTCGCCGAGACTTTGATATCGGGGTGAGACGTCTCGAAGTCGGCAACCATCGCCTTGAGGGTCGCGTTTTCGTCGTTGTTGCCCCAGTGGGCGAACGTGATCGTCGTCGGACCTGACCCGCCGGCCGACGAGGTGTTTCCGGACGCATGGCTGCATCCAGCCAGAGCAAGGGTTGCGGATACGACGACTGCTGCCGTCAGGAGGGTTTTTTTCATGGGGTCGCCTTTGACTATGTGGGTGTTACGGGGGGGGTTAGGGGTGATTAGCGTGGAGCTCGGCCGACGTGCCCGGTTCTACGAGGATCGACCGATGTTCCCCGCCGTCGAATCCGGCATTCCAGACAAGGGGACCGGAAGCGCTGTGAACGGTGATGGTTGTTGCACGACGACCGTCGTGTCGGACACTGATGTCAGCGCCGGCGATGGATACGTGCTCGACCTGCACCCACGAGTCGTCGTCGATGTGGGAGCGGGTTGCGACGGAGCCGTCGAGGTTCGGCTGCAGGCCTGTCAACCCCGTGGCCAGGTGGGCAATGAGTGTGAAAGACACCTCGGGATAAAGGGCTCGGGACTCGAGGAGATGAATGATCCACGCGAGTGCCTCGTCGTCTTGCCCGTAACGGTGGAACGCTTCAGGTAGATAGGTGAACGCTTCGATGTTGCCAGGAGGAGAAACTTGCAGGTTTCGAGAGAGAAACGCGAGGTGGTTGGTGGCCCTTTCGGAATCGAAGTCGAGGAGTCCTTTAACCGCGGGGAACCATGACGGCTCGTTGGCGAAGTGGACGATCGGGCCCGTGGCGGTTCGCCCTGTGATGTAGTGATCGTCATGCCACCACTCGTGCTCGAAGAGAGACTTGATCCTCTCGACTTCGTCGAGGAGTTCTAGCTGCTCCTCGCCGTTGGCTGCCACGAGCGCGAAGAGGCGCATGGCCGCCCACTGGCTCGCCAGCGCATCAGCAGCGACCTGGATGTCGGGTGTCCCCGAGGCTTCGTTGTAGGTCGGACTCCCCGCAAAGATGTCCCGTCCACCTTTTTCTCCAGCAATTCCCGTTCCTTGGACGTCATGGAGGTCGGCGAAGCGAGTCACCGTAGCGCGCGCGAAACGTGCGAGGTCGGGGTCGTCGAGCCACCGTGCATCACGAGTCCAGAGAAACTGCTCAAGACTTTTCTCAACGAGTTCGAAGACGGCCGGGGTCTCTCGGACGAAATCGTCATCAGAGTGATAGTCAACGGCAGCTGGGGAGCCGTCGAAATTGAAGGCCCAAAGGGGGTAGAGACGCCGCCGCTCTGTAGCCGATCGAGCGAAATGCCGGAACATCGCGAAGTTCTCATCATCGAGACCCAGCAAGTGGGCACCCAGCGCTTGATGCGCAAGGTCTCGGGAGTAGAACATCGGTCGATCCGTCAAGCCAGCCCAGTAACTGGGCAGGAATCTAGGATCGCGTCCCGTCTGCACCCAACCCAGAGCTGTCTCTTGGGCCCACAGGAATCCCGCGGCCAATTCATCCGAGGAGCTGCTGAAGACCAAAGCTCCAGGATGCGCCGACTCAGGGGCGGTCTCCGTGCTGTGCGTCATTGCCATGACGATGATGCTAAGGCGGCATGCAAGACGATTGCAAAGACTTTCATAAAGACGTCATGGGGTCAGCGAATGGAAGTAGATGGTCCACACTGACGGTAAAAAAATTGCGACGCATCGGTCAGTCGCCGTAGGTCAGGTGGAGATTCGGCCTTCCGCCGCTCTCGGAGTGACAGGGGTTACTCGACGTCATCCTTCGTAGCTGAGCCGATGCGCTCATTCGATACATTGCACTCTCGTTCGGCCGCCCTCCTCCTGGTCGTCCGCGCCCCACGGCCCGTCATTGCTATGGAGGGGGACGAAATGATTCATGAGAGGGCACGCTCAATGACGCCGGCCTTTCATGCTGAAGCGTCCTGCGGAGCGTGCGCGCACCGACACCGGCCTGCAGGTCCTGCTCGAGACTTGGGCCTCAGTTCGTATGCGGCTCCTCGTCCTACGACTGTCAGCAGGCAGTGAAGCCAATGCACCGGGAATTGACGAATGCTCACTAGCTGACGCCGCCTCGCCGCTTAGGGCTGCTTGGAGATACCACTTATGGAACCCCACTCGCCCTAGGGTGGACAGATGAGTAGCGGGCGGGTAGCCAAGGCAACCCTTCTTCTCAACGCCGAGAAGTACATCCTTCAGCATGGCCTGCTCGACCTCACCCTCACGGGCCTGGCCGCCGGTATCGGCTCGAATCGGCGAATGCTGCTCTATCATTTCGGGTCGCTCGACGAGCTTGTTCGAGCATCGATTGGGGGCATTCTCGAGCGTCGCGATCTTACGAAGCAGTTGGCCGCGCTGCTTTCCACTGACGAAGGCTTGATAGCAAGGCTCGACAACGCATGGGCCCACCTGGCCGACCCATCACAGGAAGCCTGGCATCGGATCTTCTTCGCCCAGGTCGGTCTGGCCGTGGAAGATCCCGAAACCCACGCGTCATTCCTGGAAAGAAGCCGAGCAGGCTTCCCTGGGCTCATCGAAACAACTCTCGTCAGTGCCTCCGTTGAGGATGCCAGATCCCTCGCCCTGTCCATTTCTGCCGTCTGGAGCGGCCTTGAGCTCGCGCTACTGGCCGGCGAGGCCCGCGAGGACCTGGCAGAGGCCCACCATCGTTCCGTCTGCGCCCTTCTCGGAGAAAACCTCTAGACAGTCCATAAATCTGAACTCTATAGTTCATAAATGACTGATGCGATCAATTCGAAGCGCCCCTGGACAATCGGTTTCTTCGAGCACATGAATCCGAACGGGATCACCGGGGCCACTTGGCAGCATCCGGGGAACACCGGATCCGACTACCTCGACCTCGAGTACTGGATGCGTCTGGCACGGCGACTCGAAGAGGCGAACGCCGATTTCCTGTTCTTCGCCGACAGCTACGGCAATCCCGCCGTTGACGGTGTCATCCCTGATGAGTCCATCCGCATGGCGAACCACATCCCGGGTGCAGACCCGTTCGCGGTGATTCCGGCGATCTTCGCCGTGACTGAGCATCTTCCCGTCGTCGTTACAGCTTCGACGATCTTCGAAGAGCCGTATGCCAATGCACGACGTTTCGCGACCCTCGATCACATTTCCGGCGGACGGATCGGCTGGAACGTCGTCACGAGTGCGGGAGCCGCAGCCGCTGCCGAGCTCTTCGGACGGGATCTCGTCGCCCACGACGAGAGGTATGACCGCGCCGACGACTACCTGGAACTCAGCTACCGGCTTCTCGAGGGCAGCTGGGAGCCCGACGCTGTCGTGAAAGACCAGGCGACCGCCACGTACGCCGATCCCGATAAGGTGCACCCAATCGACTATTCGGGCCCCTATTTCCGGTCCCGCGGCGTCTTCTCCGTCGAACCCTCCCCGCAGCGCATGCCATTCGTCTTCCAAGCCGGCAGCTCCGGCCGCGGCCGCGAGTTCGCGGCGACGCACGCGGAATGCGTTTTTCTCCAGGCCACAACCGTCGAGAACGATGCAGCGGCCGTCGCGGACATTCGAGCCCGGGCGCAGGCCGTCGGCCGGGATGGTGACGCGATCAAGATCATCGTCGGGCTCACGGTGATCGTTGGGGATACCCCCGATGAGGCGAAAAAGAAGTTCGAAGAATTCGCGTCGTACCACTCGGAGGAAATCGCTGCAGCGCAATTCTCGCACTACTCCGGAGTCGATCTGCTGGCCCTCGATCTCGATCAGCCTATTCCGGCAGGTAACGACGAACTGAGCCGCTCAAGCGTCGAGCGTTTCGACGGCTGGACCGTGCGAGAGATCCTGAACGAGTTGAAAACGCGAGGTGTTCGCGGAATCATCTCGGTGGGGACCGCCGGTGAGGTCGCGGACCGCATGGAGGCATACGCGACCGCCACCGGCGTCGACGGGTTCCTCATGGAGACCTACACGAATCCCGGAACGTACGACGAAATCCTCGACAACCTACTGCCCGAACTGAGGACCCGCGGCCGAGCACCAGAACCATTCACGACGAAGACGCTGCGTGAGCGCTTCCAAGGAGAAGGCCACCCCTACCTCGACGACGCGCACCCCGGCAGCCGATTCCGCGTCGGCCTCGCCCCAGGCGCGGACTCGGAGGCTTCGATCTGATGGGCCATTCACGGCCGTGCGCGGAAGTGAAGTGCGCGTCTGCCAGGAATGGGAAAGGTATGCCTTCGGGCCCGACGAAATTCGTGACATTTCAGACGACTCACCGGGGGAGGGCTTCAGAGCATTTGAACCAGTGCAGTCCGCAAAAGATTGTATGACTTACGGGAGGCATCAATGCTACTAAATCGAAAGAGGCTGGGACGAGAAACCCAGGCTCATACGTGAGGCGTGTGAAGTGGTCGCCTACGGTCTTCCATCGCGGTTTCGATCGGCTGAACGCACTGACAGACGGAGTGGTGGCCATCGCCATCACGCTTCTGGTGTTCCCCATCACCGACCTGGCAACATCAGACCCCGGCGGCAACGTCCTGACCATCATCAATGCTCACAGTGGCAAGTTCGTAACGTTCTTCGTCACCTTCCTCGCCATCGCCAAGCTCTGGAAGGACAACCACGGGCTCTATCGGGATGTCCGGGCCTATACCGTGCCGCTCTTGTGGACACAAGTGTTGTGGTTACTGGGCATAGTCTTCATCACGTTTCCGATGGACGTCCTCTCGTCCGCAGACGATTCCAAGTTTCCGAATGCGGCGGTCTACGTGGGCACATTGTGGCTGGCCACGGCCGCGCTCTTCGCCGAGTACCTCATCGTTGTTCTGACCCCCAGACTGCAGATGAAGGACACGAACCTCCGACCTGGGCTGATCGATTCCGGTATCGATGTCCTCGCCGTCTCAGTGGCGTTCATCCTCACCCTCACTGCTCCCCAATTGGGGCTTAAACCCTTGGTCATCCTCATCCTGGGGGAATCGTCGGCTGGACTTTAGGCAGGAAGTTCGGGACGACCAAGGCGCCCGTCCTGGAACCGGGCGACGAGGACTGAGATCGAAGTTCTTTCGTGCGAGCCGACCGTGGCCTAAATTCTTGAGCAGACCCGTTGATCGGGCTCGCAAGGAAACGAACAAGAAATCCTCACGGCTGGCTGTCAGACACGAGCCGATTTCGCGCCGCGAATCTAAGGAGTCAATTACTCGGCCAAGCTGACATGGCCTCCTCGTCGTCGCCCGCGGAGCGTGCGGGCACAGGGCCTCCGCGGGGGGCTGATGGAATGGCCCGGCCTTGACCGTCCAAGGCCGTTTACAAAACCTAGCTACCAGACCAGGGCTTGCGGCGACACGCCTTTCGGACCCTAGCTGCTCTACCTCGGACGGGTGGAGAAAGGTCCACCGTGATCTCCACCGTACGGGTCAGGGCGGGCCCTTGAGGATTCTTTAGCGTGGTCTCATGACAGACACTCACAGTTCCTTGGCCTCGGAGGCATCCCCAAATCTCATTCCCCCCATAGCCGACTCCCGAGCGCCGCTCAGCCGCAGTCAAGTCCTGCTGATCGAGGGAGGTGCCCTTGTCCTAATCGGCTGGACGATCGCCATCGTGGCATCATTCGTCCCTATCGGGTACAGCTTCCCTTTGGGAGCAATCGTCTTCGTGAGCTCAGGACTCCTCTCCTTCGCGTCTTCAGGCTGCGCTGCAATCCTCGCGGTCGTCGCTCTCGTCGTACGCCGGCCGTGGGTGCCCCAATCCCGGTTCAACGGGGCCGTCGTCTCGTCGTGCCGTTTGCCATCGCGCTCCTCGGCATCGCGGGGGTCTCCTTGATCGGTGAGAAGGCGCTGGCGATCGTCAGCCTGGCCATCCACTAAACGTCACCCGGGGCTGCGCGTCAGGCTCGTTACTCTCCCATCAGGGCGCGAAGCCCATCGAGTACTGGAACTGATGAGTGGTATGCCCAGGGCACGTCGAAGAATTCGCGTCGGACCGTCCCGATGGCACACGTGGCAGGCGGACAATTCAATGCATGGACATCGCGGGGAGACAACGACTCGGGAACAGATACGTGCGAAAGTTCAGCTCAGAATCGACAGCCCGCACGTGCTAATGCATCGTCGAGCCGCTTCCGGACGCGCCTATTCGGAGGCTGTCAGCGCCGTCCGACGGGGCGCGCTCCCTGCGAACGATGCGGCGGCCTCTCTGATCGATCAGATGACGGATCGAGAGCTGCTGGGACTGCTCGACGGCGATTCACCCAGACGGGCCCTCCCCCTCATTCCCTTGCTGCTTACCCGTCAACCGTTCACCGCCGGGGCGGTCCCGCGCCTCGGTATCCCTGGCATCCGGTTCAGCGATGGAGCCCGAGGTGTCGTCATCGGTGCGAGTACGGCATTCCCCGTCACGATGGCGCGCGCCGCGACCTGGAACCCATCGCTGGAAGAGCAGGTGGGGCTCGCCATCGGCATAGAGACTAGGGCGAGGGGGGCAAACTACTCCGCCTCCATCTGCGTGAATCTCCTTCGCCACCCGGCCTGGGGCCGCGCACAGGAGTGCTACGGGGAGGACCCGGTCCTGACCGGCGTGATGGGCTCGGCCCTCACGCGTGGCGTCCGCGTGCACGTGATGGCTTGCGTCAAGCACTTCGCACTCAACTCAATGGAGAACGAACGCTTCGAGGTCGACGTGTCCGTGGACGAGCATGCGCTGCACGAGGTGTATCTGCCGCATTTCAAAGCCGTTCTCGAGGCCGGCGCCGACTCCGTGATGACTTCCTACAACCGGGTGCAAGGCAAGTACATGGACATCAACAGCAGCCTGCTGACCGACATACTGCGGGACGAGTGGGGCTTTGACGGGTTCGTGACGAGCGATTGGGTATTTGGTACGCACGACGCTGTCCTCAGTCTTCAAGCGGGGATGGACGTGGAGATGCCGCTCAGGCTGCTCCGCGCTCGGAACCTGCCTGCCGCTCTGAAAAGCGGAGAATTGGATCGAGGCACCGTGCTCGAATCTGCGCGCCGGATTTTGCGCACTTGCCTGCTGAACGCTGCGACCCGCGAGCCGGCAAGGCCGAGGGCAGACAGCGTCGCGTCCCCGACGCACCGGACTCTTACCCGCCAGGTCGCCTCGGAGTCCATCGTCCTGCTCAAGAACGAGGCGATCGGCCAAGAGCCTCTCCTGCCTCTGAGTCCTACCACGCGGCATCTGGCAGTCATCGGACGGCTTGCGACACGGGCGAACCTCGGCGATCACGGGTCGTCGCGTGTCCGTCCTCCTTCCACGGTCTCGCCCCTGCAGGGGCTTCGCGAGGCGCTACCGGGAGTGCGAATCACTACCGCTTCTGGCCGAAGCGAACACGCGGCGGCCGCCGCGGCAGCTCGGGCAGACACGGCCGTCGTCATCGTCGGCCTGGACGAGCACGACGAGGGCGAGTCCGTTGTCACCGGCGGCGTCGACGTCGGAGTGCTCGGCAGCGCGTTCGCCTCGGGTCCCCTCCGTGTCGCCCTCGCAGGTCTCGCCCATCTGGCGTCGCACTTCGTCCGAGGAGGAGATCGCACCTCGCTCGACTTGCGCCCCGCCGACGTCCGTCTCATCCGTGCGGTCGCCGCCTCCAACCCTCGGACCATCGTCGTCCTGATCGGCGGTAGCACGATCCTGACAGAGGAGTGGGAAGACCGCGTCCCAGCCCTCCTGCTGGCTTGGTACGGCGGCATGGAGGGCGGTCGCGCACTCGCCAGCGTCCTGACCGGCGACACTGAGCCGAGCGGGCGGCTACCGTTCGTAATACCGACCGACGCCGCGCATCTTCCACCCTTCGATCGCGCGGCGAGGTCCGTCGTCTACGACGACAAGTGGGGCCAACGCCGCCTCGACGGCGAGGGAACCATTCCGGCATTCCCTTTCGGCTTTGGCCTTGGCTACACGACGATTCAGCACCGTCTTCTCGAGCACAAATTCAACAGCACAGGCGGCAGCGCCGACGTGGTCGTGCAGAACACCGGCGACCGTGAGGGATCGACCGTCGTACAGATCTATGCCGCCGACGTGTCGGCACGCACGCCCGTCGCCCAGCTACTCGGGTTCCACAAGGTCACCCTGGAACCGGGCGCGGAGAAGACCGTGCGAGTCACGTTGGACGCGGGACCCACGCTGGAACGGGACCCGGCGACACGGAGCTGGTCGCCTCGCCCGGGCGCCTGGGCACTCCTCGCCGCCCAGCACAGCCCGACGAATTGGGCGCACGCCGCACCGCTGCGGCGCGCGGACGCGTAGACAGACACGGATGAGCCCCTGAACGCGTCGCCGGCGTTAGGCAGCCGCGGAAGACTTACCAAACTCAGCGCGGAAGGACCGGCGTGGGTGCAGTCAGTGCTTCGACTCGAACGGGCAGGGCATCGTCGCCGCGCAGGATGGCGTGGAGCAGACGCCTCGTCTCCGACCTGAGTGACACGGGCGCTATATTGCGACGCAGCACCAGAACGCCGCTAGAGGTTCCGTAATGCTTCTCCAGTTCGGCGACTTCGTCGGCTCGCAGCAGTGCGACAGTGCTGCCAGCAGCAGAGTCGATGAGGCGGACAAGTGAGGCTGGTCCCATCAGATCGGATGCGACAATGTGCCGTTCACTGACGTCGAGGACGGTTTTCTGCGCAGCCTTCGACACGATTAGGGGTCGGGATGATCCGTCCAGGAGCGCAGTCATTACGTCTCGCGCGGCATCCGGGCGACCGGTTTTTGTGGCTGCCGCTTGCATTCGAGCAAGGCGCCCCGGCTCCCGCAGGATCTCGTCGATCTTCCAACCAATTGTTGTCGTGGTGTTGCATCGAACAGCTGCGCCCTGCTCGATGAGGTAGTCGCCATTGCGAACCTCTTGACCGGGGATCGGGCTCACGAGCACCATGGGCAGACCTGCCGCCATGCATTCTGATGCCGACAGCCCGCCCGGCTTACCGATGAACAAGTCCGCACGATGCAGAAGTTCCGGCATATCTGTTATGAAGCCCACCACTTCGAAACGGTCAGCAGCAGGAGTTACCAGCTGCTCCATGCGCTGCCGCATCTCGTCGTTCCGACCGCAGACGACCGTCGCGCGAAAGGGGGAACGCAAGTGCATCAGCTGCCGCACGACCGCCAAGGCGTAGTCGCCTCCGGCGGCGCCGGCAGAGACCAGGAGCAGGGGAACCCCATTCGCCGCGGGCGCTATCGAGTCGTTTGGGCGTGTCGTGATCGGGATGCCCGTGGCGTTAATACGGTCGCTGGGCAATCCGAGAGCGGTCAACTCGACTTTGCCCTCCTCTCTGGCGACGAAAAGGGCGTGGAACGCCCCGCTGAGCCACAGGCCCTGAAAGTCATAATCCGTGGTGACCACCGCAGTCCGGGCATCCACGACGCCGCGCAGGAGAAGGGACGCCACCAACTGACCCGGTAAGAAGTGTGTGCACACGATGACAGTCGGACGGAGTCGCTTGATGGCTGCCACGATGGGAAGGGAATTTGCTTGTGTCCACGGGTTCATCGGCCCACGATGCCGAAACGGAGGGTCACTGATGTTGTAACCCAGTTCGACCAACCAGGGCATCTCCTCGACCAGGACGAAATAACCCTTTCCCAACACGTCGCGGTAGAGCGCGCTGCTCGCCTGTAGGACGTCGAGGACCTGCACCTCTGCGACGTCGGTACGCTCGGAGCACGCTTGCCGCACCGCTGCCGCCGCACTGTTGTGTCCCGAGCCGACGCCGGCCGACAAGATGAGGACCCGCTCGCCTCCGCGGGTGTTCGGGTCTTGTTCCGATGGCGTCTGCATGGACAGATGCTAGCGGTCCCTTCACAGCTGTCACGAGGCTCTTGGCTTGCTCGATGCAGAGGGGCGTCCAGCCCTACGTGTCAGGGTTGGGTGAGGCCAGGAGCTAATAGCAAGTCCGCCGTTTGACGTAGGGCGAGAACCAGGAATTCCAGCATCATGTCCAGCCCGTCTTTGATCGCCGTACGCGACGATAGTTCGATGAACAGTAGTAGTCCCGGGCCGAGGTCCGGGGGCCCGACGCCGAGGCGGTCATTCACCCCGGCGCAGAAGCTCGACCACCTCGCGGGCTACGAAGATGCCATTTCTCGTAACGAGGGCGGCGCTTATCTGCGGGAGCAGGGAATTTACTCGTCGCAGATTACCGAGTGGCGCAAGCTCCGTGATTCGGGTGTACTCGCGGGAAAGAAGCCCGGGGACAAGATCGGTCGGCTCACCGCAGAGCAAGCCGAGATCGCGAAACTGCGTCGTGAGCTCGATAAAGCCGAGCAGCGCCTGGCCACGACGGAAGTTGCTTTGACCATCATGGGAAAAGCACACGAGCTCTTGGAGCAGTTGTCCAAGAGCTCGCGGGACGAACCCCCGCAGACGAGATCCTGATGAACGTCTACCGCGAGTTGAGTGCGACCGGTGTTCGAACGCGTGCCGCAGCCCACCTGACCGGGGTCTCGCGGGCCACGGCAACCCGCAGACCGCGCGCGTTGCCCGCCCACCGGGCTGTGGTGCCGCCAGCGAATAAGCTCGACACCTCTGAACGGGCCAGGATCTTGGAGGTGGTCAATTCACCTCAGTTCGTGGACTTACCACCGATCCAGATCTACGCCCAGCTGCTTGATGCGGGCGTCTACTTGGCCTCGATCTCCACGATTTACCGGGTTCTGACCGAGAACACACAGGTCAAAGAGCGGCGGCGTCTGGCGCGGCATCCAGCCCGGGCGATCCCGGAATTGGTCGCCACCGGACCGGGCCAGGTTTACTCTTGGGACATCACGAAACTTGCCGGCCCGATCAAGGGGAAGTACTTCGACTGCTACGTCATGATCGATATTTACTCCCGGTACATCGTCGGAGCGCACGTCCACTCGTGCGAATCAGGCCAGCTGGCGGTGGAGATGATGAAGGAAATCTTTGGCATCCACGGCACTCCCCGGGTTGTTCATGCGGACCGTGGCACGTCGATGACCTCCAAGACCGTCGCGGCCCTGCTCTCTGATCTGGAGGTCACCAAGTCGCATTCCCGACCCCGGGTCAGCAACGACAATCCGTTCAGCGAGGCGTGGTTCAAGACCCTGAAGTTCGCCCCCGTGTTCCCCGAACGGTTCGGCTCCGTCGGGGAGGCACGGGCGTTCATGGCCACATTCGTCGACGGCTACAACCACACCCACCGGCACACCGGTATCGGACTGCACACCCCAGCCGACGTTCACTACGGCCTCGCCGCCGGCAAAGCCATCCAACGCTCTACGACCCTCGCCGCTGCTCGCGCTCGGAACCCCGAGCGCTTCGCCACCACCGCTGACCCGCAGATCCTGACACTGCCCGGCAGCACCTGGATCAACAAACCGACCGAGAAAACCGACGAGGAACCCGACACGAAACTAGCCGCCTAAACTCACGCTGGCCTCATTCACCTTGACAAATTCCGCAGTCGCGCCAAGTGCTCCGACAGATGCTGATCCCCGCCGGTTAGACGTGCTGCCCCTTTCTCCATGCTCGAGCATGATGAGCAGTCAGGAACCGGGACGCACCTCGTCCCGTCTCGCGCGAGAGGGTCGGTTCGAAAGCACGTACCGCTCGCGACTTGCCGAGGCCCCAAAAGCGAATTGCAAGACGAGCACGAGCAGAAGGGCCAGCAGCGGCATCGTCCAGCCGTCCGTCGTCGAATGCAGAAGGCCCAAGCCAAGGGGGCCGAAGCCTGCGACGACGTAGCCGACTCCTTGAGCCATCGTGGAAAGGTGGCCCGTGTGCTGGGCGTCGGGTGAGCGCAGCACGATGTAACTCAACGACAGGGCGATGGTCCCCCCTTGCCCCAGCCCGAGCAATGTCATCCATATCCATGGGGCCGCTCCAGTCGGAGCGACCAGAAGACCTGTCAGTCCTGCGGCGCCGAGCGCGGCAGTGACAGCCACAGGAAACCAGGTCCGGCGAGACTTGCGCATGAGAATTGGAGCACTCAGCGCCGCAGCTATGGCAGGGAAGCTGGAGTAGGACAGCATGAGGCCCGCGACATGAGCGGAGGCGCCATGATCTTGGAGCAGCGTAGGAATCCACGTAAGGGCCGCGTAGTAGCTGAGGCTCTGCAACCCCATGTAGCCCGTGACTGACCACGCGACCCGGTCGCGGAAAAGTCGCGCCAATCGAGGCTCGGTCTGCAGCTTCTCGGTGCCGTCGGCCACACCCTTCGTCTCGCGAATGTGGCCCGTATTCCGAAGGGAATGGGGCAACCAGACGAGCAGGGCAACAACTGCAGGCACCAGCCAGAACGCCAGCGCTGCGCGCCAGGATCCACCGAAAGCCGATGCGAGGGGGACGGTGAAGGCTGATGCGGCCGCCGCGCCGAGAAAAAGCGCCGTCGAGTACAGGCCCATCATGAGTCCGACGCGGCTAGCGAATGAGTGCTTGATCGCCGCAGGCATGCAGACATTGCCGATTGCGATCGCGGCGCCGAGAAGAACGGTTCCGGAGAACAACGTGATGGGCGACGGGATCAGCCGCATGCCAATCCCGGCGGCCACGGCCGCCATCGTGATGCCGAGGAGTCGGTGCAGCCCGACTCGTCGCGATAGGGACGGCGTGAGGAAAGCGAACACGCCGAAAGCGAAAACCGGGATCGTCGTCAACAAGCTCGCTGTGGCCGGGGAGACTCCGAGACCGCTTTCGATCAGGGACAACACTGGGCCTACGGATGCGACGCCCGTCCTGAGGTTGAAGGCGATCAGCAACAGGCCCGCGCCGATGAAACCACCAGTGATCACGTCCGCGCGATCCGGTGCCGGACCGCTATCACGGACGTTTACTGGCAACTTCTGAAGACGCTCGATGGGCATGTACCCAGTTGACCATCAGGACAGAATGCGCTCCAACACGTAAAGTGCCTTACTATGTCGGTTTCCGGACATCTCAGCGGACGGGGCGCCGCGGCGAACGCGACCATTCGCGCTTCGCTTGATGAGCTTCGGCTCGAGGGCGCGTATCGATTCACCCACGCCGAAACGTCGCCCCGCCACTCTCATGCTCTCGGACACCTCGTCCTCGCTGCGACTGGCGTTCTGTCACTTCTCACAGACGACGGCGTGTGGATTGCCCCCGGCAATCGGTTCACATGGGTTCCCGCAGGCTTCGAGCATCGACATCGTGCGCATGGCCGCACCGACATGCGCATTGTCCATTTCGAAGACTCACTCGTCTCCCCGTTGCCCGCGGTGCCAACGGTCCTCGTCGCGACACCCCTCGCTCGGGAGGGCGTCCTGTCGATGACATCGAGTTCGTCGCGTTCGCCGGCCTCACGGGACCACTTACGCCGCGTCATCGTGGATGAGATAGCGTCCGCCGCCCAGGAGCCCCTGCATCTCCCCGAGCTGCGTGACCCACGCTTGCAGGCACTGGCCCGACACGTCGAGGCGGATCTCGCGTCACCCTTATCCCTTGCCGCTCTCGGCGAGGTCGCGGGGCTGCAGTCCCGCACCCTCAGCAGACTCTTCCGGCAAGAGACAGGTATGGGCTACCGACAGTGGCGCTTGCAGCTTCGAGTCCACCATGCCCTCGTCCTCCTGGCTAACGGAGCATCCGTCACTGACACGGCCGCAGCGTGCGGGTGGGCCTCCACAAGCCAGTTCATCGAACAGTTCTCACCACTCGTGGGCATGACACCGGGAAAATACCGTCGACTTAGCTAGAGAGCAACCCTCGGCAGTCCCCCTGGATGTGCGGGAGGTCGTGATACTCGTCTGCAGCTTCTCTGCATGGGCGGACACATCCCTGTCGCACCGCTGGCGCGCCGAACGTCTCGGTAGTAAGGGTGTGACGTGAGGCCTATTGGAGCGATGCCTTGAGCCGGTCGCCTCGGCCCTTGAAGTGGACTCTCTCGAAAGATTTGAGCGTGTCGCCAACGAGACGCTCGAGGACGACGGCGTGAGCGTCGTCGGGTGGGAACGTCGGCCATCCGCGACCGCCGGTCGAGATTCGCACGTATTCTCCGCCCATCTGACCAAGCACCGCTTTCAGGTCGGGCTTTGAAAGGGTGGCGTTTGTGAGCGCGATGAGGCGGATGATGAGCGCGGGACGTGTGGACCGGCCGATAAGGGAAGACAGGGCAGACGCGGTGAGCCGCACGGCGGCTGAGATGAGGGCTTCAGCGATCGAGTTGGCCTGGTTGGGGGTTGCCGTCGCGACGTAGCTTCCGAGGTCGGCCGTGACCGTGTCGAGGACTTCCGGATGGGCGCTGCTGTAACGGATCAGCGGAGCGACGTTTTGAGCGGGAAGGATCTCGGGGTTGACGAACGTCGCGAACTTCTTCGACGCGTCGAGTGTCACTTCGAGGGTCGGCCAGTCGACCATGAGGTCGGGCCGGAAGGTGGAGGCCTCGTCGGCGATGAGTCCGCGCTTCAGCATCCTGGCCACGAGATCTCCAGCCAAGGCGGGGAGGACGGCGGGATCGATGAGGCCGGGTTTCAGTCCTGCGGCAAGGCGCACCCTGGTAGCCGTGGATGGAATGGTCGCTGCCGCGCGGAGGATGCTGATCGCGAGATCGCGTCGCGCGTCCTGATCGATTCGGTCCACCGCGGTGATCTTTTTTTGTCCGGATAGGAAGCTTCCGAGAGAAGCGTCGACGCCGTAGAACTTCACGTGGGCGGCGATGTTGTCGAAGGTCGGTTCCGTTCGATTGTGGATGAGGAGCGCCGGCCACGCTTTCTGGTTCACCGACGCGAGGTCGTCGATCCGGCACGTGAGCGCTGAGAGAGCGACCGCTTGCTCGAGAAGTTTCGGCGCCGCCTCCGCGATGGCGGAAAGGACGGACCCGAATTGTGCAGGATCCGACGCGATGGTGAAAAGTTCCGGGTGAAGTTCGACGACCCGCAAATAGTCCTCGAGCTGATCGAGGACGTAGCTGAAAAGGTCTCGGCGCTCGGCGATTGTGTCCAATCCGATCACGGAATCCAAGGCAAGGAGGGCGGTGAGATTGCGTTCCTCGATGGGGAACATGCGAAGAGTAATGGCGACCTGGCGCGCCGTCATGTTCAATGGTTCCACCAACTCAAGAGACGTGCCGCTGAGGTGAAGGATGCCGAGGACGATGGCCGCCCGACGGGACGATGTCGGCTGGGTGATCGCACTGATCTCGTGATAATGCTCGGCAAGTATCGTCCCCACCTCGGCATTGGTGGGGACCTCGTCTGTCGGCACGGCAGAGAGGATGGCGTCGAGGACGCGCGGGCGCAGCTCCTCTTTCACCGGGGCAGCCAGGGCTGCGTACTGCACGACTCCGGGCCAGAACGGTGCCATCGCCCCAAGCAGCCCGGCTGGGTCCGCGCCTTGGGCGACGTAAGTGTCCACGAACTCGGTTTCGAGGCTCCCTCGGCGGGCAAGGTTCTTCGCGACGACTGTGGCGGCGGCGGCTCGGCGCGTTAAGAGATAGTTCATAATGCTGACGTTATAGACGCCGGAGTCGAGGAATAGTTCAGCGGTGTCATCCTCAGCTTGTTGGTCGATCAGCAGCTGCTCAATGCTGTCGGAATCGAGGGGGAATGTGGCGTCGGGGATGCCCGGCTCGATGCACCGACGAATGTACTCGAGGGCATCAACGCCGAGGTATTCGCCGTAGAAGTGTGAGCCGTACAGGGCGAAGTGCGATGTGAGGTACCCATGCCTGACAAGTTCGCGGAGGAGCTCTGAATCGAGGTGCCACTGGATCAGCTCGTCGAACGTGGCCGCCGTCGGGGTTTCGCGTTCCTCTCTCGTCCAGGAGGATTTTCCGAGGGTGAATTCTGGTCGAGTGACGAGGTCTTGCCAGGAGTGGTGCCTTAAGAATGCGAGATCGTTTTCGGCGGACCGGAGATCGGCCTCGGTCGCGTCGACGGCGCCTTGGTCCCAGTCGCCCTGACGGAGCACGACACCGAGTTCGGTCCCGAGTTGAGAGGCGCTGTAGGACAGGGTGATGGCCGCCGCTCTGTAACCGGCCTGGTCCGAGACGACGAGCTGCTGGGCTTCCCCGTTGATGATCTGCTCCCACAGTGCGGGATCGGACTCGCTGCCTGCGCGGAGGGGGCCGGCGAGCTGCACGGTCGCGGCGGGCGTTGTGACGCGAGCAGCTGCTTCGAGGCGGAGTCGGAATTGCTCGAGGAGCGTGCCAAGGCGATTGGCGCGTGCGGCGCGGGTTCGAGTGCGGTCGAGGGCGGTGTGCAGGAGCGCGACCCGTGCGCTGACGATGCCAAGGTTTTCGGCGACGAGCGCCCGCCAGTCGCTGTACAGCCGATCAAGGGCGCTTGCTCGGTAACGGATTTCTTCGAAGCCGGTCAGGTGGGTGTTCTTGTAGAGGACGACAGCGAACACGAGATCATCGGTGATGCCGGGTACGTGCTTTTTAGGTACGACAAGTTGGTTGCGGTAAATCTCGAATTCGTTGCGGATGTTGTGTAGGAGTCGCATGTCGGCCACGTGCCGGGCTGCGAGGCGGATGAGCGCGCGATCGATCGCGAATTCCGTGCTGGTCATGGTTTCGGCCATCAGGTCCCGTGCGTTGTCGGCGCTGAGGAAAGGAACGACAGGGATGATGACGTCAAAGAACTTTGTGCGATTTGCCCGTTTCAGACCAGATTTCGCGGGGTCGGTTTCGTCGTCCTGGATGCCGATCAGGTCGAAGACACTATCGCGAATCGCGTAGATGAAAATAATGCGTTTTTTGATCTGGTCGGCGGCGTTCAGGAGGTTGTTGAGCGCGCGGAGCGTGTCGAACACATGGATGTCGTCAAATCGGTCGATGTCCTCGACGATGACCGTGGTGGCGCCGCTTGATTCGAAGAAGTAGACGATTTCGTCCAGGTATTCATCGAAGTATGTTTGCGACTTCGGTGACAGGTTGACCATGGCGGGGCCGGCGTTCACGGACGCGCTGAAGGTGGATCTGCCGTATGCCAGCGCGATGACGATTCGGGCGAGGACAGCGGCCAGGCCGAACAGCACCAGGTATGCCGCGTCCTGGCGCCAGGTCTGTGTGAGGCGGGCGTGAACGAACGGTTGGACGAGTCCGAGTCCGAGTAGAACGACCATAACGCCGGCCCCCGCACCGGTCGCGACGAGCCACCGTGTCGTGCTGCGGGGGACACTGGCGCGGCCGAATTTCGAGCGCGGGACCTTGCCGGGATGCAGCCGGTAGAGCAGCTGCTTGACGATCTCTTTCTGGAGGCGGTTTGTGCGGGAGGTTGCTTTGTCGTCCGACTGATCAGTCTCGGAGGCTTCTGGGGCGATCGTGGAGAGCGACAGTTCCACGACGTGACCCGAGGGGTCGTTCTTGATCGCCTCGAGGATGCTGCTTTTCCCGGTCCCGTACGCTCCGGTCAACGCGACGTTCTTCGTCTCGGGCCTGTCAAGCGCTTGAGTGAGAAGATCGACGTAGAAGCGGTGCCTTTTTTCGTCGAAGTCGGGTGCAAGGGTCGAGAGCAGGAGCGCCTGTCCAGCACGCTTTGCCTTTTCGGCACCCGCCGGAGACTGCTTATCTGACACGTGTTCAGGTTAGGTCAAGTCCCTGGTGGTGGATGCTCCTATTGCTGTCAAGGCGTGGCGGGTGGGGTGATTTGGTCGAGGGCGGCGTGGGCTTGGTGTTCGAGGGTGGTGTCGCCCCGGGTCCCGATTTCGAGGCGGCGGAGCTTTTGGTAGGGGACGCCGAGGGTCGCGGCGAGGACCGTGATCGGGATGCCGAGGGCTTGGCGGCGGGCGCGGAGCGCGACGCCGGCTGGTGCGTCCGGGCTCGGGTGGGTGAGGGTGTGGAAGACCTCGTTCGCGATGTGTCGTTTCAGGCAGCGGATGATGTCGCGGTCGGAGAGGCCCTCGGCTCGGCGGCGATCGAAGTACTCGGCTGTTCGGGGTTCACGGTGTCGCATTCTGAGGAGCACGATGCGGTGCAGGGCGCTGTTCGCTTGCCGGTTCCCTCCCCGGGAGAGACGGTGGCGGATCCGTTGCCCCGACGACGCGGGGATCGGTGCGGCACCGCAGAGAGACGCGAACGCAGCTTTGGATGTGAGTCTTTCGGGGTTGTCTCCGGCGGCGGTCAGCAGGGTCGCCGCGACGACGACGCCGACACCGCTGAGGGCGAGAAGGGCAGGGTTCACGACCCGGATGAGGGCATCGAGGTGGATGTCGATGATGGCCAGCTCGTCGTGGAGGGCCGTGTGACGGGCCGCGAGCCGCTTGAGCGTCTGGCGAGTGATCGCGTCGGGATCGTCCCCGGGGGCGGGGCGTGTTCGAGTGAGGATAGTCACGAGCCGCGTCTTGTCCAATGCGCGGTAGTCCTGCCTGACCCGGTCGGGTGCGGTGATGAGGAGGCTGTGGATTTGGTTCATGGTTTGGGACCTGGCCTTGACGGCGGAGTGTCGTTCGGCCATGAGGATCCGGATGGACTCGATCGTTCCGTCGCCGGATTTCGGTGTCGACGTGTGTGTGTCGGCGATGACTCCCAGGGCGGCTTGGTGGGCGTCGATCGGGTCGGACTTGCCTTTGAGGCGGCGATGTTGCCTGTTGGGGCGGGCGATCTCTCTGACGATGATTCCGGCCGCGTCGAGCGCGCGCGCGATTCCGGCACCATACGAGCCGGTTCCTTCGACGCCGACACGTTCGACGGTCCCGTGTCCTTTGAAGAACGCGACGATCTCCGCGTATGCCGTCGGTGTCGTGTCGAACTGCCGGTCCGTGATGGGACGTCCTGTCGCGTCGACGATCGCGACGTGATGGGTGCTCTTGTGGGTATCGATCCCGCCGAAGAACGCCACTGGCGACTTCGAGGGGTTGGCTGTGTCGGGTGGTGCTGTCATGCTCGTCATGGACGAATTCCCTTCCGTTGATGAGTGAATAGTCATCGCGGGCTGGGCGGGGCAGACAGCACAAAGGTGAGACGACTTCCCGGTCAGGCTCCTATCAAGTCATGTCCTGCCCGGCACCGCGAAAGCGGCCCGGAAACGTGGACAAATCCACCTAAAGACAACCCGTAAGGGCGTCAGTGTAAAAAGCGAGTCACACGCTCCCGGACACCCATCCATCATCTCTGTGTAGCCGTGTTTCCTTCGTTTGGTGGGTTAGGCGCTGAGTTCGAGGGCGGGTTGGTCGGTCACCTCCTGCTCGGTGCTGGGGACGAGGGTGAGGCGGGACTTGGACGAAGAGGAAGGTGAGCGTGGGACCCACACTCTGGCCTACCTTCCGACGGATAAACATGGAAGGGCTCGCCGGAGTGCTCGCGCATCGGCAGGCTAATCCGCTGGCCGCCACCCCCAGGTCGGGGCTGGCCCTGCGACACCGACCGGAGTTGTTCGCCCCATAGAGCACCCCTCTTTCGTGAAATACCGACGGCGATCAATCCGCCGCAGCGACAAAAGACTCGGCAAATCAAGCACGCACCAGAGCACGGAGGAACGATGACCGACACGAGTGACCAGCCAGGCACCGACCTGATCAAGATCGTCTACTTCGACGAACAGTCTGCCTCTGACTACCTCGACATCTCCGCCGGCGGCAAGGAGGTCACTAGCGCCGAACACATCCGAAATCGCACTAATGAAACACACGCGAAGGTGGATGCCGCGGTCTCAGCCAAGTTCAGCTGGCTGCCGTTCATCGGGGCGTCGGCATCAGCGGGAGCGGGGGCTGAAGCATCCCGGGAGGCGCAGAGCATCCTCAGCAAAACCCTCTCGAATACCATCCTCACCGACTACCTCGAGCAGGTCGATCAGGACCCCCGGATCGAACGGCTTCGTGATCTCTCCGTATCGGCAGCTTCAGACACGATGGCGTTCGTGAAGATGTACACCCCATACATGATCGCGGCCAAAGATGACGACCCGACCGTGGAGTTGGCTCGGTTGGATGAAGCCCTCACCAACGCCAAAGGCTACTACGAGCTGATCGCCCAGCACCCTGGAGAGGAACGGAAAAGCGTTCTGCGGTTCAATCTGCGAGCCTTCCGCAACAATTACGGACTGACGGACTTGATCCGAATGCGGCTGACCTACCACGGGATATTCGTCGGGCAGACGTTGGAAAGCAGTCTCACCTTGAGCAGCGAACTATCTGCCGCGCTCCCACAGGCATCCCTGTCAGCCGTCGATTTGGTCGACGGGGTCACGAGCGCAACGGGAGTCCTCCTGGATGTCTATGACGTCGTTCTGGCGGGGTCGAATATGGCCGCTGACATCGAAATAACCCTCTACTTCGGGCCCGTGAAGTGGTTCCACCAGAAGACCGCGCATCTCACGACGGAGAGCCTTTTGGACATCGTCATGGCTCGCGACGACTCAACACGGGTACTGACCGTCGTCCAGGGCGACCAATCGCAAAGCGCGCCCGGCACGGCTCCGGACCGCCCCGAGAATGTCGTCGCCGAGTCCAGCGACTACGCGTCACTGAACGAACACGTCATCTCCAACTTCGCCGGCCTGGTCCGTCCCATCCAGCCCAAGCATCTTCACCTGCACAACCCACCCGCGCAGATCCAGGCTCAACTCTCCCGAATCTTCCCCGTCCTTACCGAGAGGTACGTTTATCCCACCGTAACCGCTTCGACGCTCGCGAGCATCAGTAAGGACTTCGCCGAACGCCTCGTCGGCCAGGCGCATGTGCGCGCCGAGCTGCTAGCAGCGCTCTACCCGCTCACTGCGAAGGAACGCTCTACGCCAATCGTGTTGATGCTCTACGGCCCCTCGGGCGTCGGCAAGACGGAAACGGCGCACTTTGTCAACGGGCTCCTCGGCGGGGAGCTGATGCGGAAACAGTTCTCGATGTTCCACAGCGAGAAGTTCGCGTCCTATGTCTTCGGTGGGGCCCACACCGAAGCGTCCTTCGCGCATGACCTCCTGGACCGGGAATCCGGGGTGATCCTTATCGACGAGTTCGATAAGGCAAACCCGGCATTCCACAACGCCTTCTATCAGCTCTTCGACGGAGGCGTCTTCGAGGATAAGAACTACAAAGTGGAGGTCGGTCCCGCGGTCATCATCTGCACGTCGAACTACGACTCCGAAGCCGCCATCAACACCGCACTCGGCGAAGCCCTCGCTTCCCGCTTCGACGCCATGATCCGATTTGAACATCTCAGCGGCGAGCATCTTCGCATCATCCTCGAGCGTCTCGTGGCCAGCCATTTCGCGACGCTCACCGACGACGAGCAGAGGCAGATCGACCTCAACGAAGTCAGTCAGTACCTCGAACCCGTCACCCGCGCCACGGGCAATATTCGGCGTCTCGGCAAGACGGTCGAGCAGGTGTTCTCAATCCTTCTCGTCCGAAAACTACTCATGGACGTCTTGGACAGTGAGTCAGGGCATGAAAATGCGCCCGATCTTGCCGCAGTCTCCGATAAACCCGCGAACGACAAGTCACGCGAACAGCGCGAAGAGTCCGAATAAGGGGGCGCCAATTCGCGGCGGAGGCGATCGTGGGCGGTGTCGGTTCACCGCGCGAGCCGGCGTCTACTCCAGATAGATCACGGTCGACGGCCGTGTCGTCCCTGAAGGGTGTCGATCCGCGAAACATCAGTTGTTTCACGCGCCTGCCGGCTCTTCCTCCGGGCACTCCGAACAGCCCTCTCGTGGCGACCGCTCCTGCATCGCCAGTGTTCTCTGGCCGAACTCCTTGGCTGAGGGTGTGGTTAGACGCAGCCGAGTGCCAGCGTCACCCCGAACTGATTCGAGATCGCAGCGGACTGCTCCTCCCCCACCAGGAGACGAGTCTCTAACAAAAGTCCTTCTCCAGCCGATAGTGACTGGGGACGTTGCAGACATCCAGGGGGAGATCAAGTGAGCGAACGGGACGACGCACGTAACGACGCCATCGAGGCGGCCTATCGCGGCGGGAAAACAATGCAAGTCATCGCCGACGAGTTCGACATCTCGCGGGGCAGGGTGCACCAGATCCTCGAAGCGAGGTGTGGACTCCGACGCCTCGCGAGCTGCACGCCGCGAAGCACAGACGCGGACCGACAATGCGCTTGTCCGCTCGTTCTGGGAAGAGCATGGACTGTCCGTCGCCGCGCTTGCCGAGACCGGCGCCCGCAAGTTCGACGTCATCGATCGGTTCCGGCTACTGTTCCCAGCCATCGATCCGGTCGTCGTCGCCACGGCACTCGACGCGAGTCAAGTGGTCTTCAGCAAACAGGACGAAGCGCATCACTTTCCGGAAAGCGCCCTGCGCCTAGGGGTTCACTACCTCGTCGGCGTGCACTTGCGAATCGAGGGAGATCCTGGGGCGGCCCTCGTGGGGCTGGAACTCGACGACCTTCGAGCACTGGAAGGTGTATTACTGCCACGTGGCTTCAGCGTCGAGGAGATCGCGAACATCCTTGCTGTCGCTGCAGCCGTTCAGGAACAAGCCCGAGGTCAACGACTCACGCTCACGAAAAACAAGTACATGGAATTGCGCAAGCCGTTCGTCACTCGGCCCCGCGGCGAAGTCGCCCACCCATGGCCGGCCGATGCGCAAACCGTCATGAAGAGGCTTGGGCAAGGCTATTGGGACGACGCTATGACAAGCGCAGGCCTGGGAACGAGCGGTCGAGGACGCGCCCGAGGCCTGCTCCTGTTCTCCGAAGAGGACTACAGAGACGCTGTTGCGCACTTCATACAAGATCGAAACTCAGTGAACGCCAGCACGGGCTCCGCCCACTATGAGCCCTGGCGTGAACGGGAAATGCAGGGGAACCGTTCCCGGCCGTCATTGCCCGCAATTCGGAACAAATTCGAAACCTGGCAAGCCGCCATCCGCGCCGCCACGACTGCACCTCAGCTTCGAGCCAAAGCCTCGCAGCGAAACGCGCCCCCAGCTATCACTTTCTTGCACGCCGCACGGGTCGATCAGCGACAAGCTCTCCAGGAATTCGAATCTGCTGAAGGCATCAGCGAAAGCGACGCTGCCGTCCGCTCACTTTTGACCTCGTACGCCCAGACTTTTGAAATCGACCGACGGTCCTGGATGCGATCCATGATCCTCGCGGACCCCGCAGCGGGACTCCGACGAGCCGCGTTGCCGAAAGGAGCGTTGCGGCGCGCCCACGACGAACTCGTGGGCAACGCGGCCGACCCCCTCGCTGTCATAGACGACACCTACCTTGACCGGCTCCTCAGCAGCGGGCTGGGCAACGTGGATGGTTGGCTCTCACAGGATGTCGAAACCGAACTGGCACCACTGAATGAGCTCACGACAATGTACGAATTGCTGCGCGCGGCGCGGAACTACCTAATTCACGTATCCGACCACTCCGTCGAACGGCTACGAGCTGCCCTCGTCGACCATGCGGCTGTGGACTCGTCGTACCGGTTCACGCGCACGGTGACGCCGACGACGTTCATTCGATGGATGGCGGCAAGTGATGGGGCGCGTTTGCGTGAGGTCGTTGAAGTCATTCCCAAGGCCTGGTCGCTGATGGCAATCGCGGAAGGGGTCCTCTTCGCGGAGCAGTCCTCTTGACCTGGGCCCGCGGGCCGCATTTGCGAACGCACAATCCAAAGCGTGTCAGCCAGCAGCAATCCCGGTGCGATGAGCGGCAAAACCAACTCAATCACCGCTCCCGTCGACCCGGCCAACCAGCTTGTCGCAGCGCACCGCGCAGTGTAGAGATGAAGCCCGCGACGCCCGCGACAGTCTGTGCCGCCTGTCCCCAGTGGCCGGGAAGGTAGGTCCCTAGAAGCATGAGCGCGAACGACAGAGCCGGTGCCCACGCACTCCGCACGACCTGCACTGCCCGCCTTTGTCTCTCCGCGCGCTTCCATCCCGCGGGAAGGGGCAGAGCTCGGAGTTGAAAGAACATGTCGGTGATGAGGAAGGGATCCATGCCATCCCTATGTGCGGAACAACGTCGCCGACGGGCGCCCAGTATGAGGCTGATCCGGCACCCGCAACAACCCAGGTAACTGACGTCTCAAAAGACACCTGGCATCTCATCGAGGATCGAGTCCTCAGCCCTCGCGACGGAGGAAGTTTTCGCGTGGGAAACCCGATGTCTCCTGAAACCCGGCAGAGGTATCCGAACCTCGTTTTCGACCCCTGGGGAGTTTTGGCTATCCCGGCTCAACCACGTGAAGCTGATTCCGGTTAGCGGAAGGCCCCGCTTGTCTATGCCTTACGCCCCCTCATCGAACGCTCTTCGACTGTGTAGCCAGCTCACCGTCTCCATCAACACAGTTGCCGAAAGCCCAGGCCGTCGTCCCGACGCTCATCCAGCGACTCGATCCCGTGCGACCCGGACCCCGCACGTGGAGGGGCCCGCCTGAAGTTGTGGCCCGTTGCAATCTGGAGCAGCACATGTAGGTTGACAGAGCCTCGGCCTGAGCGTCCCCGGGGCCCGCTATCGGGAACAGATGTCAGGGGTCACGGAGCCAGTCCGTCGCCCGATCCCAATCCTTTTTGGTCAAGCCGACTGTTTTCTCGGGCGCGATGAGAAAGCCCGGCACACCCCTCTGTTGGAATTCGCGGGCGGCGTGTGTCGAGCGGGGTTCACCATCTTCCTCGGGGAGATCGAGGTGATCGTCGATCCAGATGAAACGACGGATTTGGGTGTGGGTGTCGAGGTAGTGGTGGATCGCGTCTAGTTTCCACCACCTGTTCTCGGCTTCCCACGGACGGGTGAGGTGAGGCAAGGCTTGTCCGAGATAGGGCGCGAACGCCATGTTGGCAATGTCTTGCCAGTCGGTGCACCACATGAGTTCCACTGGGGCGCCCATCAGGGCGGCGGCCATGTCCAAGGAGATGGCAAGCTCTCCGAAGCCAGGGTCGTCGATGACCGTCACGGGTCCCCAGCCCGGATCGGTCTCGAGGCTATGCACGGGGCACAAAACGCCATCGACGTCGAGAAACAGGGCCGTGTCCGTGGCTGGTTGAATCCGTCGAGGCGGCATCGGGGGTCTGGTGATTCTCATGCCTGACTCCTCTGGCCATAGACGTCCCGGGCCGCATTGAGGACGAGGTGGCAGTTGCCGTGCCGGAGAGCCTCGGCCCCTGTCACATCACCGAAGGTCGGGTCGGGGGTGTTCAGCCAGAGGGCGGATCCCCATGGGTCGATCCCCTCTGGATCGAGCAGGCGCAGGATCCAGCTCACGTGGGGAAGAACTCGTTTGTACGGGTCGAATTGGAACGCCGGGTAGCTCGGGCGACCGTCCCGATCGGGGACGGTGACCAAATCGCCGCGCGCGGTCAAATCCTGCACGTGCTCCCCGGATGAGTGCAACCATTCGGCGACACGGTCCGGCGTGAAGGAGGGGCCGAGTAGCGAGTCGAGATGTTCCCGCGCCGCATCGTGGCCCGCAGTCGTGTCTGATGAGGTCATTCGAGGAGCCAATCGAAGGTGAGCGTGTCGAGGTCGAGGATGCCGATGTTGCGGTCTTGCCGGTCCATCCCGAGGGACCACACTCCGCGCCCATCAGGCAGCGTCATCACGTCGGGGGTGTGCATGTGCCCGTGGAGCAACAAGCGCGGCTGGTGGTAGTCGAAAACCTGTGTGACTCGACGACGTGAAAGCGCAGAGCGTTCTTGGGCTTCCTCGGTGGCCCATGCCCTGTTCTTGGTCATCTCCTCGACCACCCGAGGACTGGGCGAAGTGATGGTCTCGTGGGTGAGAAGCACGTCCACTCTTGGGCCTGAGGCGGCCCGATTCGTTTCGTCCTGCGAAGCGAGCTCCTCGGGCCACCAGTCGACGCCGTGCGTGCGGTGTTCCGTGTCGTAGGAGGCGGCGCCGCCGAAGGACATAAACGCGCGTCCTCGAAGGGAGAACCGGTAACCGCGCGGCATGGCCCAAGCTCGTTCGGTGATCTGCACGATGTCGCCGGGTTGGTTCTCGAACGCCTTCATGAGAAGCGGCCACTGTTCGTGGTTTCCGGGGGTGACCAGGATCTTGTCAATGCCGGCCCTTTTTGCCCAGTAGTCGATAGCCCCGAGGTACCCTTTGCCGCGACGTTCGCCTGCGGTCCAGAAGCCGAAGTCTCCGAGGTGAAGGACGGTCCTCACGTCAGGGGCGAGACGTCCGATGCGCGGCAGGACAGTTTGGATCCATGCGATCTCCCCATGCCAGTCACCAGCGACGACGACCCGAGACTCGCTCGTCCCCGGCTGCATCTCCGTGGAGCCCGCCAAGGGGCTCGCATTGTGGTTCCAGCCGGTCAAAACGTACACGTCCAGTCGAGGGGGTTCGGTGCCGGGCCGTCCTCGATCGGGTACCGGTCGATCGCCCAGCGGACGTGTCGCTCGTGTCGCCCCAGCTCGTAGGACAGCGACGACAACGATCTCGGGCCGCCGGCGAGCTGGCTGTGGAGGTGGGCGATGTCGATGTCGTCGAGTTCGCGGGCCGTGAGGGGGCCACTCGTTGTGCGGGGCGGGGACCATGTCACGGGTTCGTGGATGCCGGAGTGTTCTAGGAACGCCTTGAGGTAGTCGTCCACTGCGGCGACGACGCGGGTCGTGAGGGTCATCATGAATACCGTGTATTCCGCGACCTCGCGCGGGTGACGGATTCTCAGCACGCCGGGCAAGTCTTTCAGCCCGGCACCGGTCAGTCGGGTGAACATGTACCGCCGGAAACGAAGACGTCGGGGGCGGGTTCCGACATTGAGATCGAGCTGTTCGGCGAGAAGACGCCATTGCTGTTGGGTGAGAAGGCGGGGCCATGTGAGGTGGCGTCGTCGGTCGTACCGGATCGGCCCAGGTTCTGCGTCGATGATGAGGGCCAGCTCGGTAAGACTGGACAGGATCGCGGTCGTTTCGGTTGGCGATCCCAGCATGGTTGGTCGGAAGACGTCTTGGATGCCAGCGATGCGCTTATCAGACATCGTTCGGGTGTTCGCGATCAGGACCGCCTGGGCGAATCCTCGTTGCAGCGCGGTCGCCGATGTCGGCGTGCCGACGTCGTTGGGTACCGTCCATTCGGGCCATAGCAGCGCTGGGATCGATTGGTCTCGGGGGCCGAACTGGCCGGGTGCCAGTTCGAAGGTGTACCCGGACAGTCGCTGTTGCTTCCGCCTTTGCATCCAAGACGAGTCTGTGGCGGCATCCGTCGTCGATCCCCAGGTGAGGCGTTGCAGAGTGGGAAGATCCGAGTCGAGAGCTCGAAGGATGCGTCCCTGCATCGGTGGTGCACTTTCCGGCCAGGATGAAAGGAGGAAGGCGGCGCTTCCGGGGCCGAATCCTCCGGATCGGGGGACGTGTCCGACGGGACGGTCGAAGGTCACCTGCCGGATGCTGCGGCGCACGCTCGGTTCGTTGTCGGTGAGCAGCCGCCAGCTCGCGGCCGTCAAGGCGGACATCGCGAAAGCGGATGCCGGCGCGGTCGTTCCGAGACGGTGTCCTGGTTCGAAGAGCCCGAGAAGGTCCGATCGTGGAGTCTGGGACAGTTCGCTGATGAGGTCGATGGCGTCCGCGCCGAGAAGGGCGATGGCGTTTGCGCGGAGATTGGTGAGCAACGGCAGGGCTTGCCCGGAAGCGATACGGGTGTTGATGTCCTGTTGAGCGGCAAGGATGGGTGAGTCCTGAGGTAGCGGGTCGTCGGTCCAGCTCTTGGACCATTCGGCGTTGCAGGGTGCACGGCGTTCTTCATCGACGGGGACGGGAGCGTGACACCGGGTGGGGTCGACCCGGCGCGGTGCCCCCATCCGCATTTCGGTCGTCGGCGTTTCGCAGAGGGTGCAGACGTCGTTGAGGATGATCCTGTGCCGTAGGCAGACGAATGTGAACGTCAGCTTCCACTCCTTCAAGAACATGCCGGGATGTTGCCTCAGACAAGCAGGGCAGTAGCGTGTTCCTGCGCCGCGGGTCCAGAGGTGGGTTTTGGCGATGTGTCCGTCGCTCGATAATCGGAGGGCGTTCTCGGAGTAGTCGGACATGGTCATGGCGTGGATGTCCTGGGGTTCCCAGTTCAAGGCGCCGGCGATCCGCTCCGCCGTGTGGTCTGACACGCGGGTTCCGGCGTACTGCAGATTCCGTCCAGCGGTGTCGACTCCGATGTTCTTACACAGGGCCAGCGGGGAAACGCCGCAGAAGTGAGCGATTCGGCCGATGAGGCTGGGGAGCCATTCGCCGGGGTGCCGGTCGACGCGGATGGAGGTGATAGCCATCGGTCAGCCCAGTCCACTTTCGTGCCAGTCGGCATCCCACGGGAACTTTCCTGCCCTCCAGACGGCGAGGCGATTCATCCGTGTCTCCTGGGCGCGGCTCTCAACGCTCAGGCGATCAAGGATGTTCTCCGTGAGGCGCTGATCTCGTGTAGACGCGGCCGCGTTCAGGCCCTTCGTCACCAGGGTTTTGAGGTGGTTCAGGTATCCGAGTGTCGACACCCAGAGGTACTCCGCGAAATGGGTGCTGAGCACTTGTTCGTCGGGGTCGTGGCCGGCGAGTCGGACGCGGGCGTCGAGGTGCTCGAGGAGGTCGAGCCACTCGTCTTGTTCGTCGGTTGTGCCGAATCCGAGTTTCGTGAATTCGATGGGGTCCCAGCGGGCGCTGGATTGGTCGGACGCCGCCATGCGCGCCTCCGTCTTCTGCCGGCGGAGAAGCCACTTGATGCTGTGGCCAGCCAAGAGCAGACGCACTCCAGAGTTGGTGATCCATTTGAGGGCGTCGTGCACGTACCGGCCGGTCTCGCCGTCGAAGTTCACGAACTGGATTTCGTCAATGATGACCAACTCTGTGCCGCACGCGGCCATGGCTTTGCCGAACGCGACCTGCGGATCGTCTCCGGCCGCCCACCCGATGGCATCACAGAGGGCGGTGAACAACTGTTTGGGGGTGCACCGGCGGTCCAGGGAGAGATAGATGACGGGACGGAAGGTGCCGTAGATGCCGTCAAAGCTGGGGAGATCTATCGCTTCGCCGCGGGCGGTACGGAGGACTCTGATGCGGCTGAGCTGACGCATCTGCGTGGCGGCAAGATCCTGGACGTACATGCTTTTGCCGGTGCCGGGTTTGCCGGTGATGACAGTGACGGTGCTGAGACCGGCGGCCGGTCCGGGACTGGAGGGGGTGGCGGCCGCAATTTGTAGGTCCGCGTCGCGGACGGATCGTGTCGCGACAAGGGGGAACGCGGCGTTCCAGAGCCCGAGGTCGTACTTGCGCATGAGTTTGTCGTCCGGGCTAAGTGCTTTTACCTGCTCGACGGTGAGGTATCCAGGGTCTTCGACACCGTCGTTGCGTGTGCGGGCGATGAACGCCCGGTCTTCATCCGTCAATGCGGCGAGGACATCGTCTGCGGTCAGGACGCTCATGCGAGGTCCTCGAAAACGTAGTCGAGGTCGTCGCTACGCTGGACCCGTTTCGGTCGACGGGTGCTGATGGCCGGGCGGGGGGCGGGTGGCGCCACAGTGAACACGACGGGTGCCGGCGCGGTGGCGGGGGGATCCTCGCTGATGACTCCGGTGTCGACCCGCCTGACGCGATCCAGGTTGAAATCGAGCATCTCCTCGTGGCGACTTCGGGCAACGCTTCTGAGCTGCTCGTTCTCCTCGTCGATCCGGTGGGCTTCGACGAGCCACTCGACAATGCGATCCTGGTACTGCTTCTTCGTGACGTGGAGATCGTCGAAACTATGCCTGACCATGTCGTTCATGTACTCGCCGAATTCGGGCGTCATGTCCGTCAGTCCGGCCCACGGGATCTTCTTCGCATGACCGTCGGGGTCGAAGCAGTAGATGTGGCGCAGGTCAGAGGGGTTGCGGTAGAACCGGTGCTTGCCCTTGATCGCAAGACCCGGGGTGGTCTTCATCCTTTTCAGCACCGGTGCGTTGTACATGAGGTCTTTGTAGGAGACTCCATCGGTGGAGATGGTGCCGGCCCAGCTGGGGAGGAACTTGATCCACTCGTTCTTCCACGGTTTCACCTCGGTGATGCCGTTTCTGTCGGCGAGGTGAACCCACATTTCGTAAGGGCTGACGTCTCGGTGGGGGTCGTCCTCGAGGGTGATTCCCTCATGGACTCGGAAGTTGTACAAGTCGACCCATCGGTCGAGGCGGCGCAGGTATTCCTGGTAGGTGACGACGGCGTCGGCTTCGGGACTCTCGCCTCGCTCGTCGACGGATCCTCCCGTGAAGCCGCGAATCAGAGCTTCGAATTTCCACTTCAGCGTCAGGAAGAACCGTTCGATCTCTGCCTTGTCGTCCGGTGACAAACGGCGCCCCGGTTCGAAGTCCATGGTGAGGCGTTCCAGCTGCGCCGTTTGGTAGAAGTTGGTGTAGTCCATCCCGTTGTCGCTTACGAGAGCCTCGGGGAAGATCGGGTGCGACACGAGGGCCCGGGGAAATTCGACGTAGGGCCGCGGAATGCGTTTCCCATAGATTTCGACATAGGTGTCCTGATCGACCATGGATGCGAAGGCGTGTGCTAGGGCCAGCCCGACCGCGAACTCGCCCGTCTTCTCAGTGAGGGAGTATCCGACGACCATTCGCGTGGCAAAGTCGATGATCATCGTCAGGACGGGCCGGAACGTGTCCTTCTTACCGCGCTGATGGGGGTCCCACAGTTCGACGTTCACGGTCGTCGTGTCGATCAACCAGACTTCGCCAGGCCGCGTGACCTTCCGCTTGTTGTAGGTCGCTTCGTTGCGGTTCTCAGCCGACCGTCTCGTCGCGGCCTTATTTTTGTAGTGCGGGTAGAGGGTGTAGATCTCCGAGCACCGGTTCCGGAACGTTTCCTGCCCGAACTTGTCGTGCGGGATGTCTGGGTGTGCGATCCGCAGGTGCCCGCGGAAGGCCTCGAAGAGGGTGCTTCCGGGCACAGTGCTTTTCGGGACCTGATCCTTCAGCCATTCGGTGAGGATGGGGACGATGCGTGGGTCGTGGTACGTGGTGTCGTTTATCCAGTAGCGACCGTGAACGAGAGCGCCCAAGCCTTTCTGGCGCAGGCGGAGACGACGAGTTATCTGTTTCCGGGCGCTGCCAACGTCGATGTTCCGCTGTGCTGCCTCCCGGAGGGCCAGTGTTCGGAGACGTTTGTTCAGCGGCACTGTCGCGGGGTCCAGCTCCGCATCCGGCCGGGTTCCTGGTGCAGCCCCCAGGGGCACGCCCGTGTCGACCAGCGCGAACAACATCCGATCGCGCGCCAAATGGCCTCCGCCGACACTGGTGAGTCGGCTCTCGAGCTCATGCAAACCGGGCTGGTCTTCCGGTGGGTTCTCCTCGCTGATGAGCGTTTGCGCGACCGTCTTGATGGACAGCGGCGGCAGCTCGTTCCCCTCCAGATCGATGAGGACGAGGTGGCCAGCAATGCGCTTAGAGACAGTGAGTCTTTGCCCCTCCCACACCAACTCCGTACCCACACCGAGGGCGATGGTCTCGCCAGTCACGGCAACCAAACCCTGGACATCGGGACGAACCGGACGGTCATGTCCGTGACCAGGCGTCGCTGCCACAGCAGCCGGCGAATCAACGTAAGCGCCAATAGGCGGGGGTAACCACGCCCGTCGAGACGGCGGGAGAGAACGTCAGCGGTGTCGCCCGGCTTCAACAGGTCGAGCACCACGGGACTCCAGGTCGCCATCGTCTCCTCCGGCACCCGGGCGCCACTGAAATTTGAGAGGTTCGTCACGGCTGCCTCCGGCATGCCAATCCACACCACATGAAACATTCCCGCCTCCGCGAGGACGTGCCGGACGACTTCGTGCCGGGCGACAGTATCGGGGTCCTGAGAGGCGTGAGGGGCTTTCACGTCGACGATCATCGGTGGCCGGCCAGGCGAGAGGAGAGCGAAGTCAGGCGTATGCGAGCCCAGCGGTCCTCCGTCTGGCCAGTCGATGCTGAAGGGCTGAGCCGCGATGTGCTGCACCTGCGGATGATGATCGGCGAGGAGGATGAACGCCCGCTCATGCCTGGACTCGGCCGGAACGAGGTGCCTCGTGGTATGAGTCCACTTCGACACCGGCTTGTTGCTCTGACCGAAACGCCTCGCAAACGTTCGCATCGGACGACAGTTGAGCAGATCCTCGACGGTGACCTGGGATGGATCTCGCTCATAGGTCGTCGCACCGTTGCGCGAAAAAATGAGCCGCGTCCCCGCGCTCAGTCCCCTGCGCTCGGGAAACGCAAGCCGCTTGGAGCTGCGAGGCCGGTTCCACGGCCGGGCCCTTCCGCCGTACTCCAATTCATGAGACGGGTACAGAGGGCGATCGACAACTGCCTGCAGTTGCAACCGTCCACCGGTCCACACCGTGTCCGCCCACGTCGCGACATCGGCAGGCACAAAGCCGTCCTGGGTGGACCACGACGGATTACTCCAGGACGCCGTCCGGCGAGACGTCCCCCCATCCACACTTGGGCTTCTCACGCCCGTTCCGAACTAGTCGACGAACGCAGCGACCTTCCAACCCACCCCAACGATCTCCAATCATCAAGGCATCCGTGAAGGCGCACCGACTCTAGATGGCTGGTGACTGCGCTGCTTTCCTGTCCCATAGAGGAACCCTAGGACAGCTCCCCCATTGTGTCCAGTTTTCCTATCGTTAATATCCATTCCGCTCGTGGACGCTGTCGCGAAGTTCGCGGGCGGTTCGAATCCAACTAGCGACCGTGGCTGCGCTTGCGCCTACCGCCTCGGCGATACGGCGCGTCGTAAGGCCTGCTTCATTGGCAGCAAGGGCCAACTCCACCCTCTCGACAGCGGTCGCACGAAGACGCTCGTCTGCGCGAAGGAGGTCAGACAGGATCAAATCCGCCTTGTCCTGATTCGGGACTACCTTCACCGGCCGGCCTACTGGCCGTTTCATGTGGGCTGTCATGCAGAAGATCCGTTCGTCGTCGAGGACGTCGGAGGGAACCTTGCTTGGAGCCCGGGCATGTGAAATAATCCGACGCAGGTTGCTCTGCTCGAATTTTTGTGCCCTGGAAAGCGGAATGTTTGTGCGACGGCGTCGGTCAATGGGGACCGCTGTTCGTCGTGCTGTCTTTCTAGCGTAACTGACAGATGTGAACGATTCCACCGGGACGAGCCAGGACTCTCCGCCTGGCACGTCGGTTCCTGGGCGAGCAGCTTTTCTTTCGTGCGGCATGGGACCGGGACGACGTGGACTCCACCTATTCCGAAGGTGAGTGACGCAGTCTTGTACGCAAACACTCGCCAAGCGCCTGCGGCAAGGGTGCCTTGTCCGCAGGCGGCCGCCCCAGTTGCGGTACGCCCTCCTGGCTGATTTCTACTCACCCGATAAGTGTGCCAAATTTGGCGCGTTTGTTGTCATTTTCGCCAGGTTTGGCGGGGCCCCTATCCGAAGTCGAATGTGGGGGATTGAAGCGTCCGTGAGGCGTTACAGTCGGCGCATGTGGTGCAGGAAACCCGCGATCGAATGGAGAGTTCGTGCGTGAACCGTCGGCCGCCGATCTCCACGCCGGGCGATGGAACCCGGAGGATTTGTCGGACTCGGCCTCCATCAACAAGCTGATTGCGGCGAGAGTGGAGGCTGCCCGAATTGACCAGGGCCTCAGCCGGGATGACGTCGCAGCAACTCTCGGTATTTCCGAACGCTCCTACATCCGGAACTTGAAGGGTGAGCGGCCGTTCAATGCCGTCCAACTCCTTCGCCTGAGCGAGCGTCTCAAGGTTTCCGTGCAGGCCCTGCTGGACCTCTCGCTCCCAACGATGTCGATTCGACAGCACCTAGCGAGTGTCTCGCGCGGACGCAAATACACGCAGCTGTCTCTGTCGATGAAACAGGCGAGCGCCTTCCTGGTGGAGTTCACCTCTGAGAGCGACACTGAAGGGTCCACCAGTCATCACGGAGAGGAAACAATCGCCGTCACGTCAGGGACGGCCCTCCTTTTCCTCGAAGGGCGAACAGTCGAGGTGGGGGAAGGGCACTCCATCCGCATTCCTCCGAATGTGCCTCATTCGATCAACCTGAAACCCGGATGCGAAACACTCGTAGTCCATTGGTATCTCGATGCTGCCGGCCAGCGGGAACATCTGCCTCGTGCAGAGGACGTCGCCCGACTCGATCGCGCCTTGAAGCGGTCTGTGCCGCGAAAGAACGCTTCACCGACCTAGTGGCCCCCGCCCGCAATAACTGACTTCAGGGAGTAGGGACCATCCCCAAGCCCTGCTCGATTCAAATGCCAATGAACTGCCTGCATCGCCGTTCGTGTCCTGATGGTCCCGGAACTGTCCTTCCCTTGCCGGCCCAGGCGCGCGAAGACACGATCGTCAGTCCCTGCCTGAAAAGCTGGCCCCGCGCACAGATGCATATTGGACGTCGCTTGGCTTTGTGCTGCTAAGACCTCCGGGTGGTTGCAGTCACGGCTCGATACCCGAACCCACCTGGTCAAGGCACACGGCGCGCAAACGAGGGGCGTGGCAGCCCGTTGGATACTTGAAGCGTCCTCGTGGTCCTCCTGAGATCCAGGCAGCGACAATGTGATGCCGGCGGCGGATAGCGCAATTTCCCCGAAGCGAATGGACAGAAGGTCCCGCACACCAAGGCCCGTCCCGCGGGCGAGGAGAATCAACGCTGAATACCCCACCGCGCTACGAGCGCCCCGGCCCCGCGTGTTAGCCATTCGCGAAAGAACGATCTGCAAATCGTGATCGCTGAAAACACGCTCACTCTCACCCGCGGTACGTCCCCGCTGTTCGTTTGTAACTAAACCCAACTCGTCAAGCAGCTGTGTGCGATCCACCCAGTGCCTTCGGCGCATCATCGACCCCTTCGAACGACTGTCAGCGAACACGAGATCGAGGAACGCATCCGCACTCGTCCTCGTCAACCGCCGACGACCCGCACCAGTCACACCCGTCGCCAGATAGGCAAGAAAGCCTGACACGTCGCGCGGGTCGAAGGGGAGCGCCCAAACAGCCTCTAAGTCCGACTCGCTGAGCTCATAGCTGTCGCGCATCCAATCGCGGAAGGCGACGAAGGACGAAACCGCCAGCCGCCCCTGAGTCAAGAAACACCCACCAAGCCCACGATCGGCTTGGACGATCGGCCGACTAAACATGACCAAGAGCAGAAGGCTGTCAAAAAATGATTCCGTCCGATTTGGCGGAATTCGGACTCAATCATTTGGAAAGGACAAGATCACTTACGGCCGACACACAACTACGACATCGAAGGCATATCCACGAACCGCGAGAACATGCCGTGGAAGGCGACGGTGATGGTGTCGGTGGGGCCGTTGCGGTGCTTGGCGACGATGAAGTCGGCCTCGCCCTGGCGCGGGTTGTCCTTCTCGTAGGCGGACTCGCGGTGCAGGAGGATGACCATGTCGGCATCCTGCTCGAGCGAGCCCGACTCGCGGAGGTCGCTGATCGCGGGCTTCTTGTCGGCGCGCTGCTCGGGGCCACGGTTGAGCTGCGAGAGGGCGATGACGGGCACCTGCAGCTCTTTGGCCATCAGCTTGAGGGCTCGCGAGAACTCGGACACCTCCTGCTGGCGGCTCTCGACCTTCTTGCCGGAGGTCATCAGCTGGAGGTAGTCGATGACGACGAGCTTGAGGCCGACCTGCTGCTTGAGGCGACGGCACTTCGCGCGGATCTCGACGAGCGTCATGTTGGGGGAGTCGTCGATGTAGAAGGGGGCGTCGTTGATCCTGCCCCGGGTCTGCGCGATGGTCGTCCAGTCGCGGGAGTCGACGGTGCCCTTGCGCATGTTCTGCAGGGGCACGCTCGACTCGGCGGAGAGGAGACGCATGGCGATCTCGCTGCGCCCCATCTCGAGTGAGAAGAAGACGGAGGGCTGGTTGTATTTGATGGACGCCGCACGGCACAGGTCGAGAGCGAGCGTCGACTTGCCGAGCGCGGGGCGCGCGGCGACGATGATCAGCTGGCCGGGGTGCAGGCCGTTCGTGAGGGCGTCGAGCTGGGCGAAGCCAGTCGGCACACCCGTCATCTGGCCGTCTCGGCCTTTGGCGGCCTCGATCTCGTCGATGGCGACGGTGACGGCGTCGGTGAGCGGAACGTAGTCTTCGGTCTGGACGCCGCCCGCGACGTTGTAGACCTCGGCCTGAGCGTTGTTGACGAGGTCGATGACCTCGCCCTCGCTGGCGTAGCCCATCTGCACGATGCGCGTGCCGGCCTCCACGAGGCGGCGCAGGACGGCCTTCTCGGCGACGATGGACGCGTAGTAGCCGGCGTTCGCCGCGGTCGGCACGAGGCCGGTGAGCGTGTGGAGGTATTCCGCCCCGCCGGCGCGGGTGAGTTCGCCCGCCTTGGTGAGCTCGTCGGTGACGGCGATGACGTCGGTGGGCTCGCCGTGCGAGTAGAGGCCCATGATCGCGTTGAAGATGACCTCGTGCTTGGGCAGGTAGAAGTCGGCCGCGCGAACCGTCTCGATCACGTCGGCCGTGGCGTCTTTCGAGAGCAGCATGCCACCGATGGCACTCTGCTCGGCGAGGAGGTCGTGCGGGGGAGTGCGGCGGTCGTAGCCCGACCCCGAGCCGCCGTCGTAGCCCGCCGACTCCGGCCGGCCCTCGCTGCTGTCGCTGGGGGCGAGTCCGAGATGGGCTATCGACACGGAGGCCTCCTGCGAGCGGTTGAGTGACTGGACGTGCTGAGAACGTTCTACCGCCACCCTCCGACACCCTCGTCGGCAGAACGATCGAACACGCCGACAGGGCAGACGAGAGCATCGCAGCGAAGCACCCTGAACAGGCCTCGGACGACGGTTTCGCAGCCTCCCTAGTAGGCGCTGTCACACACTAGGGACTTGACCCCCACCGGGACAAACTGCCCTGTGGATAACGATGTGGACAATATGGGAGAAACGCCGGGAAAGTCTGGGGACAACTGTGGACAAACCTGTGGAGGAGAAAGTATTTCGGGGCTTTAATCACCGCTTGACCTGGGATTTCCCGTTCCACACCCCATGTGTGCAAAGTAGTGTAAATCGAGGGTTGAAGGTTGCGCCTCAGGGGGTCGCCTGTGCACAAATAACTTGACACGGTGACCCCTGCGGCGCTAGCGGACGACACGGATCGACCGACGTGCGGCCGGTTTTCCTCCCCCACAAGCCGGAGGGTTTTCCTCCCCCACAAGCCGGAGGGGCTGTCGGCCGTGGAAGGCCGGGAGGAGATCCGGGCCAGCCATCCTCCCGAAGGGCCGTGAAACGGGGCCACATCCTCCCCGGAGGCCGCTGAGGGGGCAGAAGTCCTCCCCGAGGACCCTCGCATCCTCCCGAACCCCCCATCCTCCCGAAACCCCGACGCCGCCGACTCCGTTAAACGCCGATAGCGGCACATGCCGAGGCACGTGCCGCTATCGATCCCCGCCGAACGCGAACGAACAGCGAAGGGGGTGAAGCTACTTCTTGGAGACCACGTTCAGGGCGATGGTCGCGACGACGTCTTCGCGCAGACGGATGGTGGCTTCGTGCTCACCGGTCAGCTTGATGGCGGTCGGGATCTCGACCTTGCGCTTGTCGATCGTGCCGACACCCTGCGCCGACACGGCCTCGGCAACGTCGGCCGGCTTGACGGAGCCGAAGAGGCGCCCGCCCTGACCGGTCTTGACGGGCAGCGTGATCGTGACGGCCTCGAGGCGGGCCTTCATGTCTTTCGCCTCTTCGATGGTCTTGAGCTCGCGGCTGGTGCGAGCCGAGCGGATCTGCTCGACCTGCTTCTCGCCACCGCGGGTCCACGGCACACCGAAGCCCTGAGGCACCAGGTAGTTGCGCGCATAGCCGTTCTTGACGTCGACGACATCACCGGCCGAGCCGAGGCCGGAGACCTCGTGGATCAGGATTACTTTGCTCATGAGAAAGTCCCTTCCGATCAGCGGCCGGAGCCGGCGTAGGGGAGGAGCGCCATCTCACGGGCGTTCTTCACGGCACGAGCGATGAGACGCTGCTCCTGGACGGAGACACCGGTGATGCGGCGGGCGCGGATCTTTCCACGCTCGGAGATGAACTTGCGGAGGGTCGCGACGTCTTTGTAGTCGATGACGCCGACGCGGATCGCCTTCGCAGGGGCGGCGTTCTTGCCACCCTTTCCGCGGAGGGGCTTGCGGCGGTCGCCGCTGCTCTTTCCAGCCATTGTTTTCTGCTTTCAGTAAAAGAAGTTGTGTGGTGAGACCGTTTAGAAGGGGGTCTCGTCGTTGTAGGTGCCGCCGCCCGGAGTGTTCCAGACGTCGCCCGAGGAGGCCGAACCGGATGAACCCTGTCCACCCTGCGGAGCGGCCGCAGGCTGACCCCACGGCTCCTCCTGCTGGCCGCCGCCGTTACCGCCGCCGACAGGCTGACGCGCGGGCGCGCCACCGCCGCCGCCGAACGACCCGCCGCCGTCGCGAGACGACGAGGCACGGGTCACCTGAGCGGTGGCGTAGCGGAGCGAGGGGCCGATCTCGTCGATCTCGAGCTCCATCGAGGTGCGCTTCTCGCCCTCTTTGGTCTCGTACGAGCGCTGCTTCAGGCGACCCTGCGCCATGACGCGAGAGCCCTTCGTCAGCGAGGCGGCGACGTGCTCGGCGAACTCGCGCCACACACTGGCACGCAGGAAGAGCGCCTCGCCGTCCTTCCATTCGTTCGACGCGCGGTCGAACGTGCGGGGGGTCGACGCGATCGTGAAGTTCGCGACTGCGAGCCCGTTCTGCGTGTAACGCAGCTCGGGGTCGCTGGTCAGGTTGCCCACGACGGTGATGACGGTTTCGCCGGCCACGAGCTACTCGGCGCTCTGCGTTGCCGACGAACGCTGAGAAGCGGCGGGAGCTGCAGGCGCATCAGCGGCGGCGGGTCCAGGCGCAGCCGGTGCGGCAGGCGCAGCGGCAGCGGCGGGCGCTGCAGCAGGAGCCGACGCGACAGCAGCGGCCGGAGCAGCAGCGGCCGAGGCGGCAGGAGCCTTCGCCGGGGCGGCAGCCTTGCGGGCGGCCTTCTCGTCGGCGAGCTTCTTGGCCTTGGCGACCATCTCGATGCCCTCTTCGGCGCGGAGCACCTTGGTGCGGAGGACGGCCTCGGAGAGACCCAGCTGACGGTCGAGCTCGACGGTCGCGTCGGGGTTCGCGGTCAGGTTCACGACGGCGTAGATGCCCTCGCTCTTCTTGGCGATCTCGTAGGCGAGGCGGCGACGGCCCCAGATGTCGACGTTGTCGACCGTGCCGCCGTCGTTGCGGATGACGTTGAGGAACTTGTCCAAGCTCGGAGCGACAGTGCGCTCGTCGATCTCGGGGTCAAGGATCACCATCAATTCGTACTGATGCATGTCTAACCCACCTCCTTCGGACTTAACGGCCACAGTATTTCTGTGGCAGGAGGGTAGTTGCATAGCTGCCGGAACCCCGAACGGGTGCTCAAGCAACCTTACAAGCGTACGCGATCAGCTCTCCGACCGCCAGCCCGGCTACGAACGCTCTGCCCACCAGCCCAGGAGGCGACGGGTCGCCTCCTCTTCGCCGAGCGGGCCCTCTTCCGTCCGCAGTTCGAGCAAGAAGCGGTAGGCCTCACCGACCTCGCGGGACGGCTTGATACCGAGGATCGCCTGGATCTGCACACCGTCCAGGTCGGGGCGCAGACTGTCGATCTCTTCTCTCTCGCGCAGCTCGGCGATCCTGTGCTCGAGGTCGTCGTAGGCGAAGCCGAGCCGGTCGGCCTTCCGCCGGTTGCGAGTGGTGACGTCGGCCCGGGTGAGCATGTGCAGCCGCTCGAGCTGGTCGCCGGCGTCGCGCACGTAGCGCCGCACGGCCGAGTCGGTCCACGCGCCCTCGGTGTAGCCGAAGAAGCGCAGGTGCAACTCGATCAGCTGGTAGACCGCGGCGATCGTGTCGTTGTCGAAGCGCAGCTCTTTCAGGCGCTTCTTCGCGAGCTTCGCGCCCACGAGGTCGTGGTGGTGGAAGGTAACCACACCACCCGGTTCCAGCCGCCGCGTGGCGGGCTTTCCGATGTCATGCAGAAGGGAGGCGAGGCGCAGCGTGAGGTCGGGCGGGCTGCCCGGGTGACGCGAGGCCTCGTATCCGATCGCCTGGGTCAGCACGGTGAGGCTGTGCTCGTAGACGTCTTTGTGGTGGTGGTGCTCGTCGCGCTCCAGGATCATCGCCGGCAGCTCGGGCAGGACGAGCGCGGCGATGCCCGTCTCGACGAGCAGCCGGATGCCCGGCACGGGGTCGTCGGTCTTGAGCAACTTCGACAGTTCGTCGTTGACACGCTCGATCGAGACGATGGACAGCGTCGACGCCCGCGACGCCATCGCCTCGCGCACCTCGTCGGAGACGGTGAAGCCGAGTTGCGCCGTGAAGCGAGCGGCGCGCATCATGCGCAGCGGGTCGTCGCGGAACGAGTCGACCGCGGCCCCCGGGGTCGAGAGGCGACCGGCCAGCAGATCTTCGACGCCGCCCGACGGGTCGACGAGCACGCGAGACGGCAGCCGCAGCGCCATGGCGTTCACTGTGAAATCGCGGCGGACAAGATCACCCTCGAGCGTGTCGCCGAACTCGACCTCGGGCTTACGCGTCTCGCCGTCGTAGACGTCGCTGCGGTAGGTGGTGATCTCGACGGTCTCGCCGTCGACCCGCGCCGCGATCGTGCCGAAGGCCCGACCGACGTCCCAGTGCGCCGAGGCGAGCGGGACGACGATCGCGAGGATCTCGTCGGGGCTGGCCGACGTGGTGAAGTCGAAGTCGTTCACGGGCCGGCCGATGAAGGCGTCACGCACCGGGCCTCCGACGAGGGCGAGCTCGTGGCCCGCCTTCTCGAAGGCACGGGCCAAGAGGTCGACACGAGGGGTGGCCGCCAGGTGATCGAGCCGTTCGACGGCCGAGGCGACGGTATCCATGACGCATCAGCATGCCACAGGCACAGCATCCAGGTTCCTGGCACGTCATTCCCTAGACTCGCTATGCCTCATGAGATCTCTGTCCGCGTTCGCCGTCGCCTCCCTGGCCGCCCTCGCTCTTGCCGTCGGCCTGCCGGGCACTGAGGCGACCGCGGCGACGACCCCGGTCGCGAGCAGCGTGAACGCGACGCCCGCGTCGACGGCGACAGCGCCCGGCACCACGGCTTCCGGCACGCCGGCGACGCCGGTCTCCACCTCCACTTCCTCTTCCGCGGTCACGATGTCGCTCGCCCCGGGCGACAACGGGATCGTCAAGTCGAACGGCGCCCTCACGGCGACGATCACCGTGCACAACGGCACCTCGCAGGCACTCGAGGCGGGCGTCGCGACCGTCTATCTCGACAAGGCGACCTTCTCGAGCCGCTCGCAGATCGAATCCTGGTTCGCCCGCCCTGCCAACGACACGACGGACGCCCTCGGCTCGTACCTGACGAGCGTCGAGGTGCCCGCGATCCCGGCCGGCACCACCGCGAGCCCGATCTCGATCACGCTGCCACCCGACACCCTCGGGCTGACCGGAAGCGACTGGGGGGCGAAGGCCTTCGGCGCCCGCTACGCCGTGAACGACACGCCCCTCACCGAGCAGCACTCGAGCGTCGTCTACTTCCCGGGCGTCAGCTTCGCGCCGACGAAACTCGCCGTCGCCGTGCCGATCACCGTGCCGGCGTCGACGACGGGGTTGATCTCGAGCGAGGCCCTCGCGAACTACACGTCGACGGACGGCGTCTTGACCCAAGAACTCGACGCGGTGCGAGGCCGCGAAGTCGCGCTCGGCATCGATCCGATGATCCTGGCGTCGATCCGCATCCTCGGCAACGACGCCCCGCCCTCGGCCATCGTCTGGCTGCAGAGGCTCGAGTCGGCACCCAATGAGACCTTCGCCCTCGCGTATGCCGACGCCGACATCTCGGCCCTGCGACAGGCCGGCGAGGTCACCCTGCCGGGCCCGATCGACTTCGCGGCCCAGATCGCGGCGCAGCAGGCTCGCGACCCGCAGGTCTACGAGTCGAACCTGGCCCCCGCGACCCCGGGGCAGACGGCGGCACCGACCAAGACGGCGACGAAGCCGACGGCGCCCGCCACCAAGACCGCCACACCCGCACCGACTGCGACCACGATCCCTCCGACCTCGTCGGTGCCGACCACGCAGTCGCTGCTCGCATTCGACTACACACTGAAGGGCGTGGCCTGGCCGCTCGACAACACGGTCGGGTCGGACGACCTCGCGGCCTTCGCCAAGAGCGGCGACACGACGACGATCCTCTCGAGCGCCAACGTCAAGGTGTCGGGCGGCGACGGGGCGAACGCCGCGACGACGATCGGGTCGACGAAGGCGATCGTCTCCGACGCCGACCTGTCGGGCCTGCTGCGCGACTCGGCCTCGGCGAACACCGAGGAGGAGTTCTCAGCCGACATGGCCGAGCTCTCGGCCGAGCTCGCCACTCTCGCGCACGAGCGCCCGAGCAATGCCGTCACCCTCTTCGCCACGCTCGATCGCAACTGGGCGACGACCGAGCCGCGGCTCACCGAGGCGCTCACCGCCCTGTCGAAGCTGACTTGGTCGAAGAGCATCCACCTCACCGACGCAGCCGCCGCCAGCCCGGCGCCGGGCAGCCTCGTGTCGCGCACCGCGGCCGACAGCCGCGTCGACGCGTTGATGCCGCTCGTCAAATCCGACATGGCCCTCGACCAGTTCGCGACCGCCCTGGCCACGCCGACGCTCGTGACGGCGAAGTTCCGGCTGCAGACACTGGCGCTCTCCTCGACCGCCTGGGCGGGCAACCCCTCGGGGCTCGCGACCGAGATCGGCAAGGCAGGATCAGCAGTCGCCACGACCACGACGCAGGTCTCGGTCGTGCAGGGCAGCACCATCAACATCCTCGGCGACCGATCGTCGCTGCCGCTCTACGTGCAGAACGACACCGCGTCGGCCGCGACCGTCTATCTGCGCGTCGTTCCGTCCAATTACTCGCTCACCGTCGAGAAGAACAACCTGCCGGTGACGATCCAGCCGAAGTCGCAGCAGCGCATCACGGTGCCGGTGCAGTCGGTCGCCAACGGCAAGGTCACACTGACGCTCAGCCTGTCGAGCCGGCAGGGCATCGCGATCTCGACGCCGTCGCAGGTGATGATCAACGTGCAGGCCGGTTGGGAGACCGTCATCACCCTCGTCTTCGGCATCGCCGTGGTCCTGCTCTTCGGCGGCGGCATCTACCGCAGTGTGCGGCGCCGGCGTGGCAAGACAGGCGGCGGCGACGGCGACGGCGAGCCGACCTCCGTCGAGGCCGACGCGTGACCGACGCAGCCGGGTATGCGGGGGCCGAGGAGCCGGATCCTGCCCTCGAGCGGGCGCCTGTCCGCACCCGCAGCCTGGGCCGGGCCAGTGCCCTCCTCGCCAGCGGCACGCTCGTCTCTCGCGTGCTCGGTTTCGCGAAGACGGCCGTGCTCGCCTACGCGATCGGTCAGACCTATTCGGGCGTCGCCGACGCGTTCGCCCTCTCGAACCAGCTGCCCAACACGATCTACGCGCTGGTCGCCGGCGGTCTGCTCAGCGCCGTGCTGGTGCCGCAGATCGTGCGGGCCAGCCGCGGCCCCGACGGCGGCCAGCGCTACATCAACAAGATCGTCACCCTGGGGCTCGTCGCCTTCACGATCATCACCCTGATCGCCACGATCGCCGCACCCATCCTCGTCAATGTCTACGCCCAGCAGGCAGGATCGGGCGGAGACGGGTTCTCCCCTCGTGCCATCGCGCTGGCCACGGCCTTCGCCTACTGGTGCCTGCCGCAGATCTTCTTCTACGCGGTCTATTCGCTGCTCAGCGAGATCCTCAACGCGAGGCAGATCTTCGGGCCCTTCACCTGGGCCCCGGTGCTCAACAACGTCGTGTCGATCCTCGGCCTCGTCGTGTTCGTCGTGGCGTTCGGGTCGCGCAACACGCTGGTCGACGACTGGACGACCGGCAAGACCGTCATCCTGGCCGGCACTGCCACGCTCGGAGTGGCAGCCCAGGCGGGCTTCCTCCTCGTCTTCTGGCGGCGCGCGGGGCTCTCGTTCAAGCCCGACTTCCGCTGGCGCGGCGTAGGCCTCCGCGACACCGGCCGGGCGGCGGGCTGGATGTTCGCGCTGATCCTGGTGACCCAGCTCGCCGGTATCGTCCAGAGCCGCGTGGCCACCCTCGGCAGCGATCAGGGCGCCTCCAACGCCACGCTCGCAGCGGCGTGGCTGATCTTCTTCCTGCCGCACGGAATCGTGACGGTGTCGATTGCGACGGCTTACTTCACAAGCATGACGGCGCACGCGGATCGCGGAGACCTCCGTGCCGTCCGCAACAACCTCTCGGAGTCGATGCGATCGATCGGCATGTTCCTGGTCTTCTCGACCATCGCCCTCGCGGTGGTGGCCTTCCCGTTCGCCCGCTTCTACGAGGTGAAGTTCGGCGACGTGACGGCGATGGCCGCGGTGATCCTGGCGTATCTGCCGGGCCTCGTCTTCTTCAGCATGCTGTTCCTCCTGCAGCGGGTGTTCTTCGCCTTCCACGAGCAGCGCACGGTCTTCTTCCTGCAGCTCGTCCAGTCGGTCATCTTCGTGATCGCGGCGGGCATCTGCGCGGCCGCCGTCTCACCGCACCACATCGCGGTCGCCATCGCGATCTCGACCTCGATCGCCGGCATCGCGCAGACCATCGTGGCGCTGCGGATGGTCACGAGGCGCCTGGGCGGCATGGACGGCCGGTGGATCGTGCGGCGGCACGTCCAATACCTGGTGTTCTCGGTCGTCGCCGGACTGGTGGGTCTGGCTGTCGTATCCGGTATGGGTGGTTACAACCCCCACGGATTCGGGCAAGACAGTGCTTTCCGGGCTCTCGTGACGATCATCGTCGGGGGCGCCGTCATGGCGGTGGTGTACTTCGTGCTGCTCACGGCGGCCCGGATCCCCGAGCTGTCGGCGATCACGCGACCCGTCCTCCGCCGCCTTCGACGTCGCTGATCCTGACGCCTTTAGGGCCCACTCGCCCTGCGTCGCCGTCGCGACCGGGAGCACCCATGAAGCGCGGAATAAGCGGTCGGTAGAATGCGTTTCACGACTCAGGTGCGCGGATACTCCGGGCATCGCACTCACGAAAGGTGCCAGATGCGCCAGGTCATCATCATCGGTTCCGGCCCCGCCGGTTACACCGCTGCGATCTACGCGGGCCGCGCCGGTCTCAACCCCCTCGTCGTCGCCTCGTCCGTCGAAGCGGGCGGTGAGCTCATGAAGACCACCGAGATCGAGAACTTCCCCGGCTTCCCCGAGGGCCTCCAAGGCCCCGACCTGATGTTCAAGATGCAGGAGCAGGCCGAGCGCTTCGGCGCCGAGGTCCTGCTCGACGACGTCACCTCGGTCGATCTCACCGGCACGGTCAAGAAGGTCACCCTCGGCTCGGGCACCGTCGAAGAAGCACTCACTGTGATCTTCGCAACGGGCTCCGCCTACCGCAAGCTCGGCATCGAGGGCGAAGAGCGCCTCTCCGGCCGCGGCGTCTCGTGGTGCGCCACGTGCGACGGCTTCTTCTTCAAGCAGAAGGAGATCGCAGTCGTCGGGGGCGGCGACTCCGCGATGGAGGAGGCCACCTTCCTCACCCGCTTCGCGACCAAGGTCTACGTCATCCACCGCGGCGACAGCCTTCGCGCCTCGAAGATCATGCAAGATCGTGCCTACGCGAACGACAAGATCGAGTTCGTCTGGAACAAGAAGGTCACCGAGATCACCGGCGACGAGAAGGCCGGCGGCGTCGTCCTCACCGACACCGTCGACGGCTCGACCTCGACGCTCGACCTCGAGGGCCTGTTCATCGCGATCGGCAACGACCCGCGCGTCCACCTCGTCCACGGCCAGCTCGACCTCACGACCGACGGCACCGTGGCGGTCGAGGGTCGCTCCTCCAAGACGAACCTCCCCGGTGTGTTCGCCGCCGGCGACGTCATCGATGTGACCTACCGACAGGCCATCACGGCTGCCGGCTCCGGCACCGTCGCCGCCCTCGACGCCGAGCACTACCTGGCCGGCCTCCCAAAAGACCTGCTTGACCAGGCCGTCGGGGCCGACCCGGTCGAGCCCGTCACCGTCAGCGCCTAGCGCTCCGGCCCTCCGTCTTCATCCGCTTCACCGACTCCACTCTCCACGAAAGGGGAAACACATGAGCAACGCAACCGCAGTCACCGACGCGAGCTTCGAGGCCGACGTCCTCAACTCCGACGAGACGATCCTGGTCGACTTCTGGGCAGAATGGTGCGGCCCGTGTCGCGCCGTCTCGCCGATCCTCGACCAGATCGCGTCCGAGAACACCGGCAAGATCAAGATCGTCAAGCTCAACGTCGACGACAACCCCCAGATGGCCATGAAGTACCAGATCACCTCCATCCCCGCGATGAAGGTCTTCAAGGGCGGCGAGGTGGCGAAGACCATCATCGGCGCCAAGCCCAAGCCGGCCCTCGAGGCCGACCTGGCGGACTTCCTGGCGTAACTGCCACTCACACGGAAAGCCCGCCGAGCATCCACGCTGGGCGGGCTTTCTCTGTGCTGCGCCTAGCTAAAACCCCGTCACTTTCCTTTCGCTCCTATAACCTCGAGACACCCCCTCACAGAACAGGGCACTTCCATGACCAACCAGGGCACCAACCTCGATCCGTGGTACGACAGTTATGCAGACCGCACGGCAGGCCTCAGCGCCTCCGAAGTGCGAGCCCTGTTCGCCGTCGCCTCGCGCCCCGAGGTCGTTTCTCTGGCCGGCGGGATGCCGTTCGTCTCGGGGCTGCCTCGCGAGCTCGTCATGGGCGCGATCGAGAAGGTCATGCACGACAACGGCCCGATGGCCCTGCAGTACGGCTCGGGCCAGGGCACCCCGGCGATCCGCGAGCACATCATGCAGATCATGGCACTCGAGGGCATCCGCGGCAGCGCCGACAACGTCGTGGTGACCACAGGATCCCAGCAGGCCCTCGACCTCGTCACCCGGCTCTTCATCAACCCGGGCGACGTCGTGCTCGCCGAGAGCCCCAGCTACGTGGGCGCGCTCGGAGTCTTCCGCGCCTACCAGGCGGAGGTGTCGCACGTCGACATGGACGACGATGGCCTGAACCCGGAGGCACTCCGTCAGACGATCGCTCGGCTGAAGTCCGAGGGCCGGTCGATCAAGTTCCTGTACACGATCCCGAACTTCCACAATCCTGCCGGTGTGACGCTGACGTGGGCCCGCCGTCTTGAGATCCTCGACATCTGCCGGTCGAACGGCATCCTGGTGCTCGAAGACAACCCCTATGGCCTGCTCGCGTTCGACAAGCCGGCACCCCAGGCCATGCGCTCGGTCGACGACGAGGGGGTCATCTACCTCGGGTCGTTCTCGAAGACCCTGGCACCAGGATTCCGGGTCGGCTGGGCGCTCGCCCCGCATGCCATTCGCGAGAAGCTGATCCTCGCCAACGAATCGGCCACCCTCTCGCCGAATTCGTTCGGCCAGTTCGTCATCACCGAGTATCTCGACCAGGCCGACTGGAAGGGTCAGATCGACACGTTCCGCGGCATCTACAAAGAGCGCCGCGACACGATGCTCGCCGCACTGGGGGAGTACCTGCCGTCGCTGTCGTGGACGAAGCCCGACGGCGGGTTCTTCGTCTGGCTCACGCTGCCCACCGAGCTCGACTCGAAGGCCATGCTGCCTCGCGCCGTGAAAGAGCTCGTGGCGTACACGCCCGGCACCGCCTTCTATGCCGACGGCCAGGGGGCCCAAAACATCCGCCTGTCGTTCTGCTACCCGACTCCCGAGTCGATCCGCACCGGCATCGCCCGACTGGCCACGGTCATCAACGGCGAACTCGATCTGCTGCGCACCTTCTCGGGGGCGACGCTCACCACGCCGATCCCGACGAGGCAGAACGTCACGACGCCTCCGCCGAACACCATCTGATCAGCACTTTCTGATCTTCTGCGGCTGTGTGGCGATCTGACGCGACCGCGCACCGTTCCATCCTGGTCTCTCCACCGAAAGCGCCCCATCACGATGTCCACGCCACTGATTCCCGAGCCGATCCGCACCGTCACCGTCCTCGCCGGCGGCATCAGCCATGAGCGCGACGTCTCCCTGCGGTCGGGTCGCCGTGTCGCCGACAGCCTCATCGAACACGGTCTGACCGTCGAGCTCCGAGACCCGGACGCGACGCTGCTGGGCCACCTCCGCGACACTCGCCCCGATGTCGTGTGGCCCGCGCTTCACGGGGCGAGCGGCGAGGACGGCGCCCTGCGTGGTCTTCTCGAAGCCATCGACATTCCGTTCGTCGGGTCACAATCGACCGCCGCGCGCCTCGCCTGGGACAAGCCGACCGCGAAGGCCCTAGTCGCCCGCGCCGGTATCCGTACACCCCGCAGCATCACGCTGTCACACGATGCCTTCCGTGAGCTCGGTGCGGCCAGCGTGCTCGAGGCCATCGCCGACGAGCACCCGATCCCCGTCGTCGTCAAGCCGGCCCGCGGGGGGTCGGCCCAGGGCGTCACCGTCGTCGACAAGGTGGGGGCACTGCCGCGCGCGATGGTCGACGCCTACACGTATTGCGAAGACGTCGTCGTCGAGCAGAAGATCGTCGGCACTGAGATCGCCATCGGCGTGCTCGACACGGGCGACGGCCCCAGAGCGCTGCCGGCTGTCGAGATCGTCCCCACCTCTGGCTTCTACGGCTTCGAGGCTCGCTACAACGCGGGGGAGACGCGATTCTTCACCCCGGCGCGGCTCGCCGACGACGTTGCGTCCGCTGCAGCCACCGCCGCCGTCACAGCCCACGAGGCGCTGGGTCTTCGTCACCTATCCCGCGTCGACATCATCGTGGATGGCGCCGGCACCCCCTGGTTCCTCGAGGTGAACGTGCTGCCGGGCCTCACCGAGACTTCACTCGTGCCTCAGGCCCTCGAGAATGCCGGCTACGACCTCGGTTGGGTCTATGCCGAGCTCGCCCAGAAAGCCATCACCGACCACCGCGCGTAATCCATCGCAGTGTTTCACGTGAAACCATGCTCAGGCGTGATCGATGAGCCAGTCGAAGGCGTGCGCCGGTAGTCGACGGTCCGCATAGATCCGCCTCAGCGGTGGCGTCCTCTCTTCGGCGGGCCTCTCGTCTTTTGTCGGGCCCTCCCAGAGCAGCTTCAGCCCTACCTTCTCCAGCACGCGAACGGAACGCGGATTGTTCGTGAGAACCCGGGCAGTCACCGGAATGTGAGGAGCGACTTGTCCCGCAGCTACGACGGCTGCCTCAGCCAGTTCAGTGCCGAATCCCCGCCCCCACGCCTCGGGAGCCAACCGGTAGCCTAGATTCCAGATCCCCGGCTCTTCGTAGAAGAGCGCACCGCCGGTCCCGACAAACGTCTCCTCCGTAAGGCGTGCGTCTAAGCCCGCGTCTCCGAGGCGAATCGCCCAGGTGCCCAGCCCCAAGGAGCCATGGCTTCGCTGCGAATTGCCGACCAGCCGAACCGCCTGCTCTCTGCTTGTAAACCGATCGTGAGGGCTGTGCTTCCAAGTTGCGGGGTCAGAGTAGATACGGAAGACGTCCTCGACATCACTGGGCAAAAGGGGATCCAGGCGAAGGCGCGCGGTAGTCACGGCCAGAGGTGCATGTCGCATTGGTTCAGTCTCCCGCAGATCTTCGTGACGCAGCCACTGGCTTGACTACTGCCAGGGCCGGCGCGGGTCGATGTTTCACGTGAAACAATCTCCCCGGCTGAGAACAGCGTCAGTCAGCCACCGCTACATTCGGGTCTCGCAGAGTGATCCAGCGCTCTGTCTCGACGTAGCCCAGCCGCCGATTGACCGCCCGGATGCCTTCATTACGACGAGACCCACCCGTGCGGAACTCCTGATGACCATCGGTCCACGCAGCGAGGACGGACGCCGCCTTCAGCGCAGCAGCAAGGCCTTTTCTTCGGTGATCCCGGTGGACAGCAGTGAAGTCGGTCTCGATGACACCGTCCCCCACGGAGCGAACGGATGAGAACGCAATCAACTCGCCTCGGCCACCACCTCCCGTTGCGGTCGATGCTTCGGGCGCCACGGTCAGAGCGCCGAACAGCCTGGAGGAACCGAACAGCCCGACGAGCGCATCTTCACTGAGGCGCGCGTGACGCGTCGCATCGGCCTCACCCGGATAGTCGTCGACCGTCTGGGCATCCAGCATCCTGACCTGTTGTGACCATGGCAGATCAAGCTCGACGATCGAGTACTCCCAGACCCCGGGGGAGGAGACCGCACTGCGCAGGTTGGCGATGACGGTGCTCGTCTCCTCGCTGAGCAACCCGCACACAGGGTCCAGGTGCAGCCGGGCACCAAACGACTCAGCGATCGCGACCCAGCCATGGGCTAAAAGTCGTGGAAGTTCAGGATCGGTCGAAAGAAGCGCGCGATCTCCCCTCACGAGGGCACTCGGCGGAGTCGCCAACCCACAGGGACCACGTCAGATCGCCGTACAGCAACGATCCCAGCGAATGCCCTGATCAGAGGGCTACTGACCGTAGGGATCCTGGCCCATTTCTTGCAAGATCCGGTTGAGGTCGCCGATCGAGGCGAAGTCGATGGTGATCGACCCTTTGCGCGCCCCGAGGTTCACTTTCACGCGAGTATCGAACCTGTCGCCTAGCCGTTCGGCGACCTCGTTGAGGTGACCCTGCGTCGCACTCGGGGCCGGACTCTTCTTCGACGCCCCCGAACCCGGCGCGGCAGTAATGGCAGCAGCAGCAGCCTCGGCCGCGCGCACCGACAGGTCTTCATTTACGATCTTGTCGGCCAGCCGTTCCATGCCGGCCGCGTCGACGACCGACAGGATCGCGCGAGCGTGGCCGGCCGAGAGGACGCCCGAGGCGACCCGCCGTTGCACGGGGGAGGGGAGGCGAAGCAGACGCAGCGTGTTCGTCACCTGCGGGCGGCTTCGGCCGATGCGCGAGGCGAGCTCCTCCTGCGTGATGGCGAAGTCGGCCAGGAGTTGCTGGTACGCCGACGCCTCTTCCAGCGGATTCAACTGCGCCCGATGCAGGTTCTCGAGCAGAGCATCCCGCAGCATGGCGTCGTCGGCGGTGTCTTTGACGACCGCCGGGATCGTCGCAAGCCCCAGCTCCTTCGTCGCACGCAGACGCCGCTCACCCATGACCAGCTCGTACTGCGGTTGACCCGCCCCCGCGCCCTTGATTGCACGCACCACGATCGGCTGCAGGACGCCCACCTCGCGGATGGATGCCACCAGCTCGGAGAGCTCCTCCTCACGGAACTCCGTGCGGGGCTGATGCGCGTTTGGCACGATGTCGAGGGGGTTGAGACTTGCCAGGCGTGCCCCCGGTACTGCCACGAGTTCTTCCGCCGTCTGCGTTCGCGCGGGGAAGAAGACATCGACGGGCCGATCCTGCGAGTCATCGGCGACAGGGATCAGCGCGCCGATACCGCGGCCGAGGCCGGTTCTCTTCGTAGCCACTATTCGGGTGCTCCTCGGTGTGCAAGCTCGGCAGCCGCCTCGAGATACGAGAGGGAGCCGGGCGAATTGGTGTCGTAGCTGATGACGGTCTGTCCGTAGCCGGGCGCCTCGCTGATGCGTACGGAGCGGGGGATCATCGTGCGGAGGACCTCGGCGGGGAAGTGCTCGCGGACGTCAGCGGCCACCTGCTGCGACAGGTTGGTGCGGCCGTCGTACATGGTCAAGAGGATGCTCGACACCTTGAGCACCGGGTTCAGGTGCTTCTCGATCAATTGAATGTTCCGTAGAAGCTGACTCAAGCCCTCGAGCGCGTAATACTCGCACTGAATGGGGATGAGCACCTCTTGCGCTGCAACGAAAGCATTGATCGTCAGAAGACCCAGTGACGGCGGGCAGTCAACGAAGACGTAGTCGAATCGATTGGACGCAGCCTCGGTAGCTGAGAGGAAGGTGTCGAGCGCAGTTCGGAGTCGCTGCTCGCGAGCCACGAGAGAGACGAGCTCGATTTCGGCGCCGGCCAGGTGAATGGTCGAGGGGACGCAGTACAGCTCGTCGAACTCCGGGCTCTTCTGGATCACATCGGCAATCGCCGACTCACCGACCACGACATCGTAGACACTGGCCGTCTCGGCTCGGTGTTCGACACCCAGCGCAGTTGACGCATTGCCCTGAGGATCGAGATCAATTACCAGCACACGAGCACCATTGCGTGCCAATGCCGCCGACAGGTTGACCGTCGAGGTGGTCTTGCCCACCCCGCCCTTCTGGTTCGAGACGGTGATGACGCGAGTGCGCGACGGCTTGGGAAGTGTATCGACTGCCAGAGCCTCTCGGCGGCGAGAAAGGTCGGCCAGCTCACGAGCCAGGGGCGTCGTCGCGTCGTAACCGTCAGAAGCTGTAGTCACCCGATGAATCTCCGCATCGCAATGTTTCACGTGAAACGGACTGATCGGAGGCCAGGACGGCCTCAGGGTCAGCGCCGCGAGTCAGTCAACTGTAGCCCGAAAGACGCGCGTGGTTTCTTCGACGAAGCCGACACCGAGCTCGAGCACCTCGCCATCGACGAGGTGGTTTCTAGCGATCGCCTTCCGCGCCGCGATCACCTCCTCGGTCACCCGTGCACCCTTGAGGAAGAGCACCTGGCCGCCCGTCCTGACGAGCGGCGCAGCGATCGGGATGAGCTTCGACAGAGCACTGACCGCACGCGCGGTGACCTGGTCGAGATACGGCGAGATCGTCGCCTCCTCGGCACGCGCACGAACGATCTCCACATTGGTGAGGCCGAGCCGATCGGCTTCGGTTCGCAGCCAGTCGGTGCGACGCTCCATGGGCTCGATCAGGATGAGGTGCGTGTCTGGTCGTGCAGCCGCCAGCACGAGACCGGGAAGGCCGGCCCCCGAGCCGATGTCACCGACACGACCAGCGACCAACAGCGGAGCCAACAGGCCGCTGTTGATCACGTGGCGAGTCCATAGCCGCGGGAGCTCGAGAGGCCCGATCAGGCCGAGCTCTTCGCCGTACTTCGCCAGATCACGTGTGTACTGCCGGACGACGTCGATCCTGTCGCCGAAGAGGGACGCGGCGGCCGGGGGTTCCTCTTCGAGCACGCCGACGGCATCCGTCATCGAACAACCTCGACCAAGTGATACATGAAATACGAACTAGGCGCGGGTGACAACAGTGTGACGGTCGCGCCCTTCACCCTCGGACTCCGACGAGAAGTCACCACGCGAGGCGACGATGTCGTGCACGAGCTTGCGTTCGTACGAAGACATCGGAGGCAGCGAGGCCGCCGTGGCGCCTTCGTCGAGCTTGGCAACGGCTCGGTCGACGAGAGCCGTGAGCTCCTGCTCACGCGTGGCCCGTGAGCCACCGACGTCGAGGATCAGCCGTGAGAATTCGCCGGTGCGGGTCTGCACCGCGATGCGCGTGAGCTCTTGAAGAGCCGTGACGGTGTCCGGCTTCGAAAGCAGGTGAAGGTCGTTCTCGCCCGACGAGTCGACCGAGATGTACGACCGGCCGCCACGCGTCTCGATGTCGATGTCGCCGTCGAGATCGAGGATGTCGAGCAGCTCTTCGATGTAGTCGGCGGCGATGTCGCCCTCGTCGAGATCCGCGCCCTCGTCGAGATCCGCGCCCTCGTCGAGATCAGTGCCCTCGTCGAGGTCCGCGCCCTCAGCCTGGTCGACCCGCGCCGCTGCTGACCCCTGGTCGGGAGTGGCGGGCGACTCGACGAGATCCTGCGATCCAGTCGATTCGTCGTCGTCGGTGCGCGGGGTGTCGGCCCTCGGGGTGAGAGACATCTGGCTACCTGCCTTGCTTTTTGGAGCGGTTCTTGCCGACCGGCTGCACGCGCTGCGTCGTGACGCGCTTCGGCGCCTCGGCCTCGGTCACAGCCACTTCGGTCAACGAGGTGAGGCCGGGGCCGCTGGTGATCGGGTTGTTCTTGCCACGCGCCTCGCGCTCCTGGTGCTTCTTCGCGAGTCTGGCCTCGCGGGCGAGTGCCGCGTCGCTGCCCGGTGTCGGGCTGTTGCGGATCACCATGTACTGCTGGCCCATGGTCCAGAAGTTCGAGGTCAGCCAGTAGAACATGACGCCGAGAGGGAAGTTCAGACCTGAGAAGAGGAAGACCAGCGGGAGCACGTAGAGGAGCATGCGCTGCTGCCGAAACATCGGGCTCGCCTTGGTCTCGGGCGACATGTTCTTCGAGGTCAGCTGCAGCTGTGTGTAGAACTGCGAGGCGGTCATCAGGATGATCATCGCGCCGGCGATGAGCTTGACCTGGATGGCGTCGGAGTGCGTGAAGGTCTCGTGCAGCGGAGCACCGAAGAGGCTCGCGTTGGCGAACGAATGCGAGAGGGCCTTGTTGAGGAGGCCGATGCCGACCTTGCCGGTCTGAGCGTTGTGCAGAACGGTGTAGAGGCTGAAGAACACCGGCATCTGGATGAGAAGCGGCAGACACGACGAGAGCGGATTGGTGCCGGTCTCTTTGTAGAGGGCCATGGTCTCGCGCGACATGGCCTCGCGAGAGAACTGGTCTTTCTTGCCCTTGTACTTGTCCTGGATCTTCTTCAGCTGTGGCGCTACCTCCATCATGCGGCGCTGATTCTTGATCTGGCGCACGAAGATGGGGATGAGGCAGATCCGGACGATGATCGTCAGCAGAACGATCGCGAGCACCCAGGTGAGACCCGAGGTGGACGACATGCCGACCGAGACGAGCACCCAGTGCCAGAACACCAGGATCGCCTCCACCACCCAGCGGATGGGGTAGAGGATCGTGCCGATGAAATCAAGCATGGGGTCAGGCCTTCCTGGGGCTGTGCAGCTGCACAGGGCTGGTAGCAAGAACCGGGCTGCCGGCGAGTTCGGTGCCGGCGGCGAGTTCAGGTCTCGCAGTCACGAAGCCGTGGGCTGTGACCGTGTAACGGTGGTGGTGAGTGTGAGGCACGTCGTCGATTCCGCCCTTCGCCCAGGGGTTGCAGCGCACGATGCGCCAGAGACCCAGAGCGATGCCCTTGACTGCGCCGTGCTGCTGGATCGCCTCGAGGGCATAGCGCGAGCAACTCGGGTAGTAGCGGCAGACGTCACCGTACAGAGGCGAGATGACCGCCCGGTAGACCCGCAGGATCGCGACGCACATGTTTCGGGGGATCAGCGCAAGCGTGTAGAGCAGATGGATCACCGACTCTCACCTCCTGCCGTCACGCCCTTGTTCAGAGCTGTCGAGACCTCTTCGAGCAGGGTAGACCAAGGAACTCCGAGAGTGGCTGGCAGTGCCCTTATCACGACGTCCGTTCTCTCAGGGGAGAATCCCGCGGAGAGTCGAGCGGCGTCAGTGACCAGGATCTGGTGGGCCACGCCTTTGAGGCGACGGCGCACGGTGTTGCGCGTGACCGCATCGCCGACGGCCTTCGACACGATGAAGCCGAAGCGGTCCTCGTCGCCCTCGGCACGAACCCGCCGGTAGACGACACAGTGCGCCGTGACCGACTTGCGGCCACGACGCACGGTGTTGCGATAGTCGTCTGCGCGGACGATGCGGTTGGCGCGGGCCAACACGAGAGCCTCGACCCTGCGAAGAGGGCTGGCTACGCGGAGAGCTCGGTGCGGCCCTTGCCACGGCGAGCGGCGAGGATGGCGCGGCCGGCGCGGGTGCGCATGCGGGCGCGGAAGCCGTGCTTCTTGGCCTTGCGACGGTTGTTCGGCTGGAAGGTGCGCTTGCTCATCGTTTCGTCTCCAGAAGGAAAGGGGACCGAGCTTGCCGCGTTGGAAACACGAGCCGCAGTCCGAGAAGTCTTGTCAGCTCAAAGGTGGCTGAAATCAACTGGTTAAAACTACGCGAGCTGAAGGCTGCGGTCAAACGTGAGGGCAAAACGACCATTATCCACAGGTGGGGAGAACTCCGGTTGCGCTCCCCCCGCCGTGTCGAACTAAGGTGGGTTTCTTCACCCGTCCCTGTGGACAAGTGTGTGGAAAAACACCCTAGGCAATAGAAGCGAGAACACCTTGACGAGCACGATCGACCCGGTCCAGGGCCTCTGGCGCTCCGTCCTCGCCGGCCTCACCACCGACGACCGAATCACCCCCAGCTGCACGGCTTCGTGAGCCTCGTCGAGCCGAAGGGCATCCTCGGCGGCACCCTGTATCTCGAAGTGCCGAACGAGCTCACCCGCGGCATGCTCGAGCAGCGCATCCGCGAGCCCCTCCTCGAAGCGATCTCGGCACTCGACGACAGCACGGTCTCGAGTTTCGCCATCACGGTCAACCCCGAGATCACGCCCGACACTCTGAGCCAGCCGCAAGAGCAGGCCGAGGCGCCGCAGTACGTCGACGCCCCGTTCGTGCCGGCCCCCGCTGAGCCGGCGCCCGGCGGCAAACGCAACGACTCTCGCCTCAACCCGAAGTACAGCTTCGACAACTTCGTCATCGGCGCCTCCAACCGGTTCGCCCACGCCGCCGCGGTCGCGGTGTCCGAGGCGCCGGCCAAGGCCTACAACCCGCTCTTCATCTACGGCGAGTCCGGCCTCGGAAAGACGCACCTCCTCCACGCCATCGGCCACTACGCCGAGAGCATGTACCCGGGCATCCGCGTGCGGTACGTCTCGAGCGAGGAATTCACCAACGACTTCATCAACTCGATCGCCAACAACCGGTCGAGCCAGTTCCAGCAGCGCTACCGCGACATCGACATCCTGCTGATCGACGACATCCAGTTCTTACAAGGCAAGGATTCGACGCAGGAGGCGTTCTTCCACACCTTCAACACCCTGCACGACCACGACAAACAGCTCGTCATCACCTCCGACCTGCCGCCGAAGCACCTCACCGGCTTCGAAGACCGGATGCGCTCCCGCTTCGAGTGGGGCCTCATCACCGACGTGCAGGCGCCCGACCTCGAGACCCGCATCGCGATCCTGCGCAAGAAGGCGCAGAGCGAGAAGCTGCAGGTGCGCGACGAGATCCTCGAGTACATGGCGACGAAGGTGTCGAGCAACATCCGCGAGCTGGAGGGGACCCTGATCCGCGTCACCGCGTTCGCCAGCCTCAACCGCACCGCCGTCGACATGGCCCTCGTGCAGACGGTACTCAAAGACCTGATCACCCTCGACGAAGACAACGTCATCGCGCCGGTCGACATCATCACCCACACGGCCGACTACTTCAAGCTGTCGGTCGACGACCTCTACGGCTCCAGCCGCTCGCAGGCGATCGCCACCGCACGCCAGATCGCGATGTACCTCTGCCGCGAGCTCACCAACCTCTCACTGCCCAAGATCGGGCAGCTCTTCGGCAACCGCGACCACACGACCGTGATGTACGCCAACAAGAAGATCTCCGAGCTGATGAAAGAGCGCCGCTCGATCTACAACCAGGTCACCGAGCTCACCAGCCGTATCAAGCAGGATCACCGCTACAAGTAGGTCCCGCCCTGTTTGACGTCTTGCAGAGCCCCTGTCGCGCCCCTGGGGACACCTGGGTGGGCCTTAATGCCGACAAGTTTCCCCCAGTGTGGATAACCTGTGGAAAGTCGTGGATAAGTCGGGCACAGATTGTTGAAACTTTCAGTCGGCCTGTGAGTGACACGACTTCGACCCGAGAGCGAAACCACAGGTCCACCCCTCGACGTCCACACACTGTCAACAACTCACACGGATGTAGTTCCCAGCGGCCAGGCGGTTGTTAACAAGTTATCCACACTGTGCACAACGGTTAAGACTGTTACTCCTACTTAAAAATTAATCTTGGAGAAGCCAACCTTGTGGATCGATAGGCCACCCTCCGAACGCCTGGGAGCCCCCGGGACCACCTGGAGAATTGCTGTGCCAGTATTAACCGGCCAGGTCGGTTCGAGGCCCGGCACGAGATGTTTCCGATAGGGGTCACAGCGTGAAGTTCCAGGTCAACCGCGACGTCTTCAGCGACGCCGTCTCGTTCGCCGTCAAGCTGCTCCCTCAGCGGACGACCCTCCCGATCCTGAGCGGTGTCCTCATCGAGGCGCACGAGGGCGGGCTGACGCTGTCGTCGTTCGACTACGAGGTCTCGAGCCAGACGAGCATCGCCGCCGAGATCGACGAGCCCGGCACGATCCTGGTCTCCGGCCGCCTCCTCGCCGACATCGCGAACCGCCTGCCGAACGCCCCCGTCGTGTTCACCACCGAAGACACTCGCATCTCGGTCAGTTGCGGCTCGGCCAAGTTCTCGCTGCTGAGCATGCCCGTCGAGGAGTACCCCACGCTGCCCACGGTCGGTGAGCAGTCAGGTGTCGTTCCCGGCGACGCCTTCTCGCTCGCGGTCTCGCAAGTCGCCGTGGCCGCCAGCCGCGACGACGTCACCCCGGTCATCACCGGCGTGCAGCTCGAAGTCACCGAAAACGCGCTCTCGCTGGTCGCGACCGATCGTTACCGCGTCGCCGTTCGAGGCATCGACTGGGATCCCGGCACCGCCGCCTCCACCGAGACCCTGACCGCGCTGGTGCCGGCCCGGACTCTGCAGGAGGTCGGTAAGACCTTCGGCAACGCGTCGACGCTGTCCGTCGCGATCACCGGATCCGACGACCGCGGGCTGATCGCATTCCAGGCCGACAACAAGATCGTCACGTCGTTGCTCATCAAGGGCAACTTCCCTCCCGTCAAGCGGCTCTTCCCCGAAACGGTCGAGAACTACGCGGTCATGAACACCGCCGAGCTCGTGGAGGCGACGCGCCGCGTGTCGCTCGTCCTCGAGCGCGAAGCAGCTTTGAGATTCACGTTCACCATCGACGGCCTCACCCTCGAGGCAATCGGCAGTGAGCAAGCGCAGGCGTCAGAGTCGATCGACGCGCTCCTGACCGGAGACGACACCGTGGTTTCGCTGAAGCCGCAGTTCCTCCTGGACGGGCTGGGCGCAGTGCACTCGGAGTTCGTCCGCATCTCGTTCACCAAGACCGAGAACCCCAACAAGCCGGGGCCGGTGCTGATCACGAGCCAGAGCTCGAAAGACCAGCCCGGTGCGGACAGCTACAAGTACCTGCTCCAGCCCAACCTTCTGCTGCGCTGACCGCGCACATCGACGAACGTGCGCCAAGACCTGCGACGCGCGCTCACTGAACAAAGGAACCTCATGCACATCGGCCTCATCGGTCTCGGCAAAATGGGCAACAACATGCGCGCTCGCCTGCGCGAGCACGACATCGAGGTGACCGGCTACGACACCAACCCGGCCGTCTCCGACGTCAAGACCCTCAAAGACCTCGCAGCGGCTCTCCCCGCCCCGCGGATCGTCTGGGCCATGGTCCCCGCCGGCAAGATCACCGCGAGCGTCATCGAAGAGCTGTCCAACGTCCTCTCCGAGGGCGACATGGTCATCGACGGGGGCAACTCCAAGTTCACGAGCGACTTCGAGAGTGCCAAGCTGCTCGACTCGAAGGGCATCAAATTCGTCGACGCCGGTGTCTCCGGTGGTGTCTGGGGCCTCAAGAACGGCTACGGCCTCATGGTCGGCGGCAGCGACGAAGACGTGGCCGCGGCCATGCCGATCTTCGACGTGCTCCGCCCCGAGGGCCCCCAGGCCGAGGGCTTCGTGCACGTCGGCCCGTGCGGTGCCGGCCACTACGCGAAGATGGTCCACAACGGCATCGAGTACGCCATCATGCAGGCCTACGGTGAGGGCTTCGAGCTTCTCGAAACCAAGAAGGACCTCATCAAAGACGTCACCGGCGTCTTCAAGGCCTGGCAGCGAGGCACGGTCGTGCGCTCCTGGCTCCTCGAGCTGCTGGTGCTCGGTCTCGAAGAAGACCCCGCGTTCGAAGACATCTCGGGCTACGTCGAAGACTCCGGCGAGGGTCGCTGGACTCTCGAAGAGGCCATCGACAACGCCGTCCCCATGCCCGCCATCTCGGCCTCCATCTTCGCGCGCTTCGTGTCGCGCCAGGGCGACGGCTCGCCGACGATGAAGGCCGTAGCCGCTCTCCGCAACCAGTTCGGCGGCCACGCCGTCAAAAAGGCCGACTAACCCCTCGGCCCGGTTACTTCCGGGCCGACGCCGAGGCAGGGCCCGCGTGCGAGTACTTCATCTGAGCCTCACCGACTTTCGCAACTATGCGACGGCCGAGGTCTCGCTCGAACGCGGGCCCAACCTGTTCGTCGGCCGCAACGGCCAGGGCAAGACGAATCTCGTCGAGTCTCTCGGCTACCTCGCGACTCTCGGGTCGCACCGCGTCTCGAGCGACGCAGCCCTGATCCGTCAGGGGCAAGGCTCCGCCATCGTGCGCGCCCGCCTCGAGAGCAACGATCGCGAGCTGCTGGCCGAGGTGCAGATAAATCGGTCCGGGCCGAATCGCGCGCAGATCAATCGCGGCGCCATCAAGGTGCGCGAACTGCCCCGCTACTTCTCGAGCATCCTGTTCGCCCCCGAAGACCTCGCGCTGGTGCGGGGCGAGCCCGGCGGGAGGCGCCGCTTCGTCGACGAGCTGCTGGTGGCGCGCAACCCGCGCCTGAGTGGCATCCTGAGCGACTACGACCGGGTGCTGCGTCAGCGCAACACGCTGCTCAAGTCGGCCAGGGCCTCGCGGGTGTCGGGCGACAAGCTCTCGACGCTCGACATCTGGGACGACCGGCTCGTCGCTCTCGGCAGCGAGATCATCGCGTCGCGCGACCAGCTCGTCGAAGCCCTGGGGCCCCGGGTCGCCGCGTCGTACTCGGCCGTCGCCGGCGACGATCACGCGGCTGAGCTGTCGACGGTCCTGAGCATCCGCGGCACGGTCCGTGACGACGACGACCCCGTCGACGAGGGGGCCGCGCAGGATGCCATCGATGCCGAGGCCATCGCGCCTCTCTTTCGCGAGACCCTCGCGCGCGTCCGCTCGAAAGAACTCGAGCGAGGCGTCACGCTCGTCGGCCCCCACCGCGACGATCTCTTCCTCTCTCTCAACGGGCTGCCGGCGCGCGGCTACGCCAGCCACGGCGAGTCCTGGTCGTTCGCCCTCGCTCTCAAACTCGCGTCGGCCTCGGTGCTGCGGGCCGACTCGGACACCGGCGACCCCGTGATCGTGCTCGACGACGTGTTCGCCGAGCTCGACCGCACGCGACGTGAGCGGCTCGCCGACTCGGTGGCCGACTACGAGCAGGTGCTGATCACCGCCGCGGTCGAAGAGGACGTGCCGGAGAGGCTGGCCGCGCACACCGTCAGGATCGCCCACGGAGCGATCGTCGACGAGGTCGCCTCATGAGCCCGCAGAGGGCGGGGCGGTCGCGCGGCACGGAGGACAACGAAGCTCAACGTGTCTACCTCCGGTTCCGCAGGGTGTTCGGCGACGCCTCGACCAGGGGGAGGGACGCGCGCCGCCGCATCGCTCGGTCGGGTGCCCCGAGCCAGCCCTTCGGATCCGGGCGCGACCCGAAAGGGATCGCCGACGTGATCCTGGGCGTCACCACCGAGCTGGGCTGGAACTCGAGCCTCGCGCAGTCGGATCTGATGACCGCGTGGCCGGCGATGGTCGGCGACGAGCTGAGTCAGCACTCGATTCCGGTCGGGGTCGAAGACGGCACGCTGACCGTGCAGTGCGACTCGACGGCATGGGCGACGCAGCTGCGATTGATGCGCTCGCAGGTCACCACCGCGATCATCTCGACCTACCCCGAGGCGGGCATCGAGTCGATGCGTTTCTTGGGGCCCAACGCCCCGACCTGGAAACGCGGCCCCAGATCGGTCCCAGGGCGTGGTCCTCGCGATACTTACGGTTGACAAGGGTGAATCGGTCACCTGGCCTCTGAAAATCGCTCTGAGGGCGTATTTCGCCCTTCGGGGAGGTCTCCTGAGGTAGACTGTGAGGGTCGTCCGGACGGCCTTTCGACAGGCATCTGCCTTCGTCCAGGCCGGGCGGCGTTTCGAGCAAACCGGCAGGAGCCCCATAACTGATGTCACCGAATTCGCACGACGGTACCGACCACTCCTACGAAGCAAGCGACATTCAGGTTCTCGAAGGTCTCGAGGCGGTCCGCAAGCGTCCCGGCATGTACATCGGCTCGACCGGCCCTCGCGGTCTGCACCACCTGGTCCAGGAGATCGTCGACAACGCCGTCGACGAGGCGCTTGCCGGCTACTGCGACACCATCCACGTCTTCATGCGTGAAGACGGCGGCATCCGCGTGGTCGACAACGGTCGTGGCATCCCGGTCGACATGCACCCGATCGAAAAACGGTCGACCGTCGAGGTCGTGCTCACCGTGCTCCACGCCGGCGGCAAGTTCGGCGGCGGCGGTTACGCGGTCTCGGGTGGTCTGCACGGCGTCGGGTCGTCGGTCGTCAACGCGCTCTCGACCGAGCTCGACGTCGAGGTGCACCGTCAGGGGTCGGTCTGGCGCCAGAGCTTCACCGACGGCGTGCCCGTCGCCCCGCTCGCTCAGGGTGAGGATGCCGACGACACCGGCACCATCATCACCTTCTGGCCGAACGCCGAGATCTTCGAGACCGTCGAGTTCGACTACGAGACCCTCCGCAATCGCTTCCAGCAGATGGCCTTCCTCAACAAGGGCCTGCGCATCACCCTGACCGACGAGCGCCCGCTGCCCGAAGACGCGCCCGACGGCGCAACGGTCCAGTCGGACGACTTCATGTACGAGAAGGGCCTCGAAGACTACGTCGCCTACCTCAACTCGTCGAAGAAGAACGACGTCGTCCACGACGACATCATCTCGTTCGAGGCCGAAGACACCGACCGCAACATGGCCCTCGAGGTCGCGATGCAATGGAACACCTCCTACAGCGAGAGTGTCCACACCTACGCCAACGTCATCAACACCCACGAGGGCGGGACCCACGAAGAGGGCTTCCGCGCCGCTCTCACCACGGTCGTCAACAAGTACGCCCGTGAGAAGGGCCTCATCAAAGAGAAGGAAGACAACCTCTCGGGCGAAGACGTCCGCGAGGGCCTGACGGCAGTCATCTCGATCAAGCTGAGCGAGCCGCAGTTCGAGGGCCAGACCAAGACGAAGCTCGGCAACACCGAGGCCAAGTCGTTCACGCAGCGCGTCGCGGGCGCCCAGCTAAACGACTGGTTCGACCGCAACCCGAAACAGGCCCAGGCGATCATCCGCAAGGGCCAGTCCGCTCAGGCGGCCCGTCTCGCCGCCCGCAAGGCGCGCGACCAGACCCGCCGCAAGGGCGTCCTCGAGTCGAACGGCATGCCGGGCAAGCTCAAAGACTGCCAGTCGAAAGACCCGGCACTCAGCGAGATCTTCATCGTCGAGGGCGACTCGGCCGGCGGCTCCGCCGTCCAGGGCCGCAACCCCGAGACTCAGGCGATCCTGCCCCTCCGCGGCAAGATCCTCAACGTCGAGAAGGCGCGTCTCGACCGCGCCCTCGGCAACAACGAGGTCCAGGCCATGATCAAGGCGTTCGGCGCCGACATCGGCGACGACTTCGACCCCGACAAGGCTCGCTATCACAAGATCGTGCTGATGGCCGATGCCGACGTCGACGGCCAGCACATCACCACGCTGCTGCTGACCCTGCTGTTCCGCTATATGCGCCCCCTGATCGACCTCGGCTACGTCTACCTGGCGATGCCGCCGCTGTTCAAGCTCAAGTGGTCGAACGCGCCGCACGAATACGTCTATAGCGACGAAGAGCGCGACGCCCTCGCGATCGCGGGTCGTGCGGCCGGCAAGCGCCTGCCGAAGGACAACGGGATCCAGCGTTACAAGGGTCTCGGCGAGATGGATTACAAAGAGCTCTGGGAGACCACGATGGACCCGGACACGCGCACCCTCCGGCAGGTCACCCTCGACGACGCCGTGGCGGCCGACTCCATCTTCAACACGCTCATGGGCGAAGACGTCGAGTTGCGCCGCAACTTCATCCAGCAGAACGCCAAAGACGTTCGCTTCCTCGACATCTGACCCGCGCTCCGCTACCGAAAAAGAGATATAGATCCAAATGGCAGACGAGACCGACGACACGACCGGCGGCATCCCCGAGGGCGAAGACCCCATTCAGTTCGCTGCGGCGCTGAAGCGCGACAGCATCGAGGCGGTCGACCTCCAGCTCGAGATGCAGCGCTCGTACCTCGACTACGCGATGAGTGTGATCGTCGGGCGCGCTCTGCCCGAGGTGCGCGACGGGCTGAAGCCGGTCCACCGCCGAGTGATCTACGCGATGTACGACGGCGGCTACCGCCCCGACCGCGCGTTCTCGAAGTGCGCCCGCGTCGTCGGCGAGGTGATGGGCAACTTCCACCCCCACGGTGACACCGCCATCTACGACGCCCTGGTGCGCCTGGTACAGCCGTGGAGCCTCCGCTACCCGCTCGCGCTCGGCCAGGGCAACTTCGGCTCCCCGGGCAACGACGGCGCTGCGGCACCGCGCTACACCGAGACGAAGATGGCCCCGCTCGCACTCGAGATGGTGCGCGACATCGACGAAGACACTGTCGACTTCCAAGACAACTACGACGGGCGCACTCAAGAGCCGGCGATCCTGCCGTCGCGGTTCCCCAACCTCTTGGTCAACGGCTCGGTCGGCATCGCCGTCGGCATGGCGACCAACATCCCGCCGCACAACCTCCGCGAGGTCGCGGCCGGCGCGCAGTGGTACCTCGAGAACCCCGAGGCCACCCGCGAAGAGCTGCTCGAGGCGCTCATGCAGCGCATCAAGGGCCCCGACTTCCCGACCGGCGCGCAGATCCTCGGCGTCCGCGGCATCCACGACGCCTACCGCACGGGCCGCGGCTCGATCACGATGCGAGCCGTCGTCAACGTCGAAGAGATCCAGGGCCGCACCTGCCTCGTCGTCACCGAGCTGCCATACCAGGTCAACCCCGACAACCTCGCGATCAAGATCGCCGACCTCGTGCGCGAGGGCAGGATCGCCGGGATCGCCGACATCCGCGACGAGACCTCCGGCCGCACGGGCCAGCGACTGGTCATCGTGCTGAAGCGCGACGCGGTCGCCAAGGTGGTGCTCAACAACCTCTACAAGCACACGTCGCTGCAAGAGAACTTCGGCGCCAACATGCTGGCGATCGTCGACGGCGTGCCGCGCACCCTCCCCTCGACGGCTTCATCTCGGCATGGGTCGACCACCAGGTCGAGGTCATCGTGCGGCGCACCACCTTCCGCCTCCGCAAAGCCGAGGCCGACGCCCACATCCTGCGTGGCTACATCAAGGCCCTCGACGCGCTCGACGAGGTCATCGCGCTCATCCGCCGGTCGCCGACCGTCGACGAGGCACGCACCGGTCTGATCGACCTGCTCGACATCGACGAGCTCCAGGCGAACGCCGTCCTCGCCATGCAGCTGCGCCGCCTGGCCGCCCTCGAGCGCCAGAAGATCCAGGACGACCACGACGAGCTCGAGCGCAAGATCCTCGACTTCCAGGACATTCTCGCGAAGCCCGAGCGCCAGCGCACCATCATCGGCGAAGAGCTGAAAGACATCACCGACAAGTTCGGCGACGACCGCCGCACCGAGATCATGTTCGGCTTCGACGGCGACATGAGCGTCGAAGATCTCATCCCCGAGGAGGAGATGGTCGTCACGCTCACCCGCGGCGGCTACATCAAGCGGACCCGCAGCGACAACTACCGCTCGCAGCACCGCGGCGGCAAGGGCGTCAAGGGCGCACAGCTGCGCGCCGACGACGTGGTCGAGCACTTCTTCGTCACGACGACGCACCACTGGCTGCTCTTCCTCACCACGAAGGGGCGGGTCTACCGCGCCAAGGCCTACGAGCTGCAGGAGGCCGGGCGCGACGCCAAGGGCCAGCACGTGGCGAACCTCCTCGCGATGCAGCCCGACGAAGACGTGTCGCAGGTGCTCGACATCCCCGACTACGAGGTCGCCGAGTTCCTGGTGCTCGCCACCCGCGACGGTCTGATCAAGAAGACCGCGCTCACCGAGTACGACACCAACCGCACCGGCGGCATCATCGCCATCAACCTGCGCGAGGGCGACGAGCTCGTCTCGGCCCTGCTGGTCGACGAGCACGACGACCTCCTGCTGGTCTCGCGCCACGGAATGTCGTTGCGATTCACCGCCACGAACGACTCGCTGCGACCCATGGGCCGCTCGACCTCGGGTGTGAAAGGCATGAGCTTCCGTGGCGACGACTCGCTGCTGTCGGCCTCGGTCGTCGGCGAAGAGGGCTACGTGTTCGTGGTCACCGAGGGCGGCTACGCCAAGCGCACCGCGGCCGACCAGTATCGCGTGCAGAACCGCGGCGGTCTGGGCATCAAGGTGGCGAAGCTGTCCGACGACCGCGGCGATCTCGCCGGCGCCATGATCGTCTCCGAAGACGACGAGGTGCTCGTCGTTCTCTCGGGAGGCAAGGTGGTAAGGTCTGCCGTGGCCGAGGTACCAGCCAAGGGCCGCGACACCATGGGGGTCGTGTTCGCACGATTCGCCACCGACGACCGCATCATCGCCGTCGCTCGCAACACCGAGCGCAACCTCGAGGGGCCCGCCGATGTCGACGATGCAGCCGAAGAGGCTTCCGTCGGCGAAGATGGATCTGCAGACGGAGGCGAGACTCCGACCGCAGGTGAGACCCTTGCAGGCGACACCACGCCCGCCGGAGAGGACACGACCGAAGAATGACTAGCGTCGCAGAAAAGCTGCAGAGCAAGGCCAAGCGGCCCGTCGGCACCAAGCAGGTCAGACTGAAGCTCGTCTATGTCGACTTCTGGTCGGCCGTCAAGCTCTCGTTTTTGATCTCGGTCGCCATCGGCATCATCACCGTCGTGGCCACCTTCCTCGTCTACACGATCCTGGCTCGCCTAGGCATCTTCTCGACGATCGACTCCCTCTTGCAGGAGGTGCTGGGTGACCAGAAGTTCACCCTTCAAGACACGCTGTCGATCGGCCAGGTCATGCTGTTCGCCGTCGTGGTGGCCGTGTTGAACATCATCATCGGCATCGTCCTGGGCGCGATCGCCGCGGTGCTCTACAACCTCAGCGTGCGCATCACCGGCGGCCTGCTGGTCGGGTTCACCAACAACTAGCTGCAGCAGCACTCTCGCGAAGCGTGCGGCCCCGTCGGGGCTGCGCGCTTCGTCGTCGTGTACCGCGCTTCGTCGTCGTGTACTGCGATCGACTTGGTGCACCGCGATCGACTTCGTCGTCGAAATCGCGACCGATTCAGCCCTCGAGTTACACGCGTTACTGCCATCCGGTGGTGCGTAGACGGCCGAGGTCGCGATTTCGAGACAAGGGGGCAGGATCACGGATCGGCCGGGCCTCGATTGGGTAGAACCGCCGGAATACGGTACTGTCTTATTCGGTCCAGGGGGCTATAGCTCAGGCGGTTAGAGCGCTTCGCTGATAACGAAGAGGTCCTAGGTTCAAGTCCTAGTAGCCCCACTCCCCAGTGGTTTTCACCACACTTCCCCGGGGCCTTAGCTCAGTTGGTAGAGCGCCTGCTTTGCAAGCAGGATGTCGGGAGTTCGATTCTCCCAGGCTCCACGTGTTCGGGCGCTTCGCGCCCTTCCCCTTGTCTCCTGTGCTTGTCAGCCCGCTGCGGCGGGGACGACGAAGGCCCGCACCCTCGAGGGGTGCGGGCCTTCTGGCGTCGCGGGGCGAACCTGCGGTGCGGCTAGTTCTTGGCGGTGTCGTCGTCGTCGGCGACCCAGAGCTCGTCGTCGGCACGTAGCGTCTGCGCGGCGGCGAAGATGACGGCGCCGAGACCGATGATGCCGAGGATGATGAGGAAGGTACGACCTCCGTGGCCGCCCTTCTTCTGGCTCTTCTTGACCGTATGAGCGACCTTGGCGACCTTGATGGCGCCCTTCGGGTGCTTCGCGGCGGTCTTCGCCGCCTTCTTCAGGGCTTTGCGCTTGGCCTTGCGGCTGAGCTTCTTACCGTTCTTCTTCAGCGAGTCGAGGTCGACACTGCCGACGAGGTCGCCGAGCGAGCTGCCCTTGACGGCCTGACCGACCGAGCTCGACTTCACGGCATCCGAGACGGCGGGCGCCACGTCGTTCACGAGGCGGTCCTTGCCCTGGCTCGCGGCACTGGCGACGGCTGGCTTCACCTGGTTCTCGTAGGCGGACTTGACGCGCGGCGCGACGTCTTTGACGGCGACGCTCGCAGCCTCGACTCCGACGTCGTGCCAGAAGTGGCTGGCCTTGCCGAGCGCCTCCTTCTGGTCGTCCCAGACATCGGAGGCCTGGCTCTTGAGCTTGTCGAACTCACGTGCTCGCTGCTTGCTGATCGTGGCCATGGGGTCTCCTCAATGTGGATTCTGCGGCGTTGAACCCATCCTGGCACGTGCCCTCCTGGCAGGTCACAGGATGATGTCTGAGGGGACACTGAATCCCCACTGCACTGTGGAAGAATTACGTCCATGTCACTGCATACTGCTGTCGCCACGATCGTCACCAACAAAGGCACGATCAAGGTCGACCTCTTCGGCAACCACGCCCCAAGACCGTCGCCAACTTCACCGGCCTCGCCACCGGCACGATCGAGTGGACCCACCCGTCGACCGGCAAGGTCTCAAAAGACAAGCTGTACGACGGCGTCGTCTTCCACCGCATCATTCCCGACTTCATGATCCAGGGCGGCGACCCGCTCGGTCAGGGCGTCGGCGGCCCGGGCTACAACTTCGACGACGAGATCCACCCCGAGCTCACCTTCCAAGAGCCCTACATCCTCGCGATGGCCAACGCGGGCACGCGCGGCGGTAAAGGCACCAACGGCTCGCAGTTCTTCATCACCACTGTCGCGACGCCCTGGCTGCAGGGCAAGCACACGATCTTCGGCGCCGTGAACGACGACGAGTCGAAGAGGGTCGTCGACGCGATCCAGGCCGTCCCTACCGATGGCCGTGACAAGCCCCTCGACGACGTCGTCATCGAGAGCGTCACCATCGACGAGGTCGGTGCCTGACCCCTTCGTGACATACGCACCGCGCAACTCCGACAACCTCTGCTACCGGCACCCCGACAGGCAGAGCTTCGTGCTCTGCCAGCGCTGCGGGCGCACCATCTGCCCGCAGTGCCAGACCCCGGCGGCTGTCGGCGTGCACTGCCCGGAGTGCGTGCGGGAGGCTCGCGGCAGCATGCCGCGCGTGCGGACGCGGCCGCAGGTAGTCACCAGGATGAACAGCCTGGCCACCTCGGGCGGCCCGATCGTCTCGTACGCGCTGATCGGCCTGCTGCTGATCGGTTTCATCGCCGGTCTCGTGCCCGGGGTGGCGAACGAGCTCGCCTTCTTCGAGCCGCTGACGATCCTGCAGCCCTGGCGGTTGTTCACCGGCATGTTCGTCTACGCCGGGTTCGGTTCGATCATCCAGCTGCTCTTCAACGGCTACATGCTGGTCCTCTTCGGCGGAATGATCGAACGCCAGTTGGGTTCGGTGCGTTACGCGGGGTTGTACCTCTTGGGCGGCCTCGGCGGCGAGGTGGCCGTCGGCCTGTTCTCGCCGGGCACGGCCCTGGTGGGCGGCAGCGTCGCGGTCTTCGGGTTGTTCGGCGCTTTCTACATGATCCAGCGCCATCTGGGTCAGCGAGCGGTGCAGATCCTGGTGATCGTCGCCCTCAACATCGTGATCGGGCTGTACCTGCACACGCCCTGGCAGGCATACATCGGGGCGGTGTTGATCGGCGGTCTGACGGCCTACATCTACATGAAGCTGCAGAATCGCCAGCAGCAGGTGCAGCGCACGGTGCTGGCGACCGGCCTGGCCGTCGTTCTGATAGCCGTCGCACTCGTGCGGTCGGCTCAGCTGCTCGGGATGTTGTAGGCGCAGCACTCAGAACGAAGGCCCCCCTCGGGTGAAGGGGGCCTTCGTCATGAGCGAGTTGTGCAGAGAAGCACGGCTGTGGAAAAACCGTGGACAAGAAAGAAAGTTATCCACAGCGAAGTCCACAGTGGGGATAATTACACCCGTGTAAGTCGGTGGCCGGTCAACGCCAGCGTGTGGTCATCAAGAAGCCGACGAACATGATGCCGAAGCCGACCAGGATGTTCCAGGCATGGAGGGAGGGCACCGGGTAGGTGCTCGCGCTCAGGTAGTAGACGATGATCCACACGAGCCCGAGCAGCATGAAGCCGAACATCACCGGCTTGAACCACACGGGGTTGGGGCCCGTGTTCGACGATCCGGTGTCTGGTCGTACCGCGGCCGCGGACGCCGCGCTGGTCTTCTTGTCTTTGGCCATGGGCAGAAGTGTAGCGGTAGCCCCCCTGTGGGGACCCTCCGCACGGGCAAGCGGCCCCGTACAATCGAGAGCATGACCGACGAGCCCGCCGACACCGAGTCGCCCGCGCGAGTGCGACCGAGGCGCCGACGCCGAGTGTCCGTCGTCGGTGTGCTGGGCGAGAGCCTCATCACGGCCGGCGTGCTGGTGCTGCTGTTCATCGCCTGGCAGCAGTGGTTCAACAACATCATCGTCTCGGGCAACCTGCGCAGCCAGGCGTCGAGTCTCCAGCAGCAGTTCCAGAAGAAGGCCGACTCGAGCCCCACCCCGGTTCCCACCGGCGCGACGCCGACGACCCCGCCCGTCACCCCGGCAGCCACCGGCACCAACCAGTTCGGCGTGCTGTACGTGCCGCGGTTCGGCGCCGACTACAAGGTGCCGATCGCCGCGGGCACCACGACGGTCGGCACGCTCGACAAGGGTGACGCGGGTCACTACGACAGCACGCAGATGCCCGGTGCGATCGGCAACTTCGCCATTGCCGGGCACCGGACGACGCACGGCGCCCCGTTCGGCTCGATCGCGCAGCTGCGGGTGGGCGACCACATCTACGTGCAGACGGCGCAGGGGTACTACACGTACACCTTCCGCAATCTGCAGTACGTCAAGCCCACTCAGGTGCAGGTGCTGCAGCAGGTTCCGGATGCGCCCGTGGTCAACACGGCGTCCAAAGACCGTCTGATCACCATGACGAGCTGCAACCCGAAGTTCAGTGCTGCCGAGCGCATCATCGCCTACGGCGTCTTCACGTCGTGGCAGCCCCTCTCTGCCGGGCCGCCGGCCGAGATCACCTCCGCCGTCGGGAAGGCCTGATCATGTACGGAGCACTCTGGCGCGTTCTGCCCGGCCCGTGGTGGCTGCGCGTGCTGATCCTGCTCGTGGTCGCCGCCGCCATCCTGTTCGCCCTCATCACCTGGGTCTTCCCCGTCGTCGACTCGCTCGTCGAGCCGAACGTCACCGTGGGCTCCGGCTGAGGCCCACCCCTTCATCCTGACCGTCCCCACCCGACAGTGAGACTCTCGTGACCCGCATCCTCGTCATCGACAACTACGACAGCTTCGTCTACACGCTGAACGGCTACCTGCAGCAGCTGGGCGCCGAGACCGACGTCGTGCGCAACGACGCCTTCCCCGGTGCCGAGGCGTCCGGCAGGATCGCCGACTACGACGGCGTCCTGCTGTCTCCGGGCCCCGGCACGCCTGCGGCCGCCGGCGTCTCGATCGATGTCGTGCACGCCGCCGTCGAGAGCGGCACGCCACTGCTCGGGGTCTGCCTCGGCCACCAGGCCATCGCCGAGGCCCTGGGCGCGACGGTCACGCACGCCGAAGAGCTGATGCACGGCAAGACGTCGAAGGTGACTCACGACGGCAGCGCCTTCTACGAGAACGTGCCGCAGCCGTTCGTCGCGACGCGCTATCACTCGCTCGCCGTGGTGAACGACACCGTGCCCGACGCCCTCGAGGTCACCTCGCGCACCGAGGGCGGCGTCATCATGGGTCTGCGGCATCGCGATGCCGAGGTCTACGGCGTGCAGTTCCACCCCGAGTCGGTGCTGACCGAGGGCGGCTACAGCATGATCGGCAACTGGCTCGGCGTGGCCGGGCTGCCGGGCGCGGCCGAGATCGCCAAGGGGCTCAGCCCGCTCGTCAACCTCGGCTGACGCGGGTCGGGCGACCGGTCAGCGGCGACCGGCTAGCTGCCCGCGCAGTAGGTCAGCGTGATCGGCGACTGCTGCGGCTGCTCGCCCGGCGGCAGGGACTGCTGGGTGACGAGCTGGCCCGTGCAGGCGTAGTCGGCTTGCGGCGTGACGACGAGGCCGAGCCCGGTCAGGGTGGCGGTCGCTTGCGTGAGCGTCTGCTGCGTGACGTCGGGCACGGCGACGGTGCCGCTCGCGACGATGACGTCGACTGTGCTGCCGGGAGCGACCTTGCTGTTGGCCGCGGGCGACGTCGAGATGACTGTGCCGGCGCTGTCGGTCGGGCTGTCCTGCTGGGTCTCCGAGCCCTTCTTGAGGCCGAGGGCGGTGAGCTGCGACCAGGCACCGTTCACCGACTGCCCGGACACGTCGGGCAGTGAGACCGTCTGCGGCCCGGTCGACACGTAGACCTCGATGGTCTCGCCGACGGTGACGGTGGTGCCGGGATCGGGCGTGGTCTTGATGATCTTGCCGCTGGCGACCGAGGTGCTCGACTCGTCGACGCGGTCGGGCGTGAGCTTCAACTTGTCGAGCTTGGCGGAGCCCTGCGCATACGTCTCGGACGAGAGGTTCGGCACCGAGATCGAGTCGTTGTTGGGCAGCGTGATCGGCGACAGCCGCACCACCCAGATGACGACGGCCACGACGATGATGGCGATCAGCACGATGCCCATCCACAGCCACGCGACCGGCGGTCTCGTCTGCGTGCGCGCGGGCCGGTTGGCATCGGTGCTGTCGAGCTCTTTGAGCGCCGCCTCCGACCCCGACGCGGCCAGCGGGCTGACACCGAACATCGTGGTCGTGGTGCTGACGGGCGCAGGCGCCTGGATCTTGCGAGCGGGCAGCTGGCCGGCCCCGGCGTCGACGACGTCGGCGCGGAACTCGTGGGCGCTCTGGAAGCGATCGAGGCGGTTCTTCGCGAGGGCGTGCAGGGTGACCGCGTCGAGAGCCGGTGAGACGGCAGGATTCAGGGCGCCCGGCGGCACCGGCGGCTCGCTGACGTGCTGGTAGGCCACCGCAACGGGCGAATCGCCGCGGAAGGGTGGGCGCCCGGTCAGCATCTCGAAGAGCACGACGCCGGTCGAGTAGAGGTCGCTGCGGGCGTCGACGGTCTCGCCTCGAGCCTGCTCGGGGCTGAAGTATTGGGCGGTGCCGAGAATGGCCGTGGTCTGGGCCACCGTTGCCGCCGAGTCGGAGACGGCCCGGGCGATGCCGAAGTCCATCACCTTGACCTGGCCGGTCTGAGTGAGCATCACGTTGCCCGGCTTGATGTCGCGGTGTACGACGCCGGCTCGGTGGCTGTATTCGAGCGCCGTCAGGATGCCCTCGGTGATGCGCACCGCCTCTTTGGGCCGGACAGGGCCCTCGGCGATGATGTCTTTGAGCATGCGGCCCTCGACGTACTCCATGACGATGTACGGCACGAGGACGGTGTTGCCGAGGGCGTCGCGGGTGGTCTCCTCGCCGGCGTCGAACACGCGGACGATCGTCGGGTGCGCCATGCGAGCCGCGGCCTGGGCCTCCTGCCGGAAGCGGCTGCGGAAGGACGGGTCGGTGGCGAGCTGCGACTTCATCAGCTTGATGGCCACCTGGCGACCGAGGCGCGAGTCGGTGCCGAGGTACACGTTGGCCATGCCACCGTGCCCGATCAGTCGTCCGATCTGATACCGGTTGGCAAGGAGGCTGATCCCCTCAGTCACACCTTCAGCCACGAATGAACTCCCAAACCCTCTGTCCCGGCCCCCAGTGTACCGGGGCGAGACCTGCGCGGCCTCAGCCCAGAGACCGAGAAGCGCCTGTGACTACGGAGTGCCGGGCTGCCCGGTGTCCGTCGGTGTCGGTACTGGTGTGGACACGGCGGTGACCGGGATCGACACGAGGGGCGAATCGGGCGACGTGACCGAGCTGCCGCAGCTCACCGTGTACTTGAACGTGACTTGGCCCGGGCTTGACGACTGGACATCGACGGTCGTCGCGTTGACGCCGATCGAGTTCGTCGTCTTGCCGGACGTGTCGGTGCCGCCGGTGATCGTGTAGGTGATCGCCGTCTCGGAGTAGCCCACGGGGCACGTGTACGCCGGGAGCGTGACGGTTGCGGTCGTCGTGCCGTCGGCGGGAATCGTCGTCGGCGAGATGCTCGGCTTGCCCGGCGTCGCCGCCGTCGGCGCAGCGACGTAGACGTAGAGGTTGATCAGCGTGCCCGTTGCGACGTTTCCCTGCGGGTCGACGTCGTACACGAGGCCCACCTGAGCCGGCGTGGGCGCGGTCTTCGGGTTCGAGCCCATCTGAGTGCCGTAGCCCAGCTGCTGGAGTGCGGCGCTCGCCACGGCGTACGTCTTGCCCTCGTAGTCGGAGGGATTGATGGCCGCCTCCGCCGTCGGGGTCTCCGAGGGCGTGACCGAGGGCTTCGGTGTCTTGGGCGCCGAGGCCGTCTTCGTGGCGGCCGGCGTCGACGTGCCGTGGTTCGCATAGGCGATCGCCGCGATGATGCCGCCGACGACCACGATGGCGATCAGCACGATGATCGGCCAGAACCAGGGGCTGCGCTTCTTCTTGGTCGGCTCGTCCTCGTCGACCCCGGTCGTCGCCGGCAGCTGCGACGTGGCAGCGCCGAGCCCGAGGGTGGCGGCCGTGGGGGCTGCGCCGGGTGCGGGCATGAGACGAGTCGTCGAATCCTGCGCCGGGTAGACCTGCGTGGCTGCGTCGCCGTCACCGCCGACGCCGATGAACGGCACGGCTGCGGTCGCGGCAGCCACGTCGCCACGGCGCAGAGCGCGCGCGGCCTGAGCGAGGGCAGCCGCCGACGCGGGGCGCTCGGCGGGCTTCTTGGCGATGCACGAGTAGACGAGCTTGCGAACGGGCTCGGGGATCGTCGAGGGCAGGTCGGGCGGCGTCTCGTTGATCTGCGCCATCGCGATCGCGACCTGCGACTCGCCCGTGAACGGCCGGCGGCCGGCGAGGGCCTCGTAGGCGACGATGCCGAGCGAGTAGATGTCGGTCGACGGCGAGGCAGGATGCCCGGATGCTTGCTCGGGCGAGAGGTACTGCACGGTGCCCATGACCTGGCCCGTGGCCGTGAGCGGAACCTGGTCGGCGATCCTGGCGATGCCGAAGTCGGTGATCTTGACGCGGCCGTCGGGCGTGATCAGCAGGTTGCCTGGCTTGATGTCGCGGTGCACGAGGCCGGCGGCGTGCGCGGCCTGGAGGGCCGACGCCGTCTGCGCGACGATGTCGAGCACCTTGTCGGTGGGCAGCACGCGATCGCGCTCGAGGATGGTGGAGAGCGCCTCGCCGGGCACGAGCTCCATCACGAGGAAGGCGCTGCCCTCTTCTTCGCCGTAGTCGAACACGTTGGCGATGCCTTCGTGGTTGACGAGGGCTGCGTGACGGGCCTCGGCGCGGAAACGCTCCAAGAAGCCCGGGTCGCCCAGGTATTCGTCTTTCAGGATCTTGATCGCGACGGTTCGGCCGATGACCAGGTCTGTCGCCTGCCAGACCTCGCCCATGCCGCCGATCGCGACGCGCGACGAGAGTTCGTATCGACCACCGAAGGTGAGCCCGCTGAATGGCCTCATTTGTTCAGCACCGCCTCCATGACTTGCTTTGCTATTGGTGCCGCTGCCGTGTTGCCGACGAGCGACTGCCCCTGACCTCCGCCGTTGCCCACGACGACCGCGACAGCCACCTTGGGGTTCGCAGCCGGGGCGAACCCGGTGAACCAGAGGGTGTAGGGATCGGATGCACTCTCGCCGGTCTGCGCCGTGCCGGTCTTGCCGGCGACGTCGACACCGCTAATTCTCGCATTGGTTCCGGTGCCCTTCGCGACGACCTCGGTCATCAACGTGGTGAGCGTCGAGGCCGTGCTCTCGCTGATGGGCGAGCCGAGCGACTTCGCCTTGAACTTCTCGAGGTACGAGAGGTCGGGATTCTGGATGGTGTCGATCAAGGTCGGGCTCATCTCTTTGCCTCCGTTGGCGATCGTCGCGGTGGTCATGGCCACCTGCAGCGGCGTCTCGCGCACACTGCCCTGGCCGAACGACTGCAGCTCGAGGGTGGCGTCGTCGCCGCCTGTCGCCGGGAAGACGCTCGGGGTCGCCGTCTGGGGGATGGAGACGGCCGAGTCGAAGCCGTACTTCTTGGCCTGGACGTTGATCGCGTCGTAGCCGAGCTTCTCGCCGAGCTCGGCGAAGGGGATGTTGCACGAGTCGACCAGGGCGGTCTCGATCGTGACGGTCGAGCCGCCGCCGCACGCGCCGCCCTCGGCGTTGTTGATCTTGGTGCTGGTGCCCGTCAGGGTGAACGTCGCCGGGTTGGGCAGCTTCGAGTCTTTGGTGTACTTGCCCGATTCGAAGGCAGCCGAAGCGACGACGAGCTTGAACGTCGACCCGGGGAAGTACAGGTCGCCGGCGATGGCACGGTTGATCAGCGGCTGCGACGAGTCGTGCAGCAGGGTGTCGTAGCTCTTGAGCACGCTGGCGCGATCGTGGCTGGCGAGCTGGTTGGGGTCGTACGAGCCCTTCGAGACCATTGCCAGGATCTTGCCGGTCGAGGGTTCGATGGCGACGACGGCTCCGGTGTTGTTGCCGAGGGCGTCGTAGGCGACCTTCTGCACGGCGGGGTCGATGGTCGTGTTGACGGAGGCCCCCTCCGGGTCCTTGCCGGTGAGCAGCGAGTTGATCTGATCGAAGAACTGCTCGTTCGACTTGCCCGAGAGCTGCTTGTTGAGCGCGTTCTCGATACCGGTCGCGCCCTCGCCGAGCGTGTAATAGCCCGTGATGGGGGCATAGAGCGCCCCGTCTGTGTAGGTGCGCAAGAACTTGTACTGGTCTTTCGAGGGCACCGATTCGGCCACGGCCTTCCCGCCGACGACGATGGCGCCGCGCTGAGCCGAGTAGCTCTGGAGGATCGCCCGCGAGTTGCGTGGATCGGCGCGGAGGGAGTCCGCCTGGACGCCGGTGATGTACGTCGTCGAGACCAGCAGGGCCACGAACATGGCCAGCACCACGACGCTGACGCGCTTCAGCTGCTTGTTCATCAGCCGACCACCGTCCTCGGTTGGTTTCTAATGCCATCGGAGAGCCGGAGGATGAGGGCGACGATGATCCAGTTCGACAAGAGAGAGGAGCCGCCCGCCGCGAGGAAGGGCATCGTCAGACCGGTGAGGGGGATCACGCGCGTGACGCCGCCCATCACCACGAAGACCTGGAGCGCGATCGCGAACGAGAGCCCGACAGCGAGGAGCTTGCCGAAGTCGTCCTGGCCCACGAAGGCGATCCTGAAGCCTCGCGACACCAGCAGCAGGTAGAGCCCCAGGATCGCGACGAGGCCGACGAGCCCCAGCTCTTCGCCGAGCGACGCGATGATGTAGTCGCTCTGGCCGAGCGGCGTCGTCTGCGGCGACCCCTGGCCGAGCCCGGTGCCGATCAAGCCGCCGTTGGCGAAACCGAACAGACCGGTTACGAGCTGATAGCTACCGCCGGAGGCGTTGTAGACGCTCGACTGGAAGGGGTCGAGCCAGGCCTGGAACCGGCCGTGCACATAGGACAGCGACAGGGCCGCGACGATCGCGCCGCCGACGAAGAGCACCAGCCCGATGATCACCCAGCTGGCCTTCCCGGTGGCGACGTAGATCATCACCAGGAACAGCCCGAAGTAGAGCAGCGACGTGCCGAGGTCGCGCTCGAAGACGAGCACCACCATCGCGACACCCCAGATGACCAGGATCGGCCCGAGGTCGCGTGGCCGAGGGAAGCGCATGCCCAGGATCTTCGGCCCCATCAGCGAAAGCGAATCGCGGGCCTGCACGAGATAGCCGGCGAAGAAGATCGCGAGCGTGATCTTGGCGATCTCACCCGGCTGGAACGACAGCGGGCCGACGTGGATCCACACGTAGGCGTTGAGCCCGGTGAGACGCAGGCCCGGGACGAGTGGGAGAAGAAGGAGCACGATCGACGCGAACATCGCGATGTAGCGGTAGCGCGCCAGCACGCGGTAGTTGCGGATGCCGATCAGCACGACGATCGCCAGGATCAAGGCGGCGATCGTCCAGTAGATCTGGCGCTCGCCCGCGTGCGTCGGGAATTTCGTCGTCCAGCTCGGGATGTCGATGCGGTAGATCTCGGCGATGCCGAGGCCGTTCAGCGTGAGGCCGATGGGCAGCACGAACGGGTCGGCCTCGCGGGCGACGATGCGCAGCACGAAGTGGAGGATCAGCGCGAGCACCAGGATCGTGATGCCCTCGTAGAGGATGCCCGGCTCGATCTTGCCGAGCGCGCCGAGCTGCACCAGGATCATCGCGCCGGCGCAGATGCCGCAGGCCACGAACAGAAGGGCGAGCTCGATGTTGCGGAGGCGGGCCGGCTGACGCAGCCGGATGCGGATCTTCTCGGTCATGGGCGCGGCCGCGAAGGCGGGGTTCGACGGCGTGCCGATCGCCTGGGTGGCGTCACTGCTTGCTGGCATCGGCAAGCCTCTCGACGATGGCGCGAGCGTCTCGGAGGCTCGCCGCGTTGATGGTGTCGTCGACGTTCTGCCGGTTGTAGTTCGACAGGTCGGACAGCTTGACGGTGGTGGTCTCGTAGACGCTCGACAGGGCGATCGGCCCGAGCGACTGCTGCACACCCTTGTAGATCACGACGGTGCCGTCGCGATCGCCGACGTAGTAGTGGTCTTGCGTCCAGCGGTACGAGAAGAAAATGCCCGTGACGACGAGCAGCACCGCGATGATGAGCGCCACAAGCCAGGTGACCCGGCGTCGGTGCGCACGGCGGCGGTCTTCGGCGATCAACTCGGCGAGGTATTCGTCCGACTCCGGCTCGAAGTGACTGTCTTCGGGGGTGGTCGCGACCTTGAGCGGGTGCAGCAGCAGCGTCGGCAGGCGCAGCGGGCGTCGGCCCTGCTCGCCCTCGAAGGTGAGGGGGGCGGCGGCCGAGCCGACCGTGGTCGGCACCTCGGCGGCACTGGTCTCGTCGTCGTCGACGTCGACCACGACGCAGGTGACGTTGTCGGGGGCGCCGTGATCGAGGGTCTCTTTGATCAGGCGGCGGCAGACGGCGTCAGGATCCAGACCGCTCGCGAGCGCCTTGCGGATGCGGTCTTCGGCGAGGTAGCTCGACAGGCCGTCCGAGCAGATCAGCCACCGGTCGCCGGGCTGGGTGCCGATGATCGCGGTGTCGATCTCGGGGGCGGCGTCGACGTCGCCGAGCACCCGCATCAGCACCGAGCGCCGCGGGTGCACCGCGGCCTCTTCGGGCGTGATGCGGCCGGAGTCGACGAGGCGCTGCACGAAGGTGTGGTCGGCGGTGATCTGGCTGAGCTCGCCGTCGCGGAAGAGGTAGATGCGCGAGTCGCCGATGTGCGCGATCGCGATGCTGTCGCCGACGCGCATCATCGCGCTGACGGTCGTGCCCATCCCGGTGAGCTCCTGGTGCTCGAACACGGTCTCGGCCAAGAGCTGGTTCGCGGCGATCAGAGACGACTGCAACGCGAATTCGGCATCGCCGGGCGAGGCGTACGACTTGTCGGTCTCTCGGATCCTGCGGATCGCGATCGCGGAGGCGACGTCGCCGCCCGCGTGGCCGCCCATGCCGTCGGCCACCACGAAGAGGCTGTTGCCCGCGTAGCCGCTGTCTTGGTTGTTCGCCCGGATCTTCCCGACGTTGGACAGTGCGGCGCTCTTGATCGCTGCGCTCACGCGCTACCGCCGCAACTCGAAGCTGGTCGTGCCGATGGTGACCGTGGTGTTCAGCGGGACGGGCGTGGGAACGGTGACCTTCTCGCCGTCGACGAAGGTGCCGTTGGTCGAGTCGAGGTCTTGGACGACCCAGCGGCCGTTCCAGAGCATGAGGCGGGCGTGATGCGTCGACGTGTAGTCGTCGCGGATGATCAGGTTGCTCTCGTTCGAGCGGCCGATGGTCAGCGGCCCGTCGCCGAGGGGCATCTCGAGGCCTGACTTCGCGCCCTTGGTGATGAGCAGGCGGCTGGCGGTGTCGCCGGCGCTCGGGGCGGACGGCGGCGGGGTGCGCGGTGCCGCTGCCTGTCGGGATGGCGCGGCGGCCTGGTTCTGGGCGGCCTGGCCGCCGGGTGGTGTCGATGTCGGCTGCTGATCGGACGGCAATCGCTTGGCTCGCTGGCCAAAGAGGTCGCTGCGCAGCGCGTAGACGATGAAGAAGATGAACAGCCACAGGACGACGATGAACGCCAACCGCAGCACGAGAAGAGTCAGCTCACTGGTCACCGCGTCGACCCCCCGTCATCGCCCTCACGGCGGGGGTCGCCGGGGCGCGGAGAAGCGGAGGAGACGGGAAGCACTCGGAACACGATACGCGTCCGCCCGATCTGAACGACCGAACCGGGCTGCAGCACGGCCTTCGTCAGAGGCTCGCCGTCGAGCTTCGAGCCGTTCGTCGAACCGAGGTCGGTGGCCTGCGCGCGCTCGCCGTCCCACAGGATCTCGACGTGTTTGCGGCTCGTGCCCGTGTCGTTGACCGTGATGTCGGCCTCGCTGCCGCGGCCGACGATCGTGCGACCTCTCTTAATGCGATGCTGCCGGCCGTCGATCTCGATGACCGGTGTCCACGTCACATCTTCTTCACGGACGTTCGCCGACTCGATCCTGATGATCCCGACGCTGAGCTCGGAGTTGTCTTCGAGCGCGACCCGCACGGGGCCGGCGAACGAGTAGCTCTGCGCCGCGGCGTGATTCTTGACCAGTTGCACCAGCTCGTCGATGAGTGCGCCGCCCATGGCGTGCATCTTGTCGTAGTCGGTCTTCGAGAGCAGGACACGGAACTCGTTGGGCACCAGGATGCGCTCGCGCGACACCACCGCCGCCTTGATGTCGAGCTCGTGCCTCAGCGCCGCCGTGATCTCGAGCGGCTGGACACCCGAACGGAACGTCTTCGAGAAGGCGCCGTTGACGACGCGCTCGAGACGCTGTTCGAAGTTGTCGAGTAGCCCCATCGGGTTCTCCTGGTCGGTGGTGTGCACGCCGGTGGGCGCTCACAGAGATCCCCCGAGACTAGCCGGTGCAAATCGGGGAGCGGCTGCATGCTATCGTTTTCAGGTTGGTCCTTCGGGGCCAGCGCTGGCGCGAGTGGCGGAATAGGCAGACGCGCACGGTTCAGGTCCGTGTGCCCGAAAGGGCGTGGGGGTTCAACTCCCCCCTCGCGCACCAGCAATGGAAACTCCTTGCCCCATCTCGTCGAGATGGGGCTTTTCCATTGCCGGGTGCTGGTCTGGCGCCTCTCGGCGCGTGCGCTTCGCGCCACGCTTCCGCTCGGGCGCATAAGGGCTAGGACCGCGAGTCGCTCGCGAGGGCCTCGCGATAGCAGAGGTTGCGGATCCTCGCGTAGTGCGTGCCGGCCCGCGAGCCGTAGACAGTCCGTCAGGGGTCGGCGGGGATTCCGTCCTCGCCCAACTGGAAAAAAGAGGTCGGCAGCGCGAATCCGCTCGCCGACAGCGCTTTCGCCGACTCGGGTGAGACCGTACGAGAACCAGCTTTGCGCCGACCGGGTTGCAACGCCGGGCTCGTGCTGGTCAGAGAGCACGCTGTTGGATGCCGCGGCCGAGATCTCGGCCACGACTTCGGGCCGCGTGAAGTAGTTCGCCGCTGCGGTAGCGTCATCTTCCCAGCCTTAGAGACACAGGCGACGCTCTTCGTGCGCGCACACGATGCCGACCCGGCCGACGCTTCCGGCGGGGAGCTCACGGTCGCCGTGCGGGGCGACGGCGAACATCAGTTCGTGGCTTCCGCCCCATTTCTTCGCCAGTGACGGGACGACCGCAAGCCAGCCGTAGATGTAGCTCGGGTCTCGCTCCTGCATCGACGTGAACCGCTCGAGGATGTCGCCCTTCGACACCTCGAGGCCCGTTCCGGTCCAGATGAGCTGGGACCACGGGTAGGGATCGTCTGGGCTGAGTTCGGTCGCTCGAATCAGCATCTTCTCCGCCTCGGCGAGCACCGCCCAGAAGTCTCCCCAAGCCGATTTCTCGACCGACTCGGCCTCGACAGGCCGTCAGCCCTCGTCAGTAAACTGGCCGCCGCCGCCGCGACGGTCGCGATCCCGCGGGCCGGGTCGAACGAGACCGGCTGGGGCCGCCCCGCTGCTGTTCGATTCCGTCGGCTTGCGCCCGAACCTGAATGGCATGCACGAAGCATATTCGACCCCTGTCGAGGCGGCCGCGGCACCGTCTACCGAGGTGCCTGTCGGGGGCCGCACTATTCGAGAACGTCAGCCACGTCAGCTGATCGCGCGGTCACGAGCAGGTGTACGTGACCCCGTTGACGTGGTGCGTGCCGGGGCCGAGCTGCTTGCATTCTGATGCGACGTGGCCGAGCGCGACGCCGGCGACGATGCCGCCGACGATGGCGAGGACGATGGTCACAGCAGCGATGATGATCCCGGCCAGCGCCAATCCACGCGGGCGGTTCTCGCGTTTGGCGGCACGGAAGGCGATGATCGAGAGGATCAGGCCGACGATGTCGAGGACGCCGAAGAACGCCAGGACGAAGCCGGCGATGGCCATGCCCGACGTTCCCTGACGAGGTTGGTAGTTGCTGCCCTGGTAGGTGGGCGGTGCGGCATGGGTAGGGGTGTCGACCATGACAGTTCCTTCGTTTCGGGTGATGCCGGTCACTCTAATCACGGGGAGCAGGCGAGGGGCGGGTGAATCGTGAGGTGGACGGTGCTGCGCGCGGAGTATCTTCGCGGTATGTCGATGACAGTTCTGCTCGAAATCACCCTCAAAGAACGCACCAGCGGCGCCGAAGAGATCCTGCGCGAGACTCTGGCTCAGACGGCGGCGTTCGACGGCAACGAGAGTCTCGAGGTGCTGCTCGACGACGACGACGAACAGAAGCTCGTGGTCGTCGAGATCTGGGAGACGACAGAGCACCACGCCGCGTACAACGCCTGGCGTCAGACGCCGGAGGGCGCGTCGAGACTCGGCGACATCTCCGAGGCACGCCTCAAGCGGATCTTCTCGCACACCCTCGCTCTGTAGGGGAGGCGCGGACCTCTCGCGACGAACCACGCGATCCCCTTGGAGCCACGGGATCCGATGGCGTGAAAGGGATCGCGTAGTGCGAAGCCGCTCTGGGGCGCGCCCAGAACGGAAACAGGCCTGCTCGCGCGTCCTTGCGCCAGCAGGCCTGTCGGCCGGAAGGGTGATCGTCCGCGCCCCGTTTGCAGAGCCGCGGGTCAAGCCCGACCAGGTGGAGGTGATCCCCGCAAGCAATGTACCCCAGGAAGTTGCCCGGGGGACATCCGTCTTCAGGATGATGACGCCGATGTTGTGGCGCCGGTCGGGGAAGCCGTGCATACGCTCACCAGCAGCATGGCCGCGACGGCCGAGACGGTGGCGGTGATGCGAGAGATCTTCACCGATCGACCGTGCCAGACTTTTTGGCATGGATTCGGGACAGCGCGGCGAGCCGCCACCTCAGGGCGTCCATCCGAGATGCCACGCCCGACGACGCCGAGCGCTGCCGCGAGATCTACCGGCCCTACATCGACGACACCGCGATCACCTTTGAAGAGGCGGTGCCGTCGGTCGACGAGATGCGGCGCAGGATCGCCGACGCGCAGGCCGCTCACGCCTGGCTCGTGCTCGAAGACGGCGAGGCACCGGATCGCCGAGTGATCGGCTACGCCTACGCCGGCCCATTCGCCACGCGGGCGGCGTATCGCTGGGCGGCCGAGGTCAGTGTCTACCTCGCCCGCGACGAGCGGCACCGAGGGGGCGGGCGGGCGCTCTACGCGGCGCTGTTGCCGCGCCTCGTCGACCGCGGGTTCCGCATCGCGATGGCGTGCATGACGCTGCCCAACGAGGCGAGCGTCGGCCTTCACGAGGCGCTCGGGTTCGAGCGCGTGGCGACCTACCGCGACATCGGCTGGAAGCTCGGATCCTGGCACTCGACCGCGTGGATGCAGCTGTGGCTGCCGACGGGCGACTCGGCCAGCGCGCCTCCGAGCGAGTTGCGCTGACGGTTGCGCGTGCTCGAAGGAGTTTTTAGACCGAGTACATTAACGCTATCCTCGCCGCATGACGACGATGCGAATCGGTCTCGGCGGCGACGCCGTACTCTTTGACACCGCGCTTCCGGACACCGCACTTCCGAACACCGCGCTTCTGGACTATGGCGAGGGGCTCGCCCTCCAGCGCCGCCTCCACGCCGAGGTGGTGGCGGGCACTCTCGACCACGCGCTGATTCTGTGCCAGCACGCCGACGTCTACACCGCCGGCACCCGCACGCAGCCGACCGATCTGCCCCGTGACGGCAGCCCCGTGATCGAGGCCGACCGGGGCGGCAGGATCACCTGGCACGGGCGAGGCCAGCTCGTCGCCTATCCCATCGTGCGGCTGCCCGAGCCCGTCGACGTCGTGGCTCACGTGCGGGCCCTCGAGCAGATCGTGATCGATGTGTGCGCCGCGGTCGGCGTGACCGCCGAGCGGATCGAAGGGCGCAGCGGCGCCTGGGTGCGCGGGGTGTTCGGCGACGAGAAGGTCGGGGCGATCGGCATCCGGGTCGCGCAAGGGGTCACGATGCACGGGATCTCGCTCAACTGCGACAACTCGCTCGAGCCGTACTCGACGATCGTCGCGTGCGGCATCGCCGACGCCGGTGTCACCACGCTGTCGCGGGCCGTTGGTCGTCGCATCCTGCCGGCCGACGTCGTCGACCTCGTCGACGACCGCCTCGTCGCGTACCTCGAGTCGCTGGACGCGCGTTCGCTGGACGCGCGTTCGCTGGACGCGCGTTCGCTGGACGCGCGTTCGCTGGACGCGCGTTCGCTCGACGCCGGCTCGCTCGCTGTCGGGCGTTCGGCGGTCAGGGCGTGAGCGCCGCGCCTGACGGCCGCCGCCTGCTGCGCGTCGAAGCCCGCAACGCCGCGACGCCGATCGAGAAGAAGCCGTCGTGGATCAAGACGGTCGCGCATCAGGGCCCGAGTTCCAGGCGCTGACGGCACTCGTGGCCGACAAGAAGCTGCACACCGTCTGCCAGGAGGCCGGCTGCCCCAACATCTACGAGTGCTGGGAAGACCGCGAGGCGACCTTCCTGATCGGCGGCTCGCAATGCACGAGGCGCTGCGACTTCTGCCAGATCGACACCGGCAAGCCGTCACCCCTCGACCTCCGCGAACCTCTCAGCGTCGCCGAGTCGGTCCGGTCGATGGGGCTGCGCTACGCGACCGTCACCGGTGTCGCCCGCGACGACCTGGCCGACGAGGGCGTCTGGCTGTACGCCGAGACCATCCGTAAAGTGCACGAGCTGAACCCGGGCACCGGTGTCGAGATCCTGGTGCCCGACTTCTCGGGGCGCCCCGAGTTGCTCGCGAAGGTGTTCGAGGCGGCGCCCGAGGTGTTCGCCCACAACGTCGAGACGGTGCCCAGGATCTTCCGCCGAATCCGCCCCGCCTTCACGTTCGAGCGGTCGCTCGACGTGCTGCGCCAGGGCCACGACGCAGGGTTGGTCACGAAGTCGAATCTCATCCTCGGCATGGGCGAGGAATACGGCGAGGTGATCGACGCCCTCGAGCAGCTGCGCGAGGCTCACACCGACATCATCACGCTCACGCAGTACCTCCGGCCGAGCCCGCGGCACCTGCCCGTGGCCCGCTGGGTGAAACCGGAGGAGTTCGTCGACTTCAAGGACATCGCCGAAGACCTCGGGTTCAGCGGCGTGCTCGCCGGACCGCTCGTGCGCTCGTCCTACCGGGCCGGCCGGCTCTGGGCGCGCACGATGGAGGCGCAGGGGAGGCAGGTGCCGGAGGGGCTGCGGCACCTGGCCGAAGCGTCGGCGGGCGCGCAGGCGGTGTGACCGCGGGCGCGAGGCTCTGACGGCGCTCGGTCCGGCGGCAGGGCGCGGTCGTGCGAAGGCGTGCAGCCCGGTGACGGCGCGGGCCCGGCGGCGGTACGCCGTTCAGCGGCCCCGGGGTCAGGCGAAGGCGCCCAGCTCGGTCGGGGTCGGGTACGAGCTCTGCGCCCCGGCGCGGGTGGCGGCGAAGCTCGCCACCCGGACCGCGTAGCGGGCGGCCCCGACGAGATCGTCACCTTCGGCGAGACGGAGGGCGAGGGCACCCATGAAGGCGTCGCCGCAGCCGGTGGTGTCGACCGCCGTGACACGAGGGGAGGCGACCGTGACCGGGGCTGCCTGCTCGCCGAACACCGTGCATCCTGCCGACCCATGGGTGACCACGAAGCGGTGGACGCCGCGCGCGGCCAGGGCCGCGGCCAGGGCGTCGTGGTCCATGTCGTCGTCGTCGCTGTGGCTGTCGCTGTCGTCGCCGCCGTCGAGCACCAGCGCGGCCTCGTGCTGGTTGAGCAGCACGATGTCGGTCAGCTCGAGCAGCTCGTCGGGCACGTCGGCGAACGGCGAGAGGTTCGTGAGCACGACGAGACCGGCCTCATGGCCCGCTCGCGCGGCCGCCAGCACGGTCTCGACGTCGACCTCGAGGCACAGCCCGAGCACCGCTGCGCCGTCGAACACCGCGCGGTGCTGGTCGACATCGGCCGGTGACAGCGTGCCGTTGGCACCGGCGGAGATGACGATGGTGTTCTCGCCCCGGGCGTCGACCGTGATCACCGCCGTGCCGGTCGTGGTGCCGGGGCGGAGGGCGACCGCGTCGGTGTCGACGCCGGCACTCTGGGCCGCGGCGATCAGCATCCTGCCGTTGTCGTCGTCGCCGACCGCCCCGATGAGTCGGACGGCGCCACCGAGGCGAGCCGCGGCCGCGGCCTGGTTCGAGCTCTTGCCGCCGGGTGAGGTCACGAGCGGCGAGCCGTGCAGCGTCTCGCCCGGCTGTGGGAAGCGCTCGGTCTGCACGACGAGGTCGGTGTTGAGCGACCCCACGATCACGATGTCGCCCATGCTCACTCCTTCGTCTCGGCGTCGGCGGGGCGGGGGATCAGGAAGGACACGGCGAACGCCCCCAGGGTGATGGCCGCGCCGAGCAGCATGCCTGTCGTGTAGCCGACGGTCGAGTGGCTGCCGGTCGGCGAGCCGACGACCTGCAGCACGGGCAGCACCGCGAAACTGAGCCCCGCGCCGAGGTTGAACGCACCGGCGTTCAGCCCGGGCAGGAATCCGGGGTTGTCGGCGGGCGAGAGGACGATGCCGAGGCCGTTGAGCATGATGTTGGCGATGCCGGCGTAGCTGATGCCGATCAGCACGGTGGCCGCGATCAGCACGGGCAGCGAATGCACGCCGACGAAGGCCATGATGAGGGTCGCGACGACGCTGCCGCCGATGCCGATCCGCAACATTGTGCGGTACCCGAGCGTCGGGGCGAGCCGGCCGGCGAACGGCCCGACGAGCCAGCCGACGAGGGCGTATGGGGTGAGGAAGGCCAGCGATGCGACGTCGGGCTTCATCGAGAAGCCGGCGTCGGCGTTCTGCGCGAGCGAGGTCACCAGGCCGTTGACCACGGCGAAGACGCCCGTGATCGCGAGAAGCGTGGTGACGAGCAGGGCCCAGGATGCGCGGCGGCGCAGATACGCGGTCGGGATCAGCGGTTGCCGGATCCTGTTCTCGAGTCGCCAGAAGACGACGAAGCCGACGACCGCGACGACGACACCGCCGATCACGAGAGCCCAGTCGGCGGAGGCGAGCTTGCCGGCCTCGTTGATGGCCGTGAGCAGGGCGCCGATCGAGACGACGAGCGGCAGGACGCCCCACCAGTCCATCCGCACGCCGTTCGAGGGGCGTGACTCGACGCCCCAGAAGATCACGAACAGCGCAGCGAGAGCGGCGATCGCCGCGATGACCCAGAAGACGGAACGGAAGCCGAAGTTCGTCGCGAGCCAGCCGCCTGCGAGGGCGTCGATGCCCGCGATGCCGCCGTTGACCGCGGTGATGAGACCCATGGTGACGCCGTAGCGCTTCGGGTCTTTCACCTCGCTGCGCAGCATGAGCAGGCAGATCGGCACGACGGGGCCCGCGACGCCCTGGATGATCCGGCCGGCGAAGAGCATCGGCACGTTGACGGCGAGGGCGGCGACGACGCTGCCGATCAGCATGACGACGAGCATCCAGGTCAGCACGCGCTTGCGGCCGACGATGTCACTCAGCCGCGGGAGGAAGAGGGAGAACAGAGCGGCTGCGGTGAAGAACAGTGTCTGCGAGAGGCCGATGGTGGCCTGGTCGGTGTGCAGCTGGGTCGCCATGGTGACGAGCACCGGGCTGAGCATGCTGGCGTTCAGCTGGAAGGCGATGCACGCGGCGAGGAGAGCCGCGGTCAGCGCGCCGAGGCGGACGGCCTTGGGGGCGGTGGTGGTGACGGTGCTCACTCGCCTTCTCCGATCGTCTCGAGGGCGCCGACGACGAGGGCCCAGAAGCGCTCGCGGTCGAGGGTCGTGGCGGCCCGGGTGGTGCAGCTCTCGGGGGCCGCTGCCCGGAAGTCTGCCACCGTCATGCCGAGCGTGAGCGTGCCGGTCAGCTCGATGCCGATCGGCACCTTCACGGTCTGCACGATCGTCGGGTCGATGACGTAGGCGACGGCGCACGGGTCGTGGACGGGTGGCGAGTCGAAGCCCTGCACCTCTTTGTAGGTCGTGCCGAAGAACTCGAGCAGCTCGCCGACGAAGCGGGCGGGCGCGGTGCCGACGGCGGCGATCCGGGCTGCGACCGACGGGGTGGCGAGGGCCTGGTGGGTGAGGTCGAGGCCGACCATGACGACCGGCCAACCCGCGCTGAAGACGATGTGCGCGGCCTCCGGGTCGATCGCGATGTTGAACTCGGCGACGGCGCTCCAGTTGCCGACGTGATAGCCGCCGCCCATGAGCACGACCTCCTGCACCCGCTCGATCAGGGCCGGCTCGCGGCGCACGGCCAGGGCGAGGTTCGTGAGGGCGCCGGTCGCGACGAGCGTCACGGTGCCGGGCTCGCGCGACATCACGGTGTCGATGATCACGTCGACTGCGTGGCGGGCGTCGAGCTCGATGGTCGGCTCGGGCAGAGTCGGGCCGTCGAGGCCGGACTCGCCATGGATGTCGGAGGCGTGCTCGACCTCGCGGACGAGGGGGCGGGCGGCGCCGGCAGCGAACGGGATGCCCGAGATCCCGGCGATCCTGGCCACCGAAAGAGCATTGCGGGTGACCTTCTCGAGGGTCTGGTTGCCGAACACGGTCGTCACGGCCAGCAGGTCGATACGCGCGTCGCCGTGGGCGAGCAGCAGGGCGACGGCGTCGTCGTGGCCGGGGTCGCAGTCGAGGACGATCGCGCGGGGTGGGGTCCCCGGCGGGGTCGGTGTCGGGCTCGGTGTTGTTGTCGGGCTCGGTGTCATGTGGTCTCCACTTCGTCGGGGGTCTCCAGCGCCGGCTCGCGACTTCGCGAGAAGGTCAAGCGCTTGACGGACCTGGAGACCCGAACACGTCAAGCGCTTGATGCCTGCACCTCGCCGTCGCCGAGAAGACCGTACGATTGCAGGATGCCAGGGGATGCGGTCGAGAGAGCGCCCCGACGCGCGCGCCCCGGCCGGCCTCCCCGAGCCACCGCCGCCGACGTGGCCGCCCTCGCCGGCACCTCGATCGCCACCGTGTCGCTCGTCGCCAACGGCAAGACGACGGGGCGAGTGTCGGACGACACCACGGCGCGCGTGACAGCCGCCATCGATTCGCTCGGCTACGTCGTCGACCACGCGGCCAGCGCGCTGGCCAAAGGGAGTGCCGACATCGTGATCCTGGTCGCTCCCGACCTGTCGAACCCCTATTACGGCGATGTCGTCGCCGGCATCGCTGAGACGCTCGGCGACCGCTACCAGCTGCTGCTGTCGGTGTCGAGCACCGGCGAGCAGCCCAGCACAGCGGCCCTCCGCCGGTTCATGGCTGTTCGGCCCGCCGGGCTGTTGGTCGACGCGCCTTCGGCCGAGCTCGTCGACGCGCTTCCCGCTGGCACGGTGACCGTCTTCCTGGATGCGCCGGGAGACCGCTCGGCCGGGCTCCCGACCGTGAACTACGACCTGGGCTCGGCCGTCGACGAGCTCGTCGAGCACCTCGCCGGCGAGGGGCACCGCACGGTCGCCTACCTCGACAGCAGCACCGGCACCGACACGTTCACCCTGCGCCGCACGCTCTTCGAGGCGGCAGCCGCGCGCCGAGGGGTCGCCGTCGTCGGCCCGGCGTCGAGCCTCGTCGAGGTCTCGGCGGCGGCCCGCGCTGTGGCCACCGAGTGGCCCGAGTGGCAGACGGCCGGGGTCACGTCGGTCGTCTGCGCCACCGACACGCAGGCATACGGGGCCCTCGCCTTCGCGCGCGAAAGCGACCTCCGAGTGCCGCAGGATCTCGCCGTGGCCGGGTTCGACAACCTCCCGTCGTCGGCGGTGACGGCGCCGGGCCTCACCAGCGTCGCCCTCCCGGGCGCGGCCCTCGGTCGAACGGCCGCGTCGACCCTGCTGGGCCTGCTCGACCGCGTCGACGGCCCCGCGCCCGCGTCGTCGGGGGTGGGGGTGGCGGGGTCGACGGCGACCACGGTCGACCTCGCGGCGCGACTCGTCATCCGCGGATCGACGCAGCGGGCTCGCTGACACGCCTGCCGGGCTCGGGCCTTCGAACCACGCGATCCGGTCGACACCACGCGATCCGATGGCGCCAAGCGGATCGCGTGGTTCGAAGCACCCGCCTCGGCTTGCGAACGCCCCGTTCGTCGGTCAGGCTCACCCCATGCCCACTGTCACCACGGACACCATGCCCTTCGAAGGCGGATCCACCTGGCTGCAGGTGACCACGCCCGACTCGCCGCGCGAGGGGGCCCTGCCGCTGATCGTGCTGCACGGCGGCCCCGGCATGGCCCACGACTACGTCAGGAACATCGCGGCGCTCGCGGACGAGACCGGGCGAGTGGTCGTCCACTACGACCAGTTCGGCTGCGGCCGCAGCACCCACCGGCCCGACGCGCCGGCGGAGTTCTGGAGCCCCGACCTGTTCGTCGCCGAGTTCGAGCAGGTCGTCGAGCACCTCGGCTTCGAGGCGTACCACCTGCTCGGCCAGTCGTGGGGCGGCATGCTCGGCGCCGAGATCGCCGTCCGCCAGCCGAAGGGCCTGCGCTCGCTGTCGATCTGCAACTCGCCGGCGTCGATGGAGCTGTGGACCGAGGGCACGTCAGCGCTGCGCGACCTCCTGCCGACCGATGTCCGCGACGCGCTCGCCGAGGGCGAGGCCACGCAGGCGTGGACCACCCCCGAGTACGTCGCTGCCACCCAGGTCTTCTACGACCGCCACGTCTGCCGGGTGCTGCCGTCGCCGCAGGATCTCGTCGACACCCTCGCGCAGGTCGACGACGACCCGACGGTCTACTTCACGATGAACGGGCCGAACGAGTTCTCGTGCATCGGCACCCTCCGCGACTGGTCGATCGTCGACCGTCTCGGCAACGTCGAAGCACCCACGCTCGTGATCGCGGGCGAGCTCGACGAGGCGGTGGCCACCAGCTGGCAGCCGTTCGTCGACGGCATCGCCGACGTCGAGAGCCGCGTCTTCGAGGGCGCCAGCCACTGCACGCACCTCGAGCAGCCCGAGGCCTTTCGCGGCGTCGTGGCCGACTTCCTCGCCCGCCACGAGGCCTGACCGTTTGGACGGCGGGAGCCTCCGACAGAGCTAGCAGCCGTCCGAGCCCGGCTGCACCACCGTGTCGGGCTTCGCGTGCAGCACGGCACGCAGGTACGTCGCGTAGACGCGCGAGGTGAGGGCCGGCGAGTACGACGTGTAGTCGAAGCAGCCGCCCTGGTGGAGGCCGGCGATCAGGCCGACGACGGCGGTGGAGCCGAGCGGGCCCTTCGCCAGGAAGGGGGAGCCGCTCACGCCGCCCTGGTAGTTCGAGCAGTTGAAGCCGGGGTAGCCGTCGGTGTAGTAGACGGGCGCGGTGCAGGTGATCGGCTGGTCGTCGACGCCCTGGTTGTAGGCCGGGTCGGTGATCGTGGTGCCTGCGCGAGGTGCGGTGCCCAGCAGGTTGCCGCCCGTCACATCCTGGATCCGCTCGGTGCGACCGTGGATCGTCTGGGGCGCGATGCGCAGGATCGCGTAGTCGGCCTGCGTGTTGCCGCTCGTCTGCCACGACCTGTCGACGTAGGCCGACTGGATGCTCCACACACCGTAAGGGGTCGTGCCCTTGTCGTATCCGGGCACGAACTTCCAGCTGCTGATGTCGCCGTAGACGCAGTGTGCCGCGGTCAGCACCAGATCGTGCGTGGGGCTCGCGATGACGCTGCCGCTGCAGCCGTGATCGTCGGTCAGGGCTCCACGGAAGATCGCGCCCACCGTCGGCGTGCCGTCGAACGAGGTCGCCGTCGGCGTCCCGACCGGGGCGCCGTCGTCGGCATGAGCGGCCTGGGGCGCGAGGACGCCTGCGAGCACGATGACCAGAGACACGATGACTGCGGGGGCACGGCGCATTTCACGACGCTACCGCCGCGCGATGCCTTCCGCCAGACCCCCCGTGGACGCGGGCGCCGGGACGGATTCCCCGCAGCCGTCGTCAGGGCCGCCCGACCACCAGGCGCAGTGACCCGCCGAACTGCGGCTGAGAGCGAAGGTGCCCGTGTGCCGCATCCCACGCGCCCGAGTCCAGGTCGGCGCGAAGGGCCTGCTCGAACCGATCGGCGACCTCGGGCCCCACGAAGCTCCAGGCGGAGTTCGCCCGCCGGGCCCCTGGGTCGAGCAGAGCCTCCGGGCGCCCGTAGTAGGCCTCCGAGAAGCCGTCGGTGCACAGCAGCGGGATGGGAAGCGTGATGACCTCGACCTCGCCTCCGAGACCTGCGGCGAGGGCGTCGAGGCTCGGGTAGCGCGACGCCTCGGTGGCGATGACCTCGGGGGCGTAGTCGGCCAGCCACGACCGGTGCAGCTCGGCCGGGTCGGACGTCAGGATCACGACGGGGCCACGGGTCACCCGGCGCACTTCGCGGAGGCCCGCGTCGAGATCGGGCCACTGGTGCACGGTGTTCGAGGCCAGGGCGGCGTCGAAGGCGTCGTCGGCGAACGGCAGGTGCTCGGCGGTCGCGTCGATCGCCGGCGCCGACCCTGCGGGCCGCTGCTGTCGCATCGTGGCGCTCGGCTCGACGGCCGTCACGGCGAGGTGCGTCGGCTCGTACGACCCGGCCCCCGCCCCGACGTTCACCAGGGTCGTCGCGTCGCCGAGCGTTCGCACGATCGCCTCGAGAAAAGCCGGTTCGGGTCGCCGGTAGTCGGCGTAGCTCATGCCGATGGTGCCGTAGTTCGCGTCGCCGGCGCTTCCGTCCGAGCTTCGAGTCATCTGGTCTTCCATCCTCTTCGTCGTCGAATCCATCGGGCGGCGCCTAGGCCGCGAGCAGCTGCAGCGTGTCGATCACGCGGTTCGAGAAGCCCCACTCGTTGTCGTACCAGGCGACCACCTTGACGTGCTTGCCGTCGACGCGGGTCAGAGCGGAGTCGAAGATCGCCGACGCGGGCTGCCCGGTGATGTCGCTCGAGACGAGTGGCTCCTCCGAGTAGTCGAGGATGCCGTGCAGCGCTCCGTCGGCCGCCGCCCTGTAGGCGGCCAGCACCTGCTCGCGGGTCACGTCGCGGGCCACGGTCGCGTTGAGCTCGACGATCGAGCCGACCGGCACGGGCACGCGGATCGAGTCGCCCGACAGCTTGCCGTCGAGCTGCGGCAGCACGAGGCCGATCGCCTTCGCGGCGCCGGTCGTGGTCGGCACGATGTTGACGCCGGCGGCACGCGCGCGGCGGAGGTCACGGTGCGGGCCGTCCTGCAGGTTCTGCTCCTGCGTGTAGGCATGCACGGTCGTCATGAACGCGTGCTCGATGCCCGCGAGGTCGTGGAGCACCGAGGCGAGCGGCGCCAGGGCGTTCGTCGTGCACGACGCGTTCGACACGACGGTGTGGAGCGCCGGGTCGTACGCGTCGGTGTTCACGCCATAGGCCAGGGTGACGTCGGCACCGTCGGCGGGCGCGCTCACGAGCACCCGCTTGGCACCCGCGTCGATGTGCGCCTGAGCGGCACCCTTGCCGGTGAAGCGCCCCGTCGACTCGAGCACGAGCTCGACGCCGAGCTCGGCCCAGGGCAGGGCGGCAGGATCCCGTTCGGCCAGCACCGCGATGCGCTGCCCGTTCACGATCAGGTCGTCGCCGTCGACCTCGACGGTGCCGTCGAAGCGGCCGAGCGACGAGTCGTAGCGCAGCAGGTGGGCGAGCGTCTCGGGTGCGGTGAGGTCGTTGACGGCGACGACTTCGAGGTCGGCGCCGCGAGAGAGGAGGGCGCGGAGGCTGTTGCGGCCGATGCGGCCGAAGCCGTTGATGGCGATGCGAGTCATGGTGGTTTCCTTTCGGTTGCACCCATCGTCGCCACCCGCCGCAAACCCCGGAAGTGGCCGGAGCGACAGTGTGCGCAAGGATCGCGCCAACGTCGCTAGGCAGAGAACGTGCGTCGGTACTCGGTCGGTGACGTGCCCAGGATCCTGTGGAAGTGGATCCTGAGGTTGGCGTCCGTGCCGAGGCCCACCCGGGCTGCGACCTGCTCGACCCCGAGGTCGGTGCGCTCGAGCAGCTCGCGGGCGAGGTCGACGCGCGCTCGCAGCACCCACTGCATCGGCGTGTAGCCGGTGTCGTCGACGAAGCGGCGCGAGAAGGTGCGCGGCGAGACCCGAGCGTTGCGGGCCAGCGAGTCGAGCGTGATCGGGTCGGCCAGGCGCTCGAGCGCCCACTCGCGGGTCGAGGCGAAGAGGTCGCCGAGCGGTTCGGGCACGCTGCGCGGCACGTACTGGGCCTGTCCGCCGCTGCGATACGGCGCCGCGACGAGCCGCCGTGCGACGTGGTTCGACAGGGCCACGCCGTAGTCGCGACGCACGAGGTGCAGGCAGAGGTCGATGCCCGAGGCGGCGCCGGCCGACGTGAGCACGTCGCCTTCGTCGACGAACAGCACGTTCTCGTCGACGCGCACCGTGGGGTAGCGCTCGGCGAGGACACGCGTGTAGTGCCAATGGGTCGTGGCGCGCCTGCCGTCGAGCAGGCCGGCCTGCGCCAGGGCGAAGGCTCCGGTCGAGATGGCTGCTATGCGGGTACCCCGCTCGTGGGCTCTCTCCAGGGCGCGAATGACGGCTTCGGGCGCTTCGGTGTCGGCCGGCGACCGGTAGCCGGGCACGAAGATCGTGTCGGCCTCGTCGAAGGCCTCCAGGCCCTGGGCGACGAAGTAGCTCAGCCCGTCGCCGCCGGTCACCGGCCCGGGGCGAGCGCCACAGACGTGCACCTCGTAAGGCATGCTCGGCCGATTCGAGAAGACCTGCGCGGGGATCCCGACGTCGAGCGGCTTCGCCCCGTCGAGCACGAGCACGGCGACGCGGTGCAGTTGGCGGTCCATGACGCGATCCTGCCATCCTGCGCTGTCTCGACGTCGGAACGGATGGTGTTCAGGGGCGCGCGAGCGGCTTAGGCTTTTGTTCGCGGATCGAACCAGTTGCACCGGACCGAGAAGGGCGCGCGTCATTCCTCCCATCAGCACCGTCTTCACGACCTGGCACTTCGACCTGCCGGCCGCGATCCTCCTCGCTGCCGCCGCCGTGTTGTACGGCGTGGGTGTCGCGACCGCCGGGCGCAAGGGGCACCGCTGGCCCATCAGTCGCACGTTCATGTTCTACGTGCTCGGGCTCGGGTCGTACGCGGTGATCTCGTTCGGCATCCTGAGCGTCTACAGCTACGAGCTGCGCTGGGCGTTCACCACTCGCGTCGCGCTGCTTCTCTTCTGTGTGCCGTGGCTGGTCGGGCTCGGCAAGCCGGTCGCGCTCGCCGAGGTCGCGCTGGACGGGGCCGGTCGCGCGATCCTCGACCGATTCTTGAACTCCCGCTTCATGCGCCTCATCGGCAACGCGGTGTTCGAGCCGCTGTTCACGCTCGCCATCTTCATGCTGTTCGTGACGCCGTTCGCCGCGGTGCTGCGCACGAGCCCCATCTCGCAGATCGTCGCCACGGTGCTGATCCCGCTGATGGGGCTGCTGCAGGTCACGCCGATCATGGAGGAGACCCGCCGACACACGGCCGTCGCCATCACGTTCGAGTTCATCATCTCGTTCGGGGCGCTGATCTTCGACGCGCTGCCCGGCATCCTGCTGCGCCTCCACAACGTGGTGCTCGACGGGATCCCGACCGTGACCGGGGCGGTGCCGGGGTGGTTCCCGAGTGCCCTGCGAGATCAGCAGCTGTCGGGCGACATCCTGTGGTTTCTGGCCGAGGTCGCCGACATCCCGGTGCTGATCATCCTGTTCGTGCGCTGGGCCCGGATCGACCGGGGCGAGGCCCAGGCGATCGACGAGCTGTCCGACGAGGAGATGGACGCGCTCACGCAGGCGCACCTGCACCGCCAGCCGGGCACGTAGGCGGGTCGAACCGTGGCCACACAGCAACGAGCCCGCGACACCCGCGCGTCGATCATCGACGGCGCGGCCGCCGTGTTCGATGCCCGCGGATACGCCAACGCCTCGCTCGAGCTCATCGCCGACGAAGCGCGGGTGACGCGCGGGGCCCTGTACTTCCACTTCAAGTCGAAGCAGGAGATCGCCAACGCCGTCATCGCCGAGCAGCACCGCCTCTCGCGCGAGGACGCCGAGAGGGCGCTCGCGACGTCGGCCTCGGCGTTCGAGGGCCTCCTGCGCTGGAGCGTCGGGCTCGCTCGGCAATTGACGAGCGAGATCGTCGTCAGCGCCGGCATCCGCCTCACCACCGACGGCACCGCCTCGGAGCTGTCGGCGATCGACCCCTACCTCGACTGGATGCAGGCCGTCGAGGGGCTCCTCGCTCGCGCCCGTGACGAAGGCGATGTCCGGGCCACCGCGGATCCTGCATCGGCGGCGGCGTTCATCATCCCCGCCTACACCGGGGTGCAGCTCGTCTCCGACTCGCTGCACGACCGCACCGACCTCGTCGAGCGGGTGCACGACATGTGGGCGCTGTTGATCCCCGGCCTGATCGTGCCCGAACGGGTGGCCGCCACCGAGGAACTTCTCGCCCGCGTCACGAGCCCCGAGGCGGGCTGACGGGCGAGCCGAGGGCGAGCCGGAACGCGCACCACATGGAAAACGGGTGAACCGGCTTGTTTTGGCTCACGCGGTCGCCTAGGGTCGATCTCGCAAGAGGGCACCACTACGGGGAACCGGATCAGCGGCGGCGCCTCCGCCGGGCCAACCACCCGCGGGGGCGCCGACTCTCGCCGAAGCGCGCGGTGTGGTCTCGCGGCTAGAGCGACGCCACGCCCTTCATCCGATGCGCGATCGCGATCGACTCCCCCGACAGTGCTGACAGAGGCGAGATCAGGAACGCGACGAGGTCGGCGATCTGCGTCGGGCTCGACTCGCCGCCGCGCCCGAGCCCCACGTCGGTGCCCGGCTCGTCCGTGACGACGCCGGGGTTCACGACGTTGACCGCCACCCCATTGCCGGCGTGCTCGTCGGCGAGGCTCTTGGCGATGACGTTCGTGGTCGCGTTTCGGGCGAGCGCCGTGGTGTTGCCGGTGATGAAGGCGTTCTGCCCGCTGATCACCACGACGCGGCCGAAACCGCGCCCGCGCATGCCGGGCAGCACCGCGTTGGCGACGCGCAAGAAGCCGATGGCCTTGCCGTCGATCGCGTTCAGCACCTGTTCGGGGTCGTTGGCCAGGACAGGGTCGAGCGTGCGGGCGCTGGGGGCGGCGGTGACGACCAACCCGTCGATCCTGCCGTGTTCGTCGAGGATCGACTTGATCGCCGACTCGACGGACGCAGGATCCGACGCGTCGAGCGTCGCACCCCCGCTTCCGCTGCGCGACGCGGAGATGACGGTCGCCCCCTCCTCTCGCAGACGGTCGGAGACCACGGAGCCGATGTAGCCGGCCCCTCCGACGACGAGCACGACACGGTCGATGAGCTGAAGATCCATGGATGTCACGCTACGCCGACGACCACCCCTGGCGGGCCGTCAGAGTTTGTCAATACAATCGGACCAACCCCGCACACGAAGAAGTGAGAAGTATGGCCCCGAAAATCTCCATGAACGTCACCACGACGTTCCACGGCAACGTCGTCACCGACATCCAGTACGCGAAGGCCGCCGGTTTCGGTGGCATCGAGCTGCAGAGCCCCAAGCTCTACCGCTACCTCGACGCCGGCTACGCGGTCGAGAGCCTGCCGCCGCTGCTCGAGGGCCTGGAGGTCACCGGTCTCGGCGCGATCCTGGATCTCGAGCGCCAGGGTGCCGCGCGCGAGGGCTATCTCGCAGAAGTGCGCCGCATGTGCGAGATCGCCGTGGTGGTCGGGTCGCCGATCGTGCAGATGTGCACCGGCCCCGTCGACTGGGAGATCGTCAAAGACTTCAAGGCCGGCCGTCTGGCCGACGACGACCAGCGGTACCGTGCCACTCTCGGGCTGGACGAGGCCGAGGCGATCCGCGTGACCGCCGCGAATGTGCGAGACGCGGCCGACATCGCCGGTGAGTTCGGCCTCTCGCTGTACCTCGAGCCGCTCGCCTGGGCACGCCTCAACCGCTGCCGCCAGGCCCTCGCGATCATCGAGGAGGCTGGTCGCGACAACGTCGGCATCACCCTCGACACCTGGCACTTCTGGACGACCGGCGACACCCTCGACGAGGTGCGCGCCCTGCCCGTCGAGCTGATCAAGGCCGTGCACATCTCGGACGGCTTCGACCTCGACCGCGAGAACGACACCCCTCAGCAGGACGTCCACCGCGACGTCGTCATCGGCGGCGGCGCGATCCCGCTGCAGCAGTGGGTCGACGCCATCAAGTCGACCGGCTACGACGGCTGGTGGTGCTCGGAGATGTTCTCGTCGAGGGCCAACGAGCAGGACCCCCAGGCGGTCGCCTCGGCCATGTTCACCCTGATGTCGACGCTGGTCGGCTGACCTCCACCGACCTTCGCTTACGTAAGGAACACCCATGCAGCGCTTCGCCCTGATCGGCGCCGGCTTCATCGGCACCGTCCACGCCGCCAACCTGGCCGCCGACCCCGACGTCGACTTCGCCGTCGTCTACGACATCGACAGCGCGCGCGCGACGGCGCTCGCGTCGAAGCACGGCGCCCGTGCCGTGACCTCGCTGGAGGAGGTCTTCGATCCTGCCGCCATCGACGCGGTCTTCATCGGCTCGTCGACCGACACCCACGCCCAGCACCTCCGCGCTGCCGCCGACGCCGGCCTCGCCGTGATGGTCGAGAAGCCCATCGCGCCGAGCCTTGCGGAGGCCCGCGAGGTCGTCGCGTACGTCGAGAAGAGCGGCGTGCCCGCCAACCTCGACTTCAACCGGCGCTACGACCGCGACCACGCCGCTCTCCAGCGCGTCGTGGCGTCCGGCGGGGTCGGCGACGTCGAGCTCGTGCAGATGAGCTCGCGCGGGCCGTCTCTGCCGCCCGTCGAGTACCTGAAGGTCTCAGGCGGTCAGATGCGCGATCAGACGGTGCACTTCTTCGATCTGTTGCGGTGGATCACGGCGCAGGATCCCGTGTCGGTCGCGGTCACGGGGTCGGCTCTCGTCGACCCGTCGATCGCCTCGTTCGGCGACGTCGACACCTCGGTCGCGACACTGACCCTGCCCTCCGGTGCGCTCGTGCAGATCGACAGCGTGCGACGGACGGGATACGGCTACGACGAGCGCATCGAGGTGATGGGCTCGACGGGGCTCGTGGAGTCTCGCCGGCAGCGGAGCGGCAACGTCGCCGTGTACGGGGGCGATGGCATCCTGCTCGACCCCCTGCACGCCGGGTGGTTCGAGCGCGTGCAGCCGACGTATGCGGCAGCCCTCCGGGCTTTCGTCGCCGCGCTCGAGGCGGGCACGCCGGTGCCGGCGCCTCTGCGCGACGGCCTCGCGGCGCAGGCGATCGCCGAGGCGGCGACGCTCGCGCTGCAGAGCGGGCTGACCGAGCCGATCACCTACTGACCGGTCAGTGCCGGGGCGGGCGGCCACCGCTCTGGGCGACACCACCCGGGTCGCGGTCGGGCCGGGTTGCGGGCCCGGTGACCACGATCGAGCGCCTACCGTGGCGGAGCACGAGCGGCGCAGCCTGGCCCTGGCGCGTCACGACCGGCGAGGGCGTCGGGGCCGGAGTGCCGTGGCCTTCGAGCGCGACTCGGGTGAATACGCCGACATCGGCCGCCGCCAGTACCTTCTCGAGCCATCGGTAGGTGGCCGACGAGCCGATGCTCCACGGCACGAGCCGCTTGTAGATGTAGAAAGCGTCTCCGACGACCTCGGCCTCGAGAGGCCTGCCGTTGAATTCGAGCAGGGCGACCAACTGCGGCGTGAAGAAGGCCTTCGCCACACGCTCGGTGCCGAGCGGTGCGAACAGCCCGAAGGTCGCCGGGTTGCCCACCGCTTCGCTCGGGTTCTGCCAGTACGGCTCGAGGTAGGTGAACCCCGACCAGGTGCTGCTGTTCGGTGCGAGGTCTCGGGCCGACCTCACGACGATTCGCGGCATGTCGGGGGCGCCGTCGAGGGGGATCCGCAGGTACGCCCACGTCTCGCGCTTGGGCTTCGAGGTGTTCGCCTGGCGGTCGGCGAGAGTGCGGAACCACACGCGCTCGTACTGATAGGCGCCGAGCTCGAACTCCGGAGTCGACGACGACGTGACCGAGACGACTGCCCGCGGGGCGAACCCCTGCAAGAAGGGCAGCCCGCGCCAGTGCGCCTTGTCGGCGATACCGCCGGCGTCGTCGTCCGACTGATCGTGCCGCTCGAGTCCGTTGACGAAGGCGAACTCTCGGGTGGCGTAGAGGTTGCGCCACTGGACCTGCAGCAGCAGGCCGAACAGCGGGGTGAAGATCGGGCCGGCGACGATGAAGGAGAGCCCGACGACGATCAGCACGAGCATCCAGAAACCCTGCCCGTCGTGATTGGTTGGGTCGGACTTCGCGATGGCCCCGTGGACGACAGGCCGGGTCCAGATGAAGAGGAACGCCGCCGCGGTGACGGCGCCACCGAAGAAGCCCCAGAAGAACTTGAGTGCGCGAGCGTTCTTACGCCGCCCGAAGTCCGTGGCCAGCATTCGAGCCTTGAAGTCGCGGTACGTCGCGCGGCTCTGACGCACGCTGAGGGGTGAGGTGTCGAAGGAGCGCCGTGGTGTCTCGGAGTGCGGCACGCTAGCTCCTCGGCGTCACGACGCCGGTGTCGATCGCGTCGAGGATCTCGGCGACTTCAGCCATAGCCTTGATCGTCGAGAAATTCCTCCACTCCTCTTTGTACACGAAGACGCGGTTCTCGTTGAGTTCGACCGTCAGCTTCTGCTGAGCCAAGAGGTCGAGGAAGGCCGGCGCGAAGAGAGTCGCCGTGTCGACCGCTCCGATTCTTGACTGCCACACCTCGAACCGTGGGTCTCCGGCCGGTAGCCGCCGGAGTCGAGAGAGGTCGTAGAAGCTCGATCGTCGTCGGCCGCGCGGCGCGAGGATGACGCGGTGGGCTGGCAATGGCCGCGCCGCGCACACGTAGCTCCACGTGAGCGGGTATCCACTCGGACCGTCGCGTCGCAGGTCGAAACGGTAGTTGCCGAACTCGACCGCATCGGCCCCGGAGCCTCGAAAGACTGTGAACGACTTCGGATTCGAACCGATCTGGAAGACGATGCCAGGCAGGTCCGGTTGCTGCTCGGAGGGGATGAATGTGAACCCATTGGCAGCTGCGAACTGCGACTTCCGGTAGAGGCCGGGCCACTGGTCGGCGGCGGCGTGACTCGCCTGTACGAGCAGAATGACGCCGAAGATCACGAATGCGATGCCCGCGACGATGAGGAAGACACCGATGACGACGATGAAAGAGGAGGGGGACTGCGAAAGCGCAGCGTAGGCAAGAGCGAGGGCGACGATACCGCCGATGAGGACGATGAGCGACTGTGCGAGCGCTGCCCGGCGCGTGAACGACGTCACGAAGCCAGCCTGCAGTGCATCCTGCCGGAATGTGGTGACTTGGGCTGGGTTAGCAGCTTTAGTCAGCAAGGTCGTGTCGAATGTTCTCTTCACTGTGCCCCCTTCGACGGACGGGGCGCGACGGCTGTGTGTACCCATTGGATTTTACTTGCCGAGCTTGTCACGCCCGGCCCGGATGAATTCCTCGTGGATCTCGCTCCGGAAGCGTGCGACGTTCGGATCGAGAAGGACCCCGGGGTCGTCGAACTTCTCTTCGCTCGTGACGAGGTCCGTCGTGGCGATGCTTGCCGCGGCCGCCCCGCCCGCGATGGAGGACCGGGTCTTCTCGATCGCGCGGCGTCGAGCAGTCGCCTCCTTGCGAGTGGCCGGAGGTGCCGTTCCATCGTCGGCTGGCGCCTTGTGCTCGAGCGCTGAGGTGCTGCCATCGGTGATCTCGTCCGGCGTCGCGGGCACCCGCGACCCCGCAGCGACATCCGCCTTCGTCGCCCCGTGCTCCCACAGCCCGCCGGCGCCGTCGCTGATACCGCCGCCGACAAGGCCGGCCGCGAAGCCCGTCGCAGTCACGTCAGCCAACTCACCCATGTCCACGTGGCGACGGTTGAGGACCAGGTACGAGCCGCCTCCGATGACTGCGCCTTCGAGACCCCGACCGTCGCCTTTACGGTCACAAACGCGGCCTTAGAGAGCGCTCCGCCTCCTTCCAAATCGGGTGCGATGTCCAGCAAGCCCCTCACGGAGCCGGTGCACAGGTTCACGGCAGCGACGACGCGGTCGTAGAACGTCGCGATGAATGTCACGATGCGCTTTCCTGCACCGAGGGCCTCGGCGACCGCAGCCGCATTGGCCAGGAAATCGCTTGCACCGAGGCTGCAGATCGTAAGCAGAACCCCGGCGGCTTCTTCTGCGACGACCGCGACGAGAAGTTGCTCGAGAACCGTGACGATGAACTGCGAGACTTCTTCGGCCAAGTCGGCGAACTTCTGGCAGAACTGGGCGATCTCCACCGGTAGCTTCGATAGGCGACGCCCGTACGCGATGACCGGTTGCACGGCGGCGTAGATCACCGCGATGTCGGGTGCAGTCACCGACGAGAGTGGCTCGAGGATGTCGTCGACGATCGACGCTTGGATGCGCGCGAGATCCTCGCCGAGTGTCGTCCAGACGGTGCTGGTGCGGCGAACCTCATCGGTGTCGGCATCGGGATACTCGACGAAAGACATGACCATCTGGATGAGGTCCCAGCCCGGTGGCAGGTGGCCCGTCCCCCCGTGCATCGCCGGGATGGACCCGAAGGTCGTCGACTGCGAGCCTGTGGGCACCGGATACCCCGGAGGGTCGCCGGCGAGGCCGGAGGAGGCCCATTCGGCCGCGGCATGGGTGTATGCCGAGAGTGCCATGCGGTCGGCGACGTCGTCGAGAGCCGTCGCCAGCTTGGCCGCGCCCGTCAGGAGGCTGCGCGAGGCCTGGTCATGCCCGTCGGCGAAGGCGTTGCCGGCGTCGCCCTTGCCCGCCGCATTGTGCGAGCTCGCGTGCCCGCCCACGGCGGCGTCGACCGCCTCGCGCACCTGTCGCGCCGCCCTGCGGGCTCGATCGCCTGCTTCGACATACAGGTCAGGATCCACGTCCACGACTGAATACGCCACGTCGCTACCCCCACACGCTCTTGGAGTGATCGGCCGCGGTCTCGTAGTTCGCGGCCGCCGTCCGAGCCCGGTCGGTGATGTGCTGCGCCGCGGCCTGCAGGGTGGCGGCCCCTGCCGCCCACTCGGCCTGCAGCGCGGTGTACTGCGCGTTGGCACTGCCCGACCAGTCGGCTGCAAGCATCTCTTCGACGGACCGCGCCTCGTCGATGAGATCAGAGCTGAGCTGGGTGATCCGGTTCAGCTCGCGCCCGAGCTCGTCGATGGTGCTGCTTGCGACGCGATGGCGGGCCATCTCAGCGCTCCCGGTTCGCCGTGGAGGTAGTCGGCCCGGACGTCGTCGTGGCCGACGAGCTCTGCGAGGCGGCGGTGACGCCCTGCTCGGTGGTCGCGTAGGTCTCGGCAGGCGAAGCGAGCAGCGACGCGATCCTGGCCAGAGCATCGTGGACCTCGTGGGCACCTTGCACCCACTGCACGAAGTCCGACGAGAAGTCGTCTGCGGCGCTGCCCGACCACTCCGAGCCGATCACAGACACGGCGAACGAGTTGAGCGCGTTCACGCGCCCTTCGAAGTCGACGATGCGCTCGCTCAATCGCGCGGACGCCTGCTCGACCGCCTCTGACGAAACGACGATATCTGCCACGGCTCCCCCTCCTGGATGCTCAAGTTCGCACGACCAGTGACCTCTTACATAAGCATCTGAGATGTTACACGCTCCAAAGAGAGCCCGCAAACTCTCACACCGAGGGGCGATGTCGGCGGCTCGTCGTAGCCTGCCGCTGTGCCCGAGCCGATCGCCGCCTGGTGGGCGCGACGCCAGCAGTCGCGCGGCGAAGCCGTGCCCTACGCCGTCGGCACCTACCGCGAGGCGTGGTCGTTCTACCCCGCGCTCGTGCGGCAGTACCACCCCGAGTTCAACGGCGGCATCGTGCTCAGCCAGATCCCGCCCGCGGCCGACGTGTACCTCTGCTGGCAGTGCGAGGTCGGCCACGTCTTCGTCGCCACGCCCGACGAGCAGCGGTCGAGGCCCGGTCGCGAGCGGCGCCGTTCATCCTGGTGCCCCGAGTGCACAGAGCAGGCGCGACCACGGCCACGCACCCCCGTCGTGCCGATGCGGCCGGGCAGGATCGCCGAGACCGGCACCGACTGGGTCACGACCGCCGCCTCGATGCGTTCGACGCGCCCCCTCCGCCCCGATCGCCCGCGCCCTGTACGGACGCCGGCCGCGGCGGCGGTCTGCGCGAAGACGCCGCAACTGCCGGAGGGCACACCGTTCGCGAGCACGTGCGCACCACCACCCGCGTCGGCCGTCGAGGACGAGTTGCGTGCTGGGCTGCTCTCGCGGCTGGAATTCACCGGCGGACTGAACGCCGTGCGCCTCGCGAGACCGTTCTTCGACCACCTCGAGGCCTGGCCCGATGTGATCCTGCCCGAGCTGCGCGTCGCGATCGAGTACGACTCGACGGGGCGGCACGGCCTCGAGCACGTCGGCCCGCGCGAAGAAGCGGATCGGCGCAAGGATCGCGCGCTCCGCTCGGCAGGGTGGGAGGTCGTCAGGGTCCGCACCGGTCGCCTTCCCCCTCTCGGCCCGCACGACATCGTCGCGTCGGGTCTGTCGCGTGCGACGTACACGCGCCTGCTCGACGCCCTGCGGGACATCCGTGGCGCGCTCTTCGTCGACGCCTACCTCCGCGCCTGATTGCGGCCCCGCCGCGCGGCCCACGCCATGGCGCGATCCGACGCGACACAGCGCCTGGCTGCACCACGAGCGGGGGTTAGACGCGCAGCGCGAGCGCCTCGCTGCGCCACCGGGCGTGCAGCGCCCACGGGTCGGGGTGGCCGGCCCCGACGGCGGCCACGTGCTGCAACAGCGCGGGCGCCGCAGTGAACCATTCGCTGCGCCCCTGCCGCAGCTCAGCGAACTGCACGTGCCGGGCGTGCTCGACGAGCCGGTCGCCGCGCTCGAACGCGAGCACCTCGTCGTGCCAGAGCCGCCCGAGCCGCTGCCGCGGGTTCGCCGTCGTGCCGATCTTGATGCGGTCGTCGAAGCGGATGTAGTAGACGACGTCGACCCGGGGCGGCGGCAGCTCGCCGTCGGGGGAGTCGCCGTAGCGCCACTCGCACACCGCGCAGAGGCGGCCCGACGGGTAGGTCACCCCGAGGCGCGAGCCGCACGCGGCGCACGGTGACGGCAGGATGTCGACGCGACCCGTGGCATCCTGCGCCCAGTCGGCGGCGAGTGCGAGGTGGTGCCCGCAGAGCTGCACCGGCGCGCCGCTCTCGGCACTGCCCCTGCAGCCCGGCTGGAGGCACTCACCCGAGGTCATGCCGCGAAACTACGCGCGGCCCCCGACACTGCACAGGCCTACGACGGCAGCACTGCTCAGGACAGCGCGTCGACTCCGGCCAGCGCCACCGAACGGTCTTCGTCGACGCTGCCACCGCTGACGCCGATGGCGCCGACGATCTCGTCGCCGACCGTCAGCGGGATGCCGCCGGGGAAGGTGATGAGGCCGCCGTTGGAGACCTCGATGTTGTAGAGCGGGCCGCCCGGCTGCGACAGCGGGCCGAGGTCGCCCGACTCCATGTCGAACCAGCGTGCGGTGCGAGCCTTCTTGATCGAGATGTCGATGCTGCCGAGCCACGCGCCGTCCATGCGGCCGAATGCCTTGAGATTCGCCCCCTGGTCGACGACGGCGATGTTCATGAGAAAACCCTTCGACTCGGCGAAGCTGCGGGCGGCTTCGACGATCGTGGTGGCCTGGGTGAGGGTGATGTCGGGCATGGGACTCCTTCGTCGACGCCGCGGCTGCAGGGTGCAGGGAGGCGGCCTCCGACGGTACAACTCGCGCCTGACGCCCCGGTCAGGGCGCTACGCCGAGGCGCCCGCCCCCACCTTCGCCGCGTTCTCGCGGCTGATGCGTGCCAGCGACCTGTCGGCCAGGGTGATGGCGAAGAAGACGACGGCGGCGCCGAGCATGAACAGCGCCAGCTCGTGCAGCCCTCCGGTGTCGGCGCGGGCCCCGAAGAACGAGCCGGTGGCCGACGACGCGAAGATCGCCCCCAGATACGAGAAGGTGCGCAGCAACCCGGCCGAGGCCCCCATGCGCTGGGGGTCGGCCTGGAAGTAGAGGGCGTTCTGGATCGCGAGGTTGTTGAGCCCCTGCGGCAGGCCGGTGACCAGCGCGATCACGACCAGGAACCAGATCGCGACGTCGGCGTGAACGAACAGCAGCAGGACGCAGAGCACGATCTGCGCGACCGACCCGACCAGCAGCTTGCCTCGGATCTCGGGGCGCCGACCGGTGAGCGTCGAGACGAGGATCGCGAGGCCGAAGACCGGCAGTAGCAGGAGGCCTGCGACCGACGGCGACAGCCCGCGGCCGTCTTCCAGCCACTGGGTGAAGCCGTAGAGGAAGCAGTAGCTGACGGTGGCAGTCAGCAGAGCGCGCGCGTAGGTGAGCAGCAGCGGCGCGTTGCCCGCGAACACCCGGACGTCGATGAACGGGTCGCCGGCTCGCAGCTCGCGCAGGGTGAACGCCGCGCCCGCGAGGACGGCTGTGCCGAGCAAGGGCAGGTCGCTCACCCGCAGGTTCATCAAGAACAGCAGCAGCGAGACCAGCGTGGCGGCGAACAGCAGGATGCCGAGGATGTCGATGCGCACTCGCACCCGGCTGCCGTCCCGATCGGATTCGGTCTCGAGCGCAGTGTGGCGCGGCAGGATCAGCGCGCCGAGCACCAGCGTCACGAGGCCGAGCGGCACGTTGATGGCGAGTGTCGCGCGCCACCCGCCGATGCCGATGAGCAGGCCGCCGAGGGTCGGCCCGATGACGGCGATCGTCTGCGTCGAGACGGCGAGGGCGGTGAGGATGCCGGCCGGGCTTTTGATCCCGGTGCGCTTGGCCTCGCTGCGGATCAGGTACATCGAGGCGGGGTAGCCGGCGCAGGTGCCGAAGCCGAGGATCACGCGGGCGACGATCAGCACGCCGATGCTCGGGGCGAGGGCGCCGAGGAGACCTGCAATCGCCGTGAGGCTCGCCCCGATGAGGAAGAGGCGGCTGGGGCCGAAGGTGTCGACGAGGCGCCCGACCAGCGGCTGGCCGATCGACGTGGCGAGGTAGAGGGCCGAGATGAGCCAGGCCGTCTGCGACGCGGGGGCGCCGAACGCCTGGGCGATCGGCACGAGTGCGACCGCGATGATCGACGAGTTGATGGGGTTGAGGATCGACCCCAGCATCATCGGGGCGAGGAGGCGCCGGTCGAAGGCGCCTTCGGGGGCGGTGCGGGTGCTCGATGCGGTGGCCATATGCACAGTCTAGACTGTGTATCACGAACTGTGAAGTCTGAGCTTAGTAAATGTGCGAAACCGGCCGCATGACCGGGCCGGTCAGCCGGGTGGCTCCACCCCGGTGTATCGCGACTCGGGCCGCATCCGCAGCGGTGCCTGCTCGTATTCGTCGACGATGTGCGCGAGCCACCCGCCGTGCGGGCGACGGCGAAGACCACCTGGCCGGCGTCGTCGGGCATCTCGGCGCCGATCGCGACGACCGCCAGGGCCAGATCGAGGTTCGCCGGTCGAGGCAGCCGAGAACGGACGATCGCCGAAAGCCGGCCTGCTGCCGTCGCGGCAGTTCGGAAGCGCGGCAGTCGCCGCAGCGCCTCGAAGACGAAGTCGGCTCGCGGGTCGCGCTCGCGGTAGAGCAGATGGCCGAAGCCCGGCAGCCCCTGGGCGGCGCGGATCCTCGAGGCCAGGGCGCGCTCGGGCTGCCCCGACTCCATGCTCTCGCGCAACAGCGCCACGGCCGCTGTGCTGGCAGCCCCGTGCAGACTGCTGTCGGCCGCGCCCAGCGCTGCGCCGAGAGCGGCGTACGGAGTCGCTCGAGCGGATGCGGCTACTCGCGCGGCGAGCGTGCTCGTGGCCAGGTCGTGGTCCATCGACAGGACCAGCACGGAGTCGAGCAGGCGCACGTCGTCGTCCGTCGGGCTGACGGCGCTCAGCCGCGACCACAGGTGCCGAGCGAGCGAGGCGTCGGCCGGGGCAGCCTCACCGCGAAGGGGCAGGGCGCCGACCAGCTCGCCGATGAGACGTCGACCGGCCGAGAAAACGGCGTCGCGGGCGAGGTCGGCGCGTAGCGGATCGTACGACGCGGCGATCAGCACGGTCGCGGCCAGGCGGTCCACCAGGTGAGCCGACGGGCCCAGCAGGTCGCCGGCGAGACGGGCGCGCGAGACGATCTGGCGGTCGGGCGAGAACGCCACGTCGCCTCCTGCGCCTGATTGCCACAGGATCTCGACGGCCTGCTCGAACGACGCCGTGCGGGCCAGGTCGCTCGCGCGCTGCCCGCGGAAGAAGAGGTCGTCGTCGCGGATCAGCGTCAGCGGGCTGTCGATGACCATGAGTGGCCGCCCGGTGTCGGCCCGAAAGGCAGGGCCTGTGCCGGTGCCCGCGGCCGGAGCGCGCGGCCGACGGGAATCGGCCAGCGCCTCGACCGCCAGCGCGTCGAAAGTCGAGCCGCCCTCTGAGTGTTCGCTCGTGATCACCCCGCGTGAGACGTAGGCGTAGAGCGTCTGCGGCTTGACGCCGAGGCGTGCGGCGGCCTGAGCAGTCGAGAGGCGCGGCAGCTGCATGTTGATCCAATCAACGTTGACTTGTCTCCTCTCAATCTAGGTGATTCGCTGAGCCCATGACCACATCGACGCGGATGGACGACCGGCTGATCGACGTGCCCCGGGGGCTCGCCAACGTCGTCGTGACCGAGACCGAGCTCAGCGACGTGCGAGGGCACGAGGGCTTCTATCACTACCGCCAATACCCCGCGACCGAGCTCGCGGCGACTCGGTCGGTGGAGGAGGTGTGGAGCCTGCTGCTCGACGGGGCACTGCCCGACGCCGCCACGGCCGAGGGGTTCCGGGGCAGGATCGGGCGCGAGCGCTCGCTGTCTCCGACTCTGTCGGCGATCCTGCCGTCACTCGTCCAGACGACGTCTCGTGGCACTCGGCCCGAGCCGCTCGCAGCCCTGCGCGCGGCACTCGCGATCGAGGGGGCTGAGCGCGGGCTGCGCCCTCTCTACGACCTGACCGAGGCCGAGCGGCGCGACGATCTCGTGGCGCTCGCCGCGTCGGTGCCGACCATGATCGCGGCGCTGTCGCGGCTCGCTCAGGGGCTCGAGCCGATCGAGCCCGACCCGTCGCTCGGCTATGTCGCCGACTATCTGCGGATGATCCACGGCAGCGAGGCACGGCCCGAGATCGTCGACGCGCTCTCGGTCTATCTCGTCGCCGCGATCGACCACGGCTTCAATGCGTCGACCTTCACGGCCCGCGTCATCGCCTCGACCGGAGCCGACGCCGCGGCCTGCCTGGTGGGCGGGCTCGCCTCGCTGTCGGGCCCGCTGCACGGCGGCGCGCCCAGCCGCGCCCTGGACACCCTCGATGCGATCGGCACGGTCGACCGCATCGACGAGTGGATCGTCGCGCGGCTCGAAGCGGGCGAGCGCATCATGGGCTTCGGTCACCCCGTCTACCGCACCGAAGATCCCCGGTCGGCGCTGCTCAAGCGTGTCGCACAGGGCTTCGGCGGGTCGCGGGTCGACTTCGCCATCGCAGTCGAAGAGCGAGTGCCGGTGCTGCTCGAGCACTACAAGCCGGGGCGGGCGCTCCACACGAACCTGGAGTGGTACGCGGCGATCGTGATGGAGCTCTGCGGCCTCGATCGCGAGCTGTTCACGCCGACGTTCGCCGCGGCCCGCGTGCTCGGCTGGACGGCCAACGTGCTCGAGCAGGCGCGCGACCCCAAGATCATCCGGCCTGCGGCCCGCTACGTGGGCCCCGAGCCGGTGCGGCCCGGCTCTACTCGCTCGGCCGCCACGGCCGCCACGGCCGCCACGGCCGCCACGGCCGGCACGGCCGGCACGACCCGCCCCAGCGGCTCGGCCGGCTCGACTCGCTAGTCGAGGGGCAGCGCGATGGCGCGGTCCCACACCGTGCGGCCCCCGACCTCGACGCGGCCCTGGCCGAGCCACGTAGTGACGATCCGTGACCCGCGACCCTGCTCGACCGTGAGGTCGCGTTCGAGACGGCCGGTCAGCGCGACTGCAGCGGCACCCGTCGCCTCGTCTTCGACGATGCCCATGCTCGGCGCGAACATGCGCGAGCGCACGAGGCCCCGGGCCTCGTCGACCCACGCGTAGTAGTAGGCGTGACCCTCGGTCACCGAGGTGGCGTCGACGGCGTCGACGTCAGCCGGCGAGGCGAGCTCGTACCAGTCGAAGGCGGGCGCCCATGAGATGTGTGCCCTGACTCTGACGAGCGCAGGATCGGACGGGTCGAGCCGCACCGTCACGTCACCCGCCTTCTCGCGCAGCGCCGCCACGGGGCGACCTGTCGAGGCCAGCCACCAGGCCGTGCCCACGCTCGGGTGGCCGGCGAAAGGCAGCTCGCGGGCCGGCGTGAAGATGCGGATCGTGGCGACCGCCTCGGCATCCTGCGACGCCTCGGTCACACTCTCAACGAAGACCGTTTCGCTGAAACCGAGCTCGAGCGCGATCTGCTGCTCGCGGCCCTCGGTCGCCGCGGAGGAGACGACGATGCCGAGTTCGTTGCCGAACCCGCCTTCGGCATCGCAGAAGACCCGGACCACCTGCACGTCGACGATGCTGCTCATCCGTCGATCGTGGCAGGGGCCCGGGCCTGGTGTCGCGGTCCAATCGGCAGACGCTGGCCTGCCTGGGCCTCAGTGGGTCAGTCGTCGACCTCGTAGTCGCTGCCGAAGAGGGCCAGCTGGCTGGTGGCGAGGCCGGTGATGCCGAGAGCGATGCTCAGGCCGATGTTGAAGGAGAAGTCGGCGGGGTTGAACGGGAAGATGTTGCCGCCGAAGTCGCTGTTGCCGAAGAGCAGGCCGTACAGCCACAGCACGCCGAACATGAAGCTCATGCCCGCGATGTACATCGTCGCGTTCTTCCGGCGGCCGATGGCGCCGAGGCCGGCGAGGCCGAAGACGATGTGCACGATGTTCTGCAGGATCGACGTCTGGAAGACGTTGAAGACGAACGCGCCCGAGAAGGGGCCCGCGAACGTGATCTGGTCGAGGTGGGGAACGATGCCGGGGATGAAGCCGATGATGCCGATCACGATCAGGAAGATGGCGACGACGAGCGCTGCGTACTGAGCGGGGCCTTTGGCGTTGGCCTTGCGCGCGCGCGAGGCAGTGGCGGTGCCGGTGGCAGTGGTCATGAGCGGGCGGTCTCCTTCTGACGTTCTGGTTGAATTCTAGACAACTGCTCAGCCTCGTGGTGACGGGTCGCTCGACGGGAACTTTCGCCGGGGCATCGGTGTTGAGTCGGGTGGAGTCACAAGCCAGCGACTTCGACCGGACGAAAGGAAGCCCCATGGCTACACAGACAGAGACCGCGATCCTCGCCGGAGGCTGCTTCTGGGGTGCCCAGCAGCTGCTGCGCCGTCGGCCCGGCGTCATCTCGAGCCGCGTCGGCTACTCCGGCGGCGAGGTCGAGAACGCCACCTACCGCCACCACAGGGGCCACGCCGAGGCCGTCGAGATCGTCTTCGACCCCTCGGTCATCTCCTACCGCGAGCTGCTCGAGTTCTTCTTCCAGATCCACGACCCGTCGACGAAGAACCGCCAGGGCAACGACGTGGGCGACAGCTACCGCTCGGCGATCTTCTTCACGAGCGACCGGCAGCGCGAGGTCGCGCTCGACACCATCGCCGACGTCGACGCGTCCGGCATCTGGCCCGGCAAGGTCGTCACCGAAGTCACCCCCGCGGGCGCCTTCTGGGAGGCCGAGGAGGAGCACCAGGACTACCTCGAGAAGGACCCCTACGGGTACACGTGTCACTACGTGCGCCCCGGCTGGGTGCTGCCGAAGCGCGAGACCGCTTCGGTGTAGGCGCTTACCGCAGTCTCAGTCGCCCAGGTGCCCGTAGCGCCGGGGCGTCTGAGGCCGGTCGAGCGGCGGAGTCGTCTCGGCACGGGGCAGCTGCAGCAGCTGGTCGACGCCGTAGGGGCTGACGCGAGCGACGAGGCGCACGTGGCCGGAATCGTGGTGGGTCTGCACGGGCAGCGAGTCGCCCGCCCATGCCACGAAATACGAGCAGATGCCGTTCTCGAGGTCGGCGATGACGTCGGAGCACGCCTGCGGAGGCCACTCGCCGTGGTCGTTGACCAGTCGCTTCACATGGCCGTTGTGGTCGAGTTCGACCGAGGTCACTTTTCGGGCTTCCATGACGCTCCTCCGTGAGGGATTGCGGGCTCACTCACTGCCGCTTCGCCGCTTGTCTGCTGCGAAAACCCCAGTCTCGTCCTCCTGCCGCGCCGCGCAACATCCCGAAGGTCACGCTTGGCTATGCGTGTGCTGAGGGCAGCGGCTCGATCAGGTGCGGCCCGTTGTTGCGCACGCTGTTCGCGTCTTTCGAGACCTCGTGCTGAACCAGGCCCTCGGCGACCTCGAGGCTGGCGTCGCCCAGAAGGGCCAGCGCGTCGTCGGTGCCGAGATCGACGTCGAGCCAGGCGTCGAACGCGTCGGGGGTGAGGCACGCCGGCATGCGGTCGTGCACCTCGCCGGGCGCCACGTGCGCGTCGCGCGTGATGATCGCCGTGCTGAGAACCCAGCGGGTCGGGTCGTCCTTGTCTTTGGCAGGATCCGGCCACGCCGTCACGATCCCGGCCATCGCCAGCGCCGCATCGGGTGCGAACACGTAGTGCGGCTGCTTGCCGTGCTCGGTCACCACCCACTCGTAGTAGCCGTCGGCCGGGATGATGCAGCGCCCGGTCGCGAACGCCCTGCGGAACATCCCACTGGTGGCGACGGTCTCGATGCGCGCGTTGATCGGCTGCGGGCGCTTCTTCAGATCGGTGTACCAGGACGGGACGAAGCCCCACCGCGGGGTGGCGAGTTCGCGCTCGCCGTGGCGCTGCCGGACGGCTGCGACGGCGTTGGTCGGGGCGACGTTGTAGTTCGGGGCGGTCGCCGCGCGCACCTGCTCGTCGTCCCGCGCCAACTCGGGGAACTCGCTGAGGAGGTCCGGCAAAAGGTCAGACGTTGCTCTGGCAACCACGAATCGACCGCACATGCGGCCATTCTGCACCCGGCCCCCGAAACCGCGGTATGTATGTCGGTGCGGAATACTAATCTGAGACGGTGGAGAATTTCGGTGACTACGTCGTTTATGTCGATGAGAGCGGCGATCACAGCCTTGAAAAGGTGAACCCAGAGCGCGAAGACAGGCGGAGAACGGGGGAGTTCGCCGTTCTCATGAATGCGACGGTGCGAGATGCCTTCTTGCGTGACTTGAGCGGTGTTGTCGACGGGGCCGATTTCACGGTGGTCGCCATCGTCATCGACAAGCCGAAGTTCCGCCTGACGAACGCCGGCGAGCTCAATCCGTATCACGTCGCCGTCGGGCATGGCCTCGATCGGGTCTTCGCTTACCTGGAGGAACGTGGACAAGAAGACAGAGTGACCCACGTGGTCTTCGACAGGCGCGGCGCGTCGGAGGACGCTCAGTTGCGGCAGGAATGTGAACGGATCATGCAAACCCCCGCGGCGCAGAAGATGCGGCAGAGCCTCCGTTTTCGGTGTGCCCCTAAGTCGACCAACAGTTCTGGGCTTCAACTGGCCGACATGGTGGCTCGGCCGATCGGGCTTCGAGTGATGCGCCCCGATCAACCCGATCGGTCATGGGAGATCATTGCCCCCAAACTGCTGCCGACTCGAGAAGGGGGCGATGGCGCCGGGGGGATGAAGGTCTACCCCGACAGCGAAAACCCTCGAACTGGTCGAGGGTCATACGCTGATCGACCACTCCCGATCCACTTGAAAGCAGTATATCAGAAGGGCGAGTCGGAACTCCTTCATACGGGTCAGGAGTTCATCAGAGTGACTCCTCGCGTGGTTGAGACGACCAGGCCCTTTTTCGCACCACGACCGAGTGAGACGCTTATGCCCCTGAAAGCCAGCCCCTCCGATCAGGCCCTCCTGCTCGACCTCCAGAAGCTCGACACCGGCGTGCAGCAGCTCGCCCACCGCGGCAAGCAGCTGCCCGAGCTGACGGCTCTCGGCGAGATCGAGACCCAGACCGCCGCGCTGCGGGTCCGCCTCACCGCCGAGGAGGGCACCCTCGAAGACGCCCAGCGCGAGCTCGCCCGCATCGAATCCGACGTGGCCGTCGTCGACGCTCGCGAGAAGCGCGACCGGGACCGACTGCAGACGAGCTCGTCGCAGAAAGACATTACGGCCCTCGAGCAAGAACTCGCCGCTCTCGCCAACCGCCGCAGCGATCTCGAAGACCTCGAGCTCGAGGTCATGGAGAGAGTTGAGCTGCACGGCTCGGTCGTGTCGGCGACACACGCCGAGCTCCAGGCCCTCGCCGCCCGGCGCGACACGACGGCTGCAGCACGCGACATCTCGCTGGCCGCCATCGAGACGGAGCGCGAGCACGGCGTCGCCGACCGCGCCACCATCGCGGGCAAGGTGCCGCCCGAGCTCCTCGCCCTCTACGAGCGCCAGCGCGAGCGCTACGGCGTCGGCGCCTCGCACCTCCGGGCGCGGGTGTCGAGCGCCAGCGGCGTCGAGCTGACCGGCAGCGACCTCGCCGCCGTTCGCTCGGCCGCGCCCGACGACGTGCTGCTGTGCCCTGACAGCCAGGCGATCCTGGTGCGCACCGACGAGTCAGGCATCTGACCGGCGCGGGCCCTGGCACCCCTTAGACTTGGGCCCGCGAATGGGTCGGCAAGACGGTCGCGTCGACAGCCTTCGGGCCGTCGCCGAGGAACGTCCGGGCTCCACAGAGCAGGGCGGTGGGCAACACCCACCCGGGGCAACCCGCGAGAAAGTGCAACAGAAAGCAGACCGCCACGTGGCTCCAGGGCCGCGCGGTAAGGGTGAAACGGCGGTGTAAGAGACCACCAGCGGCTCGGGTGACCGGCCGGCTATGTAAACCTCGCCCGGAGCAAGGTCAGACAGGGAACGCTCGAGGCTGCTCGCCGAGTTCCCGGGTAGACCGCTAGAGCGCTGCGGCAACGTATCGCCGAGATAGATGGCCGTCCGCACCGTGCTTGCACGGCGCGACAGAACCCGGCGTACCAGCCGGCCCATTCGCCCCCTCTCTTCGGCCCGAGCAGCCCCGCACGGCGGCCGCCCGGCCCGGCAGCCCCGAGGAATCTCCGCTCGGGAGGATCAACGACCGCGTCTTCCTCCCGTCGCCACGCTTCCTCTCGAGGCACAACAGCCAGGGGAGGAAGTTCGACCACGCTGCTCGCGGCTCGCCCTCTATCGTTTCAGCGCCTCAGCTGAAGACGATGGGCGTGCCGACGGGCAGCTTCGCGAGCGCCCGGGTCATGGCGGCCGACACCCGGACGCAGCCGTGCGAGCTGCCGGTGGGGTCGGGGTAGTAGTGCAGCGCCGTCAGCGCCGAGTTGCCGCCGAAGCCGGGCAGGAGCGACGAGTGCGCGCCGGTGAGAGAGATGGGTTTCCGTCCCCGCGCACTCCGACCGTCAGCACCCAGACGATGCCGGCGATCACTGCGAACCCGGCCCAGGCGATGAGCGCGAGCGGCCAACCTGTCGCCGCCGCGAGGGGGGCCGTCGCGAGCGACGTGATCATCGAACCGACGTTGAGGGCCGACGTGTAGATGCCGGTGATGAATCCGGCGCGCTCGGGGCTGAAGTCGCGGCGGATCACCACGGGCAGGACGACGTTGCCGACCGTGATCGAGACGCCGAGCAGGATGGTTCCGCCGATCAGGCCGCCTGCCCGCCGGTGGAACGGACGAGCGTGGCGACGACGACGCCGGCCAGCCCGATCGTGACCGCGCGCTCGGGGCCCAGGCGACCGATGAGGGTCGACGCGAGAGGGGTCGCGAGGGCGAAGCACAGCACGGGGATGCTGGTGAGCAGGCCGGCGACGACCGCGCCGAGCGCCAGGTCGCTCTTGATCTCGTCGAGGACGGGAGCCAGGGCGACGATCGGCCCGCGGAGGTTGAGCGCGATCAGGACGATCGCGAGAGTGAGGAGCCAGGCCGCAGGAGAGCGGACGGCTCGGCCGGCCGGCCCCAGCGGCCTCACGGCTCGGTGGGCAGCCCGAGGGCGGCGGCGAGCTCGCCGGTGTCGGAGACGACCGCGACGGCGCCCGCCTGTTCGTCGACGCTGCCGTAGCCCCACTCGACGAAGATCGTGGGCACGCCGTGCACGGCTGCCCCCTCGACGTCGTGGTGGCGGTCGCCGATCAGCACCGGGCGCGAGAGGTCGACACCGCGCTCGTCGAGACGCCTCAGCGCCTCCGCCACCACGTCGGCCTTGAGGCTGCGGGTCTCGTCGGCGCTCGCGCCGGTGATGACGTCGAGGTAGGGCGAGAGGCCGAAGTGGTCGAGCATGAGCTTGGCGGGGGCTTCGGGCTTCGAGGTCGCGAGCGACGACGGGATGCCCGCCCCGTGCACCCGGCGCAGGATGTCGCCCATTCCGGGAAAGACGGTGCTGTCGAGCGCCCCCTCGGTGAAGTAGCGCGCGCGGTGCACCTTCATCGCGTGCTCGAGGGCCTGGCCGGTCAGGCCGAGCTTCTCGGTGAAGCTGTGGGGGAGGGGAGGGCCGACCCACTCGAGCAGCTCGAGGGGAGTCGGCACGGGGAAGCCGAGCTCGCCGATGGTCACGGTCAGCGACGAGACGATGCCCGGTGCGGAGTCGGCGATCGTGCCGTCGAGGTCGAAGAGCACGACGGAATAGGGCGAGGAGGCGGTCATCCCCTCCAGCCTAGGGCGCGTGAGTGAGTCTCAGCGACGGGCGGTCGAGTCGTCGTCCTTCATCATCTGCAGCAGCAGTCGAGCGACCGTCCCACCCATCTCGGCGATGATCTCGCGCTCGTCCGCGGTGAGGTCTTTGGCGCTGATCGGCTCGACGGCGAGGGTGGAGATCGACGGGAGGGCCGTCTGCACGTCGCGGCGAGGGCGGGTCGCCACCGGCGCGGAGACGGTCGACGTACGGGCCATCGGAGCGCTCGGCGTCATCCACGTCGGCGCGGTCGAGCCGGCGACGGAGCGGCCCGGGCGGACGGGAGTCAGGGACGACCGGTGCGCGGAGAGGTCTGCGCGACGAGGGCGTCGAAGAGCGGGCTGGCAGAGCGAGTGCGAGACATGGGCGGGTTCCCTTCGGGTTGATATTTATATCCTGAAGGAGACGCGAGTCAAAGTCAATACTGTATTTCAGAGGATTCAGAACAGTCGCGACTCGCTGTCGTCGAGCCCGCGCATCGCGTCGTAGTCGAGCACGAGGCAGCGGATGCCGCGATCTTCGGCGAGGGTGCGAGCCTGCGGCTTGATCTCCTGCGCCGCGAAGACGCCCGCGACCGGCTTGAGGTGCGGGTCGCGGTTCATCAGCTCGAGATACCGGGTGAGCTGCTCGACCCCGTCGATGTCGCCGCGTCGCTTGATCTCGATGGCCACGGCGCCGCCCTTGGCATCGCGCGCCAGGATGTCGACCGGCCCGATCGCCGTCATGTACTCCCGGCGCACGAGCGTGTGGCCCTCGCCCAGCACGTCGATCTGCTCGGCCATCAGCTTCTGCAGGTGCGCCTCGACCCCGTCCTTCTGGAGGCCCGGGTCGATGCCGAGCTCGTGGGCGGAGTCGTGCAGGATCTCGTAGACCGACACGACGAGCAGGTCGTCGGTCTTCTTCTGGGTCACCTTCCAGACCTCGGTGATGCCCGCCTCGGCCTGATCGTCGGTGGGCTCGCCCATCGTGATGGTGCACGGGGGCTCATCCAGTTGAGCGGCTTGTAGCTGCCGCCGTCGGAGTGGACGAGGAGGCTGCCGTCGCTCTTCACCATCAGCAGCCGGGTCGCGAGCGGGAGGTGGGCGGAGAGGCGGCCGGCGTAGTCCACCGAGCACTTCGCAATGACGAGACGCACGTTCTCGAGTGTAGGCGAGGCGTTCGACCGCCCCCCGTCAGGAGTGCGTGCCGCTGCGCTCGCGAGCCGCGCCCGAGGCGATGCCGGCGATCACGATCAGCACGAACACCGAGAAGAGCGCGTGCAGCAGCCCGAAGTGCTCGCCCAAGAAGCCGATCAGGGGCGGCAGGCCGAGGAAGGCCACGTAGCCGATCGTCGCCACGGCACCCACTCGCGCTGCGGCGTTCCGCGAGTCGTCGGCCGCTGCCGACAGACCCAGAGGGAAGCCGAGGGCGGCGCCGAAGCCCCATAGCACGACTCCGATGACGGCGAGCCACAGCATGGGCGACAGGATCACGAGGAGGAGCCCGATGATCGCCGACACCGCCGAGGCACGGAGCATCAGCACGCGGCCGAAGCGGTCGACGAGCGGTGATCCTGCGATCCGGGCGATGGTGATGGCGGTGACGAAGATGAAGAAGATCGCCGTGCCGGTGGCGTTGTCGACGTGGTGGCCGTCGACCATGGCCAGAGCCAGCCAGTCGTTGGCCGAGCCCTCGGCGGCGGCCATGCCGAGCACGACCAGGCCGATGAGGATCGTGGAGGGCATCGCCCAGATGGCCAGGCGGCTGCGCCACGACGAGTTGCGTTGGACCTCGGCGGCGGCCTTCTCGGCGTGGCCCAGATCTTCTGACTGGAATCGTCGGCTGTAGACGAGAGCGCCCGCCACGATCACGAGCCCGATGATCGGCACGTGCGCGCCGACGGGGATGTTCAGCTGTTCGCAGAGGGCGCCGAGCACCGCGCCGACCATCGTGCCGACGCTGAACGAGGCGTGGAAGAGCGGCATGACCGTCTTGCCGATGACCCGCTCGGCAGCCGCCGCCGAGACGTTCATCGCCACGTCGCAGGTGCCGTTGCCGAAGCCGAAGACGGCCATGAAGACGATGATGCCCCAGAAGCCCCCGCCGAGAGAGGTCATCAGGCCGCCGCCGACCATGCCGACGCCGACCAGGGCCATGGACAGCTGCACGGTGCGCCGCGCCCCGAGCCGGGCGATGATGTGGCTCGAGATGGTGACGCCGACGATGGAGCCGACGCTGATGCCCCCGCCAAGAATCCCATTTCGATGGTCGAGGCGTGCAGGATGTCGCGCACCGACGGCACGCGCCCCAGCCAGGTCGAGATGCCGAAGCCCGAGAGCGCGAAGATCACGAAGACCGAGTTGCGCCAGCGCACGACGTCGCGCCGGGTGAGGCCGCCGTCGTAGGTGCGGGTGTCGAGAGAGGTGGAGGTCGCCATTGGTCTGCTTCGTGCTCGGGATCGGTGCTCGGGACGCGTGCCGGAGATCGGCTGTCGAATCGTATCGAATCGATTCGACTCGCATCACGCTAACAACGCTCGTCGCACCATCGCAAGCCCTTTCTCGAATCGATTCGACTAGCATCGGGTGTCATGTCCGACGAACGCCCGACCCTGGCCGCCGTGGCCCGGCGCGCAGGCGTCTCGGCCTCGACCGCGTCGCTCGCGTTCAACAACTCCGGCCCGGTGGCGAGCGCGACCCGCGAGCGCGTCCTGGCCGCCGCGTCCGAGCTCGGCTACGCCGGCCCCGACCCGCGGGCCCGCTCGCTGCGCCGCGGTCGCTCGGGCATCGTCGGCGTCGTGCTCGAAGAGGCGCTGCGCTACGCCTTCCGCGACCCGATGAACGTGCTGATGCTCGACGGCATCGCCGACGTCGTCGGCGCCGCCGGCATCTCGCTGCTGCTGCTCACCGAGGCGGGGGCCGGCGACTCCAGCCTGATCGACGCGCCGATCGACGCCGTGGTGCTGTTCGGCTGCAGCCCCGTCGTCGACGAGAAGGTCGAGATGGTGCAGCGCCGCGGCATCCCCGTGGTGGCGATCGAAGGCCGTCCCCGCGCGGGTGTCGTCGACGTCGGGCTCGACAACCGCGAGGCCACGCGGGCGCTGGCCCAGCACCTGCACGACCTCGGCCACCGCGACGTCGCACTCGTGACGCTCGAGTTGGATCGCGATCGGCGCCGCATGATCCTGTCGCCCTCTCTGATCGCGGGGGCCACCTCGTTCACCGCTCTCGAGCGGATCCTGGGCGCCGCCGACGTCTACCCCGGCATCTCGGGCCGCGCCACCCTCGGCAGCATCGTCGAGGAGGGGCGGCTGGCCGGGCTCGAGCTGCTCTCACCGGGGGCGCCGGGGCCTCGGCCGACGGCGATCATCGCGCAGAGCGACCTGCTTGCGGTCGGGGTGATCCGGGCGGCGATCGAGCTGGGGCTCGAGGTGCCGCAGGATCTCAGCGTGGTCGGCTTCGACGGCGTGCGCATCGACGATCCCGTGGCATCGGGTCTCACGACGATGGTGCAGCCCGCCCTCGAGAAGGGTCAGGCCGCCGGTCGAGCCGTGCTGGCGCTCCTGTCGGGCGACGAGGTCGTCTCGACGTCGTTCACCAGCGAGTTCCGCCCGGGCCGCACGACGGCGCCCCCGCCCCCGCCCCCGCCGTTTTACCTATAGGCGAGCGTTTCCCGCATAGAAGTTTCCTGTCGCGAAACGCCCGCCTATAGGTAAAACGGAGGGGGGGAGGGGTCAGGAGGTGCCGCGCAGGCGACCGATCGAGTTCATCAGGTGGTAGACGACGATCGCGGCGACGGTGCCGAGGATGATGCCGCTGAACGTCGCGCCGCCGAGAGCCACCGTGAAGTTCGCGATGCCGAAGACGAGGGCGATCGCGGCGGTGAGCTGGTTCTTCGGCTGCGAGAAGTCCACCTTGTTCTCGACCCAGATGCGCACGCCGATGATGCCGATCAGGCCGTAGAGCGCCGTGGTCACACCGCCGAGCACGCCGTCGGGCACGGTGAAGATGATCGCGCCGACCTTGGGAGAGAGGCCCAGCAGGATCGCGATGACGCCGGCGACCCAGTAGGCAGCGGTCGAGAAGACCCGGGTCGCGGCCATCGTGCCGATGTTCTCGCCGTAGGTGGTGGTCGCCGATCCCCCGCCCAGGCCGGCCAGCACGCTGCTGACGCCGTCGGCCAGCAGGGCGCGGCCGGTGAGCGAGTCGAGGTTGCGGTTCGTGAGCTGCCCGACGCCCTTCACGTGGCCGACGTTCTCGGCGATGAGGGCGAGCACGACCGGCAGGAAGCCGAGGTAGATCGCCAGGTGCGATGGCTGGAAGGACGGCGCGGTGAAGGTGGGGAGCCCCACCCAGGCCGCCTTGCCGACGCTCGAGAAGTCGACCTGCCCCGAGACGAACGCGGCGACGTACCCGACGACGACGCCCACGGAGATCGAGAGACGGCCGAGCATGCCGCGGAAGACGACGGCCGCCAGCACGACGGCGGCCAGCGTGATGAGCGCGATCACCGGCGCCTTCGCGAAGTTCGCCTCGGCCGTCGGTGCGAGGTTGAAGCCGATGAGGGCGACGATCGCGCCGCTCACGACCGGCGGCAGCAGCACGTCGATCCAGCGCGTCCCGACCACGATCACGACGACCCCGACGAGGGCGAGCAGCACACCCACGACGATGATCCCGCTGAGGGCCAGGGGGATGCCGCCGACCTTGGTGGCCGCTGCGATCGGCGCCAGGAACGAGAACGACGAGCCGAGGTAGCTCGGCAGCCGGTTGCGGGTGATCACGAGGAAGAGCAGCGTGCCTATGCCGGAGAAGAGCAGCGTCGTCGCCGGCGGGAACCCGGTGATCAGCGGCACCAGGAAGGTCGCCCCGAACATCGCCACGACGTGCTGCGCCCCGAAGCCGATCGTTCGCGGCCAGCTCAGCCGCTCTTCGGGCAGCACGATGCTCGTCGCGTCGACCGACCGTCCGTCACCGTGAAGCTTCCAGGGCAGCGCCATGCAGGCACACTACCGGCCCATAGGCAGGGCGGCCGCCCTAGGCTTGAGCCATGACCGACGTCACCACCGCCTCCGGAATCATCACCGACGCCCTCGACCCCGCGGTGAAGCCGCAGGACGACCTCTTCCGCCACGTCAACGGCAAGTGGATCGCCACCACCGAGATCCCCGACGACAAGGCCCGCTGGGGCTCGTTCTACATCCTCGCCGAGGCCGCCGAGAAGGCCGTCCGCGAGATCATCGACGAGTCGCAGGATGCCGAGCCGGGCACCGAGGCCCGCAAGGTCGGCGACCTGTTCGCCAGCTTCCTCGACGAAGGCACGATCGAGGGCCTCGGCTCGACGCCGATCCAGCCGCTGCTCGCCACCGTCGACGACGTGACTAGCGTGGACGCGCTGCTGAAGGCGGTCGGGCAGTTCGAGCTGCAGGGCGTCTCGGGCTTCGTGCAGCTCTTCGTCGACAACGACCCCGGCGACCCGGAGCGCTACATGGTCTTCTTCGAGCAGGGTGGCCTCGGCCTGCCCGACGAGTCGTACTATCGCGACGAGAAGTTCGCCTCGGTGCTCGCGGCGTACACGACGTTCGTCGAGACCATGCTGGGCCTCGCAGGATTCGACGACCCGGCCGGGCGTGCCGCTCGCGTCGTCGAGTTGGAGACCGCGATCGCGGCCCAGCACTGGGACAACGTGACCACCCGTGACAGTGACAAGACGTACAACCTCCTGCCCTGGTCGGAGGCCGCGGCGCTCGCCGACGGCATCGACCTCACGGTGTGGCGGGATGCGGTCGGGGCGCCCGACGGCGTGTTCGACGAGCTCGTCGTGCGCGAACCCTCGTTCGTGACGGGGCTCGCGACGCTCCTCGTCGACGACCGCCTCGGATCCTGGCGCGACTGGCTGCGCTGGCAGATCGTGCGCTCGTTCGCCGCCTACCTCTCGAGCGACTTCGTGAAGGCGAACTTCGAGTTCTACGGCAAGACCCTCACCGGCACGCCCGTGCAGCGCGCCCGCTGGAAGCGCGGCGTCTCGCTCGTCGAGGGCGCGATGGGCGAGGCCGTCGGCAAGATCTACGTCGAGCGGCATTTCGCCGAGGAGGCGAAGGTCACGATGGACGCCCTCGTCGGCAACCTCGTCGAGGCGTATCGCCAGAGCATCACGGCGCTCGGCTGGATGACCGACGAGACGAAGGCCCGGGCCCTCGACAAGCTCGACAAGTTCACGCCGAAGATCGGCTACCCGGTCACGTGGCGCGACTACTCGGCTCTGTCGATCGACGCCGACGACCTGGTCGGCAACATCCGCGCGACCGCCGTCTTCGGCTTCGACCGCGAGCTCGGCAAGATCGGCAAGCCGATCGATCGCGACGAGTGGTTCATGACCCCGCAGACGATCAACGCGTACTACAACCCCGGTTTCAACGAGATCGTCTTCCCTGCCGCGATCCTGCAGTTCCCTTTCTTCGACGAGAACCGCGATGCGGCTGCGAACTACGGCGCGATCGGCGCCGTGATCGGCCACGAGATCGGGCACGGCTTCGACGACCAGGGTGCGAAGTACGACGGCACCGGCAAGCTCACCGACTGGTGGACGCCCGCCGACAAGGCCGCGTTCGACAAGCTGACCTCGTCGCTGATCGCGCAGTACGACGCCCTCACGCCGGCCCAGACACCGGGCCACCACGTCAACGGCGCCCTCACGATCGGCGAGAACATCGGCGACCTCGGCGGGCTCTCCATCGCCTGGAAGGCCTACCTGATCTCGCTCGACGGCGCCGAGGCACCGGTCGTCGACGGGATGACCGGCGCGCAGCGCTTCTTCTTGAGCTGGGCGCAGGCCTGGCAGATGAAGATCCGCGACGAGGAGGCCATCCGGCTGATCTCGATCGACCCGCACTCGCCCAACGAGTTCCGCTGCAACCAGATCGTCCGCAACATCGAGCAGTTCTACTCGGCCTTCGACGTGACCGAGGCCGATGCGCTCTGGCTGCCCGAGGCGGAGCGCGTCACCATCTGGTAGGCACCGATGGCTGCGAACGGCTCGTCGCACGGCACCGACTCGCGTCGAAGCCGGCGCGTCCGCGAGCACGGGCGCCACAGCGGTGCTCGGGGCGACGAGCCGTTCGAGCGCAGCTTCCAAGCGCTCGGTGCCTTCGCGTTCTCGCATGCGCGGGTCTCGGCGTCGGCGTCGGATCTCGACACGGGCGAGATCCTGCTCGCCATCGACGAGAACGTGGCGCTGCCGACAGCGCAGGTCGGCAACCTGCTGCTGCTGATCGACGTCGCAGCGCAGGTGGCAGACGGTCGGCTGTCGCCCGTGGACGAACTCGTGCGCGACGCCGAGGCCGACGACTCGACGAAGGTCGACGACACCCGGGTCGGAGGTCTGTGGTCGTCGTTGCTGGCGCCGTCGCTGACGGTGCTCGACGCCGCCACCCTCGTCGGTGCCGTCCGCGACCCGGTGGCGACCAATGCGCTGGCGCGTCGCGTGGGGCTCGACGCCGTTCGCGCGCGCGGCGAATCGCTCGGCCTTTCGCGGACGGCCCTCCTCGACTACGCGCGGGCGAGCCGCGGCCCCGACGACGCCCCGCAGGTGTCGATCGGCTCGACCCGCGAGCTGCAGGGGCTGCTCGGCGACCTCGTCGCCGGGCGCTGCGTCGACATCGCTGTGAGCAATCGCGTGCTCGGCTGGCTCTCGACGGGCTCCGACCTGTCGATGGTGGCAGCGGCCTTCGGGCTCGACCCCGTCGGCCACCGTGCGCGCGACCACGGCCTGCAGCTGGTCAATCTGACCGGCGCAGCTGCCGGTGTGCGATCGGAGGCCGGCGCGCTGCGCGGGCCGTCACGCGGTGTCTCGTACGCGGTGACCGTCGACTTCGACGACGTCGACCTGACGACGCGGCTGCGAGCGCTCGACGTGATGCGGACGGTCGGGCTCGACCTGCTCGAGCACGTCGGCTAGGCCGTGTCTCTCGATTCACCACGGCCTGCAGCCAATTGAGAGACCCGGCCTCGACCGGGAGAGCAGGGGGCTACTGGAAGGCGGACACGGTCAGGAGCTTCACGCCGGGAGCCTTGCACGCGTGCACGCCGGAGTCCTGCACGAACAGCGACGCCTTCTGTCCGGGCGGGTACACGCGGAATCCGTCGGCAGTCGTGGGTGAGCAGGTGGCGTTGTCGTAGTTGAGGGCCTGGACGATGCGCAGCGGCGCTTTCGCCGCGGCCTTCGGAGCCAACGTGACGGTGCCGTGCGGGGATGTGCGGTCGAAGACGGCGGCGGCGCCGATCTGCGTGCCGTTGCTGTCGCCGACGAGCGAGACGCCGGGCCAGCCCTGGAGCGTGCAGGAGGCCGTGCCGACGTTGGTCAGGACGACGGATGCGTAAGTGCTGCCGGCCGCGCCGCCGTTCGCATTGTCGAGGGAGCCTCGCAAATTCGCCGTGGTGCACGCCGCGACGGTGCCGGTGCCGGTGCCGGTGCCACTGCCGGTGCCACTGCCCGACCCGGTGCCCGTGCCGGTCGTGGAGGGCGCCGTCGGCGTCGACGACGGCGTGGCGGAGTCGCTCGGGCTCGGCGTCGTGGTGACCGTCTGGGTGGCCGTCGGCTCGGAGCTCGACTTGCCGCCCGAGCATCCGGCGAGGCCGACCGCGGTGAGAAGGGCGACCGCGGCGATCGTGATCCTGGTGGTGGTGCGCATGCCCCAAGCCAACCACGCCTAGACAGGTCAGTCGATCAGCCCGAGGGACGACATCTGGGCGAGCGTCGCTACTCCGGCAGGAGGACACCGGTCGGCGTCTGCCGTCGTGACCCACGTGAGTGAGCCGACTTCGGCCGCGGGGCGCGGCTCGTCGCGCGTGTCGGCGGCGAACAGCGTCATCTCGACGAGACGCCCGTCCGGCTCGCCGTGGGCCTGCTCGCTCACGGTGAAGAGCTCGCGCACGCTCGTCCGCTCGAGCCGAACGGAGACCTCTTCGAGGGATTCGCGGATGACGGCGGCCGCGCCCGTCTCGCCGGGCTCGACCTTGCCGCCGGGCAGGTAGAGGACGTCGCGGTCGCGAGCCGTCACCATCAGCAGGCGGCGGTCGCGGACGAGGGCCAGGGCGCTGACGACGATCGGATTCACGCGTTCCATGCTGTCAGGATCCTGCGCACGCTGCGAAGCCACTCTTGACAGACCACTATGTCTGTGAAATATGCAATCTCAGATGTGGAGCAACCCGGCTCCCCGAACGAAGGATCAGCAATGACCGCAGGACTCACCCTCTCGCCCGCTCTCGTCGTCGACCCGATCGACTACCTCCTCGTCGACATCGCCACTGGCCGCCACCTGCCTGGCGACGCCGTGCACGCCGAGCAGCTGGCCCACGAGCACGGCCTCGACGTCGAGACCGCCCGCGAGGCGCTCGAAGCCGCCTGGCACCTCGGATTCGTCACGCGCGGCCCTGGGGGCGGCAGCGGTGTCGTCGCCTGGACTCCCGAGACCACGCAGCAGCAGATCCACCGCCTCGCCCGGGCCATGGTGACCGCCGTTCGGGGCACCTGCCCCGGCTCGATCGAAAGGCGCGGCCTCGTCGAGCGGCGCGGCCTCGTCGAGCGGCACGGCGACGTCGAGCGGCACGGCGACATCCAGCGGCACAGCGTCATCGAGCGGCACAGTGTCATCGACGGCGAGGGTGCGCGGATGGGCATCGTCGACATGTTCGGCCTCGCGACGCCGTGCGACGTCGACCTCTTCCTCGAGTTGGCGCGCGCGCTGCTCGGCGGCAACGCCCCGACCCTGGTCGACGAGCTCGTCGTGCCCGTCGGAGTGCTGCTGTCCGAGGCTGCCCAGGTCGTGCACGGCATCGAACTCGCCGCCCCCGCAGGCGTGCGTGACGAACTCGTCGGCGACCTGGTGCGCTGCCTCATGGACGGCGACGTCGACGGTTTCACCGCGACGCTGGCCGACTACGTCGTGGCCGTGTCGATCGACTAGGCCGAGAGCCTGTGGTCAGACCGCGTCGGCGCTGCGCTGTTCGTCGGTGTCGCGATCGGCCGGGTGCAGGGGCATCGGGGCGACCGCGGCGCGGGTGTCGGTCAGACCGAACAACGCCTCGAGCCCGTCGCGGAACTCTTCGCCGCGACCCTCGCGCGCGAGCTCGCGGGCACGGACCGACGGGGTGTGCAGCAGGACGCCGGCGAGGTGGCGCAGGGCCTGCTCGGTGCGGTCGGTCGAGTCGCCCCGGCTGCGTGCTCGGTCGATCTCGGCGTCGAGGATGTCGAAGACGTGCTTGCGCAGTGCCACCACCGCGGGCGACAGCGACTGCTCGGCTGCGACGGCGTGGAACTCTGCCGCGGCGGAGGTGACGAGCGCGCGGGCGTCGTCGGCGGCCGTCAGCTGAGGCAGGGGAGCGTGCAGGCTGATCGTCTCGAGGTCGAGCATCTCCACGCCCTCGACACGAGCGACGAGCGGGTCGACATTGCGCGGCAGACCGAGGTCGATGACCAGGCGGCGCGGGCCGGCGGCGACGACTTCGGGCACGACGAGGGGCTCGGTGGTGGAGGTGCACGTGATCAGCACGTCGCTCCAGGCGATGGCCTCGGCCAGATCGACATGTGCTTCGAGCTCGTGCTTGGCGGCGAACCACGGCGCGCGGCCCGAAGCGGAATAGACGCCGATGTCGGTCGCACCGAGGTCGCGAAGCGCCGTCACGGTGGTCGCGGCGTACTGGCCGGTGCCGACCAGCAGGATGCGAGCCTCGGCCCAGTCGGTCACCCGGCTCGACGCCAGCTCGAGTGCGAGGCGCACGAGCGAGCGCCCGGCCCCGCCGACGTTGGTGCGGTTCTTGACGCCGCGCGAGGTGTGCGAGGCCTGCTGGAAGAGGCGCTCGAGATCGCGCGACGTGGTGCCATCGGTGCGGGCGCGCTCGAGTGCACGACGCACCTGGCCCGAGATCTCGTCTTCGCCGATGACGACCGATTCGAGGCCCGAGCTGACGGCGAAGAGGTGCTCGACGACGCCTTCGCCCGTGATGACCGTCACGCTGTCGCGGAGGTCGGACGGCTCGACGCCGCTCGCATCGCTCATCGTGGCGATGGTGGCTTCGACGGCAACGGCGCTCGCGGCGGTGAGAGGCTCGTCGACGTCGAGGTAAGCCTCGAAGCGGTTGCAGGTGGCGAGCACGACGGCGCCCGAGACGAAATCGCTGGATTCGACGAGGGTGCCCGCTGCGGTGGGTGCGCCGACGCTCAACTTCTCGAGGAGGTCGAAGCTGGCGTTCTGATGAGACGCCGTCAGGCAGATGAGCACGACAGTCATGGTAACTCCGCTTCCATGACGGCGCATGGGCCCGACTCGGCGTCGAGTGATCGTGCTCTAGTGTCGGGGCGTGCTGCTCTTCCGCCCCGCCGACCCGACCGACATCGATGCGATCGTCGCCCTCGTGACCTCCGCCTACCGCGGAGACGCGAGCCACGTCGGCTGGACGACCGAGGCCGACCTCATCGACGGCCCTCGCACAGACGCCGGGCTGCTCGCCGACGAACTGGCCGACCCGGCCGGGCGGTTGATGGTCGGGACGGAAGGCGTCGAGATCCTGGCGTGCTGCAACCTGGTGCGAAAATCCGACGCGGTCGGCTACTTCGGGCTGTTCGCCGTCTCACCCGGGCGACAGGGCGCCGGGCTCGGCAAGCAGGTCATGGCCGAGGCCGAGCGGATCTGCCGCGACGACTGGGGCCTCACCACGCTCGAGATGACCGTGCTCGAACCGCGGCCCGAGCTGATCGCCTTCTACGAGCGCCGAGGCTTCGTGCGCACCGGCGAGTTCCGCGCCTTCCCGTACGGCGACCCCCGGTACGGCACGCCCCGTGTCGACGACCTCCGCATGGTCGTGCTCGCCAAGCCCCTCCGACCCCCTCTCCCCTCCGTTTTACCTATAGGTAAATCGTTTACGCACAGTTATTTCTGGGCGGAAACGACGCACCTATAGGTAAAACGGGAGGGGAGGGGTGGGTAGGGTGCGAGGCATGAGCACCGACGGCGACGACCCCCGCATTTCCACCCAGTGGCACCTCGTTCGGCGGCCGCACGGCGAGCCCACCGCCGACGACGTCCAGGTGAGGCGCGTCGAGCTGCCGGCGCTGGCCGAAGGCGAGGTGCGCGTGCGCAACGTCTTCCTCTCGGTGGATCCGTACATGCGCGGGCGCATGGACGACCGGCCATCGTACGTCCCGCCGTTCCGGCTCGACGAGGCGATGACGGGCGGGGCGATCGGCCACGTGGTCGAGTCCCGCGATCCTGCGATGCCTGTCGGCACGGCGGTGTCGCACAACTACGGCTGGCGCGATCTCGACCAGGGGCCGGCCCGCGCCTTCGCGTCCGTCGCCGAGCTGCCCGGCGTCTCGCTCTCGGTCTATCTGGGCGCGCTCGGCATGACCGGCCTCACTGCCTACACGGGCCTGACGCGCATCGCCAAGCTGAAGGAGGGCGACAGCGTCTTCGTCTCGGGGGCAGCGGGCGCGGTCGGCTCGATGGTCGGCCAGATCGCGCGCCTCAAGGGTGCGTCGCGGGTGGTGGGCAGCGCAGGATCCGACGCGAAGGTCGCCCTCCTCACCGAGAGGTACGGCTTCGATGAGGCGTTCAACTACCGGGCGGGCGACATCCGCGGCCAGCTCAAGAGGGCCGCGCCCGACGGCATCGACGTCTACTTCGACAATGTCGGCGGCGAACACCTCTCGGCAGCGCTGCACCGGCTGAACAGGTTCGGCCGGGTCGCCGTGTGCGGCGCTATCTCGGGCTACAACTCGACCGGCGAGGAGGCCGGGATCACCGGAATGACGAACATCGTGCGCCGCAGCCTTCGCCTCGAGGGCTTCACGATGGGCGACCATTGGGATCTCGCGGGCGCCTTTCGTGACGAAGTGGGCCCGTGGGTCGCCGACGGGAGCATCCAGTGGGACGAGACCGTCGTCGAGGGCCTCTCGAACGCCTTCGACGCGTTCACCCGCATGATGCACGGAGAGAACGTCGGCAAGATGGTCGTCGCCGTCTGACCTCCGCCCCGCCCCGCCCCGCCCCGCCCCGCCCGTTTTACCTATAGGTGCGGCCCCTCCGCACAGTTGTTTCCTGTCGCGAACGGGTCGCCTATAGGTAAAACGGGAGGGACGGGATGCGAGAATGCGGCACGTGATCGCGCCCGACGTCTCCGCCCTTCCTGCCACGCATCCGCTCGCCGACGGGCGCACCGCCTCGTCGCGCCTGGTGCGGGCCCTGCGCGGCGACCGCCCGGAGACGCTGCCGGTGTGGTTCATGCGACAGGCGGGCCGTTCGCTGCCCGAGTACCGCGCGCTGCGCGTCAGCACGAAGATGCTCGACGCCTGCCTCGACCCGGCGCTCTCCAGCGAGATCACCCTCCAGCCGGTGAGACGCCACGGCGTCGACGCCGGCATCTTCTTCAGCGACATCGTCGTGCCCGTGAAGCTCGCGGGGGTGGGAGTCGACATCGTGCCGGGCCGCGGCCCCGTGCTCGAGGCGCCCGTGCGCACCCGTGACGACGTCGCCCGACTCGAGCCGCTGGATCCTGCCGCCCTGGAGCCGATCGCCGATGGAGTCGCGCTCACCGTGGCCGAGCTCGGTGAAACCCCCCTGATCGGTTTCGCCGGCGCGCCCTTCACGCTGGCGGCGTATCTCGTCGAGGGCGGCCCGTCGAAGGATCACATCCGGGCGCGCACGCTGATGCACTCCGACCCCGAGACCTGGGACGCCCTGATGATCTGGGCGGCCGACACGACTGGAGCGTTCCTCCGCGCGCAGATCCTCGCCGGGGCGAGCGCCGGGCAGCTCTTCGACTCATGGGTCGGGTCGCTCTCGCTGCGCGACTACACCGAGCTGGTCGCTCCCTACTCGGCTCGAGCGCTCGCGCACATCGAGGATCTCGGCGTGCCCCGGATCCACTTCGGCGTGGGCTCGGGCGAGGTGCTGGCCGCCATGCGCGACGTGGGCACCGATGCGGTCGGGATCGACTGGCGCATCCCGCTCGACGAGGCCTCCCGCCGGCTCGGGGGCGCGACTCCCGTGCAGGGCAACATCGACCCGGCCCTTCTGCAGGCCCCGTGGGACGTGCTCGAGGCGCACGTGCGCGACGTCGTCGACCGCGGTCGAGCGGCCCCCGCACACGTGCTGAACCTGGGCCACGGCGTGAACCCCGACACCGACCCCACCGTGCTGACCCGCATCGTCGAGCTGGCGCACACGCTGTGACGACCGGCCACGACCCCGCCTCCGGCCAGCCCCGAGCCGATGCGATCGTCGTCGGGGGAGGGATCGCGGGGCTGGTGGTCGCGCGCGACCTCGGCCGCGCGGGGCGTCGCGTGATCCTGTTGGAGGGTTCGCCGAGGCTCGGCGGCGAGGTGGCACGCCACACGGTCGCGGGAATCGACCTGGACGCCGGCGCCGAGAGCTTCGCCACCCGCGACGACACCATCCAGACCCTGGCGACGCAGCTCGGCCTCGGCAACGAAGTCGTCGCGCCGGATCCCCGGGGCGCATGGGTCGTCGAGGCCGACGGGCACGCCTTCCCGCTGCCGAAGACCGGTCTCCTCGGCATCCCCGGCACGGCGATGGCCAAAGACGTCATCGATGTGATCGGCACCGGCGCAGCCCTCCGAGCCGAGGTCGACTCCCTTCTGCCGGGGTTCGTCGGTGCAAAAGAGCAGAAGCTCGGGCCGCTCGTGCGCCGCCGCATGGGCAGCGCCGTGCTCGACCGTCTCGTCGCACCCGTCGTGATGGGCGTGCACTCGGCGCACCCCGACGTGCTCGACGTCGACCGGGTCGCGCCGGGCCTCCGCGGCGCGCTCTTGCAGCAGAACTCTCTCGCCCGGGCGGTGCGGCACCTCCGTGAGATGGCCCCGGGCGGCTCAGCCGTCGGCGGCATCCGCGGAGGCATGGTGCGGCTCGTCGACGAGCTCGAGGCCGACCTCGTCACGTTCGGGGTCGACGTGCGCCTCGAAACGCAGGTGCGGTCGTACGACGAGACGTCGGTGACGCTCGCCGACGGTTCGCGCCTGGGCGCCAGCGCGGTCGTGATCGCCCTCGGCGCCCGCGACTCCGCTCGCCTCGACGGCACTCTGGGGGCGCAGGATCCGACGACCGGCCTGATCACGTTGGCCACCCTCGTCGTCGACGACCACGCCCTCGACGCGGGGCCCCGCGGCACCGGGGTGCTCATCGCCCGCACCGGCTCGCCCGACGTCGTCGGCATCCGCGCGAAGGCCCTCACTCACGCCACGATCAAGTGGGCGTGGCTCGCCGAACGCACCGACGGTCGGCACGTGCTGCGGCTCAGCTACGACTCGCCCGTCGTCGATCGCTCCACCTCCGACGCCGAACTGGCCGGGATTGCGACCGAAGACGCCTCCAGGATCCTGGGTATGCCCCTTGCGGAGGCCTCGGTCGAAGGGTTCGGGCGCGTCGAGTGGGACGCCCCCTATCGCCCTCCTTCGGGCGCCGCCTCGACCTCGGCCACCGGCGTGATCCGCGTCGGCGGGGCCATCGCCGGCCGCGGCCTCTCGGGCGTCGTGAAGGACGCCCGCGCGAAGGCCGCCGCCCTCCTCGACCCCGGCGCCGCGTAGCTCAGTTACAGGCGCTTCGCGGCTCGTCCCGCGGCATACATGCCGATCCCGGCACCGCCAACAAGGACCATGGCGGGTATCAGCACTTGGATCGGACCGTCAGGTGCGCGGCAGACCGTCAAGACCACGGACACGATCACCGATACGACGGCGGCGACGATGGTGGGGACGATGGCGGCCCTATGGCCCTGGGTCCAGGCTTCGTCGCTGGACATGGTCGACGGGATCCGTATCCCGGCTACCGCGTTACGGGGAATGACTCCTCGGGCCGGCAGGACGGTCATGAGGACGGTCAGGACAGCGATTCCGGCAAACAAAAAAGGCATGTGTTCGCACCTCCGCTGACCAGTCTAAGCAGAATAAATTCCCCATGTCAGATCTTACGGAGAGGCTGGAGTCGGCTCTGCTGGCACCCTTGGTGTAACCCGTGCGGAAAAGCCCCGGCAGGGCGGACTAGCCTAGGAGGGCGCTGACCGGTGGTCGGCGCTCACAGACTGTGGAGGCTTCATGCGAGGCAAGCTGATCTTCGTCGCCGGGCTCGCGGCCGGGTATGTCCTGGGCTCGCGCGCCGGCTACCACCGCTACGAGCAGATCGTTGCCGGCACCTCCAAGATCTGGAACAGCCGAGTCGTGCACAAGCAGGTCGTCAAGGCCGAGGGTGCCGCCGAGGCTCTCCTGCCGCGCGTCGTGACCGGCCTCTTCCACTTCGCGCTCTGGGGCGTGAAGAAGATCCTCGGCATCCAGACGAAGCCGCGCACCTCATCGGGCCCCCGCTGACGCGTACCCTCCCCATCCGCCACGAGAACGTCCTGAGAGGGAACACATGACCGAGTCGACCCGAGCCGACGGAATCCATCACGCCAAGAAGCCCCGAGGGCTGATCGGCCTGCTCGGCGACATTCCCACGCTCGTGAAAGAGCTGGTCAAGGGCGAGCTCGAGCTGCTCAAGAAGGAGCTCATCGCCAAGGCGAAGGTGTTCGGAATCGGCGCGGGCCTCATCGTCGGCGCGCTTCTGTTCCTGTTCCTGATGCTGCTGTGCTTGATCGGCGCCGGCATCTTCGCCCTCTCGCTCGTCATGCCGGGCTGGCTCGCAGCGCTGCTCGTGGCGGCCCTGTTCCTCGTGATCGCGGGCGGGCTCGGGTTCCTCGGCTACACGCAGATCAAGAAGGGTCTGCCGCCGCTGCCCAAAAAGACCATCGACAGCGTGAAGAGCGATGTCAAAGCAGTGAAGGGTGTCGGGCGAATCCCGCGCTCTGACGTAGGAGGACGGTTCTGATGGCCAGCATCGAAGAAATCCAGGCATCGGTCGACCGCACGCGCGCCGAGCTCGCGGCGACGCTGAACGAGCTCGAAGACAAGCTCAACATCCCCAAGCAGCTCGGCATGGCCGCATCGAAGGCGAAAGACAGCTTCGGCGACGACCCGAAGCCGTGGCTGGCCGGCGCTGCCGCTGCCGCGGCTGCCGTGGGCGGCTTCGCTCTGCTCGCCCTGCGTCGTCGCTGAAGGGTGCCGTCGAGGGTCACGCCGCCGCTGATTCCTCGACGGCGAGCGGTGACGTGTGCCCCGATTCCGTGCTTCCAGCCGGACGAGGGATGATAGACCAATGAATTCCAGCGCCGACGCGCACACTGCACCCGACACCGACACCGACACCGAGACCGCCGCAACCGAGACCCTGGGCTACACCCTGTGGACGGTGCTCCGTCGTGATCCGGCCCGCCCCTCTGCGTTCGATCCGAGCCACGCAGCCGAGCTCGACTCCATCGTTGACGAACTGACTGCGTTCGGTGTGACCGTGCGCGGCTTCTACGATGTCTCGGGTCTCAAGGCCGACAGCGACATCATGATCTGGCTGCACGGCAGCGTGCCCGAAGACATCCAGTCGGGCTACCGCAAACTGCTCAGGTCGGCTTTGCTGACAAACCTGCTGCCCACCTGGAACGCCATGGGCATGCACCGCGAGGCGGAGTTCGCCAAAGACCACAGCCCCGCCTTCATGCGCGGCAAGGAGCCGGAGACCTGGCTCACGGTGTACCCGTTCGTGCGCAGCTACGAGTGGTACCTGCTGCCCGACGAGGAGCGCAGCAAGATGCTTCGCGACCACGGAATGAAGGGCGCCGCGCATCGCAAGGTTCTGACGAACACCGTGGCGAGCTTCAGCCTCGGCGACTACGAATGGATCCTGGCGCTCGAGGCCCCCGAGCTCGTCCAGCTCGTCGACCTCATGCGCGACCTCCGCTACACCGAGGCCCGGATGCACGTGCGCGAAGAGGTCCCCTTCTACACCGGCCGCCGCATTTCCACGGCCGAGATCGGCGAGGTCTTGAGTTGACGAACATCACCAACGGCGCCGTCGGCACCACGGGCGAGCTCGTGCTCGGCGCGACGCCGGCCGCAGCTGGGGGCCCGGAGTGGGTCTCCGAGCCCACGGCCTACGACGCGATCCTGCTGGCCGGCTTCGGCGGGCCCGAGGGGCAGGACGACGTCATCCCCTTCCTCCGCAACGTCACGCGCGGTCGAGGCATCCCAGAGGAGCGCCTCGAAGAGGTCGCCCACCATTACCGGCACTTCGGCGGCGTCAGCCCCATCAACGAACACAATCGCGAGCTGAAAGCGGCTCTCGAGGCCGAGCTGGCACGTCGCGAGATCGACCTGCCGGTGCTCTGGGGCAACCGCAACTGGGAGCCGTACATCCCCGACGCCGTGCGCGAGGCGAACGAGCGCGGCTTCACCAAGCTCATCGCCATCGCGACCAGCGCCTACAGCTCGTACTCGTCGTGCCGGCAGTATCGCGAGGACTTCGCGATGGCCCTCGAGTCGACCGACCTGCTCGGCACCGTCCAGATCGACAAGGTGCGCCAGTTCTTCGACCACCCCGGGTTCGTGCAGCCGTTCATCGACGGCGTGCGCGACGCGCTCACGAAGGCGAAGAACGAGATCGAGGGGCTCGACCTCGCGACCGAGGTACAGGTGCTCTTCTCGACGCACTCCATCCCGTCGTCCGACGCCTCGAAGAGCGGCCCCGCCGCCCGCGGCTTCGACGACGAGGGTGCCTACGCCGCGCAGCACCGCGCGGTGGCCGAGGTCGTCATGGCCGCAGCCGAGGCGGCCCTCGAGCTCGACTCGTCGACCTCCGTGCCGTGGCAGCTCGTCTTCCAGTCGCGCTCCGGCCCGCCCACGCAGCCGTGGCTCGAGCCCGACGTCAACGACGCGATCCACGCCCTTTCGGGCGGGCCGACCAAGGCCGTCGTGATCGTGCCGCTGGGCTTCGTGAGCGACCACATGGAGGTCATGTGGGATCTCGACAACGAGGCCCTCGAATCTTGCGAAGAAGAGGGCTTCTGGGCGGTTCGCACGCCGACGCCGGGCATCGACCCGGTCTACGTCACCGGTCTCGTCGACCTGGTGCTCGAGCGCCGCGACGGTGTGCCCGCCGGCGACCGGCCGCACGTGACCGACCTCGGGCCCTGGTACGACGTCTGCCGACCCGGCTGCTGCGAGAATGTGCGCCTCGGCTTCAAGCCTGCGGCGTCCGGTCTGGTTCCGTAGGCTCGATGCGATGACAGCTCTTCGAATCGGCACACGCGGTTCCGCTCTGGCGGTGGCCCAGTCGACCCTCATGCGCGACCGGCTGGCCCAGGTGACCGGGCGCGACGTCGAACTGGTGACGGTCACGAGCGAGGGCGACCGGTCGTCGGCGAGCCTCGCCACCCTCGGCGGCACGGGTGTCTTCGCCAGTGCGCTGCGCGAGGCCCTCCTGGCCGACGAGTGCGACCTGCTGGTGCACTCGCTGAAAGACCTGCCGACCGCTCAGCATCCGGGTCTCACCCTCGGGGCGATCCCGACGCGGGCCGACGCACGCGATGCGCTGTGCGCTCGTGACGGGCTCACGCTCGACCAGCTGCCCGAGGGCTCTCGCGTCGGCACCGGCTCGCCGCGTCGGGTCGCGCAGCTCAAGTCGAGGCGTCAGGATCTCGAGGTGGTCGACATCCGCGGCAACGTCGACTCGCGCCTCGCCCGCGTCGGCGACGACCTCGACGCCGTCATGCTCTCGGCGGCCGGCCTCACCCGGCTGGGCCTGATCGAGCAGGCCACCGAGCTCTTCGGCCTCGGCTTCTGGCCGAGCGCCCCGGGCCAGGGCGCGCTCGCGATCGAGGTGCGCGACGGCGATGCCGGGCCCGATCTCGCGAAGGGTCTCCACGCTCTGGACCACCGCGAGACGCGTCTGCTGGTCACGGCCGAGCGCGAGGTGCTCGCCGGGCTCGAAGCCGGCTGCGCTGCGCCGATCGGTGCGACCGCTGTCGTCGACGCCGGCCTGCTGCTGCTGAGCGCCACGGTCTACCAGCCGGACGGCACCGCTCGCCTGAGCTCGTCTCACGGCGTCACCCTCGAGTGGGGCTCGCTCGCCTCGCAGCTGGCCGACGTGCACGAGGTCGCCGGTCGCGTCGTCGACGAGCTGCTGGCCAACGGCGCGGCGTCGCTCGCTCCGCTGGGCGGGTCCCTGTGAGGGGCGGCTCACGGTGACGAACGACACGGACCGCATCGTCGACGTCGAGAAGCCACTCAAGGGCGTCAGCGTGCTGGTGCCGCGCGGCGGCAAGTGGGGCGACAACGTCTCCGCCATGCTTCGTTCGTTCGGCGCGCACCCCGTCATCGCCCCGCTGATCAACTTCGCCCCGACCGAGAGCGCCCACGAGTTGATGGTCGCACTGCTCAAGCTCGAGGCCGGCGAGTACGACTGGCTCGTCGTCACCAGTGCGACGACCGTCGACGTGCTGATGGGCAACAGCATCCGGCCCGCGCCGACCACGCGCATCGCGGCCGTCGGCGAGACCACCGCCGCGGCCCTCGGCCTCGCCGGCATCCGCGTCGACTTCGTGCCCGAGAACGACAACTCCGCCCGCGGCCTCGTCAAAGAGCTGCCGCACACTCAGATCCACGGCCGCGTGCTCGTGCCGCAGTCCGACCTGGCCGAGCCGACGTTGGTGAAGGGCCTCACCGACCGCGGCATCGACGCCGACTTCGTGGCCGCCTATCGCACCGTCGGTGTGCCCGTCGATCCTGTGATCCGCGACAGCGTCGCCGGCGGCTCCATCTCCGTCATCCTGATCACCTCCGGCAGCGTGGCCCGGCAGATCGCCGCTCAGCTTGCACCGCTGCCCGAGAGCGCAATCGTCGCCTGCATCGGCCCCCGCACGGCCTTCGACGCTCGTGCCGCCGGCCTGCCGGTGCACCTCATCGCCGAGACCCGCTCGGCATCCGCCCTCGTCGAGGCCGTCGTCGAGCACGCGCTCGCCGGCTGGCCCTCCACCACCGAAAGCTGATCATGTCTTCGTTCCCCGCCGTGCGCGGGCGGCGCCTCCGCGCCACCCCGGCTCTTCGACGCCTCGTCGCAGAGACCCGACTCCACCCCGCCGACCTGATCCTGCCGATGTTCGTGCGCGAGGGCATCACCGAGCCGGTGCCGATCGCGTCGATGCCGGGCGTGGTGCACCATTCGCTCGAGAGCCTCAAGCCGGCGCTCGCGTCGGCTGTGGAGGCGGGCATCGGCGGCGTCATGCTCTTCGGCGTGCCACTCGACGACAAGAAGGACGCGGTCGGGTCGGGCGCGACCGACCCCGAGGGCATCCTGAACGTCGCCACCCGCGTCGCGGCCGCCGAGGCGGGTGACGCGCTGGTCGTGCAGACCGACCTCTGTCTCGACGAGTTCACCGACCACGGCCACTGCGGCGTGCTCGACAAGAACGGCTACGTCGACAACGACGCCAGCCTCGAGCGCTACCGCGACATGGCGGTCGTGCAGGCCGAGGCGGGCTCCGAGCTCGTCGCGCCCAGCGGCATGATGGACGGCCAGGTCGCTGCCATCCGCGACGCGCTCGACAGCCACGGCTTCGGCAACACGGCGATCCTGGCTTATGCGGCGAAGTACGCGAGCGCGTTCTACGGCCCCTTCCGCGAGGCCGTGCAGTCGTCGCTCGTCGGCGATCGGCGCACCTACCAGATGGACAACGGCAACCGCCGCGAGGGCATGCGCGAGGTGCAGCTCGACCTCGACGAGGGCGCCGACATCGTGATGGTCAAGCCCGCCATGAGCTACCTCGACGTGTTGGCCGACACCGCTGCGACCAGCGACGTGCCGGTCTGGGCCTACCAGATCTCCGGCGAGTACTCGATGATGCAGGCGGCAGCCGCTAACGGCTGGATCGATCTCGACGCAGCCGCCTACGAGAGCGTCCTCGGCATCAAGCGGGCCGGTGCCGACGCGATCCTGACGTATTTCGCCGTCGACCTCGCCCAGCGCCTCCGCGGCCTCGGCGACCCGTCGCGCGCCATCCGCTAGCTCTGCTGCACCTCTTTCGAAAGGCTTCAGGATCGTGACGACCCAGACAGCAAACGACCTCGCGTTCTCTCGCGCCAAGGCCTCCATCCCCGGCGGCGTGAACTCGCCGGTGCGGGCCTACGGCTCGGTGGGCGGCACCCCGCGATTCCTCGTCGACGCGCACGGCCCGTACGTGACCGACACCGAGGGCCGCGAGTACGTCGACCTCGTCGCATCCTGGGGCCCCGCGATCCTGGGGCACGCGCACCCGGCCGTCGTCGATGCCGTGCGCACCGCGGCGGGCCACGGCCTGTCGTTCGGTGCGTCGACGCCGGGCGAGACCGAGCTGGCCGAGATCGTGCGCGAGCGCGTCAGCGTCGGCTCCCAGAAGCCGATCGGCAAGATCCGCATGGTGTCCACCGGAACCGAGGCGACCATGACGGCGATCCGGCTGGCCCGCGGCTATACCGGCCGCGACCTGCTCGTGAAGTTCGCCGGGCACTACCACGGTCACTCCGACTCGCTGCTGGCCGAGGCCGGATCCGGTCTCGCCACGCTGTCGCTGCCGGGGTCGGCCGGCATTACCGCCGAGACGGCCGCACAGACCCTGGTGCTGCCCTACAACGACCTCGACGCCGTGCGGAAGGCGTTCGACGAGAACTCCGAGCGCATCGCCGGCGTGATCGTCGAGGCCGCCGCCGCCAACATGGGCGTCATGGCGCCCGAACGCGGGTTCAACCGCGAGCTGTCGGAGATCACCCGCCGGGGCGGTGCGCTGCTGATCGTCGACGAGGTGCTGACCGGCTTCCGCGTCGGCAGCGCCGGCTGGTGGGGCCTCGAAGCCGCTCGGGTCGTGCCCGACGGGGCCGGGTGGGAGCCCGACCTCATCACGTTCGGCAAGGTCATCGGCGGCGGCATGCCCTTGGCTGCCCTCGGCGGTCGGGCCGAGATCATGGACTTTCTCGCGCCTCTCGGCCCGGTCTACCAGGCCGGCACGCTGAGCGGAAACCCCGTGGCCGTCGCCGCCGGCATCGCGACGCTCCGGCTCGCCGATGCGGCGATCTACCGGCGGCTCGACGAGGTCGCCGACATCGTGTCGCGCGAAACCTCGGCGGCGCTCTCGGCCGAGGGTGTGGCGCACTCGGTGCAGCACGCCGGCAACCTGTTCTCGTTCTCGTTCACCTCCGCGGCGCCCCGCAACTACGACGACGTGCGCGCGCAGGAGGCCTGGCGTTACCCGCCGTTCTTCCACTCGATGCTCGACCAGGGCGTGAATCTGCCGCCGTCGGTGTTCGAGGCGTGGTTCGCGACCGCGGCGCACGACGACGCGGCGATCTCTCGCATCCTGTCGGCGCTGCCGTCGGCGGCTCGTGCCGCCGCTGCGGCCGTCGCGCCCCAGTAGCCCCCGCCCGGGCGGCCCTGCCGGCGCACTCTCGCGCTGGGCGCAAGCCCTCGCCGCCGGCGCGAACCCTCGCGCTGGGCGTAAACCCTCGCCGCCGGCGCGAACCCTCGCCGTCGGCGCAAACCCTCGCGGCCGGGCACCGAGCAATGCCTAGGCATTGCGCCGATGCCGTCCAAGAGGGTTTCGCGGTGAGCCTCCTGTCCTCCACAGGCCCCGCTCGCTGCACAGCTGTCCACAGATCGCCATCGTGGCCCGGACGACGGTTCGAATGCCGTCCACACTCGTCGCATGTCTTCCGAGCCACCGCCCCTGCCCATCCGGTCCGCCGAATTCGAGGCGGGCGGCCTGAACAGTCGCGGGCTTCGGCATCTCGCTGCAAAAGGGACGATGGCTCGGGTCGTTCCCGGCTCGTACATCAACGGTCTCACGTGGAAGGCGCTGGACAAGCGCGAGCGATACGCCCTCCGGGTGCGCGAACACATGGCGCGCGTCTCGCCCCGGCTGGTCGCTTCGCACTGGTCGGCGGCGGCTCTGTGGGGAATGCCCGTGATCGATTCGTGGCCCGCCGAGACCCAGGTCACCGACCCTTCGCGCAGCACGAGCTCTCGCACACCCGCGCTCCTCCGCCGACCGGGCGCCGTGCCCGACGTCGAACTCGTGCGCGTCGACGGCATCCTGGTGACGTCTGCCGTGCGGACTGCGGTCGATCTGGCTCTCGCCGAGGGCTTCGAGACCGGAGTCGTGCTCTTCGATCACGGCCTGCACGCGAAGATGTACACGCGAGAGCAGCTCGAACGCTGCTTGGAGTCGCGAACACGAGCACGCCGTCACCGCGCCGCGACCCGTGCCCTCGAGTTCGCATCAGGCGACGCGCAGTACCCGGGAGAGTCCTTCAGCCGGATCGGCATGGCGGCCCGCGGGTTTCCGACACCGATCCTCCAGCAGACGTTCTTCGACGCGCAGGGCAAGCTGTTCGCCGACTTCTGGTGGCCCGCGCACGGCATCGCTGGAGAGTTCGACGGCAATTGGAAGTACAGCGATCCACGCTTCCTCCGAGGCCGCACGGCCACCCAAGCCGTGATCGACGAGAAGCGGAGACAGAATCGGCTGGAAGCACATCCTGAAGTGCGGCGGGTCGTGCGGTGGGACTATCCCGTCGCGCGAGACCCCGACCAGCTCGCTCGGCGACTGCTGGCCGGTGGGTTGCCCCGGCTCGACCCTCGCCGCCGGCAACCGCGCAATGCCTAGGCATTGCGCGGCCGCCGCGTGCGAGGGTTTCAGCCGCCGGCGAGGGTTTCGGGGCGGGGCGGGGCGGGGCGGGGGCGAGGCGGGGCGAGGGTCAGGCGCGACGGGCCTGCCAGCGGCCTGCCGTGCGGGTGATCGTGAGCGGGAAGTCGAACGCACCCGACACGAGCTCGCTCGTGAGCACGTCGTCGGCGGCACCGGTCGCGAAGACACGGCCGTCGCGCAGCAGCATGGCGTGCGTGGTCGATGCCGGAAGGTCTTCGAGGTGGTGCGTGACCGTCACCGATGCGAGCGCAGGATGCGAGACCCGCAGCGCGTCGACCGTCTCCAGCAGGTGCTCTCGAGCGGCGACGTCGAGCCCGGTCGCGGGTTCGTCGAGCAGTAGGAGGGCAGGATCGCCGATGAGGGCGCGGGCGATGAGGGCGCGGCCGCGCTCGCCCTGTGACAGGGTGCTCCAGCGGGAGTCGAGGCGACGGGCGAGGCCGACCGAGGCGAGGAGATCCTGCGCTCTGGAGACCTCGTCGGCGCTCGCCTCCCAGCGGGGCACCGGGTCGCTCGAGCCGGTGATGCCGGTGAGAGCGACCTCGAGCACGCTGTTGTCGGCGATCATGCGGTGGCGCGGGTCGACGTGGCCGATGTGCGTGCGCAGTTCGCGCAGCTCGACGCGGCCGAGACGGCGGCCGAGCACCTCGACAGTGCCGCCGGACGGGTGCCCGAGCGCCCCGCACATGGTGAGCATCGTCGTCTTGCCGGCGCCGTTGGGGCCGATGAGGGCCCAGTGCTCGCCGGAGCGCACGGAGAGGTCGATGTGCTGAAGGAGATCGCGACCGGCACGGGTGACGCGGACATCGTCCAATGCGAGGACGACGGGCGCGTCACCGGTGCCGGCCGCGGCGTTCGAGTTCAGCGCACCCTACTTCTCGGGGAAGACGCCTGCAGCGCCGACTTTGCCGACGTAGTCGCCCATCCCGTCGAACGCATCGGAGAACGCCTTCGCGCCGGCCTCGCCGTCGCGCCCTGCGACCGCGTCGAGCAGCTTGGGCAGAAGCACTGCGGCGACGTCGAACGTGACGGTCTTGCTGGCGATGCCGAAGAGCAGGGCGGCGCGATCGCCGACCGTCTCGAGGAGGCGCGAGATGCTGGGGCTGGAGGCTGCGCCGGCGATCACCTGCAGCGCGGATGCGAAGTTGGTGATGGCGTCGGCGGGCAGAGCACCCGACGCACTGCGCTTCACGGTGCCCAACAGGCGGGCGACCTCTTTGGCCTCGTCTTTCGACAGCTCGGGGAGGCCGCGGCGTGCGGCGATCGCCCAGACGTCGAACGCGGTCAGTGTCGTGTCGGCGAAGTCGGCGAGCGAGGGCGAGATGATGCGGGTGTACCGGTTGGCCTCGATGTCGACGAGGCCGAAGTCGGCGAGCTTGGCGATGGCCTCGCGCACCGGGGTGCGCGAGACGCCGAGCCAGCGGACGAGCTCGTCGTCGTTGAGCCTCTCGCCCAACTCGAGGGTGCCGTCGGCGATGGCGGCGAGCATCTTGTCGAAGACGACGTCGCGCAGGAGGCGGCGGGGTGCGGGGGCTTCGGCGGCGGGGACGGGGACGGGCATGGGTGTGTACTCCGAATCGGACGGTGTGTGTGGGCGGGGTCAGGCGGGGAAGACGTTGAGGGCGCGGACGCGCTCGGTCCATCCTTCGATGAAGTCGGATGCGGGCAGCGCGGCGGCGGCGGCTTTCGGATCGTGCGCGGCGACAGCAGTCTTGAGCTTCGTGGCGACGACCTTGCCGGCGTCCCACTGGTAGGCGCCCTCGGCCTTGCGAGTGAGCAAGGCGGCTCGGGCGGAGACCGTCTCGGACATGCGGTCGAGGGCCGGGCTCGCGGCCGCAGCGGTCAGATAGTCGAACAGGCTGCCGAAACGGAGGCCGAAGTCGCCCTCGCGCCGATCGAAGGCGGCGAGGACGTCGTCGACCAGCGTCGCGAAGCCGGCCGCCTGCTCGTCCGACATCACTTCGACGGCGCGAGCGGCGACGAGCCGCCACAGGTCGACGGCGGTGCGGACGGTGTCGGCGACCTCGGGCAGGCTCGGCGAGATCACGCGGGTGTACCGGTTGGCTTCGATGTCGACGAGGCCGTAGTCGGCCAGTTTGGCGATGGCCTCGCGGACAGGCGTGCGTGAGACGCCGAGCCAGCGGACGAGCTCGTCGTCGTTGAGGCGCTCGCCGAGCTCGAGGGTGCCGTCGCCGATGGCGGCGAGCATCTTGTCGAAGACGACGTCGCGCAGGAGGCGGCGGGGCGCGGCGTTCTCGTTGGTGGGGACGGGGACTGGCATGGCTCTCCCTGGTCGGTTCGGGTTGTGTCCGGCCCTCAGGCCGGGATGGAGCCGTGCGCCTGCACGGCCGCGAGGTGGTGCTCGGTGATGCTCTGGAACACGCGGAAGGCGCCGATGACGGCGTCGATGTCACGGTCGGCCGCAGCCGCGCGAAGGGCCTCGACGTAGTCGAGGGTCTCGTCCCATTGGAAGTCGTCGAGGGCGGCCTGCACCATGAAGACCACGCGGGCGTTGAGTGTCGCCTCGAGCTGCGGCAGGAGCGGGTTGCCCGTCCGTTCGAGAGTGAACGAGGTGAGAGCGCCGATGTCGGCGACGGCCCGGGTGTCGTGGGCCTTCAGATGAGCGATCGCCGTGTCGGCGAGCTTCGAGTAGTCCTGGACGTCGCGGTCGGTGAACTTCGGGAAGGCCCAGCGCGCGCTCAGCTCGTGGAACCCGCCGAGCATCTGCACGGCGTGCTGGTACATCTCGAATGTCGGCTGGACGATGCGCGTGTAGCGGTTCGCCTCCATCTCGACGAGGCCGTAGTCGACGAGCTTTGCGATGGCCTCGCGGATCGGAGTGCGCGAGACGCCGAGCCAGGCGACCAGCTCGTCGTCGTTGAGCCGCTCGCCGGCCTGCAGCGTGCCATCCTGAATCGCGCCGATCATCTTCTCGAAGACGATGTCGCGCAGCAGGCGGCGGGGCCCTGGGTTCTCGGGGCCGGAGGGGACGGGCATGCCTTACCTTCTATGCAGCTGAATGTATCGAGTATCTCAGACTTTAGAATACGCCTGACGGTTTTGTCCACGACACACCCCCGGGTCGCAGCATTCGCACAAGTCAGCGCCGGACGTCGACGACCGTCCGCCCGCGAACACGACCCGCCAGGATCTCGTCGGCGAGGGTGAGCGCGTCGGCCAGACCGACCTCGTCGGTGAGCCCGTCGAGCCGGTCGAAGTCGAGGTCGCCGGCCAACCGCGCCCAGGCCTCCTCGCGCAGAGCGAGCGGCGCATCGACCGAGTTCACCCCCGCGAGCGTGACCCCGCGCAGGATGAAGGGCAGCACAGTGGTCGGGAGGTCGCTGCCCTGTGCCAGCCCGTTCGCCGTCACCGTGCCGCCCCAGCTCGTCTGTGCCAGCACGTTCGCCAGGGTCGCGCTGCCGACCGAGTCGACCGCCCCCGCCCACAGGGGCTTCTGCATCGGGCGCCCGGCCTCTGAGAGCTCGGCTCGGTCGATGACGTCGCCGGCACCGAGCGAGCGCAAGAAGTCGGCCTGCTCGGGGCGGCCCGTCGAGGCGGTCACGTCGTAGCCGAGCCGTGAGAGCAGCAGGATGGCGACGGAGCCGACGCCGCCCGCCGAGCCGGTCACCAGGATCCTGCCGTCGCTCGGCGCCACATCGCGCTCGATGCGGAGCACGCTGAGCATGGCTGTGAACCCGGCGGTGCCGATCGCGGCGGCGCGGCGCGGCGTGATGTCTTCGGGCAGCTCGACGAGCGAGGCGGCGTCGACCAGAGCCCGTTCGGCGAGGCCGCCGTGCCGGGTCTCGCCGATGCCGGCGCCGTTCAGCACGACGCTGTCGCCGACCGAGAAGCGGCCCGCCGCGTCGCCGCGCGCCACCGTGCCGACGAGGTCGATGCCGGGGATGAGCGGGCGGATGCGGGCGACGCCCTTGTCGCCGGTGATGGCCATGCCGTCTTTGTAGTTGAGGCTCGACCACTCGACGTCGACGAGCACACCCCGGGGCGTGTCGGCGTGGCCGCCCGGGCTGTGCTCGCCGGCCAAGAAGTCGTCGTCGACGTCCTGGACTGCGGCGGGGCCTTCGGCGGGGAGAACGATTGCTCGAGTCATGCCTCGACGCTAGCCCCAGGCTGCAGGCCTCAGCCCTCTTCGAAGCTATCCGAACAGGATCGCGGCCTCGTCGTAGCGATCCTGCGGCACGACCTTCAGCGAGCCGAGTGCCTCCTCGAGCGAGACGTGCACGATGTCGGTGCCGCGAAGCGCCACCATCCGGCCCCAGCGCCCCTCGACGACCGAGTCGCTGGCGGCCATGCCGAGTCGCGTCGCGAGCACCCGGTCGTAGGCGGACGGGGTGCCGCCGCGCTGGATGTGCCCGAGGGTGGTGGCACGGGTCTCGATGCCGGTGAGCTCTTCGATCAGCGGTGCGAGCCGTTCGCCGATGCCGCCGAGCCGGGGCCGCCCGAAGGCGTCGAGGCCGCGCTCGGAGTGGGCGTCGTTCTCGTGGTCGGGCACGAAGCCCTCGGCGACGACGACGAGCGGGGCGCGGCCGCGGTCGTAGGCCGACCGCACCCACTCGGCGAGCTGCTCGACGCTCGTGGCCTGCTCGGGGATCAGGATGGCGTGCGCCCCGGCGGCCATTCCCGAGTGCAGTGCGATCCAGCCGACGTGGCGGCCCATGACCTCGGCGACCATGCAGCGGCTGTGCGAGTCGCCCGTGGTGCGCAGGCGGTCCATCGCGTCGACGGCGATCTGCACGGCGGTGTCGAAGCCGAACGTGTAGTCGGTCGCGCCGAGGTCGTTGTCGACCGTCTTCGGCACTCCCACGATCTTGAGGCCGGCGTCGGTGAGGCGCTTCGCCGCAGCCAGCGTGCCCTCGCCGCCGATCGCGATCATGGCGTCGATGCCGCGGCGCTCGAGGGTGCGGGCGATGTTCTCCACCCCGCCCTTGTCGCCCTCGAAGGGGTTCGTGCGGCTCGTGCCGAGGATCGTGCCGCCCTGCTTCGAGATGCCCTGGATGTCTTTCCGAACCAGCTCGACGAGGTCGTCCTCGACCACTCCGCGCCAGCCGTCGCGGAATCCGACGAACTCCTGCCCGTGGATCTGGATGCCTTTCAGCACGGCGCCGCGGATGACCGCGTTGAGGCCGGGGCAGTCGCCGCCCGAGGTGAGGATTCCGATTCGCATGGTGCACTCCGTTGGACTGGGCGGCTGACGAGGCGGGCCGCCGGTGGCTCGTGGCTCCATCATGTCCCACGGACGTATTAGGGTCGAGTCGATGACCGGCCCCCAGTCGAACGATCCCTCCCTCGCCCGCTTCCGGCGCGGCGAGGGCACGCGCGTCGGCCCACCCGGCCCGCCGCCGCCCGTCGCGGCGTACGCCGGCCCTGTCGGCATCCCGGTCGGTCCTCCGCCTGGCGCCGTCGACTCCGGCACCGCGGCGCCCACCGCGCCGCGCTCGTGGGCACCCGAAGGCCAGCCGATCTCGGTCCGCGAGCTGCCCTCGCAGGTCACGGCGCAGGATCCTGGGGACCCCTCGTTCGCGCCCCCGCCACCGACCTTCGGCGAGCTCGTCGACCCGGCCGAGGCGCAGTGGGCCCCGGCCCAGCCGGGCGACGAGCAGTCGTGGCTGCCGGTCGACGGCGACCCCGGCCGCACGACCGGGATCGTGTCGATCGTCGTGGGCTTCTTCGTCGGCATCGTCGGTGTCTTCATCGGCATCGCGTCGCTGCGCCAGTCGCGGCGTGTCGGCCTCGCCGGCGCTCTCGGCACGGCCGGCATCGTCGTGTCGATGCTCAACATCGTGATCGGCGGCGCCGTCGGCATCTCGTGGGTGCGCTACGAGGTGTCGCTGTCGCAGCAGTGTGCCCTCGTCGGCCCCGGGCAGTACCTCACCCAGTCGGGCGATCAGGTCGGCTGCCCGTAGCTGCAGCTGGGCCTCCAACCCTCACCTTTTCGGCAGGGCCTTACCGGATGTTCGGGGAGATCCTGCCGAAAAGGTAAGGGTGGGAGGGGTCGTGCGTCGGGTCAGTGGAAGCGGTGATCCTGGATCGTCATGCGCGGCCCGAACCGAGGCTTGCGAAAGCCGCTGCCACCGATGAGGCGCATCACGCGCTCGCGGTTGCCGCGATAGGGCTCGAGCAGCTCGAGCATGCCGTCGTCGTCGACCGGCCGGCCGATCAGGGCCCAGCCGACGAGGGCGGGCAGGTGGTAGTCGCCGACGCTGGGGGAGTCAGGATCGCCGTGGGCTCGCTGGCTGGTCTCGGCCGCCGTCCACACGCCGACCCCCACGACCGACCGGAGGCGCTTCTGCACCTCGCCGCCGCCGCGGCCGAGGCCGAGGGTGCGCTCGAGGCCCGCTGCCACCGCGCACACGCGCATGACGGTGGCCGAGCGCTGAGGGCCGACGCCGGCGCGGTGCCACTCCCAGCTCGGGATCCGGGCCCACGTCGCCGCGTCGGGGGCGACCATGAGCCCGACCGGGGCAGGGCCGGGAGCCGCGGTGCCCTGCGCACGCACGAGCTGGCGCCAGGCGCGCCACGCCTCGGTGCTCGTCACCTTCTGCTCGAGCACGGCGGGGATGAGCATCTGCACCACCAGGTTCGTGCGCGTGAGGCGCAGCCCGGGCAGCCGACGGGAGGCGTCGGCCAAGAAGGCGTTGCCCGTGACGTCGAGCGTCGACCAGTCGTCGCCGTGCCCGAGCAGCTCGGGCACGTGCTCGATCAGCCACTCGGCGCCGTCGCCCCACGCCGTCGCCTCGACCGAGGCGCTGCCCGGCGTGAGCCGCAGCGTGCCGGCGCCCTGAGGCGTGCGCACCCCGAGCCACACGGACTCGCCGACGACCCGGAAGCACGGGTCGCCGCTGCCCCGGCTGAGCGGCCGCACGGTCTGATGGAGGTGCACCGGCGACTGCGGCCGGTACACGGTCGACACCGACGGCGACGCGGGGCCGGTCGCACCGGGGAGCACCGCCGTGAGAGACATGGGGACAGGCTAATCGGCGCGGACGACACCGCTCTCGCACGACGAGAGGAAGTCGTGCATCGTCTCGACGAAGAGCTCGGGGTCTCGCTGTTCGGCGGCGGCCACCGCACCCCGAGAGCACCGGCCGACCGCGACCCGATCGACGGGGATCTCGAGGGCGAGGAACGAGAACGCCAGGCGGAGGTCGATCTCGTCGGCCGCCGCGAGAAGCACCGGGTTGGCGCACCGCCGTGACAGGAAGGCGGTGACTGCGCCCATGGCCTCGAGCGACGGCAGAGACCATGCCGTCTGCGCCTGACGCCCGACCTGCGTCACGGCCCGATCGCTTGCAGCGGTGATGTTCACGATGTCGCCGGGCTCGAGCTCGGGCACCGCGCTTCGGGCCACCGCGCCGTGCAGAGCGCCGTACACGTCGAGGGTCGCTCGGTGCGAGGCGAGCGTCGGGCTCGCGACTCGGGTGAAGCAGTTGGGCCGCATCTCGACGAGGCCGACCTCGGTGAGCTGTTCGAGGGCGGTGCGCACGGGTGTGCGCGAGACGCCGAGCCAGGCGGTGAGCTGCTCGTCGTGAAGCCGTTCGCCCGGCGTGAGGGTGCCGGCGAAGAGCGCCCCCAGGATGCGACGCTTGACGGTCTCGCTGAGCAGCTCGCCCGACGCCAGGATGCCTGTGCCCGCCGGCACGGGCGTCACGCGGCGGCCCCGAGGGTGGTGCGGCGCACTCGGTCGAAGACTCGCTCGGCGAGGGCCCCGTCGCCCTGCTCGACGGCCACGGCGAGCTCGTCGAAGGTCAGGGCGAACCGGCCGACGTCGACCCCGGCCCCGGGCAGTGACAGCTGGAAGCGGAGGTCGGCGCCCAGCTTGACGACCAGCTGCGGCAGCAGCTCGTTGCCAGCGTGCACGCTGAAGAAGTAGAGGGCGTCGCGCATCTCCTCCACCGCGTCGACCGGCGTGCGGGCGGGTCGACGGCAGGCGGCGGCCGCTCGTCGGAGCCGCCCGGCGCAGTCGGCTGCCAGCGCCGGTTCGAGCCGCACGATCGCGCGCCGCGCGGCAAGAGCCCACAGGCCGCACATCACCTCGATGGTCTGCGGGATGCGGTCCGGCCGCGCGGGGCTCACACGGGTCGAGCTGTTCGCGCGCACCTCGACGAGGCGCATCTCGGCCAGCCGATCGATCGCGAGTCGGATCGGCGTGCGCGAGACTCCGAGCCAGCGCTGGAGGTCGCTGTCGCGCAGCCTCTCGCCGGGATGCAGCGTGCCGTCGAGGATGGCGCGGAGCATCTGGTCGAAGACCTCGTCTTTGCGCAGACGGCGCTGGACCGCCGGATCGGCCAGGGGGGTGGTCGGAGGAGGGACGGGCATGGGCACCTCTGATCGGGAAGTCGACGTATAAACATTTCACACACTAACCGATGCCCCCTCCAGCGGAAGTTAGACTCCCCGGGTGGCGACCCCCAAGATCCTCCTGTACTACGTCTTCACGCCTCTGCCCGACCCCGAGGCCATTCGTCTCTGGCAGCGCGACCTCTGCCAGGCGCTGGGGCTGCGGGGTCGCATCCTGATCTCGAAAGACGGCATCAACGGCACGGTCGGGGGCGACATCCGCGATGTGAAGCGCTATCTCAAGTCGACCCGCGAGTACCCCGCGTTCCGCGACCTGGACGTCAAGTGGAGCGACGGCCGCGGCGGCGACTTCCCGAAGTTGAGCGTGAAGGTGCGCGACGAGATCGTCAGCTTCGGCGCCCCCGACGAACTGCGCGTCGACGAGCACGGCGTCGTCGGCGGCGGCACGAAGCTCAGCCCCGACGAACTGCATTCGCTGGTGGCGCAGAAGGGCGTCGCGTTCTTCGACGGCCGCAACGAGTTCGAGGCCAGGATCGGGCGCTTCCATGACGCGATCGTGCCCGAGGTGGCGAACACCCGTGACTTCGTGGCCGAGCTCGACTCCGGCCGCTACGACCACCTGAAGGATCAGCCGGTGGTGACGTACTGCACCGGCGGCGTGCGCTGCGAGGTGCTGAGCTCGCTCATGATCGACCGAGGTTTCAGCGAGGTCTACCAGCTCGACGGCGGCATCGCGCGCTACGGCGAGCAGTTCGGCGACGACGGGCTCTGGGAGGGATCGCTGTACGTCTTCGACAGGCGGGGCTCGGTGTCGTTCAGCGACCACGCCGCGGTGCTGGGCCGCTGCGTGGTGTGCGGTTCGGCGACGAGCGACATGCAGAACTGCAGAGACCCGCAGTGCCGCGAGCAGCTCGTCGTCTGCGCCTCCTGCGCTCCCGACAGCCCCCTGTGTGCCCCGCACGCCGCTGCGGCGTAGCGTCCGGCGCATGACTACCGACAAAGCGACACCCGAAGAGCTCAAGACCGTGGCCGACGTGCTCGACAAGGCGCGCATCGGCCTCCTCGCCACCGTCGACGAAGGCGGCCACCTCGTCAGCCGGCCGCTGGCCATCGTCGACCGCGACTTCGACGGCGCCGTCTACTTCTTCGTGCAGAAAGACAGCCACAAGGTGCACGACATCGAATCCGAGCCCGAGGTCAACGTCGGCGTCGAGACCTCGAAGGGCTGGTTGTCGATCTCGGGCACCGCGACCCTGTCGCAGGATCGCGCGACCATCGACGAGCTGTGGAACACCGGTGCCGAAGCCTGGTTCGACCAGGGCCGCGACGACCCGCAGGTCGCCCTGCTGAAGGTCGACGCCCACACCGTCGAATCCTGGACCAGCACCGAGCCGAAGGCCGTGACGCTCTTCAAATACGCCAAGGCCGCGGCGCTCGGCGGCCACCCCGAGAACGTTGGCGACAACGAGACGATCGCCCTCTAGCCCCGCGTCTGTCAGTGGGTTCAGAGAAAGCCCGGCCTGTCGGCCGGGCTTTTTCGCGTGCCGTCGAAGGACTTGCCCCGAGATCGACCTTTCCGTACAGTCATACCCAATACATCAACTCAGAATGAAAACGAGGTATGACTATGGCGTCTATGACAAACCGATGGCCACAATCGGAGCACTGGCCGTGATGACTTCAGCAGCGCTAACTGGGTGTAGCTCGAGCGTTGACGTGGCTGGCGCTCAGGAAGCTGGGCAGACACGGAGCGCGGTTGCAGTGAGCGCGCAAAACACAGGTCAATCGACTTCCCTGACCGAGGATCAACAGAAAGCCCTTGCTCCCTTGCATGTTGCAGAAGCGAGCTTCGCCCAGAACAGGGATCTTTCGTCTCGTGAAATCGTCGACAGGTTCCATGATCTGGATGACTCCTACGAGGTTTTAGAGGCATTCGACCCGGCTGACGCGGAATTCGTCCGTATTTACGCTCACGGCAATGCAGCCCAACTCGGCCGAGCTTCACGGAACTTCAACAACGCAAAAACGTCTGGAGGAATGACCGGTCGAATCCAAGGCAATCTCAACACAAATGGGAGCGGCCCGATCACTCATAAGTATTCGGTGTCAGTGAAGATGGCGAGTAGCGCAAAAGTGAGCAAGACGAACATCCGAGCTGAGATTCGTTCCTACGGCGTGGTCGGGTCGTCCGGAATCGGCCTCACTTATTCGGCGACACCCAGCGTGTCCACGACCGCACATTCCTACAACTTCAACCGAACGGGAACTTACACATCGGTTGCCGTCTATGACACGATCATCGCCTTCGCCGACTTCCACGGGGGCAGCTACTCATTCAACGTTCAGAGTTAGGTACGACATGCTCGTCGACTTCTCCCCCATCGGTTTGATTCTCAACATCCTGATCGTCGCCGCCGTGGTTGCTGCGATCGCCGCGATCGTTCGCCGGGCCGGTCATCGTCGCGATGAGCGCGTCGCAACACTCATCGCGAAGGAGCGAGGGCGCGAATAACTGCCCGACCAAGAACGCCCCCGGTAGCTGCCGGGGGCGTTGTTGGTGTTCCGGGAAGGGCCGGGGTTAGTCGCCGGGGTGCGCGTCCTCGCCGATGGCGGTGAGGACGCGCTCGGCGAACGAGCGGACGGCATCGGCATCGGCCTCCGAGCCGAGGGCGTCGACGAAGTAGCGTTTGATGGCCTCGTTGTGCCCGCGGCTCGACGCGAGCATCGCGCGTCGGCCCTCCGGCGTCAGTTCGACCCAGGTGCCGCGCGCGTCGAGGTCGCAGTCGGTACGCTGCACCAGGCCGCGCTTTTCCATGCGCGTGACCTGGTGGCTGACGCGGCTCTTCTCCCAGCCGATCTGCTCGGCGATGTCTCGCACACGCAGCCGGCGGTCGGCGCTGCGGCCGAGCCCGGCGAGGATCTCGTACTCGGGCGCGGACACGCCCGACTCTGCCTGAAGTCTCAGCTCGAGGGCACGATCCAGTCGTCGCCGCATGGAGTAGAAGGCATCCCACACGGCCCAGTCGTCTTCCGTGAGCTGGTCGGCCATTCGCCCAGTGTAGAGACGGTCGTGCGGCATATCCTCGTTGCATGTCCGACGTGCGCCCCGCTGACCTCGCCCAGGAGTCCGTCGAGACGGTGCGCCGGTGGTTGTCGGCGACGACGGGTGCCCGCGTCGACCCCTCTGCGGCCCGCCTCGCGGGGGTGCTGCAGGATGCCAAGGGGCTCGACTTCACACTCGGTTTCGTCGACCGGGTGGTGCGCCCCGAAGACCTGCTCGTCGCTGCGCGCAGCCTCGAAGAGCTGAGCCATTCGATCCCGAGGTTCCTGCCCTGGTATCTCCGGGCCGCGATCGCCACCGGCGGCGGGCTGGCGACCGGGGCGCCTCGCACCATCGTGCCGATGGCCCGCCGAGCCCTCCGCCGCATGGTCGAGCACCTCATCGTCGACGCGACGCCGAACCGCCTCGGCGCCAGCCTCGAGAAGCTGCGGAGCGACGGCTCGCGCCTCAACCTCAACCTCCTCGGCGAGGCGGTGCTCGGCGAGGCCGAGTCCGACCGCCGGCTCGAAGGCACGCGCGCGCTGCTCGCCCGTGACGACGTCGACTACGTCTCGATCAAGGCGAGCGCCGTCGCCAGTCAGTTGTCGCTGTGGGCGTTCGAAGAGACGAGCGACCGCCTCGTCGAGAGGCTGTTGCCGTTGTACGAGCTGGCCGCGGCCGCGCCGACGACGAAGTTCATCAACCTCGACATGGAGGAGTACCACGACCTCGACCTGACCATCGACGTCTTCACTCGCATCCTGGACACCCCCGAGATGCTCGCGCTCGAGGCCGGGATCGTGCTGCAGGCCTATCTGCCCGACGCGCTCGGCGCCCTGCAGCTGCTCACCGAGTGGTCCAGGGCCCGCCTCGCCCGGGGCGGCGCGCCGGTCAAGGTCCGCATCGTGAAGGGCGCCAACCTCGCGATGGAGCGGGTCGACGCCACCGTGCACGGCTGGCCCCTCGCCACCTGGTCGTCGAAGGTCGAGACCGACACCAACTACCTGCGCATGCTCGACTGGGCGCTCCAGCCGGAGAACGCCGCAGCAGTCAAGATCGGGGTCGCCGGGCACAACCTCTTCGACGTCGCCTACGCGTGGAACCTCGCCAAGCAGCGCATGGTCACCAACCGGGTCGACTTCGAGATGCTGCTCGGCATGGCGACAGCGCAAGCTCAGGCCGTGCGCGCCGACGTCGGCGGGCTGCTGCTCTACACGCCCGTGGTTCACCCACGCGAGTTCGACTCGGCCATCAGCTATCTCGTGCGCCGTCTCGAAGAGAACGCCAGCCCCGAGAACTTCCTGTCCGGGGCGTTCGAGCTCGGCAAAGACCCTGCGGTCTTCGAGCGCGAGAAGTCACGCTTCCTGGCCTCGCTCGACGCGTTCGAGAACCGCGACGACGACGTGGCACCGGGCCCGAATCGGACGCAGGATCGCACCCGGGGCTACGACCTCGACATGCACTCGGGTTTCGTCAACGAGCCCGACACCGACGCGGCGCTCGAGGCCAATCGGGGCTGGGCGCGCAAGATCCTGGATCGCGCGGCGACGAGCGAGCTCGGCATCGACACCATCGAGGCCGCTTGGGTCGACGACGCCGGGCGGCTCGAAGAGATCGTCGCCGGCGTCACCGAGGCCGGTGTCAAGTGGGGGCGCCAGGACGGCGCCACTCGCGCCGAGCTGCTCGAACTGGTCGCGGCGGGGCTCGCAGCGGGCCGCGCCGACCTCATCGAGGTCATGGCGAGCGAGACGGGCAAGACCATCGCCGAAGGCGACCCCGAGGTCAGCGAGGCGATCGACTTCGCGCGGTACTACGCCGAGCAGGCCCGCGAGCTCGACACGATCCGCGACGCACGACCGCTGCCGCCGCGGCTGACGGTCGTCGCCCCGCCGTGGAACTTCCCCGCCTCCATCCCCGTGGGCGGTGTGCTCGGCGCGCTCGCGGCCGGCAGCGGCGTCATCCTGAAGCCGGCGCCGCAGGCCCATCGCACCGCCGCGGTGCTCGCCGACATCCTCTGGCGGGCCGGAGTGCCACGGTCGCTGCTCGCCCTGGTCGACCTCGACGAGGGCGACCTGGGGCGCGAGCTGATCGCCCACCCCGCCGTCGATCGCGTGATCCTGATCGGCTCGTTCGACACTGCTGCCGCCTTCCGATCGTGGCGCACCGATCTGCCGCTGTTCGCCGAGACGAGCGGCAAGAACTCCGTGATCGTGACGCCGTCGGCCGACCTCGACCTCGCGGTGGCCGATGTCGTGGCCAGCGCCTTCGGGCACGCGGGGCAGAAGTGCTCGGCCGCGTCTCTCGTGATCCTGGTGGGATCGGTCGGTGAGAGCGAGCGCTTCAGGCGGCAGCTGATCGACGCCGTCGAGAGCATCCGTGTCGGCTACCCCGACGTGGCGACGACGCGCATGGGCCCGCTGATCGACCCGCCCGCCGGCAAGCTCGAACGCGGGTTGACGGTGCTCGGCGAGGGCGAGACGTGGTGGCTGAAGCCGGGGGCTCTCGACGAGACCGACGTGCTGTGGAGCCCCGGGGTTCGGGACGGCGTGCGCGCAGGGTCGGAGTTCCACACCACCGAGTACTTCGGCCCGATCCTCGGCGTGATGCGCGCCGAGACCCTCGAGCAGGCGATCGAGTGGCAGAACGCTGTCGAGTACGGCCTCACTGCGGGGCTGCAGAGCCTCGACGCGCGCGAGATCGCGCTCTGGGTGTCTCGAGTACAGGCCGGCAACCTCTACATCAACCGGTCGACGACGGGTGCGGTCGTCCGTCGCCAGCCCTTCGGCGGCTGGAAGCGCTCGTCGGTCGGCACCGGCGCCAAGGCCGGCGGCCCGAACTACGTCGCGTCGCTGACGTCGTGGGCGCGTGTCGAGCACGAGCCCGCCGCGTCGCTGCAGCTCGACGGCGTACCCGAACTGGGCGTCAAGATCATCGAGTCGACCCGGTCGGTGCTGACCTTCGGCGAGTTCGACTTCGTGCGCGCCGCAAGCGCGAGCGACCATCGGGCCTGGCTTGCGCGGTTCGCGTCGCCCGTCGACCCGTCGGCACTCGGGGTCGAGCGCAATGTCTTCCGCCACCTGCCGCACCCCGTCACGATCCGGCTGTCGAACGACGGCGTGATGGCCGACCTCATCCGGGTGATCGCGGCCGGAGCCCGCGCGGGTTCGCGACTGAACGTGAGCACGGCGACGCCCCTGCCTGCCCAACTCGTGCAGTTGCTGCGGGCCGCCGACAGCCCCGTGCACGTCGACGACATCACGGTCGAGAGCGACGGGCTCTGGCTCGCCCGGGCGGCCGCCGGCCTCCTGCAGGGCGAGGTCGAGACGCCGCCCGAAGACGACCTCTCACTGATCGAACGCGCGACGCAAGACACGGGTGCCCTGACCCTGGGCCTCCAGAACACCGTCGCCCTCGATCGCGCGGCGCTGCTGCAGTCCGACCCCGGCGCGCATCTCGAGGGGCCTGGGGCGGTCTCGTACCGCGACCTGCGCATCCGTCTCATCGGCGGGGCGGCTTCGGCCCTCGCGGCGGCGGTGGGCGGAAGCTGCGACGTGGCGATCTACTCCGACCAGGTCACCGAGTCGGGGCGCGTCGAGCTGCTGCCCTTCCTCTCCGAGCAGGCCATCTCGATGACGGCGCACCGCTTCGGCAACCCGGTCGCCGATCTCACCGCGCTCCGCTTCTGACCCCTCCTCCCTCCGTTCTACCTATAGGTGCGGCTCTTGCGCAGTGTTGTTTCCTGTCGGGAGCGGCTTACCTATAGGTAAAACGGAGGGGGAGGGGGAGGGGGAGGGCTAAGCGGGCTGGCGGTTGATCAGCTTCGAGAGGACGATCGCGCTGCGGGTGTGGTCGACGTTCGGGGCGTTGCGTACGCGCTCGAGGGCGCCCTCCAGGCTCGGGATGTCGCGGCTGCGCATGTGCACGATCGCGTCGGCACTGCCGGTGACCGTGCCTGCGTCGACGACCTCCGGCACGGTGCTCAGGATGCGCTGCAATTCGGCCGGCGACACGGTGCCGCGGCAGAACAGCTCGACGTATGCTTCTGTCGCGAGACCGTCGACGGCGGGGTCGACCTGCACCGTGAACCCGCGGATGACGCCGTCCGACACCATCCGGTCGACGCGACGTTTGACGGCCGAGGCGCTGAGGCCGACGACGCCTCCGATGTCGCCGTAGCCGGCCCGGGCGTTCTGTCGGAGGAGATCGATGATGCTGAAGTCGAGGTTGTCCACGCAGGCGACTGTAGCGCGCTTTTCTTGCGTGGATGTCAGGATACTGCACAAAAAGTGCGTATCGCACCATCGAAATGCGCGATCGGCATGTGAGACTGGCTGACGTGAGCATCGCAACCGACCCCCACCAGGCCTCCGTCCCACAGCGGAAGGCGTCCCACCGCACGATCCTCATGTGCAAGCCCGCCTTCTTCACGGTCAGCTATCGGATCAACCCGTGGATGCACCCCGACGACCCCACCGACACGTCGAGGGCGGTCGCCCAGTGGCAGACGCTCTACGACACCTATCTCTCGCTCGGCTACGACGTCGAGCTGATCGACCCGATCGACGGTCTGCCCGATATGGTCTACTCGGCCAACGGCGGCTTCGTGCTCGACGGCAAGGCGTACGGCGCCAGCTTCACCTACCCCGAGCGCCAACCCGAGGGGCCGGCCTACATGGAGTGGTTCGGCGCCAACGGCTACGAGGTGCACGTGCCCGAGCAGATCAACGAGGGCGAGGGCGATTTCCTCCTCGTCGGCGATGTCATCCTGGCCGGCACCGGATTCCGCAGCGACTCGACCTCGCACGAAGAGCTCGCCTCGATCTTCGGTCGCGACGTGATCACGCTGAAGTTGATCAACCCGAGCTTCTACCACCTCGACACCGCGATCGCCGTGCTCGACCCCGTGCCGGTCGACGGCCACTCCAACATCGCCTACCTCGAGAGCGCATTCGACGAGCCCTCCCTCGCGATCCTGCGCCAGCGCTACCCTGACGCGATCATCGTGAGCGAAGAGGATGCCGCGATCCTGGGCCTCAACTCGTACAGCGACGGCTACAACATCGTGATCGCCGCCCGGGCCACCGGCTTCGAAAAGCAGCTGCGCGAGCGCGGCTACAACCCGATCGGCGTGGACCTCTCCGAGCTGCTGCTGGGCGGCGGCGGCGTGAAGTGCTGCACCCTCGAGCTGCGGCGATGAGCAGCGCGACGCACCCGACGGGCGGTGCGACTGGCGCGAGCGGTGCGACTGGCGCGAGCGGTGCGACTGGCGCGAGCGGCGCGACTGGCGCGACCGACGCGACCGACGCCGCCATCGCGGTCGAGGACGCGTCGCTCGCGCACAACTACCACCCGCTGCCGGTCGTCGTCGCCACGGCGTCCGGCGCGTGGGTCACCGACGTCGAGGGTCGTCGCTACCTCGACTGCCTCGCCGCCTACTCCGCGGTCAACTTCGGCCACGGCAATGAGCGTCTGGTGAAGGCCGCGCGTGACCAGCTCGACCGCGTGACGCTCACCTCTCGGGCCTTCCACAACGACCAGCTCGGGCCTTTCGCCGCGGCCCTCGCGAACCTCCTCGGCAAAGAGATGGTGCTGCCGATGAACACCGGCGCCGAGGCGGTCGAGTCGGCGATCAAGGTCGCCCGCGCCTGGGGCTACCGCGTCAAGGGCGTGCCCGAGGGGCGCGCGAAGATCATCGTGGCCGACGGCAATTTTCACGGCCGCACCACCACGATCATCAGCTTCTCGAGCGACCCCGAGGCGCGGTCCGACTTCGGGCCCTACACGCCCGGGTTCGTCTCGGTGCCCTACGGCGACGAGGCGGTGCTCGAGGCGGCGATCGACGACGACACCGTCGCGGTGCTCATCGAGCCGATCCAGGGCGAGGCCGGTGTGGTCGTGCCGCCGACGACCTACCTCCCCTTCATCCGTCGGGTGACGACCGAGCGCAACGTGCTCTTCATCGCCGACGAGATCCAGTCGGGTCTCGGCCGCACCGGCTCGACCGTCGCGTGCGACCTGGTCGGCGTCGTGCCCGACCTGTATCTGCTCGGTAAGGCTCTCGGTGGCGGAATCGTTCCCGTGTCGGCTGTCGTCGGCGACCGGGCGGTGCTCGGGGTGCTCCGCCCCGGTGAGCACGGCTCGACGTTCGGCGGAAACCCGCTCGCTGCTGCGGTGGGCCTCGAGGTCGTCAGGATGCTGTCGAGCGGCGAATTCCAGCAGCGCGCCTCCGAGCTCGGCGAGCGTCTGCGAACCTCTCTCGACTCTCTGATCGGGCATGGGGTCGTCGCCGTCCGCGGGGCCGGGCTCTGGGCCGGCGTCGACATCGACCCGGCCCTCGGCACGGGCCGCGAGGTTTCCGAGGGCCTGATGCGCCGCGGCGTCCTCGCGAAGGACACACACGGCTCCACGATCCGCCTGGCCCCGCCCCTCGTCGTCACCGCCGACGAGCTCGACTGGGCCGTCGCGCAGCTCGAGGCCGTGCTCGCCGACTTGCGCGGCTGAGGCGCTCACGCCTCAGCTCGTGGTGGCGGGAGGCCGGCCGTACCCGGCCTCCCGCCGAGTCGGGCGAACCCAGGCACCCGACCCACTCCATAAGGTATACAGCACTCGTGCATAAAACACCTAATGCTGATGATCGAGTGGACTCGAACCACCCGTCCCCCGTGACGCCATGAAGTCCGTTGGTGCGACAGCAATCCCGTGGTTCGACAGGCGCGCGAGCGCCTTCGTCGGCCGGAGGCTGACCAGAAGCAGCGTGGCTGGACAGGCCGGAAGAAAAGGAGCGGCTGGACGGGCGGTCCTAAAAGGAACAACGCCCTGTGAAGGGGGAGGCGGCGAAGCCGCCGACTAAGGGTGGCTGGACAGGGCGTCGATCCCTGGACCTCTCGATTTTCAGTCGAACGCTCTACCAACTGAGCTACCCAGCCATGGCGACCCTGACCGGACTTGAACCGGCGACCTCCGCCGTGACAGGGCGGCGCGCTAACCAACTGCGCTACAGGGCCAAACTTTGTTGCTGCATTACTGACAATCGCGCGTGACCCCAACGGGATTCGAACCCGTGCTGCCGCCGTGAAAGGGCGGTGTCCTAGGCCACTAAACGATGGGGCCGTGAAAGCTTGTCGGCATCACAGCAACCCGGATAAGCATACGGATAGGTCGGGCATAAATCAAAACGGCAGGATCCGGGGCTTCCGCACCCGTCGCATCCTGCGTCTTGTCCTCCCCAATTGGGGTCACACGGGGGTTCTCCACAGACACGCCCGCACGGCGAGGCGGCAGCCCGGAATCCCCTGCCACAGTTAGTTTCAGGCTGTAGTTGAGACTTTCCGTCGGGAAGTCTTCGGCCGACAGCCCAGCCCGAAGGTGAGAAATCCACCCTTGGGCTCTCGGTGGTGCGTTGCTACTGTTGCTCGTGTTAACAGTGTGACCTCGCCATCCGGCCGCACCGTGACGACGATTCGGGATTCGATGACACTCTTCCTCCGCTCAGGCAACGAGGCGGCCCTCTCCTCGGGCGCCTCTGTCTCTTCGACGCGCCGTGGTGGCATCCTGCGCTCCGTGCGCTCGCGCGGCGGTGTCGCCGTGCTGGCCGCCGCGGCCGTGCTGGCCGGTCTGCTCGCAGGCCCTCCGATGCAGGCCGATGCGGCCGCCAAGGTCAGCTACCCCTCGTGGTCGGACGTGACGAAAGCCGTCACCAACGAGAACCTCGCCACCAACGAGGTCCGCTCCATCACCAAGCTCCTCGGCACGCTCACCAGCAACGCCGCTGCCGCTCAGAAGACCGCTGACGCGCGCGGTCAAGAGCTGCAAGAGGCCCAGATGGCCTACGACGAGCAGGAGAGCAAGAAAGAGCAGCTTCAGTCGCAGGCCGACGAGGCGGACCGCGTCGCGAACGCGAGCGAGACGCGCGCCGGCCAGCTCGCCGCGCAGCTCGGCCGCTCCGGCTCGAACGATCTGACCAGCGACCTCATCGCCAACCCGGGCAAGGCCAGCAGCCTGCTCTACAAGCTCGGAGCGATGAACAAGCTGACCGAACAGGCGAACGGAATCTACGCCGACGCAGTCCAGGCTCGAAACACGGCCCAGGGTCTGACCGACCAGGCGAACGTGGCCGCGAAGGCGCTGAACGACCTCGCGGTCAAGGCGAAGACGGCCCTGGCCGCAGCGACCGCCGCCAACGAGGCCGCCCAGGAGGCGGTCACGGAGCAGAGCGCCAACCAGGCTCGCCTCGAGGCCCAGCTCACGGCGATCAAGACCAAGCGCAATCTCACCCAGGCCGCCTACAACAAGGGCGTCGCCGTGCGCCGCGCCGCCGCCCAGGCTGCCGCTCGGAAAGCCGCGCTGGCCGCCGAGAAGGCGATGGGCATCACGGGCGCGCCGAGCACCTCCGGATGGACGAAGCCGGCTGGCGGCTACATCACGAGCGGCTACGGCTGGCGCGTCGACCCGTACACGCACGCGCGGGCGCTGCACGCCGGCACCGACCTCGGCGCCTCCTGCGGCTCGCCGATCCTGGCCGCCGCGACCGGCACGGTCATCTACGCCGGCCCCTACGGCGGCTACGGCAATTTCGTGCTGCTCGACAACGGCAACAACATCAACACCGGCTACGGCCACATCGTCGACGGCGGGATCATGGTGACCGTCGGTCAGCATGTCACCGTCGGCCAGCAGATCGCGAAGGTCGGCTCCACCGGATGGTCCACCGGGTGCCACCTCCACTTCGAGACGCGCATCGGTGGCACAGCCACCGACGCCGTCCCCTTCATGGCCGCCCGAGGAGTGACCCTGTAATGAGACGCCGCACACCCGAATCGACCGATCGGTGACGCCCCCGCGTCGCCGCACACCGGGTGTGCACCTCTCTGGCCTGCGCCGCGCGCGCACGGCCTGCGTCCTCGCGATCGGTGCGGGGCTCGTCGCGGCATCCGCTGTCGGGCTGTCCGCGCCCGCACAGGCCTCGCCCTACCCGTCCTGGTCGGACGTGCAGGCCGCCAAGGGCAACCAGGCCAAGGCGCAGAAAGAGATCGACGCACTGTCCTCGGCGATCACGAGCCTCCAGAACCGTGCCGGAACGGCGATGGACGCCGCCTCCGGTGCGGGCGAGCGCTACCAGGTCGCCGTTCTCGCGCAACAGTCGGCGGCCGCCGACCTCAAGTCGCTCAAGTCGCAGCAGGCCGAAGCCGCCTCGAAGGCCAAGCTGTCGCGAGACCGCGTCGGGCAGCTCGTCGCCGAGCTCTCGCATTCGGGCGGCGGCCAGTTGACCGTCACGATGCTCACCCAGTCGAAGCACGCCGGCAACCTGCTCTACCAGCTCGGGGCGATGACCAACCTCACCGAGCGCACGCGGGGCCTTCTCGAGCAGGCGACGGCCGACGAGCACACCGCGACGGCCCTCAGCGACCAGGCCGCGTCGGCCCAGTCGGCGCTGGCCGAGCGCACGGCCGACGCCGCATCGGCGCTCAAGCAGGCCAACTCCGCTGCCGACACGGCCTCGGCCGCACTCGCCGTGCAGACGAAGAACCAGTCCCAACTGATCTCGCAGGTCGCCTATCTCAAGGGCACGACGGCTGCCGTCGAGACGCAGTACTATAACGGCCAGGCCGCGGGCACGATCGCCGACACGGTGGCGGCCCCGTCGCCCGCCAAGTCGGGCGGGTCGAAGGCCAGCGGGTCGGGCTCTGGCGGGTCGGGCTCTGGTGGGTCGACGACGCCGAGCAAGGCCCCGAATCCTGCGCCGTCGCCCTCGAAGTCGACCACCCCAGTCGCGCCCAAGCCGCCGGTGAGCACGCCGAAGCCGCCGGTCACGACGCCTCCGGTGACGACGCCCCCGTCGTCGGGCTCGTCCGCCGCGGTCAACACCGCGATCGCGTTCGCCAAGGCCCAGGTCGGCAAGGGCTATGTGTTCGGCGGCGCCGGCCCGAACGTCTACGACTGCTCGGGCCTCATGATGGCGTCGTACAACGCCGCAGGCGTCTACATCGGCGGGCACTCGGTGCGCTATCAGTACGACTACCTGCTGGCCCAGGGTCGGATGGTGCCGCTCTCGCAGGCGCGGGCCGGCGACATCCTGATCTACCACAACGGCCCGGACGGCTATTACCACGACGCCATGTACCTCGGTGGCGGCATGATGATCGAGGCGCCGAACCCGAGCGCCCTGGTGCGCATCGTCCCCATCCGGTACACGCAGCTGATGACCACGGTCGGCCGACCCGTCGGCTAGCCCTGCCTCGCGATTTCGAGGACAAACGCCGGAGGCCGCCCCCTCCACGCGGAGGGGGCGGCCTCTGTCGCCTGAAGGCTCAGTGCCCGCCCTCTTCGTCGTACTTCTTGAAGCCGGCCTCGACGATGGCCTCGGCCTCGGCGGCGTCGCCCCAGCCGTCGGCCTTGACCCACTTGTTCGGCTCGAGGTCTTTGTACCGCTCGAAGAAGTGCGCGATCTCGTTGCGGGTCTGCTCGGGCACGTCGTCGATGTCCTGGATGTGCTGCCAGCGCGGGTCCTTCGCGGGCACGACGAGCACCTTGGCGTCCGAGCCGGCCTCGTCGCTCATGTTGAAGACGCCGACCGGGCGCACCGAGACGCCGACGCCGGGGAAGACGGGGTATTCGAGCAGCACGAGCGCGTCGACCGGGTCGCCGTCGAGGCCGAGGGTGTTCTCGAAGTAGCCGTAGTCGGTGGGATAGACGAACGCCGTGAAGAGCACGCGGTCGAGGTAGACCCGGCCCGTCTCGTGGTCGACCTCGTACTTGTTGCGGGATCCCTTGGGGATTTCGACGACGACGTCGTACGTGGCCATGACTGCTCCTTGTTTCGTGAACCGGGGTGGGCGCGGGCTCTGACGCACGCGGGACGGCGTTAACGTTACAAGGTGCCCGACCGTCCCCGCCTGACTCCCGCCATCGCCGATGTCCGTCGAGCCGCCCGTGACTGGTTCGCCGCGGCCGCATCGAGACCGGGGTCAGGTCTCGGGCCCGGGGCAGGGCGAGGGGCGCAGGATCCTGACGCCCACGACCGCGCAGACGTCCTGGTCGCCCTCAGCGGAGGCTCCGATTCGCTCGCGCTCGCCGCGGCGGTCGCGTTCGAGGCCCCCCGTGCCGACCCCCCGGCGCGCGCGGGCGCCGTCGTCGTCGACCACGGCCTCCAGCGGGGCTCGGGCGAGGTGGCGGCCCGCGCCGCCGAGCAGGCCCGGGCCCTCGGGCTCGACCCGGTGCTCGTGCGGCGGGTCTCGGTCGGGAACGCCGGCGGCCCGGAGGCGGCGGCCCGTGCGGCGAGGTACGCCGCGCTCGAGGAGGCGGCCCGCGAGACCGGAGCGCCCTCGATCCTCGTGGCCCATACGCTCGACGACCAGGCCGAGACGGTGCTGCTCGGGCTGGCGAGGGGCAGCGGGCCGACGAGTCTCGCCGGGATGGACGCGATCACCGGGCTCTACGGCCGGCCGCTGCTCGGCGTACGACGCGAGACGACGCGCGCGTTCTGCGCCGACTCGGGCCTTCTGCCTTGGACGGACCCGCAGAACTCCGACCCCGCCTACGCGCGGGTGCGCGTCCGCGACGTCGTGCTGCCGATGCTCGAGCGCGAGCTCGGCCCCGGTGTGGCGCTCGCCCTCGTGCGAACGGCCGACCAGTTGCGCGAGGACAGCGACGCCCTCGACCACTTCGCCGACGAGCAGGCCGAAGACCTCGCCGATCATGCCGAGGCGGGCATCTCCCTCGACGTCCGAGGTCTCGAAGCCAACCCGGCGGCGCTCCGGCAGCGCCTCATCCGTCTCGCGGTCGAGAGCGAGTTCGCGGTGACGCTGTCGCGCTCGCAGACTCTCGAGGTCGCGCGGCTCGTGACCGACTGGCACGGGCAGGGTCCGCTGCACCTGCCGGGCATTACAGTGGTCAGGCGCGGCGGCATCCTGCACTTCGAGGCCGTGGCCGCGACCCCCTGATTGCCTGCTGAACGGTGATCGCGTGCTGAACGCAGATCGCCTTCTGAACGACCACGGCCGTCGAAGAACCGGAGCGCACCCCATGGACACCAGCGACATCGAAGGCGATCTCAAGTCGATCCTGTACACCGAGGAGGAGATCCACGCGAAGATCGCCGAGGTCGCTCGCCGGGTCGAGATCGACTACGCCGGGCGTGACCCGCTGCTGGTCGGGGTGTTGAAGGGCGCCGTCATGGTGATGGCCGACTTCGCCCGCGAGCTGAAGATCCCCGCCACGATGGACTGGATGGCTGTGTCGTCGTACGGCTCGGGCACGAAGTCGTCGGGCGTCGTCCGCATCCTGAAAGACCTCGACGCCGACCTGCACGGGCGCGACGTGATCATCGTCGAAGACATCATCGACTCGGGGCTCACGCTGTCGTGGCTGTTGGCCAACCTTCGCGGGCGCGGGGCGGCGAGCGTCGAGATCTTCGCACTGCTGCGGAAGCCCGAGGCCGCGACCGTCGAGGTGCCCGTCAAGTACGCAGGATTCGAGATCCCCAACGAATTCGTCGTCGGCTACGGGCTCGATTACGACGAGCGGTATCGCAACCTGCGGGCCATCGGCATCCTTGCGCCGCACGTCTATTCGTGATGAGAATGAGCGCTGACGCCACGGCGATTCGATCCGCGCTCGCGGGGTCGCTCGCGACATCGGCATCGCGTGGCGCGTCGCGCCGAGCACGCGGAGTGCGCGCACGGCGAACACCCACTCACCGGCAAGGTGAGCCGAGGTAACCTTTCCCTCACGTTCCCTTGCAGAAAGGTGTCGGGCCTGCCGCCCGGATCTCTATGGACTTCAAGCGCTTACTCCGCGGCCCGTACCTCTACGTGCTCATCGTTCTGATCGGCATCGCCGTGGCCTATGGCCTCCTCCATGGCGGTGGCGCCACTCAGATCAGCACCCAGCAGGGCCTGTCCGACCTGTCCGGCGGCAAGGTCGCCTCGGCTCAGATCTACAGCAACGAGCAGCGGGTCGACCTCACGCTCAACAACAAGACGACGGCGCAGTTCTACTACTCGACGCCTCGCGGCGCCGAGGTCGTGAAGGCCGTGTCCGACGCCAAGCTGGCGGGCGGCACCACCGGCGGCTACAACGACATCGTCACGCAGGCGAACCCGATCTGGTCGATCCTCGGCCTCCTCTTGCCGTTCATCGTGATCGGCATCATCTTCTGGCTGCTCCTCGGCAGCATGCAGGGTGGCGGCAGCAAGGTCATGCAGTTCGGCAAGTCTCGCGCCAAGCTCAACAACAAAGAGACGCCGCAGGTGTCGTTCTCGGACGTCGCCGGTGCCGACGAGGCCATCGAAGAGCTCGAAGAGATCAAAGACTTCTTGAAAGAGCCCGCCAAGTTCCAGGCCGTGGGTGCCAGGATCCCGAAGGGCGTCCTGCTCTACGGCCCTCCCGGCACGGGCAAGACGCTGCTCGCCCGCGCTGTCGCCGGTGAAGCGGGCGTGCCCTTCTTCTCGATCTCGGGCTCGGACTTCGTCGAGATGTTCGTGGGCGTCGGCGCCAGCCGCGTGCGCGACCTCTTCGAACAGGCCAAGCAGAACAGCCCCGCCATCATCTTCATCGACGAGATCGACGCTGTCGGCCGCCACCGCGGCGCCGGTATCGGCGGCGGCAACGACGAACGCGAGCAGACCCTCAACCAGCTGCTCGTCGAGATGGACGGCTTCGACGTCAAGACGAACGTCATCCTGATCGCGGCGACCAACCGACCCGACGTGCTCGACCCCGCGCTCCTCCGCCCCGGCCGCTTCGACCGCCAGATCGGCGTCGACGCCCCCGGCATGGAGGGTCGCAAGCAGATCCTCGAGGTGCACGGCAAGGGCAAGCCGCTCTCGGCGAGCGTCGACCTCGAGGTGCTGGCTCGCAAGACGCCCGGCTTCACCGGCGCCGACCTGGCCAACGTCCTCAACGAGGCTGCGCTGCTCACGGCTCGCAGCAACGCGCAGCTCATCGACAACCGCGCCCTCGACGAGGCCGTCGACCGGGTCATGGCCGGCCCGCAGCGCCGCAGTCGGGTGATGAAAGACAGCGAGAAGCTCATCACCGCGTACCACGAGGGCGGTCACGCTCTCGCCGCTGCTGCCATGCGCCACACCGACCCGGTGACCAAGATCACGATCCTGCCTCGCGGTCGCGCCCTCGGCTACACGATGGTGCTGCCCCTCGAAGACAAGTACTCGGTCACTCGCAACGAGCTGCTCGACCAGATGGCCTACGCCATGGGCGGCCGCGTCGCCGAAGAGATCGTCTTCCACGACCCGACGTCGGGCGCCTCGAATGACATCGAGAAGGCCACGTCGACCGCTCGCAAGATGGTCACCGAATACGGCATGTCGTCCAAGGTCGGCTCGGTCAAGCTCGGACAGGGCTCGGGCGAGCAGTTCATGGGCCGCGACATGGGCGAGCGCGACTACTCGGAGAAGATCGCCGAGACGGTCGACACCGAGGTGCGCACCCTCCTCGAGCAGGCGCACGACGAGGCGTGGCAGGTCATCAACGACAACCGCGACGTGCTCGACCGCCTCGCGGCCCTGCTGCTCGAGAAGGAGACGCTCGACCACACCGAGCTGGCCGAGATCTTCAAAGACGTCAAGAAGCTGCCCGAGCGCCCCGAGTGGCTCTCGAGCTCGAAGCGCCCGTCGTCGAGCCTGCCGGCCGTCCAGATCCCCTCGCGGATCCCGGTCGACGCCGGTGCGGTCGACGGAGGCGTCGACTCGTCGCCGGATGCCAAGCCCGCGCGCAAGCGCCCGCCGCGCACCACGCCCGGCATCGCTCCCGCCTAGGCCGTGAGCGAGGAGCCCCAGGGGTCTCACCGCGCCGGAGCGGAACCCGCCACGCCCGATCTCGAACCCGAGCTCGAGCAGACGTGGGTGCGCCCGCGTGGCCGCGACCGGTACCCCGAGTCGACTCCTCTCGACCTGCCGTCGACGTCGGCGTTCGCGTCGACGCCGATCCGGCCGGCCCTGGCCCCCGCGGTCCACGCTCAGCGCTCAGCTGTCGACGAGGCCGACTTCACCGACACCGCCACCCGTGTCGAGCCCATCGCGGCTCCGCGGGCGGCGGTGTCGGCCGTTTCCGAGGTGGCCGTTGTCTCACTGTCGGCGGCGTCGGGCGGTGCGACCGAGCCCGCGGACGCCGCGTCGGCTGGCAGCGTGCCGACGAGCGGTGCCTCGGCCGGCGGTGCCTCGGCCGGCGGTGCCCCGGCCGAGCCACCGCGAGCCCGCGGCCGTCGAGCCAGAGCGGTGCTCGACCCCGAGGCCGAGGCCGCCGAGCGGCTTGCCGCCGACCGGGCGACGCTCGCCGCGCAGGGCGAGGCGCTGCGACGCGTCGCCCAGCGCCGTCGCGAGGGCGACGCGGTCCGCCCGCGTCCGAGTGTCGAGGGCGGCCTCGAGCGTGTCCTGTCGCGACCGACCCCCGCCGGGGCACCCAGCGAGGCCGGCCGACGCCTGATCGCAGGTGGTGTCTTCGATCGGCCGCTGGTGGGGCCCGCCGTGGCGACAGCGACCCCGGCCCTCGCGCCCCCCGCTCCTGCCTCGGCGGCGCCTGCCGCTGCCGCGGCGCCTGCCGCTGCCGCTGCGCCTGCCGCTGCGCCTGCCGCTGCCGCTGTGACCGCAGCCGACCCGGCCGACGTCGCGACCCGGGCGATCGCGGTCGTGCGCCAGGCCGCGGTGGCTCCTGAGCCTCTCGATGCCGCCGAGCCGTCGGCCGGCACCCGAACGCTCATCATGGGCATCCTGAACGTCACTCTCGACTCGTTCAGCGACGGCGGGCGCTATGCCCGCTTCGACGACGCCGTCGCGCATGCCCGCGCGCTCGCGGCGGACGGCGCCGATCTGATCGACATCGGCGGCGAGTCGACCCGCCCCGGGGCCCCGCGCGTCGAAGTGCACGAAGAACAACGGCGCGTGATCCCGGTGATCCGCGAGCTCGTCGCCCTCGGGATGCGGGTCAGCATCGACACCATGAACGCCGCCACCGCGTTCGCAGCCGTCGCGGCGGGCGCCGAGGTCATCAACGACGTCTCGGGCGGCTTGGCCGACCCGCACATGGCCCAGGTCGTCGTCGACACGGGCAGCACCTACATCGCCATGCACTGGCGCGGTCACTCCGACGTCATGCAGCAGAACGCCCGCTACACCAGCGCTGTCGCCGAGGTGAAGGCCGAGCTCTTCCAACGCGTGGCCGAGCTCGTCGTGCAGGGCGTCGACCCGGCCAAGATCGTCATCGATCCGGGCCTCGGGTTCGCCAAGCTGGCCGACCACAACTGGCAGCTGCTCGGGCACCTGCACGAGCTGGGCGAGCTGGGGCTGCCGGTGCTCGTGGCCGCGTCGCGCAAGCGCTTCCTGGGGGCCCTGCTGCCCGAGGATGCGGGCGTGCGCGAACGGGATCCTGCGACCGCCGTCATCAGCGCCCTGGCCGGGCAGGCCGGCGCGTGGGGCGTCCGCGTGCACGATGTCGCATCGACCCGCGCCGCCCTCGATGTGTGGGAGGCGTGGCAGAAAGGGTCCCGTGGTTGACCAGCTGAAACTGACCGGAGTCCGGGCGAAGGGCCACCACGGCTACTTCGACTACGAGAAGCAGCAGGGGCAGGATTTCGTCGTCGACGTGATCGTCGACATCGATGCCATCGAGTCGGCGTCGTCGGACGACCTCGACAAGACCGTGCACTACGGCGTGCTCGCCGAGCGCATCGTGCACGACATCGAGCACGACCCCGTCGACCTGATCGAGACCCTCGCCGAGCGGATCGCCGCGACTGTCTTGTCGTTCCCTGCCGCGATCCGGACGAACGTCACCGTGCACAAGCCGGAGGCGCCCATCGCGGTGCCGTTCGGCGACGTGTCGATCTCCATCGACCGGGGCCGTTCATGAACTCCGACCCCCTTCCGGTGCGCGCTGTCGTCGCGCTCGGGGCGAACCTCGGTGACCGCGACGCCACTCTGCGGGCGGCCGTGGCGGCGCTGGCCGCGACACCCGGCGTGACCGTTCTCGACGCCAGCGTGCCCATCGAATCCGTCGCGCTCACCCCCGACGGCCTCGACGAGTCGAAGCCCGCCTATCTCAACGGCGCAGCCCTCGTCGAGACGACGCTGGGGCCCGTCGAGCTGCTCGATCAGCTGAATCGCATCGAAGACGACCACGGCCGCGTGCGCCTCGAGCGCTGGGGCGATCGCACCCTCGACCTCGACCTCGTCGTGCACGGCGACACTGTCGTCGACACCCCCCGGCTGACACTGCCGCACCCGCGCGCCGCCGACCGATCGTTCGTGCTCGAGCCGTGGCTGCAGGTCGACCCCGAGGCCGTGCTGCCGGGGGCGGGGCCCGTCCGTGGCATCCTGGTGGGGCTTCAGGATCCGGTCGCCCACCGTGCCGGCGCCGCTCGCCTGACCGAGTCGGCCGCTTCGCCCTCTCCGAAAGACTCCGCGTGAAACGCACCCGCATCTCGACCGTCATCAGCGTGCTCGTCGTCGCGGCAGCGGCGGGGTTCGCCCTCGACGCCGTGCTGACGACGACGCTGCACCCGATCTTCGTGCCCGCGTTCACTCTGGGCCTCGCGCTGCTCGCCATCGCGGCGATCGTGATCTCGCTGGCCGTGCCGGTCTTCCGGGTGGCGCGCGGCCGCACGCACGATCCGATCGACGCCTACTACGCCACGCGCGTCGTGCTGATCGCCAAGGCGTCGAGCATCGCGGGCGCGATCTTCGGTGGCGGCATGGGCGGCCTGCTCGTCTACATGCTGAGCCGCCCCGTGCCGATCTCGGCCGGGTCGATCGTGCCCACGATCATCGGCGTCGTCGGCGGCGTGGCGCTCATGGTCGCCGGCCTCGTCGCCGAATACATGTGCACCGTGCCGCCCGAAGACGACACGCGCGACGGCGGCGGCGGGGCACAGCAGCGCATCTGACCGGCGGACGGTCGGGGGCGTGCGCCATACTTCGAGGCAGCAGCGCTCAGGCGAGCAGCGGCACGCACCACCCCGAGACCAGGAGCACCAGTGACCGACCGCATCGACGTCGACGGCGCCACGTGGACGCGCATCTCGCCCACCTACAAGTGGCCCGAGATGGCGAGCTATGCGCTGGCCGGTCTGGTCATCGCGGCTCTGAGCGCGTTCACGTGGTTCTCTGGGCAGTGGTGGGGGTACGCACTGACCGCCGCGATCCTGGTGATCACCGGGGTCTTCGTGGCGTTCATTCCGCGCCGCGTGCGCGCGATCGGCTATCAGCTGCGCGACGACGACCTGCTGGTGCGGCGCGGCATCCTCTTCCTGCGCTTCGTCGCGGTGCCGTACGGGCGTATGCAGCTGATCGACGTCAACCGCGGCCCCGTGGTGCGCGCCCTCGGCCTCAGCGATCTCAAGTTCGTCACCGCGGCCGCGGCTTCGGCCGTGACGATCCCGGGTATCCCGCACGCCGACGCCGAGCAGCTGAGGGACCGCCTCGTCGAGCTGGCCGAGTCGAGGCGGGCCGGGCTGTGAGCTTCGGCATGCGACCCTCCAAGCCCCTCGAGCCGCAGCCGCCCGGCCGGGCGCCAGGCGACCAGACGCCGTCGCGCCCGGCGACGCCCAGCGGCGCTCGCGCCGCCGAGCAGCTCACCGACGGCCAGTGGCACCGGCTGCACCCGGCGACGCCGCTACTGCGGGGCGGCTTCGCGCTCGTCGTGATCCTGGGCTTCGTGCTCAACAACTTCCGCGAGCGGCTGCTCGAGCTCGTGATCCCCGATCCGGGCGGCCGGCACGGCGGCGGCACTGGCGGTGGCGGCAACGGCGGCAACGACGGCGACCCCGTCGACTACGTGATCGCGAACCGCCTCGAGTGGGTGGCCGTGCTCGCCGTGCTGGCTCTCCTCGTGATCCTGGTCGGGATCTTCTACCTCTCGTGGCGGATGAACTCGTTCCGCGTCACCGACGAGACGGTCGAGGTGCGCAGCGGCGTCGTCTTCCGTACCAATCGACGGGCGCGGCTCGATCGCATCCAGGGCATCAACGTGCAGCGGCCCCTCTTCGCGCGGATCTTCGGCGCGGCCAAGCTCGAGATCAACCAGGCCGGGCACGACGCGAACGTGCCGTTGGCGTACCTGCGCTCGGCCTCGGCCGACGACGTGCGGCGGGCGATCCTCAGCCGGGCCAGCGGGGTGCGCGAGGCGGAGCAGCAGAGCGGCGACCCCGCTCGCGGCGCGGGGCTGATCGAGCAGCGGCTGCACGAGTTCATGGCATCGCCGCTGGGCGAGGACACCGAGTGGGAGGCGGGCGCGGCCGCTGCGCGCAACCCGTCGGCGGCCTCGGCCGGCGACCGACGTGGCGACTCGCCGAGCGTCGTCCGTATGCGCCTCGGTCGCCTCATCGGCTCGGCCGTGCTGAGCGGCTTCACGCTCTTCCTCGCGCTGATCATCGCCGCGGTCGTCGTGAGCATCGCAACAACCGGGCAGTTCTTCCTGCTCGTGATCTTCCTCCCGACCATCATCGGGTCGTTCAGCTATTACTCGCGACGCGTCGTGAAGTCGCTCCGCTATTCGATCGCGTCGACCCGTGACGGCATCCGCATCGGCTGGGGCCTCCTCTCGACGAGCAACGAGACCCTGCCGCCGGGGCGCATCCACTCCATTCGCCTGAGCCAACCGCTCGCCTGGCGGCCGTTCGGCTGGTGGGAGGTCAAGATCAACCGGGCCTCGCACTCGTCGACCAAGGGCGCCGACAACATGGCGAACACGACGATCCTGCCGGTCGGGAGCGCCGCCGACGTGACGAAGGTTCTGCAGCTGATCCTGCCCGAGCTCGTGGGGCTCACCGCCGCCGACGTGGCGGTGCAGGATGCCCTCGACCGCGGCGACGCGACCCCGGCCGACGTGATCGACAGCCAGCCGCGCCGCGCGGTCGAAGAGGGCCGGAAGGCGCTGTCGCTGATCGAGGCGGGCATGACGTCGAAGGGTCGCGACGGCGGATTCACCACGTCGCCCCGCCGCGGCCAGTGGCTTCGCTGGTTCTCGTGGCGGCGCAACGGCTTCCGCACGGCGCCCGGCGCGGTGCTGCTGCGCAAGGGGGCGATCTGGCGTCAGCTGATCGTCGTGCCGCTGCCGCGCGTGCAGAGCGCGGGCCTCCGGCAGGGGCCGCTGCTGCGCCGCCTCCGGCTGGCCGAGATCGAGCTGCACACCGTCCAGGGGCCGATCACCGCCGAGATCGGCGCCCTCGACGCGCAGGATGCCATGGCCTTCTTCCAGACCGCCGCCCACGACGCCGTCGTGGCGGCTCGGGCCGACCGGACGCACCGCTGGCTCGACACCGCGAGCGGCGCGGCGGCCGGCTCGACCCCTGCCGGCTCGACCTCTGCCGTCGACGCCACCTGGCCGGCGCCCTCCGTGGCCCCGCAGTGGCCGGCCCCGCCCGCGTCCGAGCGTAGGGTCGACCCGTGACTCCCCCCGCTCAGCCCTCCGGCCGCCTCGGGGTCGGCATCGTCGGCGCGGGACACGTGGGCCCTGTGCTGGGGGCTGCGCTCGCCGCCGCCGGCCACGCGATCGTAGGCGTCTCGGCGGTCTCCGAGCGGAGCCGTGACCGGGCCGACGCGATCCTGCCGGGCGTCCCGATCCTGACGGTCCAAGAGATTGTCGAGCGAAGCGAACTCGTGATTCTCGCGGTGCCCGACGACCAGCTCGAAGATCTCGTCGCAGGGCTCGCGGCCACCGACGCGTGGCAGGCCGGGCAGCTGGTCGTGCACACGTCGCCGGTGCACGGGCTCGCCGTTCTCCAGCCCGCCAGAGCGGCCGGGGCCATCCCGCTGGCGATCCACCCCGCGCTGCAGTTCACGGGCTCGACGATCGACCTCGTGCGTCTCCGCGACTCCTACTGCGCCGTCACCGCCCCGGGGCCCGTGCTGCCCATCGGCCAGGCGCTGGTGGTCGAGATGGGAGCCGAGCCCGTCGTCATCGACGAGGCCGACCGGCCCCGCTACGCCGAGGCGGTGGAGACGGCGACGACCTTCTCGGCGGCGATCGTGACCCAGTCGGTCGAGATCCTGCGCGATCTGGGTCTGCCCGAGCCGGGGCGCGTCATCGCACCGCTGGTGCGCTCGGCGATGGACCGCGCTCTGGCCACGGCGGATGGGTCGGTCGGCCCCGGTAGCATCGACATGCCGTCTTTCGACGACGACGGCCCTCTTCCCTAGATTTCTGGAGCATTTTCGATGACCGACGCGACGCCTGCGCCCGAGCCCGACCTCACTGATGCAGAGGTCTTCGAGCAGAAGGCCGTCCGTCTCGAGAAGCGTCGGCGGCTCATCGAATCGGGCGACGAGGCCTACCCCGTCTCCGTGCCGATCACGACCACGATCCCCGCCGTTCGTGAGACCTACGCAGGTCTCGAGACCGACACCGCCTCGGGCGACGTCGTCGGCCTTGCGGGTCGGGTCGTGCATTTCCGCATCGGCGGCAAACTCTGCTTCGCGGCGCTGCAGTCGGGCGACGGGTCGCGCATCCAGGTGATGGTGTCGCTGGCCGAGGTCGGCGACGAGAGTCTCGCGCGCTGGAAGGCCATGGTCGACCTGGGCGACCACGTGTTCGTCTCGGGTGAGGTCATCTCCTCCCGACGCGGCGAGCTGTCGGTGCTCGTCCAGGAGTGGAAGATCGCGACGAAGGCGATCCTGCCGCTGCCGAACCTGCACTCCGAGCTCAGTGAAGAGTCGCGAGTGCGCACTCGCTACCTCGACCTGATCGTGCGCGAGCAGGCCCGCACCACCGTGCGTGCTCGCTCGACGGTGATGAAGTCGCTGCGCTCGACCTTCGACTCGCACGACTTCCTCGAGGTCGAGACGCCGATGCTGCAGACCATGCACGGCGGTGCCTCGGCACGCCCGTTCGTCACGCACTCCAACGCCTTCGACACCGAGCTCTACCTGCGCATCGCGCCCGAGCTCTACCTCAAGCGCGCCGCGGTCGGGGGCATCGAGCGCGTCTTCGAGATCAACCGCAACTTCCGCAACGAGGGCGCCGACTCGACGCACTCGCCCGAGTTCGCGATGATCGAGGCCTACCAGGCCTACGGCGACTACAGCCAGATCGCCGATCTGACCCAAGAGCTGATCCAGAACTCCGCCACAGCGGTCGCAGGAGGCCACGTGGTCACCTGGTTCGACGGCACCGACTACGACCTCGGTGGCGAGTGGGCGCGCATCTCGATGTACGAGTCGCTGAGCGAGGCGGCCGGCACCCGCATCACGCCCGACACTCCGCTCGGCGAGTTGCAGGCCATGGCCTCCGACCTGGGCATCACGGTGGCGCAGGAGACCCACGGCAAGCTCGTGGAAGAGCTCTGGGAGCACTTCGTGAAGGGCTCGCTCGACCGCCCGACGTTCGTGATGGACTTCCCGCTCGACACCTCACCGCTCGTGCGCTCGCACCGGTCGAAGCCCGGCGTGGTCGAGAAGTGGGACCTCTACGTCCGCGGCTTCGAGTTGGCGACCGGCTACTCCGAGCTCGTCGACCCGGTCGTGCAGCGCGAGCGGTTCGTCGAGCAGGCGAAGCTCGCGGCCCGTGGCGACGTGGAGGCGATGCGTCTCGACGAAGACTTCTTGAAGGCGCTCGAACACGGCATGCCGCCGACCGGGGGCATGGGCATGGGGGTCGACCGCCTGCTGATGGCCCTGACGGGGTTGGGCATCCGCGAGACGATCCTGTTTCCGCTGGTCAAGTAGGGCGGTCGCGCGCGGCACACGGCACACCTCGCTCGTGGTCGAGTTCGGCGTCTTGGGCTTTCGCGTGCGGCAACGTACGCTTGACCTGTGCCTCATAACGCGATCGGCGGCGTGTTCTACGCCATCGGGCCGACCATCCTCGTCGGTCTGCTCTTCTGGTTCGCCATGCGCGCCATCTTCCGTGCCGACCGCACCGAGCGGGCGGCGTACAACGCCATCGAGATCGAAGAGCGCGCCCGGGCCGAGGCCGAGGAGCGCGCCGAGCGGGCTGCTGCTGTTTCGGCCGTCGCGGCGAGCCCCGCTCCGTCACCCACCGACTGACTTCTGTCGAGTCGACACCCCGAGCCGTCACGGCTCGGGGTGTCGTCGTTGACCCTCACCGTCGCGTACCCCGCGTACCCCGAAAAGACGTCTTCTCACATCCTGCTGACGCCTGCCCGAAACCTCGTGTTCATCTGATTCGTCCCCCGATGCTGGCTATTCACCCGTGAGAACGTAAGCACTGGTGCTGATCGGGCTGTGAACGTGTACCCCTGAACTGTCGAGGACGACCTACACCCGACTTGACGTCGCTGTCAAAGTTTTGACCCCTCCGTACCCCATCGAGGGGATTTGTCTGTGAGCGCACCCTGAGATTGCTTGTGAAGACCCTGAACGATTTCGGCAACCAGGGCAACCACCGCTTGACTCGTAGTGCGACGGAAAGTGCTTCACGGGCACTGAGCCATCACGGGAACATCTCCCGACTGAAGGTCAGGCGTCGCCGGATCGAAACCCTACGGCGGGTTTCGACCTCGCTAGAGATGGAGAAGACGATGTCGACAGCAACTGACCACCGGATCCGCGAGACCACCTCGGGCGCCACGAGCGCCCCCCAGAGCAGCACCACCACCGACGACGAGGTCGAAGTCCTCGGCCAGGTCCGCGGCGCCTCCACCGACCAGGTCGGCGACTACCTGCGCCACATCGGCCGCATGCCGTTGCTCGACGCGCAGGAGGAGACGGAGATCGCCCGACGCATCGAGGTGGGCCTCTTCGCCGAAGAGAAGCTCAGCCTGCTCGAAGCCGCAGGCGGCCTCACCGCCTCCGACCGCAGCGACTTCCGCTGGCTGATCCACGACGGCGAGCGGGCGAAAGACCGCATGATCACCGCGAACCTGCGCCTGGTCGTCTCGATCGCCAAGCGCTACACGCAGCGCGGCCTCCCCTTCATGGACGTCATCCAGGAGGGCAATCTCGGCCTCGTCAGAGCCGTCGAGAAATTCGACTACACGCAGGGCTACAAGTTCTCGACCTACGCCACCTGGTGGATCCGCCAGGCCATCGCCCGCGGGCTCGCCGACAAGGCGCGCGCAATCCGCATCCCGGTGCACACCGTCGAGCGCATCAACCGCATCTCGCGCGCCGAACGCGACCTCACCGTCGACCTGGGCCGTGCGCCCACCGTCGACGAGGTGGCCGCCGAGGTCGCCATGGAGGTCGCCGACCTCGTCGACCTCAAGTCGCGCTCTCACGAGCCGGTCTCGATCCACACTGTCGTCGGCGACGCCGAAGACAGCGAGCTCGGCGACTTCATCGAAGACGAAGAGACCCCCTCGCCGGGCGAGGCCACAGAGTCCAGCATGCTGAACCGCGACATCCACTCGCTCGTCGAGGCCCTGCCCGAAGACGAGGCCCGTGTGATCCGCATGCGCTTCGGTCTCGACGACGACCAGCCGATGACGCTCGACGAGATCTCGAAGCGCGTGCACTCGTCGCGCCAGGCGGTCTCCCGTGTCGAGAGCCGCGCGCGCCTGCGCATGTTCGCCAAGGCCGTCTCGCAAGACCTCCAGCTCTACCTGCAGTAGGCGTTTCCTCCCGAAGGGCCCGCACCTCCTCGGTGCGGGCCCTTCGTCGTGCCCGCGGTGTGTGCGCAGTGTGTGCGCAATGTGTGCGCGCTCCTGCGCTCGCGCGCCGGCGCCCCTGCGCGCCGCCGCCCCGAGTGGGCGCCAACGCACCAAATTCGCCCGAGTCGGGTGCGTCCTCGCCCTTTCGACGCAGACGGTGCCCGCGCTGCGAGGACCTCGCGGTGCCGAAAGGGCACAAACGCCGAAGGATCGCGAAAGGACTGTGCGACTCTGCCCTTTCGGCGAGCTCCTGCTGCTCCTCCACAGGCATGACCGTCCGGTGAGTTGTCCACAGTCGAGGCCCAGCGGTGTCCGGTGCATGCCACGATCGATGAACCTGGAGGCATGCACAGGCCTCTGCCGTCCCTTCTGCTCGGAGCACCGTTCACGTTGGCCGACGGGCGCTCGGCGGGGGTCGAGCGCGGTCGCCTGGCCGCCGACGACCTTCTGAGACCCCATCACGGTGTTCGAAACGTCGCGGCACCGAAGTCGATCGTGGGTCGGTGTGAAGAACTGCTTCCCCTGCTGGGCGCCGGTCAGGCCTTCAGCCACGTGACCGCCGCCGCGCTCTGGGGTCTGCCTTTGCCGCTCGCGGCTCGATCGGCTCCGCTGCACGAGACGAGCCCGGACGGCCGCCGCCCGCGGAGGCCCGGCGTCGTCGGCCATCGTTCGAACGGAGTCGGCGGCACCTTCATGGGCGGCCTGCCGGTGGTCGAGCCGGCCTGGGCGTGGGCGCAGTGCAGCGAGCTGCTCGGGTTGGACGACCTCGTGGCCATGGGTGACGGGCTGGCGGGGCGGTGGTCGAAAGACGAACGGGCGAGAGAGCGGCCGCTCGACGAGCTCGACGTCGCGGTGAGCACGTGGGGGAGCCGCCGCGGGGCGCGGAAGCTGCGCAAGGCGCGACACCTCGTCCGGGCTGACGTGTGGTCGCCGAAAGAGACCGAGCTGCGGCTGCTGATCGTCCGGGCGGGCCTTCCCGAGCCGCCCGAGCCGAACGGCGAAGTGACGAACGCAGCGGGCGGGGCCCTCGGCCATGCCGACCTCGTGTACCGCGACGAGCGGGTGGTGCTCGAGTACGAGGGCGACGGTCACCGCAGCGACCGGGCGCAGTGGCGAAAGGACATCGCGCGGTACGAGCGCTTTCAGGATGCCGGGTGGCGGGTGATCAGGGTGACCGACGACGACCTGGTGAGCTCCGGACTCCTGCTGCACCGACTCGATAAAGAACTGCGTTTACGGGCCTGCAACATCTGAAATGTTCTGATTGTTCTGCGGTCGAAAACGACCGCATGATGAAAGGAACCTCCATGAACAAGCTCTCGAAGACCCTCATCGGCGCGTCGGTGGCCGTCGCCGCAGTCGGCTCCGTCGCACTCGGCGCCGTTGCTGCGAACGCGGCGGAGACGTCGGCGCCGGCGACGAGCGACAAGGCCGCCGTGTCGACCCAGCACGGTTCGGCCGACAGTGTCCCGGCGACCCCGGGCGCACCGAGCGACGAGAAGCCGAACATCGTCTACCAGGACGACCAGATCGCCGTGTCAGGCGCCCCCGGCGTGACCGTTGACGACTACAAAGCAGCGACCGACAGCGCGCACTGAACCCGAACGCACTGAACCGCGCATCCTGCGCAGGAGCCGCCGCGACCCTGGTGTCGCGGCGGCTCCTGCGTTAGTGTCGGCACGAGCAGGCCGAAGCACCGAGACGAACGAGAAAGGGGTGGCGACCATGAATGCAGCGAGCGTGAAGACCCCGCACCCCTCATCCCTCGAGGCCGTCGCCGACTAGAGCCGAACAGGCAAGCCCGGCGGCCTCCGTCTCTGGAGACTTCCGTTGACTTTTTCCGACGATTTCGTCGTACCCACCTTCTCCGACGCCGACCCCGGCGACGGGCAGCGCTGGTCCACTTGGCCGGCGACAACCCCCACCGAACGCGGCCCCCGGCCCTTTCCTGACTGGGTCGTGACCAGCGCGGCCGCCATCGACACCGAGCTCGGCATCGTCAAGACGGGCAAAGAGGCTGACGTCTTCCTCATCGAACGCGCCGTCCCGCCCGACGTGATTCTGACCGACGGCAGCGCAGGATCCAGCGTGCTGGCCGCCAAGCGCTACCGCAGCACCGAGACGAGCGACTTCCACCGCGGCGCGCAGTACCGCGAAGGCCGGCGCACGCGCAACACGCGCGACGGCCGGGCGATGGCCCGTGGCTCGATGCACGGCCGCGAAGTGCAGGCCGGGCTCTGGGCCTGGGCCGAGTTCGAGGCACTCGGGCGCATGTACGAGCGGGGCGTGGCGGTGCCGTACCCGGTGCAGATCTCGCACACGGAGATCCTGATGGAGTTCATCGGCGATGTCTCGGCGGGCGGCGGCAACGTGGCGGCGCCGCGCCTGGCGCAGACCGCGGCCGACGGGGCCGAGCTGTGGCCGCTGTTCGAGCAGGTGACCGAGATCCTGATCGGGTTCGCTCGCGCCGGGTATGCGCACGGCGATCTGTCGGCCTACAACCTGCTGGTGCACCACGGTCGCGTCGTGGCGATCGACCTGCCACAGCTGGTCGACGTCGTCAGCAACCCGAACGGCGTCGCGCTGCTCGAGCGCGACTGCCTCAACGTGTCGAACTGGTTCGCGCGCCGCGGCTTCGCGCGCGAGCCGGATCAGCTGCTCGCCGAGTGCCTGGGGGAGGTGTTCGGCGGCTGAGGCCCGAGGCGGCTGAGGCCCGAGGCGCCCGAGCACGAGGCGCCGCAGAGCCCGAGGCGCCAGAGCGCGAGGCGCCGCAGAGCCCGCCGGCTCAGAACTGGTTGTTCTGAGCCTGCGCCCGGGCGCTGCCCGCCGCGTTGCGGGCGGCGGTCTCGGCGCGGCTCGCCTCGCTGTCGTCGTTACGGAGGTGCTCCCCGCTGAGTCTCGCCGCGCGCTCGTCGCGTGTCAGACCCCGCGTCGATCGCGTGCGCCGCAGCACCCCCACGACGACCGCGAGAACGATCACGACGACGACGACGCCTGCGATGATGAGAGAAACCATGATGTCTCCTTGCTTACGGCTCCGACCCCGGCCGACGCCTCACGATAGACCCGTGCCGGGCCGGCGGGGAAGAGCGTGAGCGAATTAGCCGTGCTGGCCCGGATCGCGCCCTTCCGGTGGCTCGCGCTGGGCACCGCGATCAGCCGGCTCGGCTCGTCGATCGCGCCTGTCGCACTGGCCTTCGCCGTGCTCGACCTGACACATTCGGCGGCGAGCCTGGGGCTGGTGGTGGGGGCGCGTTCGGCCGCGACACTGGTCTTCCTCCTGATCGGAGGGACGCTGGCCGATCGCGTGCCGCGTGGCATCCTGCTGGCAGGATCCAGCGTGGCCAGCGCTGTCACCCAGGCGATCGTCGGCGTCACCCTGCTCGGTCACGCCGAGACCGTGCCATTGCTCGCCGGCATGTCGGCGCTGAACGGGGCCTTCTCGGCGCTGAGCGGCCCGGCGGCGGCGGGGCTGGTGCCGCTGACCGTGTCGACCGAGCTGCTGCCGTCGGCGAACGCCGTGTCGCGGCTGCTCTCGAACGCAGCGTCGGTCGTCGGCCTGGCGTTCGCCGGCATCGTCGTGGCCCTGATCGGCTCGGGGGGCGCCATCGTCGTCGATGCGATCACGTTCGGAGTCGGGGCGGGCTGCTTCGCGCTTCTCCGTCTCGACCGGAGCGTGCGGACGACCCGAGCAGGCTTCGTGCGCGAGCTGTTGGCCGGGTGGACGGCCTTCGCCGAACGGAGGTGGGTGTGGGCGACGGTCGCTGCGTTCTTCCTGGCCAATGCCGCCTTCGTGGGCGGCATCGTCGTGCTCGGGCCGACCTACGCGGACGCGACGATCGGGCGCGGCGCCTGGGGCTTCTTCCTCGCCGCCGAAGCCGTGGGCTATGTCGCCGGGGGCTTCATCGCATTGCGCGTGCGGCCGCGTCGCTATCTCGCGGTCGGCCTGGTCTGCGCGATGGCGTGGTCGCTGCCTCTGTTCGCCCTGGCTGCTCACGCGCCGCTGCCGGTGCTGCTTGCGGCGTCCTTCGCCGGCGGCCTCGGGGTCGAGCAGTTCGGAGTCGCCTGGAGCACCTCGCTGCAAGAGCACGTGCCGATCGGGCTGCTCTCGCGGGTCAGCTCGTACGACCAGCTCGGCTCCTTCCTCGCGATTCCGATCGGCCAGGTGCTCGCGGGGCCGGTGAGCCTCCGGCTCGGGCTCCCGGTGACTCTCGGCGCGGCCGGGTTGCTGCTCGTCGTCGCGCTGGCCGGCGCGCTCTGCTTCGCCGAGGTGCGGGGTCTCCGCACGACCACCCGCGAGAAGACCGCTACGGGCTGAGTCGCCCGTCCCTCGGGCCGAACTCGGCCAGCGCCTCGAAGTCGCCGGCCGGCGTGCGGAGGGCCTCGTCGAGCCACGCCGTGGCGCCGGGGAAGGTCGACGAGGCAAGCACCTCGCGGATCACCTCGTCGACGTCGAGCGGAGTGCACCCGAGCGTCACCGCCCCGGCCTCGAGCACGGCCCAGTGGCCGCCCGGCCGGCCGTACGGCAACCCCACGCTGCCCGGATTGACCACGAGCCGCCCGTCGACCTCGCGGACGAAAGGCATGTGCGTGTGCCCGCACACCACCGTCCCCACCTCGACGGGCAGATCGGCGAAGACGTCCGCCCAGCGCTCGGGGCGACTGTCGACCAGCACGACCTCGGCGTCGTCGCGCGGTGTCGCGTGGCAGAAGAGCGCGGGCCCGAAGCCCAGGATCTCGAGAGTGACCCGCGTCGGCATCGCCCGCAGTAGCTCTCGGTGGCGACTCGTCAGCTGCGCCGCACCCCACACCGAGAGGGGGTCGTCGGCCAGCCCGACGTCCTGCCCCTCGGACATCTGCAGCAGCTCGCGGTCGGCGTTGCCGCGCACCAGCAGGACTCGCTCGCCGAGCGAGACGAGCCGATCGAGCACCCCGGTCGGCTGCGGCCCCCAGGTGTGATCGCCGGTGACGACGATGACGTCGGCGCGCTGCACGGCGGGCTCGGCGAGCACGCGATCGAGGGCGGGCAGCACGCCGTGGATGTCGGAGAGGACGGCGACCGACGCGAATCCGGCGCCCGGCTGAGGCATCGCGCGGCCTGTGCTCAGAGCGAGGCCGCGTCGAGCAGGCCGTCGAGCATGCGGTCGAACGCCCCGAGGGCGAGCGACAGGTGGCCTTCGCCCGGCAGGATCGTGACGTGGGCCTGGGGCAGGTGGCTCTCGAACCAGCGCCCGTGCGCCACCGGCACCATGAGGTCTTCGGTGCCCTGCCAGAGGAAGGTCGGCACCGTGATCTCGTCGAGGGTGAAACCCCACTCCTCGATGAAGGCCAGGTCGTCGTCGAGCCAGCCGTCGACGCCGACGCGCAGACCCTCGTGGAACCCGGCGGCGGAGTCTTCGGCGAACTCGTCGGTGAGCACCGCCTGGTCGGCGGGCGGCAGCAGCGACTCCATCTCGGTGACGATGTCGCCCGGGGCCACGTCGACGAGCCCGGGCCTGGCCGCCTCGAGGTAGGGGCGCAGATGGCTCTCGCCGTTGAGTGCCGCGCCGAACTTCTCGAGGTTGTCGTCGCCCATCCCGTCGAGGAAGACGAGGTCGTCGGCCGTGCTCGGGGCGACACCCGCGATCACCAGCGCCGAGCGCACGCCGGGCAGGCGCGCAGCGCAGGCGAGAGAGTGCGGGCCGCCGCCCGACCAGCCGGCGACGACCGACTCGGTGCTGCCGATCTCGGCGAGCACCGCTTGGATGTCGGGCACGACGTCGACGACGCGGCGACCGGCGTTGCGGCTGGACGAGCCGTAGCCGGGTCGCGACGTCGTGACGAGGCGGAGGCCGCGCGCGTGCACCGCCTGCTCCATCGCGCGGGTCGGTTCGAGCGAGCCCGGAGTGCCGTGGTGGAAGACGAACGGAAGCCCGCCCTCCGGCCCGCTCACGCGGTAGTCGAGGCGGCGCCCGTCGGCGAGGTCGATGCTGCTCACGATGGCCATGCCCGATTCTGGCACGCGGCCGCGACGGAGTGTCGGCCGGCGGCGAATAGGGTCGAGGCATGAGTCAAGACGACCCGCAGTGGACCCCCGACGACGCCCAGGCCTACGCGACGAGCGTGCTGAGCGGTCGGCTGACCCGGTTGCGGGGTTGCGCGAGCGCGACCTTCCCGACCTCGTGCGGTGGCGGCAGTCGGTGCCCGTCGACATCCTGCAGTCCGACGCGGTCAACCCCATGTCGGACGAGCGGGCCCGCACTCTGATGGTCGACATCGCGGGCAACCTGGGCCAGACCGACACGCACCGCGGCTTCTGCGTCGAGACGATCCCCGAGGGTGACGAGCCCGCGCGGCTGCTGGGCGTCGTGTCGCTCGGCCAGATGACGCGGCAGCACCGTTCGGCCGTCTTCGCAATCGCCCTCGATCCTGACCAGGGCGGCCACGGGTACGGGCAGGATGCCACGCGCACGATGGTCCGCTACGGCTTCCGCGAGCTCGGCCTCCACCGCATCGAACTGCACGTCTGGTCGTACAACGCCCGGGCTCTCGCCACGTACCGCAAGAGCGGTTTCGTCGAGGAGGGGCGCCTCCGCGACGTCGTCTTCCATGACGGCCGCTGGCACGACGAGCACATCATGAGCGTGCTCAGCACCGACGACGCGTTGTAGACAGCGCTCAGCGCTGCCGCACGAACCGCGCCCGCACCTCCGGTGGCACCAGCTCGAGCAGCTGGTCCTCGCGCAGCGGCAGGTCCATCAGGCTGAGCTTCAGCCGGCCCCTGCGGCCGTGGCGACCGGCGTCCAGCCGCGCCACGATCCCGGCGTCCTCGCGCAAGCGCACCTTGATGACGGCTCCCTCGCCCACGTCGGACACGACGCGGCCGTCGAGCTCGAGGGCTGCCGAGTAGGTGCCCTTGCCGATCACGAACTTCAGCAGCTCTTTCGGGCCCAGCACGATCGAGCGGTCGATGCCGGCCATGGGCGCCACCGGCGTGACGATGGTCGCCGCGACCGCGGGGCTGACCACCGGGCCGCCCGCGGCGTAGTTGTACGCCGTCGATCCTGCCGGTGTCGACACGACGACCGAGTCGGCCTTGAAGTAGCCGTACGGTGTGCCCTCGACCATCAGGTCGGCGGTCACGACGCCCTGACCCGGGCGGCGGGTGACGGAGAGGTCGTTGAACGCCAGGAACGACGCCTCGAAGCCGGTCGACGACACGATCACCTCGATCGCGTGGTGCGACTCGAGCGAGAAGTCGCCGTCGTGCAGCGCCTCGAGCACACCGGGGAGCTCGTTCGGCTCGATCTCGACCAGAAAGCCGACATTGCCGTAGTTGACCCCGAGCACCGGCACCGGGCGGTTCGCGACGAGCCTCATGGCGCCCAGCATCGTGCCGTCGCCGCCCAGCGCGACGACCACGTCGACCCGCTCGACGAACTCCTCCTCGTCGACCAGCTCGACATCCGCCCCGACCCGGCTCGCGTCGTCTCTCAGCGCGATGAGCCGGCTGTCGCTCTTCTCCTGCCAGGATCGCAGCACGTCGATCGACGGCATCACGGTCTTGGTGGGGTGGGGGATCAGGCCGACGACATACGGGGACATGGCCCGAGGTTAGTGAGTGCGCTTGGGAGGACGCGCACGAGCCGTGAGCGAGCGGAGTGTCACGCCCACGGCGAACAGGGGCAGACGCAGCCCTGAGGCGCGCCTATTCTCGAATTCAACGGCGCCACCCCCTGCGGGCGTCGTCCGCCATATCGGTGACCATCCAGCCAGTCACCTAGGGAGTTTAGAGATGTTCGAGAGATTCACCGACCGTGCCCGTCGCGTTGTCGTCCTCGCTCAAGAAGAAGCGAAGATGCTCAACCACAACTACATCGGCACCGAGCACATCCTGCTCGGTCTCATCCACGAGGGCGAAGGCGTCGCCGCCAAGGCGCTCGAGTCTCTGGGCATCTCGCTCGACGCCGTCCGCGAGCAGGTCCAGGACATCATCGGCCAGGGTCAGCAGCAGCCGACCGGCCACATCCCCTTCACGCCCCGCGCGAAGAAGGTCCTCGAGCTGTCCCTGCGCGAAGCGCTCCAACTCGGGCACAACTACATCGGCACCGAGCACATCCTGCTCGGCCTCATTCGCGAAGGCGAAGGCGTGGCCGCCCAGGTTCTCGTCAAGCTCGGCGCAGACCTCAACCGAGTTCGCCAGCAGGTCATCCAGCTGCTCTCGGGATACCAGGGCAAGGAGGCGGTTGCAGTGGGCGGAGAAACTCAGGCTGGGCCGCAGGGTGGGTCGCAGGTCCTCGACCAGTTCGGTCGAAACCTCACTCAGGCTGCGCGCGACAACAAGCTCGACCCGGTGATCGGGCGCGAGAAGGAGATGGAGCGGGTCATGCAGATCCTGTCCCGTCGATCGAAGAACAACCCTGTTCTGATCGGCGAGCCGGGCGTCGGCAAGACCGCGGTCGTCGAGGGCCTCGCCCAGGCGATCGTCAAGGGCGACGTGCCCGAGACGCTGAAAGACAAGCAGCTCTACTCGCTCGACCTCGGGTCGCTGATCGCAGGATCGCGATACCGTGGCGACTTCGAGGAGCGCCTCAAGAAGGTCACCAAAGAGATCCGCACCCGCGGCGACATCATCGTCTTCATCGACGAGATCCACACCCTCGTCGGTGCGGGCGCTGCCGAGGGCGCGATCGACGCCGCGAGCATCCTGAAGCCCCTCCTCGCTCGTGGCGAACTCCAGACCATCGGCGCCACCACGCTCGACGAGTACCGCAAGCACTTCGAGAAGGACGCCGCCCTCGAGCGACGCTTCCAGCCCGTCCAGGTGCACGAGCCCTCGCTGCCTCACGCGATCAACATCCTCAAGGGGCTGCGCGACAAGTACGAGGCCTTTCACAAGGTGTCCATCACCGACGGCGCCATCGTCGCCGCGGCGAACCTCGCCGACCGCTACGTGGCCGACCGCTTCCTGCCCGACAAGGCCATCGACCTGATCGACGAGGCTGGTGCACGCCTCCGTCTCTCGATCCTGTCGGCCCCGCCGGAGCTGCGCGACTTCGACGAGAAGATCGCCGTCGTCCGCGGCCAGAAGGAGGCCGCGATCGAAGACCAGGACTTCGAGAAGGCGGCTTCGCTGCGCGACGAAGAGAAGAAACTGCTCGGTGAGCGCCTGCGCCTCGAGAAGCAGTGGCGTTCGGGCGACGTCGGAGCCTCGGGCACCGTCGACGAGGGCGTCATCGCCGAGGTGCTGGCTCAGGCCACGGGCATCCCCGTGTTCAAGCTCACCGAAGAGGAGACCTCGCGTCTCGTCTTCATGGAGAAAGCGCTGCACCAGCGCGTCATCGGGCAGGAGCAGGCCATCGCGGCCCTCTCCAAGACGATCCGCCGCACCCGTGCCGGTCTGAAAGACCCGAAGCGCCCCTCCGGCTCGTTCATCTTCGCCGGTCCCACCGGTGTCGGGAAGACCGAGCTCGCCAAGGCGCTCGCCGAGTTCTTGTTCGACGACGAGAACGCTCTCATCAGCCTCGACATGTCGGAGTACGGCGAGAAGCACACCGTCTCGCGTCTGTTCGGTGCCCCTCCCGGGTTCGTCGGCTTCGAAGAGGGCGGCCAGCTGACCGAGAAGGTGCGCCGCAAGCCGTTCTCGGTGGTGCTGTTCGACGAGATCGAGAAGGCCCACCCCGACATCTTCAACTCGCTCCTCCAGGTGCTGGAGGAAGGGCGTCTGACGGATGGCCAGGGTCGCGTCGTCGACTTCAAGAACACGGTCATCATCATGACGACCAACCTCGGCACGAAGGACATCACCGGCGGACCCGTCGGATTCCAGATCGAGGGCGACACGGCCACGTCCTACGAGCGCATGCGCTCGAAGGTGACCGAAGAGCTGAAGAAGCACTTCAAGCCGGAGTTCTTGAACCGCGTCGACGAGACGATCGTCTTCCCGCAACTCACCCAGGGCGAACTGCTGCAGATCGTCGACCTCTTCATCAAGCGTCTGTCGGACCGCCTGCTCGACCGCGACATGACCGCCGAGCTCTCGCTCGCGGCCAAAGAGCAGCTCATCAAGATCGGGTTCGACCCGTCCCTCGGTGCGCGGCCCCTGCGTCGTGCGATCCAGCACGAAGTCGAAGACCAGCTGTCCGAGCACATCCTGCAGGGTGAGCTCAACGCGGGCGACCACGTCAAGGTCGGCTACGTCGACGGCAAGTTCACCTTCGAGACCGGGCGTCAGCCGGGCCGTGAAGAGGTCCTGGTCGGCGAGCCGGGCGAGATCGAAGCCTAGGTTCACCTGGTTCGAATGGGCGGTTTCCCCACGGGGAGGCCGCCCTCGGCCGTTAAGGCGGCATGACCCGCCGCACCGGGCGTCCGACAAGCCTCGGCCGCCCGGTGCTGCAGCCCACGCCTTCGGCGTTTGTGCATGCCGTGCTCGATAACATTGAGGCCATGACATCGTCAGGGATCTCGGTTCGCAAAGCGCTCGCCTCGGATGTCCCGCACATCCAGCGCCTGATCGGGCCCTACGTCGACCGTCGCATCCTGCTCGGCAAAGACGACGTCACGCTCTACGGCTCGATCCAGCAGTTCCGCATGGCCGTCGACCCGTCCGGCGTGCCGATCGGCTGCGGCGCCCTCAACGTCTTCTGGGACGACATCGCCGAGGTGCGCACGCTCGCCCTCGACTCCAACTGGATCCGGCACGGCGTCGGCCACAAGATGCTCGAAGGCCTCGAAGTCGACGCGCGAGCTCTCGGCATCGGCAGGATCTTCTGCCTCACCTTCGAGGTCGACTTCTTCACCAAGCACGGTTACCTCGAGATCGGCGAATCCGTCGTGTCGCCCGAGGTCTACGCCGAGCTCGTGCGGTCCTCCGACGAGGGTGTCGCCGAGTTCCTCGACCTGGCTCGGGTGAAGCCCAACACGCTGGGCAACACGCGCATGCTCAAGGTGCTGCCGGCGGCGTGACGCGACGCTCGCGCCAGCCGAGCCGTCGCATCCTGAGGCCCGCCTGCGGGTTGCCTGGCGCGCCGCCGAGGACGCCGGTATTCAGCGTATCGCCGCTTAACATGGGCGCATGTCGTCGTTCAAGCACCCGGTCGGCTCGCGGCCGAGCCAGGTGTACTGGCGCCGCCGGGCGACGATCCTGGCGGCTCTTCTGCTCGTGATCGTTGTGATCGCGCTGTTCGCGGGGCACGCCGGGTCAGGATCCGGGGCTGCCCCCGTCGCATCCCCCACCCCCACTCCTTCGACGGCCGCGACCCCGGGGCCCACCCCGACGGTCGACGCCCCTGTGGCCGGCGCGTCGGGTGCGGCGACGCCGTCTCCGACCAGCACGCCGGCTGCCGGCGCCGCCGGGACGTCCGCCGGCGGCACCTGCACCGCCTCGGACATCACGCTCAAGCCTGTGGCCGACAAGAGCTCGTATTCGTCGCTCGAACAGCCGAAGATCTCGATGTCGATCACCAACTCGTCGACGTCGGTGTGCAGCATCGACCTCGGCTCGGCCGAGCAGGTGCTCACGATCTCGAGCGGCGCCGAGACCTACTGGTCGTCGAAAGACTGCCAGATCGGCGGCACCCACCAGATCGTCAAGCTGACCGCCGGCCAGACCCTCGCCACCCCGGCGATCACCTGGGACCGCACCCGGTCGAGCACCAGCACCTGCAGCACCACCCGCAGCTCCGTCCCCGGCGGGGGAGCGAGCTACCACCTGTCCGTCGCCGTGGGGTCGATCAAGTCGGCGACCACGGCCCTAATGATCCTGAACTGATGGCCTCTTCCACCCCTGCACCCGAATTCCGCTCCGCCCAGCTCGAGGACGCCCTCGCGGCTCAGGATGTCGCGGCCGTCGCGTTCGCCCTGCGCCACGACGTCGTCGTCGTGCCGCGCCTCGTCACCAAGCGCCGCGACGACGAGCAGGTGCGGGTCTTCGGGCGCGAGAACACCGACAAGCGCATCCTGCTGCTGTTCTCGTCGGCCGATGCCTACGCCGCGATGGTGCCGAACGAGAAGACCCGGCTCGTGATGCTCTACGACGCCGCGAAGCTGCGCGACTTCATCGAGGCGCACCTCGACGTCATCGAGCAGGTGTTCTTCGACATCGCCGGGCCGCACACGATGGCCGCCGACCCCGCCGATCTGCTGCGGGCGTTGCGGCCTGTCGTCGGCGACTAGCTGGGCTGGCCGTCGCACCTTCGGGCGGCCACCGCACCGCGGGCCGGCGGCCTGCGTGGTCGCTCGGGAGGAAGTCGCCGTGCGGGAGGGAATTCGGCGGCGCGATTCCTCCCCGGCGGGTGATTACGAAGAGCTTCTCCTCCCCATCGGGTGGCTTCGGCCGTTGTTACTCCCGCGCGCGCGTGGGGCCCTCCCGAAAACGGGCTTCCTCCCGAGCGAGCGCGCCCGCTTCCTCCCCTCGTAAAATTCGTGCCTTCTGATGCACTTCGGCGGAACTAGTCGCGCCGAAGTGCGTGAAACGGCGCGACCATCGGCCGGGCTGCCTGCCGCACCTTTCGGCGCCGTGCGGCACCGCGCCGAGGGCGAGTGCCCCGGCCGCGGGAGGGTTTGGCGGCAGCGGTCGCGCATGACGTCGGCGCGACGGGCCCCAGAGCCAGAGCCCGGGCAGCTAGAACGCGGCGTCGAGCTCGCGGTCGCGCTCGGTCGAGGCGGCGCCGAAGGCGCGGCGCAGCGCCTCGCGCAGGTGACCCGATTCGGCGTCGACGAGCTGGGTGAAGCCGAGCCGCCGCGCCTCCGAGGCGCGCTGCTTCGCCGAGGCGACGGGCCGGATCTCGCCGGCCAGGCTGATCTCGCCGATGGCGGCGAGCGTGTGGGGGTAGGCCATCTCGCGGCTGGCGCTGGCGAGTGCCAGGGCGATGGCGAGGTCGGCGCCAGGCTCGGTGATCTTGATGCCGCCGACGGTCGAGACGTAGACGTCGGCGTCGCCGAGGCGGATGCCGGCGCGGCGCTCGAGCACGGCGAGCAGCATCGCGACGCGCGACGCGTCGACCCCGTTGACGACGCGGCGCGGCTGCGGGGCCGAGCTGCCGACGATCAGCGCCTGGATCTCGACGGGCAGCGCACGCCGCCCCTCCATCGAGACGGTGATGCAGGTGCCACTGACCGGGGCGCCGCTGCGCGACATGAACAGCCCGGAGGGGTCGGCGACCTCGGCGATGCCGTCGCCGGTCATCTCGAAGCAGCCGACCTCGTCGGTCGGGCCGAAGCGGTTCTTCTGCGCCCGCACGAAGCGCAGCGCCGTCTGGCGGTCGCCTTCGAACTGGCACACCACGTCGACGAGGTGCTCGAGCAGCCGCGGGCCGGCGATGCTGCCGTCTTTCGTGACGTGACCGACGATCAGGATCGGCACGTTGCGATCCTTCGACACCCTCACCAGAGTGGATGCCACCTCGCGCACCTGAGACGGCCCACCGGCGAGGCCGTCGCTCGCCGACGACGACACCGTCTGCACCGAGTCGACGATGACGAGCTGCGGGTCGGTCTGCTCGATCTGGCCCAGGATCACGGCGAGGTCGACTTCGGCCGCCAGGAAGAGGTTGGGGTTCATGGCACCCGTGCGCTGAGCGCGGAGACGCACCTGCGAGGCGCTCTCCTCGGCGGTGACGTAGAGCACGCGCGCACCCTGGGCCGCAGCGCGCGATGCCACTTCGAGCAGCAGGGTCGACTTGCCGACGCCGGGCTCACCCGAGAGCAGGATCGCGGCGCCCGGCACGATGCCCCCACCGAGCACCCGGTCGAACTCGGCGATGCCGCTCGGCCAGTGGGCGACGCTGTCGGTCGCGACCTCGGTGATGGGCCGCGCGGCGCGATCGGCGTTGACCCTGATAGGCGTCACACCCCGGCTCGAGGCCGTCGCGGCCGCAGTGTCGACGACGGAGCCCCAGGTCTGGCACTCGGCGCAGCGGCCGACCCACTTGATCGACGTCCAGCCGCACTCGGTGCAGCGGAAGGTGGAGGTGACTCGTGCCATGCCAGAACTCTAGGTGGCACGACCGACATCGCGCCGAGGTGCGCGGCCAGCCTGTGGAGAATCGAGGAGATCCTGGTCCGACGGCCGCGACATCTGCATGGCGAGGCTCTGAGCCAGAGGATCCCCTCGCAATTTCGAGGGTAGGGGCGGGCTAGGAGGCCGGGGTCTGCGTGGCGATCTCCTGCGTTGAGAGGGCGACCGCTGCATCCTGCGCCCTGTCGGCGACAGTGGCCGCGACGCTGGTGACGCGGCGCGAGGCGGTGATGTCGCTGGCGGCACGCTCGGCCGCGATGCGGGCCAGTCGGGCCTCGATGGCGGGGTAGAAGGCCTCGGCCCAGACACGGTAGCCGTTGTCGTTGGGGTGGAAGAGGTCTTTCGCCGAGTTCTTGAAAGTGCCGAGGTAGCCGACGCGGCGCGTGGTCGCATAGAGGGGTGCGACCGCGAGGCCGAGCTCGCCGGCCACGCGCCTCACGATCTCGTTGGCGACGGCCACCTTCTTCTCGTTCTCGGGCAGCACCATGAACGGCAGGTCGGCCACGATCGCGTGCGACGGTAGTGCCTTGTAGATGGTGCGGATGTTCTTCTCGAACTTCTTCGGGTCGAACGAGCCCACGTCATTCGCGCCGATCGCGACCGTCACCACGTCGGCCGGGTAGTCGGCGAGACGCGGCACCTGGTCGATCTTGCACAGGTGCGTCGTGGCGCCCGAGACGCTGAGGTTCTTCACCGCGAGGGTTCCGTGGGTGGTGTGGCGGATGTGCCCGGCGATCCTGCCGACGTAGCTGTGCCACGGCTTCGACGCACCGATGCCCTGCGCGGCCGAGTCGCCCAACGCCACGTATTGCAGCGACCCGTCGCGGCTGAACCGGTCACGCCACCACTTCGAATGCACCGGCAGGAGGCTGTTGAGCACGTCGGCGGCCGCGTCGCGCTTGGCCATGAAGCGGCGGTAGAAGACGAACCCGCCCGCCGCCGCAACTGCCGCGCCCCCGACGCCCGCGAGGATTCCGATGGACGCTCTTCCGCTGCTCATACCGGCACGATACGCCCGGCACTTCGGTGGCCGATAGGCGCTCTCCGAGAGGTTGCCGGGCGGTGGTCGCGTGCGTGCGTCGCCACGCTTCTCGTTCGGGAGGAAGTCGCTGCACCTAGGGAGGAACTCCGGCCGTCTTGCGCCGCGCGGGGAGGAAATGTCGGGGTTCCACGCCGCCCGGGAAGGAACGCTTGCGGCGATTTCCTCCCCAACGCGACGGCAGGATCGAGGCCCCTCCGCGCCCAGTTCGGTTCAGCGCCCGAGATGTACTAAACTCTCTCCCGGTACCGTGTCCGAGCGGCCGAAGGATCATGTCTCGAAAACATGTGTGGGGGTTAACTCCACCGTGGGTTCAAATCCCACCGGTACCGCCACTGAAAACCCCTGGTCAGCCAGGGGTTTTCTCGTTTTAGGTTTGGTTCGTGGTGCAACGGTGGTGCATCTTGGGAAGACCCTTCGGTCTCAAGCTCGAAAAGCGCGTGTCTGGACCTCGGACAGGCGAACCTCGCCTCGCCTCTGCACCGTCTTCACGAGCTGGTGGTGGATCGTCATTAGCCGGAAGTCTTCGCCCGATGATGGTCTTTCAATCCCTTTCACGCAGCGCCTATCCGCGCTCTGTCCTCTATGTGGCGACTATCAAGTCCGGGCCTGGAATTACCCAGCTGGTGGGCTCTCGCGTACTCCGATGAGATGGCCACCAATTGGCTCGGATATCGCGACAGCCAGCTGCGCGGGACATCGAAAGCGTCGGAACCATCTGTTAGCGTGGCGAGCAGATGTGCCGGCTTCCCTGCAGCACCTTGCCACCTGAAAGGCGTCATGACAATCGAGTCCGCCCTTGAACACCTTGGCTTCGTCCCCGCGAGGCAGGGATCAACGCGCCTGATTCGACGCTCGTCCAGCGGAGCCGAGATCTCGATTCAACTCAATGCGGCTTCACCAGCCCGCAGCCGAGTCACATACCCTGAGGGCCTCACTGTTCATCACGGCAGCACGAGCACCCTTGCTAACCCGGAGACCCTGGTCGTCATCGACTGTGTTGGCCGTCTCCTGGACAAGGGATATCGAGCCGATCTGATTGAGCTCGAAAAGACTTGGACCCTTGGTCACAAAGGAAAAGGCCGTCTTGACGTCTTGCTGCGAGCTCCCGATCGAGGGGTCTACGCACTTATCGAATGCAAAACTTGGGGTGCCGAACACACGAAGGAGCGAAACCACACGCTCCAAGACGGAGGCCAGCTTTTTTCGTACTTTGCTCAGGAACGAGCCGCCCGTGGCCTATACCTGTACAGCGCTCGTCCCGAGACGGACGAAAGACCCTTGGCAGAGTTGATCAGAACATCTTCCCTTAGCGGTTCGAGCAGGAGGAAGTATTCACGTCCTGGGACCGGAGTCTGGAGCCTCAGGGCATCTTTCACGAGGACAGCTCTCTTTACGAGGACAGTTTTCGAGGCTTGCGCGGTCAGGACCTCAGGCAGCTTGACAGACAGTCTGGCGCGGGTGTCTTCAACAGCTTTGCCGAGATCCTTCGACGTAACGTCGTCAGTGATAAGCCGAATGCCTTCAATAAGATCTTCAACTTGTTCTTGTGCAAGATCGCCGACGAGGATGGTCACGCACCGGCTGAAGAGCTAGATTTTCAATGGAAGCTGGGCGAATCAGAGACCGACTTCCTGGCCCGAATGGAAGACCTCTATGCCAAAGGTATGGAGGAGTATCTCGGTGTTCAGCTCGACAAGAAGTTCCAGTCTTCGACGAACTTTCACTTCCTGGACGTTTACGACGAGCCTACGCACGTGGCCAACCTTAAAATTTTGCGCGAGGTGGTTGAACTACTACAGCCGTACCTCATTCGATATTCCGCTCGGCATCAGCACCTCAGTGACTTCTTCGAGATGCTTCTGAACACCGGTGTGAAACAGGAGGCCGGCCAATTCTTTACGCCGATCCCTCTCGTGAGGGGCATTCTTCAGAGCCTTCCGATTGAGGATCTAATTCAGCAGCGTGTGGCGGCGGGCAGTCGGGTGGTTGCCCCCTTGACGATCGACTATGCGTGTGGTTCCGGGCACTTTCTCACTGAGGCGATGACGGAGATCAGCAAATATTTACAGGGCGTGGACCCAAATTCCCTACAGGGTCAGCAAAGGACCTGGCTGACCACGCGGAGCCAGAACTTCGAGTGGGCCGAAGACGCCATCTACGGCATCGAGAGAGACCAGCGGCTGGCAAAGGTGTCAAAAGTAGCCGGCTTCTTGAATGGTGACGGCCAAGCAAGGGTCCATCAGGCGGATGGCCTAGGGGATTTTCAAACCGAGGCTAACTTTACGGGCGTCCTGAGAACCGTGAGCTCTTCTCGGGAACTGATGAAATTTGATCTGGTCGTATCGAATCCGCCCTTTGCCGTCCCGAACTTCCGAAGGAACCTCGAGCCAACTCCGCATCTGTTCAGGCTCTATAAGAATCTGTCGGCCGAGAGCGGCGAAATTGAGTGCTTGTTTGTAGAGCGAGCTTCCCAGCTACTTCGTGACGGTGGAGTGGCTGCACTGATACTCCCCCTGAGCGTGCTTAGTAATACCAAAAGTGTCTATCGAGCGACTCGTCGCCTGTTGGCTCTGGACTTCGAGATCGTATCCATGCTTGAGCTACGCGAAAAGACATTCATAGCTACGAACACCAGCACGGTGTGTCTCTTTGCTCGGCGTCGGCAACGAAAGGATGTCTCGAAGGCGCTGAGGGAACTTCAAGTACTTGTCAACGACGCTTCTCGTGCGGGTGAGCACGAGGCGCTGGAAAACCATGGCGTAGATCTTGTGGCGCTACGTACGGCCTTGCAGGCGAACCCGGATGCAGACGCGGCCTATGACAGCGACATTTTGGCGCATGCAGTCCGGGCACGACTCGACGGCAGCAGTGATGCGGTCGTTGCGTACTCCGGAGAATCCTCCAAGGAACAGGAAGGCTTCCTCGGCTACCGATTCTCGCGTAACCGCGGTAATGAAGGTGTTCGTCTCATCGAACCCGATGACCTTGACTCAAGTGGCCTCATTTATGGCAACGGTAGCGTCGCCGAGTTGATCCGCGGCCAGTTTCGAAAGCAGGCTGTTCCTCTGGCCGACGCGACTAAGAAGCACGCCTTGCACGTTCCGAGCGAATCGCTTTGGAACGTCCTGGATTGGTCGCTTCGAAATCCGTCTGCTCACTTTGTTGAGGAGCAAGATCCGCCCACGGCCAGCCCATATGGTGACTTCATTGACGACCTCCCGGGCAATTTGATCGCCCTAACGGATCTTGAGGATGCGGGCTCCGTGACGCTGGTCAAGGGAGCCAATTACCCGAAGGAGCAGGAAGTCCCGCGCGTCACGTCAACACGGATTTTGACGGCATCCAACCTCGATCTGGCAACCCGAACCCTCAAGCTAGTGTCGTTTCGGCACCTTCGCTCGACTACGAATTTGCAGGTGTCGATGAGGCCGCAGAAGGGCGACCTGCTCATGGCTATCGCGAGTGGATCGCTGAGGCATCTGGGTAAAGTGGCGGTCGCGGAGTCAGACATCGATGCGTACATCGGAGGTTTCCTCCTACTGCTTAGAACCCAAGACGACGTCATGCGAAGTGTTCTGGAATTCAACTTTCTCTCCGCTCGGTTCCGAAGATTCGTTCTCGGGCTAAAAGAGCAGAACATTAGCAACCTGACGGCTGCGAAGCTTCGCGCCTTTCCGATCTATATGCCAGATAATCTGGAGGCCTTCTCCACGGAACTCTCCAAAAGGCTGGATTCGGGCCCTCAGATCCCTGTGGTTTGAGCCGAAAGCCTGCTCAGATCAGAGGTGCCTTCCTCAACCTGTGCAGCGAAGCGCGCGCGCGTTTTTCTTACTCTCGAGACGGGTCTCCGATCGGATGCCCTGACTCGGGGCAGAGATGCGAGGGGCAGCTGAGTCTCAAAGTCTGATCGAACCGTCGGATAACAGAATTTATCGTGCCAGGCATTCGCCACCCCTCGAGTGAAAGCCTGCCTCATTCCTCGGCTGGAGTGTCGCGGAGACGGGTCAAGTCCCGGCATGTGGTGTGACTGGTGATCTTTCGGTTTAGGCGCTGAGGGCCATGATCGTGTCGGTGTCCACCTCGCTTCCGTTGTCGGCGACTGGGCGCATTCGGGAGCGGGCGAGGATGTCGAGGCCGAGGTAGCGGCGCCCCTCGGCCCACTCGTCGGTCTGCTCGGCGAGGACTCCGCCGACGAGGCGGATGATCGCGTCCCGGTTGGGGAAGATCCCGACGCTGTCGGTTCGGCGCCGGATCTCCCGATTCAGCCTCTCGTTGGGGTTGTTCGACCAGATCTGCTGCCAGAGGTCCTTCGGGAAGGTGGTGAACGCGAGGATGTCCGCCCGGGCGATGTCGAGGTGCTCGTCGACCTTGGGAAGTTTCTGGGTCACGTAGTCCAGGGTCCGGTCGAATTGTGCGTTGACCGCTTGGGCGTCGGGCTGGTCATAGACACTGTGGAGCATCGCTTTCACGGCGGGCCACATGCTTTTCGGCGTGACGCTCATCAGGTTTGCCGCGTAGTGAGTGCGGCACCGCTGCCACGTAGCTCCTGGCAGGTTCGCGGCGATGGCGTCTTTCAGGCCAGCATGGGCATCGGAGGTGACCAGCTGCACCCCGCTGAGTCCGCGGGCGACCAGATCGGCGAAGAACGCATTCCAGGCCGGCCCGGTCTCGCTCGTGGCCAGTTGCAGGCCGAGGACTTCTCGTCGGCCGTCGCGGTTGACCCCGGTCCCGACGAGCACGACGGTGTTGATTACTCGGCCGCCTTCTCGGACTTTCATCGTCAGGGCGTCGGCGGCGACGAAGGTGAACGGGCCAGCTTCGGCCAGACTCCGGTGCCGGAACTCGTTCACGTGCTCGTCGAGGTCGGCCGCCATCCTCGACACCTGCGATTTCGACAAGGAGTGGATACCGAGCTGCTTCACCAACTTGCCCATCCGCCTCGTGGAGACGCCGGCGAGGTAGCAGTCGGCGATGACGGTGATCAGGGCAGCTTCGGAGCGTTTGCGGCGCTCGAGAAGCCATTCCGGGAAGTACGTTCCCGAGCGCAGTTTCGGGACGGCGACGTCGATCGTTCCGGCTCTGGTGGGGGTACCCCCGCTGGAGGCTCCCAGCGGGGGAGCGAGGTTCCGGTGTCGGTATCCGTTGCGGTGAGTGGTTCGGGTGTCGGAGCGTTCGCCCCGTTCGGCGCCGACGACGGCGTCCGCGTCGGCGGAAAGGAGGGCATTGATCATGGTCTGCAGCAGGTGCCGCATCAGATCCGGGGACGCGTCGGCCAGGGCTTCGCCGAGGACGGTCGCGGGGTCGACAATATGGGGTGCGGTCATCGTGTTGATGCCTTTCGAGAGGGTTGTAGGAGATTCCTCGAAGGATCACACGGTGGCCGCGCTCAGGTCAGTAACGACGCTCACGACCACCGATCAGTTACACAGAGATGATGGATGGGTGTCCGGGAGCGTGTGACTCGCTTTTTACACTGACGCCCTTACGGGTTGTCTTTAGGTGGATTTGTCCACGTTTCCGGGCCGCTTTCGCGGTGCCGGGCAGGACATGACTTGATAGGAGCCTGACCGGGAAGTCGTCTCACCTTTGTGCTGTCTGCCCCGCCCAGCCCGCGATGACTATTCACTCATCAACGGAAGGGAATTCGTCCATGACGAGCATGACAGCACCACCCGACACAGCCAACCCCTCGAAGTCGCCAGTGGCGTTCTTCGGCGGGATCGATACCCACAAGAGCACCCATCACGTCGCGATCGTCGACGCGACAGGACGTCCCATCACGGACCGGCAGTTCGACACGACACCGACGGCATACGCGGAGATCGTCGCGTTCTTCAAAGGACACGGGACCGTCGAACGTGTCGGCGTCGAAGGAACCGGCTCGTATGGTGCCGGAATCGCGCGCGCGCTCGACGCGGCCGGAATCATCGTCAGAGAGATCGCCCGCCCCAACAGGCAACATCGCCGCCTCAAAGGCAAGTCCGACCCGATCGACGCCCACCAAGCCGCCCTGGGAGTCATCGCCGACACACACACGTCGACACCGAAATCCGGCGACGGAACGATCGAGTCCATCCGGATCCTCATGGCCGAACGACACTCCGCCGTCAAGGCCAGGTCCCAAACCATGAACCAAATCCACAGCCTCCTCATCACCGCACCCGACCGGGTCAGGCAGGACTACCGCGCATTGGACAAGACGCGGCTCGTGACTATCCTCACTCGAACACGCCCCGCCCCCGGGGACGATCCCGACGCGATCACTCGCCAGACGCTCAAGCGGCTCGCGGCCCGTCACACGGCCCTCCACGACGAGCTGGCCATCATCGACATCCACCTCGATGCCCTCATCCGGGTCGTGAACCCTGCCCTTCTCGCCCTCAGCGGTGTCGGCGTCGTCGTCGCGGCGACCCTGCTGACCGCCGCCGGAGACAACCCCGAAAGACTCACATCCAAAGCTGCGTTCGCGTCTCTCTGCGGTGCCGCACCGATCCCCGCGTCGTCGGGGCAACGGATCCGCCACCGTCTCTCCCGGGGAGGGAACCGGCAAGCGAACAGCGCCCTGCACCGCATCGTGCTCCTCAGAATGCGACACCGTGAACCCCGAACAGCCGAGTACTTCGATCGCCGCCGAGCCGAGGGCCTCTCCGACCGCGACATCATCCGCTGCCTGAAACGACACATCGCGAACGAGGTCTTCCACACCCTCACCCACCCGAGCCCGGACGCACCAGCCGGCGTCGCGCTCCGCGCCCGCCGCCAAGCCCTCGGCATCCCGATCACGGTCCTCGCCGCGACCCTCGGCGTCCCCTACCAAAAGCTCCGCCGCCTCGAAATCGGGACCCGGGGCGACACCACCCTCGAACACCAAGCCCACGCCGCCCTCGACCAAATCACCCCACCCGCCACGCCTTGACAGCAATAGGAGCATCCACTATGCGGGACTCAACTCGGACGGTCGCCTATCCGGACTTCCTGGACGAAGAGCTTGCTGCAGCGTGTGAGGGTAAACATTCGGACGACCGGATCTGGAATGCGGAAGACGGCACATTCCTCCGGGCCGGACACGCTTACGAGGGTTGGTTCTCTGGGGCTGTCAGCCGCTGCATGAAGGCTGATGCCACCTTTCGCCGGGTGACCCCTCATGCGCTCCGCCACACCGCGGCCTCGCTCGCGATCAGTGCTGGCGCAAACGTGAAGGTCGTTCAACGCATGCTCGGCCACAAGTCAGCCAAGGTGACTCTCGACACATACGCGGCGCTATTCCCTGACGATCTGGACAACGTCACGGACGCACTCAGCCGTCAGCGCGCGGTCCTTCTGTAGATCACCAACTTGATGTCGCCCATCCTGAGGCCGTCTCTTGTTCGAGACGTTGGACGGCCATAAGGTCCAACCAGCGGAAACCAGCTCGGCGCCGCTGCCGCGCTTGACGTAGACGGGGGATGATCCGTGACAGACACTTTGGCCTCGATGGCCGTAATGAAGGTCAACTACGACCGCTTCGGCGGAGACGTCATCGAAATGCTGGTGCCATTCGTGGCTGACATCGCGCGCAGAAACGAGAGTGCCCTCTCGGACTTAGCGATTCAAGCGGAACTAGTAGAGCGTCGTGTCTAATGTTGTGGGTATAGTCGTCGAAGTTTGGTGCGGGCGTCGGTTGTGGTGAATTGCCAGTCGACTTGTCGCTGGTCGGCGTTGGTGGCGTTTTGCCAGGCGGCGAGTTCGGTGTTGAGCAGGTCGAGGTCGTCGATGCGCCGGGTGAGGCATTGCCGTGTCAGCGCGGAGAGCTCGATCTCGGCGATATTGAGCCAGGAGCCGTGTTTGGGCGTGTAGTGGATCTCCAGGCGGCGGGCGAGCGCGCGGGCCTTGCCGGGTTCGAATGCCTCGTAGAGCGACCCGAGGGTATGGGTGTTGAGGTTGTCCATGACCAGTACGACCCGTTCGGCGTGCGGATAGTCGACGCTCAGGAGCTGGTCGATCTCAGCGGCCCAGTCCACTCGGGTCCGCCTCGGCCTCGCGTCGACACGGCGGCGCCCGGCGAGTGGTTCAACCCAGACGAAGATCGAGCAGGTGCCGTGACGGACATACTCCGAGTCCTCTCGCAGGTCGCGGCCCGGCGCGGCGGGGATCGGGTCGCGGGCGTGGGCGAGCAGCTGGTAGGGCTTCTCATCCATACACACCACCGGTACCGCCGGATCGAACGGGCGATGGTAGACCTCTAGCACGTCCTCCATCCGGGCCACGAACTCGCCGTTGGCGTGCGGGGGGATCGTCCAGCACTTCTTCAGATGAGGACGAAGCCCCCTTTTTTGAGGGTCCGGCCGATCGTGGAATGATCCAGCGGCGGCAGGCCCTCGGTGAGCAGCACGTGTTTCTCCAGCAGCCGCAGCGACCACCGGTCGAAACCTGCCGGGGGCTTCGTGCACGCCAGCGCGATCACCCGCGCCTCAACATCCCCAGTCACCTTCGCGGGCACCGGCGGGCTTGCGCGTTTGCGGCGGCCGATCACCTCCTCGATACGGCCGGCGGACTCCGTGAACCGCTTCGCGACCAGATACACCGTGCCCTCACTGACCCCTGCCCGCTCGGCCACCACCCGACGATCCGGCACCGGGCCGGGTGCCTCGTCCAAAGCCAGCAGAATCCGTGCCCGGGCGATCATCCGTGCCGGATGCGTTCCCCGCGACACCACCCTCGTCAGCTTCACACGATCAGCGGCCATCAACACGACGACATGACCCTTCGGTCTCGGCATGGCAACGACTCCTCCCGATCAAGTATTAATCGGAAACAGCCAACCCCTTCAATACCCAAACAGTTAGAAGCGACACGCTACTAGCGACTGGCTATGGGTTGCCTGTGCCACGACAGGTAATCAAGACGCTCCTGGGCCGGCTCGCCAGACGCGGATTGCTAGAACGCCGCAACGGAGTCTTTTATCCGGTTAAGTCGAAACTGGAGGTCTACGACCTCTCGGAGTCGATGAACGAGGTCAGCAAGAATCAGCTCGCACTCATTCGCGAGGGAATCACATTCGGAGAGCGCGTTTTCGGCCGCTCCGTCTCGGACCAAGAACTTTCCGACGCGATTGTGGCCCTCGTGCATTCTGAGCTAATTCCTGTTGCCGATTGGGCGGTTCGCGGGACGCCGGTCGATGGACTTGCTCCCGATAGCGACGATCCGCTTCTTCAAATCGCGGCTCAATTCATCCTGCATGTAATGTCCGAAGGTAGGAGCGAGTCACTGAAGGCACTGGAGCAAATTGCGAGAGGCAGTCTGCTCGCCGGCGTTCTCTGGTCAGTGGACGTTGACGCCCCGAATAGGCGGATCGAGGGGCTGGAGCTCCACTTAGATACAACCCTTTTGTTGCGGCTTCTCGGGCTATGTGGTCCAGCTCGACAATCTTTCTCAAAGGAGCTCACACAGCTAGCTGTTGAAAGTGGCATCTCACTGGTCTGCTTTGAGCACACAAAACGAGAAGTGGTTGGCGTTCTCTCCGCTGCGGCGTCCATCTTGGGCCAGGGGCGAAGGGACTACTACGGCGAAGCCGTCGAATACATGGTGACGGAGGGGTGGGGGCCTAGCGATGCGGAGGAAGTCATAGCTAGTCTGCCCGAACGGCTCCTGGATTGCGGCGTCGTTTTGCGGCACCGGCCTGATCGCGACCCCAAGTTCAATATGGATGAAGATGCGCTGGCCGATTTGTTGAACTCGAAGATTCACTACACGAACAAGCAGGCGCAGAGAACCGACGTCGATTCCTTCGCTTCGATATTCATACTTCGGAAGGGGCGCCACTACGACAGGTTTGAAGCCAGCCGAGCCCTATTTGTCACGACGAATAGCAACTTGGCTCTCGCGGCCCGACAGCTGTACAAGGTTGGCGAGGACGATATGCGAGGCGTCCCGCTGGCACTAGTTGAGAGCCAGGTCGCAACCTATCTTTGGGCGCGTCACACGGATCGTGGCGACCTTCCGCTTGACCTTTTGGGCATTGGAGCGATGTCTGTGGCAGAAGGTGACCCGAAGGTTTGGCTGAAATTTGTCGAGAAGATCGAGTTCTTGCACTCGAGAGAAAGGCTTGTGGACCGCGACTACGTCACCCTTAGGCAATCGTTGTTGGCGCGGTCCCTCTTGCTTGCAAAAACTGACGGCAATGTCGACGCTTTTACGGAGGACACAGCCGAATTCGTCTTGAGCCATGCCCAAAGAGAGCACAGTCGCGAATTGCAAGAGGAAATCTCTAAGCGCGATGATGACCTTGCGCGTGCCCGCCAAGACCTCGCGGCATCTGCCGTGCGGGCCTCGCGGACCGAAGCGTCCTTGAGGGGCGAGCTGGCGGCACGAACGGACGCGTACGCATCTGTAGCGCTTCGTCGTGCCAAAGCTATCGTTCTTGTCGTCGGCATAGGCGTAAGCGTGCTCCTTCTGATTTCCGCAGTCGTGAGCTTTCCGTGGCCGGTCGATCCGCCGCTTGCAACTGTCCTTCCGTGGTGGATCTCGCTCGGGGTCGGACTCGTGGCCGTCGCGCTTGGCGTGAGCGCCTTGATCAGCGGAGTCACGGTGAAGGGGCTTGGGGCGTGGGCAGTCACGTCCCTCGCTCGAAGGCTAGAGGAACGGTACAAGGCCCGTTTCGCTCCGACTTCGCCACGAGACGTCTCCGTCAAAGATGAGCTCTGACTGAACACCGGGCTTGCCCGAAGTTGTCCCGCATCCCCTCCGAACTCCGACGCTTTTCAAGCGTCCCTCGATCCTGGCCGTGGTGCATTTTGGTGCAGTACTACCCGTGAGACGGTGTGAGTAAGAGGCGCTGCATGTGGCCTATGCCCAGCAATCATGGGCTTTTTAGGCAGAGCCCCTACCCCCATAAGCACGAAAAGATGGGTTCAAATCCCACCGGTACCGCCACTGATTGCCAATGCCCTGCCTGATTCCCTCCGGGAATGGCAGGGCATTCGCAATTGGTGGGTGCTTGTCGGGCGCCTCTCGGCGCGCGCGTCTCGCTTCGCTCGACGCTGTGGCGAGCTCGCTGACGCTCGCCGCCGAGCGGGGGGCGTACGCGCTTCGCGCGTCGCCGTCAAGGAACGCAGACGTGGGCAAGGCGCGCAGACGTGGGCGACGCGGGCGGGTGGAGTCGCAACAGAATGCAACGTGGGGGCGGGTAGCGTTGGCGATTCCGCGGACGGTTCAGGGCCACGGAGCGTCCCAGCCCTCGTCGTCGTTCGGCCGGCATTCGGGTTGCAGGCCGGCGGCGGCGGGGCTGAGGTCGTCACGGCGCTCAGACGCCCGTAGCCACCGAATCAGCGCGCCGCGCGCGGGGCGGCGACCGACCCGCGGCGCACGAGACGCACCCGGTGGTGCGACGTCTCGGCGGGGCCGGCATCGTCGTCGATGGCGCGCAGCAGCGTCCGGGCGGCGTCGATGGCCTTGCCAGGTACGTCCTGGTCGATCGAGGTGAGCTTGGGCGTGACCCACGAGGCAGCGTCGAGGTTGTCGAAACCGACGATCGAGAGCTGGGTGGGAACGGTGACGCCCCGCGAGTGCGCGCCCTCCATGACGCCGATCGCCAGCACGTCGGCGGTGGCGAACACGGCGGTGACATCGGGGTGCCGGTCGCCGAGACGCCGACCCAGCGCGACGCCGGCCTCGAAGGTGGCCTCCTCGCTTGACCGGTCACGCGGATCCCAGGCCGACGAGGCCGCTTCGAACGCGTCGATGAAGCCGTCGAAGCGCTCTCGAACGACCCCGGAGGCTTCGTACTCGGGCCCGGCGAACAGGATGCGACGGTGCCCGTTCGCGAGGAGGTGCTCAGCGGCGAGCCGGCCACCGTCATGGTCGTCCGAGCGCACGGGGATGGCGAGGGAGTGCGCGGCATAGCTGTCGAGCGCGACGATCGGCGTCGCCTCCGGCGGTTCGATCTGGGTCACCATGCGGTCGGGAAAGCCGAGCACGATGGCGCCGTCGAGATCCCATGACCGCAACGCCACATCGACCTCGTGCACGGTGGAGACCCCGCGGAAGAGCACGTGGTAGCCGCGCGTCCGCAGCTCGTGCTCGATGACGCTGAACACCTGCAGGTTGTAGGGGCTGAGCGAGAGGTTCTCGTCGGTGTCGGTGAGGACGAGCAGGCCGATGAGCTTCGACGCCTTGGCGGCGAGGGTGCGGGCCGAGGCGTTGGCGATGTACCCGCGGGCCCGGGCGATGGCCTCGATGCGCTCGATGGTCGACTCGGAGACGCGCGCCCGCTTGCCGTTGAGCGAGTTGGAGACGGTCATGACGCTGACGCCGGCCTCGTCGGCGATGTCCTTGAGGGTCACGCGGCGGTCCATTGGCACCCTCGTCGCTGTCGGGAGATCGGTGGTTGACAAGCTCCACTATAGCGATAAACTCCCGACCAGACATATACCGCTAAACCACGATGGAGTGACTACGCATGCCGATCGACAGTGCCCGAGGATGGTGGCGAGACGCCGTCGTGTACGAGGTGTACGTCCGCAGCTTCGCGGACGGTGACGGCGACGGTGTCGGCGATCTCGCCGGGGTCCGCTCGCGGCTGCCCTACCTTCGCGACCTCGGCGTCGATGCCCTCTGGTTCACGCCCTGGTACGACTCGCCCTGGGTCGACGGCGGCTACGACGTCACCGACTACCGCCGCATCAATCCCGACTTCGGCTCGATCGACGAGGCCGAAGCGCTCATCGGCGAGGCTGCGGCCCTCGGCATCCGAACGATCGTCGACATCGTGCCCAACCACGTGTCGTCCGAGCACCGCTGGTTCCAGGACGCCCTCGCGGCGGCTCCCGGGTCGCCCGAGCGCGATCGCTTCTGGTTCCGCTCCGGCGATCACGCGCCCACCCGGTGGCCGTCGAGCTTCTCGGGGACGACCTGGAAGCGCACGCCCGACCAGGACGACTCGCCGGGCGAGTGGTACCTCCACCTGTTCGACCCCGGGCAACCCGACCTCAACTGGAACAACGTCGACGTGCAGAGCGAGTTCCACGACGTGTTGCGCTTCTGGTTCGACCGAGGCGTCGCCGGCATCCGGATCGACTCGGCGGCCCTCCTCGTGAAGGACCCGACGCTGCCCGAGGTCGACGACGCGAGCCCGCACCCCTTCCTCGACCGCGACGAGAACCACGACATCTACCGCAGCTGGCGAGCCGTCGCCGACGAGTACGGCGATCGCGCGCTCGTCGGGGAGGTGTGGCTGGCCGATCTCGACCGATTCGCGAAGTATCTGCGCCCCGACGAGATGCACATGGCGTTCAACTTCGACTTCATGACGCGGCCGTGGGATGCCATGGCGCTCCGTGAGTCGATCGTCGAGACCCTCGAGGTGCACGCGACTGTCGGGGCGCCGCCGACGTGGGTGCTCTCGAACCACGACGTGACCCGCCCCGTGACGCGGTACGGTCGCGAAGACAGCGCCTTCTCGTTCGACACCAAGGAGTTCGACACCCCCACCGACATCGCTCGAGGGACGACGCGCGCTCGGGCTGCCGCGCTCCTCACGGCGGCGCTGCCCGGCGTGCTGTACGTCTATCAGGGTGACGAACTGGGGCTGCCCGAGGTGGAGGATCTGCCGAACTCGGTCCGCACCGACCCCATGTTCCTCCGCTCCGAAGGGCGCGACCCCGGGCGGGAAGGCTGCCGCGTGCCCTTGCCGTGGACGGCAGTCGGCCACTCGTTCGGCTTCTCGCCGGCCGACGCGTCCGCGCCGTCCTGGCTGCCGCAGCCCGCGGGGTGGGGCACCTGGTCGGTCGAGTCGGAGTCGGCCGATGCCACCTCGATGCTCGCGCTCTACCGGGCGATGCTCACCTGCCGCCGCGCCCTTCCGGACTTCCGCGACCAGCCCCTCGAGTGGCTGCCGAGCCCTGACGCGGTGCTCGCCTTCGGCCGCGGCGGCATCGCCTGCGCGGTCAACATGTCGGACACTCCGGTGCGCCTTCCGCCGGATGCCGACGTGATCCTGTCCAGCTCTCCCCTCAGCGACGGCATCCTGCCGCCCGACACCACCGCCTGGTACCGCAGCGCCATCCGGGCGCTCTGACCGGCACAGCCTCACGAAAGGAACGGAACAATGAAGTTTCGACGCAGATACATCGCCCCCGCAGCCGGGGCCGTCGCCCTCGCGATGGCACTGACCGGCTGCGGCACCTCGTCCACGCCGTCATCCGGCAAGACGTCGATCACCGTGTCGATCGACACGGGCCTCACGGCGGCCGCGAAACAGCAGATCGACCAGCGCATCACGGCGTTCGAGAAGGTCAACCCCGACATCACGGTCAAGACCCAGCCCTACGACTGGGTGGCGACCACGTTCACCGCTCAGCTCGCGGGCGGAACACTGCCTGACGTGTTCACGGTGCCGTTCACCGACGGCCGCTCGCTGATCGCGCAGAAGCAGGTCGCCGACATCTCGTCGCTCGTCGACAAGCTGCCCTACGTCAAGGACTTCAACCCGTCGGTCGTCACGAACGTGAAGAGCACGAGCGGCCAGATCGAGGGCGTGCCCATCTCGGCGTACGGTCAGGCGCTGTACTACAACCGCCAGCTGTTCACCCAGGCGGGCCTCGACCCGAACAAGCCGCCGACGACGTGGGCCGAGGTGCGGTCGGACGCCAAGGCGATCGCGACGACGACCAAGGAGGCCGGCTTCTCGACGATGACGCAGTCGAACACCGGCGGCTGGTCGCTGGTCACCCTCGCCAACGCGTTCGGCGGTCGCGCCGAGACCGGCACCGGCAAGAAGGTCAAGGCGACCGTCGACACGAAGCCGTTCGAGAAAGCGCTCGAGACGCTCCACGACATGCGGTGGACGGACGACTCGATGGGCGGCGACTTCCTCTACGACTGGAACGCCATCAACCAGGACTTCGCCGCCGGCAAGATCGGCATGTACATCTCGGGCGGCGGCAACTACACCTCGCTCGTGCAGCAGAACGCCATCGACCCCAAGACCGTCGGGCAGACCGTCATCCCGCTGTCGGGCAAGAACGCCGGGGCCCTGGGCGGCGGCGCGATCGCCTTCGTCCGCGCCGGTGCCTCGAGCGCGGTTCAGAGCGCCTCCGTGAAGTGGATCGACTACTACTACATGCAGCAGCAGTACAAGAAGTCGGCCTCCGTCTCGGCAGCGAAGATCGCCATCGCATCGAAACAACCCGTCGGCGTGCCCCAGGTGCCCGTCTTCGACAAGAAGACGTACGAGCAGACGCTCGCCTGGACGAATTCCTACGTCAACGTGCCTCTGAAGCAGTTCGCGCCGTACACCGACAAGGAGTTCTCGCAGCAGATCGTCTCCGAGCCCGGCACCCAGACGCAGGCGCTCTACGGCAAGCTCGACCCGGTGGTTCAGGCGGTACTGACCGACAAGAACGCCGACATCCCCACGCTGCTGAAGCAGGCGAACGGAACGATCCAGACCATGCTCGACTCGGGCACAGGCAACTGATGACCGCCTCCGTCGACGAGCGGCACGGGCAGGGGGTCGGCCTAGGTCCGTCTGCCGGCCAATCGGCTGTCCGCCGCGTCACCGGCATCCGCCGGTGGGTGCGCGCCGGCGGCCCCTCCACCGTCGTCTTCCTGCTGCCGATGCTGCTCGTGTTCGGCGTCTTCTCGTGGTGGCCGATCGTGCGGTCGGTCGTCATGAGTTTCGAGACGACGAACCTCGTCTCGGCGCCGACCTTCGTCGGCTGGGCGAACTTCGCCCAGGCGCTGCAGGATCCCCTGTTGGGCACCGCGATCAGGAACACCGCCTGGTTCGCCCTGCTGGCTTTGATCTTCGGCTACCCGCTGCCGCTGGCCATCGCCGTCCTCATGAGCGAGGTGCGGCGGATGAAAGGCCTCTTCAGCGTGCTCGCCTACCTGCCCGTGGTGGTGCCGCCGGTCGTCGCGGTGCTGCTGTGGAAGTTCTTCTACTCGGGCTCGGCCACCGGCGTCTTCAACACGATCCTCGGCTGGGTGGGCATCCCACCGCAGCCGTGGATCGAGTCGGCGGCGAGCGCCATGCCGTCGCTCGTGCTCGAGGCGACCTGGTCGGCCGCGGGCGGGACGATCATCATCTATCTCGCGGCCCTCCTCGGCGTGCCGGGCGAGCTCTACGACGCCGCGGAGGTCGACGGGGCCGGCATCTGGCACAAGATCTGGCACGTGACGGTGCCGTCGCTGCGCGGGATCCTGTTCGTCACGTTCATCCTGCAGATCATCGGCACCGCTCAGGTCTTCCTGCAGCCGTACCTCTTCACCGACGGCGGCCCGAACAACTCGACGCTGACCGTCCTCCTGCTCATCTACAACGACGCGTTCGGCAACAGCGCCGGCGGGCAGTACGGGGAGGCGACGGCGCTCAGCCTGCTGCTCGCCATCGCGCTCGCTCTCTTGTCGTTGATCTACTTCCGCGCGACGAAAAGGTGGAGCGCATGACCACGAACACCCTTACCCCTCCGGTCACCCCGCCCGTGCCCGGGTCGCCCGCCCCATCGGATCCTGCCCTCGGTACGCCTCGGCGCTCTCTGCGGCGGCGCCGAAAGGCCGCCGACGACGAGGCCGACCGCGGCATCGTCTCGACCGGCGACTGGCGGCTCGCCCATGTCCGCATCACGATGCGCACCCTGCAAGGGCTTCTCTTCGCCGGGCTCGTGATCTGCGGGCTCGGGCCCATGCTCTGGCTGCTGAAGTCGGCGCTCACCCCGACCCAGGACACCCTGCGACAGCCGCTGGCGTTGTTTCCGCACGGCATCGACTGGGCCAACCTCGTCGACGCGTGGACGCAGGTCAACGTGGGCGTCTACGTGTGGAACACGCTCGCGCTGGCTCTCGGCTGCTGGTTCGTGCAGATCCTGGTGGCGACCACCGCGGGCTACGCCCTGTCGGTGCTGCGCCCGCGCTACGGGCGGGCACTGATGGGGCTCGTGCTCGGCACCCTGTTCGTGCCGTCGATCGTGCTGCTCGTGCCGCTGTACCTCACGATCCTGCACCCGCCTCTGCTGCACACCTCGATGATCAACACGTTCTGGGCCGTGTGGCTGCCCTCGGGCGCCAGCGCGTTCAACGTGTTGATCGTCGCGCGGTTCTTCGACTCGCTGCCGCGCGAGGTGTTCGAAGCGGCGCGCACCGACGGGGCCGGGCCCTTCCGGTTGTTCTGGTCGATCGTGCTGCCGATGTCGAAGCCGATCATCGGAGTGGTCTCGGTGTTCGCCGTCATCGCTTCGTTCAACGACTTCCTCTGGCCCTTCCTCGTGCTGCCGAACACGGCCCTGCAACCGCTGTCCGTGCGGCTGCCGAGCATCGAGACCACCACCGACCTCGGTGTCTTCCTCGCCGCCCTGACCATCGCGACGTTCATCCCCGTCGTCCTCTTCCTCGTCATGCAGCGGTTCTTCCTGCACGGTGCGGGCATGCAGGGCGCCGTCAAGGGCTGACCGTCTCACCAGCTCGCCAATCGATCCACCAGTGCACCAGCTCGCCAATCGATCTACCAGTGCAAAGGAGCACTCGAATGAAGCCACACGCATCACCCCTCGGAATCCGCGCGGGCGCCGTCATCGCCGCGATCTTGGCCGTAGGCTCGGCGTCCATGCCGCTCATGTCGGGCGCGGCCGCCTCCGCCGCGACGACGACCACGAAGTACGAGGCCGAAAGCGCCAAGCTCACGGGTGGCGCCGTCGTCGAAACCGATCACACCGGTTACTCCGGGTCGGGCTTCGTCGGCGGGTACACCGACAGCGACAAGGGCACCGCATCGACCGCCTTCACCGTGTCGGCCGCGACGGCGGGCACCTACGCGCTGGCGCTGGAGTACTCGGACGGCACCGGGTCGTCCCGAACTCTGACGCTCGGCGTCGACGGAAAGACGCAGCAGATCACCCTCCCTGCGACGACCGATTGGAACACCTGGGCCGCCGAGACCACATCGGTCACCCTGGCCGCCGGCTCGCACACGATCGCCTACAGCTACGGCACGGCCGACAACGGCAACGCGAACCTCGACTACCTCGCGGTCACCGAGACGAGCACGTCGGGCGGCGGAGGGACCACCCCGCCGGCGACCACCGCGGGCGCCCAACTGCCGTACACCGAGTACGTGGCGGCTCAGCAGCCCACCACCGGCACTGTGCTGCCCGTGAGCCGCACCTATCCGAGCCTGGCGTCCGAGGCGACGACGCGCAGCGCCGTGCAGCTCACGGGCACCGGGCAGTACGTCTCGGTCACGCTCGCGCACCCCGCGAACTCGATCGTCGTGCGCTATTCGATCCCCGACAAGAGCGACGGCTCGACGGCGACAGCGCCGCTCGCCGTGTACGCGGGCAGCTCGCACGTCGCCGATCTGTCGCTGACCACGAAGTACTCGTGGCTCTATGGTGGCGGCTACACCGACACGCACTCGCCGTCCAACGGCGCCGCGCACCACTTCTTCGACGAGACCCGCGCGCTGATCGGCGAGCAGCCGGCCGGCACCGTGATCAAGCTGCAGAAGGACGCCGCCGACACCGCCGCGTCGTACACGATCGACCTCGTCGACACCGAAGAGGTCGCGGCTGCACCGGCGATGCCGTCCGGCTACACGTCGATCACCAGCTTCGGCGTGACCCCGAACTCGGGCGCCGACGACACCAGCGCGATCAACAGCGCCCTGTCGAGCCTGTCCGGCACCGGCACCGGGCTCTGGTTCCCGGCCGGCACGTACGACATCTCCGACCGGATCGGTTTCACGAACGTATCGATCCAGGGCGCCGGCGAGTGGCGCACGACCATCCAGTCGACCGCTGAGAACGGCAACGGCGGGCTCTACTCCAACGGCGGCGAGAACCACGTCTCGAACCTGTCGATCTTCGGCGATCAGACCAGCCGCAACAACAACGCCGGAGCCGCCGGCATCGAAGGCGAGTTCACCAGCGGATCGACGATCACCAACGTCTGGATCGAGCACACGAAGGTGGGCATCTGGACGGACGGGCCCACGACCGGCCTCACGGTGAGCGGCGCCCGTGTCCGCGACGTCTACGCCGACGGCATCCATCTCAACGGCGGCACGTCGAACACCACCGTCGAGCAGTCGGAGGTGCGGAACGCCGGAGACGACGGCCTCGCGATGGACACCGAGGGCGGCGACGTCACCGGGTCGACCTTCACGGCCGACACCGTGTCGAACATCATCCAGGCGAACGGCATCGGCGTGTACGGCGGCGGTAACAACACCGTCAGCGACTCGCTCGTCACCGACACCGTCGCGTTCGGGGCCGGCATCACCATCAGCAGCCGGTTCGGGCAGGCGTTCGACGGGCCGACCACCGTCTCGGGCAACACGCTGCAGCGGACCGGCTCGTACAGCTCCGACCTCGGCATCGATCTCGGCGCCCTCTGGATCTACGCCGACCAGACGTCGATCACCCAGCCGATCGCTGTGACAGGCAATACCATCTCGGGCAGCACCTATCAGGGCGTCCTCGTCAAGGGCCCTCAGGCGGTGTCCGCGCTCACGATGTCAGGTGACACGATCGCCGGGGCGGGCACCTCCGGCCTCGACATCGAGGGTGCGAGCGGGGCGCTGAACGTCTCGTCGACGACCGTGTCTGGTGCTGCCACGGGCCTCGTGAACAACGGCAACGGGTTCACCGTCACTCGCGGAAGCGGCAACAGCGGCTTCTGAGCCAACCGAACGGGCGCAGGATCAGCGGGCCGAGGCCGGCCGCGGATCCTGCGCCTGCTCTTGTGCGGCTGCACTCAGCGTGCGCTGTGCGTCACCGGTTGTCCTGCCGCGCGGCAGCAGCCGGGGCATCGTCGCGGAGGCCGGCGGCGAAGAGCGCCTCCTGAGCGTCGGCCAGGTCTTTGCCCTCGATGGTGAAGGCGTTGAAGCGGGCTCGGTGGAAGCCCAGCCACCCGACGACGACGCCGATCGCGACCACGATGGTGAGCAGCGCGTACATCACGATGGGTGCGCCGAGCAGCAGCGGGGTGACGAGGGCGAGGGCGGCGGCGGCGACTCGCGCCACGGCGATGATGGTGCCCTGCACCGACGAGCGCAGGAGGGTCGGGAACGACTCCTGCGACCACACCTTCATGATCGCCTCGAACGCGAAGGCGGCGCCCACGGCGTTGAAGGCCTGCATGGCGATGAGGGTCGAGAGGCTGAAGCCGAAGACGAGCGGCAGCGCGTAGCTCAGGATGTAGGCGATCGCTCCGATGATGTAGAACGGCATGCGCCACCGGCCGTCGACGACCCGCATGAACCAGAACGCCAGCAGCATGCCGACGGGCAGGGCGACGAGGTTGATCAGCGAGAAGGTCTGCACCGAGAGGTGCACGACGTTGACGGCGACGTACGAGCCGAACTGGCCACCCGTGTTCGCGCCGAGGTTCGTCAGCGTGTAGAAGACGAGCAGCGCGATGAACGGCAGCAGGAAGATCTTCTGGGTGAAGACGTCGCGGATGCCGTGCCGAGCGGCGCGCACGGTGCTGAGGCCGGCGTCTTTCTCCTTGTTGGCGACCGACCAGGTCGCCGACTCGGGGATGGTGAAGCGGAGCGCCAACACGATGAGGGCGATGATCCCGACGTGCGCGAACATGATCTGGCCGCCGAGGTGGCCCAGCCCGCCCACGATGCTCGAGATCGCATAGGTGGCGAGGATCCCGGCGAACCAGAGCACCTGCGAGAAGCTCACGATCTTGCCGCGGTTGTCGTCGTTCGCGGCCTCGGAGATCGTCGCCAACGAGACGGGCAGGTCGGCGCCGGTGCCCAGGCCGAGCAGGATCGTACCGATGAGGAGCCCTGCGAAGGCCGGGCTGAACACCAGCGTGGCTGATCCTGCGACCGTCAAGACCATCGTGCCGATGAAGACGGTGCGCCGCCCGAAGAGGTCGCCGAGCCTGCCACCGCTCAGGGCGCCGATCGCGATGCAGAAGGTCAGGGCGGCCGAGAGCACCCCGATCTCGTTGCCGCTGATGCCGATCGAGTGCTGGTAGAGCACCAGAGCGGTGCCCGACGAGACGATGGCCGCGGAGTCGATGTACGACGCCATCCCCGAGACGGTGCCGACCCACCACGGGTTCGGTGCCTTGCGAGGGTTCGGGACGGTGGAAGCCATGGTGTTCTCCTTTGAACATCGGTCTGCGTCGAACGCCAGCTATGGTCATGAAACGGTTCAACGCGACGCCACACTAATCGGCCTGCCCGTGGATTGGCAATGATTCTGCCCAAATTAAATTGTCGAAGCGATACCAACTAGTTTCCTGAAGACATTGACAATGCAGTTGAGCGGCTTCTAGGGTCGACCCACCACCGTTCGAAGGAGAACACCCATGTCGCTCGACGACGTCGCCCGCAGCATCCAGAAGCCGTCAATCGAGTTCCGCCCCGAGCTGCGCTGGTGGCTCGCCGAGGGGTTGCACACCGACCAGACCCTTCGCTTCGAGATCGACACGGCGCACCGCCTGGGCTTCGGCGGCATGGAGTTCTTGGCCATGGACGAGGGCGAGATCGACCACGCCCGCTACGGCTGGGGTTCGGAGGAGTGGGTGCACGACTCGCAGATCGTGGTCGAAGAGACGACCGCGCGCGGCATGTCGGTGAGCTTCACCTCGGGCACGAACTGGTCGAACGCCAACATCCCCACCATCGACGCCGACCACGACGCTGCGGCGCAGGAACTCGACGTGGTCAGCGAGACGTTGCAGGCGGGCGCCTCGAGAACGGGCGCCATCCCGCGGATCGACCTCTCGTCGCCGCCGACCGACACCCCGCTGCCGGGGCACCGGGGCGAGATCCGCAACCAGACGCTCGTCGCCGTCGTCGCGCTGCGCGAGGCGGAGGGCCCGAAGAGCACGACGCCGGCGGGGGCCGTGCGCATGCGAGGGCTCGCCGACGCCTCGTCGACCCTCGACGCCGACTCGGTGATCGACCTGACCGCCCGGGTCACCGGCGAGACACTCGCATGGACGGCACCCGACGTGGGCCCGTGGGCCCTCTTCTTCTTCTGGTCGCACGGCACCGGCCAGACCGCATCGCCGTCGGCCTCGACCAACTGGACGGTCAACTACATCGAGCGTGCCGGCGTCGACGCGGTGATCGACTACTGGAAGACGGTGGTGCTCACCCCGAGCTGAAAGAGCAGATCGCCAAGAACCCGCGCGCGCAGATGTACATGGACTCGCTCGAGCTCTCGACCTACGGTGCGGGCGGGATGTTCTGGGGCGCGCACTTCGCGGGCGAATTCCGTGAGCGACGCGGCTACGACATCACACCGTGGCTGCCCTTCCTCACCCGCAGCGCACCCCTCATGGCGTCGAGCACCGTGTACCACCACGAGCCGCTCGAGGCGCAGAGGGCCACCGTCGAGAAGGTCCGCTTCGACTACGTGCGCACCCTGACCGACCTCTACATCGAGAACATGATGCGGCCGTTCGCCGAGTTCCTGCACGAGAACGGCATGACGCTGCGGTCGGAGATCAGCTACGGCCTGCCCTTCGAGCTGACGCGGCCGGGCCCCGAGGTCGACGGCATCGAGACGGAGTCGCTCGAGTTCGCCTCGCAGATCGACGCCTACCGACTGCTCGCCGGGCCCGCGCACCTGTTCGGCAAGCAGTACTCGTCCGAGACGGGCGCCACCACCCGCAATCACATGCTCGACCACCGCTTCTACGACCAGATCATCGCGACCCAACTCGCCGCGGGCATCACGAAGACGGTGCTGCACGGCTGGGCGTCGCCCGCCGGCGGCGAAGGCGTCACCGAGTGGCCCGGCCACGAGGGCATGTGGAACATGTTCTCTGAGCGCTTCGACACCCGCCAGCCCGCGGCCGAGTTCTACCCGCTCTGGAACGACGCGATCGGCCGCTGCCAGTACCTGCTGCGGCAGGGGCACCCGCGCATCGACGTCGGCATCCTGCACACCGACCACTTCACCGACAACGCCTCCGGAATGTTCTTCGTCGATGCCGACGGCAACCGAGTGCCCGACGAAGACGCGTACGGCCGCGACTGGATGCGCAACCGCCAGAACCACTGGTGGCAGGATCTCGGGATGCAGGACGCCGGGTGGACGTACGAGTTCTTCGACGGGTCGCTGCTGCTGCGCGACGAGGTGACGCTCGGCGGCGACCGTGCCGCCCCCGTCGTGCAGCCCGACGGCCCCGGCTACCAGGCGCTGCTCGTCTTCCAGAGCGGCCTCGACGCCGACGTGGCGAAGCTGCTCGTCGAGTGGGCGTCGCGCGGCACGAAGATCGTGCTGGTCAACGGCACGAGCGAGCTCAAGTCGCTGATGCTCGGCACCTCCACGAAACACGACCTGGCCGCCTCGCAGACTCCGGGTCTCGACGGCCGGGACGCCGAACTGGCGGCGACGATCGAAGAGCTGCTGAAGCAGCCCTCCGTCACGACCGTCGACGACGCGTCGCTGACCGTCGACGCCCTGCGCGACCTCGGCGTGACGGGCCGCGCCGAGTTCGTCGAGCCGAACGAGAACGTGCTCTCGCACCTCCGCGAAGACGGCGACCTGCTGCACCTCTACCTCTACAGCTTCCTCTACGAGACCGGCGAGCCCACGACCGTCGAGGTGTCGCTGCCCGGCGTCGGGGCGGCACACCGCATCGACGCGTGGTCGGGTTCGGTGGCGCCGTACGGTGCCGCTCGCGTCTCGGGAGACCGCACGATCCTGACCGTCTCTCTCGCCCCCGGCGAAACCGCGCTGTTCACGCTCGATCGCAGTCAGGGTGCAGGATCGGGGGCCCCGGCCTCCGACTCCGTGGTCACGCAGCTCGACGACTGGTCGATCGCGGTCGAGAGCTGGGACGCCGGCGAGATGGAGCTCATCACCGAGGATCGCGGGCTGGGCTACGAGGCGCGCGAGGTGCGCCCCCACACGTCCGTGACGCGCCTGGCGGCGGGGACGGGGTCGCTGCGGGTCTGGAAGGACATCCCCGAGGTCGGGCCCGAGGTGTCCGGCGTCGGAGAGTACACGACGGTGCTCGACGTGGCGTCGGTCGCCGACGGCGCGCGCTACCTGCTCGACCTCGGCTCGACGTCGGGCGGCCTCGGCTCGGTGCGTGTGGGGGAGGGGCCGCTTCGCGGCTTCGACACCTCGCACCCGGTCGTGGAAGTGACCGACGACCTCGTCGCCGGCTCGAACACCGTCGTGGTGCGCGTCGCCAGCTCGCTCAACAATCGGCTGCTGGCGCGCGGCTACTACGACGATCTGCCCGACGTGTTCTCGCACCACCTGGCCGGGCCCGAGCTGATGCAGCAGACGTTCGTGCGCGACTACGGCCTGGTGGGGCCCGTCCGGCTGATCGAGCGTCGGTAGAGTTCGAACGGTGACCGCACCTGACGACGTCGACCTGAGCCCGGTGATCGACCCCGACCTGTTCGACCTGCGGATCTCGCTGGCGTCGGTCGTGCACTGGGCCGACAGCCAGGAGAACCGGCGGTCGGTGATGGCGGCCATCGACTTCCCCGTCGACGACATGCCCATGTTCCTCGTCGTCAACCAGCTGACCTACCGCGGCGCCACCTCGCCGAGTCGCCTGGCCGGCATCTTGGGCACCGGGCGCGCCAACGTGACGAAGATCGCGCACCGACTCGAGGATGCGGGGCTCGTCCTCCGCGTGCCGGCCCCCGGTGACGAGCGCAGCATCCTGCTCACGCTGACGCCGCGAGGGCGCGAGCTCGGCGAACGGATCATGGAGACCTCGCAGCACAAGCACGACCGCCTGCTCGCCCACTGGAGCCGCAAGGACATCGACACCCTCACGCGCCTGATGGCGCGCCTCGCCAAGGACACCAGCCTCGAGGGCGCGTAGGGCGCGTCGCCTGGCCCTCGCTGGGCCTCGGGCCAGGTTGCTGCTTCCCGCCAACCACGGGGTCAGCCCTCGCGGCGAAGGCTCTGCCTCATCTCGCTCGTGAGGTGCCACTGATCCGCTCGTTCGGCGCTGAAGTACAGCTGCTTCCACAACGCGAGCTGATCCCGCTGGCTCGGCCGGTGTGCGCCGGGCTGGCTTCGCTTCGTGGCGCGCCCGGCTTCCAGCTCTGCGCGCGCAAACGAGGCCCATGAGTGGTGTGCATCGTCGAGCATGGCGATCGCGACGTCGAGTTGCGCGGGCGACCAGCCGTCGTCTCCCGCGCCGGTCGCGTCAGCGAGCGCGGAGATGGTTCCTTCGAAGCCGAAGAGCTGAAATCGCTCGATCGCGCTGCGAAGGGAACTCGCCCGCCGAGCCATGGGGCGTGTCGCATCGCGCGCTTTGTTCATGCTGCCGCTGAAGCTCACCCCCGGCTCCCTCCATCGTCACGGCTCCACTGGCCTTGATGCGTCCAGCATTGCAGAACTCGCCCCGGTGCCGCGATGCGCCGTCGTCGACGGGGCGCGTCGCCTGGAGAGGGGGCGGCGGGCGGGCGGCCACAGAGGGCAGACTGTCGGCGTGAGCGAAAACTCGGCCAGCAGCATGCACTCCTTCTCGAAGGGCACCACGGCGATCGTCGACGAGGTGCTCGAGTACGCGAGGCGCCGCGCGCTGTACCAGGACGTCCCGCTCGACAAACCGCTGCGGCACCGCGATCTGGAGCGCCTGGCCGGCGGCTCCATCAGCTCGGAGGGCATCGGGGCGCGGCGCGCGTCGGCTCTTTTCGAGAACGTGCTCGCGCCCTCCTGCATCTCGACCGACCACCCCGGCTACCTCTCGTTCATCCCGTCCGCGCCGAGCAAGGCGTCGATCGCCTTCGACGTGGTCGTGTCGGCGTCGTCGGTCTACGGCGGCTCGTGGATGGAGGGCGCCGGCGCCGTGTTCGCCGAGAACGAGGTGCTCTCGTGGCTCGCCTCCGAGTTCGGCCTGCCCGAGACGGCCGGCGGGGTCTTCATGCAGGGCGGCACGATCGGCAACCTCCCGGCGCTCGTCACCGCACGGACGCGGGCGCGCCGCCGGAATGCCGAGGCGGGGGTCTCGAATCCTGCCCGCTGGGTGGTCGTGTGCAGCGCCGAGGCGCACTCCTCCATCGCCTCGGCCGCCGACGTCATGGATGTCGACGTCGTGAAGGCGACACCGGGGGCCGACGGGCGACTGCGGGGCGAAGCGGTCGAGGCCGCGCTCGCCGAGCACGGCGATGCGGTGTTCGCGGTCGTCGCGACCGGAGGCACGACCAACTTCGGGATCGTCGACGACATCGCCTCCATCGCGTCAGTGACGCGGGCACGCGACGTCTGGTTCCACGTCGACGGGGCCTACGGCCTCGCTGCGATGCTGGTGCCCTCGATGCGCCCGGTGTTCAGCGGCGTCGAGTTCGCCGACTCGCTGATCGTCGACCCGCACAAGTGGCTGTTCGCGCCGTTCGACGCCTGCGCGCTGCTGTACCGCGACCCGGTCGGCGCCCGGGGCGCCCACACCCAGCACGCCGAGTACCTCGACACGCTCACCGAGACGCCCGACTGGAACCCCTCCGACCTCGGCATCCAGCTGACCCGCCGCGCCCGCGGCCTGCCGCTGTGGTTCTCGCTGGCGACGCACGGCACGCAGGTCTACCGCGACGCCATCGCGTACGGCATCGACCTGGCGAGGCGAATCGCCGACGAGATCGAGGGTCGCGAGGGCTTCTCGCTCGTGCGCGACCCGCAGCTCTCGGTCGTCGTCTTCCGTCGCGAGGGCTGGACGGCTGCCGACTACCAGGCCTGGTCCGACAAGCTGCTCGAAGACCAGGTCGCGTTCGTCGTGCCGTCGTCGCACGCCGGCGAGCCGGTGGCGCGTTTCGCGATCATCAGCCCGCTCACCACCTTCGAGATGCTGACGGCCATCCTCGACACGATGTGACGCCCCCTCTGCCCTGGCAGGATGAGGGCATGGTCGACGAGCCGAAGACCGCGCCCGTGGGTCGCCCCCGAGCCGCCGAGCCGTCCGACGTCGCGGCCCTGGCGCTCCGTCTCTTCGCCGAGCGAGGATTTGACGAGACGACCATGAAAGACGTCGCCCAAGCCGCCGGGATCAGCAGGCAGACGCTCTTCCGCTACTTCCCGTCGAAGTTCGACATCGTGTGGGATCGCTACCAGACGGAGTACGAGTCACTGGAGCGCGCCCTTCGTTCGGCCCCGGGCGACGAGCCGCTCCTCGACGCCCTGTGCCGGATCGCTCCGGCCACGCTGGAGTATCGGGCCGACGAGATGGACCTCTTGCGAACCCAGGTGCGCCTGATCGACTCGGTGCCGAGTGCCGAAGCGCACGTCAGCGAGCGGATCGCCGAGTACGTCGCAATCCTGAGCGCCTTCATCGAACGCCGCACCGGGCTGCCGGCAGACAGCCTCTACCCGCAGCTCGTGAGCCGCCTCGTCTGGACCACCAGCTGGACGGCGCTCGTCGCCTGGGCAGCCTCCGACGACGCCACCCCGAACGCGGCGCTCGCCGAGGCGTTCGAGCTCTTTCGGACGGGGCTGGCCGCACCGCCGACCGACGCCTGACCGGTGCGGCGTATCGACGCCCTCGGATCCTGGTCTCTCGTCGAATTTCGTTATAGGGTCTCACTATTCGCATCAACGACGATCGGAAGGGCAACACTCATGGCAGGACGCGTTGAAGGCAAGGTCGCCTTCGTCACCGGAGCAGCACGAGGGCAGGGCCGGAGCCATGCGCTCCGCCTGGCTCAGGAGGGGGCCGACATCATCGCCGTCGACATCCTCGAAGACATCGACAGCAACCACTACCCGCTCTCGACGCCGGCGGACCTCGACGAGACCGTCCGGCAGATCGAGGCGCTGGATCGCAGGATCGTCGCCTACAAGGGCGACGTGCGCGAGCCGTCCCAGCTTCGCGCCGCCGTCGAGAAAGGCGTCGCCGAGCTCGGGCATCTCGACCTCGTCATCGCCAACGCCGGCATTTGCCCGCTCGGCGCCGATGTGCCGGCACAGGGGTTCCTCGACGCCGTGCAAGTCGACCTCGTCGGCGTGATCAATGCTGTCTCAGCGGCGCTGCCGCACCTGAAGGCGGGTGCCTCGATCGTCTGCACCGGCTCGGTGGCAGGACTCATGGCGGGCGGCACGGACAACCCCGAGAACGGGCCCGGAGGCGCGGGGTACTCGCACGCCAAGCGAGGCGTCGCCCGATTCGTGCACGACCTGGCCCTGCAGCTCGCGCCGCACTCCATTCGTGTGAACGCCGTGCACCCGACGAACGTCAATACGAACATGCTGATGAGCCAGCCGATGTACGACGTGTTCCGCCCCGACCTCGAGCACCCGACCCGCGAGGACGCCGAGCAGGCCTTCCCCGCGATGCAGCCCATGCCGATCGGCTACGTCGAGCCGGTCGACATCAGCAACGCGGTGCTCTACCTGGCCTCCGACGAGGCGCGCTACGTCACGGGGCTCCAGCTCAAGGTCGACGCAGGCGCCCTGCTCGCATCGACGACGTCCGGCGCTCCGGCCTGACCCTGCTGCGTGCGCCGCGCGACGGCGTCGGCCTCGCGCGGCCGCCCGCGCTCGGCGGCGAAGGGGGTACTGCCACCCAGGTAACGGTGGGGCCTCTCTTCGCCGCCGACTGCGGGCTTACGGTCGAGACATGAACGAACAGCTCACTTTCAACAACGGCGTCACCATGCCGGCCCTGGGCCTCGGTGTCTTCCAGAGCTCGCCCGAAGAGACGGTCGACGCCGTCGACACGGCCCTCCGTGGCGGCTACCGCCTCATCGACACCGCCGCGGCCTACTTCAACGAGAAGCAGGTCGGCGAGGGGATTCGCAAGTCGGGTGTCGACCGCGACGAGATCTTCGTCGAGACGAAGGTCTTCATCAGTCAGTTCGGCTACGAGGAGACCCTGCACGCCTTCGACGTCGCGACCGCGAAGCTCGGCCTCGACACCCTCGACCTCTTCATCCTCCACCAGCCCGCCCCGTGGATCTGGGACAAGACCCTCGAGGCCTACCGCGCCCTCGAGACCCTCCTCGAAGAGGGCAAGGTGCGCTCGATCGGCGTCAGCAATTTCACGCCCGAGCACCTCGACAACCTCATGCAGGAGCGCACCGTCGTCCCGGCCCTCAACCAGATCGAGCTCCACCCGTATTTCGCGCAGCATGAGAACGAGGCGGCCGACACGGCGCTCGGCACGATCACGCAGGCCTGGTCGCCCATCGGCGGCATCACGTTCTACCCCGGCTTCAACGAGGGCGGCCACAAGAACCCCCTCACCGATACGACCATTCAGGCGATCGGCGAGAAGTACGGCAAGACGAACGCCCAGGTGATGATCCGCTGGCACCTCGAGCAGGGCCGCAGCGCCATCCCCAAGTCGGTCAAGCCCGCGCGGATCGCCGAGAACTTCGAGGTGTTCGACTTCGAGCTGACGCCTCAGGATATCGCCGCGATCGACGCTCTCGACCTCGGCAAGCGCAGCGGCCCCGATCCTGACGCCGTGCGCCCGCCCGAGCGCATCTTCGATATCCCGGAGGCCTGAGCGCCTCGAACGTCGCGGCCCTCGTCTGACTCGTCAGGCGGGGGCCGCTCTCGTCGGGCGGGGGCCGCTCTCGTCGGGCGGGGGCCGCCCTCGTCAGGCGGGGGCCGCCGGCACGCCGAGGGCCTCGGGGTCGGCGTCAGCGTCCCAGGGCAGCGGCATCCCGATCGGGTTCGGCTGCGGGTAGGTGACGGCGCAGGCGCGCGAGAGCGGCAGCAGCAGCCGGGCGATGTCGGCGATGGCCTCTTCAGAGAGGTGCTCCCAGGGCCTGACCGCCAGGCGATTCGTGTCGTCCTCCGCCCGATTGAGCGCGGCGCGGCCCCAGCCTGAGATGCGCCCGCCGGGCTGCAGCAGGCCACGCGCGGTCAGGCGCTCCTGCTCGGCCGCCCAGTCGTCGTCCGTCCAGCCGCGCGCTCCCTTCATGGTCTGCGCGTCGAGGTCGACGGCGGCACGCAGCACGATCGTGCTGAGGCCGGCGATGTCGCGAGTGGCCAGGGCAAGCACGTGCCCGTCGCCGCGGTGCTCGCGGAGGGTCGAGGTGGCCGACCACAGCCGCCGGTAGGGGTCGTCCGGCACCGGTTGGGCGGCATTGGCGGCGGCGAGGGGCCGGGCGATGGTGCCCGCACTGTCGATGCGAGAGGCCACCTCCGTGAGGGTGTCGGCCGCGCGCGCGACGTGAGCGTCGTCGACCCCTGCAGGCGTCAGGATCCTGCGCAGGGCGCCTTCAGCCCCGACCAACCGTGCCTCGAGCGCGGCTTCGGGCGTGGTGACCGCCCACACGGCCGGCAGGGCCCGGCCCACGAGGAAGGGCGAGAAGCCGGAGAACATCGCGACGACCGGAGCAGCCGTCACAGCGCCGAGAGGCGCGGCGCGGCCCGCGAAGTAGCCGTCCCAGAAGCGCGACAGCCCGACGTCGGCGAACGCCTGACGAGCCTCGGGGCTGAAGTAGTTGAGGGCGTGCAGGGGCTCGATCAGAGTCCACAACGCTCGGGCCAGGTGCTCGCGGGACGTCATCCTCTCATCATGCTCCCCGGGGTCGTGCTCGACGGCCTCGCTTGATAGCGTGACGGGGTGAGCACGATCAGCGGGAAGCCCTTCGGGCGTCAGGAGGTCGTCGGCGCGTCTTCCGCCGGCGGCAGGTAGTCGGCGACACCGACCCCTCCTCTTTCCTTTTTCTCGCGGGCACCCGCGTGCCCCGAGCCTCACTGATCGGCTTCACCATGCTTCCCTTGACGGAACAGTCCATCCGCGCGTCCTTCGTGAACGCGTCTCGCAAAGAGGTCTCCGACCTCACTCTCCCCGCCCGCTTCGACGACATCGACTGGGAGTCGCTCGACTACCTCGGCTGGCGCGACCCCAAAGCGCCTCGCCGCGCGTACGTCGTCGTGCCCACCGACGCCGAGGTCGTCGGCATCCTGCTGCGCCAGGCCGAGGCGTCACCCCGCTCGCGCGCGCAGTGCACCTGGTGCCAAGACGTCACGCTGCCGAACGACGTCGTCTTCTATGCGGCCAAGAGGGCAGGATCAGCAGGCCGCAAGGGCGACACCGTCGGCACGCTCGTCTGCGCCGACTTCGAGTGCTCGGCGAACGTGCGGAAGCCGCCGCCCCCGGCCTACCTCGGCTTCGACGTCGAGGCCGCCCGGCAGGGGCGCATGGCGTCGCTCGGCGAGCGGGCCGCGGCGTTCGCGGCGAACGTGGCTGCCGGCTGACGGTGCTGGCGGCGGCCGCCGCCCCGCGCTGACGGTGGCGTCTGCCAGGGTGGGGTCATGCCCTTCGCCGACGAACTGATCGGGGTGCCGACCGCCGTCTCCCTCGTGCGCGCCATCGAGGCGGCGGCACCCGCGGCCGACGTGTCGCAGCTGCGGGCGGCCGCCACCGCCGAGGCGCTCGGGCCGCTGGCCCTGCGCGAGCGCAGCGACCTGCTGCGCGACCGGCTTCTGACGGCCGTGCCGGGCTCGTCGGCAGACCTCGACGCGGTCGTCCGCCGCGCTGCCACCGGCGACCTCCCCTTCACGGGCTGGCTCATCTGGCCGGTCACGAGCGCTGTCGCCGAGAGAGCAGTGCAGGAGTCGACACCGGTCGCGTTCGACGACGCCCTGCGGCTGATCGCCGAGCTGACCGGCCGCCTCACCGGCGAGTTCGCCATCCGGGTGCTGCTGCGGCACGACCTCGCCCGCGCGCTCGCCGTGATCGAGGGCGAGTGGGTGGGCTCTGCCGACGAGCACGTGCGCCGACTGGCCTCGGAGGGGACGCGACCGTATCTGCCGTGGGCGACCCGGGTGCCCGGGATCCTGCAGGACCCCTCATCCACGGTGCCGATTCTCACCGCCCTCTACCGCGACGAGAGCGACTACGTGCGGAGGTCGGTCGCGAACCACCTCAATGACATCAGTCGCCACGACGCCGAGCTGGTCGTGGCGACGGCTGCGGGGTGGCTGGCGACGCCGGACTCCAACACGGGTGCGCTGGTGCGGCGCGCGTTGCGCACCCTGGTGAAACGTGGGGATCCCGGTGCCCTCGCCCTGCTCGGATTTGCGCCCGCCTCGCTGGAGGTGACCGGCCCGACGCTCGATCGGGCGGTCGTGGCCGTCGGCGATTCGCTCACCTTCCGGGCGTCGCTCGTGAACACCGGGGCGGTACCGGCTCGGCTGTCGATCGACTACGTCGTGCACCACCAGAAGGCGAACGGGGCGACGACCGGCAAGACGTTCAAGCTCGCCGTGCGCGACCTGGCCCCGGGCGGACGGCTCGACCTCGTCAAGACGCACTCGTTCAAGCTCATCACCACCCGCCGCTACCACCCGGGCGCTCACGCCGTCGAGCTGCTCGTCAACGGGGTCTCGGAGGGGCGGGCTGGGTTCGACCTCGTCACGGCGTAGCGCCGGCGGGCTCAGTCGTCGCCGCGCTCCTCGTCGGGGTAGCGCTCGGACTCGGGGTCGTAGGTCGCGCCGCGACCGATCTCCTCGTCGGCGGTCGGCACGTGCCTCTCGCCGGAGATGCCGCCGGAGTTGACGGCGACGTAGTCTTCTTCGCCCGAGCCCGACCGGCCCTCGCCCGCCGGCTGCGTCACATCGCCCTCGACCTTGGCCGCGGCGTTGCCCTCGGCGGTCTCGTCGAAGTGGCCGTCTTTGTCGCTCATGGGGTGCCTTTCGTCGCGGGCCGTCCACGGTAGTCGGGAATCAGGCGTGGCGGTCGATCTCGGCCAGGATGCCGGGCAGCACCTTCCGCATGTACGGCGCCCAGGCGAAACGCACGATGGCCTCGAGCAGGAGGCCGGCGCCGGGCCGGGCGAAGAACGTGTACGTCCAGCGCACGTGGGTGCCGGTGTTCGTCGCGCGGTACTCCCACTCGGCGCGGGCTCCGCTGACGAGCCGGCCGAACAGCTTCTGGAAGTCGCTCAGCTCGTAGACGAAGAGCCCCGCCTCGCGGTCGACGCGCACCAGGTGTTCGATCACGTACCCGCCGTCGGACAGCATCAACTGCCGGGTCTGACCGGTCGCATCCCACGGGCCGGTTTGGTCACGCACCTCGACGACGGCCGGCAGCGGGCCGTACTTCGGGTAGTAGCCGAGCGGTGTCATCGGGGTGCCGATGTCCCAGGCTCGGTCGAAGCGGGCGGAGGTGTCGCCGTCGGCGGTGGCGGTGGCGGTGGAGGAGCTCATACGGAGTGTTCGGAGCCGTGGGCTGCGGCGTGGCACCACGCGATCCCGATCGCGCCACCGGATCCCGTGGCGCGGAGGGGATCGCGTGGTTCGATCGGGCTCGGGCTCGGGCTCGGGCTCGGGCTCGGGCTCGGGCGAGGGTTCAGGTGCGGGCAGGCGGGATGCGTTAGCGTCGCCGGATGCGCTCGCGTTCCACCCTCGTCGCAGCGCTGGTCGTGCTGGTGCTGCTGGCGGGCGCCGGCGTGGCCGACGCGAAAGTTCTGCCGCGGCGGACGGCGCCCGTCGCGGTCGCGAGCCCGGCCGTGCGCACGCCGGGCCTCGACGTCAGCGCCTACCAGCACGGCGTCGACTGGGAGACGGCGACCGGTGCCGGCGCCCGCTTCGCCTACGTCAAGGCGACCGAAGGGTCGAACTACACGAACGCCCGCCTCGCCGAGCAGTACACCGGCGCTGCCGCAGCGGGCCTCTCGCGCGGCGCCTTCCACTTCGCTCGGCCGAACCAGTCGAACGGCGTCGTGCAGGCGGAGTACTTCGCCGCGTCGCTGAAGAAGCTCGGCGGCGGCCGCGTCGACGGCACGCGCACGCTGCCGCCCCTGCTCGACCTCGAATCCGACCCCTACACCGGCAGCGACCACACGAACCTCTGCTGGGGCCTGACCCCGGCCGAGATGGTCACGTGGATCGCGCAGTTCTCCGACACCGTCATCGCCCTCACCGACCGCACGCCCGTCATCTACACGACGACGCACTGGTGGCAGGTCTGCACGGGCGACAGCTTGGCGTTCGGCAACTACCCGCTGTTCGTCGCAAGCTACGTCAGCGACTTCTCGAAGGGCGCAGGATCCCTGCCCGCCGCCTGGCCGCACTGGACTTTCTGGCAATACACCAACGCGGGCACGCAGTACGCCGGTGTCGCCGACCGGTCGAAGGGCAGCATCCCGGCTCGCGACCAGGACATCTTCAGAGGGAGCCTCGCCGACGTGCAGGCACTCGCGCGCAGCACCTTCGCGCGGTCGAGCGGGCTCGACCCGGCGCTGGCTCCGGTGCCATCCGGGGGGCGCTGAGGTCTGGGGTCTACGCGGCGAGCGAGTAGAGCTCGCCGTGGCCCTGCGGTCGGCGGCGCTGCTCGGGGGCGGTGCAGCCGACCAGGCCGCGGCCGACGAGCGAGCGCAGTTGCGACCTCAGTCGGCGCGGGCTGCGGCCTGTCGCGCGCAGCAGTTCGGCGAACGTCAGCGGGCCGGCGACGTGCAGCTCGGTCACGATGCGGCGGCGCGTGACCGAGGTGTTGATGAACGCGGCGTCGTCCAGCTCGGGCTGGGGGGCGATCTGCCGGGCAACACGCATACTTTATTATGACATATCAGTACCGCAGTGTCGAGGGGAATGAATATTGACTGGTTATATAACTGCATTATAGAGTTGGCTCATGAGCAACGAGGCCGTGCTTGCCGAGACCGATGCCGAAGTGGCGCGTGCGCTCGAAGGCCTCATCACCTGGATCCGCCAGTCGCGCCAGCCGCAGGATCTGAGCGTCAGCGCTCTCGGCGTCCTGTCTCGTCTCGAGGCCCTCGGCCCCACTCGTGTCACCGAGCTGGCCGAGCGCGAGGGCCTGAGCCAGCCGGGCACCACCACGCTCGTGAACCGCCTCGTGGCCGCCGACTACGCGACCCGAGGATCCGACGCTGCCGATGGTCGCGTCGTGCTCGTCGCGATCACGCCCGAAGGCGTCTCGCGGCTCCACGCCTACCGCGAGGGGCGCTCGCAGCTGGTCGCCTCCCGGCTGAAGCTGCTCTCGCCCGCCGACCGCGACGCCCTGCAGAAGGCGCTGCCCGCACTTGAGCACATCGTCGCCGAGTGACCGCCACCCCAAGCCCTGACAGACAGAAAGCCGGGAAACCCTCCCCATGAGTTCGCACAGCCACACCACTGCCGACGGCGATGTCGCCGACAAGACAGCTCCGCCGAGCCCCTTCAAGCAGCCCCGCGCGGTCTGGGCCGTGGCGTTCGCTTGCGTCGTCTCGTTCATGGGCATCGGCCTCGTCGACCCCATCCTCAAGACCCTCGCGGGGCAGCTGAACGCGACGCCGTCGCAGGTCGAGCTGCTGTTCACCAGCTACCTCGTCGTGACCGCGGTCTGCATGCTCGGCACCGGCTGGGTCTCATCGCGGATCGGGCCGAAGCGCACCCTCATCGCCGGGCTCACGATCATCGTGATCTTCGCGGCGCTCGCCGGGTCGAGCAATTCGATCGGCGAGATCGTCGGGTTCCGGGCCGGCTGGGGCCTCGGCAACGCGCTCTTCATCGCGACGTCGCTGTCGGTGATCGTCGGCTCGGCCTCGGGCGGATTCGCCGGGGCCATCGTGCTCTACGAGAGCGCGCTCGGCGTCGGCATCGCCCTCGGCCCGCTCATCGGCGGCCTGCTCGGCAACATCACCTGGCGCGGGCCGTTCTTCGGAGTGTCCGGTCTGATGTTCATCGCCCTCCTCGCCACACTGTTCCTCCTGCCGAAGATGCCCAAACCCGCTCGCAAGCAGAAGCTGTCGGAGCCGCTGACAGCCCTCAAGCACAAGGCGCTTCGCACGACGAGCATCGTGGGCTTTCTCTACAACTGGGCGTTCTTCACGATCCTGGGCTATTCGCCGTTCTTGATGGGCATCGACAGCCCCATCCGCCTCGGCTTCGTCTTCTGCGCGTGGGGCGTGCTCGTCGCGGTGTTCGCCGTCTGGGGTGCGCCGTGGCTGCAGCGCCGATTCGGTACGCCACGCACGCTCTACGTGAACTTCGTGCTGATGGCGATCGACCTCGCGGTGATCGGCGTCTTCCCGTACAACCACGTCGCCGTGATCGTCTGCGTGATCATCGCGGGCGCGTTCATCGGGGTCAACAACACTCTCGTGACCACCGCCGTGATGAGCATCTCGCCGGTCGAGCGGCCCGTCGCTTCAGCCACCTACGGGTTCGTGCGGTTCATCGGCGGAGGCATGGCGCCGTTCGTGGCGGGCCTGCTCGTCACCGCGTTCAGCGCGCACGTGCCGTTCCTGCTCGGCACTGCCACGCTGCTCGCGGCGGCGATCGTGCTGTCGACGGCGCACAAGGCGCTCGACGCGGCCGACCACGGCGAGGTGCCGCAGCCGGTCTCGGGCGAGCTCGACGAGGTCGAGCAGGCCGACGTCTTCCCTGAGGCCGAGACCGTCGGCAACGCCGACTGACCGTGCCCTGCCCTGCCCTGCCCTGCCCGGCCCGTTTTACCTATGGGTGCGGCGTTCGCGCATAGTCGTTTCTGTGCGGAGGGCGCTTACCTATAGGTAAAACGGAGGGGGGGGTCAGGCGAGGAACGCGTCGACGAGCGACGCGGTGTCGGCGGCGCGCTCGATCTGGGGCATGTGGCCCGTGTGCTCGAAGAGGTGGGTCTGGGCGCGGGGCAGGAGGCGCTTGGCTTCCTCGAGGTGCGAGGGCGGCAGGATCAGGTCGCTGTCGCCCCACACGACGAGCAGGGGGTGCCCGCGCGTGCAACGTCGGCGAGCAGGCGTGCACGCCACTCCGGGCGGATGCCGCGGAAGGTGCCGAGGTCGCGAGCGACCTCGCGGAATGCGCGCATCGCCTGCGGGCGCGAGCCCCGGGCGACGCTGGCCGCGATGCGCTCGCGCGAGACGAAGCGACGCTCGCGGAAGAGGGCGCGTTCGGTCTGCGCGGCGGTCTTCTCGGAGGGGCGCAACAGGACCGCGCCCACCACCGGGAGGGCGATCAGCCGCAGAGCCTGCGTCACGGTGGCCCCGAAGCCGGCGCTGTCGAGCAGCACGAGCCGCCGCACCAGGCCCGGCCGCAGCGTCGAGAGCCGCATGGCGACCGCGCCGCCGAGCGAGTTGCCCACGACGTCGAAGGGGCCGGTCGACCCCAGCCCGAGAGCGTCACAGAACCGCCCGACCCAGCGTGAGAGGGCGTCGAGGGTGTGCCGCTCGGGCAGCGGCTCCGACAGCCCGAACCCCGCGAGGTCGACGCTGATCACCCGGTGGGTGGCGCCCAGCAGGCGGTGCTGCTCGTCCCAGTCGTCGAGCGAGCGGCCGATGCCGTGCAACAGCAGTACAACCGGCGCATCGGCGGGCCCGGTGACCCGATACCGGGCGGAGGTCCCGTCGACGGCGATCGTGACGGGTATCGGCAGCACGGACGACGTGGTCACTCGGCCATCACCCACTCGCCCTTCTCGGAGTGCTCCGGCCGCGACCCGCGACGGTCGCGCCCAGCGCCGGTGAACCGCAGCCCGTCGCCGAGCAGCCGCGACAGCCGGAAGAGGCGGACGTCGCGCGGGTAGTTCTGGTGCAGCGTCCACGGGGCACGCGCGCCCTGCTTCGGCATCTGGTCGATGCCGCGCCGGATATAGCCGGAGGTGAGGTCGATCAAGGGCCGGAGCGCCCCGAGATCCTGCGGCGCCTGCGGTGTGACAGCGGTGGTGCCGCTCCGGTCGAGGTGACGCAGCATGCGGGTGACGAAGTGCACCACGAGGTCGATCTTCAGCGTCCACGAGGCGTTGGTGTAGCCGATGGCGAAGGCGAGGTTCGGCACGCCGTCGAGCATCATGCCCTTGTAGGTGACGCGCTGCGACGGGTCGATCGGGGCGCCGTCGAGGCTCAGCTTCATGCCGCCGAAGAGCAGGAGGTTGAGGCCGGTGGCGGTGACGATCACGTCGGCGGCCAGCTCGTCGCCCGAGGCGAGCCGGATGCCGCCGGGAGTGAACGTGTCGATGGTGTCGGTGACGACGTCGGCTGTCCCCTTGCTGATGGCACGGAACAGGTCGCCGTTCGGCACGATGCAGAGGCGCTCGTCCCACGGGTCGTATGTCGGGGTGAAGTGGCGGTCGACGTCGAAGCCCTCGGGCACGCGCTTCTGGATCTGGTGGCGCAGGATGCCCTTCATCTTCTCGGGATCCTGCCGGCTGATCCGGTAGCTGATCAGCGACGTGCCGATGCCCTTCCAGCGCGAGACCGCGGCAGCCGCCTTCAGGGGCACGTGGCGAGCGCGCATCCTGTCGAACCCGTCGTCGTTGGACGGCAGGATCGCGACGTAGCTGGGCGAGCGCTGCAACATGGTGACGCGCGACGCCGTGGCCGCGAGCGACGGCACCAGCGTCACGGCGGTGGCCCCGCTGCCGATCACCACGATGCGCTTGCCCGTGGCGTCGAAGTCGCTCGGCCAGTGCTGCGGGTGGATGATCTCGCCGGTGAACTCGCCCTCGCCGGGGAAGGCGGGCCGGTAGCCCCGGTCGTAGTCGTAGTAGCCCGAGCAGATGAAGAGGAACGAGCAGGTGAAGCGCTTGGCCGTGGTCTCGCCGGACGCGTCGGTGCGCTCGACCTCGACCGCCCACCGCGAGTCGGCCGACGACCAGTCGGCGCTGACGACCCGGTGCCCGTAGCGGATGAGCTGGTCGACGTTGTATTCGGCAGCGGTCTCGCGCACGTACTCGAGGATCGAGGCGCCCGGGGCGATCGACGTCGACGTCGCCCAGGGCCGGAACGAGTAGCCGAGCGTGAACATGTCGCTGTCGCTCCGCACACCGGGGTAGCGGAAGAGATCCCACGTGCCACCGCTGGTCGCGCGCGACTCCAGGATCGCGACGGACCGCTCGGGGAAGGCCGTGGTGAGGCGGCACGCCGCGCCGATGCCCGAGAGCCCTGCCCCCACGATCAGCACGTCGAGATGCTCAGGTGTTGCCGTTGCGGTGGCCATGGCTGCTCCGATCCCGGCCACGACGGTGCGACCACCGGCAGTTTACGAACACTGTGTCGACTGAGTCAACACTGTGTCGAGAAGCGCGCTACAGTGGCCGCATGCCCACGCCGACTCCTGCTGCGACTCCGCCGCAGCCCGCGGTGCCGCTGCCGCCGGCAATGCCGCTGCCGCCGGCAACGCCGCTGCCACCCGCAGCGCAGCGCGGCCGGCGCGCCGTGCGCATCTCGGGCGACGAGCGCGAGCGCGCCATTCTGACGGCGGCCGAGCAAGTGCTCGACGAGAAGGACTTCGCCGACGTCACCATCGACGACCTCGCCCGCGGCGCCGGCATCTCGCGGCCGACGTTCTACTTCTACTTCGCCTCCAAGCAGGCGGTGCTGCTGACGCTGCTCGACCGGGTCGCGCGGGAGGCAGGCACGCTCAGCGCCCGGGTGCTCGACGATCTGCCCCGTGATCCTGCCGGCGCTTGGCGTCGCGCGATCGAGGCGTTCGCCGACACCTTCGCAAAGCACCGCGGGGTCTCGATCGCTGTGGCCGCAGCCGCGAGGCTCTCGTCAGAGGCCGAGCTCGCGGCCGAGTGGGCTCGCCTGATGGGCCGCTGGATCGACGGGACGGCGGCCGCGATCGACGCCGAGCGTGCGCGGGGTGCGGCCATCGACGGGCCCGCCGCGCACGACCTCGCGACTGTGCTCAACCAGCTCAACGAGCGGGTCATCACGGTGGCACTCGCGGCCTCGCGTGAGCCGCGCGACGAGGTCGACACGCTCTTACACGTCTGGCTCACCAGCATCTACGGCTCCGGGCCGGCGTCCTAGCCGCCCCACCACCACCACCCGATTTCGAAGGAGAGATCATGCTCGCAGGTCGACTGAATGTCGCCACCACCACGTTCACCGTCGAGGAGGTGCCGACGCCTTCCGCAGCGGACGGGCAGGTCAGGATCGCGGTCGAGGCGGCGGGCGTCTGCCTCTCGGACGTCCACCTCATCCAGGGCATGCTCAAGCCGCAGTATCTCAAGGGCGACACCGTCACCCTCGGGCACGAGGTCGCCGGCGTGATCGACCAGCTCGGCGAGGGCGTGACCGGGCTGACGATCGGCCAACGGGTGCTGCTGCAGGCGGGGGAGGAGCGCGGCGGCACGATCCTGACCCGCGGTGTCGACTACGACGGCGGCTGGGCGGAGTACGCGGTCGCCTCGGCCGAGACCGTCGTGCCGCTGCCGGTCCAGCTGCCGTTCGAGGAGGCCTGCTTCATCCCCGACGCGGTGTCGACGCCGTGGTCGGCGATCACCGCGACCGCCAAGGTGCAGCCGGGCAAGCCGGTCGGCGTCTGGGGCATCGGCGGGCTCGGGGCCCACGCCGTGCAGCTGCTGCGGCTCATCGGGGCAGCGCCGATCATCGCGGTCGACCCGCTGCCTGCCGCTCGGACGCGCGCGCTCGAGTTCGGTGCGGACGTCGCCCTCGACCCGGCCGACGACGGGTTCGCCGCCGCGTTCGGTGCCGCTACGCACGGCCGCGGCGTCACGGTCGCGTTCGACTTCGCCGGGGTGCCTGCCGTCCGCGAGCAGGCTGCGCGCTGCCTCGGGCCTGGCGGCAAGCTCGTGCTCGTCGGCCTCGCCGACCAGCCGCTTCACATCACGAACGGGACACTCTTCAGCTACCTCAAGCAGCAGATCCTGGGCCACTACGGTTCCGTGCCGAGCGACGTCACGGATCTCGTGTCGCTCTACGACCTGGGCCGCGTCGAGTTCTCGAAGTCGGTCAGCCGTGTCATGCCGCTCTCGGAGGCGGCCGAGGCGGTGCGCCTGCTCGAGACGAAGGAGGGCGCGCCGATCCGGCTCGTCCTCCGCCCGTGAGGTGTCTAACCGTGTCTAATAACGTATAAGATTACTGCTTATACGAATTGAGACGGGTTTACATTTGCGTGAGTTGGCCGATACCACCAACCCGTTCAAGCCCGGAGCCGGCCGCGTGCCTCCCGAGCTGGCGGGTCGCGATGTCGTCCTGGACGGTGTTCGCAGTGTGATGGCTGCTGTGATCGCGAATGCTGAAGGCGACAGACCGGTGATCATCTCAGGGCTGAGGGGTGTCGGCAAAACGGTGCTCCTGAACGAATTCATTCGTGAGGCGGATCGGTCACGCAAGTGGATCGCAGTCAAAGTCGAGGCCTCCCCTGGCCGGAGTCTTCGTGAGGTCCTGACGCGCGAGCTGCACGCTTCGCTCCGCCGGACGATGTCCTTGGGTGACCAAGTCCGCCAGAAGCTCGGTCGCGCCTTGCGGGTGTTCCGCTCCTTTCAAATGACTGTCGATCCTGCGGGCACCTACTCCTTCGGTTTCGACGTGAGTGCAGAGGTGGGATTCGCAGACAGCGGCGACCTCGAGCGAGACCTCCGAGAACTTCTCGACGAACTCGGCCAGGGTGCGCGCGAACTCGGGATGGGAGTCTTCATCGCGATCGACGAATTGCAGGATGCCCCCAAGAGCGACCTCAACGCGCTCAACCTGGCTCTTCACGCGCTCGGCCAATCGGCTTGGCCAGTGCCGGTGCTGATGGTGGGCACTGGTCTTCCGTCTCTGCCGGCAGTCCTCGCCGACGCCACGAGCTACGCGGAGCGCCTTTACGACTTCAGATCACTCGGTCTGCTCAACGACGACGAGACGCGCGCTGCTCTGACCAGACCCGCAGAGAAGGCAGGAGTCGTCTGGGACGACGCGGCTCTCGCACTCGCACTCGACAGCATCGGTGGCTATCCGTACTTTGCGCAGTCCTGCGGCAAGCACGTCTGGGACGCCCGGTCGACGCGGGGCAGAATCACTCTCGACGATGCCACGGTGGGTGTCGCCCGAGCTCGCGAAGAAGTCGACCAGGGCCTCTATCAGTCACGATGGGAACGAGCGACGCCAAAGCAGCGTGAGTTGATGCGGGCGATGGCAGCCGACAACGGAAAGCCGTCCGCAGTTCAGGATCTTGTGGCGAGAACGGGTAAGTCCCGCGCGAGCGATCTCTCGGTCTCGCGAAACGAGTTGATCAAGAACGGTCATATCTTTGCGCCAGACAGAGGCTTCGTCGCATTCACGGTGCCAGGGATGGCCGACTACATCCATCGGAAGGTGAACGATTGAGCATCCGGCTCGTCCTCCGCCCGTCCCCTGAACTGAGGGCACCACGGCCGGTGTCCGTCGGGGCATGCTCGCCTACCCTGGAGAGATGACTTCGGATCGGGTGCGCAGCGACAGCGCCACCCGGCTGGCCGGCAGGCTGACGAAGTGGAACGACGACCGCGGGTTCGGCTTCGTCACGACCCCCGGCAGCACCGCCGTGTTCGTGCACGCCTCGGCGTTCGGGCCGGGGGCCGAGCGGCCGCGGGTCGGCGACGCGGTGACGTACGAGCTCGGTGCAGGGCAGGACGGGCGGCCCCGGGCCGTCGACGCGCGCACACCCGGCGCGCCGGTGGCTTCGGTCGTGGTGCGGAGGCGGCAGTCGCGGGCCGCTCTCGCCGTCGTGATCCTGTTCGCGGTGCTCTTCGCCGTGATGATCGGGCTGCGGCCCTTCCCGCTCTGGGGGCTCGCGCTCTATGCCGGGATGAGTGTCGTCGCGGTGATCCTCTACGCGCAGGACAAACGGGCGGCGCAGGCCGGCAAGTGGCGGGTGCCCGAGTCGACGCTGCTCGCCGTCGGGCTGATCGGCGGGTGGCCGGGCGCCGTCGTCGCGCAGCAGGTGCTGCGGCACAAGACGAAGAAGCCGAGCTTCAGGATCCGCTTCTGGGGCACGGTCGCCCTGAACGTGGCGATCTTCATCGCGCTCGTGCTCTTTCGGCGGCAGTGGCTCGAGGTCGTCGGGCTCGGCTGAGAGCGCCCGCCTGGCTGCCAAGGCCCAGGATTCCGGCCATGCCCCCAGCGCCGCGGCGCTGGGAGGTCGGCCGAAAGCCGGGGTGTCGCCGCTCAGAGCGTCGCCGCGAGCGACCGCCCGACGCTGCGCCCGGTGAAGAGACACCCGGCGAGGAAGGTGCCCTCGAGCGCGTTGTAGCCGTGCGCGCCGCCGCCACCGAAGCCGGCCGCCTCGCCTGCGGCGTACAGCCCCGGCACCGTCGACCCGGAGGCGTCGAGCACCCGCCCCGCGAGGTCGGTCTGCAGCCCGCCGAGCGACTTGCGCGTCAGCACGTGCAGCCGCACCGCGATCAGCGGGCCGTATGAAGGGTCGAGGATGCGATGGGGCGTCGCCACGCGCGTCAGCCGGTCGGCGAGATACCGCCGCGCGTTGTGGATGCCGACCACCTGCTGATCCTTCGAGAACCGGTTGTCGATCTCGGCGTCGCGATCCTGGATCTGCGACTCGAGCAGCCTGGCGTCGATGAGGGGCGCGCCCGAGGCCGACGGGCCCGTGAGCGCATTCATGCCGTCGACGAGCTCGCCGATCGTCGAGGCCTCGACGAAGTCGACCCCGTGCTCTTGGAACGCCGCGATCGGCGCGGGCGCGCCGGCGCCGAGGCGGCCGCGCAGCAGCAGCTTCAGGTCGTGGTGCGTGATGTCGGGGTTCTGCTCGGAGCCCGACAGCGCGAACTCCTTCTCGATCATGGTCTGGGTGAGCACGAACCACGAGTGGTCGAACTCCGCGATGTCGGGTGTCGTGCGGAGCAGCTTCAACGTGCCGAGAGTGTCGTAGCCGGGCAGCCCCGGCGCGGGCAGCCGCCGCCCGAGCGCGTCGAACCACATCGGCGAGGGGCCGGGCAGGATCCTGATCGCGTGGCCCGGCCAGATCGGGTTCCAGTTGACGATGCCCTCGGTGTAGTGCCACATGCGGTCGCGGTTGACGAGGCGTGCTCCGCCTCGCTCGGCGATCTCCAGCATCCTGCCGTCGACGTGCTCGGGCACACCCGTCACCATCGTGCGCGGTGGGGTGCCGAGGCGCTCGGGCCACCAGCGGCGCACGAGGTCGTGGTCGCCGCCGATGCCGCCCGAGGCGACGACGACCGCCTGGCCGTGCAGTTCGAAGTCTGCGACGACGTCGCGGTTGGTCGGGGCGCCGCGGGGCGCCGGATCCTGGGCCAAGACACTGCCCGAGACGCCCGTCACGACCCCGTCCGTCACGATGAGGTCGTCGACGCGATGCCGGAAGAGCAGCCTGACCCGGCCCGCATCCGCGGCCTCCCGTGCGCGGCGGGCGAACGGCTCCGACACCCCCGTGCCCGTGCCCCACGGCACGTGGAAGCGCGGCACCGAGTTGCCGTGGCCGGACGCCCGGCCATCGCCGCGCTCGGCCCAACCGACGAGCGGCGTGAACTTCACACCCTGCTCTTCGATCCACGGCCGCGCGTCGCTGGCGGCGAACTCGACGAACGCGCGACCGGCCCGGGCCGCCCACTCGTCTTCGGGGTGCTCGCCGCTGAGGCGATCCCACTGGGCCGACCCCTGCCAGTCCTGCCAGGCGAGATCGAAGCTGTCGCGCACTCGGAAGCGGCGCTGCTGCGGGGTGTCGACCAAGAACAGGCCGCCGAGCGACCAGAACGCCTGCCCGCCGAGGCCCCGCGAGCTCTCCTGCTCGACGATGGTGACGCGGTGCCCGGCTCGCACCAACTCGGCCGTGGCGACGAGCCCGGCGAGCCCGCCGCCGATCACGATGACGTCGGTGTCCATGAGTCGAGCCTAGACACCCGAGAGCCGGCAGGTCAGGCGGGCGCGGGCACCGCCGCCTTCTCGAGCCGCACGAGGATCGCCTTCGAGACGGGAGTGTTGCTGCGGAGGGCTGCGTGGTCGAGGGGGATGAGCACGTTCGCCTCGGGGAAGTAGGCGGCGGCGCACCCCCTGGCCGTCGGGTACGACACGACGCGGTAGTCGCGCAGAACGCGCTCGACGTCGTCCGTCCACTCGCTGAACACGTCGACCCGGTCGCCGTCGGCGAGGCCGAGCTCGGCGAGGTCGTCGGGGTTGACGAAGACGACCTCGCGGCCCTTCTTGATGCCGCGATAGCGGTCGTTGAGGCTGTAGATCGTGGTGTTGTACTGGTCGTGCGAGCGCAGCGTCTGCAGCAGGAGGCGGCCTTCGGGGCGCTGGACGTGCTCGAGCTCGTTGACGGTGATCATGGCCTTGCCGGTCTCCGTCGGGAAGGTGCGCGAGTCACGCGGGCCGTTCGGCAGGACGAAGCCGTCGCGGCTGCGCACGCGGGTGCGGTAGTCGCCGAAGCCCGGCACGACGCGGCTGATGTGGTCGCGGATGACGTCGTAGTCGTCTTCCATCGCCTGCCAGTCGATGCCGGCGGGGTCGCCGCCCGGGCGGTCCTGGAGGGTCGCTCGCGCCAGGTGGCAGACGATCGCGACCTCCGAGAGGAGGTTCGGCGCGACCGGGGGCACCTGGCCGTGGCTGCCGTGCACCGAGCAGACGGTGTCTTCGACCGAGACGAACTGCGGCCCGGCCTTCTGGATGTCGATCTCGGTGCGCCCCATGGTGGGCAGGATCAGCGCCTCCCGGCCGACGACCGCGTGCGACCGGTTGAGCTTGGTGGAGACCTGCACGGTCATCTCGGTGCCGCGGAAGGCCTTCTCGGCGAGTTGTGTGTCCGAGATCGCGGCGACGAGGTTGCCGCCCATGCCCATCCAGAACTTGATGTCGCCGCGCTGCATGGCCTTGATGCCGTCGAGGGCGTCGACGCCGTGCTCGCGCGGCGGGTCGAAGTGGAACTCCGTCTGGAGCGCGTCCAGGAAGCTGTCGGGCATCTGCTCCCAGACGCCCATCGTGCGGTCGCCCTGCACGTTGCTGTGGCCGCGGATCGGCGAGGCGCCCGCACCCGGCTTGCCGATGTTGCCTCGCAGCAGCAGGAGGTTGACGATCTCCTTGATCGTGTCGACGGCCTTGCGGTGCTGGGTGATGCCCATGGCCCAGGTGATGATGACGCGGTCGGCGGTGATGTAGCGCTCGGCCAGCTCGTCGATCTCGGTCTGCGAGAGACCGGTCGCGAGCAGCACCTCGTCGTCGTCGACCGCCGCGATGTGCGCTCTGAACTCGTCGAGCCCCGAGGTGTGCTCGTCGATGAAGGTGTGGTCGAGCACGGTGCCGGGGTGCTTCGCCTCGGCCGCGAGCACCCGCTTCGAGACCGCCTGCAGCAGGGCCATGTCGCCGCCCAACCTGATCTGCACGAACTGATCGGCGATGTCGGTGCCTCGCCCCGCGATGCCGCGAACGGTCTGCGGGTTCTTGTAGCGCCTCAGCCCTGCCTCGGGCAGCGGGTTGACGGCGACGATGGCGGCGCCCTTCCGCTTGGCGTCTTCGAGGGCCGTCAGCATCCGCGGGTGGTTCGTGCCGGGGTTCTGCCCCATCACGATGATGAGGTCGCTCTCTTCGAAGTCGTCGTAGGCGATGGTCGACTTGCCGATGCCGAGCGTCTCGGACATCGCGGTGCCCGTCGACTCGTGGCACATGTTCGAGCAGTCGGGGAGGTTGTTCGTGCCGAACGCGCGGACGAAGAGCTGGTACGCGAACGCCGCTTCGTTCGACGTTCGCCCGGACGTGTAGAAGGAGGCCTCGTCGGGGCTGTCCAGCGAGTTCAGCTTGTCGCCGATGATCCTGAACGCCTTGTTCCAACTGACCGGCTCGTAGTGGTCGCTGTCGGCAGCCTTGTAGGCCGGCGTCGTGATGCGGCCCTGCATGCCGAGCCAGTACTCGCTCTTCTCGAGCAGGTCGTCGATCGAGTGCTCGCCCCAGAACGTGTCGGGCACCAGCACCGGGTTGGCCTCCCAGGTGACGGCCTTGGCGCCGTTCTCGCAGAACTCGGCGACCTTGCGGTGGTTCGGGTCGGGCCAGGCGCAGCTCATGCAGTCGAAGCCGTCTTTCTGGTTGAGCGACGTCATCAGCTTCACGGTGCGGGCGAGGCCGAGCTGCTTGATCGCGGGCTCCATCGAGTGGAGCACGCCGGGCATGCCGGCCGCCCAGTCTCGGGGTTCGCCGACAGTGAGGTCGTCGTCGTTGACGTCGTCGATGGGAGGCTTCTCGGTCATGATGCTGTTCCGATCGTGAGCGGCTCGGGGGACTCTGCGGGTGCGGGTGCGGGTGCGTGCGCGGCTGCGGGCGTTGAGGCGTCGGCGGCGTCTGCGGCGGTGGCAGTATCGAGGATCCGGTCGGGCCGCGAGTAGACGACCATGCTGCTGCCGCGCAAGAAGCCGACGATGGTCACGCCCACCTCGGTCGCCAGGTCGACGGCGAGCGATGACGGGGCAGAGACCGCGGCGAGCACCGGGATTCCCGCCATCGACGCCTTCTGGGTGAGCTCGAAGCTCGCCCGGCCCGAGACCATCAGTACCATGCCCGTCAGGGGCAGGAGGTTCTCGCGGATCGCCCAGCCCACGACCTTGTCGACCGCGTTGTGGCGCCCCACATCTTCGCGCAGCACCAGCATCCGTCCCGTGCGCCCGTCGAAGAGGGCGGCGGCGTGAAGCCCGCCGGTCTTCTCGAAGACGTCCTGGCCCTGTCGCAGGGCCTCGGGGAAGGTGGCGAGAAGCGCAGGATCGACGACCAGCGGATCGTGCAGGACGGCGTGCTGTGAGCTCGTGCGCACCGCGTCGATGGACGCCTTGCCGCACAGCCCGCACGAGCTCGTCGTGTAGAACGCCCGCTCGAGACTCGGGTCGGGAGCCGGCACGCCCGGCGCGAGCGTGACGTCGAGCACGTTGTAGGTGTTCAGGCCTTCGTCGGTCGCGCCCGCGCAATAGCGCGCGGCGATGAACTCGTCTCCGGTCGAGATGACGCCCTCCGAGACGAGGAAGCCTCCGGCGAGGTCGAAGTCGTTGCCGGGCGTGCGCATCGTGATGGCGAGAGCCTGGCCGCCGACGCGGATCTCCAGCGGCTCTTCGACGGCGAGCGTGTCCATCGTGATCCTGCGATCCGCGTCGTGGGTGCCGTCGGCGACCCTCACGCGGGTGATCGGCTTGCGAGCCGTGATTCGTCCCATCCTGAGGGTCTACCACGCAGCCCTGCGAGCGGCAACGGCTTGCGCGCAGTCACCACGGCAGGGCGAGCGACGGCACGACCGAGCCGGCGGCTGCACCCCCCTGAGGCACGACCAGAAGGCCGTCCGCGTCGGCGAGACCGCGCAGCATCGCCGCGGACTGCCGTTCGGCCGGCACGGCGCCGTCGGGTGTCGACCGGTAGGCGACGACGAGCGAGCCGACGCGGTCGTGGGCGATGTCGACGGCCGTGACCACGTCGTCGACCGTGCCGAGGGGTCGACCGAGCAGACCGTCGACGAGCGGCCGGCCGAGCACGACGAGCCCGACGAGAGCGGCCATCGGGTTGCCGGGCAGGCACAGGTGCAGCGCCCCGCCCCGCCGGGCAACGATGATCGGGTGGCCCGGGCGCATGGCGACACGGTCGACCACCAACTCGGCGCCGAGCCGCGCGAGCGCCGCCCGGACGTGATCGGTGCTGCTGCCGGCCGTCCCGCCTGTGCTGATGAGCAGATCGAGGTCGGGCCGGTCGAAGGCGGCGAACGTGGCGTCGAGATCGTCGGGCACCCGCGCGACCGACACGGGGTCGGCCCCGAGCGACCGCAGGATGCCGGGCACCTGCGGGGTGAACACGTCGCGCACCGTGCCCGGCCGGGGCACCCCGGAGGCGACGATCTCGTCTCCCAGCATGGCGAGCCCGGCTCGTGGCCGCCCGACCACCGTCAGCTCGTCGAGACCCGCCACGGCGGCCAGCGCCACTCTCGGCGGCGTGAGGAGCGTGCCCGCGGTCAGGAGGAGGTCGCCGGTGCGCACCTCTTCACCCGCCCGGCGGATGTGTCGCCGGGGCCCGGGCGCCCGTGGGTCGTGCGGCTGGGCCACCAGGCGGCCGCCGTCGACCAGACCCTCCTCGGATCGCAGGACGGCGTCCGTGCCGGGCGGAACGGGAGCGCCGGTGGTGACCGCGCGCGCCATGCCGGGTTCGAGGGGGGATGCCACCGGCACGGAGCTGGCGACGAGAGCCCCGCCCAGCGTCCACGGGCCGGGGCCTGCGGTCGCCCAGCCGTCCATGGCCGACGCGTCAGCACCCGGCACATCGCTCGGCGAGACGGCGTGGGTGGCGAGAGTGCGCGACAGGGCCTCCGACAGAGGGACGACCTCCGAGGCGCGCGCAGCAGAGCCGGCGCTCTCTCGGCCCGCAGAGTACGCGACCTCGCGGGCACGCGCCCAGTCGAGCGCCGTCACTTCGAGGGCGCCGACGCGTCGTCCTCCGGCGGTGTCGCGGTGGCAGTGGCGAGGAGGGACGCGGTGGCGGTCGCGCGAGTCACGGCATCGGAGCCACCGCCCGAGAGCCCCGCGGCGTAGCCGACCAGGAAGGTCGTGAGCGGCGCCGCCGGGCGGGCAACGCCGTGCGCCGCGTCACGTGCCAGATCGAGGACGGCTGCGACGTCGACCTCGAAGTCGGCGGGGAGGTGGAGGGCTCGAGCGAGCCGGTCGGCCCAGGCGTCGAGGTCGGAGGGGGAGTCGGTCATGGGTCCACTCAACCAGTCGCGCCGGGCAGGCCGTCGAGCGACGCGGGGCGGGTGACGCCGAGACGGCGGAGATCATCAGGCGTGTCGACGTCGTCGACGAGCTCGGAGGCGACCGCGACCTCCGCGAGCCGGAGCCCGGCGAGAAGCCGACGCATGGACGCGTCGACCGGATCGAACCCGTCGAGAGCCTCGCGCACGGCGCCGGCGCGATAGATCGCGAGCAGCGGCTGCCGACGGCCGCCGTCGTCGACGGCGATGCAGCCGTCCGTCTCCGGGAGGTCGGAGAAGGCTCGCAGGATCACGGCCACGGCGTCGGCCACACGCGGCATGTCGCACGCCAGGACGAGCACGAACGGCGCCGTCGAGCGGGCCTCGTCGAGCGTACGCAGACCTGCTGCGAGAGCGGAGGCGGGGCCCGACCATGGCGGATCCTCGCGCGTGATCACGAGGCCGGGCCGCAGGACGGCATCGGGCAGGGCGCCGACGACCACCCGCGTCGTGGCATCCTGCGCCGCCTCGATGCTGCGTTCGAGGAGCGTCTGACCGTCGGCGACCAGGGCGGTCTTGTCGCCGCCGCCGAGTCGGGACGCGCGACCGCCGGCCAAGAGGATCGCGTCGAACTCGATCTCGCTCATCCGCCCTGTCTACTCGGCCGGGCACTAGCGTGAGAGACGCCCGGACGACCCGCCGGGCCACAACCCCACAACCCTCTCGCTCGTCGGCCCGCCGGCTTCGTCGGCGACGCCTGCGCGCGCGCCGCAGGAGACCCCGTGCCCGCACACACCGGCCGATCAGCCGACCCCGCCACGATCACCGAGGTCGCGCCCGGCGTCCACTTCGTCGAGGGGCCTGCCTCCGGCTGGACGACGCTCGTCGGCCCCGACAGCGTCAGCCTGATCGACGCCGGCTACCCGGGCGATCTGCCCCTGGTGCTCGACACCCTCGAGACCCTCGCGCCTGGTCTTCCCGTCGAGACGATCGCGATCACCCACGGGCATTCCGACCACACCGGCGGCGTGCGCGGGCTGCTCGAGCGCTGGCCCGACGCCCGGGTCGTCGCGGCGGCCGACGAGCTGCCGAACATCCGACGCGAGGTCATCTACCAGGTGGGGGTGCCGCAGATCCTGCCACACCTCTGGAAACCGCGGTTCGTCGCGTGGGTGCGGCACGCGATCCAGGCGGGCGGTCTTGCCGACGTCGCCATCTCGAATCCTGACGCCTGGGTCTCGGGGGAGGCGCTGACGCTGAGCGGCCATGAGGTCGTGCCGCAGCTGACCCCCGGGCACACCCCGGGGCACTCCGCCTACCTCCTGCCCGCGGCGAACGCGGTGGCCACCGGCGACGCGCTCGTGACCGGGCACGCCGTGTCGAAGCAGCACGGGCCGCAGCCGATCCACCCCATGTTCGACCACGACCACGACCTCGCCCTCGAGACCTTCGCCGCGATCAACGGGCAGTGGCGCGGGCTCTCGCTGCTGCCGGGGCACGGGCCGCTGCTCGTGCGAACCGCCCGCTAGCCGTGATCGTGCCGCGGCGGCACCTCGCCCTGCTGGGCGTGATCGTCGTGCTCTTCGTGGTCGTCTCGGCCTGGAACATCGGCGACTCGGGCTATTCGGGCTTCTATTCGTCGGCCGCCCGCAGCATGTCGGTCTCGTGGCGGGCGTTCGTGTTCGGCGCGTTCGACCCCGCCGGCACGATCACGCTCGACAAGCTCGCGGGTTTCGTCGTGCCGCAGGCGCTCTCGGCGCGGCTGTTCGGCTTCAGCCCGACGTCGATCGCGCTGCCCCAGGTGATCGAGGGGGCCGTGACGATCATTGCCGTCGACCGGATCGGGGCTCGTTGGCGAGACGAGACCACGGGGCTCGTGGCCGCCGCCGCCTTCGCGACGATGCCGCTGATGGTGTCGATGTTCGGGCACGTGATGGAGGACGGCCTTCTGACGATGAGCCTCGCGCTCGCGGTGGTGTCCTGGCAGAGCGCGACCCGGTCGTCTCGCATCCTGCCGCTCGTCGTCTCTGCCCTGTGGGTCGGAGTCGGCTTTCAGGCGAAGATGCTGCAGGCGTGGTTCGTCGTGCCGGCGCTCGTGGTCGGGCTGCTGCTCGTCGCCGGATGGTCGTGGGGCCGGCGCCTGGGTCGTGCGGGGCTCTGGACGGGCGTCGCGGTGCTGGCGTCGCTGTCGTGGATGATCGTCGTGCAGCTGATCCCGGCCGCGTCTCGCCCGTACGTCGACGGGTCGACGAACGACGACGTGTTCTCGATGGTCTTCGGCTACAACGGGCTCAACCGCTTCGTGTCGGGGCTGGTGCCCGGGGCGGCCGGGCAGTTCGTGGTGGCGTCGATCGGGGCGCATTCGCCCGGGGCGAGCCCCGCGAAGCTGCTGCTGCCGGAGTTCACGACGCAGGTCGGCTGGTTCTTCCCCCTCGTCGCGGCGGGCATCGTGCTGACTCTCCGGCTGCGGCCGCGGGCGACCACCATCGTGTTCGTGGCCTGGCTGGGGGTTGCCGTCGTGCTGCTGAGCGCGGCCACCGTGCCGCACACCGCCTACCTCGCGGCTCTCGGTGTGCCCGCGGCCGTGCTCGCCGGCGCGGGTCTCGTCGAGGCGCGGCGGCGAGGCGGGCGCGTGCTGATCGTGACGGTGCTCGTGCAGGCGGCCTGGGTGCTGGCGACGTTGATGGCCACCAGGATCGCACCGGGGTGGCTGGTCGCGGTCATCGCCGTCGCCGCCGTGCTCACGTGTGCCCTCGCGCTCGTGCCCGGCTCGCGCGTCCGCCGCGTGGTCTCCGTTCTCGCCCTCGTGACGGTCTTCGCCGCCCCGGCCGCCTGGACCGGCTCGACGCTCGACCCGTCGCTCGCCGGCTCGGCCAACGACGCGTACGGCGGCCCGCGCCTCGACAGGGTCGGCTTCTTCTTCCAGGCGCCGGGCTCGGCTGTCGACCGCACGACTTTCGAGCACTTCTCGATCGCCCGGCCGGTGCTGGCGTCGTCGGCGCCCGCCCTGACGCCCGAGCAGCGCCACCTCGTCGACTACACGGCGGCGCACGTGTCGAAAGGCGCGCCGCTGTTCACCGCATCGTCGTGGGATGCCGCATCGCCCTACATCCTGTCGTCGGGTCTCGACGTCGTGTCACTCGGCGGCTTCTCGGGCCGGACGCCGTCGCCCACGCTGTCGCAGGTCGAGCACGGCGTCGCCACCGGGCAGCGCCGGTTCTTCCTGTTGCCGACCGGCACGAGCGAGCAGGATCCCGGTGCTCACGCCACCGAGAGGCGTCGCGTCGAGGCGTGGGTCACCGCCACCTGCGGCTACGTGCCCGACGACGTCTACGAGGGCGCGACGACGCTGCCCGGCCAGTCGCTGTGGGATTGCCGAGGCGCCGCGCCGTCCCGCTGACGACCACCCGCACCCACCCACCCCCCTCCTGGGGATTGCCGCAGGGTGACGAACAGGTGATGCTCGTGAGGTGAACTCGTCGCTCCGCTCTCTCGCCCTGCCGTTCTTCCGCGGGCGCTTCACGGGGCTCGGCGGTCGCCTGTCGATGCCTCGGCCGGACGACGCCCCATCGGCGCACACACCCGGCATCGACCCCGACCGCATCCTGATCTTCGGCAACGGTGCGGCCGTCGGCTGGGGCGTTCGCAGCCACGAGCTCGCCCTGCCCGGCCAGCTGGCCCGGCAGGTCTCGGCCGTCACCGGGCGAGGCATCGATGCCGACGTGGTCTCCGACCCGCTCATCACGATGCAGAACGCGGTCGACTACCTGCCCGTCGAGCGAGTCGTGACCTACGACGCGATCGTCATCGTGATCGGCTTCAGCGACGCCCTGCGCATGACGAGCGTGCGGCGCTGGCGCCACGACATGAGCGCCCTGCTCGACCGCATCGTCGAGCTGCGCCACGACGGTGCCGAGATCGTCGTGCAGGCGATCCACCGCCCGTCGTCGATCAAGTACTTCTCGCTTCGCGAGGGCAGCGCCGTCGACGAGCACGCCGAGCGCCTCAACGACGTGACCCGAGAGCTCTGCGAGTCTCTGCCGGGTGTGCGGATGATCGTCAGTCGCGACCGCAGCGCGGCTGAGGTCGTCGACCACACGAGCCAGATTCCGGCGACCGAGCTTTTCAAGCTCATCGCCACGACCATCACGAGCCACCTCGCCCCCGTGCTCGACGACCACTTCTCGCGCGGCCGCGAAGACTGCCCGCTGCGCTACCGGCCGCAGACCGACGACGACCGCCTCGAAGCGATCCGAATCCTCGGAATCCTCGACACCCCGCACGAGAAGCGCTTCGACGACATCGTCGAGCGCGCGCGAATCCTGCTCGGCACGTCAGGGGCCGCCTTTTCGGTGGTCGACCGCGATCGCATCTGGAACAAGGCCGTGGCGGGCACGACGACGCGGGAGTTCCCCGGCGAGGGTGCCATGTGCGCCGTCACCATCACCGGCGGCGGCCCCCTGATCGTGCCCGACGTCTGGGAGGACACCCGGTTCGGCGCGAGTGCCGAAGTGCGCTTCTACGCGGGCTACCCCGTGCAGACCTCCGACGGCATCCGCATCGGGGCGCTCTGCGTCACCGACTCGCAGCCTCGCACGGCCGACAGCGTCGACCTCGTGCTGTTGCGTGAGCTCGCCCTGGCGGTGCAGCGTGAGCTCACCCGCGGCGCCGTCGCGCTCGGCGTCTGACCCCGCAGCGAGGCCCGCGACAGCGACAGCGCCCGCGACAGCGCCCGCGCCCGCGTCAGGCCTCCCGCCGCTGCCGCACGTAGTCGCGGTGCATCGCCGTCTGCGACAGCGCCGAATAGAGGAAGAAGCCCGCGAGGTTCGCGAACCCCGCCGTCCAGGTGAGCTGCGACGCGATCTCCCAGACCGAGGCGCCACGGTGCGACGCCAGCTCGCCCTCGACCTCGGCCGTGCGCCGCAGGTGGTGCGCCGCCGACTCGCGAGCGCGCTCGCCCAGCCCCGTGAAACGGTATCCGTGCCCGGGCAGCACTTCGTGGTCGTCGAACTCGGCGACGCGCTCGCATCCTGCGACGTAGTCGGCGAGCGGGTTGGTCGTGGTGGGGCCGCCGAGCCCGAGCCCCGCGAACATGGTGGGCAGGATGTGATCGCCCGTGAACACGAGCGACCTCGCCTCGTCGCGCAGGCAGAGGTGGCCCGGCGTGTGGCCCGGCGTCACGACCGTGGTCAGCGCGAACCCCGGGATCGGCAGTGTTTCGCCGTCGACATAGGCCTTGTCGATGTGCGGCGCGGGGTAGTCGGGAGCGCGGCCCGCAGCATCGAGCAGCTCGGCGCGACGGTCGGCGGGGACGCCCCACGCGTCGGCGAGAGCCGTGACGTCGGCTGGGCTCAGGCGGGTGTCGTTGAGCCGGCCGAGAGCTTCGGCTTCTGGCGCGCTCGTGGCGACGACGGCCCCGGACGCGTCGCGGAGGCGTGCCGCCATGCCGAGGTGGTCGGGGTGCAGGTGGGTGACGGTGATCGTGCGGATGTCGGCGAGCGTGCCGCCGAGCGCCTCGACCGCGTGCTGCACCCGGGCGAAGTTCGCCAGTGAGTCGGTGCCGGGGTCGACGACGTGCAGCGCATCGTCGGCGTCTCGCAGCAGGTAGAGCAGAGAGAACGGGATGTGATCGCCGTCCATGTCGAGGCCGAGAGCCCAGACGTCGTCGCGGACCTCTTCGAGAGCGGGGATCGTGTTCGCGTCCACGGCTTCGAACTGCAGGGGGCTCGTCGGGTGCATCGGTGCCTTTCGGTCCGTCCCAGCGTATTGGTCGCCGGGCGACCGGGGCGATATGGCTAGTATTGACGTTGCACAGATCGAACTGTGGGCGGGGGCGCGATCATCCTCATGACGGTGGAGCAATCCGTGCCGAGCACCCCGAAGCCCCCTCGGCGGCGCGCGCCGAGGCAAGAGCGAGCTCAGGCCACCCGTGCCGCGATCGTCCTGGCCGCTGCAACCGTGTTCGCCGAGCGGGGCTACGCGCGCACGACGCTCGACGGCGTGGCCGTCGAGGCCGGGGTCACCAAGGGGGCGCTCTACTTCCACTTCGCCTCGAAGCACGACCTCGCCAACGCGGTGATCGCCGAAGAGACGCGGGTGATGACCGAGGGGGCCGATCGAATCCTGCGCCTCGAGGTGTCGTCGCTCGAGACGCTGATCCTGCTGATCCGCGCCTTCACCGAGCGGATAGTCGCCGACGTCGTCGTGGCGGCCGGTGTCAAGCTCACGACCGAAGAGCTCGTGGCCCGGCTCGACATCGACGAGCCCTACGAGACCTGGGGTGCGCTCTATGCCGACCTGTTCGGCAAGGCGATCGCCGAGGGCGACGTGGTCGCCGCCTACAGCCCCGACGCCCTGTCGCGGTTCCTGATCAGCCTCTTCACCGGCGTGCAGCTCGTCTCGAACTCGCTCACGCAGCGAGCCGACGCGGCCGACCGCGTGGCCGAGATGTGGCAGATCTTCCTGCCGGGCATCGTGCGGCCCGAGCGCCTCGCCGCTGTGGTGGCGCTGCGTGCCCTTCAGCGCTGACCCGTCGTCACGCGGCGTCACCGGTGCTCCGCGGGGTAGAAAAGTACCGAACAGTATGGTTCTATCGTGTCATCGGCACGGAGGAGCCGGTGCACCACCGGGGAGAGCTGCCGGTGCGAGGGTTCACCGCCTCGCCCGGCACCTCTGGTGGGTGCTCCTGTCCGCACTCTCGCCGCGCGGCATCCACCGATCGGTTGATGCCGATCTGACCGATCAGCCGTTCTTTTCCGGCCTGCGCGTCGTCATGCTGTTGCCATGACAAGAACTCCGATCACGGGCGGCAGCGGTGGCGGCGTCCGCGTCCGCGGCCTGCACAAGGCCTATGGCCGCGCGGTGGCCGTCGAGGGCGTCTCGTTCGACATCGAACTCGGCGAGACGTTCGCTCTGCTCGGCCCGAACGGCGCCGGCAAGAGCACCACCATCGAGATCCTCGAGGGCTACCGCGATCGCTCCGGCGGCGACGTCCAGGTGCTGGGGCAGGATCCGCAGACGGCCGGCCGCGACTGGCGAGCCCGACTCGGCATGGTGCTGCAGTCGAGCGGCGAGAGTGGCAACGTCACCGTGCGCGAGCAGGTGGCCCACTTCGCCCGCCTGTACCCGCGGTCGCGCGACGTCGACGAGACCATCGCCGCCGTCGGCCTCACCGCGAAGGCGAAGACGCGCATCAAGTCGCTGTCGGGCGGCCAGCGCCGCCGGGTCGACGTGGCCCTCGGGGTGATCGGGCGACCCGAGCTGCTCTTCCTCGACGAACCGACCACCGGCTTCGACCCGGAGGCGCGGCACGAGTTCTGGGAGCTGATCCGGGGCCTCAAACGCGAGGGCACGACGATCCTGCTCACCACGCACTATCTCGACGAGGCCGCGCAGCTGAGCGATCGGGCCGGCGTGATCGCCGGCGGGCGGCTCATCGACATCGGTCGCATCGACGAGATCGGCGGGGCCGAGGCCCGCGTGCCGGTGGTCCGCTGGACAGACGGCCGCGGCCAGCACGAAGAGCGAACGACTACTCCGACCGAGTTCGTCGCGCGTCTCCACGCCGAGGCCGGCGGCGAGCTGGCCGGGCTCGAAGTGGTGCGCCCCAGCCTCGAAGACGTCTATCTCGGGCTGGTGGCCGCATGAACGCCATCGCGCTCGGCATCGACCGGGCCCGCTACGAGACCAGGGTGTACTTCCGCGAGGGCGACACCATCCTCTTCACCTTCCTCTTCCCTCTCATCATGCTGACGATCTTCTCGGTCGCCTTCAGCTCGGCGGGCAACTTCGGCACGAATCGCGACGGTTCGGGTGGGATCAGCGCCGCCGCCTTCTACCTGCCCGGCATGATCTCGGCGGGCATCCTGCTCTCGGGCGTCCAGAACCTGGCCGTCGACATCGCCGTCGAGCGCGGCGACGGCACGCTGAAACGGCTCGCCGGCACGCCGCTGCCGGTGCTGTCGTACTTCATCGGCAAGCTCGGCCGCGTGCTCGTCACCAGCGTGCTGCAGATCGCCCTGCTCATCGTCATCGCGCACTTCGCTTTCGGGGTCGCGCTGCCGACGGCAGGATCCAAGTGGCTCACCCTGGTCTGGATCTACCTGCTCGGCATCGTCACCAGCGCCGTCCTCGGCATCGCGCTCTCGCGGCTGCCCCGCTCGGGCAAGAGCGCCACCGCTGTGATCGTGCCGATCGTGCTCGTGCTGCAGTTCATCTCGGGGGTCTACCTGCAGTTCTCGATGCTTCCCGTCTGGCTGCAGAACGTCGCCTCGATCTTCCCGCTCAAATGGATGGCGCAGGGCATGCGCTCGGTCTTCCTTCCCGACTCGCTCCAGACGCTCGAGCAGGGCCACGCCTGGAACCTCGGCGGGGTGGCCGTCGCCCTGGGCATCTGGTTCGTCGTCGGGCTGGTCGCTTCGATCGCGACCTTCCGCTGGATCCGCAAGGACACGTGACTCGTGGCGTGCGGCCGGAGCGACGATACTTCTGACATGCGCGGCAACGGGTGGTGGCATCTGCTGTTCGCGGCGACGATGGCCGTGCTGGCAGGCATCCTCACCGCGAACCTCGTCCAGGGCGCCCCCCGCGACGCTCTGTCGCTGGTGGCCGTCGGCATCCTGGTCGTCGCCTACGTCGTCGTCGGCCGACACGGCTTCACGTCGACGAGGGGTGCGGTGGTCTTCCTGCCCGTCATGGTGCTCTGCGCCGGTGTCGGCGCCGCGGGCGACCCGAACATGGCCTTCGTGCAGTGCATCGCGATGCCGCTGCTCTGGACTCAGATCCGCCGCACCCGCAACGCCGTCGTCGTCAACGTCGCCCTGGTCGCCGCGATCGCTGCGGGCATGCTGGTCTTCTTCGGCAGCGGCGCGCAGTCGATCGTCGAGGTCGCGCTGATCGAAGGGTGCAGCCTCGTCGGCAGCCTCTGCCTCGGCATCTGGATCTCGCGCATCTTCGAGCTCAGCATCGAGCGACAGCGACTGCTCGACGAGCTGCGCGCCGCCCAGCAGCAGGTGGCAGTGCTCGGGCGCGAAGCCGGCGCCGCCGCCGAACGCGAGCGTCTCGCGCGCGAACTGCACGACACGATCGCGCAGAGCATCACGGGCGTCGTCCTCCTCGCCCAGCGGGCCGGTCGCGAGCTCGCCGCAGACTCGCCCGAGGCCGCGGCCGAGACGCTCGTGCTCATCGAGGAGACCGCTCGCGAGACACTCGTTGAGACGCGTACGCTCGTCGCGGCGGGCGCCCCGGTCGACCTCGACGCCGGGCTCGACGCCGCGCTGCTGCGCCTCGGGCGGCGATTCGAACGCGAGACCGGGCTGCACGTCGAGGTCACGGTGCCGGGCGACGGGCCGACCGCGGCACTGCCCAAAGAGACCCAGGTCGTCGTGCTGCGTTGCGCCCAGGAGGCGCTCGCCAACGTGCGCAAGCACTCCGAGGCGTCGACGGTCGCCATCGCTCTCCGACGCTCAGGAGCCGACGTGGTGCTGGAGGTGCGCGACGACGGCCGCGGGTTCTCGCCGGATGCCCTCGAAGACGGCTTCGGAATCGCGGGCATGCGCTCGCGCGTCGCCGTCGTCGGCGGGCGGCTCGACGTCGAGACCGCGCCCGGGGCCGGGGTTCGGCTCACGGCCACGGTCGCAGCCACCCTCGCGTCCGTCGGCGCCGGGGCCTCGTCGGCCGAGGTGGTCCGGTCGTGATCCGGGTGCTCGTGGCCGACGATCACCCCATCGTGCGCAGCGGCATCGTGGCGCTGCTCGCGTCGGCCGACGACGTCGAGGTGATCGGCGAGGCCGTCGACGGGCGGGAGTGCGTTCGGCTCGCCCACGAGCTCCGGCCCGACGTGGTGCTCATGGACCTCCGCATGCCGCAGCTCGACGGCGACGAGGCGACCGCTCTCATCGTGCGTGCCGACCCGGGCGTGCGCGTGGTGCTGCTCACGACCTATGAGACCGACGACGCGATCCTGCGGGCCATCGAGGCCGGGGCATCGGGATACCTGCTGAAGGCCGCACCGGAGGCCGAGATCCTCGCCGGGGTGCGCTCGGTCGCGCGAGGCGAGGTTGCTCTCGCGCCGTCGATCGCCGCGACCCTGGTGCGCGCCGTCGCTGCGAGCCAGGCGCCCCCGACGCCCGCGGTGGCCTTGACGGAGCGTGAGACACAGGTGCTGCAACTCGTCGCTCGCGGCAACAGCAACCGTGAGGCGGCGGCCTCGCTCTTCGTCAGCGAGGCCACCGTCAAGACGCACCTGCTGCACGTCTTCGAGAAGCTCGGGGTCGGCGATCGGACGCGCGCCGTGACGCTCGCGATGGAGCTCGGCCTTCTGCCCGCGACGCCCTGATCGGGCGGGTCGACCCGTGGGCTTCCTGAGAGCGAAGCGCGAGCGGTGGCGTAACTTCCATCGTGGTCGCCGCGGCTCCGCCCGAATCGGAGTCGTTCTTCCAGAGGCCGGACGCCGACCCTAGCGGTGTTCCGTGCGGAGGCGACGGTGCGCCCCTCGATGTTTCCCTCCGGGGGGCGTGCCCCTCCGCTCGTCTTCTCGGCCCTCGCTGCCGTCATCGGGGCCGCCTCGCTGATCAGCGGCCTGCTCGAGGCGCGGGCCGCCCGCCGGCGCCTCGACGAGGTGACGCGGCGGGAGCAGTTGTGGGTGCGGTGGACGTGGGCGGCGGAGCGGCTCGTCGACTCCGATGGTCGGGTCAGCGAGTTGGGAGCGATCGTCATGGAAGCACTCAACGAGATGCCATGGGTGATGGATGACGATATGCGTATATCGGGTATCGTAGGCTTGTCACCGGTCTTTGATGGGCCAGATGTGCGGGGCGATGATGTGACGGAGGAACGTGATGGTCGACCTGTATGAGCGGGATCTCTCGTCGCTTCGCACGCGCCGAGAGCGGTCGATTCATCTCGTGGCGGTCGTGGTCAAGAACCTGGATCGAAGGGCCATGCGAGAGCGCAAGCCGCCGCCGAGCGACCCGCAGATGATGCGCTTCAGAAAAGCCGTCGCAGAGGTCGAGGAGGAGATCCGGCTGCGCGAGGAGGCGGAGGCCGCTGCAGCGGTTGACGCCGAAGCGCGGCACGCCGCTCAGTAGGGCAACCGCGACCAACGCGAGCCGTCGCGACGCGTGAGAGCGGCCGCGAGCACTTCGGCGACACGCGTCGTCTCGGCGGCCACTTCGTCGGTGACCAGCGAGGCGCTGCGGTCGTCGTCGGCACCGAAGCGGACGGTGAGGCGGGCCTGCCCGCGCACGACGGCGACATCCTGCGCCTCGACGACGGCTGTCCGGGAGGCCGCGCCGGCCGCCGTCGGAAGGACGGACTCGGGGTCGACGCCCGGCGCGAGGCGCCCGATCGTCAGGGTGACGCGATACGACGCCACGGTCAGCTGCGGTGGGCGGCGCGCTGCTCGAGCGAGCGCTTCACCGTCGGCCACTCGCCGTCGATGATCGAGAACACGACGGTGTCGCGGATGGTGCCTTCGGGCCACACCTTGTGGTTGCGCAGCACGCCGTCCTGTTTGGCGCCGAGGCGGGCGACCGCGGCGCGCGACTGCTGGTTGTGCCAGTGGGTGCGGAACTCGACGGCGATGCAGCCGAGGTCGTCGAAGGCGCGGCCGAGCAGCAGCAGCTTCGCCTCGGTGTTGATGCCGCTGCGCTGGTAGGACCGGCCGAGCCAGGTCGAGCCGATCTCGAGGCGGCGATTGGTCGGCTCGATGTTGAGGTAGGTCGTGATGCCGACGGCCTTCTGTGATTCGCGGTCGACGATCGCCCAGGGGGTGGACAGCCCCGCGGCGTGCTGCTCGAGACGGGACGCGATGTCGTCGGGCATCCGGTCGGGCGAGGCGATGTGCGTGGCGTACCAGGTCTGCCACAGGTCGCCGACCGCGACGGCCTCGGCGAGATCCGCAGCGTGGGTCGCAGCGAGCGGCTCGAGGGCGACGCGGTCGCCGACGAGCGTGGGGCGTTCGAAGAAGGCGGCGGGGGTGGCAGGCGCGGTGCTCATGTCATCGACAGTAGAGGGGTCAGGCGTAGGTGCGCAGCAGCCGCCACCGCGCGCTGTACGGGTCGAGCCCGACGTCGAACACGAACGTCTCGCCGCCGTCTCCCGTGGCCTGGAAGCGCCACGACTCGCGTGGCTCCGGCGGGTGCGTGATCGCCGGGTCGAACGCCGTCTCGGTCTGCCAGCCGGGGAAGGTCGGCTGAAGGCGCGTCGGCACGTCGCTGACGCGGTAGCGTCGCGCACGCCACACGATCCGCTGAGGCACGCCGTCGTCCGACACCCACACGGTCACGGATTCGTCGACCCGGGTCATGGTCTCCACCTCGCTCCTCTCGTTCGAACGTATGTTCGATAGATCGAGACTCTACGACGTGAGGGTGCGACGCGCCAAGAGCAGAGAGGAGAAGGGGAGAGACGGGTCGTCAGCCGCGGGTGATCTTGTCGCCCGATGACATCTGCCAGAGGGCGACACCATGCAGCCCGGACGACTTCGCCAGATTCGAACGCACCGTCAACGATTCGCCGTCCGACCACCAGATCACCGTGCCGTTCGACAACGTCGCGGTCCACTCGCCCTGGGCGGCGACCCAGCGGGCCTTGCTGCCCGCCTGCTTCCGAGCAGCAGCCGCCGTGACGACCCCGCCACGGCCGTCGCTCGTCCAGGTGTAGCCGTAGCCGGCGACCCCGAGGTCGACCTTGTTCGCGCTGACCTGCGAGGTGAGAGCGCTGACCGCCTGCCGCGTCCAGGGCAGGCCGCCGACCGGGCCGGCGGCGGTGAAGCCGGTGCCGTGTTCGTCATACGCCATCAGGACGTACCGCCCGACGAGCGGGTTCAGCCTCTTCAGGTCGAAACCCGCGCCCGCGTAGTCGCTCGCCGCGGCGACCGCCGGCAGGGTCATCGAGATCGTTGCCGACTTCGGCAGTGTCGACCGCAGCTCGGAGACGAACGTGACGAGGTCGTCGCTGTCCGCCTTCGAGAGCGACTCGAAGTCGATCTGCACCCCGTCGTAGCCGCCGTGCTCGATCTCGCCGGCGAGCCCGGCGATGACGAACGAGCGGTTCTCGGCGCTCGAGAGCATCGCGCTCGCCAGCGAATCGCTGAACGCGCCCTGCGACGGGTCGATGTTGGTGACCAGCAGCTCCGACTTCAGGTGATCGGCCTTGGCGGACGCTGCCGTCTTCAGGGCCTCCTGCGACGAGGCGGCGACACCGGCTCCGTCGGTGGTGAGGTTGACGCTCGAGATGCCGACGATGTCGAGGGCCTTCCGGTCGCGCGACATGGCCTTCAGGGTGGCGGCGCCGGGCACGCCGTAGCCCTCGACCGAGAGCGAGGCCGGGACGACGGCGTCGTGACCGGTCGTCGAAGCGGCCCCGCTGCATCCTGCCACCGAGAGAACGGTGGCGAGCGCGAGGCCCGTGGCGAGGGGCCGCAGCACCCGGTGACGACTCATGCGACGAGGGTATCGGGACAGGTCCTCGCCTCGCTGGACGTGCGAGACACCCCCACTTCGGGTGGGGCCGGCTGACGAACCGGTGAATTCTTCGGTGTGCCCGAGGTGATTTCGGGGGGCACGATCGGCGACGAGAAAGTGTCTCGCCGGTGGCCCCCGAGAGACATCAGGATCCGGCGCCTGTCGACGCGTCCATAACTTGCGGGGTACAAACGCGAACCGTGTCGGCACTTTGGAGGACACCCGGCGGGCTCGTGTCCGCACAAATGCGGACACGGTCGTCAGTCGTTTCGTGCCGGCTGCGAGAACCGGTCAGCGCGCGGGCCGGAAGCGCCGGCAGTCGCAGAGGCTGCAGTCGGACCCCCGCCGATAGTGCTCGTGCGCTTCCTTCACGTGCCCGCAGAGACAGACGGGCTCGGCGGGAGCGGTCTTGGGCGACATGGGAACCCGTTCGAGGACTCGTGGCCCGGAGGCCGACGTGCGCGACAGTGAGCGTCGTCGCGTGTTCACGATAGCCCGGAGGCGGCCTCAGGTGGTGACCAGCCGAATCGGGGTACGGGCCTGTGGAGAACCCCGCTTGTCCGCATCATGGGGGACAGGGGTTCGAACCCCTGTCGGCGTCGGCGTAACGGGGGACTTAACGCTCGGAGCGCCTCCGGCGTGACCCTCGTATGCGGGGGTATTGCCCGTTCTCGCCACGCGATTAGGTTGGCCACACCCGAAGCGAAACGAACACGGTCTCAGGCCGAAGTCGTAACGTAGACCGGGTCGGCCCCTCCCCAAGGCCGGCTCTGCTCCGGTCGAGCACCACCCGAACGCTCGACAACGGGCACCCGCAACACCCGAGTTGCCATCCCGCCCCGAACAACCCGCCTACCCGAATTGGCTTACCCCTCATGACTCTTCGCCCTGCCTGCGCTCGTCCAACCCCACCATCTCGATCATCGTTCCGGCCCGCAACGAGGCCAAGAACCTCGAGGTGATCCTGCCCCAGCTGCCCCAGGTCCACGAGGTCATCCTCGTCGACGGCAACTCGGTCGACGGCACCGTCGAGACCGCTCAGCGCGTCCTGCCCGGCATCAAGGTCATCAATCAGACCCGCAAGGGCAAGGGCAACGCCCTGGCCTGCGGCTTCGAGGCAGCGACCGGCGACATCATCGTCATGTTCGACGCCGACGGCTCGGCCGACCCGGCCGAGATCCCCGCCTTCATCGAGACCCTCGTCACGGGCGCCGACGTCGCCAAGGGCTCGCGTTTCCGCAAGGGCGGTGGCTCGGAAGACCTCACCCTGTTCCGCTCCGGCGGCAACCTCGGCCTCAACCTGATCTGCAACATCATCCTCGGCACGAAGTACTCCGACCTCTGCTACGGCTACAACGCGTTCTGGCGCGACGTGCTGCCCGCCATCGAGCTGCTCGACTCGAGCCTGCCGATGCCGGCCACCGGCGGAATGCTGTGGGGCGACGGCTTCGAGATCGAGACGATCCTGACCTGCCGTTTCGCCGCCGCCAAACTGCGCGTGACCGAGGTGCCCAGCTTCGAGAAGAACCGCATCCACGGCGAGTCGAACCTCAACGCCATCAGCGACGGCATCCGCGTGCTCAAGACGATCTTCGACGAGAAGCGTCGCGAGAACGCCGCGCTCGCCGCCGTCCGCAACCAGCCGGCGATCATGGCCGACGAGGCCGTCACAGCCCCCATCCGCATCGACGCCGAGCAGGAAGTCGCGTGACGAGCATCATCGGGTTGGCCACCGGCACCCTCACGGTCAGCGTCATCGTCTGCGCGTACACGCAGCGCCGCTGGCAGGATCTCCAGGACTCCGTCGAGTCGGCGCGCGCCCAGAGCGCCACCACCGAGGTCGTCGTCGTGATCGACCACGAGACCGAGCTCTTCCGCCTGGCGAAGGCCCGCTGGCCCGAGCTCGTCGTGGTCGAGAACTCCGAGGCGCAGGGGCTCTCCGGCGCCCGCAACACCGGTGTCGCGATCGCGACCGGCGACATCGTCGCGTTCCTCGACGACGACGCCACCGCCGACCCCGACTGGCTGACCTGGATGCTCGACTCGTTCGACGACCCGTCGGTCGCCGGCGTCGGCGGCTACGCCGAGCCGGTCTGGCCCGACGCTCGCGGCCCGAGGCTCTACGCCGACGAGCTGCTCTGGATCGTGGGCTGCTCGTACCGCGGCCTCCCCACCGAGACCGCCGACGTGCGCAACGTGATCGGCTGCTCGATGGCCTTCCGTCGCGAGGCGATCCTCTCGGTCGGCGGCTTCTCGTCGACCGTCGGCCGCGTGGGCAACATCCCGCTCGGCGGCGAGGAGACCGAGCTCTGCATCCGCATCCGCCAGGCCGACCCGTCGGCCCGCATCGTCTTCGAGCCGATGTCGCTCGTCAATCACCGCGTCTCCGCCGACCGCGGCACCTGGGGCTACCTGCGCCGCCGCTCGTTCTACGAGGGCGTCTCGAAGGCCGTCCTCAGCCGCACGCTCGGCCGCGGAGACTCGCTCTCGAGCGAGTCGTCGTACCTGACGCGGGTGCTGCCCGGCGCCTTCTTCCGCGAACTGCGCCAGCTCGGCCGCGGTGGCGGCAAGCGCGCCGCCGCGATCGCTCTGACCGTCACGGCGACCGTCGCCGGTTACGGCCTCGGCGCCGTCTCGAACGCCAAGGCGTCCGACGCGGGCTCGGTCACGCGCCAGCTCGAGTCGACGTCTCTGGTGCGCCGATGATGGCGTTGCGCCTCGCGCGGCCGATGTCGAGCCCTGCCGCCCCCGAGTGGTCGGGTGCGGTCTGGATCGGCACGGTCGACACCGCCGAGCTCGCCGGGCTCGCCGGCAGCGCGATCGAGCTGGAGGGGCCGAGGGCTACTCGGTCGCCCGCCTGCTCGTGCGCCGGGGCCGTGCCGTGCTCGGCTTCGTCGAGCTGCCAGTGATCGACGGCGCCGTCTCGGTCGACGACCTCGCGGCGAAGATCGACCGCCTCGCTCCGGTCGACATCGCGCCCGAGCCCGTGCGCCTGCCGACGGTCACCGTCATCGTCTGCACGCGCGACCGCGCCGACCAGCTGCGTTCCGCTCTCACCTCCGTGCTCGAGCTCGACTACCCGGCGTTCGACGTGGTCGTCGTCGACAATGCGGGCGCCACCGACGCCACCCGCGAACTCATCAGGACCGAGTTCGCCGACCCGCGCGTCCGTGCCGTCTCCGAGCCCGTCCCCGGTCTCTCGCGCGCCCGCAACACCGGCCTGCTGGCTGCTACGGGTGAGATCGTCGCCTACACCGACGACGACGTGATCGTCGACCGGCACTGGCTGACCGGGCTCGTCGCCGGGTTCGCCCGCGCCGACGACGTCTCGCTCGTCACCGGCCTCGTGCCGAGCGGCGAGCTGCGCACCGCCGTCCAGCGGTACTTCGACGACCGGGTCAGCTGGTCGGGCAACATCGTCGCCCGCCAGTTCCGCCTCGCCGAGCCGCCCGCCGACCTGCCCGCCTTCCCCTTCTCGGTCGGCGAGTTCGGCACCGGGGCGAACTTCGCTCTCCGCCGCACGGTCGCACTCGAGATGGGCGGCTTCGACACCGCCTTCGGCGTCGGCAGCCGCACCGGCGGCGGCGAAGACCTCGACATCTTCACGCGCGTGCTCTTCCGGGGCGATGCGCTCGTCGTCGAGCCCTCCGCTCTCGTCTGGCACCGTCACCGCTCCGACCTCGACGCGCTCCGCGCCCAGGCCGTCGGCTACGGCTCGGGCCTCGGCGCGTGGCTGACGAAGGTCGCACTCACCCCCGCCATGATGAAGGTCGCTGTCCGCCGCGCCCCCGACGCCGTGCGCCGGCTGGCCGCCAAGCGCGGTGGATCGCTCGAGTCGGGCGCTGGCCCGGCGACCAGCGGTTCTACGCCGGCGGCGCTGGATCCTGCGCAGCTCGCGTCAGGCACCGACTGGGCCACGGCCGTGTCGAAGGTCGGCTGGACCGAGCTGCTGAGCGTCGCCAAGGGCCCCGGCCGCTACCTGCGGCAGCGCTGGGACGGCACCGGGCTCATCTCCGAGGCCGATCGCGCAGCGGCTCTGGCCCGCCGCTAGCAATCGCCCCCTCGCCGCGCGGCGCCTTCGGCGCGAGGCGCCTTCGGCGCGCGGCAACCTTCCGAGCGTGCGCGCTTCTGGCCGTGGGTGGCCAGGGGCGGCGCGCACGCTTCAGCTCGCCGACGTCGGGACTCGTCTGCGGGGGAAGTTGCCGTGCACCGAGGATTCCGCGCAGTCGGGAATTCAGGCCGGGTGCCCGATTCGAGCCCGATTCGGCGTCGGATCGGGCACTGAGCCTGAATTGCCGACGAGCCTCAGCGAGCGAACTCCTGGCGGCCGACGACGGCGAGCAGGTCGAGCTTGGCAGCCGACTCCGAGCCGGGCTCGGCCGTGAAGACGAGCAGGCGCTGCGACTCGTCGTTCGGCGTGAGGATCTGGCAGTAGACCTCGATCTCGCCGAGCTCGGGGTGCACCAGCGTCTTCTGGTCGGCGTGGCGGGCCGCCACGTCGTGCTGCTCCCACAGAGAGCGGAACTCGGCGCTCTGCGACAGGAGGCTGTCGACGATGGCTCGCACGCGGGGATCCTGCGCGCCTCGCCGGCCCACGGTGAGACGGACATCGGCGACCTGGATCCGGCTCTGGTGGTCGTGATCGCGCTCGGGGTAGATGTCGCGGCCGCGCGGGTGCGTGAACCAGCGGTGCACGAGGCTGCGGTCGAGGCCGTCGAACCGGAAGTCGTCGCCCATCAGCGCCTGCGCCGCCGCGTTCTGCACGAGCGTGTTGCCGAGGTCGTCGATGACTTCGGCGGGGGTGTCGTGCAGGCGATCCAGGATGCGCAGGATGGCCGGGTCGACGAGACCGCTCGACCCGAGACGCGCCGGCGGGTTGTGCCCGGCGAGCCGGAAGAGATGGTCGCGCTCGTCGAGTGTCAGCCGCAGGGCCCGCGTCATGGCCACGATCATCTGCTCGGACGGCTGTGTCGCCCGCTGCTGCTCGAGGCGTGACACGTAGTCGACGCTCATGCCGGCCAGCATCGCCACCTCTTCGCGGCGGAGGCCGGGCGTGCGGCGGCGCGCGCCGTCGCCGAGGCCGACGTCGCTCGGCCGGAGGGCCTCGCGGCGGCGGCGGAGGAAGTCGGCGAGCTCGGCCCTGTCCATGTCCATGGTTCCATCCTGCGCCCGTGACGCGGCCGGAGCCAGGGACCCCTCCTCCCACTCTGGGGGTGCGCGAGGCGCGACGTTCTCTGGTCGCTGCAAGCAAGCCGGACCTAGGCTGGATGGAAACCGACAGGGGTGGGCGCGTCGCCCGCCCGCCGCCGCATCGCGCGAGATCGCGCAGACACGAAGGACTCCCCGTGACCGACTCGACCGGAAACGCACTGCCGCAGCCCGGCTGGTACCCCAACCCGTCCGGAGAACCCGGCTACCGCTGGTGGGACGGCCGCTCGTGGACGGAGCATGTGCGCGGCCCCGAGCCGCAGGCTCCCCTCCACCAGCACACCCCGGCGCCGCAGGCGGCCGAACAGCCTGAGCAGACCCTCGCGCCCGCGTCTGTGCCCGCGCCTGCGTCTGTCACCGAGCCGGAGACGACAGTGCCGACGGCGGCCGAGGCCACCCCCGCAGCCGACGATCGCCCGGCCTACGGCGAGCGCATCCCCGGCTACCAGCAGGCCGCCTCGCAGCAGCCCGCCGCCCAGCAGCCTGCGGCCCAAGAGCCCTACGGCCAGCAGGCACCGGCTCAGCAGCCTGGCCAGGCGACGCCCTACGGCCGACAGGAGCCCTCCGGCCAGGAGCTCTCCGGCCAGCAGCCGTACGGCCAGCAACAGCCGTACGGCCAGCAACAGCCGTACGGCCAGCAGGGGCAGTACGGCCAGCAACAGCCGTACGGCCAGCAGGGGCAGTACGGCCAGCAGGCGCCCGGCGTGCCGTACGGCCAGCAGCAGCCCTACGGCCAGAGCCCGCAGCCCTACGGGCAGCAGTACGGCGCGCAGCCCTACGGCGGCTTCGGCCAGAGCCCGTACCCGCACGCCCGCGAGTTCCCGAAAGCCCCCGAGGGCGCGAAGGTCGTCACCTGGCGCATCTGGGTCATCGCCCTCCTGCCGATCATCTCGCTGGTCGTCGCGATCATCACGATCCCGAGCTACCAGCCCTTCCTCCAGAAGATCCTCGAAGAGGGCCAGAGCGGCAACCCGGACACCAACATCGCCTTGCCGTCGGGGCAGGGCGTCACGCAGATCATCGACCTGGTGGTTGCGGCGATCACCATCGTCCTCGCCTTCCTCGACTGGCGACAGCTGTCGCGGGCCGGCGTCGTCAGGCCCTTCCACTGGGCGTTCGCGTTCTTCTCGCTGCTGACGCCGTTCGCGTCGCTGGTCTACGTGATCGGCCGCACGATCGTCGTGCACCGTCGGTCGGGTCGGGGCTGGCTGCCGATGTGGGTGTCGATCGCCGTCGTCGCGATCGGGTTCATCGCCGTCATCTTCACCTTCGTCGGCGTCGTCGCCGGAGTCGCGGGCCACACGGCTTGACGCTCGCCGCCTGAGCCCGCACCTCAGCCGAGGTTCTTCGACAGCAGCACGGCGCCGCTCACTTCGTTGCGCACCTCGACGCGGCTCAGCTGCGGCAGGGCGGTGTCGACCGAGCCCGTCGTCACGACGTCCGACCCGGGGTCGGCCGTCCAGGTCGAGACTCGGACGGTCGTGCCGGCACGGTCGGTGACGTAGAGGCCGTACGTCCAGCTGTCGTCTCCCGTCGATCCTGAGCCCTCGCTCGCCCCGTGGTACGCGCAGGCCATCGTGATGCTGGTGCCCCAGCGCTCGGTGGTGAAGCCGACGGTCGCGGTGAGCGCACTCGGCACGGCGGCGCGCAGCGCCACCTGAGAGGTGGGGTGCGGCGACGTCACGAGGGGCGGCACGACGATCGCGCCGGCGACGACGGCGGCCGCGGCCAGCGAGGCGGCGACCACGGCGGTGAGGCGGCGACGGCGGGTGCGCCTCACGCGGGCAGCGAGAATCGGCAGGATCTCGGGGCGAGACACGACAGGGCGGGCGTCGGATCCTGCGCCCGCCCTGTCGTGCGCGCTCTCGTCGTGCCGGGCCGGACCGTCGTCGAGCATGGCCAGGGCCTCGTCGCGCGGCACCGCGGCCAGAAGGCCGGGCATCGCGGCGAACGAGGTGACGGCCGCCGAGCACTCGTCGCAGACGGTGAGGTGCTCTTCGTACTCCCGGCGCTCGGACGGGGCGAGGGCGCCGAGCACGTAGGCGGCGTCCCAGTCGGCGTAGCGGTCGTCGCTCATCGCGTGACCCCTTTCTCCTGCATGGCGAGGCGCAGGGCCTTCAGCCCGTAGTGCAGCCGCGACTTGACCGTGCCCTCCGGCACGTCGAGCTCGCGGGCGATCTCGGCGACCGAGCGGCCGCCGTAGTAGGCGTGCACGATCACCGTGCGGTGCTCGAGGCCGATCGACGCGAGCGCATCGGCGACGCTCCACTGCTCGAGCAGGGCGTCGGTGGAGTCCGGCGTCGGCGTCTCGGGCAAGAACTCGGTCGGATACTCGTGCGCGTGCCGGGCGCTTCGTCGATCGTCGATGACCATGTTGCGTGCCACCGTGAAGAGCCAGGCTCGAGCCGACGACTCGCTCTGGTCGAGCACGCTCGGCTTCTTCCAGGCCTTCAAGAGGGTCTCCTGGACGATGTCGTGCGCCAGCGCGTCATCGCGGGTCAGGCCGACGACGTAGCGCCAGAGCGCGGGCGCGTGTTCGTCGTGGAGCGCACGAAGCAGCTGCGCGTCGCTGTCGACCATCGCTGCTCCTCGTGCCGTTCGTCGGTGCTCCGTCTGTTGCCGGTGCCACTAGATCACACGAGGCGGGGCGGCGAAAGGTTCACCGCACCTGACCATTGCCTCCGACGCGGGCCCCGACACGGCGTACCGTCCACCGCATGGATCAGCTCACCGAGGCAGAGGCGGCATCACTCGCCCTCGCGCTCGTCGCGGTGGCCACGGCATCGGTCGACGGCGGGCAGGATGCGAGAGACGCAAGCGACCGCTGCCTCGTCGAGCTCGTCGACGGGCTGTGCGACGTCCCTCTCACTGAACGGCAGGCTGACGTGATCGAGACCATCGGCACCGCCAGTGCAGCCCTGACCGCAGGTCTCGGCTCGGCGATCGCCACCGATCGTGACTGCGACGTGCACGTCGTGCTGCGGCTCGCGGCGCGAGCCGTGCTCGACCAGACCGACGGCGGAGGGCACCGGGCCGTCTGAGGCATTTCGGGCGTGGCCGCGGGAATGCCGGCGACACGCCGTCGCCTGTCGGCCCGTGGCATCTCGACGCGTCATGCTCGTCGCGTGGAGCCCTCATGCTGATCATCGCCCAGCTGGTCGCGGCTCTGGCGAGCCTGCTGCACATCGTCTTCTTCCTGTTCGAAAGCGTGCTGTGGTCGCGGCCGGCGGTCTACGCGCGCTTCGACATCGGCACCCAGGCCGAGGCCGACACCATCCGGCCGATGGCCTACAACCAGGGCTTCTACAACCTCGCGCTCGCCGTCGGGGTCATCGTCGGCATCTTCCTGCTCGAGGGCCACGGCGGGGAATTCGTCGCCGGCAAGACGCTCGTCATCTTCGGCACCGGCTGCATGGCCGTCGCCGGCATCGTGCTCGCCTCCACCGGGCGGGCCTACCGGCGAGCGGCGGTGGTGCAGTTCGTGCCCGCCGTCGTCGCTCTCATACTCGCTTCTTTGGTCTCTCGGTAGGAGGCCACAGCTTCAAGGATCAGCCTGGAGGCTGACGCGGTCCGGCGCCCGATGCGGTGGACTTATCACACACCAGATGATCGACGACGGGGGTCGGGCCATGAACGCTTACGCCGAGCTTGCACGGGATCTCTGGCGTGCTGCCGACGAGGCGCGATTCTTCGCTCTGCCCGACCGCGAGCGCTTCTTCGCCGACCTCGGCGACCGCGTCGAGGCGCGCGTGGTCGAGCTGATCCCGGCCTTCGCCGGCGCCGCCCCCTCGGGCGAGCCCGCGCGCTGCCGCGACCTGCGCCTCCGCAAGGCCAAGAAGCAGGCCGAAGAGGTCGCCTACCAAGAGCTCATCTTCAGCCAGTCCGTCGTCGAGCCCGAGCTGGAGTACGCCTCGTAGCGTTCGCTCTGTTTGTCTTCCGGCCCGCGGCCGGCAGGCTTGCGCGCAGCCTGCGGTGTCCCGCCCCGACTCCGGTCGACTTCACGCAAAGCGGTCGATCCGGATCGACCGTTCCGCCCGGAACCGACCGCACTCGTCAGTAGGGCTCGCCGTTGTCGCCCGCGGGAGCTCGACGTCACCGAACCCGCGATAATCGACGAGTGACCGTTACTGCGACCGCCGCCCCCGCCCTCGGGCTCCTCCTCGACGTCGACGGGCCGATCGCCAGCCCGATCACGCGCAGCATCAACCTGCCCGAGATCACCCGCGACCTCGTCGCCCTGGCGACCGCCGGCATCCCGCTGATCTTCAACACGGGTCGGTCCGACACGTTCATCCGCAACGAGGTCGTGATCCCGCTGCTCGACGCCGGGCTGCCGGCCTTCTCGCGCGTGCACGGCGTCTGCGAGAAGGGCGCGGTGTGGTTCTCGATCGGGCCGCAGTTCGGCGGCGAGGGCATGGGGCAGATCCGGGTCGACGAGTCTCTGGCGATGCCCCACGACTTCGCCGTCGAGATGGACGAGCTGGTGAGTGCCGAGTTCGGCGGCAGCGTGTTCTTCGATCACACGAAGCGCGCGATGGTGTCGGTCGAGCAGCTCACGTCGATCGACACTGCGACCTACCTGCCGATCCAGAAGACGTTCGACGCGCGCGCGATGGCGGCCCTCATCGAGCGCGGCTACGGCGTCCGGCGCCTCGACGACGTGCGGCAGGATGCCAACGGGCAGGTCCAGTGGCGCATCGACCCCACGATCATCTCGAGCGACATCGAATCCGTCGTGCTCGGCAAAGACCTCGGCGCCCGGCGTGCCCTCGAGCTGCTCGCCCTCGACGGCCCGTTGCCTCTCGCGTGGCGCACGATGGGCGACTCGCGCAGCGACTACGCCATGGCCGACTGGCTGGACGAGCACGGCTACGACGTGGCGCACGTCGACGTGCGACCGGCCGACGGCGTGCCCGAGAAGGCGTATCCGATCCTGGTGAGCGAGACGGGGGCCATCCACGACGAGGCCGGCGCCGAGTTCCTCAGCGGGTGGGTAAGCGTTGTCAACGGGTGATCCCCCGGGGTGAGGCAGCCGTAAAGACGGCAACAGTTCATACGGGCGTCACGTCCGACCCCCGAACGGGGGTCCCCCCTTCGGTGGACGTGCCACTACGCTGAGACAACTCCACGGGCCGACCCGAAACCGGCCCGCTCGAACATCCGCATCGGCGCCCGAAACCGCCGATTCGGATGTCTTCCCGTCGTCGCCGCCGCCGACTCCCGCTTGCCGCGGTCGACTGCGTCCACACCCGTCGCCCTCCGCGTCAGGCGTCTCCGATGCCCCGAACGAGGAGAGCTCCGCATGTCTTCACACAGCCCTGCCCGTCGACGCGCCACAGAAGTGCCAACGCGCGCCCTGCCGCCGGTCACCCGCGCCGAGTCCCGCCTCGCCTTCGAGCGCCAGCGCCTCGAGGCCGAGCTCTCGACGCGCAAACCCGCCCGCACTCGCAAGGCGCACACGACCGAGCACATCACCGCGGCCGGTCGCCCCGAGGGCCGCACGCACTCGCCGGTGATGCTGCTGCTGGTGCTCGTCTGCACCCTCGGCATCCTGCTCTACGGCTCGTTCCTGCTGAACCCCGCCAACCGCGGCGACCTGATCCCCTACATCATGGTGATCGTCGCCGAGGCCATCGTGGTCATCCAGGCCCTTCTCTCGATGTGGACGATCCTCTCGGGAGGCTCCGACCCGCGCGAGTTCGACTTCTTCCAGGCGCAGGATCTCCTCTACGACGAGGTCGAGATCGGGCGACTCGGGGTCCGTGACCAGCCGCACCTCTGGCCGATCGTGATCGACGGTCACCGTCAGCTCGTCGACGTCTTCATCACCGTGTACGGCGAGGAGATCTCGAAGATCGAGGCCACGCTCGTCGCAGCTCTCGCCCTGCAGGGTGAGCACCGCACGTGGATCCTCGACGACGGCGCGAGCGACGAGGTCCGCGACCTCACGGCCCGGTACAACGCTCGCTACGTGCGACGCCTCACCAACCACGGCGCCAAAGCGGGCAACGTGAACCACGCCCTGTCGCTGGCGAAGGGCGACTTCTACGCCATCTTCGACGCCGACTTCGTGCCGAAGCCGCTCTTCCTGCACGAGACCGTCCCCTTCTTCATCGACGAGAAGGTCGCCTTCGTGCAGACCCCGCAGGCCTACGGCAACCTCGTGTCGCTCGTGTCGCGCGGTGCCGGCTACATGCAGGCCGTCTTCTACAAGTTCATCCAGCCGGGCCGCAACCGCTTCAACGCGGCGTTCTGCGTGGGTACGAACGTCATCTTCCGTCGCGCGGCCATCGACGACATCGGCGGCATGGTCACCGATTCGAAGTCGGAAGACGTCTGGACGTCCCTCCACCTGCACGAGCGCGGCTGGCGCTCGATCTACATCCCGATGACCCTGGCCGTCGGTGACGCGCCCGAGACCATCGAGGCCTACTCCAAGCAGCAGCTGCGCTGGGCGACCGGTGGCTTCGAGATCCTCTTCCAGCACTTCCCGTTCTCGCCGAAGCACAAGCTGACGATGGACCAACGTCTGCAGTACTTCGTCACTGCGACGAACTACATGACGGGCATCGCGCCCCTTCTGCTGCTGCTCGTGCCGCCGCTCGAGATCTACTTCGACCTGCGGCCGATGAACCTGCACATCACGATCGTGCAGTGGCTGCTGTACTACTGCGGCTTCTATGTGATGCAGATCGTGCTGGCGACGTACACGCTGGGGTCGTTCCGCTACGAGGTGCTGATGCTCTCGACGGTCTCGTTCCCGATCTACGTCAAGGCTCTGTGGAACGTCATCACCGGCAAGGACGAGGGCTGGAGCGTCACTGGCCGCAAGGGCAAGGCGAAGTCGCCCTTCAACTTCATCATCCCCCAGGTGCTGTTCTTCGTCTTCCTGTTCTTCACCTCGTTCGTCGCGATCTACCGCGACATGCAGAACGGCGTCGTGACCCTGGCGACCATCTGGAATCTGCTGAACACCGGCATCCTGATGTCGTTCATGGTCGTGGCCTGGCGCGAGGGGCGTCAGCTCAAGCGCCAGAACGCGGCAGAGAACGCCGGTGCCGTCGAGGCGTTCGTCCTGCCGGCCCCGGCCGCTACCGTTGCACAGGCTCCGCTGCGCACGCAGATCTCGCGCCCCGTGCCCCGCACGCGCGACGAGGTCGCACTGCTGGTCGACGACGTCGAAGACACCATCCCCCGCGCGGGCGCTCTGCTCGCACGCCACGCCGGCGAGAGGGTCGCCTCATGACCTGGGCCAATCGCGCCAAGCTGATCGTGGGCCTCATCTTAGTGCTCGCTCTGATCCTGGTGTTCTTCGTGATCTTCACGCAGCGCAACTCGCAGGTCATCTCGACCAGCGCCTCGATCGAGGCCGAGGAGTACAAGATCGGCACGGACTATGCCGGCAACGTCGTCAATCAGTACGTGAACGTGGGCGACACGGTCAAGAAGGGCGAGCCGCTCTTCACGATCAAGAGCCTCTCGGTGCTCCAGGACGTCTCGGTGGGCCTCCTCAGCTACGACAGCGCCAGCTATTCGGTCACGAAAGACGGCACCATGACCTTCCGCGCCACCGTGCCCGGCAAGATCTCGGCGATCGACACCAAGGCAGGCGGCTTCGTCAGCGCCGGCGCCGACCTCGCGACCATCGATCGCTCGGACAGCCTCTCTGTGGAGGGCGACTACATGCTGTCGCCCCGCGACTACGAGCGCATCCGCACGGGTGCCGAAGTCGACGTGACTCTGCCCAACCAGACGACGATCAGCGGGAAGGTCAAGCAGGTCACCGTGCAGACCACCAACGGCGACGCGCAGACCGCGATCCAGGTCTCGAGCAAGTACCTCGTGCAGGGCGCCTACTCGGGGCTCGTCAACTCGGGCACGCCGGTGACGGCGACGCTGCACCTTCGGCAGGACGGCATCCTCGCCGGGCCTCAGGACGCCCTCCTCGCCTTCGTCCAGAAGATCGGTCTGTAGCCATCCGTCGACGCACACTCGGTGCCGCTCTTGCTCTCGCCGCAGCCACGGCCCTCCTCGTGAGCGCCTGCACCACGGGCGGGTCGTCGCCCTCCCTCGGCTCGGGCTCCGGCTCTTCTTCTTCGTCGAAGCCGTCGGCCGCCGACGCGTCGTCGACCGTGCTCGGCGACTCGACCGTCGCCCCGCTCGTCAAGGCGCTGCCACAGAAGTCGATCGCCCCGGCGACGACGATGCAACTGGCCTCCGGCCTCACGCCGCCCACCAACCGGTGGTTCTCGGGGCTCGTCTTCGGCGACACCGCGATGGCCGTCTTCCCCTTCCCGATCTCGTTCCAGGAGACCGCATCGGGCTTCGCGGCAGGTCTGCCCACGGCGACCGGCACGACCAACACCCTCTTCGGCGAGGCCGTCCAGCAGGTCATTGTCGGCATCGGCGCGACCAGCCAGATCGTCAGCCGCTACGACTCCGTCTCGGTGACCCTCGAGCAGAAGGCAGGATCGAGCGTGGTCGGGCACACGACCCTGGCCGAGGGGTCGCCGCTCGTCTCCTACGTCGCCGCGAAGTCGCAGACCGCCACTCTCAACGCTCCGGTCACCGACACCTCGAAGTCGGGATCGTTCACCCGAGGCACCCTCACGGCCGCCGGTCAGAAGTGGGCCGTCGTCACGTCCGGGTCGTTCTCGGCATCCGGCGTCTCCCTCGCCTCGGGGCAGAGCCTCGTGCTCTTCCCGGTGCCTGTCGGCACGTCGCCCGGCCAGCTCGACACGCTGACGGCTGCCGCGGCGTCACCGCTGGCCTCGGTGAGGACGGCGTACAAGGCGACGTCCAAGGGGCAGCAGACCTCGCTCTCGTACCTGACGGCGGGCAGGTCGAAGACCCTCGTCGTGCCGCTGCCGCACCAGGGCGACGCGGCGGCGTCGTCAGGATGCCAGAGCCTCACCTACAGGACGATCTACGGCACCGTCCCCGTCTGCGCCTCGACGGGGCTCACGTTCACCACCCCGACGGTGAAGCCGACCTCATCGCTCGACCTCACGTCGATCTCGGCGGCCGACACCGCCACGCTGAAGTCGCAGTTGAAGGTCGACGTCGCCACCCTGCCGACGTTCGCGACCGACACCTACTACGGCGGCAAGACGCTCTACCGCGCCGCGATGCTGCTGCAGATCGCTCGGCAACTCGGCGACAAGACCTCGGCCGCGACGCTGACGGCGAAGCTGACGGCCGAGCTCGACAAGTGGATGCAGCCGGGCGGCTGCACGACTCGCGGCCAGGAGTGCTTCGTCTACGACCCGAAGCTCAAGACGGTCGTCGGCCTCGTCAACTCGTTCGGCTCCGAGCTCGACAACGACCACCACTTCCACTACGGCTACTTCCTCTACGCCGCTGGCGTCGTGGCGCAGAACACTCCGTCGCTCGCGAAGAAGTGGGCGCCGGTCATGAACCTGCTGGCCGCCGATATCGCCACGAACACGCACTCCGAGTCGGGCGAGTACTTCCCCGACACCCGCATGTACGATCCGTACTTCTCGCACAGCTGGGCGTCCGGCTATTCGGAGTTCGCCGACGGCAACAACCAGGAGTCGTCCTCCGAGGCCGTCAACGCGTGGACCGGGCTGTCACTCTGGGCCGCCGCTTCGAGCGACAGGCCGCTGGCCGCCGAGGCCGCGTGGATGCTCAGCGGAGAGGCCGCGTCGGCTCTCGCCTACTACGTCAACCCGTCGCTTGTGGGCTCGCAGTTCGACGGCTTCGACCACTCGATGGTGTCGCTCAACTGGGGCGGCAAGCGCGACTACGCCACCTGGTTCTCGGCGGCCCCGAGCGCGATCATCGGCATTCAGCTGATCCCGATGAGCCCGGTCTCGTCGTACCTCGGCTCGGCCCGGGGCGGCGGCGCGGCGCACATCCAGTCGCTCGTCAAGACGGCCCTCTCGGCAGGATCCGACGCCACGCTCGTCGACTACGTGCTGATGTACGAGTCGCTCGCGAGCCCGGCTGCGGCACGGTCGGCCCTCGCGGTCGCGAAGAAGCTGCTGAGCACGGACATCGACAACGGCGACTCGCGCACGTACATGCTCGCGTACATCATGGCGAACGCGTCGAAGTAGCCCCCGGGGCCGGCTTCGGCGCGCGTCACGCGTCGACGGCGGCCAGGAGCGCGGGCACCTCGGTGCGCGTCGTGTAGTCCACGTGGACGTCGGCGAAGACGACGCGCCCGTCCGCTTCGACCACGAGCACCGTCGGGTAGGGGATGTCGCCCGTCTGGTCGGCATTGCTGTCGGCGACATCGAAGCCGAGCGCCGCGTGGGCCTTGCGAGCATCGGCGGACGGCTCGGTCAGGATGCCGAGTTGACGCACGAGCGCGTTGCCGGGGTCGGTCAGCACCGTGAACTCGAGGCCGCCGTTCGAGACGGCCAGGTCGGATGCCTCCGGCGTCTGCGGGCTGATCGCGACGAGCTTCACGCCACGCTGTGTCAGCTCGGGCAGCAGCGCCTCCTGGTAGTGCTTCAGCGTGAGGTTGCAGTAGGGGCACCACGAGCCGCGGTAGAAGACGAGCACGGTCCGCCCGTCGCCGAGGGCGTCGCCGAGCGACACGGAGCTGCCGGCAGAATCGAGGAGGGCCGCCGCGGGCAAGGTGTCTCCTGCGGCCACCGCATCGGCGGGCAGGCCGCTCTCAGTCAGCGCGGCCTGCTCGGCCGCGAACACCGCGCTCAGGTCCGGTCCGATCTGTGCGGTGAACCCTTCGTTGAAGGTCGCGACCTGGTCGTCGATGGTGGTGGTCGTCTCGGGCATGAGTGCCTCTCGTCGTCGGGTCGGCAGGGCGCCGGGGATGGTGACGACGACGCTAGGCGCACTCCCCGTCGGCCGCGCCTGACGTCGTAACAAGCCGACACGCGACCTACGTCTGACAGTGCGGGCACCAGTAGGTGTCGCGCAGCTCGAGCTCGGACTCGCCGAGGGTGCCGCGCAGGATCTTCGTGCCGCACCGCAGGCAGGGGCGCCCGGCCCGGCCGTAGACCCAGTCGGTGGCGCCGCGGAGGGTGCCGGTCGTGGTGCGGTCGACGCGATCCTTGTTGGCCTGGATCAGCCGGTACGCGAGGTCGATCGTCTTCGGCAGGTCGTCGACCTCGCCGACCGGCCGCGTCGGCAGCACGCCGCGCAGAAAGCAGAGCTCGTTGCGGTACACGTTGCCGACCCCGGCGAGCACACGCTGGTCGAGCAGGGCGAGCCCGATGGGGCGATCAGGATCACGGGTCAGGTTGTCGAGCGCGACGCTCGCGTCCCAGTCGGGCCCGAGCAGGTCGGGCCCGAGGTAGTCGACCACCGAGTCAGAGGCGTCGCGCGGCACCAGCTCGACGATGCCGAGGTCGAAGCCGACCGCCACCCACTCGGCCGTCTCGAGCACGACGCGCGCCTGGTAGGCGGGGCGCTTCCACTTCGTGCCGTGACGGTAGACGTGCCAGGAGCCCTCCATCTTGAGGTGGGTGTGCAGTGTGACGTCGCCGATGTGGTGGAGCAGGTGCTTGCCGCGGCTGACGACGTCGTCGACGACCTCGCCCGCGAGGTCGACGGTGGCGAACGCCGGCACTCGGAAGTCGGACTTCGTGAGGGTGGCGCCGTGCAGCACCGCGTCGAGGTTCTTCGCCGCGCGGTAGACGGTGTCGCCCTCAGGCACGGGCGCCCCGCTCCCACAAGCCCGTCATGAGCACAGGCCCGTCATGAGCGCAGGCCCGTCATGAGCGCAGCCGGACGCCGCTGGGCGTCGGCGCGAAGCCGGCCTCGCGGAGGGCGTCGCCGAAGGGGGTGCCCAGCACGAACTCGCCGTCCACGCGCTCGATGGCGAGCCGGCCGAGGTGTCCGCGGACGACCGCCGCGATCGACGTCGCCGCAGCAGCGAGGTCGCGCTCGCTCGGGTCGCCGAAGGTCAGCGTCGACTTGCCGCCGCGCTCGACGTACACGACGAGCCGGCCGTCGACCAGCACGACGAGGGCACCGGCCTTTCGGCCGGGCCGGTGGCCGCGCGGGCCGTCGGCCTCGGCGTCGTTCGGCCACGGGAGGGCGGCACCGTAGGGGTTCGCGGGGTCGGTCGCCGCAAGCGTGACCACGGTGACGGAGCGGCCGCGCCCGGCATCCTGCAGCGCCTCGTCGCCCTCTCGGTCGTCGTCGCGCACGAACGAGCGCAGCCGGTCGACGGTGGGCCCGGTCGCGAACTGGGCCGCGCCCAGGCCCTCGACGAAGTAGCCCCGGCGGGCGCGGCCGGTCTCTTCGAACGACGACAGCACCTTGTAGACGGTCGAGAAGCCGCCGCGCACGCCCTCGTTCTGCACGGCACCGCGGGTGACGACGCCGTGGCGTTCGAGCAGCAGTTCGGCCTGCGCCGCAGCGCGCACGGTCGTGTCCGGCTCGGCGAGCGGCAGCAGCGACCAGCGGCCGCCGACTGTCGGCGGCCCGGCGTGGCGCGGCAGGGCCGAGCGCGGCACCCGGCCTCGGTAAGAGGCGCGCGATCGGCTCGGCGTGCGCGGTCGCGGTGCGCGACCGCCGACCTGGATGCGCAGCGGCGCGAAGGTGTCGTTGGTGATCTGGCCCTGCCAGACGAGATCCCAGATCGCCGTCACGAGCGCGTCGTCGGTGACCGGCGACGTGGCCGTGGAGCCCACAGCGTCGGCGAGCTGCCGGAAGAAGTAGGCGCCGCCGCCGGCGAGAGCTGCGAGCACCTCGCGCTGCAGCTCGGTGGTCTCGTCTCCCTGCGGCTCGGGCAGGGTGACCTGCGCGCCGTCGGCGAGGTGCAGCCCGACCCAGCCGTCGTTGGCCGCCAGCGCGCCCGCGCCGGCCCAGATGACCTCGCCGGTCGCCGTCAGCTCGTCGAGCATGCCGGTCGTGTAGTCGGTGACCCGGGCCGGCAGGATGAGAGACTCCCACGCCGATGCCGGCAGGGCGACCCCGCTCAACTGGTCGACGACCTGCAGCACGCCGTCGAGGCCGCGCAGCCCCGAGCCCTTGGTGCCTGTGGCGACGTGCTGCCACGCCGGCAGGAAGCGGCCGAGCGTGTCGCCCGAGACCGGCTCGACCTCGTGCCGCAGCGCCGCAAGCGACCGGCTGCGGAGGCGCCGCAGCACCTCGGCGTCGCACCATTCGCTGCCCTGGCGGTCGGGCCGGAACTCGCCTTCGACCACGCGGCGCTGTGTGCCGAGCCGGCGGAGGGTCTCGAGCACGACGGCCGTCCCGAGCCCGAGTCGCTGAGCCACATCGACCGGTGCGAATGGCGCGTGGGTGCGGGCGAAGCGCCCGACCAGGTCGCCGAGCGGGTCGTCGACGGGCTCGATGAAGGCCGAGGGCACGCCGATCGGCAGGTTCACCCCGAGGGCGTCGCGCAGGCGGCTGGCGTCTTCGATGCCCGCCCAGCGCTCGACCCCGGAGTGCGTGAAGCGCAGGATGCGATTCGCTCGCGCCAGCCCCGACAGCGCCTCGTCGAGCTCGACGGTCGCGGCGGTGGCGCCGTCGCCGTCGCCTGCGGCTGCGTCGGCCAGCCAACTGCGCTCGACGATCTCGGTCGTCGACAGCGGCCCGAGGAGGCGCAGCAGGTCGACAACACCCTCGAAGTCGCGCGCCCGACGATCGGGCAGGAGCCGCTGCAGCTCGAGCTCGTGCTGTTCGATGACGCCGGCGTCGAGGAGCTCGCGCAGCTCGGCGCGGCCGAGCAGTTCGGCGAGAAGCGTCGAGTCGAGCGACAGCGCGGCTGCGCGGCGCTCGGCGAGGGGAGAGTCGCCCTCGTACATGAACGCGGCGACGTAGCCGAACAGCAGCGACCGGGCGAACGGTGACGGAACCTCGGTCTCGGTCTCGACCACGCGCACCTCGCGGCGGGCGAGCTGGTCGGTCAGCTGCATGAGCGCGGGCAGGTCGTAGACGTCTTGAAGTACCTCGCGCACGGCTTCGAGCACGATCGGGAAGGTCGGAAACTTCCGTGCCACGTCGAGCAGCTGCGAGGCGCGCTGGCGCTGCTGCCAGAGCGGCGACCGCTTGCCGGGGTTGTACCGAGGCAGCAGCAGGGCGCGCGCGGCGCACTCGCGGAAGCGCGACGAGAAGAGCGCCGAGCCGCCGACCTCCTCGGTGACGATCGCGTCGAGCTCGTCTCGGTCGAACGTGAAGAGGTCGGCTCCGGGCGGCTCGGCGTCGGTGTCGGGGATGCGGACGACGATGCCGTCGTCGGCGGCCATGGCCGAGCCGTCGATGCCGAGCCGGTCTCGGATCCTGCCGCTGACTGCCAGGGCCCAAGGCGCGTGGACGCGCATGCCGTAGGGGGAATGCAGGATCAGGCGCCAGTCGCCGAGCTCGTCTCGGAACCTCTCGACGACCAGGGTGGTGTCGGTCGGCACGTGACCGGCGACCTCGCGCTGCTCGGTGATGAAGGCGAGCAGGTTGCGGGCGGCGCGTTCGTCGAGACCGCCGGCGACGACCCGAGCCGTCGCCTCCTGCTCGCTCGAATTGGCGAGCTCGCGCGTGTAGGCGCCGATCGCGCGGCCGAGCTCGGCGGGTCGGCCGATGCCGTCGCCCTTCCAGAACGGCACGCGGCCGGGCTGGCCGAAGGCGGGGGAGACGAGCACGCGGTCGTGGGTGATGTCTTCGATGCGCCAGCTCGTCGCACCGAGGGCGAAGACGTCGCCGACGCGCGACTCGTAGACCATCTCTTCGTCGAGCTCGCCGACGCGAGCGGCCTTCTCGCCGACCATGAAGACGCCGAAGAGCCCGCGGTCGGGGATCGTGCCGCCGCTCGTGACGGCGAGGCGCTGGGCGCCGGGGCGACCGGTGAGGGTGCCGTGGACGCGATCCCAGACGATGCGGGGGCGCAGTTCGGCGAACTCGTCGGAAGGGTATTTGCCGCTCAGCAGGTCGAGCGTGGCGTCGTAGGCCGACCGCGGGAGGTTCATGAAGGGCGCGCTGCGGCGCACGGTGTCGAACCACTCGTCAGCGTTGATCTCGTCGAGGGCGACCGCCGCGACGGTCTGCTGGGCGAGCACGTCGAGAGGATTCTGCGGCATCTGCAGCTCTTCGATGAGCCCCTGGACCATGCGCTCGGCGGCGACGGCCGAGTGGATGAGGTCGGCCCGGTGCTTGGGGAAGAGCACACCCCGAGACGTCTCGCCGACCTGGTGCCCGGCGCGGCCGACGCGCTGCAGCCCGCTCGCGACCGACGGCGGCGACTCGACCTGGATCACGAGGTCGACGGCGCCCATGTCGATGCCGAGCTCGAGAGAGCTCGTCGCGACGACGCAGCGGAGGCGGCCGCTCTTCAGGTCGTCCTCGATCATCGCGCGTTGGTCTTTGCTGACCGAGCCGTGGTGGGCGCGGGCCAGGAGAGGCTCGGCGCCGGTGGTCTGGCCCGAGCTCATCAGCTGGGCAGGTGAGGAGCCGATCGGCTGGGGGCGTGCGGCCAGGTCGTTGCCGCCCGGGCGGCGCGTGGCGGCGATGTCTTCGTCGTCGCCGGTCGCGCCAGCACCCTCGATTGCGCCCACGGTGACGAGCGCGCCGTCGGCGCCGTCGGCCTCGTCGAAGGCCGCGGCGTCGGGCCCGAAGGTGCGCTCGATGTAGATGTCGTTGAGCCGGGCCGTCAGGCGCTCGGCCAGCCGTCGCGAGTTCGCGAAGACGATCGTCGACCGGTGCTCGAGGATCAGGTCGACGATGCCCTCTTCGACGTGCGGCCAGATCGACCCCTGCGGCGCCTGGCCGGCGGCGGAGCCCTCGAGGGGGGCGGCGGTGCCGAGCTCGGTCATGTCGTCGACGGGCACGACGACCCGCAGGTCGAACTTCTTCTCAGAGGCGGGCGCGACGATCGTGACGGGCGTGCGGCCACCCAGGAAGCGCGCGACCTCTTCGGGCGGCCGGACCGTCGCTGACAGGCCAATGCGTTGCGCGGGCTCGTCGAGAAGGTCGTCGAGCCGCTCGAGCGACAGCGCCAGATGCGCACCGCGCTTGGTCGACGCCACGGCGTGCACCTCGTCGACGATGACCGTCTCGACCCCGCGGAGGTTCTCTCGCGCGGCGCTCGTCAGCATCAGATAGAGCGACTCGGGTGTCGTGATCAGGATGTCGGGCGGGGTGCGCTGCAGCAGGCGTCGGTCGGCCGACGTGGTGTCACCGGATCGCACCCCCACGCTGATCTCGGGGGCCTCGGTGCCGAGCCGCCGCGCGGTCTGCGTGACGCCGACGAGCGGCGAGCGGAGGTTGCGCTCGACGTCGACGCCGAGCGCCTTGAGCGGCGAGATGTAGAGCACCCTGGTTCGATGCATCCGGGCTTCTTCACGAGACGCGGCATCCGGCGGAGGAGACGACGCCAGCTTGTCGATCGACCACAGGAAGGACGCCAGCGTCTTGCCCGACCCGGTCGGCGCGATGACCAGTGCGTTGTGCCCGCTCGCGATGGCCTCCCAGGCGCCCTCCTGCGCGTGCGTCGGCCGCGCGAACGCGCCGCGGAACCACGTTGCGGTCGCGGGAGAGAAGCGGTCGAGGACGTCTGCCATGGTCCTTGAATCCTGCCCCTGCCACTGACATCGGGTTCAGCCCCGCGACGGCTGCGGAATGGCTAACGTGAGGGCATGCCCAGCCTTCTGCACCTCGACTCGTCCGCCGACCTCCACGGCTCCCGTTCGCGCGCCATCACGGCGAGCTTCACCGACGCCTGGCGCTCGCTCGGCGACGACCACACGGTCGTGTATCGCGACCTCCACCGCGAGCAGCTGCCGCACCTGTCGAACGCCGACCTGCACTTCCCCGCGGCGCTCCGCCCCGAGGGGTCGCAGGTCGACCCGGCGCAGGAGGCCCTGCAGCACGAGATCATCGCCCAGCTGCTCGCCGCCGACGTGCTGCTGATCGGGGTGCCGCTCTACAACTACTCGATGCCGTCGACTCTGAAGGCCTGGGTCGACTACATCCACGTGCCGAGCGTGACCGCACCCTTCGGCGCCGACATGACGCAGCCGATGAAGGGCAGGCCCGCCGTGCTCGTGTCGACGCGCGGCGGCGTGTACGACCAGGGCACGCCGACCGAGTTCGACGACCACGCGCTGCCGGCCCTGACCCTGATCCTGCAGGGCGCCCTCGGCATGCAGGTCGAGACGATCGTCGACACCCGCACCCTGACCGAGCGCTTCGGCGGCCCCGCCGAAGAGGTCGCGCGCCAGCACGCCGAGCTCGAGGCGGCCCACGCCGCTGCTGCCGCCGGTGCGCGCCGCCTCGGCTGACCGGCGCGCCGCCGCTCCGCCGCGCCGCCGCTCCGCCGCGCCGCCGCTCCGCCGCTCCGCCGCTCCGCCGCTCCGCCGACCGGGCGCCGGCTGCGTCCGTCGGTGCGGCCGGTGCCGGCATTGCTGTTGTTGCCGTCGGTGTCGCCGCTTCCGGGTAGCGCTTTTCGTTTCAGGATGCTCAACTACGTAGTTGAGCGGCCTAAAAGTCCGTAGTTGAGCGGCGTGGTGCTCAACTTCGTAGTTGAGCGGCCCAAAAGCAAAACCGCTGCTCGATTGCGCCGCGGGCCGCGGGGGCGACCACGTGCCGGGGTGCCGCCGCGGCGGGGGCGGCCGCGTGCCGGGGCGCCGCCGCCGCGGGCGTCACCCGGCCGGGCGCCACCGGGCCGCGCACCACCCGGCCGGGCCTAGGCTCGACGCATGGAACAACGACGTCTCGGCCGCACCGCTCGCGAAGTCTCAGTGATCGGGCTCGGCACCTGGCAGCTGGGCGGCGACTGGGGCGACGTCAGCGAGCAGGCCGCGTTCGCCGTGCTCGACGCGAGCTCGGAGGCGGGCGTCACCTTCTTCGACACCGCCGACGTGTACGGCGACGGCCGCAGCGAGAAGACGATCGGGCAGTGGCGCAAGAGCAATGAGGACGCCCCGCTGACGGTCGCGACCAAGATGGGCCGTCGCGAGCCCCAGGATCCCGAGAATTACAGCCGCGCGAACTTCATCCAGTGGGTCGACCGGTCGCGTCGCAATCTCGGCCAGGACACTCTCGACCTCGTCCAGCTGCACTGCCCGCCCACCGCCGTGTTCGAGAGCGACGCGGTCTACGACGCCCTCGACGAGCTCGTGCAGCGCGAAGCGATCGCCGCCTACGGGGTGAGCGTCGAGGAGACCGCCCAGGCGTTGACTGCGATCGAGCGGCCGAACCTCGCGACCGTGCAGATCATCCTGAACGCCTTCCGCCTCAAGCCGCTCGACGAGGTACTGCCCGCAGCCGTCGAAGCGGGAGTCGGCATCATCGCGCGCGTGCCGCTCGCCAGCGGTCTGCTGAGCGGCAAGTACACCGCCGAGACGCAGTTCGCGCCCAACGACCACCGCTCGTTCAACCGCCACGGTGAGGCCTTCGACCAGGGCGAGACGTTCTCGGGCGTCGACTTCGAGCAGGGGGTCGAGGCGGCGAAGGCCTTCGCCGAGCTCGCGCCCGAGGGGGTCAGCACCGCGCAGGCGGCCCTCAAGTGGATCGTCGAGCAGCCAGGTGTATCGACCGTGATCCCTGGGGCGCGCAACGTCGAGCAGGCCCGCGCCAACGCCGAAGCCGGTGACGTGCCCGACCTGGGCGAAGAGTTCCACGACCGCGCCGAGCGCCTGTACGACCGGTACTTCCGCAGGGCCGTCCACTCGCGCTGGTGAGCCTCGAGCCCGAGTCGGCCGAGCCGCCCGCGCCCGACCGGGCCGACGCCGCTGCGAAGGGCGGTCTCCGCGGCTACACCCGCCTGCTCGCTGCACCCGAGCGCCGTGCGCTCTTCCTCGCCGGCCTGACCGCTCGTCTGCCTCTGGCCTTCGTCGGCTTCAGTGTGCTGTTCTTCGTGCGTTCCACGTCGGGATCGTTCGCAGCCGCGGGGCTCGCCTCGGGCATCGCCACGGCGGCGATGGCGGCCGTCAGCCCGTTCTTCGGGAGGATCGCCGACCGCCGGGGGCAGAGGGGCGCCTTGCTGCTCGCGGCCGTCTCGCATCCTGCCGCCGTCACGCTGCTGATCGTCGCGGGCGCGCTCGAAGCACCGCTCGTGGTGGTCTGCGCGGGGGCCGCGCTCGCGGGCGGCTCGGTGGCGCCCATCGGGGCTTTCATGCGGGCGCGGTGGTCGGGAATGCTGGCTGAGTCACAGGATCCTGACGCGCCGGTGGGCTCGCGACCCGCAGGCGGCTCCCTCCAGGCCGCCTTCTCGCTCGAGGCCATCGCCGACGAGCTGGTGTGGGTGTTCGGCCCGGCCCTTGCGGCGTTCGTGGCGGGTGCCGTGAACTCGTCGGCGGGGCTGATCCTGTCGGGGCTGACCGGGGTGGTCGGCTGCCTGTGGCTGCGCCGAGGCGGCGAGGTGGCCGTGCTCGACCGGGCCGTGCCCGATCACGGGCCGAAGCACGCCTTCCGACCGTGGCGCTCGCGGGCTCTCGTCGGCGTGCTGCTCTCGAGCGTCGCCGTCGGCATCACGTTCGGCGTCAACGACGTCACGGTGGTCTCGTGGACGACGAGCATCGGCGCGGCCGAGATCGCCGGCCTCGTGCTCACCGCGTATTCGATCGGCAGCGTCTCGGGCGGCTTCGTGATGGGGCTCGTGCCCGAGCGCTGGCCGTCCTTCCGCCTCCTGATCGCGGCATGCGCGGTCTTCGGCCTGTTCTGGAGCATCCTGGCGCTCTCGCCGACTCCGTACTGGCTGTTCCCGCTCGGCCTGTTCGCCGGGGCGACCATCACGCCGTTCACCATCTCGACGAACCGTGTGCTGCACGACGAGGTGGCGCCCCAGGTCTTCACCGAAGCACTGTCGTGGGCGTCGGCCTTCATCGTGGGGGCCATGGCTCTGGGCAACTTCGTCGGCGGCGTGGTCGATCAGGCGACCGGGCCGGGCGCAGGATTCGGGGTGGTCGCGATCACCGCGCCCCTCGCGTTCGTCGTCGTGGCCGTCGTCCGCCTCACGCAGCGCCGGGGGACAAGAAAGCGCGCGACCCGCCCCGCCCCGCGTACACAGGCGTGATGACCGACACGATGTACACGCCCCAGGACCCGACCAAGCAGTACCCCGGGCCGCCCTTCGCACAGCAGCAGCAGACGGGCCCCGGTGACATCCACGACATGAAGCCCGCTCCCGACCACGGCGAGACGAGCTACGTCGGCAACGGCCGCCTGGCGGGCCGCAAAGCGCTGGTCACCGGCGCCGACTCCGGCATCGGCCGCGCCGTCGCCATCGCGTTCGCTCGCGAGGGCGCCGACGTCGCGCTGGCCTACCTGCCTGAAGAAGAGGCGCAGGCCAAAGAGGTCGAAAAGCTCCTGCAGGACGCGGGGCGAACGGTCGTGCTGATCCCGGGCGACCTGCAGAGCGAGGCCTACAACGTCGAACTCGTCGAGAAGAGCGTCGAAGCCCTCGGCGGCCTCGACATCCTGGCCCTCGTCGCCGGTGTCATGCCGACCGTCGACAGCATCGACGACTTCGAGACGAAGACGCTCGACCACGTGCTGAAGTCGAACATCTACCCGCTGTTCTGGACGACGAAGGCAGCGATGAAGCACCTGAAGCCGGGTGCCTCGATCATCACGACCTCGTCGATCCAGGGCTTCGTGCCCTCGCCGTCGCTCGCCGAGTACGCGGTGTCGAAGGCCGGCATCGCCAACTGGACCCGAGCGATGGCCCAGCAACTCGCCGAGCGCGGCATCCGCGTCAACGGCGTGGCGCCCGGCCCGGTCTGGACGCCGCTGCAGCCCGCCTTCGTGCCCGTCGAGAAGATCGAGTCGTTCGGCGAAGAGGCCGCCTACGGCCGCCCCGGCCAGCCGGTCGAGCTGGCCCCGCCGTTCGTCTTCCTCGCCTCGCAGGAGTCGTCGTACGTCTCGGGCGAGACCATCGCGGTGACGGGCGGAACACCGACGCACTGACGGCTCCTGCCACAATGGCCCGGTGAGCATCCCCGCCGAGTCGCCGCCCGTCCTCGTGATCATGGGGGTGTCAGGATCGGGCAAGACCACCGTGGCCGAGCTCCTCGCGTCGCGTCTCGGCTGGGACTTCGCCGAGGGCGACCGCCTGCATCCCGAGGCGAACGTGGCCAAGATGGCGGCCGGCATCCCTCTCGACGATGCCGACCGCTGGCCGTGGCTCGACGCGATCGCCTCGTGGATCCGGACGCACACGGACGCCGGCCAGCCCGGCGTGATCACCTGCTCGGCGCTCAAGCGGGCCTACCGCGACGTGCTGCGCGGGCCGAACGTGGTGTTCGTGCACCTGGTCGCGGCGGCCGACCTCCTCGCCGTGCGCGTGGCGCAGCGGCCCGGGCACTTCATGCCGGCCAGCCTGCTCGGATCGCAGCTGGCGTTGCTTGAGCCGCTCGGCCCGGACGAGCGCCAGGTCGTGATCGACACGGGCCGCCCCGCCTCGGTCGAGGTCGACGAGATCGTCGCCCGCCTCCATCTCGCCTGACCCCTGCCCCTCCCGTTTTACCTATAGGTGCGGCCCTCCCGCAGGGAAATTTCTGTGCGGAAGCGCGTCACCTATAGGGAGAACGGGCGTGGTGTTGGATGGGGGCATGGGTGAGAAGTGGATCGCGACCTCGTACGGAACCCTCGACGGGCTCGAGAAGGTGGAGGCCGATGTCGTCGCCCCCGGCTCGCAGCAGGTCGTGATCGACGTGAAGGCCGTGGGCATGAACCCGGCCGACGCCAAGGGCGTGATCAACGGGCAGGATGCCTCGAAGCTCCCGGCCCCCATCGGCTACGAGGTCGCCGGAGTCGTTTCGGCCGTCGGGCCCGACTCCGAACTGGCCGTGGGCGACGAGGTGCTCGCCTTCCGCCTCAGCGGCGGCTACGCCACGCAGGTGACCGTCGACGACGCGAACGTCTTCGCAAAGCCGGCCACGCTCGACTGGGCCGCCGCCGCGAACCTCCTGCTGGCGGGCGCGACGGCTGCCGAGATGCTGAACGTCGCCGAGGCGACCGAGGGCGAGACGATCCTGGTGCACGGTGCTTCGGGAGCCGTCGGCGTGAGCGTCCTGCAGCAGGCTCGTCGTGTCGGCGTCAAGGTCATCGGCACCGCGAGCGAGCAGAACTTCGGGGTCGTCGAAGAGTTCGGCGGCACGGCCGTCGTCTACGGCGACGGCCTCCTCGAGCGGGTGCGGTCGCTCGCCCCGAACGGCATCGTCGCAGCGCTCGACTGCGTCGGCACCGATGAGGCCGTCGACGTGTCGCTCGCCCTGCTCGACGACGCGCAGAAGCTCGTCAGCATCGCCGCCTTCGGGCGCGCCGAGCAGGACGGCTTCGTCGTGATCGGCGGGGCCATGCCCGCGAGCGCGGCCTTCCGCGACGGGATCCGGCAGCACTTGGTCGACCTCGCGGCGGCCGGCGATCTCGTGGTGCCCGTGGCGAAGACGTTCCCGTTCGACGACGCCCGCGAGGCGCTCGAGCTGCTCGTCGGAGGACACCCCGGCGGCAAGCTCGCCCTCGTCGTCTGACGTCCCTCCGTCTTGCGCATGGCCTCCGTTTTACCTATAGGTAGCGCTCTGCCGACAGGAAGTTTCTGTGCGGAAAGGGTTTGCCTATAGGGAGAACGGGAGGGGCTAGAGCGCGGCGACGAAGGCGTCGAGGCGGGCGAGCGTGCGCTCGGGCTGCTCCAGCTGGGGCAGGTGGCCGGCCTCGGCGATGAGCTCGAAGCGGGCGTCGCCGAAGGCCTCGGCGTAGGCGCGGCCGTAGCTCGGCGGGAAGACGCGGTCGCTCTCGCCCCAAAGCACCAGCGTGGGCACCTGGACGCCGGGCAGGCGCTCGAGCAGCGACGGGTCGTGCATGTAGGGGTCGCCCGCGATCGAGCCCATGGTCGCCATGTTCGCGCGCTGGGCGGCGATCTGCTCGGGCGACTGCGTGGCCGGGTCGACGAAGAAGCGGTCGGCGTCGTGCCACGAGTGCTCGGCGATCTCACGAGGGGTGAGGGCGAAGAACTGGACGAAGTCTTCGCCGGGGATCTTCACACCCGCGCCGTCGATCACCACGGCGGCGCCGACGCGAGCGGGCTCGCCGGCCGGCCGCGTGGCATCCTGCGCCGCCAGCTCGGACGTGAGCCAGCCGCCGAGCGACGAGCCGATCACGACGACGTCGGTCAGCCCTTCGGCCGCCAGCAGGTCGAGCAGGAGGGTGGCGTAGGCCGGGACGCTGGTCAGCGACGCGGCGCGCGGCGCGCCGTTCCACCCGGGGAGCGTGGGGAGGAGGGCGCGGTGGCCGGTGTCGGCCGCATGCTGCGCGATGCCGCGGACGGTGAAGGGGCCGCCGCCGCCGTGCAGCACGAGCACTGCGGGGGCGCCGGGCGCGGGGGTGGACGGCGCGAAGTCGTCGAGGGTTAGTGGGACGCCGTCGGTGGGCGTCAGGATTCTGGTGGTCGTCTCGGTCATGTCGGCGAGTCTAAATCAACATGTTGATATAAACAAGTTGCTAAACTGTGGTCATGGTCTCCCTTCTCGAACTCGGCCGCGCCGTCAAGCAGGCGCAGTGGCGCCACCACCGCGCCATGGACCGCCGGCTCGCCGAGATCGGTACGACGCTGACCCAGTGGGACGCCCTGCGTGCCATCGCCCGGCAGCCCGGCGCCTCGGCGCACGAACTGGCGATGGCCACCTTCCAGAGCGATCAGGCGTTCGGCACGCTCGCGGGGCGACTGGCGGCGCAGGATCTCATCGTGCGGGCTCCGGGGTCCGGCCGCCGGGTGGAGCACCGGCTGACGCCTGCGGGGGCGGCGATGCTGGCGGCCGGCACCGCCGTGGCCGAGCGGTTCCTCGTGGGCTCGTTCGAGTCGCTCGACGACGCCGAGCGGGCAACCCTCTACGACCTGCTGAACCGCCTGGGCGGGTAGCGCAGGCCCAAACGGGCCCGGGGCTCGCTTGCGAGATCGCAGTTCAGCCGAGCATCGGGGTGGCGGGCGGGTCGAAGTGCGATCTCGCGCTCGTGCTCTGTGGCGACCGCGGCGCCGGCGAACCCGTCAGGCGGTGAAGTCGGCGGAGATCGTGACCGTCACCTCGATGTCGGGCGGCGTGAGGTCGAACGATGCCCCGTCGTGGGCGGCCGACTTCATCATCATCGCCTCCCGCGCGAAGGCACCGCTGCCACCACCGCCGCCGGGTCGCAGCCCCTCCTCATACAGGCGGTCGAGCAGCGGGGCGCCCACGTCGAGAGCAGCGGCGTAGTCGGCGGCGCGATCCGTGGCATCCTGCACCGCCTCGAACCGCGCCGAGCGGGCCAGGGCGCGACGCGTGGCGGGGTGGAGCTGCCACGTGAGGCCGTCGATCTCGACCAGCTCGGTTTCGGCGAGACGGCCGCCGAGGGCGCCGAGCTGCACGAAGTCGGTGACGACGAGGTCGAGCGAGACGCGCGCCCGGGCCTGCACGACTGGCTCGTCACGGCCCTGGCGGTACTCGCGGATCGTGTCGCTGACGAGGCCGGTCGACGTGTGCGACGGGGCCGAGTCGCCCAGCGCATCGAGGTCGGCGAGCAGCCCGGCGTGCGCCTCCGATACCTGGCGCGCGACGCCGGCTCGGTCGTCGCCGGTGGCCGTCACGGCTACGTGCAGGTTTGCCGACTCGGCAGGATGCGAGGCGGTCGCCGTGCCACCCACCACGAAAGTCGTCATGACGACATCCTGCCCCCGTCACCCGTCACCCGTCACCAGCCACCCGCCGCCCGCGCGCTCGGCGACGGGTCAGGCCGGGTGCACCCGGGCGATGAAGCCGTTGACGTCGTCGAGCTCCTCCTGCGAGATGCCGTGGGCGAGCCCCGGGTAGACGTTCTCTTCGACATCGGTGTGCGCGGCGAGCCAGGCCGAGGTGCGCTCGACCGCGTCGCCGGGTATCACCCGGTCGGCGTCGCCGTGCCCGTAGAAGACCTTTGGCCGCGCGGCTGCGACGGCGTCGTCGACCGAGGACGTGGCACCGGGCACCACGAAGCCGGCGAGCACCACGGCGAAATCGAAGACGGTGGGCCGCTTGCGCAGCAGTTGCAGCGAGAGCGAGCCGCCCTGCGAGAAACCGAGCAGCGAGACGGCGGGGTGGGCTCCTGCCAGCGAGTCGATGAACGCCAGCACGGCGTCAGCCGCCTCGTCGACCGGCGCGTAGTCGGGGGTGCCCGGCTGCGAGAGCGGGTACCACGACCAGCCGTTGCCGTTCGCTGCGCCGGGGTAGGGCAGTGGGGCTCGGAGCGACGCGTACGCGAACTCCGGCGAGAGGTACGGCGCGAGCCCGATGAGGTCGCCCTCGTGCGAGCCCACACCGTGAAGCAGCACCACGAGGGGCTTGCCGCGCCGCTCGTCTTCGGGCAGGGACCAGCGGACGGCGGACGTGTCGATCAAGACCATGCCAAAAGCGTATCGGCCGTTCGTCACACGTTCGGAACATCCGGCAGGTAAGAATGGGGCATGAGTTCTGTGCGCACGCCTGACCCCGATGGGGCCGACCCCAACTCCGCCTGGCTCTCCGAAGAGGAGCTCTTCGAGATCCGGCAGCGCCTGCCGATCCTCTACGTCGAGGCCGTGCCGGTGCGCGTCAACGGCGAAGGCGTCGTCACCGAGGTCGGCGTGCTGCTGCGCGCCGACAGTGAGGGCGCGATGACCAGGATGCTGGTGTCCGGGCGCGTCATGTACGGCGAGTCGCTGCGGACGGCGCTGTTCCGGCACCTCGAGAAGGACCTCGGCCCGATGGCCTTCCCGCAGTTGCCGCCGTCGCCGGTGCCGTTCTCGGTGGCCGAGTACTTCCCCTTCCCGGGCGCCTCGGTCTACACCGACGAGCGCCAGCACGCGGTGTCGCTGGCATATGTGGTGCCGGTCACGGGCACCTGCGACCCGCGACAGGACGCCCTCGAGATCACCTGGATGAGCCCCCTCGTCGCGGCCAGCCCCGAGGTGTCCGCCGAGATGGAGGGCGGCCGCGGGGCGCTTCTGCGCACGGCCCTCGCCTCGGTCGGCGCGCTCAGCTGACCCGGGAGGCGGCAGGCCCATGACCGTCAACGGCGACGTCTCGTTCTGGTACGCCGAGTCGGGGTTGCCCGCCGCGCGCCCGCCGCTCGACGGCGACCGCGCGGCCGACGTGGCGATCGTCGGGGCGGGCTACACCGGCCTGTGGGCGGCCTATGCCCTGAAGCGCGCCGACCCGTCGCTCGACATCATCGTCGTCGAACGCCGTTTCGCAGGCTTCGGAGCCTCGGGCCGCAACGGCGGCTGGCTCACCAACAGCATCACCGGCGGTCGCGAGCAGTACCTCGCGTCGCACGGCCGTGCGCTCGTGGGCCGCTTCCAGACACTCATGAACGAGGCCGTCGACGAGGTCGCCTCGGTGTGCGCCGCCGAAGGCATCGACGCCGACCTTGTGAAGGGCGGCGAGCTGACGGTGGCTCGTACTCCGGCGCAGCGGGCGCGGCTCGAGGCCTTCGCGGCGTCCGAGGCCGAGTTTGCCGAGGCAGGCACAACACTCCTGACGGCCGCCGACACCGACGCACGCCTCAGGATCGAGGGCACGCTCGCCGGGTTGCACCACCCCCACGCAGCCCGGATCCAGCCCGCGAAGCTCGTGCAGGGGCTCGCGGCGGCGGTGGAGCGCCTCGGGGTGACAATCGTCGAGGGCACCACCGTCACGGAGATCCGGCCGCGGGTGCCTCGGGGCGGCGGGCCGCGCGACGCCGCGCTCGTCACCGATCGCGGCACCGTCACCGCCCGCCACGTGATTCGGGCGACCGAAGGCTTCACGGCCGACCTCGCCGGCGCCCACCGCGAGTGGCTGCCGCTCAACTCGTCGATGATCGCGACCGAGCCGCTGCCCGCCTCGGTGTGGGGCCAGCTCGGCTGGGAGCACCGCGACGTGGTCGGCGACATGGCGCACGTGTACATGTACGCGCAGCGCACCGCCGACGACCGCATCGCGCTCGGCGGCCGCGGGGTCCCGTACCGCTACGGCTCACGAGTCGACAGCGACGGGCGCACTCGGGCGCGGACCGTGGCCGAACTGACGGCGATCCTGCACGAGATGTTCCCTGCGGCGGCTTCTGCCCGCATCGACCACGCCTGGTCGGGCGTGCTCGGAGTGCCCCGCGACTGGCGCGCCACTGTCGGCCTCGACCGAGCGACCGGCCTCGGCTGGGCCGGCGGCTATGTCGGCACCGGTGTCACCACGACCAACCTCGCTGGGCGCACCCTCGCCGACCTGGTGCTGCAGGATCGCGACGCCCGTCACGCTTCGGAGCTCGTCACCATGCCCTGGGTCGGTCACCGTGCGGACGCCTGGGAGCCCGAACCCCTCCGCTGGCTCGGTGTCACCGCCATCTACGCCGCCTACCGCTGGGCCGACCGGTCGGAGGAGCGGCGCGGCACCCCGCGCTCGAGCGCTTTCGCAGCCCTGGCCGACCGCATCTCCGGCCACTAGCCTTCGCGGGCGCCGAGTGGGCAGAAAATGCGGATTTGCGGGTCGATTTCCGCATTTTCTGCCCACTCGATAGCGGGCTGCTACTCGCCTGCCGACGCCTCCGGGTCCGCGACTCGACGCCGATCGCGCCGTTTCACGGCCATGACCACGAAGGCAGGCACCGCTACCAGCGCCGGGCTGGCCGCTCGGATCGCTGAGATCGGCTCGGAGTCTCCGAAGCCGGCGAGTGCGTACGTTCCGGCGATGGCGAGTGCGGCACTCAGCACAATGATGATTGAGCTTTTCATGTCTATGCCCTCCTAGTCGTTGTCGTCATGCGACGCACGATGACGTGAATTCGCCGTTGAGGAGTACGCGCAGGTTTGGCTTCGAGCCCTTGCAAATTCCGTGCGCACGGACGTATGTCATACCAATGGCAAGAGCCGAGCCGATGGCAGCACACGCGACCCACCCGATGGCGGGAATATTGCAGAGGGCAGCGCCGAGAGCCACTGCCCCACCGTTGAGGAGCGCTTGCTGGTCCGTCTTGTTCAACTTGATGAAGATGGTTGAGCCACTAACCCCGGACGACAAGCGGCTGGTCGCTACAGGGACGCCAATCGTCGAGCCGCTCGGCAAGATGAATGTTTCGAGCTGCTCGCCTCCCGCCACGGCGTTGACGCGGGGAAGCTCACTCGAAGTGAGATGAGCGCGCATCGATCCGATCTGCGAATTGCTGAGGATCGCGGAGCCCGATTCAGGAATCGTCTCTGCGCTGGCTGGCCGTGCGACAGCGATCGACAGAGCGGCTACGCATGCGAAGACGAGCATCAGAGCCAGCGCGTGAAAGCTCCGCGCACTGAGTCGAACCGAAAACTGAGTGTTCATATTGCCTCCCATCAGGTCAGGGCTGTCTGCCCCTGCAGTGAAGGTAGATTGCCAGAATACGAATTGCAAATTAACATTCTCAAAAAGTGCGCGTACCCCGCGCCGAACGCACGGAGGGGCGGCGGCTTAGTGTCGAAGGGGATGTCGACTCCCACACTCTTCTGCCTCCACGCCCTCGGCTCGAGCGGGGGTGAGTTCGCGGCGCTCACCGCCGAACTCGGCGACACGTTCGACGTCGTCGCGATCGACCTGCCGGGGTTCGGCCACGCGTCGACAGCCACCGGCACGACGATCGACGAGATGGTGCGCCACGTCATCCGCGAGATCAAGCAGCACCCGGCTGGCCGCTGGATGATCGTCGGCCACAGCATGGGCGGCAAGATCGCAACCCTCGTCGCGAAGCGCACTCTCGACGGCACAGCCGGGCTGTTCGGCCTGAGCGGCGTCGTGCTGCTCGCCGCCTCGCCGCCTTCACCCGAGCCGATGACCGACGAGAGCAGAGCGCAGTCGATCGCGATGGCCGCCGACGGCCCGGTGAGTGCTGCGGACGCCCGCTCTTTCATCGACGACAACGTCGGGGCGCCGCTCGATGCAGCTGCAGACGCCCGTGCGCTCGACGACGTGCAACACTCCGACCCCGAGGCGTGGCGCGCCTGGTTCGAGCGCGGCAGCCGTGAAGACCACTTGGCCGCCGTCGGCACCCTCGACGTGCCGGCAGCCATCGTGGCGGGCGGCGCCGACGGTGACCTCGGCCCTGACGCGCAGCGCCGCCTCAACGCGCCCGTCTACCCGCGAGCAGACGTCACGGTGCTCGACGGGGCCGGCCATCTGCTTCCGTACGAGCGCCCGCGCGAGGTGGCCGACGTGATCCTGCGCCTGTGGAACGACCACGCCGGGCGCGGGCCCGTCGTGCCCGACGACGTCATCCGCACCATCGCGTCGGCCCGGACCAGCACGAAGACGCGGGCGATCCTGGCGAGGCGCGCGCTCGCCGACGAGCCCGACCACGCGCCGCGCTCGATGACGGCCGAGCAGCTCGCGACCTTCCGCGCCATCGCCGACCGGGTCGTGCCGCAGGGCTCGGGGCCCGAACAGCCCCACCCGCACGACGCCATCGACATCGCCGCCCGGGTCGACTCGCAGCTCGCGAGGGAGCACTCCGACGGGTGGCGCAACGCGGCCCTGCCCCCTGATCCTGAGGCCTATCGCCTCGCTCTCGACGTGCTCGCCGACTTCGCCAGCCTGACCGAGACCGAGCAGGACGCCACGATCGAGGCCCTCATCGACGGCAGCTACGAGCCCGGCGGCGACGCTGCGCTCGACGCGAAACAGCTGAGCCTGTGGTTCGAAGACTGCCGCGTCGACCTCGTGCGCACCTGGCTCGCGCACCCGGCGACGATGGCGCGCGTCGGCTTCGACGGCTACGCCAACGGCGGAGACCTGACCAGGATCCAGGGGTTCCAGCGCCTCGGTGCCGGCGAGCGTGAGGGCTGGGAGCCGGCGATGCCGGCCGCACCCGGAGCCGCGGCGGTGCCCGCTGCGTTCACAGCGACACAGGCTGCGACGACGGCACAGCCTGCGACGACGCCACAGGCTGCGACGACGGCAGAGGCTGCGACGACGCCACAGGCTGCGACGACGGCAGGAGAGACCCGATGAACCTCACCGGACAACGCACCTACAGCGACGATGAGACGGTCGACGTCGTCGTGGTCGGCACCGGCGCCGGCGGCGCCCCCCTTCTCGCGACGCTCGCAGCCCGTGGGCTGACGGTGGTCGCGCTCGAGGCGGGCCCGAACTTCGACCCGCAGCAGTACACGCCCGACGAGAACCAGGCCGTCGCCATCAACTGGATGGACGAGCGGCTGAGCGACGGCGAGACTCCGACGGCGTTCGGCTCGAACAACTCGGGCAAGGGCGTCGGCGGCGCGACGTTGCACTGGGGCGCCTTCACCCCTCGCCCCGACCCGCGCGACCTCGCCCTCAAGTCGACGACAGGCAAGGGGGAGGACTGGCCGATCGGCCACGCAGAGATCACCGGTTACATCGAGCGTGTCGAGCAATTCGTCGGCGTCTCGGGCCCCGCCGACTACCCGTGGGACCCGACGCGGCAGTACCTGATGCCGCCCGTCGCGCGCAACGCCTCGAGCGACATGATGATCCGCGGCTGCGAGGCCCTCGGCATCACCGCCACCGACGGTCCGGCCGCGGTGTTGACTCTCGACCGTCAACAGGAGCACCACGGCCTCCGCCCCGCGTGCGCCAACTGCGGCGCCTGCCATCAGGGCTGCCGCTCGGGCGCCAAGGTCAGCATGGACACCACCTATCTGCCTCTTGCGGTCGCGAACGGCGCCGAGATCCGGCCCGACTCGACGGTGCACGGCATCGAGCAGGATGCCACGGGGCGCGTCAGCGCCGTCGTCTACACGCGCGATGGCGTGGAGCACCGTCAGCGAACCGCCGCCCTGGTGCTGGCCGCGGGCGGCGTCGAGACCCCGCGCCTTCTGCTGCACACCGGGCTCGCCAACTCGTCCGGCCAGGTGGGCCGCAACTACATGGCGCACGGCGCGACCCAGGTCTGGGGCCGCTTCGACGAAGAGATGCGGAGCCACCGCGGTTACCCGTCGTCGATCATCACCGAGGACTTCCTGCGGCCGAGCGACGCCGACTTCGCCGGCGGCTATCTGATTCAGAGCCTCGGCGTCGTGCCGCTCACGCTCTCGACCACGATGGTGCGAGGCGGCGGCCTCTGGGGCAGGTCGCTCGTCGACGCGATGGACAACTACCGCTACCTCTCCGGCGTGGGCATCAACGGCGAGTGCCTGCCGCGCGACGAGAACCGCCTGACGCTGTCCGACGAGCTCGACGAGTTCGGCATCCCGAAGGCGCGCATCGCCTTCAGCCAGGGGCCGAACGAGCAGGCGATGGACGAGCACGCGATCCGCACGATGACCTCGATCGTCGAGGCGGCGGGCGCGACCTCCACCATCGTGTTGGCGCGTACGGCGCACACGATCGGCACGGCGCGAATGGGAACTTCTGCCGACACGGCGGTCGTCGACCCCGACGGCCGCAGCTTCGACGTGCCGAACCTCTGGATCGCCGACAACTCGGTCTTCCCGACCTCGGTGCCGGCCAACCCCGCGCTGCTGATCATGGCGCTGGGGCTGCGAACCGCCGAGCGCATGTTCGCCGCGGCGTAGCGGTCCCCACCCTTACCTTTTCGGCTCATCCTGACCGCCCGGGCGGTCAGGACGAGCCGAAAAGGTAAGGGCCGAGGCCGAGGCCGAGGGTCAGAAGGTCATAAGGTCAGGACGAAGCGGCCGCGCGTGCCGCCGGCCTCGAGGCGGCGGTGCGCCTCAGCTGCCTCGGCTGCGGGGAAGGTGCCGGCCACACGCAGCGTGACGACACCGTCCTCCACTTTCTGCCGCAGGTCGTCGAGCTTGGCGCTCGACAGGTATTCGTCGCCCACCGAGACGACGACGAACTTCACGTCGTCCGTGCCGTCGCCTGTCCAGCCACGGAACGACACGAACGCGCCGCCCGGCTTCACGGCTCTCGTCACCTGCTCCTTCTGCACGGCCGCGTCGACGACGGCGTCGACACCGCCGGGGGCGGCCTGCAGGATGCGATCGGCCACGTCGTCTCCACGGCTCACGATCGTCTCGGCGCCCAGGCTCTCGACGAGGGCGCGGTCTTTCTCCGACGAGTCGGCGATCACCGTCAGCCCCGCGTCCTTCGCCAGCTGGATGACGTACGCCCCCAGGGTGCCGGCGGCGCCGGTCACGGCGATGGTGGCACCGGCGGGCAACGCGAGCTTCTCGAGCGCCTGCACGGCTGTGAGGCCGTTCATCGGCAGGGTCGAGGCCTCTTCGAGAGAGTGGCCCGACGGGATCCTGCTGACCGACTGCCACGGCCCGACCACGAACTCGGCGTAGGCGCCACCGTGTTCTTTCGCGGGGATCGTGATGGCCATGACCTCGTCTCCGACCGCGAAGGGGGCGCCCTCGCCGACCTCGTCGATCACGCCCGCCGCGTCCATGCCGACCACGTAGGGGGGACCTGCCATGGGGGCGCCGAGGCCCGAGCGGCTGAGGCTGTCGGTCGGGCTGACCGCCGCCGCCCTCACCGCGATCCGCACCTCGCCGAAGCCGGCGTGCGGCTCCGGCCTCTCGACGGTCTCCAGTTTTTCAGGCCCACCGAATTCGTTCACACCGATCACACGCATGAGATCGACGCTATCCTCGCGGGGCATGAGCGACTCACAGTTTCCTGTCATCCGGCAGACCGTCATCGACACCCCCGACCCGCGCGGTCTGGGCGACTTCTATCGGCAGCTGCTCGGGCTCCAGTGGTCGCCGGGCGACGAGCCGGGCGGTGCGACCGATCTGTCGGCGCTGGAGGCCGGCGAGCCCATCGACTGGACCGGCCTCGACGACGCGTCGGGACGTCGCATCCTGGCGTTCCAGCGCGTCCAGGGGCTGCCGAGGCCCGTGTGGCCCGACGGCAACCCGCCGCAGATGATGCACCTCGACCTTGCCGTGCCCGACGCCGCGGTGCTCGAGCATCAGCGGGCGAGAGCCGAGCAGCTCGGCGCCACGATGATCCGCGACGAGTCGGCCGACCCCGACGAAGCGCTCTACGTCTTCACCGATCCCTCGGGGCACCCGTTCTGCATCTTCGTCGCAGCAGCCTGAGCACGGGTTACGCTTTCAGGGTCACGGCCCGGCGGAGGGCCTTGGTCTGATCAGCCTCATGGTCGGGGCTCGACGAAGGGAGCGGCCGTGGAACTGCTCATCGGCGTCGGCGTCATCGCCCTCCTGGTGGTCGGCATCGGCCGGTGGGTGCGGCCCGCTCGGCCGAAGCCTCCCGTCGCCTCCTCGCCTCCTCCCTCTGCAGCTTCGAGTGTCGACGGTGGCGCGATGCTCGCGACTCCCGCCGCGCCCTCTACCGAAGTGCAGAGCCAGGGCGCAGGATCGGGGGCAGGCGGCTCCTGGGCCGAGGCCCAGCGCCTCCGAGGCCTGCTCCTCGCGCGCCGAGTGCCGCCCGTTTTCACCAGCTGGCAGCTGGTGCCCGAGCCCGGCGAGGTCTTCTTCTACGAGCTCGGAGCCGACTACGAGCGCTTCTACGGGCAGGAGGTCGGCTACCGCCCGGCCTCGGGGTTCTACTTCGGCAGCCCCGCGTTCATCCTCGCGGGGCTCGCGGTCAGCGGGATCACGAACGTGCAACGGCGTCGGGACGCGGCCGCCCAGTCGGCGACGCAGTGGCGCGAGCTCGAAGCGATCCGGTTCGTCGTGACGAACCACCGGCTGCTCTGCCTCGTCGGCGGGCAGTGGGTCAGCTTCCACTACGGCGCGATGACGGCGGTCTACCCCGAGGTCGCCTCGGGCGCGCTCATCTGCGAGTTCACCGGGGTGCCGCCACTGCGGCTGCAGGGCCCGGACGTCGCGATCGCCGCCGTGATGACGGTGTTCGCGACGCACGGCCTGCAGGCGGTGGCAGAGCACCCGAGCCTGCAGGTGCTCGGGTAACTTTCGCGAACGCACAAAACCCCCGCCGGCGGCATCCGCGCAATGCCTAGGCATTGCGCGCGCGCCACCGGCGAGGGTTTCGTGAGGTGAGAGTGGGGCTAGCGGCCGCGACCGCCGGCGCCGCCGCCGCGCGGCGCGCTGCCGCGGACGAGCGAACCGACTTTCAGCGAGCCGGGGCGACCGCCGCCGGAGGAGGCGCGGCGCGAGCCGTTGCCACCCTCACGGCGCTGGCCGCCGTCACGCCCACCGGACTGCTCGGCGGCGAAGGCCGCCTGGTCGTTGCGCACACCGTTCGAGCGGCTGGCGCCGCCGTCCGACTGCGCACGGCGGTTCTGGCGCTCGTCGCGAACGGGTGCGGCCGAGGCGGGGGCACCCGAGCCGGACTCCGTCGAGTAGAACGTCTTGGAGCCCGTGCGCGGGGCCTCGCTGCGGCTGCGGTCGTTGCCACCGCGACCACCGGCACCGCGGCCGGCCTGGCCAGAGCGACCGGCAGCGCCCTGCGAGCGGCCCGTGCCGGCGCCTCCGCGACGGGGCGAGCCGTCGGATCCTGCGCCCTGACCGGCCGCAGCGGGACGACCCGAGCGGTCGCGGCGAGCGATGGGGGTGCCGTCGGCGTTCTGGCGGGCGACGCGCTTGCGCTGGGCGTTCGCGCCGGTCGAGCGACCGCCGCCGCCCTGCTGCTGCGGCGCGCGCTCCGACTTGGGGGCCGGCTTGACGTAGGCCGCGACGTCGCCGACGAGCGCGGCGACCTCGGGGGAGGTCGGCTTGACGGCGGTGACCGTCGCGGTGATGCCGGCCTTCTTCATCATCTGAGCGACGTCGCGACGCTGGCTCGGAATGACGAGGGTGACCACGTCGCCCTCGGCGCCGGCGCGAGCCGTGCGGCCCGAGCGATGCAGGTACGCCTTGTGCTCGGTCGGCGGGTCGACGTGGATCACGAGCTCGATGTCGTCGACGTGCACGCCGCGGGCGGCGACGTCGGTCGCGACGAGGACGCGCGCGGAGCCGTCTTGGAACGCGGCGAGGTTGCGGTCGCGCTGCGGCTGCGACAGGTTGCCGTGCAGGTCGACCGAGGGGATGCCCGACTCGGTCAGCTGCTTGGCGAGCTTCTTGGCGTGGTGCTTGGTGCGCATGAAGAGGATGCGGCGGCCCTGGCCCGAGGCGAGCTTCTCGATGAGCGCCTTCTTGGTCTCGAGCGACTCGGTCTCGAACACGTGGTGGGTCATCTTCGCCACGGGCGAGTTGGCCTCGTCGACCGAGTGCAGCACCTCGTTGTGGAGGAACTGCTTGACGAGCTTGTCCACGCCGTTGTCGAGCGTCGCGCTGAAGAGCAGGCGCTGGCCGTTCTCGGGAGTGGCCTTCAGGATGCGCGTCACACCGGGCAGGAAGCCGAGGTCGGCCATGTGGTCGGCCTCGTCGAGCACGGTGATCTCGATGGCGTCGAGCTTGACGAAGCCCTGCTTCATCAGGTCTTCGAGGCGGCCGGGGCAGGCGACGATGATGTCGACGCCCTGCTTGAGGGCCTGCACCTGACGGTTCTGTGAGACGCCGCCGAAGATCGTGGTGGTGTTCATACCGTAGGCCGCAGCCATCGGCGCGAGGACGGCGTCGATCTGGGTGGCCAGCTCGCGCGTGGGGGCGAGCACCATGCCGATCGGGCGGCCCGGGCGGCGCTTGCCGCCGGCGAGCTTGCCGCCGAGACGGGCGGCCATGGGGATGGAGAAGGCCAGGGTCTTGCCTGAGCCGGTCTTGCCGCGGCCGAGTACGTCGCGGCCGTTCAGGGTGTCGGGCAGCGTGTCGACCTGGATCGGGAACGCGGTGGACTTGCCATCCGCGAGAAGGGCTTTGACGATGGGCCCGGGGACGCCGAGGGAGGCGAAGGTGGTGCCCTCGTCCTCGACCTCGGTGGCAGTGGTGATGGTGTCTGTCATGGGGTGGTGCCTTTCAGGCATCGGGTATCGAGCCCCATGGGCTTGCATCTTTCGACGACGCAGCTGGACTCGAGATGTGGCGACGGAGCAGTTGTGCTCGATCGTTTCGCCGCAGAGTGTGCTTCGCAAATTCGGCTTGTCACACCCGTCTTGGACGGGGAACCGAGGGTTGTGAGGGGCGTACTACGACGCAGGGAGCCGATCGGGTCGGCTCGCAAGTAACTCCATCGTATCAGTAGGAGCCGCTGTAGCGCTCGCCGACGGGGATCTCGACGGCGACGGTGTTGCCCGGCTGGGCGAGCGGGCAAGCCCACGCGGGGTCGTAGGCGCAGCTCGGGTTGTACGCGAAGTTGAAGTCGAGGACCAGGTGGCCCGGCCTCGATCCTGGGCCCAGATCGGCCCCTTTGACGGTGTCGATCAGGTAGCGGCCGCCGCCGTACGTGCCGCCTTTCTTGCCGGCCAGCGCGTCTTTCACCGGGATGAAGACGCCGCCGCCGTACGAGGCGAGACGCCACACGTCGAGCGTGCCCACGCCGGGCACGTCGACCAGGCCGATGCGGTCGAACGGCACGTCGCCGTCGGTGCCGGTCGGCACGATCATGCGGTGCTCGTCGGCGGGCAGGATCTCGACTTCGAACCGCCAGGCGCGGTCGTACGGCTTCGTGGGCAGCCCGGTGAAGTGCGCGCGGTCTTCGGGCAGCAGCGGGGTCGACGGGTGGTTGGCGAACAGGTCGTCGCGGGTGCGGCGCCAGAGGTCGTGGGCCGACTCGAGGTCGGTCGCCTGGCGGACGCTCCGGTACACCTCGTGGATGTTGCGGCGCCACGAGGCGATGTCGAGGGCGTAATGGGCGGTCTCGGCGGTCGTCTGCTGGGCGCTGTCGCTGTCGCTGGCCCTGGTGCTGGCGTCGTCGGTTGCGGAGGTGCTCGTGGTCACGCGCTCACGCTACTCGCGGCGGGTGTCAGCGGCGGCGCTCGGCGCGCGCGTCGGCGATGTGCTTCGCGGCGACCAACTCGGGCGCCGCTGCCGGTGCGGGCGGTGCGGCCTGCGGCCGGTCGTCGGGGATCGCCGGGATCTCGACGACGAACGACTCGGGGCTCGGCGCGTCGGGCAGGCGCCCGAATCGCTCGGCTCGTGCTTGCGCTTGTGCCTGCGCCCGGGCTCGTGCCTGCGCTTCCGCCGCAGTCTCGTGGTCGAGTGCCATGGCCGCCTCCCTGATCGTCCCGACACAGTACCGCCCTCGGCGCACTGGCGCACGGCGCCCTCGTCGCGACGAAGAGGTATTGCCTTTTTCGACATACAGCTCTGCCTGAATTCAGCGTCGTCGGCCCGACCGCCGGTCGCCGCGCCTGAATTCAGGCGAACCTGTAAGTCCAAAAAAGCAATACCCCTCCGCTGGCCAGCCCGGAGGCCTCGCCTCAGTGGCGACGCACGAGATGTGTCAGGTTGCCACTACACCCCGAAGCGCGAAATAAGCGGCGAAAGGTCGGCTGGTTAGGTGCCACGGCGGCGCGCTCAGGCGGGCGCATCAGCACTCTCGGGCGCGGCCCCGAGGCCGAGGCCGAGGCTGGGGCTTGGGTTGGGGCAGAGTCGGGCGTAGGCCAGGTCGGCGCCAGCTGCCGGAAGCGGAAGCCGCGCCACTGCCACACGAGCCAGAGGCCCGGCCAGAGCAGCGGCGTCAGCCAGCCGGCGTGGAACTCCATGCGGTCGCGCAGCAGCGTGCCGCCGACGAGACCCGACGACCTCGGCGCCGGTGAGACGGCCATGCGGTGCCGGATCTGCAGCAGGGTGAAGGTGCCTGCGATGCCCCGCCCCGTGTCCTCCTGCACCCGCGCGATGCCGCCGAGCGGAGTGGAGTCGACCGGCGGCACCTTGACGTCGTAGAAGCGCAGCGACACGTGCGTCTTGCCGAGCGAGACCAGCCCCAGGATGCGGGCGCTCACCCGGCTGGGAGTGGTGCTCCAGCGTCGCGGGAAGCCGGTCGGCTCCTCGGAGCGGTAGACGAGCAGCGGCGTCGTCACGGCCACCATGACCTCCGGGTTCGCGAGTGCGTCGACGACGGTGGCGGGCGGGGCCGCGAGGGTGAGCTTCAGCTGCACGTGCATGACTTCAGTGTGGCCTCCCCACCCCGGAAGGGCCCCACTACTGTGGTCGGGTGAGTCAAGAGCGCTACCAGGTCCGGTTCGAGTGGGGCCCGACGGGGGCAGCCCGGATCGCGGCGGGCGTCCACGTCATCGTGGTGGCCGACGAGCTCGACGACCACGGGATCTGCTCGGCGGGTGAGCTGGCGCGCCGGGTGCGGGATACGAGCGACGCGGCACGGCTCGACACCGCGCCCGGGCAGCCGGCCGTTCTCTGCGCGACCGAGGCGTCGGCCGCCGACGCGGCCCGACGGATCCTGCGCCTTCAAGGAGACCTCGGCGAGAGGGTCATGATCGCCGTGGTGGCGGCCGGCTCGATCGAGGCGGACGGCTTCCGTCACGCGGTCGAAGACCAGCTCGCGGCCGGGGCCGTGATCGATGCGCTGGCCTCCCTCGGCATCGACGCATCGTCGCCCGAGGCCGCCGTCGCCTGCGCCGCCTGGCAGGGGCTGCGTCGCGCGACGGGGCACCTGCTGACGGCATCGACCTCGACAGCAGCGATCGGGGCGCAGGATGCCAGAGTGCAGCGCGACGCACACCCCGCGTCTGCCGTCGTGCTGAGGGAATTCAGCCCCCGCGCGTAGCGTTCGGGCAAGCAGCAACCCCAATTTTCAGGAGGAACCATGAAGGCAGTGCTGGGCGACGGAACCGTGGTGGCCGAGGCCCCCGAGAGCGACCTCATCAAGATCGAAGGCAACTGGTACTTCCCTCCGGCGAGCGTCAACGACGCCCTGCTCGAGAAGACCGACACGCCCTACACGTGCCCGTGGAAGGGCGAGTGCCAGTACTTCTCGGTGAACGGCCTGCAGGATCGCGCGTGGAGCTACCCCACGCCGTACCCGACCGCGTTCGAGCGCGTGGGCAAGGACTTCTCGAACTACGTCGCGTTCTGGAAAGAGGTCTCCGTCACGGAGTAACCCCCCTTCCGTTCTACCTATAGGTGCGGCCCCGCCGCGCAGAAATTTCTGCACGGCGGGGCCGCACCTATAGGTAGAACTACGCGTCAGGGGCGGCAGCTCGAGCACGGTGCGCACGCACCTTCGCCCGGTTGCCGCATTTCTGCATCGAGCACCAGCGCCGCGTGCCGGCACGCGACTCGTCGAAGAAGACCAGAGAGCAGTCGTCGGCCGCGCAGTGCCGCAGCCGAGCGCCGGGTTCGCCGACGAACCCGACCGCCGCGAACAGAGCGACCCCGTCGCGCGCCACCGACGACAGGGCCTGGCCGACGCGCAAGCGCCCCGCACCGGCCTGCCGGCGGCCCCCCGCGAGCGACGGCGGCACATCCGGCAGGGCCGCATAGAGGTTGACCATGTCGATGTCGCCGGCCTCGGGCAGGTGCCCGTCGGCTGCCCGCAGAGCGAGGTGGGCGATCGCGTCTCGCAGCGTCTTGGCGTCCTGCAGCTCGCGATCGGTCGCGGCCGCTGCCAGGCCCGTGAAGCGCGAAGCCAGCCAGTCGTCGAGGTCGGCGGGGGTCGCGAGCCCGTCCCAGCCCGACGCCGGGAGACCGGAGGCCGACCCGAACGTGCCCTCGGCGAAGCCCCCGAGGTAGGCGAAGTCGAGGCTGACCGCACCCGCGTCGAAGAACCAGCGGAGCCCCGCATCGGACACGAACCACTGACCCGTCGGCATGTAACCACCCTAGCCGGTCGCTCCCCTCCGTTTACCTATAGGTGCGGCCCTCGCGACAGGAAATTTCTGTGCGGCAAACGCTCGCCTATAGGTAAAACGGAGGGGGACGGGGGTCAGACGGGGCGGCGCACCCAGGTGATGAGGTTCGCGTCGTCGTACCGCTTCGAGCAGCGGCCGCACGACAGCGGCCGCGCGGGAGTGCGGTAGCGGTAGTGCTCGTGCCCCGCCGGGCAGCGCCCCACCCACGGCGCCAGCTCGGACGCGATCGCGCCGTCGTGCAGCCGATCGCCGACGTAGCCGAGCTCTTCGGCGACCGAACGCCAGCGCGGCCCGTGCCCCGCCTTCGACCCGGCGATCGCATGCGCCACCTCGTGCAGCAGCACCTGGTGGATCTCGTCGTCGTCGTACCGCTCGGCCAGGTGCCGTGACACCGAGATGAGCTTCTTGCCGTAGTCGCAGAGGCCCGCGCGCGTCTTGGCGTTGTCGAAGGCGAACGACCAGACCGCAGGATCCAGATGCATGGCGATCAACGCATCCGCCCACCGCCGCACGCGGGTGAGATCGGCCAACGGCTACGACTGGTCGGTCGGCGGCGTCTTCTGGCGAGACGTGTCGAAGGCGCCCCAGATGCTCCGGGCGGCTTTGCGCGCACGAGTGACCTCGGCGTCGAAGCCGTTGCCCGCGGGCTCGTCGTCTTCGTTGCGGTCTTCGTCGTCGATGTCACGGCGCGACCGGCCCGGAGCCGTCGCGTGCGGGACAGCGATGGCCTGCGTCTCGACGCCGATCGAGACCGCGTCGGAGACGGGCTCGTCAGTCGGGGCGTCAGGGTCGAGGCGGGCTGCGGCGTCGGGGTTGAGGCGCTGCGGGGCGGCCGGCGCCTCGGTGGGGGTGCTCAGAAAAGCGGGGGAGCCCGTCGATCGGAATCGCGGCGCCGGGTCGGTGTCTTCGACATCGCTCTCGTCGCCGTCCGAATCGGTCGGGGCGCCCGGGGTCGACTCGCGGCCCAGGTAGCCGGGGGCGTCGACGACGATCGGGGCGACCATCGGCTCGACGGGCTCGCTGGGGGCGACGTCGGCCGGGGCGGCCTCGGCCAGCACCGGAGTCTCTTCGGCGGGCTCGGGCTCGTTCAGCGACTCGGGCTGCAGGATCGCCCGCATCACGCCTTCGATGGCAACGCGCAGGCCGTTCGTGCGCTCGGCCGGCGCGCCCGCCTTCTCGTAGGCGGCGAGGGCTGCGGTCAGCGAGGCGCGCGACTCCTCGTAACGGCCGAGGTCGTAGAGCGTGTAGCCCTCCAGCTCGGCGGCCGCGGCTTCGAGTTCGCTCCACTCTTCGGTGGCGGCGCTGATGCGGCTGGTGTGCAGGTCGTTGAGCGCCCGCTCGAGGCGGCCCTGCTCTTTGAAGACGTAGGCGCGGCGAATGCGCGCTGCGGTCGAATCGGCGCGGTCGCCGGTGAAGTGCGCGAGGCGGAAGGCCTCCTCGCTGATGGCGAGCGCCTCGTCGAGGCGGCCGAGCATGCGCAGCAGGTCGGCGCGCTCTCCGAGGGCGGCGGTGCTGCGGCTGGCGCCGAGCTCTGCCAGGCGCCCCTCGAGTGCCGCGGCGTCGATTGCGGGGCGGAGGCTCACAGGGCTGAAGTGCGCAGCCGACGGGCCGGTCGGCACGATGGGTGCAGCCAGGCTGGCGGGCACGGGGTGGCTGGTCGGGCCACCGTGCGCGTCGTTGTCGGAGTGGTCGTGCTCGGTCATCGAGTACGAGGGTAGTCGCGTCGCGCCCGGATCGCCTGTGCGGCGCGCTGTCCCCCGGATCCTGCGTCGCCCTTACCTTTTCGGCAATACCTGGCTGTCCGGCCGGTCAGGGCGTGCCGAAAAGGTAAGGGTCGGCGGGGTCAGACCGCGACAGGGACCGCGGCGGGCCGCGAAGCGGCAGCGGCACGGGGCACGAGCGCCGCGCGCAGCGGGAAGTCCTGGTTGTCGAGGATGATCTGCGCCGAGGCTCCGGTGGAGGCGTTGACCACGATCGGTGCCATGAGGTTGACCGTCGTGCCGGCGGGGGCCGGGTTCGCGACGACCAGCAGCATGGCATCCTGCGGGTCGGTCACGCCGAGGGCGTCGCTCTGCTCGAACGAGATCACGGGGGAGTAGTCGGGGAGGTGCACCGAGGCGTCGACCACGAAGAGCCGCGTCGAGGGCTGGGCCGCCGCCTGCAGCGAGTAGAGACCGGCGGCACCGGCGATCTCGGCGAGGGTGAAGTCGACGACGGGGTCGAGCCCGGGAGGGGGCGTCACGAAGGTCAGGCTTGCGCTCATCGGAGGAAGTCCATCAGGGTCGGTTGGATCACCTTGGCGGTGACCGCGAGGGCGGATTGGTAGGTCACTTCTTGGGTCTTCAGGTCGAGGATGACCTTGGACATGTCGAGATCCTCGATGCCCGATCGCTGGTTCTCGAGCGAGACGGACGACGACGCGAGGGTGTCCTGAGCGCGTTCGAGCTGCGCCTGGCGGGTGCCGACGTCGCCCCAGGCGCCGCGGACGGAGGTGAGGCGCGAGTCGATGTCGTTCAGGTGCGACGAGATGTTGACGCCGGATCGGAGGTCGGAGACGATCGAGTCGACCATCGAGAAGACGGAGTCGCTGCCGGTGCCGAACACCTGCGAGCCGTCGGTGTCGACCTTCACGGTGGTGCCGTCCGCGATGCGGCGCTGGACAGTGGATCCTGCCGTCCCGTTGAACGTCGGCTCGGTGGTCGTCGCGACGCCCGTCGTCGCATCGGTCGTGGTCGTGCCCGCGTCGAACGCCTGCGAGGTGTCGGACGAGCCGGCGAAGACCGAGCGGCCGGCGTACTTCGTGTTGGCGGCGGCGAGCAGGTCGCTCTTGAGGCCCGTGAGCTCGGTCGCGATCGCCTCGCGCGAGGTCGCCGACATCGTGCCGTCGTTGGCGCCCTGCACGGTGAGGTCGCGGATCCGGTTCAGGATGTTGGTGGTGTCGCTGAGCGCGGAGTCGGTCGTCGACAGCCAGCCCACCCCGTCGGTCGCGTTGCGCGAGTACTGCGCTGTCGCGGCCTGCTGCGAGCGGACGAGCATCGACTGCCCGGTCGCTGTCGGGTCGTCGGACGGCACCGTGATCGCCTTGAGCGACGACGTCTGCTCGGTGAGCTGCGCGAGCCGCGCGGCGTTCGTCTGCAGCGACCGCTGGGCCGCGAGGGCGGCGGTCTGGTTCGTGACGCGGCCGAGCATCAGCTGATCCCCACGAGGCCGACGTGGTTGATGAGGGTGTCGAGCATCGAGTCGACAGCCGTCATCACGCGGGCGGCGCCCTGGTAGGCGTGCTGGAAGGTGAGCAGGTTGACGTTCTCTTCGTCGAGGTCGACGCTCTCGGTCGACGCCTGGTTGGTCTTGGCGGCGGTGGCGGCGGTCGTGGCGCGGTCGGAGGCGTTGAACTCGGTCTTCGCCTGGGCGCCGATCTTCGTGACGATGTCGGCCCAGGTGCGGTCGGGTGCCGCTGCCCCTGTGCCCAGGGTCGAGATCTGGTCGGCGATGGAGCCGTCCGACGCGCCCGCGCCGACGGCGCCCGACTGGATGTCGGAGGCGGTCTGCGGCACGACACCGAGGCCGAGGGCGGCGGGGCCGGTCGTCGACATGGCGTAGAAGTTCGCGCCCGTGGTGCCCGACGGTGTGGCGCCGGTCGAGTAGACGCTGTTGATCGAGGAGGCGAGCTTGGTCGCGATCGCGTTGTACGACGAGGCGGCCTCGGCGAGCGTGCCGCCCGTGCCAGTGCCGTCGGCGGGCGCGAGCAGCGAGATCGTGCCGGCGAGCTGGCCGCCGTCGAGCCCGACCGAGGCGCCGGGGCGGTGGGTCCACTCCAGCTGCACGGGCGAGGCCGCCGCACCCTCCATCGTGGCCGAGCCCGTCACCTGCACGCTGCGCGCATCGGTGCCGCTGACGAGGGCGTTGCCGCCGATCAGCACGTCGACGGTGCCGTCGGCGTTCTGGTGGGTGGTGCCGCCGGCGAGGGTCGCGACCTTCTCGGTCAGGACGTTGCGCTGGTCGACGAGCTCGTTGACGTTGCCGCCGGTCGCGGTGCCCTGCTGGATCTGCCCGTTGAGCGCGGCGATCTGCTTGGCGTCGTTGTTGAGGTCGGTCGCCATCGAGTCGACGCTCGAGCGAGCCGACGACCACTGCGCGCTGACCGCCTGGTAGCCGGTCTTGATCGTGTCGGCGACCGACTGTGCCTGACCGAGCAGGGTGCTCGCAGGTGCTGCGGTGCCGGGGTTGTTCGAGACGTCGCCCCACGCCGACCAGAGGCCCTGCAGCTGGGTCGAGAGACCATTGGCGCCGGGCTCGTTGAGCGAGGTCTCGAGTGTCGAGAGGGCATCCGACCGCACGCTCGAATAGCCGGACGCCGAGGCGGTCGCCCGCACGTTCTGATCGAGCGAGGCGTCGCCGAGGCGGGCGTAGCCGTCGACGCTCACGCCCTGACCGACGCCGGTGCCGGTCGAGAACAGGCCGGGCTGCACCGCCTCGATCGACGAGGTCGTGACACGCTGCCGGGTGTAGCCGTCGGTCGAGGCGTTCGAGATGTTCTGGCCCACCACGTCGAGCCCGGCTCGCGCAGCGGTCAGCCCGCGGTAGGCCGTGTTGAGGCCCGAGAAGGTGCTCACCGTCAGAGCCGCCCGTCGAAGAAGTGGCTGCCGGTAGCCCCCGCGCTCCGGCCGGTGCCCGACGCGTCATAGATCGCAGGATCCGACGTGGCTGTCGCGAGGGTCTCCTGGGTCGAGCGCGCCGCGGCCCGCAAGAACTGCTCGTTCTCGTCGCGCAGGTGCTTGATCTGCACGGTGAGCTCGGTCATCGCCCTGAGGTGCGACGTGAAGATGTCGGCCCAGGGGCCGTCGGGGGCGTGTGCGACGAGTTCGCGCAGGGGCGTCTCGGGCTCGGTGCCCCACTCCTCGGCGACCACGGCGACCTCGACGGTCCGCTCGAGCCCGGCGGTGCGGAGGCGATCGAGCACCTGCTCGACCTCACGCGTCGCGTGCTCGATCCACCGGGACTTCCCGGCGGTGAGGAGCAGCTGCTCCTCCTCCAGCTTGAACGTGAGGAGCTCCAAGAGCTCTCTCTCACGCCAGAGCACGGCGGACAGTTCGTTCACGCCCACGATCCCTCCAAGATTCGGCTGCGGCGGCGCCGCTGATGGCTGCCCGTCGCAGAGAGCCGTTCCGCTCTCAGAGGCCACTATCGGTCACCGTACGTCCGCCGTTAGCGTGAAGCCATGCCCAGCTCGCGGGATTCGGGAGATCCCAAGCTCGTGCGCCTGTTTCCGGACGGACTCTCCGCGTCGGCTCCTAGGTAAGACCCACGACTTCGGCCAAGGTCCCAGCGCCGCGGCGCTGGGACCTCGGCCGAAAGCAGGGGTGTCGCGGGCGGGGCGAAGCGAACGAGAGAGTTCGGCGACAGGTGTCTGTCAGGCCGGACGGGAGCCCACGGGGACAAGGCCCTCTTCGGGGGTGATTAAGCCCCGAAAACGCCCCGTGTCCTCCGAAATGCCGACACCCGAAACCCCCGTAGTGGGGTCTTTTCGGCCTGGTTTTAACTCACAGCACATCGATAGCGTTATCGGTGCCGGGAGATCACACCGGCGAGTCGGAGGCCCGCTAGGGCGCCTCCGACACAGAGAACGATCACTTCTCGCACTCGATTCGGCGCGCCTCTCGAAGGGGTGTTCGCCATGCCATCTTCCAGACCCAGGGGTTTCCATGAACCGGACAGAACGCAACGCGATGGTTGTGCAGAACCTCCCGCTCGTGGGCTACCTCGTCTCCGAGGTCGCCGCCCGGGCGACCCACCTCAGCCGCGACGACCTCGCCTCCGCCGGCGCCCTCGCCCTCGTGCAGGCCGCCGACGCCTTCGACCCGACGCAGGGCGTGCCGTTCGGCGCCTACGCCCGCACTCGCATCATGGGCGCCTTCGCCGACGACATGCGTTCGAGCGATTGGGCCAGCCGCGGAACCCGCAAGCGCATCAAAGAGACCCTCGCGACGCAGGAGACCCTGACCGCCGCCCTCGGCCGCACCCCGAGCGTCGACGAGATCGCCTCGTCGCTCGGCGTCGACCGCCAGACCGCCACCGACGCCCTCACCGATGCGGCGCGCACCGTCACCGCGATCGACGAGACGGTCGCCGACCAGCTCGCAGCCGACATCATCCTGCCCGAAGAGACGCTGCTCGAGCAGGAGCGCACCCGCATCCTGCGCGCCGCAGTCACCGCCCTGCCCGAGAAGATGCGCTACATCGTCGAGAACGTCTACTTCGGCGACATGAGCGTCACCGAGATCGCGGCCGAGCTCGGCATCACGCACTCCGCCGTCTCGCAGCAGCGCACCGAGGCGATCCGCCTCCTCCGCGACGCGCTCACCACCCACTACGCCGATGAGCCGCAGGCCGAGGTGATGTACGAGTCGCGCACCGCGCCGGCCCGCCGCGCCGCCTACCTGTCGAAGGTGGGCCAGAGCGCCGTGGTCGGGATCGGCCGGGCCATGCGCGATGCCGAGGAGCCGACGGGTCGCCGCGCCGTGGCATCCTGACGCCCGCAGAAAATCACCGAAAAGATTTCGAGTTCTCGCTAACGGCAGCAGAGAAGCAGCCGATAGCTCCAGATGTCAGCCCACGGATGGGCGGCAGCACCACACCCCATAAATCACGGAAGAGAGTCACATCATGGGTTTCCAGATCAACACCAACCTCGCGGCGAACAACACCTACCGCAACCTCAACAGCACGCAGGGCGAACTGTCGAGCTCTCTCGAGAAGCTCTCGAGTGGTCTCCGCATCAACCGTGCCGCTGACGACGCTGCCGGTCTTGCGATCTCCGAGGGCCTCAAGTCGCAGGTCGGAGGCCTCACGGTCGCCGCCCGCAACTCCCAGGACGGCGTCAGCGTCGTCCAGACCGCTGAAGGTGGCCTCACCGAGACGCAGTCGATCCTCCAGCGCATGCGCGACCTCGCCGTTCAGGCCGGTAACGACTCGAACAACACCGACTCGCGCGCTGCGATCACGACCGAGGTCTCGTCCCTCACGGACGAGCTCTCGCGCATCTCGGCCTCCACCAACTTCAACGGCATCAACCTGCTCGACGGCTCGGCCGGCGGCGGCTCCGGCAAGCTCAACTTCCAGGTCGGTGCGAACGGTGACGCGGCCAGCCAGATCACCGTCGACCTGTCGGGCGCCAACGTCAAGAACATCGCGAACACGCTCGCCAGCGGCACCACCGCCACCGGCGGCACCACGTTCACGGTCGACACCGCGACGACGGTGAAAGGCACGGCCACGTTCAGCTCCACGAACGGCGGCTCGACCACCACCGTCACCACCGGCACCCTTCAGGGCACCGGTGCGGGCGGATCGTTCAAGAGCGTCGACGAGTACGCGTCGGCTCTGTCGAACGACTCGACCTTCTCGTCGAAGTACTCGGTGACCGTCGACAAGGACGCCAACGGCGCCTCGACCGGCATCACCGTGACGGCGAAGGACGGCGGCGTGGTCGACACCACGGCACCCGAGGCCGCCGGCCTCGGCACCGGCACGACGGCTGCTGCCACCACGGGCATCAAGTTCGACACCGCGGCTCACGCTCAGGCGGCCATCACGGCCATCGACGCGCAGATCACCGCTGTCTCGACCGCCCGTGCCGGCATCGGTGCCGTGCAGAACCGGTTCGACCACGCGATCAACGTCACCAACGTCGCGTCCGAGAACCTGACGGCTGCCGAGTCGCGCATCACCGACACCGACATGGCGTCCGAAATGGTCAAGTACACCCGCGCCAACATCCTGAGCCAGGCCGGCACGGCCATGCTCGCGCAGGCGAACCAGAGCACCTCGGGTGTTCTGTCGCTTCTCCGCGGCTAGGCGCTCGGGCGGGTAGCAGCACCATCGGGTAACAGCAGCAGGTAGTACCACCCGGGGTCGGGTGACGAGAGAGAGTTCGGGTTCTCTCGCCACCCGCCCCGCACACTCTTCTGGAAGGAAACGCAGATGGCCTCCGTGTCAGGACTCGGAGTCGACGGCCTCGTCTCGGGCCTCGACACCACCTCGCTCATCAACTCGCTGATGACGGCCGAGGCGCAGCCGCAGACCCTTCTCAAGACCGAAGTCACCGACACGCAGACGAAGATCACCGCGTATCAGGGCCTCAACCAGCAGATCGCGGGGCTCGCGACTCTCGCCACGACGGCGCAGTCGTCGACGTCGCTGGCTCTCTTCACGACGTCGAGCTCGGATGCGAGCGTCACCTCGACCGCGTCGGCCACCGCATCGGCCGGCTCGTTCGACCTCGTCGTCGGCGCCGTCGCCCAGGCGAAGGTCGGCGTCTCGGCCGCGATGGCGACCTGGCCTGCGGCCGGCGCGTCGTCGGCTGCCGCCCTCACCATCGTCAAGGCCGACGGCACCTCGGTCGACATCACCCCGTCGTCGAACTCCATCGACGCGCTCGTCACAGCGGTCAACACGTCGTCGACCGCCGGCGTCCGCGCCCTCAAGGTCGCCGCGGGCACCGACTCGTCGGGCGCCGCGCAGTACCGCATCCAGTTCTCGTCGACCACGACGGGCGCACAGGGCGACTTCCAGGTCTACTCGGGCACGTCGACCGACGTGGCTGCGGGGTCTGCCACCAACATCCTCACGGCTCAAGGATCCGCGGTCATCAAGACCGCGCAAGACGCCTCGGTCACCCTCTACGCCGGCACCGCCGCCGAGCAGAAGATCACCTCGAGCACCAACACCTTCAGCGACCTGCTGCCCGGCGTGAACGTCACGGTCAGCAAGGCGTCGAGCGACCCGGTGACTGTCTCGGTGGCGCAGGATGCGACGGGCGCGACCGCCGTGGCATCCGGCCTGGTCACGAGCTTGAACAGCGTCTTCGCGCTGATCTCGACCAAGAGCGCGGTCGTCAACAGCACCGACTCGTCGGGCAACAACGTCGTCTCGGGCGGCCCGTTCACCGGCGACAGCACCGTACGCGGCGCCAACGACGCGCTCACGTCGGCCGCGTCCATGCCGATCAACGGGCACTCTCCGTCGGAGATCGGCATCAGCATCAACAAAGACGGCACGCTCGACTTCGACTCGTCGAAGTTCGCCACCGCCCTCGCGAACGACCCCGCCGGCACGCAGTCGATGCTCTCGGCGCTCGCGACGAGGGTCGCCGACGCGTCGAACCAGGTCTCCGACAAGTACTCGGGCCAGCTCACCGGCGTCATCACCGGCCAGCAGAGCCTCGTCACCAACCTCAACGACCAGGTGAGCCAGTGGGACATCCGTCTCGCCGCCCGCCGCACCGCCCTCGAGGCGCAGTACTCCAACCTCGAAGTGCAGCTCTCGCAACTCAACTCGCAGTCGTCGTCGCTGACCAGCAGCCTCGCCAGCGTGCCCGCCACCTACACCGGAGCGTGATCTGAATGACCATGACGTTCGGCGCCTCCGCGCAGCGAAACGCCTACGGCCGCGAGGCCGTCCTCTCGGCCACCCCCGTGCGCCTCTTGACCATGCTCTACGACCGGCTCCTGCTCGACCTCGCCCGGGCCGTGGTGGCCCAGACCGCAGCCGACTGGCCGGTCGCCTCGACCAACCTCATCCACGCCCAGGCCATCGTCGCCGAGCTGACCTCGTCGCTGCGCGTCGACGTCTGGGACGGCGGGCAGGATCTGCAGGCCCTCTACACCTACATCGGCGTCGCCCTGGTCAACGCGAACGTCCACCGCGACGTCGCTCTGACGAGGGAGTGCATCGACCACCTCGAGCCGCTCCGCCAGGCGTGGCACGAGGCCGCCGACCAGGTGCCGGCCACCCCGGCCGGGACGACTTCGGTGGGTTCGTCCGCGACCGGCGGGAGCCTCGGAATTGGCTAGATCAGAAGAGACGCGCGCCGCCTGGCTCGAAGCCCTGGCCGAGATGGAGGCCGTCGCGGGCAAGGCCGGCGACCCCGACTGGGCGCCGTCGCCGTGGAGCCCGCCCGCCGGGCTCGGGCCCATGCCCGCCGACCTGGAGCCGCGCGCCCTCGAGGCGCAGGAGGCTCAGAAGTCGGCTCTCGCCCGGGTTCTCGAGGCGCGCCGCCGCGTGGTGAAGCACATCACCGCGCTGAAGGCGGTGCCGCCGAAGCGCGACAAAGACGCCTCGGTGTACCTCGACGCGAGCGCCTAGCCGCGCCTCCGTCGCCTCACCCTTACCTTTTCGGCCGGTTCTCACCGCCCGGGCGGTCAGAACCAGCCGAAAAGGTAAGGGGTGGGGGCGCTAGCGACGCTTGCGCGGGCGGCTGAAGAGCGCCCAGCCGACGAGCAGCGGCTGCCCGAGCAGACGCAGCAGGCGCTTGTCGTTCGTGTCGAGGCCGAAGCCGTCGCGGCGGTTCACCAGCTGCGCGATGTTGCCGGGAAAGACCCCGATGAAGAACAGCGCGGCGAACGTGCCCACCCAGCGGCGCGGGACCGCCCAGAGCAGCGTGCCGAGGGTGATCTCGGCAAGCCCGGACGCGAGCACCACCTGGTCTTCGGACACGGGCACGTTGTCGGTCAGCGATTTGGGCACCTGGGCGCGGAACGTCTGGCGGGCGATCGTCAGGTGGCTGACGCCCGCGAACACGAGGGTGCCGCCGAGCAGGAGTCGGGCGGGGGTGCGAAGAAGGCTCATGAGCCCATCCTGGCCCTCGGTGTGGGGGTCTTCTCACACCGAACCACCCCTAACGTGCCCCGGCCCTCCGCCGATAGAGCGTAGTGAGCACGGATCGCTCACCTCCCAGGCCACGGATCGGCCGCCCGCCCCTTGCCCGCATCACGTCGATGCGGAGAAGCGAGCCGTTCGTGCTGGAATCCGTCACCTCCAAGGCCCTCGAGAGCGCTCTCGACGGCCTGTCGATGCGCCAGAAGGCGATCGCCAACAACATCGCGAACATCAACACCCCCGGCTACACGGCCGAGCGGGTGTCGTTCGAGGACGCCCTCGCGGCGTCCGTCAAAGACGGCAACGGCTCCGTGCAGGCCACGATGGCGCGCTCCCTCGAGCCGACCGACGAGAACGGCAACAACGTCAACCTCGACACCGAGACCCTGAGCAACACCACCACGGTGCTGCAGTACCAGTTCGCGACGCAGGCCGAGAACCAGGTCCTCACCAGCGTCCGTGCCGTTCTGAAGGACGCCTGATGGGAATGTTCGACGCGATCGGGATCGCGAGCACCGGCCTCACCGTGCACCGCAAGTGGCTCGACGCCATCTCGGACAACATCGCCAACGTCAACACGGTCAAGCCGATGTCGGAGGCCGCCTTCCAGGCGCGCTACATCGAGGTGCAGGAGGGAGAGGGTGTCTCGGGCGTCTACGTCAAGGGCGCTGCGTTCGGCTCCGCTGCCGGCCGGGTCACCTACGACCCCACCGACCCGCAGGCCGACAAGAACGGCTACGTGCGCATGCCCGACATCGACCTCTCCACCCAGATGACCGACCTGATCATGGCCCAGCGCGGCTACCAGGCGAACGCCGCGGTCGTCGACCGCGCCAAGGACTCCTACGAGGCAGCCCTCGAGATCGGACGCAGCTGATGCCCATCTACCCCGTGAGCGGATCGTTCCCGGTCTCGTCGGCCGTCAACACGACCGGTGTCGACCAGGTCGGCATCAATCAGGACGCCTCTGCCGTCAACGGCATGGATGCGACGCCGACCACCTCTGCCTCCGGCTTCGGCAGCGTCATCGACGGTCTGCAGTCGCTGCAGGGCCAGTCGGAGGACGCCGCGGTCAAGGCCGTCACCGGCAGCGCCGACGACGTGCACACCGCCACCATCGCCGCCACCCGTGCTCAGGTCACCCTCGAGCTCGTCTCCGCGGTCCGCTCGAAGGCCGTCGACGCCTTCAACGAGATCATGAGGATGCAGGCCTGATGCCCGTCGCTCTGCAGAACATGCTCACCTCCCTCGGGGCCCGCATCAAGTCGTTCTCGATCGCCCAGCGCACCCTCGCGATCCTGGCCATCGCGATCCTCGTGCTCGGCGGAATCTTCGTCGCCTCGCAGCTCACCAAGCCGCAATACACCCCGCTGTTCACCGGCCTGGCTGCGACCGACGCCTCGGCCGTGGTCACCCAGCTGCAGACCGACGGTGTCCAGTACCAGCTGGCCGACGGCGGCGCGACGATCCTTGTGCCGCAGTCGGCCGTCTACTCGGAGCGCCTCAAGGTCGCCGCCGCGGGCCTCCCCGCCGACAACACCCAGGGCTACGCGCTGCTCGACCAGATGGGTGTGACCTCCAGCGAGTTCCAGCAGAACGTCACCTACAAGCGCGCCATCGAGGGTGAGCTCGCCAAGACCATCGAGGCGATGGACGGTGTCAAGACCGCGAGCGTGCAGCTCGCCATCCCGCAGCAGACCGTCTTCACCGACGACGCCAAAGACCCCACGGCGTCGGTCTTCGTCGCGACGATGCCCGGCATCACCCTCTCGACCGAGCAGGTCCAGGCGATCGTCCACCTCACCTCGGCCTCGATCGAGGGCATGAAGGCCACCGACGTCTCGGTCGTCGACGCGCAGGGCGACGTGCTCTCGACCGTCGGCGGCGGTGCCGCGGGCACCTCGTCGCAGCAGCAGTCGCAATACCAGACGCAGGTGCAGACCAGCGTTCAGAACATGCTCGACAAGGTGCTCGGCGCCGGCAACTCGACCGTCGTGGTCGCCGCCGACATGAGCCAGAACTCCGGCACGAAGGTCACCCAGTCGTATTCGAACCCCACCGGCGGGGCGTCGCCGATCAGCGAGTCGTCGTCGACCGAGTCGTACGGCGGTTCGGGCGCAGGATCAGCGAGCGGCGCCACCGGCGTGCTCGGCCCCGACAACATCGCCGTGCCGAGCGGCTCGTCCACCACGGGCACGGGCTCCGGCTACGTCAACTCGTCGTCGACGAAGGACAACGCCGTCGACAAGACCACCGAGTCGACGACGATCCCCTCCGGCACGCTGACGAAGCAGACCGTCTCGGTCGCGATCAACTCGAAGATCGCCAAGAACCTCAACCTCGGCAACATCAACGACCTCGTCGCGAAGGCCGCGGGCATCGACCCGACGCGCGGCGACTCGCTGAGCGTGCAGATGGTCGACTTCAACGGCGCCGGCGCCGCCCAGGCCAAGCAGGCGCTCGCCGCCAGCGCCGCCCAGGCCGCAAGCGACGGCAGGATGCAGCTGATCAAGACCGGCCTCATCGCCGCAGCCATCGGCGTGCCGCTCATCCTCGGGCTGTTCCTGCTGACCCGCCGCGGCCGCCGCCAGGAGCGCGAGGACATCGACCTCGGCGAGCTGCAGGCCACGGGCCCGTCGGGCACGGCCGGGACCTGGCCGGGGGCCGCCACCGTGCCGCTCTCGCTCGACGACGTCGAGGCGCGCCGCCTGCTCGAGTCGGGGGGATCGCCTCAGACCGCCCCGACGATGCAACTGCCCTCGCTCGGCGAGGAGGGCCGGACGATGGAGCGCAAGCGCGCCGAGATCGACGCCCTCGCAGGCTCCGACCCCGACCGCACGGCCGAGCTCCTCCGCGGCCTCCTCGACGATCGGCAGAGCGTATGAGCCCGGCCACGGTCGCGGCCGTGCTGACCGGCGCCCAGAAGGTCGCCGTGATCCTGATGCAGATGGACCAGGCCCGAGCCGCCGCCGTCATGGCGAAGTTCAGTGAGCAGGAGGCCGACGAGATCACGGCCGAGCTCGTCAAGATGCGCCGCGTCGACGCCTCGACCGCCGACACCGCGGTCGACGAGTTCCACGACCTCACCACCCAGGGCCGCGTCTCGCGCCGCGGCGGCCGCGACTTCGCCGTGGGCCTCCTTGAGGCGTCGTTCGGCACCGAGAAGGCGCAGGGCGTCATGGAGCGCCTCGCCTCGTCGATGGCGGGCAAGTCCTTCGAGTTCTTGGACGGGGTCGACTCCGGTCAGGTGCTGACCCTGCTCGACGGCGAGCTGCCGCAGACGATCGCCCTCGTGCTCGCGCACCTCTCGGCCGACCAGGCTTCGAGCGTGCTCGCCGGCCTCGACGCCGACGAGCGCACCGACGTCGCCCAGGCGATCGCCACGATGGGCACGGCGACCCCCGAGGCCGTCGGCATCGTCGCACAGACCCTCCGCGTGCGCGCCGGCGCCGTCGTCGCGCCGCGCGAGCAGATCGAGGCCGTCGGCGGCATCCAGCCCCTCGTCGACATCATCAACCGGTCGGACGCCGCCACCGAGCGCATCCTGCTCGAGAGCCTCGAGGCCCGCGACCCGGCGCTCGCCGAAGAGGTGCGGTCGCGCATGCTGACCTTCGTCGACATCGTGAAGCTCGACTCCCGCGACATCCAGCAGGTGCTCCGCGGCATCGACGCGGCCGTGCTCGCCCTCGCCATGAAGGGCGCGCCCGACGCCGTCACCGAGGTCATCCGCACCAACGTGTCGGAGCGCAACCGCGAGCTGCTCGACGACGAGATCCGCGCCGCCGGCGCCGTCCGCCTGTCGCAGGTCGAGGAGGCCCGCGCCTCGGTCGTCCGTGCCATCCGCGAGCTCGAGGCCGAGGGCGCCATCACCGTGCAGCGCGGCGACGAGGAGGCCCTCGTTGAGTGACACCGTGCTGACCGCTTCGCCGGCGTTCGCCCGCGTGGCCTTCCCCGTCCTCCGCGATCCCGCCACTCGGGCTCGCGAGGACGACGCCTCCGCGCGCGGCCACGCCGCCGGGTACGCCGCGGGCATCCGCGCCGCCGCCGACGAGACCGCCGCCCTGCGTGCCGCTCTCGAGGCCGAGGCCGCCGCCGTGGCCGCTCACGCCGAAGCCCGATCGCAGAAAGCCGCCGCCGTGCTCGTGACGGCGGCAAGCGCCCTGAACGCCGCGCGCCAGGCACTCCGCACGGAGGCCCAGGAGACCCTGGTGCAGGCTGCGCTCTCACTCGCCGAGGCGATCCTGGCCTATGAGGTCCGCACCAACCCGACGTCGACCGTTCTCGCGGCGCTGAGTCGTGCGCTCGACGTCGCCGACGCGCCGTCGGTGACGGCCGTGCGGCTCAACCCCGACGACCTCTCGGTGCTGCCCGCCGACGCCGCGACCTCTCTCGGTGTGGCCCTCGTGGCCGACGCCGCTCTCGGTCGCGGCGACGCCCAGGCCGACCTGCCGCACGGCTTCATCGACGCCGCTCTCGGCACGGCTCTCGGGCGTGCTCGCGAGGCCCTTCTCGGCGGCGGCACTGCCGCGGGTGGTGCCGCGTGACCCTCATCGATCTCGCTCCCGCCGTCGCCGCAGCCCGCGACGCGGTGCGCCCGCAGCGCGTCGGCGTCGTCTCGAGCATCGTCGGCCTCGGCCTCACTGTGCAGGGGCTCGACGTCGCGGTGGGCGAGGTCGTCCGTGTCGGCTCCGACGACGGCTCCGGCATCGATCGCGTGGCCGAGGTGGTCGCAGCGACGGGCGACGGCGTGCGGTGCATGCCGCTCGGGCCGATGACGGGGGTGCGCGCCGGAATGACGGTGCGGCCGACGGGACGCCCGATCCTGGTGCCCACCGGCCGTGGTCTCTTCGGCCGAGTGATCGACGGCCTCGGTCGGCCGATCGACGGCCGTGGCCCGCTCTCGTTCGACGAACTCGTGCCCGTCGACCACCCCACCCCGAACTCCATGCAGCGCGCCCGCATCACGACGCCGCTTCAGCTGGGCGTCCGCGCGCTGGATACCCTCACCACCGCGGGTCGCGGGCAGCGTCTGGGCCTCTTCGCCGGCAGTGGTGTCGGCAAGTCGTCGCTGCTCTCGATGATCGCCCGCGGCACCGACGCCGAGGTCAGCGTCGTCGCCCTGGTCGGCGAGCGCGGCCGCGAGGTGCGCGAGTTCCTCGAAGACGACCTCGGGCCCGAAGGCCTCGCCCGCTCGATCGTGGTCGTCTCGACCTCCGACGAGCCGGCCCTCATGCGCTTGCGCGCCGCGTTCGTGGCGACCCGCATCGCCGAGTCCTTCCGCGACGCAGGATCCGACGTGGTGCTGATGATGGACAGCCTCACCCGCGTCGCCATGGCCCAGCGCGAGATCGGCCTCTCGGTCGGCGAGCCCCCGGCCACGCGCGGCTACCCGCCGTCGACCTTCTCGACCCTCGCGAACCTCCTCGAGCGGGCCGGCACCGACCGCGTCGGCAGCGTCACCGGTCTCTACACGGTGCTCGTCGACGGCGACGACCACAACGAGCCGATCGCCGACGCCGCTCGCAGCATCCTCGACGGCCACATCGTTCTCGACCGGAAGCTGGCCGTCACCGGGCACTTCCCGTCGATCGACGTGCTCGGCTCGATCTCTCGCGTGGCGTCGAAGGTGATCTCGCCTTCGCAGTCCTCCGATGCCCGGGCTCTGCGCTCCGTCATGGCCGCCCGCCGGGCCGCTCAGGATCTCATCGACGTCGGCGCCTACCAGCCCGGCACGAACCCGCTCGTCGATGCGGCTCTCGCGCACCAGGGCGACATCGACGCGTTCTTGCAGCAGCGGATGGACGACCAGACCCCGGCCGACCAGGCGTGGGGACAGCTTGCTGGGCTCGCCGCGGCGCTCGGAGGTGGGCGCTGATGGCCCGCGCATTCTCGCTCGCCGGGCTGCTGCGCGTGCGTCACGCCCAGCAGCAGAAGGCGATGGCCGAGCTCTCGGCCGCCAACCGCCGAGTGCGAGACGTGGCCGAGCGCCGGGCTGCCGCATCGCGCACCCTCGAGGGTGCCGTCGGCAAGAACGACGTGGTCACCGATGCCGCCACGCTCACCGCCATCGCGGCCGCTCGCGCCTCGACGCGGGGCATGCTCGCCGAGCTCGACGCCGCAGCCCTCGCCCACCGGGCCTCGGCCGATGCGGCCCAGGCGTCGTACAACGACGCACGCGCCCGAGCCATCGCGCTCGAGAAGCTCGAAGAGCGGCACGCGCTGGCCGCCCGCCGCAGAAGAGCTGCACGACGAGCAGATCGCGCTCGACGAGATCGCCACCACCACTTTCAGCCGCCCGGGCTCCCAGCTCGGTTCTCAGCTCGGTTCTCAGGAGGGACAGTCATGAGCGTCTCCGACGTCCTCAGCCGCATCAGCGACATCCAGGCGCAGATCGCCCAGATCCAGTCGGGGGCTCTGACGTCGTCTGCCTCGGGGGCGTCTTCGTCCGACGCGACCGACTCGGCCACGGCCGCCGACTTCGCTTCGGCTCTCGCCGCGGCCGGCAGCGACTCGACCGACGGCACCGACTCGTCGTCGGCCACGTCGTCGCTGCTCTCGTCGCTGACCGGATCCGCCCTGGCCGGCTCGTCGACGGCAGCCACCGATCCGCTCGACAGCACGGCGGGCACCCCCGCGACGCCGGCATCGCCCGCCGGCGGCCTCGTCGACAACGGCATCACCGGCGCGGACGTCCTGGCCGACGCCAAGAAGTACCTTGGCGTGCCCTACGTGTTCGGCGGCACGACTCGCTCAGGGATGGACTGCTCCGGTCTCGTGCAGACAGTCTTCAAAGACCTCGGCATCTCCATGCCGCGCGTCGTTCCCGACCAGGCCGCGATGGGCGTGGCGGTTCCGTCGCTGGCCCAGGCGAAGCCGGGAGACCTCATCGTAGAGAAGGGCAGCGGGCACATCCAGATCTACGCCGGCAACGGCATGATCCTCGAGGCGCCGAAGCCCGGCGAAGACGTCAAGCTGCGCAAGGAGTGGCTCTCCGCCGACCAGATCGGCACCATCCGCCGCATCGTGCCGTCCACGTTCTCCGCCGCCACCACCGGTTCGACCTCCACCGCATCGTCGGCGTCGCAGTCCGACCTCGTCACCGCAGCCCTGCAGCAGCTGATGTCGAGCGGAGTCAGCGCATGAGCGGCCTCCCCGCCTCCGTGACCGATCTCGCACCGGCCCGGGCCGTGCGCCCGGCACCTGCGGCGTCCCCGGCCTCCGATTCGTCGCCCTCGTCCGCCGCATCCTTCGACGATGCGATGCAGGCGCAGGATGCGACGGCTCCGGCCCCGCAGGCTTCCTCCGGCCCCGCAGAGCGCCAGGTGGATCGCTCGCCGAACCGCTCGCCGAATGGTGACAGGCTCGCCGAATCGCGCGAGCACGGCCACAGGGCGCGAGCGTGCGCCGCGCTTTCGGATGGCACCTCGTCCGCGGTGCTGACGAACACACCCGGCGGAGTCGCGGTCGCGGCCGCTCCCGCTGGGGCGGCCGCCGGCGCGCCCGCCGGCGCGAGTGCGACGCCCGCCGAGTCGACCGCCGCGATCGCGCCGGCCGCCGTTTCGACAATTCAGGCTCCACCCGCTGCACTTGCGTCGTCGTCCGCGTTGATCGGCGCCGCCGCGGCCGTGCCACCTGAGTTGCCGAAGGTCGTTGCGGCCACGGCAGCTCTCGTCACGACACCCGGCGCGCTGGCTTCGTCGTCTGGCGCCTCCGGGGCCGTGCGTCCTGAGTTGTCGCAGGGATCGGCCCCGGCCACAGCCTCGGCTTCGGCCACGGCCGTGGCCCTGGCTCCGGCCCTAGCCCTGGCTCCGGCCGCGTCAGGCATCACGACAATTCAGGCTGCTCCCGTCGCCGGTGCCGCGATCGCCCCGCTCGCGACGGGCGATGCGCGAGTGGAGCCTGAATTGTCGAAGGTGCCTTCCGCCCTGGGCCCGGCCCCCGCCGCGACCGCGACCGCGGCCGCGGCCGCCGCGAGCGGGCTCGCGACAGGCGCCCCCGCGGCGGCGACGCCCGCAATCGGTTCGACTGCAGCAGCGCCCGCGCCCATCGTGCAGGCGGCCGCGGGCCACGTCGGTGGCTCGGCCTCCGACGCGGGCCAGCCCGACTCGGGCCCCGGCGCTCAGGCCCAAGCTGCGGGTGGCGTGGCCGCCCCGGCCGCGTCGGCCCCGGCCGACCAGACCAGCTCAGCCGCGTTCGCGGCGGCGTCCAGCACGGCCGGACAGACCGCAGCGGCGACCTCGACCACGGCCGCATCCGCGGCGTCAGAGGCCGTGCCGACCGCACCCGCGGCCAGCGCCCAGCTCCTCCAGACCCAGCTCGCGCGCCCCATCTTCAGCCTCGCGGCAGGTGGCAAGGGCGAGCACGTCATCACCGTGCAGGTCTCGCCCGACGCGCTGGGCCCGGTGACCGTGCGCGCCCATGTCAGCGCCTCGGCGATGCGGGTCGAGCTGTTCGCGCAGTCGAATGCGGGGCGCGAGGCGGTGCGTGGCATCCTGCCGGATCTTCGTCGTGACCTGCAGAGCGCCGGGCTCTCGTCGAGCATCGACCTGTCGAGCCAGAACCAGCCGTCGGCCTCCGGGTCGGGTGCGGGCTCGGGCTCGCAGGGCCAGCAGCAGACCTTCGGGTTCGGCCCGAACGCCGGCCAGGGCCAGCCCGGCCAGGGCCAGCCCGGCCAGCCGCAGGGCCCGACCGGCACGACCCTCGACCCCCGTGCCCTCGCCCCCGGCGACACCCCGACGGCACCGCCGCAGCCGAATCCCGCGCGCTGACGGCCTCCTCCACCTCCATCGACGTGATGGCCTGACGGGCAGCCGCCCGCGGCCGATAGGAACAGACATGACTCTCGACGGCATCACCGGCACGGTGTCCACCTCCGTGCCCGCCACGACCGACGCGACGCGCGCGCCGAAGCAGACGATGGACAGCGACATGTTCATGAAGCTGATGGTCACGCAGCTGCAGAACCAGGATCCGTCGAGCCCGATGGACACCAACGCCATGATCGGCCAGACCACGCAGCTCGCCGAGATGGAGCAGATCACCAACAACACGACCACCGGCAACGAGAACTTCTCGCTGCAGATGCGCATCTCGGCGGCGAATCTCGTCGGCAAGCAGGTCACCTACACGGATGCGACCACCGGCAAGGACGTCACGGGCAAGGCCGCCTCGGTCTCGTTCGCGGGCTCCGTGCCGACGGTCAGCGTCGGGGGCAAGGACATCCCCCTCGACTCGATCTCGGGCGTGGTCGACCCGACCACGCCCACCACGAGCACACCGGCCACCACGAGCACGACGGCCACGCCCACCACGGGCACACCAGCCACCACGGCCTGACCCGCCCCATCACTTCTCACAGCTTCTCAACCCCACTCACCGAAAGGCAGTCCCCATGCTCCGCTCGCTCTACTCCGGCATCGCCGGCCTCCGCGCCCACCAGGAGATGCTCGACGTCACGGGCAACAACATCGCCAACGTCAACACCGTCGGCTTCAAGAGCTCCTCGACCGTGTTCGAAGACACCCTCTCGCAGATCACCCACGGCGCCGGCGGCCCCCAGGCGGGCCTCGGCGGCACGAACCCCGCGCAGGTCGGCCTCGGCGTGCAGGTCGCGGGCATCTCGACGAACTTCTCGCAGGGCTCGGCTCAGGCGACCGGCAAGGCGACCGACCTGATGATCTCGGGCGACGGCTTCTTCGTGACCCGCTCGGGCAACCAGGACGTCTACACGCGCGCCGGCTCGTTCGACTTCGACAGCCAGGGCCGCCTCACCACCGCCGACGGCAAGATCGTGCAGGGCTACCCCGCGACCGACGGCGTCGTCAACACCAACGGCGGCCTCTCCGACGTGACGCTGCCCGTCGGCGCGACCTCGCCCGCCGAGGCCTCCACGAAGGCCACCCTCAACGGCAACCTGCCGAACGACGATGCCACCGGCACCCTCATCACCCGCGACGTCGACGTGTACGACAAGCAGGGCACGAAGCACACGCTGACCCTCGACTTCACCAAGACCGCCACCGGTTGGGACGTCGCCGGCAACGACGGTCAGGGCAACACCGGCACCACGTCGCTCGCGTTCACCGACGGCAAGCAGACGACGGCAGGATCCGTGACCGTCGGCGGCATCACCGCCGACCTCTCGGGCGTCACGGGTTACGCGGCGCTCTCGACCGTCGCCATCCAGGACGTCGACGGCCGCCAGGCCGGCACCCTCAACGGCTACACGATCTCGGGCGACGGCACCCTGATCGGCTCGTTCTCGAACGGCCAGTCACAGGCGCTCGGGCAGATCGCGCTCGCCACGTTCACCAACCCGGGCGGCCTCGAGAAGGTCGGCGACTCCGGCTACGTCGCCTCGAGCAACTCGGGCCCGGTCTCGGTCGGCACTCCCGGTGCGCCCGGTCGCGGCTCGCTCGCCGGCGGCACCCTCGAGATGTCGAACGTCGACCTCTCGCAGGAGTTCACCAACCTGATCGTCGCCCAGCGCGGCTTCCAGGCCAACGCCCGCATCATCACCACCTCCGACACCGTGCTGCAGGAGCTCATCGACCTCAAGCGCTGACCTTCCTCCCCGGTAGTGCAGGAATCGCCCCTCACTTTCAGAAGTGAGGGGCGATTCCTGCACTACCGGGGTCAGCGCGTCGGCGTCGCCGTCAGGTCGACGGGTGTCGGCGCCGACTCCTGCGCGCCGCGCGCCAAACCCTCGCTGCCGGCCATCGCGGTGGTCCTCGGACCACCGTCGTGACCGGCGGCGAGGGTTTTACCGTTGCCGCGCCTAACGCGCCGCAGACACCGGCCGATAGTGACCTCTGAGCAACGCAGGATGCGAGCTCGCCGGCACATGGATGGGCCGGCAGACACACAGACCTAGGACGGGCCGATGATCGTCGTCACACGACTCAATGACAGTCAGTTCGCGATCAACCCCGACTTGATCGAGCGAATCACTGCGAACCCCGATACCACCCTCGTGATGGTGGACGGGGCGAAGTACATCGTCACCGAGACGATGGCCGAGGTGATCGACCTCGTCGCCCGGTACCGCTCGCGCATCGTGGCTCTCGCCTACGACGAGCAGCCCGCGCAGCCCGCTCAGCGCGCTCAGCCCGCTCAGCCGGCTCAGCCGGTCACGCCGCATCAGCGCCCCCTCGGCCTGGTCACCGCCGGTTCCTTCGACCACGCCCCCCGCGACGCGAAGAAGGGGCGCTGACATGGACCCCGCAACCCTCATCGGCCTGGTCCTCGGCTTCGGCGCCCTCATCGGCATGATGACGATGGAGCACGTCTCGATCATGTCGATCTTCATCCCCGGCCCGCTGATCCTGGTGTTCGGTACGACACTCGGCGTGGGCCTCGCCTCCGGCGCCCTCAAAGACACGATCAACTCGTTCAAGTCGATCGCCCCGGCGATCCTGGCGAAAAAGCCGAACCCGTCGAAGGCGATCGCCGACCTCGTCTCGATCGCCGAGAAGGCCCGCGCGAACGGCCTGCTGGCCCTCGAGCAGGAGGCCGAGGGCGTCGACGACGCCTTCCTCAAGGGCGCGCTGCAGAGCGTGGCCGACGGCACCGACGGCGACGACCTCCGCGAGCTGCTCGAGGACGAGATCCAGTCGCGCACGGCCGGCGCGCGCCAGGCGGCGAAGTTCTTCATGAGCCTCGGCGGCTACGCCCCGACCGTCGGCATCATCGGCACCGTCGTGTCGCTGACCCACGTGCTCGAGAACCTGTCGAGCCCCGGCAAGCTCGGGCCGCTGATCGCGAGCGCGTTCGTGGCGACCCTCTGGGGCCTCCTCAGCGCGAACCTCATCTGGCTGCCGATCGGCGGCCGCATCAAGCGCGTCATGGAGCTCGAGGTGTCGCGCATGACCCTGCTGATGGAGGGCGTGCTGGCGATCCAGGAGGGCACCCAGCCTCGCCTCCTGGGCTCGCGTCTTCGCGCCATGGTGCCGAAGACGGATCTGCCGGCCGAGGGCAGGGTCGTCAAGTCGCAGAAGGTCACCGACGACGCGGACGTGGCGGCGTGAGCGCCCGACGCCGCAAGAGCCACGGGGCCGAGGATCACGGCGACGACCACCCCGACGAGCGCTGGATGGCCTCCTACATGGACATGATCACCGTCTTGATGTGCATGTTCATCGTGCTCTTCGCGATGTCGAGCGTCGACGCCGACAAGTTCGCCGCGCTCAAGGAGTCGCTGGCGACCGGCTTCGGGGTCAGTCACACGAAGTTCGTCGACACCTCGTCGGGCACGGTCGTCAAGCCCGACCAGGCCACCAAGAAGGGCGCGGGCTACTCCGCCTCGAAGACCGACGCCAAGACGGCGACGGCAGCGAACGGGGTCAAGGCGACCAACAGCGACGCGGCAGGCTCGGCGAGCAGCACTGCGAAGTCGACCCAGACCGCGACCCAGCCCGCCGCGCTCACGACGGCCCAGGTCGCCCAGAACACCAAGCTCGCCACGAAGGAGGTCGACGACCTCACGAGCATCGAGAAGCAGATCGCGAAGAACCTCCAAGCGCAGGGCCTGACGAACGACGTGCAGTTCGTGCTCGATTCGCGGGGGCTCACGGTGCGGCTCGTCGGCTCCGAGACCTTCTTCGGGTCGAACTCGGCGACGCTCTCGCCGATGGCCGAGCTGGTCATGAACGCGATCGCGCCGGTGTTGAAGGGCGCGAACCACAACGTCTCGGTGGAGGGTCACGCCGACTCCCGGGACAGCGCTGCGCCCTACCCGACCAACTGGGAGCTGTCGGCGGCCCGCGCCACCGGCGTCCTGCGCGATCTGGTCGAGCGGGGCGGCATGCCGGCCGACAGGATCCAGTCGGTCGGCTTCGGGTCGAGCCGCCCTCTGGCGTCGGGCACGACCGACGCGGATCTCGCCAAGAACCGTCGCGTCGACATCGTGGTGCTGTCGAACCAGACCGACGACGTCAACGCCCTCATACCCAAAATCGCAGCTGCGGAGGCCGCCGTCACGAAGTAGTAAACGAATCAAGCTAATTCTCTAACGCGTCGCGGCGGTCTGCCGATAGGGCTTTACGTGACCCTCCTCGACCAGACCGCCCACGGCGTCGTCAGCGCTCCCCGCGGCGCGGCGTCGCGGCAGGTCGAGGTCTACGACTTCCTGCGCCCGACGACGCTGGCGCGCGAGCACTCGCGGGTGCTCGAGCTGGCGTTCGAGACGTTCGCCCGGCAGTGGGGCACGCAGCTCACCGCCAAGGTGCGGGTGCTCTCGCAGGTGACCTGCGAGCAGGTCATCATGACGACGTACGACGAGTTCGCGGCGAGCCTGCCGGCCACCACGGCCATGGTGCTGTGCCCGCTCGAAGGCGCGAGCGCGAAGGCCGTCATCCAGTTCCCGTCCTCTGCCGCCCTCGGCTGGGTGACCTCGATGTTGGGAGGGCACAGCCTGGGAGGCAACCCCACCGGCCAGACCCTGCCCGAGCGCAAGTTCACCCCGATCGAGCAGGCCCTCGTGCGCCGCCTCATGGACGACGCCCTCGAAGACCTCCGCTACTCGCTCGGCTCGCTGCTCGTCGCGCCCATCTCGGTCGGCGGCTTCCAGTACAACTCGCAGTTCGCCCAGGCGGCCGCCAAGAGCGACCTCATGATCGTCGCCGTCTTCGAGATCCGGGTCGGCGAGGCCTCGGCGCCCGCCACGCTCGCGATCCCGGCCGAGGTGCTCCTGCCGCAGCTCGGCGAGGCCAACCCCACCTCGACCACGGCGAACGCCCGCGAGCTCATCGACTCGCAGCTCGCCGCCGTCCCCGTCGACGTCAGCCTCCAGTTCCTTCCCGCGCGGGTGCTCCCGAGCGTCGTGCTCGACCTCCAGGTCGGCGACCTCGTGCCCCTCCCGCACCCCGAGCACCGCCCCCTCGACGTCACCGTCGGCGGCGAGCCGATCGGCCGCGCAGCCGTCGGCGCGAACGGGTCGCGCCTCGCGGGCATCATCGTCACCACCGAAGAGAGACTCGCATGACCGCCACCGTCACCGCCCTGCACGCCGACGCAGCGAGAGCCCTCGCCTCGCAGCTGCCCTCGGGCGCCCCGCTGACCACGCAGCTCGCAGCCTCCGTGCCCGCCGAGCTGCTGGCCGAGGCCGTCACCGCCTCGTTCGTCGGCGGCGTCTCGGCCGACTTCGCCCTCGTCGTGCCCGAGATGCCCGGCGCTCTCGCTGCCGGCCTCGCCACGACCGACCTGCTGCGCCCGGCCCTCGAGGCCGCCGGTCAGGCCCTCGGCGCGGGCGTCCTCGGCGAGGTCCGCCAGGGCGACGCCCCCGCGCTCGCCGCAGACATCGACAGCATCGTCTTCGAACTCGTCGACGCAGGCCGCCCCGCCGGCTGGTTCGTCGTCAGGATCCGCGAGAACGGCACCGTCAGCGCGCCGGCGTCGACGCCGGTCTTCGGCTCGGTCGCCGACAAGCTCGGCCGCATCAACAACGTCGAGATGGCCCTCACGGTCGAGATCGGCCGCACCCGCATGAGCGTCCGCGACGTGCTCGGCCTCGAGCCCGGCGCGGTCATCGAGCTCGACCGCTCGGCCGGCGCCCCCGCCGACGTGCTGCTGAACGGCCGCCTCATCGCGCACGGCGAGGTCGTCGTCGTCGACCAGGACTACGCGGTCAGGATCACCAAGATCCTCGACATCGCAGACGGGCAGAACTGACCCGTGGACACCCTCTTCGTGACCCTCCGGGTCGTCGTCTCGCTCGGGGCCGTGCTCGCCCTGCTCTGGGTGGTCCAGCGCAAGGTCTCGAAGTCCGGCCGCGTCACCGCCAAGGCCAAGCACATCTCGGTCGTCGCCCGCCAGGGCATCTCCGGCAAGGCGAGCGTCGCCGTGATCGACGTCGACGGGGCCCGCTACGTGCTCGGCGTCACCGAGCAGAGCGTCAACGTCTTGAGCGTGGGCGAGGCGCCGCAGGATGCCACGGTCACCGCCCTCGCGCCCGTCGCCCCGGTCGCGGCCCCGGCGGCATCGTCGGCCTCGACCTTCTCGCAGGCCCTCGCCGCCGAGCAGACCTCCCGAGTGGACGAAATCCGGCCCGAAACAGGGGGCCTGGCCCCGGAATCCACGCACTCGGCGAGCCCCACGCGCGTGACGAGCCCGCGACGCGCAGCGCGCGCCGCCGCGGCCGCCGCGCCCGCGCCGACCCCGGCCGCCTCGCCGATCGCCGGCTCGATCCTCTCGGCCGCGACCTGGAAGCAGGCCGCCGCCGCCATCAGACAGCAGCGGCGCGCATGACCGCCACGCCCCGCCGCCGCTCCTCGTGGGCCGCGGCTCCCTCCGGCGCGCCCGCAGTCGTGCTGTTCGGTGCGAACCGCGCCGGCCGTGGCACCCGCGGCGCCCGTGGCGCCGCAACTGGCGCCGGCACCGCCGCCGACGTCTTCGCCACGATCGTCCTCGCCTTCCGCCTCGGTGCCGAGCACTCCATCGCCGGCCGCATCCTGGGTCGCCGCCCGGCTCTCACACTCGAGACGTCGATGAAGCGCCGCCGGTCGCGCCAGGACACGCTCGGCGCGATCCTGCGTATCACAGCGATCGTGGTCGCCGTGCTCGCGATCGTCGTCGGCATCCTGCTCGTCACGGCGAATGCCGGCCACGCCGCCCCGGTCGCGCCCACCTCGCCTCTCGCCCCGTCGGCTCCTGCGACTGCGGCGGCGACTTCGGGCTCGACCGGCGACGGTATCTCGCTCGACATCAACGGCCCCGACGGCAAGCCGTCGTCGGCCGTCGTCACGCTGCTCGGCATCACGCTGCTGAGCGTGGCGCCGTCGCTGCTGATCATGATGACGAGCTTCACGAAGATCTTCGTGGTGCTCTCGATGACCCGCAACGCGCTCAGCCTCCAGTCGATCCCGCCGAACCAGGTGATCGCGGGTCTCTCGCTCTTCCTCAGCCTGTTCATCATGGGGCCGGTGCTGATCCATGTGAACGACCTGGCGCTGCAGCCCTATCTGAACGGCAAGATCGACTTCACGCACGCGATCCAGCTGGCGGAGGGGCCGATCCGGCACTTCATGGCCCCGCACACGCGCCAGGAGGACATCGCCCTGATGACCCGGGCCGCCCACAAGCCGAACCCCGCCTCCGCCGAGACGACGCCGATGCTGACGCTGATCCCGGCCTTCATGATCTCCGAGCTCCGCAGCGCGTTCATCATCGGCTTCGTCATCTTCATCCCCTTCCTGGTCATCGACCTGGTCGTCTCGGCCGCTCTCATGTCGATGGGCATGATGATGCTGCCGCCGGTGATGATCTCGCTGCCCTTCAAGATCCTGCTCTTCGTGCTCGTCGACGGCTGGGGCCTGATCATCAAGAGCCTGATCGAGAGTTACAACTGATGGACCAGTCCGGAGTTCTCGACGTCGGCATCCAGGCCCTCCTGGTCGCCGCCAAGCTCGCCGCGCCGATCCTGATCACCTCGCTGGTGGTCGGCTTCGCGATCTCGCTGCTGCAGTCGATCACGCAGATCCAGGAGCCGACGCTCGCGTTCGTGCCGAAGGCCGTCGCCGTCGCGATCGCGCTGGTGGTCTGCGGCAGCTGGATGATCTCGACGATGGTGACGTTCACCACGCAGCTGTTCGACCAGATCCCGCATCTTCTGAGCGGGGTCTGACATGGCCATGGGGTTCGACATGAACGCGGTGGAGGCCGTGATGCTCGCAGGTGTCCGCATCGTCGCCTTCTTGTTCATCGCGCCCCCGTTCTCGTACTCGGCGATCCCGGCCCGGGTGAAGGCGATTCTCTCGATCGGCCTCGCGCTGGCCGTCTCGCCGCGCGTCGTGCCGGGCTACCACGAGCAGTCGACCGGCGACTTCCTGGTCTCGCTCGTGCTGCAGATCGTCGCGGGGGCCGCTCTCGGCTTCCTGGTCTGGCTCGTGTTCGCCGCGGTGCAGGCGGCCGGCAGCGCCATCGACCTCTTCGGCGGCTTCCAGCTCGCCATGGCCTACGACCCCGGGTCGCAGGTCAACGGCGCGCAGTTCACCCGCCTCTTCCAGATGACCGCCCTCGTGCTGATGTTCACCTCCGGCGGCTATCAGCTGGTGCTCGGCGGGCTCCTCCGCACCTTCGACGCGATCCCCGTCACGGGTGCGCTCGACCTCACGAACCCGGCGCAGCTGATGGTGACCGCGGTCACGCAGATGTTCCTCGCCACGCTGCAGATCGCCGGGCCCCTGATCGTGATCCTCTTCCTCGCCGACGTCGGGCTGGGCCTGCTCACCCGCGTGGCGCCCGCGCTCAACGCCTTCCAGATGGGCTACCCCTCAAGATCATGATCACGCTCGGCCTCGGCGGGCTGGTGTTCGTGGCGATGCCTCAGATCGTCTCGCACCTCGGCGACCAGGCCGTCCAGATGATGGGAGGCGCGGCGTGAGCGACACCTCCGGCGAGAAGACCGAAAAAGCCACCGAGAAGCGGATGAAGGAGGTCCACGGCAAGGGCCAGCTCTCGAAGTCGCAGGATCTCTCGGCGTGGGTCGGAGTCGGCGCCGCCGTCTTCATGATGCCCTCGACCATCGCCCGGGCGAAGGCCGCCGGCCTCCACCAGATGCTCACCGTCCAGAGCGTGATCGCCGCGCCCACCCCGGCGAAGGCCACGGCAGCGCTGTCGCAGGGCCTCGAGTCGATCGGCGGCATCATCCTGCCCATGCTGATCGTCACGGCCATCGCGGCGCTGGTCGTCAGCATCGCCCAGGGTGGCATCCACTTCAAGAAGTCGATCCTGAAGTTCGAGCACTTCAACCTGCTGAACGGCGTGAAGCACCTGTTCGGCCCGCAGGCGCTCTGGAACGGCGTGAAGATCCTGCTCAAGACCGGTGTCGTCGCCCTCGTGCTCTGGGGGGTCGTCCACGGCCTGATGCCGATCCTGATGAACTCCGGCCTGCCACTCACCTCCCTCATCTCCGCCACGTCGGGCGGCGTCTCGTCGCTGGTGGTCGGGGCCGTCGCCGCGGGCCTCGCCATGGGCGGCCTCGACGTGATGGTGGTCATGCGCCGCAACCGCAAGAAGACGCGCATGACCAAGAAAGAGATCAAAGACGAGAACAAGCAGTCGGACGGCGACCCGCTGATCCGCCATCAGCGCCGCCAACGAGCCCTCGCCATCAGCCGCAACCGGATGATGTCGAAGATCGTCGACGCCGACGTCGTCATGATCAACCCGACCGCGTTCGCCGTCGCCCTCGTCTACGAGCCCGGCCGCTCGGCGCCCCGCGTCGTCGCGAAGGGCAAGGGCGAAGTCGCCCGAGGAATCCGCGAGCGAGCCGAGGCCGAAGGCGTGCCGATGGTCGAAGACGTGCCGCTGACCCGCGCCCTGCACCGCCTCTGCGAGATCGGCGAAGAGATCCCCGTCGACCTCTACACGCCCGTCGCCCGCGTACTCACCTTCGTCATGGCGCTGAAGGCCCGCGGCTCGTCGGCCGTGCCCGGCACGCACTCCATGCCGGGCGGCACGATCCCGCTCGACCCGGAGGACGCCGAAGTCTCCGAAGACGTCGACAGCCCTGAACGCATCCCCGACCCCACCGCCTCCCCGACCACCCTCATCGGAGCCCTGTCATGAAGAATCTTCCGAAGCTCGCAGTCCCCCTCGGCGTCGTCGGCATCGTCCTGCTGCTCGTGGTCCCGGTGCCGTCGTTCCTCCTCGACTTCCTGATCATCTGCAACATCCTGTTGGCGCTCGTGATCCTGCTCACGACGATGTTCGTCCGCAAGCCGATGGACTTCTCGGTCTTCCCGTCGCTGCTGCTCGTCGCGACGCTCTTCCGCCTCGGCCTCAACGTCGCGTCGACGCGTCTCGTGCTGTCGAAGGGCTTCGCGGGCGATGTGATTCAGGCCTTCGGGCACGTCGCGGTCGCGGGCTCGGTCATCATCGGCGCCGTCATCTTCCTGATCCTCGTGGTCATCCAGTTCGTCGTCGTCACGAAGGGCGCCGAGCGCGTGGCCGAGGTGGGTGCCCGCTTCACCCTCGACGCCATGCCCGGCAAGCAGATGGCCATCGACGCCGACCTGAACGCCGGCCTCATCACCGACGAGATCGCCAAGAGGCGCCGCGCCGAGGTGGCCGGCGAGGCCGACTTCTACGGCGCCATGGACGGCGCGTCGAAGTTCGTCAAGGGCGATGCGATCGCCGGCATCCTGATCATCATCATCAACCTGATCGGCGGCATCGCCACCGGCATGATGTCGGGCGGCCTCGCGATCGGCGACGCGCTCAGCAAGTACGGCATCCTCACCATCGGCGACGGCCTCGTCACCCAGATCCCAGCCCTCCTCATGGCCGTGAGCACCGGCATGATCGTGACCCGGTCGAACGCCGAGTCGGACCTCGGCACCACCGCCGGCAACCAGCTCACCCAGTCGCGCACCGCCGTCAGGATCGCCGGAGTCGCCGCCTGTGGCATGGCCTTCATCCCCGGCATGCCGATCGTCCCCTTCCTGATCGTCGGCGGCACGCTGCTCGTGATCGGCCAGCGCATCAAGTCGAAGGCCAGCGCCGCAGCCAAGGCCGCCGACCTGGCCGCGCTCGCCGCCCCGGCAGCGCCGACGGAGACCACCGAAGACCTCCTCGAGCAGATGCGGGTGCACGCTCTCGAGATCCTGCTCGCCCCCGACCTCGTCGACATGGTCTCGGGCGCCGGCGACGACCTGCTCGGCCGTGTCAAGGCGCTGCGCCGCAAGATCGCGATGGAGCTCGGCGTCGTCGTGCCCCCGGTCCGCACCCGCGACAACGTCGAGCTGCCGCCGTCGACGTACAGCATCAGGATCGCCGGCGTCGAGGCGGGTCGAGGCACGGCCCCGGCCGGCAAGGTGCTCGCCCTCGGCGACTACCTCGACGCCCTGCCCGGTGTCGCGACCGTCGAGCCGGTGTTCGGCCTGTCGGGCAAGTGGATCCCCTCCGAGATGCGTCACTCGGCCGAGATGACCGGCGCCACCGTGATCGACCGCGTCTCGGTGCTGGTCACGCACCTGTCGTCGATGATCACGAACAACGCCGCTCGCCTCCTCAGCCGCGAAGACGTGCGCGTGCTGGTCGAGGGCGTGAAGACCGTCAACGCGTCGGCAGTCGACGAGCTGATCCCGTCGATGCTGAGCATGGCCGAGCTGCAGCGGGTGCTGCAGGGCCTCTTGCAAGAGCAGATCCCGATCAACGACCTCGGCCGCATCTGCGAGGCGCTCACCCTGCGCGCCAAGGTCTCGACCGACCCCGAAGGGCTCATCGAGGCCGCCCGCACCGCGCTCGGCCCCGCGCTCGCCGCGCAGTACCTCGACGACGGCGTGCTGCGAGTGATCATGATCGACCCGATGCTCGAGCAATCACTGCTCGAGGGCCTGCGCCCCAGCGAGCAGGGCACCCAGATCCTGCTCGACGCCGGCCGCATCGAGGCGATCCTGACCTCGCTCAAGCAGTCGGTGGCGAACGCCGAGGCCAACGGGCTGTCGGCCGTGCTGGTGTGCGCGCCAGCCCTTCGCCCTGCGATCCGCCGCCTCGTCTCTGCGCAGAACGGCGGCCTGCCGGTGCTGTCGTACCAGGAGGCCACCGCCGCAGGCTCGACGATCGAGACCATCGGCGTGGTGCGGGCCGCGGCAGATGCGCTCGCCGCGTGAGGCTCTGCGGGTCGGCGGCCCGGGCCGTTTGCGTCGGGGCAGTCCGGGTCGGGGCAGTCTCCGTCGGGGCCGCGTCCGGCGGGGCAGTCGCCGTCGGGGGCGCTGACATAGGGTGGATGCCATGACCGGCCAGCGCGTCGTCGTGAAGGGCAAGACCCTCGACGAGATCGCCACGAAGGTGCGCGACGACTACGGCCCGCGCGCCCGCATCGTCGAGGCGCAGCGGGTCACCTCGGGCGGGCTCGGCATCGCCGGGCTCTTCCAGAAGCGCTACGTCGAGGCCACCGTCGAGCTGCCCGAGCGCGGCCGCCGCGCAGCCCGCTCCCCGGTCGACGGGCACCGCGGCACCCCGACCGAGCCGCCGCCCGCCCAGCAGGCGTTCTCGCCGTCGCCGGCCCAGCGCGTGGGCCTCGCTGCTCTGCTCGCCGACGCCGACGAGGCCGACGAAGGCTTCGACGCCGTGCTGTCGGGGGCGCAGGATGCCACGGGGCCGGGTGCCCCCACCGGCTCGGCCGGCACCACCCCACCGCCGTCCGCGTCGGCCCGGCTCGCGCCGGCCCCCGCCCTGTCCACCCGCTCCGACGCCTTCGCCGAGCTCATGGACGACCTCGCGTTCAACGGGGTCGCCCCCGAGCCGGTCGCGTCGGCGCCTGCTGCTGCGCCGGCCTCCGCGCCTGGCCCTGCCGCGCCTGCCTCCGGTGCGGGCGCTGCCGGGGCCGGTGCGGGCGCTGCCGGGGCCGGACGCGGCGTGCCCGCCGGCGCGACCCCGTCGGATCCTGCCGCCCCCGCCCTTCTCGACGGCCCGGGCGACCTCGTCGTCGTCATCGGCGAGCGCCCCGACGTGGTCGCGACCGCTCAGGCGATCGCCGACGGCTCGACCGGCACACGCCCGGCAGTGCGCGTCGCGGGCGCCGCCGCCAACGGCCGCTTCGTCGCCGTCGACGACCGTCGCGCCGCCCTCGAGGCCCGCGCCGCCGGAGTCGAGCTCGACCGAGCGACCATCGTCGCCGTCGGCTGGGACGCCGCAGCACCCGCCCTCGTGCCCGAGATCGTCGCCGCGCTCGCCGCCGACCAGATCTGGATCGCCGTCGACGCCGGACGCAAGCACGCCGACACCGAACGCTGGCTCGCCGCCGTCACGGCCACCGTCGCCGCCGACGGTCTCGCGGCCCACGGCCTCCGCGGCACCTCCACCCCCGACACCGTGCTCGCCCTCGGTCTCCCCGTCGGCTGGCGCGACGCCTGACCTCCGTCTCCGCTCTCCCTCCGCTCGGTCTCCGCTCTCCCCCCGTTACTTTCTTCGTAGGCCCAAACGGTGTGAACTGGGAGGGTGTTGGCCTGTCGGGCCCGGCATGATTGTTGCCCCCAGTCGTTGATGATCCGGGGGTGTTGTCACCGGGCTCGATTGGCGTCGGGTGATCGCTAATAGGGGCTCGACTAGGTGAAGTTGCCGAGGTCGTTCGTAACGTGGATGCCGAGACTTGACGCCGTGACCAGGCCACTTCGACCGAGTGGATGGAGTAGTGATGATCGAGAACTACGACAGCGTCGACGTGTTCGTCGGTGTCGATGTGGGCAAAGGCGAACACCACGCCGTTGCCCTGAACCGGGCCGGCAAAGTCGTCTTCGACAAGGCCCTGCCCAACGATGAAACCAAGATGCGCGCCGTGTTGCAGAAACTCAAAGACCACGGCACGGTCCTCGTGGTCGTCGATCAGCCGGCCACCATCGGTGCGCTACCGATCGCCGTCGCGCAGTCCGAGGGTGTCCTCGTCGGGTATCTGCCCGGGCTGGCGATGCGACGCATCGCCGACCTCCACGCCGGTGAAGCGAAGACCGACGCCCGCGATGCAGCGATCATCGCCCAAGCTGCGCGGACGTTGCCGCATGCGTTGCGGTCGATCCAGATGGCCGACGAATCCGTCGCGGAGCTGTCCATGCTCTGCGGCTTCGACGACGACATCCTGCAGCAGATGACCGCCACCAGCAACCGAATCCGCGGCCTGCTGACCCAGATCCACCCAGCATTGGAGCGGGTTGTCGGGCCTCACCTGGACCACCCCGCGATGCTCGACCTGCTCCAGCATTACCCGTCCCCGGCCGCGATGAAGTCGGCCGGCACCACCCGCATGTCAACCCGGCTGCTGAAGCTGGCCCGCGGATGGGACGCCGTCTGGCCGAGGAAATCACCCAGGCCCTGAGCCAGCAGACCGTCGTGGTGGTCGGCACCAACGCGGCCGCGACTGTTTTGCCGCGCCTGGCGGAGCAACTCGCGGCGCTGCGACGGCAGCGATCAGAGATCGCCGTGGTGGTGGAGAAGCTGGTGGAGGCGCACCCTCTTTCGCCCGTCCTGACGAGCATGCCGGGAGTCGGCGCCAGGACCGCAGCCAGGCTCCTCACCGAAGTCGCCGGCAAACACTTCGAGACCTCTGGCCACCTCGCCGCTTACGCGGGTTTGGCGCCGGTGACTCGGAGATCGGGGTCGTCGATCAGGGGCGAACATCCGTCCCGGCGAGGCAACAAGATCCTCAAACGCACCCTGTTCCTGTCCGCCTTCGCAGCCCTCCGCGACCCAACTTCACGGACCTACTACGACCGCAAGATCGCCCAAGGCAAACGCCACAACCAAGCCCTCATCGCACTCGCACGACGCCGCTGCGACGTCCTTTTCGCAATGCTCCGCGACGGCACCCTCTACGAAACCGATCACGCCCTTGCTGCTTGACAAAACACATAGGGGCACCCCCCCCCGAGAGTGCGCAACTCGCCCCTCACTTTCGCCCTCACCCGCAATTTGCGCACTCTGGTGGCTGCCGGGCTCCGGTAGTCTGGCCGGATGCTGGTGCTGACGCGCAAGGTCGGGGAGAGGATCCTCATCGGTGACGACATCGTCCTCACCATCCTCGACTCTCGGGGCGACGGCATCCGCGTCGGCATCGACGCCCCCCGCGGCATCAAGGTGCAGCGCGAAGAGGTCGTCCGGGCCGTGACCGAGGCCAACGTCGAGGCGGCTTCGGCCGGCGACGAGGCCGAGGCGCAGATCCGCGACCTGCTCGGAGGCGCCGCCCCCGCGGATCCTGCCGACGACGCCCCCAGCCAGTCCTAGCCGTCCGCCCTCGGCCCGACACCGCCAGCGACGACCGAGCTAGCGCCCCCGAAGACGCTGCGGGACGGCTCCGGCGACGGCACCGCGGTGGCATCGGTCACGACCGGCGCCCCCGCGATGAAGTCGCGCAGCTCGCGCCCCGCGACCACCTTCGCCGGCAGCGGGTCGCTCGAGTAGACCCGGGGCATCTCGTCGACCGGCAGCGGCTGCTGAGACCCGACGAGCACCACGTTGCCGAATCGCCGCCCCTTGAGCGTGCCGGGGTCGGCGACGGCCACGACCGAGGCGAACACCGTGGCGAGCGTCGACGCCTGCCCTCGCGCGAACTGCAGGCCGGCCCCGTCGGCCGAGTTGACGACCAGGATGCCACGGGGCGACAAGAAGGCGGCAGCGGCCTCATAGAACTCGAGCGAGGTGACGTGCGCGGGGATCCTGGAGCCGCCGAACACGTCGACCACGAGCAGGTCGACCGTGCCGCGGAGCCCCGCGGGCAGCTTCTCCATCACCTCGCGGGCGTCGCCGTAACGGACGCGGAGGGAGGCGCCACGAGGCAGGGGCAGTTCGGCCCGCACGAGGTCGACGAGGTCTTTCTCGAGCTCGATCACCTGCTGGCGAGAGCCGGGCCGGGTCGCCTCGACGTAGCGGGGGAGGGTCAGGGCGCCGGCGCCGAGGTGGAGGGCCGTGATCGGGCCGGACGGCAGCAGGTCGATGGCGTGGCCGATGCGGCGCACGTATTCGAAGACGAGGTGCGTCGGGTCGTCGAGGTCGACGTGCGACTGCGGGGTGCCGTCGACGACCAGCGTGAACGAGCCCGGGCTGTAGCGGTCGGGGTCGATGCGGGCGAGCCCCGCGCCGAGGCGGATCTCGACGGGCGCGTCGGGGGAGGAGCCGCTCGAGCCGGCAGACGGGGTGGAAGCCATGCCGCAAGCCTGCCATGCCGGTCTCCGTGCTCGTCTGCCATGCCGGTCCGCACCCGCCCCGCGCAGATCTCCACCCGCGCCGAACGAGGTCTCCACCCACGGGTGGTGGGGCGAAGGCCCCAGGATCGCGAGGCTGGATCCAGGTCGAAAACCGGCCGCAGACCACTTCGAAAGGGATCACTCGTGAGCATCCAGCTGATCGAGAACGTCGTCATCGGGCTCGCGCTCGTCGCCTACCTCGTCTACCGCCAGCTGCGCTGGACCGGCATCGACCGGGGCAGCATCTGGCGCCTGCCGATCGTGCTCGGCATCATCGGGGTCATCAACCTCAGCTCGATGTCGAAGGGCACCGTCGTCGGCGCACCCGACATCGCCTTCATCGGCATCGAGCTCGTCATCGCCGTCGTCATCGGCCTGATGATGGGCAAGCTCACGACGTTCCGCACCGCTGCTCGGCCGGATTCGAAGGGTCGCGTCATCGAGGCCCGTTCGGGTCGCGCCGGTGCTGCCCTGTGGGTCGTGCTGATCCTCGTCCGCGTCGGGCTCGACGTGCTGGGCGGCGTCATGGGCGCTCACCTGCTCACCGCCACCGGCGTGATCCTGCTCACCGTCGCGGTCAGCCGTGCGGCCAGCGCGCTCGTGATCGACAGCAAGCTCCCGCAGGCGGCTCGCACTCCGATCCGTCGTTGACCCCGGGCAGGGCATGATGGCACTCGTGACCATCAGCCTGCCTTCGACCTCCGGTCGGTTCGGCCTCGGCGCGCTGCTCAGCGTGATCGGGGCCGTCGTCGTCGGGTTCTGGCTGTTCCAGGAGGCGCCTGCCCACGGCGGTCTGAGCCCCGTGGTCATCACCGTCTCGCTTGTCGCCCTCGCGTCGTGGGCGGCGAGGGTGCTGATCTTCCCCGGCACGCCGGCCCGCGATCGGGTGCGCGACGTCCTGGCCTGCGTGATGCTGGTGGGCGGCTCCGTCATGGTCGTTCCGACCGAGGCCCTGCTCATCACGCCCGCGATCATCGGCGCCCTGACCGCCACCGCCGAGCCGCGTCGCCCGCTCGCGTTCGGCGCGATCCTCTCCCTCGTCGGCCTCGCGATCATCACGGCCGCCTCTCTGCTGGACGCCCGCCCGGCCGCCTTCCTGGTCGGCTGTGCATCCGGGATCGCCCTCGGGTTCGTCGTGGGCATCAGCCGCCGCCAGGCCCGTGCTGCTGAGCTGCGCGAGCGCGAGCTGCTCGAACGAGAGCTCGACGTCGAGCGCGAGCAGGCCCGCAGCGCACTGCTGGCCGATCGCGCGACGGTGGCTCGTGACATCCACGACGTGCTCGCCCACAGCCTCGGCGGCCTCGTCATCCAGCTCGACGCGGTCGAGGCCCTGCTCGAGAGCGGTCGCACCGAGGACGCCGCCCTCCGGGTGACCGCCGCTCGGGTGCTCGCCGCCGACGGCCTCGGCGAGGCTCGCCGAGCGGTGGCGACCCTCCGCGACCCGGAGGCCGACCCGGCTCGAAAGACCGATGGCGGCGCCGACACCGACGACCCCCTCGCCGCTCCCGACGCCGTCGATCGCCTGCTCGCCGCCCACGAGTCGCTCGGTGGCCGCGTCGTCGTCACGGGCGGCACTGCCGACATCGCCCGTCTCGACCCGCGCCACCGCCGGGTGCTCGCGGCGGTGCTGAGAGAGGGGCTGAGCAATGCGCGCCGGCACGCTCCGGGCGAGGTGGTGAGTCTGGGGGTCGGCCCGGTGACCGGTGGCATCCTGCGGGTTCGCCTCTCGAACGGCCTCGGGCCGGCCGACGCGGAGGCCCCGCTCACAGGCGCCCCCGCCCCGACCCCGCCCCCGCCTCGGCGCGGCTTGGCGGCGGCCACGGCCTGCTCGGTATGCGCGAGCGCTTCGACGCCCTCGCGGACAGCTCGCAGCTGACCGCGGGCCCGGTCGGCGAGCGCTTCGTCGTCGAGGCCGCCCTGCCGGTCGCCGACCCCACCCCCCACACGACGGAGACCGCCCGTGCCCGCTGACCCCGTGCGCGCTGAACCCGTGCCCGCTGACCCCATCCGGATCCTGGTGGCCGACGACCAGGCGATCGTCCGCGACGGCCTCGTCACCCTGCTCTCGCTCGTCGACGGCTTCGCGATCGTGGGCGAGGCCGCTGACGGCCTCGAGGCTGTGCGCCGGGTCGACGAGCTGCGCCCCGACGTGGTGCTGATGGACCTGCGCATGCCCGAGATCTCGGGCGCCGAGGCCACAGCGCGCGTGCTCGCCGAGCACCCGCAGACGGCCGTGCTCGTGCTGACGACCTTCGCCGACGACGAGTCGATCGTCGGGGCCCTCCGCGCGGGGCACGCGGCTACCTGACCAAAGACGCCGGCCGCAAAGAGCTCGAGAGCGCCATCCGCGCCGTCGCCGCCGGCCAGTCGATCTTCGACGCCTCCGTCGGCGCCCTGCTGGTGCAGAGCCTGACGGGCTCACCCGCGCCGGCAGCGCCGCCGGGTGCGACGCCCCACGCGGGGGCGTCACAGGCTGCAGGATCCGACGCCCCCATCTCCCCGACGCCGGTCACCGCCGACTCCCTCCGCGCTCGCCACCCCGACCTGACGCCGCGCGAGGCCGAGGTCTTCGCCCTCATCGCCGAGGGTCGCTCGAACCCCGAGATCGCGGGCCTCCTCTTCGTCAGCGTCGCCACCGTCAAGGCTCACGTCAACACGATCTTCGCGAAGCTCGGGGTCTCGACGAGGGCCAGGCCATGGCGCTCGCCCTGCGCTGAGGCCTTGGCCTGCCGCACTACGCGCAGCGGATGCCCGGCAGAAAGCCCTCCCCCTGACCCCTGTTCGGGGGTTATGGTGAATGGACACCCACCCGCAGGCGCGCCCGAGCCCTGCCCAGATCACCCGATGTGCGGCCGTTCGCCCAAGACGGCCACGCAAGGCGGGGCCCCGTCGGCGCGCTTGACAACCCGAACCCCGAAGGCCCCGAATGTCCCTCCTGCCCTTGTCGCGCGCGCCGAAAAGCCGCCGACTCCGTTCTCTGCTCGCGGTCGCTGCCGTCGCCGCTGTCGGCATCGCGTCGCTGACCTTCGGCCTCTCGGCGCACGCCGCCTCGACCATGATCGGCGGCGCGATCACCACCGTCACTGTCGCCCCGACGACGCCCCACCAGGGCTCGCAGATCACCACGGACATCGACTGGAAGGTGCCCGACGGCACCCGGGCCGGCGACATGTTCACCCTGACCCTCAGTTCGGATCTGACCGATCTGCCCGCCGGCTTCGCGCTCCACGACCCGGCTACCGACGCCGTCGTCGCGAACGCGGTCCTGTCGCAGACGACGCCTGCCGTGATCACGTTCACGATGACGGCCTACGCGTCGACGCACCTGCAGACCCACGGCACGGCTTACGTGGTCTCCGACTTCTCGGCGGCGAAGATGCCCTCGGGCACGCCGACACCGATCACGTCGACGACGAACGACGGCAAGACCTTCAGCACGAGCATCACCCCGACGGGCATCATCGGCGACCGTTCGATCCCGATCAAGTACGGCAAATTCAGCACGGATGAGGGTCGTCTCCACCCGAAGGACTTCATCGCCTATCACGTCGACACCCCGATGGGCCCGTCGACGTCGACCACGATCGCCGACTCGGTGCCCAGCGGGCAGAACTGGACGTTCGACTGCTCGACCGTCGGCTACGTCGACCAGACCATCGCCGCGAACAACAGCATCGCGGCTCAGACGCCGGTGACGCCGACCGCGAAGTCGTGCACGCGCACGTCACTCACGGCCACTCTGCCCGCGGTCGCCGCGTCGCACATCATCGTGCTGACCTACTCGACCAGCCTGCTCGCAGCCACGGGCGACGCCGCCCCCCAGACCTTCGTCAACCAGGCCGTCGTCACGACCACGGCCGGCGGCGTGACCACGAGCGCCGACGCCAACGCCTCCAACGTGCAGTCGTCCGGCGGCGGCACCGGCGTGGGTGTCAACGCCGTGTCCGCGGTGTCGATCACCAAGGGCGACGCCGATGGCAACGCGGCCGACACCGACCTCACGGCGGCGACCCTGCCCGTCTCGGGCCAGGCTTCCCTGGTCTACAGGATCACCAACACGGGCGCCGACGCTCTGACGAATGTCGCCGTCACCGACCAGGTGCTCGCGAACGGCACGGTCACCGGTCTCAGCTGCGACTTCTCGGCGTTCGGCGGGTCGTCCACCGGCACGACCTTCACCGGTCGCTTCCCCGCCGGCGCGAGCTTCCCCTGCACCTCGGCTCTCAGCGGCGTCTCGTCGACCGGCCCCGACCACCACGACGTCGGCACGGTCACCGCGACCGGCGTCGTCAGCGGCACGGCGGTCACGGCCAGCAACGACTACTTCGCCAAAGTCACCCCGGGCGCCGCAGGCACCCCGCCGACCGGCGGCAACGCGGGCACCCCCAACACCGGCACCCCCGTCACCGGCGGCGGCACGGGCACCGGCCCGGGAACCCCGACCGGCGGCAACTCCGGCCCTGGCACGACGACGGCCACGCCCGTGACAGGCCCGGTCGCGCCCGCGGCCACCGGCACGACGCCCCTCGCCGACAGCAGTTCGAACGGCACCGGCTCGCTGGCTTTCACGGGCTCGAACGTCGAGGCCCCCCTCGGCCTCGCCGGCGGCCTGCTGGCGCTCGGCGCGCTGCTCACCGTGCTTGGTGTGCTGCGTCGCCGTCGGGCGGCTGAGTAGGGCTTGCCGCCGCTGCAGTAACCGAAGGAGCCAGGCCGCGCGTTTTGCGGGTCTGGCTCTTTCTTGCCGCGCCCAGCCCTTGGGGACAGCTTCGGCCGGTTCCACTCTCCCCTGGCCGGGCACTCAAGTGACTTGGCGCACCAGGCAGCTGGCGGCAGACCGCGTGGCGAAGCTGTGCGGCGAGGAGCCGACGGATGTCGCTTTCATCGTCCACGACTGACCCCTGATAAACGCATTTACGCGCGTTGATACTTCAACTGGTCAGCAGCCGCTGAGAGGTGGTGGTGGAAAAGATTCCGTCCTTTAGAGGGAAGGGGATCGGGCCCGCCGTAGGCGTTGATTGCGATCCGTTCTTCGGAATCGGTCTCTGTGGCCATCTACTGTTGGCCGGTCGTTTCCGTCCCTAGGGTCTTGCAGGCGTCAATGACGCTCGTGATGTCTATCGGAAGCTTCAGGGCATTTGCGGCGGTGCGGACCGCAGGCTTATGTGGCGGGAACGGTTGTGGAGGCTGACGCCGCAGCGCTGCCTACTGTTGGCGCTGCGGGCGTTGTGGGAGATGTTGCTGGGGGAGTCGTTGGCGGGGCAGTGGGCGCCGGGGTTGCCGACGGTGTGGCGGTCGATGTTGGTGTTGCCGGATTGCTGGTCGGTGTCGTGGTGGGGGTGCGTCATGGATGGTTGCGGCCGGCTTGTTGGGTGTCGCCTGAGGCGCCGGTGTCGAGTTCGGCGAGACCCACGTGGACGTCGCGGCGTCGTACTGGATCCGCCCCTGGTTGGCGTTGAGAATGATGTCGCCGTCGAGGGGCGTCAGCAGCGTCTGGTCGACGACGATGGTCGGCGACACGGCCGAGACCGCCTGTGATGCCGTGCGCGAGATCAGCGTGGCCGGCCGCGTGGACGTGCTGACGACGACTCGCACGGGCGACGCTGCCGGTGACATGAGCCGGACGGCGGCGCCCGACGGGGAGGGCTGCTTCATGTTCGACAGCGTCATCGTGGCCGGGCTGCGCAGCAGTGCGAACGCGCGGCCGCCCGTCGACCGGTTGACGGTGATCGCCGTGGCGACGGCGCCCCCGTCGACGTCGGCCTCCCAGATCGACCCGGTCGTGCGCAGGATGTCCGTGAAGGCGGCCGATCCGATGGAGTACCCCGTGCTCGCCGGGGTGAAGTGCAGCACGTTGCCGTCGAGAGCGGATGATGTGTCGCTCGCGATGGTCAGCGTGTTCACGGCGATGCCCGGGGCCGCGAACTGCACGGAGTCGAAGTGCGGCGCGAGCACTGGGCAGCTGACGTCCGAGACGTCGAGTGCCCCGACTGAGGCCGACAGCAGGCGGACACCGCAGCCGAGGCCGGTGGCGCGGCTCTTCGCCGTCGACTTCAGCACGACGTTGCGAACGGTCGCCGTGCCGACGGAGGGGCTGGCGAGGTTCACGATGCCGCTGTCGGGTGTGGACTTGGCCGAGGCCGGCCAGGTGACCCCGTCGATGGTGATCGCGCTGACCGACGCCGCGCCGATGTTGACGATGGGCGAAGTGCCGTTGGGTGACGCGGTCACGTTCGAGATGCTGCCCTCGAACGACGTGGTGCCGGCATAGTTGACGATGTTGATCGATGACGTCCCCGTCACGGTCCCCGTGATGCCCGAGGCCTGGAATCCGGTCACGTGTCGCTGAACACCGGCCGCACCCACACCCGATGTGATCTTGAGGTGGGTGAGGCAGCTCGTGCCCTTGACGCTCTGCACGGTGACGTTGGAGATGTCGCCTTCGCAGTCGCCGAGACGGGAGCCGTCGTGGCTCTGCCCGTCGACGCCGGTGAAGGCGACGAGGTCGTCACCCGAGTTCGTACCCACGATGTTCTGCACGGTGATCCCCGAGGCGGGTCCTTGCACGTGGAGCCCGTCGGAGGCCGTGTTCGTGAAGGTGAGACTCGCGGCTGTGACGTTCGTCACGTCGGCGAGCGAGATGGCGTACTGGCCGCCCTGCTGTGCCCGTCCTGTCGACTTCACCGTGAGCTTGGCGAGGGTCACACCTGAGGCCCGCCGGATCAAGAAGCCGTGTCCCGAGAGCACCTGCGAGAGCGCGTTCTTGTTCTGATTGATCCAGGTGCCGCCCTGAATCGAGATGTTCGAGTCGTTGTGCGGGTAGAGGTACATGTGCGCGGCCGTCGACGACGACGTGGCAGGAGTGTCGAGCGTCACCTGGCTCGTTGACGTCACTGCGATGATCGCGCCGTACATCGAGCCGGGCGCGCCGACGCGGCCAGCGCGTGGGCCGACATCGAGGATCTGGATGCGCTGGCCGACCATGCCGGGAGTGAACACGGCGTTCGAGAGCGTGACGACCGGGGATCCTGCCGTCACGCGCGCGGTCGCGATGACCGTCGCGACGGACGCCGCATTCCGCAGGATGTTGTCGGTCGCGGGGCCGGTGATGGTCGCGCCGGTGGCGTCCAGGGTTGTCCAACGTTCCGAGCAGCTTCAGCATTGCTCGCGCTTGTATGTCCTGGTGGAAAGCCTTCCACACTCGAAGGCACGTGTGGGGTTCGTGATCTGTGTGCTTTCGCTACCAGACTTCGATGCGGTCCCGGGGGGCCGCGTCGATCAAGGCGTCCAAGAAGTCGATGTCCCAATTCTCCTGACTGAGGGTTTCTGTGCGGCCGCCTTGGTCGATCAGCACGACCGACCAGGGGCGGTCGTCTCCGATCAGCCTGATGTCGGCGAAGTCGATCTTCGTGTTTCCTCGAGCGGACGTGAAGAACAGTCCCTCCGAAGAAAGAGCGACGGTTTCTCCCTCGCCCGCGATCGAGTCAGTGGTAAACGTCATCACATCGTTCAGGCGCGCGGGAGTCGTTCCGGTCGTTGAACGGACAAGGTCGCGATGGTTCAGGTCCAACTCGAGCCGGTTTTTGCGGGCGAGAGTTTGGACGATGTCGGGTCGTTGACTGTCGACACTCACCAGCAGTGTCGGCAATGCGTTCTCAACGGCCGAGGCGACATCGTTGCTGGAGAGTTGCAGCACCGTCTGCAACTCCTCGGCGAGCCCGGCGTCCGTTATGCCGCGAAGAGCTGCGCCGGATTGCCGGCCCAACCTGACGTCAACGCTTGCGGGTTCTTCGTACCGGGTTCGAAGTCTTTCAACGGCCAGGCTCAAAGACTCCGCTGCCACCCCTGCCCGGGCGATTTTGCGAAGAGCCGTGACGATCCTCTCCACGGATTTGGCGCGATCCACTTTGTGGAACCGGAACTTGAGGTGCGATTGGGATGCGTCCACGCGCATTGGCCGGGCCGCGGACACGTTTTCTGCGAAACCATGGCGCATGACCGTTGAGTCGTAAAGCTCATGCAACACAGGGAGATAGACGACGTCGGCCGTGGCGGATGGCATGACCAAGGACAGGACGAGGCTGTCGTATCCGACAGACGTGAGGGTGGGCCGGTCTAGCGCCGACACGGCGAAACTGCCTCGCGTGACTGCCGAGTGCCTTCCGGGCAGGTTGACGTCGAAGGACGCCGGAAGGGGCTTGGACATGGTGACGTCCGCGTTCTCAGCAACGAACCACTCAGCCGCCCACGTAGTAACTGTCTCCAGAGTCATGGCCTCCAATGCTCGAGACGCGATGTCCTCGAGGCCGATGTCGGCAAGACCGTACCGGACGGAGAGGACCCCTGGCTCAAGAGTTGGCCCGATACTGCTCGAGCGCGAAACGCGTTCCTTGGTCTTCGCAAAAGCATCCACCGTTGTCTGTGACAGGTCCGAAACGACGTCGGCGATTTCTTTCAATCGTTCCTGCACCTGAATGGGAGTTCCTGACACCTGGAAAGCAACCTGTTCACTGCCCGCAACGATCTCGACCTCGAACGCCTGCGGATACAACAGATCGAGTATGAGAGCCCGCGTCAAGACCGTGATCCCTCGCCAAGGGAGAGGCTCGTCACGATTCGACACCGCGAAGACCAGCGAGCCGTACGTTCTCCCGGGCACCTCACCCGTGCATGTCAAAACGCCCGACGGTGTGCGCGAGGTGACGATCTGCATGAAGCCAAGTGTGCCAGCGGAGAACCGTCCCGTGCTGGCCGCGAAGTCAGGCCCATTGATGCTGCCGCTGAATCAAGGAAGCAAATTGCTCCGGGAGCACGGTGGAGGTTCCCTTCCGGGCACCGATCATGGCGAACGGTGACGGTCCCCTTCGCGCGCGCTAAAGGGTGTCACGGGTTGAGGAGGTAGGGCCCGTTGGGAAGCTTCGCGGCACTATCAAGGGTCTCCTGGAAGTGAGCGAAACTGTCGGAGGCGATTTGCGATGCTCCGATCCGGCCGTTGTCGATGGTCTGACATCCGGTCGTGTCCCACCAGAGGTCGACGTCTCGGTGGCGGGGGTAGGAGAAAGCCAGGATTGCAAAGGAGCCAGAGTCCTCTGGGCAGTTAACGGTGCCGGTAGGTCGCTTGAGCGAAACCTGCTGGAGTGATGCTGCGGTTTGGGCGGCTTCGGTCGCGTTGAGGCTAATCGCGAGGTGCTTGGTCGATGGGTTGAGCTGCCCGCTGTAGATGCACATCACAGCGGCGTTGGGTGAGATGCCGCTCGGGACAAGCGTCCTATCGGCCGGGTCCGCGTTGACGACGTCGCGTGCCTTCGTCACGTGGGGCGGGCAGCCGTCGTCGACTTGGACAGAGAGGGTGGGTGTCCTAGGGGTGTCCCAAGAGCCATTGTCGCCACAACCGGTAAGCGTGACACATGCCGTGGCCACGACTGCAACCGCGAGAACGCCCCGTGAAACGCGCATGTTCTCCCGCTCGCTATTGCCGCCGACATGTCGAAGGTACCGCCGCCGCGTCGCAGATGCGATGAAGCGACAGGGCAGGCGGGAGAGGCCACAGCCAGACTTTCCCCGCGCACGATAGAGGTTCGGCTTGCGGGTATGCCGTGAGCCGTGAGCCGTGAGCCGTGAGCCGTGAGCCGTGAGCCAGGAGGCCAGGAGGCCAGGAGGCCAGGAGGCCAGGAGGCCAGGAGGCCAGGAGGCCAGGAGGCCAGGACCGCCGTATCGGAGGCATTCTGAAGCTCAACCATCGCCCGGATAAAAGTACAGCGCCCAGCAAAAAGCGACCGGGCTCAACTTTCGGCTATGCACTGGGGTCAGCACAGATCCTGCGCGCCGATGGGAGACCGAAGGGGCTGCGAGGGCGGCATTGCAATGCGCCTCAGGCAAGGGTTTCGCCTCTAGACGCCGCAACCCTTCATGTTCATGTGCGCGACGATCTTGCCATTGGCATCGGGCCTGGCCGCGACGGAACAAAAGGTCCCGAAATGGACGCCCACGAGTCCTTGCGTATGCAGCTTGAAGGATTGCGATTGTTGCGCAACTAATTTCTGATCCTCGAGGGTCTTGCCACGATTGGTGACAGTCACGCGAATCTCCTGCCCGGGTCGCAGATTGCCGATATTGACAGTCACATCAGCGTTCGGACCAGCGGAACAGCCGCCGAGCCCTCCAACGACGACTAGGGCCAGACCGAGGACCGCTGCCGGTTTCAAAAGCGACTTGATCACGGTTCATTGTGCGCAGAGAGAGCTCATGACGGAACACCCCAGAAAGGGATGCCTCTGGTCGGTTTCGCTCTGAAGTTTCGCCGGTCACCAGCGAATCACCTACCTGAGACTTACCTCTTCGGCAAGCGCGCATGTCGGCCGTCCCGGGCACGGTGAAAGCACCACGAAGGTTCATTTTTGGCCGCATCCGGGGCTAGCTTGTTGTCATGTCGAGTCTGGATGCGAGGGCCGACCTGCTTGCGGTCCGCGCTCGACGAAGTGCCGCCGCGGCCAAGTGGGCGTTCGTTCCTGCGGTCATGGCAGTGGCATCACCTCTCGCCTTCGGCCTCTTTTCGTTAGACAACTTAGGCATTCTCGTAGCTGTCGCTCTCGGGATCGTGGCCTTGGCCGCTTTCACGACGCTGATGACCCTCTCGAGGCGCTGGGAAGACGAGGTCGTTCGACTCAGAGCCTTCGGAGATGAAGCGTCTCTGAGCTCAGACGCAAGTCCCCGTTCCTAGGCCGTCGTCCGTTTGGGGTTCCCCTCCGCAGGACCCGAATTGGCGCCCCAGCGCGAACGGTGAGGGTCCGGCTTTCGCGCCCCATTGGCCAGCTTGCAGTCCACCCCGCGAATCTTGCCTCTCTTAGGGCAACGAACGCACGTGCCGCAGTTCACGAAGATCCTTTGCACCACCTGCGGCGCCGATTTTCGCTCCGCCGTCGGCGATCCATCGATGCCTGTCGTAGAAAGAAATCGCGCGGGAGTTGCCGGACAGCACCCAGAGGTACGCCGAGCGATAGCCGGCCTCTGAAAGTTGTTCTTCAACAGCCTGGATCAGCGAGTGTCCAATTTTCTTTGACCAGAAATCGGGGTGGACGTACAGCCCAGCAAGCTCACCTTGTTCGCTCGCCTCCTCGTCCCGACCAGCCCCGAAACTCGCCCAACCGACAATGCGACCATCTCGCTCGGCGACGAGGAGGCTGTGCGCTTTGCCACTGGCCGCGTCCGGTGGATTCTCCCCGCCATGCCCCGTGATGATCGTTGTCCAGCCGTCGGCCCGCTGGGCAACGCTAAGACCATCGAGAACTCGCTTGTCGATCAGCCCCGAGTAAGCGGCCCGCCAAGACGCAACGTGCACGTCGGCTACACCCAAGGCGTCTTCGACGCGCGCCCAACGGACTTGTATCCCTGTCATCCCGAAACGCTAGCCGATACCCGCGGGGCTCAAGGTTGCCGGAGCACGTGAGCGGTTCCACTGAGGACAGGCGCCGGCTTTCCCGCACGACCTTCTTTTCAGGCCCCCTTGGTTGATAAGGGTTTCGGCCGTCATTAGCAATCGTTACTGCTTTCCGGACCCCCTCGCTTAGCCTGAAGGAGTGAATCGAACCCAGCGCATTTTGCTTCTGGCGACCGTCAGCGTGTCGCTGATTTCCTTGAGTGCGTGCTCCACACCCGGTCGTGGACAAATGCTGCAACCCGGAACAAAGGCGGAAGTGACTGCCGCCGACGTGGTCCCTGCCGGCGAATTCGTTTCCATCTCCAGCGACCATCACGTGACTCACAGGCAGGTATGGGGAACTCTGCCGCGCGACTTCGCTCCTTCGTCTTGGTCTGCCTTGCGAGTCGCTGCCAGCTCCCGGGTGTTGCCGATCCATCTCGCTTTCGGCGACTGCGGAGAGCGCCACCACGAGCGAATTTATGTGCACGAAACCAGCGCGACAGTTCTCATAGATGTTTGGGACGGGCCAACCACCGACAACCCCGTCGGGGCGTGCGCCGGCACGGAGCTAGAGGTCCCCTATTTAGTGCATCTCAAAGCGCCGCTGGGAACGAGGAGCCTTCTCACTCACGAGATCGTTCACGCGTAAGTCCGAACGGTTACCGTTCCCCTGCGAACGCCCGTGAACTAGCGCAAGCGGCGTCCGTCTGTTGAGTGAAATCTCCGACGGTTGCTAGCGCGTAGGCGAGGAGGGGCGAACTCAGACGAGGATCGCGCTGATTCCAAAGGTCATTGCAGCGGGGGCTTTTTACGAGCCCAAGAACCAACGAGGGATGCAATGGCACATAGGACGGCGCCGCCGCCTATGAAAGCCTTCCCAGCGGGTACATGGGAGGACAGCAGCAAGATCACTCCGACGAGGGCCACCAGCAGACCACTGAGAGCTGCCATTCGCGTCAGTTGCGTTATGCGCCGATTCAAAAGGTCCCCCGAGCGTGTCGATCATGGCAACTCAGCATTCATGCCGATGGATGTTGCTTACTCCGGTCGGAAAGTATGCGGCAGGTCTTCCCTCTGGCACAACACGCCAGCATCTTTGACATCTGCCATTTCGGCGGCTCAGAAGTAAGCGGTGTCAGATTCATCGCAGTCCCCTGCTCACAGTTGCGTGGGCCGTATGAGGTTCCCGCGGGGACACTGGACCCGCCCCACAAGCACCCTGATTGCCTCCTGCGGCGACGCGTCCTCGTGATTGGAACGAAGGCGGCCTCTCAGGGGCGGTAGTCGTCGCGCTCGGCAAACTGCGGATCTTTATCGGCGGTGGGCGGGAGAACCCTGGTTCCGGCGGCAGCCGAAGCGCCCGCAAGATGAGCGAGGGTCGACACAATGACACCCGCGCCGTGCTTGACGACAGCTAGCGATTTCATCAGAGTCCCGATCGCGTCGAAGTACGCAGTGACGTGACTGCTACGCCCGTCTGCGCATGTGGATGAAGTCCCCTGGCGGACGTCTCATCAGCCCGAGGGGTGGAGGCGCGTTTTCGGATGCGGTCCTCCGCAGGCTGCTCGGTGACCCGTTCGGATCTGCAGACTCATGGTGTCCGGAGGGGCCGGAAGAATTTCCGGATCTCTTTGGCGAGGAGTTGTGGTTCTTCCCAGGCAGCGAAGTGACCGCCCCTCGGCATGACCGTGTACTGGCGGAGGTCGAAGACGCGCTCGAGCCATTCCCGCGGCGGGACGGGGTCGGCGGGGAATGCGGCGAAGCCGAACGGAGGCGTGACGCGTTGGCCGGGGGCGAATCGGTTCGGGGCCAGCGCGTTCTCCCGGTAGAACCTCATCGAGGAGGCGATCGTGCTGGTGAACCAGTACAGCGACAGGTTGGTCAGGATCTCGTCGAGGGTGAACACGCTCTCGATGTCGCCGTGGGAGTCGCTCCAGCCGCGCATCTTCTCGACGATCCAGCCGGCCAGCCCTACGGGTGAGTCGGTAAGTGCGTAGGCGGGGGTCTGCGGTTTCGTGGATTGGAGTCGGTGGTATCCGCCTTCGGCTTCGAACCAGCCCCGCAGCCCGGTCAGGAAGGTGGCTTCGGCGTCGGAGAGCGGCGGGAGGCCGTCGCCGAGGGGTGGCTGGTAGAAGCCCGGCAGGAAGTTGATGTGAAGACCGGTGACGACCTCCGGGGAGTCGAGTGCCAACCACATGCCGACGGCGGCCCCCCAGTCGCCGGATTGGACGCCGAATCGGTCATAGCCGAGTTGAGTCATGAGGCTCGCCCATCCCTGTGCGGCCTGTCGCGGACCGGTGCCGGGTGTCGTGGGGCGCCCGGAGAATCCATAGCCCGGTAGGGAAGGGGCGACGACGTCGAAAGCGTCGGACGCGTCGCCCCCATGAGCTGCGGGGTCGCTCAGCAGCGGGATGAGGCGGCGCAGGTCGAACCCGGTCTGTGGCCAGCCGTGGCCGAGAACCAATGGAAGGGGGCGAGGTCCGGTGCCGCGTTGATGGATGAAGTGCACGGTGCCGCCGTCCAGCTCGGCCGTGAACTGAGGCAGCTCGTTCAGTGACTCCTCCTGCTGTCGCCAGTTGAAGCCGGATCTCCACTGCTCGACGAGACGGTGCAAGAACCTTTCGTCACTCCCGTCCACCCAGTCGCCCACCGGAGATGGATCGGGCCACCGCGTGCGGTTCAGCCGATCGAGCAGGTCCTGCATGTCTTCGGTCGACACGGCGATTCGAAACGGGGTGATCGTCATAACCAGTCCACTCATGAAGCATCTCGTATTGCGAGATGGTTATTCGTACAGTGAACAGGCTAGGTTGATGGCCAATGGATGTAAAGGTGTCGTGATTGCGACGACGGGATTGACGTGACTGACATGACAGAGGCCGACGAGCGGTCGGTGGGTACGCACATCGCTGTGCTCGAGAAAGCCGTCCGCGTTCTCGACGCGCTCCTCGATGCTCCTTCGGGGTTCACGCCGTCGGAGGCTGCCGAGGCGACGGGCATCAATCGGAGTACGACGTTCCGTCTTCTGGCGTCACTCGACCAGGCGGGACTGGTGGCGCGAGATCAGGGTGGCCGCTACCGGCTGGGTATGAAGATGCTCCGCTACGGCGCGGCCGTGAGGCTCAACCTGGACATCATCCGTGTCGCAGAACCGGTGCTGGCCGCGCTTCGGGACGAGACCGGGATGACGACTCTCCTCGCGACACGGGAAGCCTCGCTAGCACGCTGCCTCCTTCGCCTGCCGGGCAGGGAGGTGGACGTGCTGACCTGGACCTCTGGAGAAGCTGTTCGTCTGGATGGCGCCGCCGCGGGGCGCGCTCTGCTCGGCCGCCTGGAGATTGCGGTTTTCGACCGTCACCTCGCGGAGACCCTGCGGGACGAGACGGCGCAGCAGGATGCCCTTCGGATCGACATCGACTCAATCCGCCAGAGAGGGTGGGCATTGGACGCGTCGGGCCTTCCGCTGGGCATCAACTCCGTGGGTGTCGCGCTGACCGACGACGACGGTTTTCTCTGGGCGATCTCGGTGTCAGGGCTCGACCATCACTTCGCAACCCCTGAACTCGAGCGCACGGTCGCACTCGTGACCGAGGCTGCGGGCGCAATCGAGCGTCGCCTGCGCTTCGCCGCCCCCTGAGACCCGCGGTCGCTGCCGACCGTGGTCGCTCCGTCGCGCCGTTGCCGCCTCGCGCCGCCTCACACGGTGAGCACGAGCTTGCCCTGCACGTGGCCGGCTTCGAGCAGTCGATGGGCGTCGGCGATGCGGTCGAATGGAAAGGTCTCGTGAACGTGAACTAGGAGCTGCCCTTTCTCGACGAGATCGACGAGCTGTCGCAGGGCGTCGGGATCCGGGTCGACCGCGATGCCACTGAAACGCATGCCTGCGGCTTCGAAGCGGGCGGCGAGCTCGAGATCCTCGTCGGCGACCATCGTCACGAGGTGCCCTCCCGGCCGCAGCACCGCGAGCGAGCGTTCGACGGTGTCGCCGCCGAGCGTGTCGAGCACGACGTCGACGTCGTGGACTCTCTCCGCGAAGTCGTCCGTGGTGTAGTCGATTACCTCGTGGGCTCCGAGCGACTCGACGAACTCGCGCTTGCTGGCGCTGGCGGTCGTGATGACATGAGCGCCGCGTGCTCTGGCGATCTGGATCGCGACATGGCCGACGCCGCCGCCGCCCGCGTGCACGAGCACGCGGTCTCCTGCGGTGACACGGCCGATGTCGACGAGCCCCTGCCACGCCGTCAGCCCCACGATCGGCAGCGCCGCCGCCTCGACGTGCGACAGCGATGCCGGCTTCCGCACGAGTTGCGCCGCCGGCACGGCCACGTATTCGGCGTAGGCGTTGGCGGCCCGGGGGAACAGAGGCATGCCGAAGACCTCGTCACCCGGCGCGAAGCGCCACGACGCCGTCTGCTCGACGACACCGCTGACATCCCAGCCCAGGATGAAGGGCGGCGCGCCGAGCAGAGGGAACTCGCCTTCGCGAAGGCGCGGCTCGAGCGGGTTCAGGCCGATGGCCTCGACGCGGACGAGGGCCTCCGTGGGGAGAGGGTGAGGCGTCGGGCGCTCTTCGATGGTGAGGACCTCGGGGCCGCCGAGCGTGTGCTGGGTGATGATTCGCATGCCTCCACGGTAGGTTTCCGACAGGAACCCGGAGGTACCGTGGGAACATGAGCGGATTCGCCCCCGATGATGGATTTCTCGCCGACTGCCCGGCTCGTCTGACCGTTGAGCTTCTCGCCGACAAGTGGGCGGCCGTCGTGCTTTACGGCCTCAGCAGGGGCCCGATCCGGCACGGCGAACTGATCGACGTGATCGGCGGGATCTCGCGCAAGATGCTCACGCAGACGCTGCGCCGTCTCGAGTCGCACGGGCTCGTGAGCCGTCAGGCGTACGCCGAAGTCCCGCCCCGAGTCGAGTACGAGCTCACTCCGCTCGGCGCGACCCTCATCGATCCGATCCACACGCTGACCGAGTGGGCGAAGGAGAACGCCGACGCCGTCGTCGATGCGGAGACCGTCACAGGATGATGACGCGACGCCCTCGCGCGTGACCGGCTTGGCTGTCCGCCTGTGCGGCCGCGGCGTCTGTCAGTGAGTACGTCGCGTCGACGGGGATGGTCAGGAGCCCTCTCTCGATGAGATCCGTCGCCTCGGCGAGAGCAGCGAACATGTCTCCGCCGACGCCCAGGAAGCGGACGCCCTGCGCCGGAGCCGACAGATCGGCGATGGTCACGACGCGCTTCGGGTCGCCGGTCAGCTCGACGAGTTCCGCGATGACGCCGCTACCGGACACATCCACGGCGGCATCGACATTCCCGAGGTTCCGCACCCGGTCGACCCACCCCTGGTCATAGGTGGTCGGGGCGGCGCCCAGATCGCTGAGGTACTGCTGGTTGGCTGCCGAGGCGGTGCCGATGACGACGATGCCTCGCGAGCGGGCGATCTGAACGGCCGCAGAACCGACGCCGCCGGCCGCCCCGCTGATCAGAAGCGTCTCGCCCGGCTGTACTCCGACTTCGCGAATCACCCGGAGGGCGGTCTCGGCGACGGACGGGTACCCCGCTGCCTCCTCGAACGTCAATGCGCCGGGTATCTCCGCCCAGGAGGCGAGGATGGCATGATCCGCGTACGTGTCCGCACCTCGACCGAAAACCCGATCACCGAGGTCGAGCCCCTCGATCCCGTCGCCGATCCCTGCCGCATCCTGACCGATGCCGGAGGGAAGCGAGAGCGGATGCGCCTGCAGCCGCTGCCCCTCCCGGATCCGCCAGTCGACGGGATTGACACCCGCCGCTCTCACTGCGATGCGGATCTGGCCGGGACCCGCATGGGGTTCTTCCGCCTCGATCACGCGCAGGACTTCCGGACCACCGAATTCGGCGAAGCTCACTTTTCTCATGTCTGCACGCTAGCACTAACGGTTAGCATTATGTGACCGTCAGTGTTTACTAACGGTCAGCATGTGGATAGGCTTCACGGGTGATCAGGGAGCCTGCGATCGAGAAGGCCGGTCCGTCGGGGCGCCGTGAGCGGAAGAAGGCCGAGACCCGCGGCAGGATCGCCGACTCAGCACGCCGGCTGTTCCTCGAGCAGGGATACGACGCGGTGGGAATCCGCGACATTGCGGAAGATGCCGACGTCGCCGTGACCACGCTTTTCTCCCACTTCCCGTCCAAGGAAGCCCTCGTCTTCGAACTGGACGGCGTCTTCGAGCAGCGCTTCGTCGAAGCCGTCACCGAACGAGGCGCCGAGGAGTCCGTGCTGGAGGCGTTGCGGGGCGAGGTCGAGGCCATGATCCGGCACTGCGGATCCGAATCGTCTCGCCCTCTCTGGGTCATGATCGACCACTCGCCCGACCTCCGCGCCTACGAGGAGTCGATGCTCACCCGCCACGCCGAGTCGCTCGCGGCCGCCATGACAGCCGACCCCACTCTCGGAGGGACCCACGACACCAACCAGGCACTTGCCCGGTTCATCGTCACCACGTACTCCCTGGCACGTGCCTCCGACACGCCGTTCGCCACCCTCGACAGCATCTTCCCGATGGTCGAAGCGGCCTGGGAAACTGCGCACCGCTGAGATCTAGTTGTCGCCGAACTGGACCTCGCCCAAGGTCACCGAGGCATCCCTCGGAGTCATCGCTTCGATCGCAATCAAGGGGTTCCAATAATCTCTGAAGTGGACGATGAGCCCATCGGCATTGGTCTGCACTATCGAGACGCTGGTTTGCGGGTACGCCTTCCCGGTTGCCCGGACCGTTCCTTCGGCCCGGTAATCAACGACTGCCTCGAAAGGGCTTGCGGTGGCATGGAAGGTGAGTTCGACAAAACGCACATCGAAGGTTTTCGGAAAGTGGGCGACATGCGCTGAGAGCGCGTTCCGACCCGAGATGACCTTCGGAACCCCCACGGGGGCGAAGGGAAATTCGAACACCGCATCCTCCGCGAACAAGCCAGCAACCTGCGCCGTCATCGATTCGTCGACGACGTAGTTGAGATACTCGGCGACAGCTCGTTCCGCCACCGATTCACCCGAAGTCACCTGAATCATTTCGCACCCTATTCATTGGTAAAAAAGACTGTAGGTATTTCCTACAGTTGATTGAGCGTAGCATTCTCGTGTGGGTGATACGCAAGGCGACAACGAAGATCTCCGACCGGATTTGCTGCTGCGGTGGCCGAGCTTCGCGATGGGGCGTCTACACGATCGCGTCCTGTCCGACATAGCCCTCCGCCTCAAAGACCTTGGGCTGACGCTGAGAGATCACAGCGTTCTGAACGCCATCGCCCTGACAGGCGCCCCCTCCCAGCAAGACATCGCCACCGACCTCGGTATCGACCGAAGCGATCTTGTCCGCGTCTTGGACAGGCTTGAAGAAAGCGATGTCATTCGACGCCGTCGGTCGGACGTGGACCGTCGCCGCCACGAGCTCACGCTCACAACCGAGGGCAAAGCTCTTCTCGACAAAGCTAATGACGCCGCCGACGGGGCAACCGCAGGCCGCCTCGCCTCCCTCACCACCGCGGAGCAGGGCGAGCTGCACCACCTTCTCCTCAAAGCATTGGGCGTCACGAGTAGGCCTTGTGGCCCCCACGCCTGAGTCGCCCCTAGCAGTCACCTAGCCCGGGAGCGTTTGCTGACCACTGGGCTCCACGCGGTGACGACCCCCGCCAGCAGGTCTGACAAACGGGTGCCATGAGCCCGGCAAATTCCTCCAAGGGATTACATTGATGCCGCCGCCGGGACACGGGCGCCGAAGATAGCCCAGACTCTTTTCACCAATGACGCCTGGAGCCGCGCGCTCCAAAGCCCTTATGAGGCACTCGTGCCCTGCGAACACCTCGTCTCGAAGCAGGAGACCCCGAATACCGGGCTGGAAAACGGCGGGCAGGCTTCCTGCTCCTCGAGACTGGCGATGCATCCGACCGACCGAAGGCTGACGTCGTCTACGTCTCGACCCAGAAACGCTGACTAGGAATCTAAGGCTCCCAAGGTTCACCGAGGACGAGCCGTAGATCGACGTCAGCCGCAATCTCCTGCCGCGGGTGTTTCCATTCCCGCTATCTCGAGATATGGTTACAGAACGAAACCGTTTCGTAACGATTGGATGGAATGACATGGAGATGACAAGCGGACGCCGCAGAGGCGTGCTCGCCGCGATGGTCGTAGCCGTATCGGTAGTGCTGCTCGGCAGCACGATCCTGAACGTGGCACTGCCCGACATGAGCCGCGCCCTGGACCTCACGAACGAGGGGCAGCAGTGGGTTCTCAACGCCTACACGCTGACGTTCGCAGGATTCCTCCTGATCGCCGGAACCCTCGGCGACCGTTTCGGCCTCCGCCGAACCCTGCTGGTCGGCCTGGGCGGATTCGTCATCGCGTCCGCTCTCGCTTCGCTTCCCACCGACGTCGGCTTCGTCATCGCGATGCGAGCCCTCATGGGAGTCTTCGCTGCGGCGATCCTGCCCACCACTCTCGCGATTATCCTGCGGGTGTATCCGCCCCGCCAGCGTGCCGGCGCGATCGTCGTCTGGGCCGCGGCATCCGGCCTCTCGATCTCGATCGGCCCGTTGGCGGGAGGGCTTCTGCTCAGCGCCGGCCTGTGGTGGGGTTCCGTGCTGGTGCTCGTCGCCCTGGTCGGCCTCATCGCGTTCGGAATGTCGGTCGGCTTCGTGCCGCGACTTCCGACATCCGGCACGGGCGAGCTCCGCTTCCTCCCGGTCGTCATGTCGGTCGGCGGCATCGGGCTGCTCGTCCTGGGAGTCCTCGATGGCGGCCAGAGCGGCGACTGGGTGGCCGTGACGACGCTGGCGCCGATGCTCGTCGGGCTCGCCCTCCTCGCCCTTCTGGTCGTCACGGAAGGACGCCGAAGCGATGCGCTGGCCGACGTCGGACTCTTCCGCCGGGCCGACTTCGCGATCTCGGTCCTCGCGCTCAGCGTCGGCTCCCTCGTCCTTTTCGGCGCGATGTACTTCCTGACCTTCTACCTGCAGGTCGCCCGCAGCTACACGCCCTTCCAGACCGGGCTCCTGTTCGTTCCAATGTCTCTGGGCCTCCTTGCCGGCGCCCCGCTGTCGCGGAAGCTCTCGGACCGATTCGGAGCACGCTCGACCGTGGCCATGGGCATGTTCCTCATCACGATCGCCCTGGCCGCGATGAGTCTCTACACCATCCACACGGCGGTCATCCTGATCCTTGCCGTTTTCCTCGTCCTCGCCCTCGGTTTCGGCCTCGTCCTCAGCCCCGGAACGACGACGGCGATGGCAGCCGTCCCGGCCGACCGCGTGGGCGCAGGATCCGCCCTCGTCAACACTGCTCGTCAGATCTCGAGCGCCCTCGGAACGGCCGTTCTCGGCTCCATCATGTGGTCGATCTACGGTGCCCGGGTCGCATCGAGCATCGCTTCCCTTCCCGACGCGAGCCGCTCCGTAGCGCGCCAGTCGCTGTCGGCGACCCTCTCCCTTGCTCGTGGTCACAGCCAGGTTGCGGCCGCACAGGACGCGTTCATGCAGGCCCTCCACGTCACGGCCCTGGTCGCCGCCGGCGCCGCACTGCTGTGTGCAATCGCCGTCGCCGTCAGTGCCGCCAGATCGGGTTGGCCTGCCTCGACCGGCACCGAGCCGGACGCCTTTCAGAACGAGTCGCTGGCGCCAGGGCTCGAACCGGTCGCGAACTAGGCTGTCTCGCATGCCGAGCTCGCGTGTCTCCCCTAGAAGTCACGAGAACGAACACCAGCCGGGCCGCGGCGAGCGGGCCGAATTCGCACTGATCGGTGCCGTCGTCGACTTGATTGACGAAGAGGGCGTCACAGGTCTGACCGTCGACAAGATCGCCGCTCGCGCCAAGGTCGGCAAGCCGACCATCTACCGCCGTTGGGCAAATAAAGAAGAACTCGTCGCCTACGCCCTCGGCCACTCCGAAGCCCTGGCGCCCTTCGATCCTGACGGTGACCTCCGAACCACTCTCATCGACGTGATCGAGAACCTCGAGTACCGCCTCACTTCGACCCGTGTGGGTCGGGTCTGGTGTCGGCTGCTCGGTTCGGACGACCGGTACTCGGACGCGACCAGAATCTATGCCGACCTCTTCGTCTCGCCCCGGATCGACGCCCTCGTCTCGCTCCTCGAACGAGACATGGCAACCGGATCGCTCCGCCCTGACACCGACCCCGTCGCAATCGTGACCATGATGATCTCCACGGTTGTGGGCGGCGTTCTCAACGTCAGACCCACCGGCAGACCCGCCCCCTCGGCCAAGGCCATAGTCGACGCGTACCTCAACGGCCTTGCTCCCCGATCCGACACTCAGCAGTCGACTCGAACGTAGCAAGAAGACTGACTGGCGTTCACGATGCGTTACGAGCACATCCCACTAACGACCGGGCGGCGGAAGGCTTGAGAAATTTCTGAACGAACGCCCGGATGACTCTCACCACGGACACACCCCGCGAAAGGCTTAGTCCAGGTTCGATGAGTGTCCACGAGCAGGTACCCAGGCGACGATCGCTTCGACGGGCAGGCTGCCGAACGCGCGCAGCCATCCTGGAGTGACGGTCTCAGAAGAGACAGAAGGTCGGCCCGACTTCTGCACAGATCGTAAGCGCGAACGCCCTGGATGACCCGCCGATGACAACGTCCGCGGCCCTGACTTACTCATATGCCGAAGCGTCGTCGACGAGGACACCTGCCGCATGGGCGAACTCGGACGCGACGGCACGGACTACCTAGTCCCCGACGCGTTTCGGGGTGCGTACGCGAGGCTGACCCGTCGCCTTTCTACTGGGAGTCCTTCGACTCGCCAGCTATGGAGGCCGGGAACGAGGCTGGTGAGGAACGGGCCCGGCATGGAGGTGATCCCGGCTCCGCTGGCGGCGAGGCGTAGGCGCGCCAACCAGTCGTTGGCGCGGTGGGTCACCTGGGGGCGCCCGGGAAGGCCCGGCCAGACACCGATTTGCGGCTCGTCGTTGGAAGACATCGGCGCGATCCAGGGAGCACCAACGAGCTTCGCGGAATCAATCGTGATCCGTCGAAGGAGTTCTCGGCCCCTCCGATTCGGAGTTCTGTGTCGATGAGATCGTCGATGACGAGGGGCGGGAATTCGCTGTCGGGAGCACGGTAAGGCATCCGCTGCGAGATGACAGCGAAGTCAAGCGCCCCCGTTCGAAGTGCGCGAACCAATCCTGGCGTAGAGCCCTGCCGACTGACGATTTTCACTTCGGGCCGAGACTGGCGCAGCGCCGCGAGGACCTGGGGAAGCAGTATCGCGCCGGCGACCGGGAAGAACCCGACCCGGAGGGTACGACCAGGAGAGACGCCGGCGACTTCCATGGCCGACAAGTCGAGTCGATCGAGAATATCGATCGCTCCCCTCAGCAGGATGGTGCCCTCCCGAGTCAATTGCACACCGTGAACAGACCTGACGATGAGCGGGTAGCCGGTCTCTCGTTCGAGGGAGCCGATCTGTCGCGACACCGCTGACTGCGAAAAGCCGAGCGCGCGCGCAGCTGCACTGACGCTCCCCAGCTCCGCCACCGCACGAGCCGTCCGCAGAACCGACGTCGACACATCCATGCGCACCAAGCATAGTCACCATGCAGACGTTGCGATTCCCACATAGCTCGTCGGTGTCTAGCGTGAATGACATGAACCATTCGAGCAGTGACGCCCTGGACGGCCGGCTGAGACTTCTGAGCCACGCCGACATGACGGACGCCCAGCGCGACCTCGCCGACAGCATCGGACGAAGCCGTGGTAAGAGCGGCGACCGATCCGGCTATCGAACGACAACCGAGGACGGCCGACTCATTGGTCCCTTCAACCCGTTGCTCCGGGCGCCAGAGGTCGGCGCCGCGTACCTGGCGTGGGCGCAAGCGAACGCCGCATCACCGTTGTCGAAGGTGGTGGTCGAGGCGACCATTCTCGGTGTCACGGCTCGCTGGCAATCTCCGTACGTGCGCTACGCGCACACGATCGCTGCGCGTCAGGCGGGACTGAGCGATGCGGAGATCGAGGCGATCCTGCGTCGCGAGGTCCCGGTCACTGCTTCGGCCGAGATCGACGCGGCCCTCGCGCTGGTCAGCGCCCTCTCCGACAGCCATGTCGTGCCCGACCGCATCTATGACAGGGTCTCTGCCCAGTTTGGTGAGGCAGGCACAGTGTCGCTTGTCTCTCTCATTGGCCAATACACGACCACGTCCGCACTGCTGGCATGCTTCGCCGTGCCCGCCCCTGAGCAGCCCTGACGGGGTGACCAGAAAACACAACAGAAAGAGCACCATGCCACTCACCAGCATCGATATCCACGAAGGCGCGTACAGCGCTCAGGACCGGAAGGCCATCTCGGACGCTCTGCACCAGGCCATGAAAGACGTCCTCAGGATCCCGGAAGACGACCGCCTGCACGTGTTCTACGAACACCCCGAAGCGACGATGTTCCACGACAACGTCATCTTCGGTGCGCCGCGAGACGAGCGCCTCATGTTCGTCACCTTCTCCTTCAATGACAGGGATGCGAAGACCAAAGAGAAACTGTTCGCCACCGCCGTTGAACGCCTCACCGAGATTGCGGGCGTTCGCCCTGAAGACGTCATGTTCCGTGTCCTCGAGACGGCAAAGGCCAACTGGTGGGGGTTCGGCCGGACCCTTGACCCGGCGACGGGCTATGACTCACGGATGACCGTCGTGCCCGGCAGCTGACGCGCGGAAAAGCGCGCACGGTTTCCTAGCCGCTGGTTGAGGATCGCATCAACTGGAATCGGCGGCGGGCACGGCTTCCACCATTTCGCTCACCCCACCTCGATCGGGACACTGACACGCAGCTATCAGAGGCCCGCTTCGAAATGAACCTGGCCTTTGCCGCGCCGCGAGCTGATTCGATTGACGCTCGCCAATTTGCCCACCGGATCAGCGCCCCTGCGGCCGCCATCGAGCTACTCGCCCACCGGGATCATTCCCTTGAAGCCCACAACCACCGGTCAACTGCGGTACACGATCGCTCAAACACGTCGATCGAGCCAGACATGGCCTTTCCTCTGAGAAAACTTCCGTATGAGGTTCCCACTCGCGCGGCTAGCGGCGCGAACGATGAAGGTCCCATCGCGAACGCGGCCGAGCCGCCCGCTGAATGTCAGCCACAGAGACACGCGAGCTTCAGACGGTTGGCCTCAGGTTTTCGTACGCGAACGATCCACTCTGCGAGAGGGTGGCCTCGGCTCGGCTTCGTGTGGGTCTTGGGCAGCTCCGAATCTGCCGGTTGATGGTGGCCAGTCCGTTGTGTGAGCCAAGGTTGGTATTGAGAGTGTTCTCTCGATAGTCTTCTCTCAATTGAGGGGGCCGCATGAATCAGCTAGGTGATGTCGAGCTTGATGCTCGCGGCATGCGTGCTCTGGCACATCCGGTGCGCCTCGCGATCTTGCGGCGATTGCGAGAGGAGGGCGTGTCGACGGCCTCCAAGCTGGCGCCGCATGTTGGTGCTAGTCCCTCCGTGACGAGTTGGCATCTTCGCCATCTCGCCGAGCACGGGCTCGTCGAAGACGCACCGAACGGAAGTGGCAGCGGCCGTCAGAGGTGGTGGCAGGTCGTAGGACGTGGGTTCCGGTTCGACGTAGGTGCCGCGGATGCCGAGGCGGGTGCGGCGCTGTTCGACGCCTTGGAGCGAGACGAAGGAGATCTGGTCACTGCTTGGGTCGAGGAGACGCGACCCCGGCTCGAGCCTGAATGGTTGTCGGCCTCCAGCCGATGGAACACCGTCGTCTGGGTGTCTCCGGCTGAGCTTGAGGCTCTTGAGGAAGCCCACGAGGCTGTGCTCGTGCCACTTGTCGCGAGACGAATAGAGGAGCGGCCGCGCGACTCCCGACCTGTCAGGATCCTCCGCTACGTCCTGCCGTCCGCCGCACCCGAGTTGTCGTGATCGGCCGCGAGGGAGAGAAACCTCGTTCCTTGTGGCGGTCGCAGTCTTTCCTTCGCTTCTGGACGGGAAACGCCGTTTCGTCGTTCGGCGACCAGATCACGGCACTCGCACTTCCCTTCATTGCCGTCACCGAGTTCGAGGCGACGCCGTTCCAGCTGGGCATCCTCACCGCCGCGCTGTGGGGGCCGAATCTGCTGGCGATTCTGATAGGAACGTGGGCGAACGTCGTCCGGCAGCAACGCTGGCTCCTTGTCCTGGCCAACATCCTTCAGGCAGCAGCGCTGTCGGTCGTCCCAGTGGCGTTCATCACCGGGACCTTGAGCATGTCCTTGCTGTATGGGGCGGCTGTCGCTCTCGGGTTCGGAGGAGTCCTATTCGACAGCACGTACCCGGCGCTCTTTGTTCGCCTGGTGCGGCGGGACCAGTACGTCTCTGCGTACTCGGCCTTGTCGACGACGCGAGGGATGGCTGCGATCGGCGGGCCGGCCCTGGGCGGTGGCTTGATCCAGCTTCTGGGAGCCCCGCTCGCGGTTCTCGCCGACGCGGTCTCCTTCCTCGTCTCAGCCATCGCAATCGCGTCTCTCCACACACCGCCTAAGCCTCGAGAGCACGCATCGACTGAGCCCTATCGCCGCCGCCTCCGCCTCGGTCTTATCTACTTGCGCCAGCACCAAATCCTTCGGGCGAGCTTGTTCGCATCAGCGACGATGAATATCACTTCCCTCGCAATCCAAGCTCTTCTCGTGCTCTACGCCACGCGTTACCTCGACTTGAACGCGGGGCAGATCGGGCTCGCGCTCGGCCTAGGCGCCGCCGGTGGGCTACTCGGTGCCCTGACGGCCGGTCCGCTCGCCACAGGGATCGGCAGCGGACCCTCCATCGCGATCGGGGTCGCCCTTAGCTCCCTACCATTCATCGCACTCCCCATCGCCGGGGAAACGCAACTCAGTGCCTTCGTCGCCCTCAGCGCGGCGGAGTTCGTATCCGCCTGGGCAATCATGGTCTTCGACGTCAACAACAACTCTTTGACCGTCGCGGTCACCGACGACGACATGCGATCACGCGTCTCCGGCGCGTACTCGACCATCAACTACGGCAGCCGCCCCCTTGGCGCCGTCCTCGCTGGCATCGCTGCCACAGCTGCCGGGCCCGGCCTCGTCATCGGTGCCGCGGCTGTGCTCGGTGCCGCAGCTGTGGCATGGGTGCTCCCCTCGCCAATCCTGCGAGTCCGGCGGATTACTGACCTCGAATAGACCAAACGCCGCCACGAGATTGTTGCCAGTCGCACCGTGACCACTGGACGACCCCCTCCGGACGGCGGATCAGCATCCAAGAACGATGCGTACGGAAGGGGTTCCTGCTCGGGCGGTCGGCCACCTGCCGCTGGCGTCCCGAACAGGGGGCTCCGCTTCGTGGTGACAAGAAGTACTTTGTGGGCGTGGGGAAGAGAAGTGGGTCTCGAGCGATTCTCGTCGTGTCGATCATCGCGGTGGTGCTGGTTGCGCTCGTCTCGGGATACCGGGTTTGGTCGAACGTGAATGAGCGCACGCAGACCGCGGCCGCTTTCAGTGCCCTGCGAATCGTAGACAAGCGCATCGACCTGCCCAGCGAGATTCCGGACACCACTCGCACCGAAAGCGGCCTGGCCGTCCGTCGAGGGGGCTCAGGAAACGGGCCGACCATTGTCTATTCGTTCGCCGCCGCCGACACCCCAGATTGGGAGGCGCGATTTCACGCCGCGATGTATCGGGCCGGCTATGGCAAGGGTGATGAGCCGTGGTCTCTCCGAGTTCGCGGGTACGACGTGACTGTTCTTTCGGCGGGTCCTGATGACTCGAACGGCCGTGTGTACATTTCCATCTCGACGCTTTGACCCCCATGTACCCCGGCAATTGCTGTCGCCAGGTAGACGCTGCGCGCTGACGCCTTCCTTTGGTGTATGGACCTGGGGCACGCGGCACCGAAGCGAACGGTGCCACCACTGTCGAGTTCCCCGTGGCTCGAACCACCTGGACTCGTCGGCGTCCGGATGGGGTTCCCCTCCGCGCGCCGGTTGAGATGAGCGAGGGAGGTCCCTCTTCGTACTTCGGCGGAGGCCTACGGTGGGGGTCCGGATTGCGCCCCACGTGCAGTCGGCGGGGTCACTTTTCAGCGTTGGCATCGGCGTCTTCGTGAAGCTACGCTCCCGCTCGTGAGACATTCCGCTTCCGCAATCATGGCCATCGGGCTGGCGCTCGTTCTCCTCTGCGGTCTCATGGTGACTGTCTACAGGCGCGGACTCTCCAACGTCGCCCAACCTCCTAGTCGATTGCTTCGCTACTCTGCGATGGTTTTTGCCATCGCAGGAATCCTCTTCTGCCTCTTCGGCTTCTTCACGGGTTCCTAGACGCGAGTCACACCAAGGCACACGCAGCCATCCGTGCAAAGCACGCCCGAGGTTGAGCTTGCGGCCGTCTTCAAGGTTTGGGTGCCGCGCAGCAACGGCCCAGGTGGGAGACGGTGGTCGCGACGTTCTGCAACGGCCGTCATAGCGTTCCTGCTCGACGTCGCCGTCCCGGTAGTTCAGCTGTTCGGCGTCGCTTTTCGGAACCGTCACAAGCCCACGAGGTGAAGGCCTTGCACGGTCGCCTATCACGACCCCGGCTATCCGACGTAGAACGTGATCTGCTCAGAGTGGCCGCTTTGGATGAGGGCACCGGTGGAGTCGCGCAGCGTGTTTCCCTGCGCGTCCACGAGAGCAGACGAAGCCATGACGATTTGCTCGGGAACAGGGTTCGGGGTGCCAGCGTATGTCGCCTGGTAGCTCCATTGGCCGTCTGTTCCGACGACGATCGGATTGTTCAGGTAGGCCTGGCCGTACTCCTCGGCGCTGCTGCAGTCGTCGGGATGACCGGGATCCACGCAGTCGACCGCGAGGTAGATGTTCGTGCCGGGAGTCCCTGTTCCTGAATAGGTGATGCTCGTCACCCCGGCCGGAAACACTTCGCCCGCCGTCGGTGTCAGAATCACCGGGGTCTTGATGGTGGTCGCCGTAATCGGCGTGGGCAGTGGCGTTGGCGTCGGAGTGCTGGCGGGCTCCTCGTTTCCTGAAGCTGAGGAGGAGCTCGAAGGCTTCGTGGAGGAACTTGGTTCCGGCTGTTCCGAGGTCACGCTCGGCGACGTCTGAACGGCTGCGATCCCGCCGCCCCCCGATGCCGGGTGCAGCGACGCATAGGCATAGCCGCCTCCGGCGATGGCCAGGACGCATGCGGCTGCGATCGAGAGGAACAGCGAGATCCGACGAGTCGATCTCCCACGACGAGATCCATTCGCCACCGTCTCGACGAGTACCGATCGGATGGCGTCGTCGTGGGCAGGATCGAACGGGCGCGGTGCGGTCATGACAATTCCTCCGTCGAGGGAGTGACTACGGCGGTTCCGTCGAAGGAACCGGTGAGAGCTGCAAGCTTCTGCTTGGCTCGCGAGAGACGGGACTTGACGGTCCCGACGGGCAGCGAGAGCACTGATGCCGCCTGCGCTATGGGCATCTCGTGCAGCACGCAGAGCGTGAGCACGTCACGGTCTTGCGGCTTGAGTGACAGGAAGGCCTTGCGCACCGAAGCGGCTTCGGATGAGCCGTCGACGGCCTCGAACTGGTGTCCGTCGAATTCTGGGGGCTCGTACTGGCTCGCAATCTTGGCTAGAGCCGCTCGATGACGCCGAGCCGAGCGCGCGGCGTTCGCCACGGTGTAGTTGGTCGTCACGAGGAGCCAGCCGAGTATCGAGTCGTCGGCGAGACGCACGGAGTCACGCTTACGCCATGCCTCCAAGAAGACCATCGCGGTGACGTCTTCAGCATCCAGTCGCGATCGGAGAAGGCGTGAAGCCTGACTGAAGACTCTTGCGCGATGCCGGTCGTAGAGTGCTCCGAACGCCTCCGCATCACCACTTTTCGCTCCGTGCCAGAGCCCCGAGTCGTCTTCCGTCATCTTGCTGTCCCCCTATCCGATACCTCTCTTCTGACTGGTGTCCGCACACCGGAGAAGGTTCCATTTTTGAGCTACGCGAGATTAGAAACTACGACGAGTCGCCCGTATCCGAAGATGTCTCTGTAGGAACAGAGCAGCCGAGGCGGCCATCGCAACTGTCTCAACTATGAGCTTGAGCCCCGCTTAGAACCTTCGTACGGCCCTGCGCGCCTGCGGAGTGTTCTCCCGGACACGCGCTCCCGTGGCATCGCTTGACGCCCCTCGGCGGTGTTGCGCATCTGAGAAAGACCCAGACCTCGTAATCGTTGGCCAGCGGTTCCTCACCCGTCGCCCTTCTCGGTGCACGGTTGACGTTCCCTCGCGAACGCCGTCCGAGCCGCACGGAAGCGGCCCGCTTACCGAATGTCAGCTTCGGCTGCGTCGAGTGCGAAACAGGCCGACGGTGCCGATCACCATCAGGACCACGCCGATCGGAAAAAATATCTGAGGAATTAGGGTCTTGATGGCGTGAGAATCAAAGAGGTACAAGGCACCGAACACCAACACGAACACGATGCCGGCGCCGAGGAAGATGGCAGCTTGCCTGCGTCTCATAGCGCGATGGTAGCGCCATGATGGGTGGCACGATTTCCTGCGGGACGAAAATTCCATGCGACCGTTTACGGTTCCGCTCACGGCCGCGGTCTGCAGTCGGATGCACCGCGGCCTCGGAAGCGAGGCATAGTTTTACGGCATGGCTGACAGCAACGACGACGCAGGGAACCTTCTCGCAACGTCTCGACGTCTGCTTCGAGTAGCTCAAGTCCTGTGGGCAATTGCTTTTCTTGGAATCGCTGGCCCTTCGTGCGTCGGACTCGCCGGCCTTTCATCTTTCTGGATCGGCGTCGCCGGGAGCGTCACCAGCGTGATGCTGATGGCAGGTTTCGTTGTCTATGGGCAATCTCGTCGTTACGAAAACAAGGCAGTTTTGGCCGAAGCCTTCGCTTCGGAGGGCACCCCGGGCGGTGGAGCAGCCCCAGCTCCAGGGGCCTGACGGAGTGCGGGCCGCCGCCACCCAGACGTCGGCTGCGGGAGGCCCCTTCCAGGACCACTTCGATGTCGTGTTCGACTGGTCAAGTCAAATCGTTTCCGGCGATGCGTTCGTCTTAGAACATGACGGGCATGAGACCGCCTTCACCGTCCTTGACGGCCACCAGCGCTGACACGCAGGTCCAGCCGATCGTTTCCAGCGAACCTTCGCGGCGATCTAACCGTGATCGACGCATTGTTCCTCGCTGGTTCCGAGTCGGCAAGCGATCGGCGATCGGATGTTTTGAGATCAGCGGGGTGGGCAGGAACCCATCAGAGCGTCACTGAGCGCAGCGGGTTCTTCCTCAGCAACGTGGTGGCCGGAATCGATGCCGTGGCCGCGCACGTCCTGGGCCTCAAGTCCTTATTCTCACCGGGATATCGTCATTGCATGACGATTGGGTTAGTTGCCGTCCGGGACGCCATCGTGGGCGACGCGAAGGGCATCGCACGAGTACACGTCGATAGTTGGCGCGAAACTTACGCGGGCGTCCTCAACGAGCGCTTCTTCTCCGAGGATGTTTTCGACCGCCGTGCTGCGTTCTGGTCAAGCTACTTAGACCTCAGCCCGCGTCCTGGGTCCCTAGCGGTGGCGGAGATCGACGGGACGATCGTTGGTTTCGCGAACTCAGGCAAGTCGATCGGCGTCGACGCGGAGCACGGTTTCCCCGCGGCGCGCCCGCTCACGCTCTTCTCGATCTACCTTCTGGCGCAGTCACAAGGAACAGGCGCCGGTCAAGCGCTCCACGATGCCGTCGTCGGTGACCGTCCGGTCCAGCTCTGGGTGTTGCAAGGCAACGGCAGGGCGACAGCGTTCTACGAACGGAACGGCTTTGCTTTCGATGGATCGCAATACGTGGACCCCGGGGATTCACACCTTATCGAGCTTCGGATGGTTCGTTAGGGGGTTCTGCTGATGGTCAGCTCTACGCTCGTCACATGACCCGTGTCCGCCTTGCTGAACAGCAGGACCTCGAGGTCATCGAGCAGATCGAGAACGACGCCGATCAACTCCTGATCCGTCGTCTGAAACCAGAATCGTGGTCTCCGGCGCCCCCGGGGACCGCTCGATTGTCTGAGCCGGGATTTCTTCTCGTCGTGGAACTTGACCATGGCCCGGTCGCGGGCTTCGTCCACGTCTTCGAGGTCGACGGCATCTGCCACCTGGAGCAACTGTCTGTCGCGCTCGAGCACGCTCGGCAGGGCTTGGGCCGAACGCTCGTAGAGGCTGCTATGCAGCTCGCACGATGAAGATTCCCCTACGAGGGCCGGGCGAGGTGCACGGTCGACGTTCGAGGGTAGACAGGCGGCCGAAAGTAGCGCCGCCTAGGAGCGCGGGCCGGTTCTGATTCTCCGCCGGGACCACACGTAGAGCGCGAGTCCGACAACGAACGAGACTGACGGAAGATGAACGCCTGAACTGTGGTCAAGTGATGCTGTTCAAACAACCGGGGAACGGTGGTTACGAGGCCGACAACGCCGATAACGACGATCCAAACGGAGATGCCGAGCAGTACCCGAAAGCGCATTTTTGGATCCTTGATCTTTGCCACTCAAGTCCTCCTCGACCGGCCATGTCAGCCAATCGGAGCGTAACAACTGGCTCGAACCGTGTTTCGCAGTGCCCGCAGAGCGTTCCCTGGAGAAGCACCTCGCGTCGAGCCGAGTCGGCGGCTCAATCAGTCTTTTTTACTAATGCGTACCTGCTCCAGGACGACGCCAACGACGCCTCCTGCGATCAGCAACCAGCCGGCAATGGTCAGATTGTTGTCGACGTTAGGGAGAAGGAAGCCCGCGCCGAGTAGAACCATCACGATGGCTGCAACCAAGATGCCAGGACGAAATCGCTTGGGCAGCATGTGGCTCCCTTCGCTCGTATTCGAACTCAACCATCTAGCTTTTGTTTCACCGGACAGATGACGAGAGGCGAGACGCACTCGAGTAAACCATTCGATTGCGTCCGTCTGCTCATCCAGCCCGCGCGGAGTTCAGCGCGAATGATGGAGGTTCCCTTCTCAACACAAGACGATGCGCACGGTCGACGTCCGGCTTGCGAACATGACCTCGCGCGAAAGGCGAAGGCGTCGCAAACTCCCGCACGAGCACTTCGCAAGGTTGGGGCGGCCTTCGGGCGGCGATCTAGAGTCGTTGAGTGGAAAAAGTCACTCTCAAGACGTCGCGGTTGACTTTGCGCGCCCCGCTCTTGGCGGATGTCGTCGCAATCACAATCGCGTGCCAAGACGCCGAGTTGCAGCGGCGTGTGCCCATCCCTTTGCCATACACGCGCCAATCGGCGGTCGACTACGTCGAGACGTTCTCCAACACGGGATGGGAGGCGGGGCGTACGTGCACGTGGGCTCTCGATCATGACGGCGCGTTCGCCGGGGTCATAGGGATCGATCTCCTCGGCGACTCTCGCGGAGAGCTCGGTTACTGGCTGTCGGCCGAGTGGCGCGGACACGGCCTGCTGACCGAAGCGGCTCTCCGAATAATCGACTTCGCATTCGCTCCCACGCCCGACGCGCTGGGTCTGGAACGCTTGGGGTGGCGAGCGTTCGCAGGGAACATCGCCTCGGCACGAGTCGCGCAGAGAGTCGGGTTTCGGTTCGAGGGCGTCTCACGCCGAGCTGGGGTCGGCCGACAAGGACTCGAAGACGAATGGCTCGCTAGTCTCCTCCCCAGCGACGGCCGAAGCCCAACCACATGGTCGATCCCAGAACAGACCTGAGGCGGCTATGAACCAAAACTGAACGGATGACGTTCCCTCGCGAACGGTGTCCGAGCCGCACGGAAGCCGTCCCCTCTCCTGCGTCGGTCACCACGAACGGCGAGGGGCCTTCGAGGATCTCGGATCAGGGATTGGGCCAGTCATCGTTGGGCCCGTCCCGCAGAACGTGTAGGTCTACATCTACTTCAGCGCCAATTCGTCCGAGAAGCCCAATCCAATGACGGGGAATGTTTATCCCGTGGCTTTGAAAGGCCCGCACGTCGTAGTAGCGGACGATATCGAGATACCTGACGACCTCCTCAGGGAGGCGAACGGCTCTCTCTAGGGACTCCGAGGCCCGGTCCCAAAGCTGAGCCAAATGATCGTCAAGGTCAGCCGTTTTGGGTAGCGTCGAGCGGACTTGCCATCGGGGGAAGGTGTAGCGGGAGCGCGCCGGCGGTAGATGTTCGTGCTGGACCGAGGAGGTAATGTCGATTGGTTCCGTAGGCGGCAGCTCGAGCGCAGCAGGATCCTCAGCGCTCACCTCTCGATGAAGCGTGTAATCAGTCATGTTGCCCGCGGCGCGCGGGGGTGTCGGGTGACAGCACAAGAGCGCCGGCCAGACGGTCGGCGCTCTTGCGGCGCTCGGTTACGGGCTGGTGGGTGGGTTGCTGTGCATGAATGGTGGTCCGCCTGCGACGAGGGTGTAGATGACGACGAAAAGGACGCAGCACACGGCGATGGTGACGATGGCGCCGACCACGATGGCGAGTACCGTCAGCCATCGCCTAGTGTTCATGGTTAGCATTTTTCCAGACTGCCGTGGTTTGCCCAGGGGATGGTAAACGTTCCGTTCAGGTCTGGGATGGACGGGTAGCCGGTGAGAGATGTCGCTCCGTTGCAGCTGGTCATCTTGATTTGGGTTTTGGTGACGCCGGGTTGATTGTTAATGCCGTTGACGACGAAGAGGTCGGAGCCGGTGAGAAACCGATCGAAGCGATCGAGAAGCTCCTGTTGCAATAACCGCCAGAATCCGCCGTTCCGTTTCGCACGCGATAGGCGGCGCACGCTAGCCGTCCGGCTTTCGGGCGAACAGAATTGCTGCCGGGTACCGGGGTGTGCCTACTTGTTGTGGTCCGTGTTATTGGTGGCGGCCGGGTCGCTGCCGCAGGTTGTCGTGCCGATCCCGAACTTGCCGATCACGGTGGTCCCGTCTGATTTGTAGACGTTGATGCATCCGGTGCCCATAAAAGCGTCAGACTCCTTGGCGTAGATGAAGCCGATCTTCCCGTTCGTCGCCTGCGCTCCTTCCAGATCGGGGAAGCCGCTCTTTCCGTTGGGTGCACCGTAGGTCTGGCCGTGGGCATTGACACCCCAGGCGCTCGTTGTCGCGTCACCGTATTTGGCGACCGCTTTCCAGGTCGTGCCGGGGTCGGCCGTGACCGTGATCGAAGTGCTGCCGGGGGCGAGGTAGCCGTCTTTGATGTGCACGGTCGTCTTTCTTGTGGCGCAGTTCCACTCGCCGGTCGTGACCAGCCACGTCGCCTTGCCCGCGGCGTCCTGCGAGAACCCGCTCGTCGATGGGACGGAAATGTTGCCAGTGTCGCTGACGCAGGTGACGTCGATGATCACGGTGTTCGCTCCGTACGCGGGGGTGCCGAGCTGAATTGTCGCGGTGCCGGTGCGCGTGACAGTCACCGCCGTCCCGATCGGTGCGACGGTGGTGCTCCCAGGGAAGCTGTGAACGACGAGGGCAGCCCCCATCGTCGCCGCAGCGGCGATCGCGGCGATACCGACCGCTGCCAGGCGGGTGCGACGCTGGTGCCGCCGGAGGCCGCTCGTCTTGGTGCCGACCGCGACGAGCTCGGCGCGGACTGCGGCGGCGAATCCTGCGTCCAGCTCGAAGTCGTCCATCAACTGTTCCCTTCTATCTGAAATGGTGCGGGGTCGAGGTCATGCAGATCCAGGCGGAGGCGTGCGCGCGCACGATGGAGCCGAACGCGAGCGGTCGACGGTTTCAGGCCGACCACTTCGGCGGCCTCGGCGAGCGGGATACCTTCCAACACCGTAAGGACCAAGAGCGCGCTGTCGATTGAAGAGAGTTCGCGGAGGGAATCCTCCAGCCGACTTCGGGTCTCCATCCTCTCCGCGTCGGGCCCATCGTCCGCCGTGCTCCGCGGAGCCGTTCGGAGGAAGCGCTGATAACGCGTTGTCGAGCGGCGCAGATTGCGGGACAGGTTGAGGGCCGTGACCAGAAGCCAGGGAAGGACCGACCCATTCGCCGGCGTGACGCTATGGCGTTTACGCCAGAGTTCGAAGAACGCGGCTGCCGTGATGTCCTCAGCGTCGTGCTGCGAGTCGACGAGGCCCAGGGCACGACGATAGACCCGATGGCGATGCAGATCGAACAGACGACCGAAGGCCTCACCGTCGTTTTGGCGCGCTCGTTCCCACAGCTGGAACTCGGCCGAATCATCCGTCACACCTAAGAGTGTCCGCAGCAGCTCGATTCGTTACAGCGCAATCGCCATCGGTTCCACAAATCTGCTCTCCGGCCCGCGCAAGCGATGCATTGCGAGGTTCTGGACAACGCACGCCCAGGGTTGCGCTCGGCCCCGCCCCTTTCGCGAACGGTGACGGTCCCGTCTGCGAATACGGTGCGCGGTCGCATGATCTTCGGCCAGGACTTCAAGGCGCGCCCCCTACTCGCGGGCTTCCCAACCGGTCTCTCCCATACTTTCGTTGAATTCTGTTCTGAGGGGGGATGCTGAAATGGCGAAATCGCGACTTGATCGGGTGGGTTTCCACGCCCTGAACGGTGTTGGAATCCTGGCCACCGGCGTGGCCCTGGCCATAGTTTTCAATCAGAATCTGATCGCCTATCAGAACTGCGGCGAGCGGCCCGCGGGGCATGCCTGCAGCGACGCAGGAACCTCCGGGAGCTTGGCTTTGGTTGCATTGGGTGGAAGCGCAGTCCTAGTCGCCGCGTTCTTCTTGGGCCGTAGCCGGATAAGCCGCGGCAAAACCGGCTCCTGGTTTTCCCCGGCAGCTCTAGGTGCTGTCGTGATTTTGACCCTGGCCGGGCTTGGCGTAGTGATCTTCGCCACGAGGTAGTGGGCACTGCTGAGGGTTTGGTCGACTCGCTCTAAAACGGACGGATCGATAGGCGTTCCCGGACGTGTATCTCAGCCGTCCCCGAAGGTCATTTCGGTCCGCGCGGAGACGAGACTGATCTGCATTTGTTGCGGTCATTGCCCGGAACGCGAAGGCAGCTGAATTGTCGATGCCCTCCACGCGAAGCGCGGGCCGTCCATCTCACATCCCCCGCGTAATCTTGTTCTGGTTTATTGACACAACAGGGAAGTTCCGTTTGTATGGGTGAAATGACACAAGGGGGTTCACGTGATGCAGCCATGGTTTCTCGGGGTATTGGCGGTCGTCGCGATTCTTCTCGTGACCGCCGGCCTTCGTCCCGCCCTTCGTCCCGCGCCGCAGGGGGGCGCCGCTCACACTGGCAGCGCCAGCATTATTCGCCGCGCAGCGGCCGTGGGGCTGGCGGCGGGATTGCTGGCAGCTGTCGTCTTCGGGATCGCGCAGGTCCGATCTGATTCCGTGTCGAGCCCGTTCTATCTCCGATTTTTGAATGAGGGCCCGCCCGATGTATTCGGCTTCGGCCAGGTGTTCTCTCCCCTGATCGGCGCGGTCGCGGCCTTGCTGGTGGTGTTGTTCGCGCGAGGACCTCAAGGCCCGCAGCCATCGGTGCGGACCATTGACCTCTCATATCGTCGTCAGAAGCTTTTGTCTTTTCCGAACGCGCTCCCGGTGGGTGTCGCGGCGATTCTGTTGGTGCTCGTCGTCGTGGCTTTGTGGACGATTATGGTCGATGACGGTGGGGGCACCTTCGCCTGGTCACTCGACGTCACCCGGGGCAGTACGACCAACGGTGCTCAGGGATTTGACGGCTGGTTCACCGCCGCTGCGATTACCGCCGACGTTGTCGTTGTAGCTCTTGCCGTCGCCGCCTTGGTCCTCCTTGAGACGTCTCCCGGGAGCGGCAGCACAGCCACCCAACGCCAGGACTCTCTCCGACGCCAGAGCTTGGCCCGCGCGGTCGTCGCGATCGCCGTCACAGGGCTGTGCATGGCCATAGGCACCCTGCTCTGGCACGCCGGCGCGACAACTTGGGCAGAGTCGTTCTTCCCCATCATCGGCGACTGCCACAGCACCGGCCCCGGCTCATCGATGTGCAGACAGATCGGGATGAACTACGCCCAACCCGCTCACCTCATCGGCATCATCGAGATCATCGCCGGAATCGGGGCATTCGGCCTCGCCACCGTGATGCTGACTCGACTGGTGCGGGACCCGGCATGATCCAGGTCGATGTCACTGACCCAACCCCTGTCTTCGAACAACTTCGAGTAGAGATCGCGAACCAAATCCGATTAGGGATCCTCCCTACCGACGCACGCCTCCCGACCGTCCGCCAACTCGCCGCCGACCTCGGCGTCTCCCCGGGAACCGTCGCCAGAACGTACTCCCTCCTCGAAGCCGACGGGCTCATCGTCACGCGACGAGGCGCCGGCACCCGGGTCAGCATCCAGGCCGACAACTACCCTCAAATCCTCGATGCCGCCCTCGACTTCACCGCCGCCATCCGCCAGCAAGGCCTCAGCCTCGAACAAGCGCTCCTTGCCGTCCGAGCTGCCTGGGCAACAGACGGCGACGTGAACGGATGACGTTCCCCTGCGAACGCTCGTCGAGGCGCATGGAAAACGTCCGCCTATCGGACAGGTCCTCGACGAATTTTTGCGAGTAGCTGGTCGATGCGCTGAGGGTCTCTGGTGTCTTGAGCGTCGATGACTAGTGCGCTCTCGTCGGTAGGTGACTCGAAGCTTCCTGCGTGCTCCTTGAGTACCGCATCCGTCACGTCATGGCGCTGCTGCAACTCGCGGTTCGCATTGACACGCTCGCGTTGCAAGGCGAGGTCGATCTGGACCCACACCAGTGCGAAGTCGGTCTTTGCGGCCGAGGCCGAGGCGCGCCACTGGTCGCGGATGAAGCGAGGGGAGCCTGTGTCATCGACCACGACTTGCCGGCCCTCGCGAAGAAGGGTCTCGACGCGCTCGTGTGCGATCTCATCCGACGCCGCCCATTCCTCCAAAGGGATGCCCTGTCCGCCGTAGAGGCCACGTTCCTCGTTGATGGCGTCCAGGCTGATGAGGCTCGCATCGAGTTTTTCGGCCAGACGAGCAGCGAGGGTGCTTTTACCGGCGAACGAAAGCCCACACATCAGCGTCAGTGCCATGCACGGCAGGTTACTGATTCGCGGTCGCACGTGTCCATGCGACATCGGTACGGTGCTGTCATGCTTCCTGGCCCCACTCCGCGGCTTCGCTTCCGCGAGATGACCCACACAGATCTCGATTACATGGCGAACCTTCTCAGCGACCCTCGGGTGATGGAGTTCTACCCGGCGCCCAAGAGCCGCGACGAGGCAGCTGAATGGATCGCCTGGAATCGGGAGAACTACAACACCTACGGTTTCGGACTCTGGATCATCGAGACGCACTCAGGAGAGTTCGTCGGGGACTGCGGGCTGACGTGGCAGGACGTCAACGGGACGCCGGAGCTGGAAGTCGGGTACCACGTTCGCTTGGCGTTGCAGGGGCAAGGCTTCGCGACCGAGGCCGCTGCCGCCTGCCGAGACTTCGCGCGAGAGAAGCTGGACGCGTCCGACCTGGTGGCGATCATCAATCCCGACAACGCGGCCTCAGAACGGGTCGCGCGGAAAATCGGGATGAGCCGGCGCAAGGACGACCTCGGTGGGCATGTCACCGTCCGGACTGTGCTCGGCATGGACTTGTAGCAGCGTCTCGAAAGACGATCTGCTACCGAGACGATCGATATTCTGTCGTCCCGGCCTCCGCGGCCTGCTTGATCCCTCTTGGAGGACCGGACCATGCCAGACACTCTCGACGCACAGCTCGACGGCATCTTCGCCGCCCGGGACCGGGGCAACATGCGCCCAACCATCGATGCCCTTCTGCCCCTCTACGAGAAGCACCCCGAGAATCCGAGGGTCCTTTACGAACTCGGCGGTGCTTACGACACCGCGGGTGAAGAAGCGACGGCGCTCGGTTTTTACGAGCAGTCATTGGAGCGAGGTCTGACGGGAGATATTCGTCGCCGCTGCTATCTCCAATACGGAAGCACTCTCCGCAACCTCGGCCGGATCGAAGAATCGCTGCGAGTCTTCTCGCGGGCGCGTGCTGAGTTTCGGGATTCTGTGGCTCTAGGAGCCTTCGAATCCCTCACGTTGCACGCGGCCGGACAGGTGAACACCGCCCTTGCGAGCCTTCTCACTCTCTTGGCCGATCACGTCATTGCGCCTGAACTCGAGAGGTACAAGCCCGCCTTGCGAGATAACGCTGACTACCTCGCTTCCCTAGATCACGAGCCCGCAGGAAACAACCGGTAGACCACCCCGTCCGGCCGGCTGATCGGCGCCAAGAACAATGTGCACGGAACGGGTTCCCATCCGTTCCCCTAGTGCTGATCCCTCCGGCGTACAGGCGAGTGCCGAAGTCCGTGCTGACGGGTTCTGAAAACGATGTCCGAGGCTGGGGTTCTACGTCGGCTCGGAAAGTCTTCACACTCATTTCTCTTGCTCATTGGTATTAGCAGGTGGATCGTCCTTAGAGTCGTTTCCGTTGCGGTTCCACATCGAGGTGGTGCCGCCCAGGACGAAGGGACTCGACCATGTCGTCGACGAACGAGGATCACACCGTTTCACGCCGCACAGTTCTTCTTTCCGGGATAGCTGCTGTGCCGCTCCTCATGGGCGCGGACGCCGTCTTCAGAGCCGCACCGGCACGCGCGGCCACGACCGTGGACTTCACAACGCTGCGCACGCAGTGGCTCGACACGCTCATCGGCAGCTTCGACCTGAGCGACACGGTCGTGGCCAAGTACGTCACCGACTCCGCGGCCGTCGCGCAGTCCCTCTGGGACTCCCTGGACACATCGGCCTCCCGCACCTACCTCTGGTCCGACCTGAATAGCAGTACGACGTCCGCCATTCAGACGACCGCCGCCGGTCGGCTGCGAACACTGGCTCTAGCGCTCCATTCGCCGGGCTCGTCCCTGAGCGGCAACGCCCAACTGCAGTCGGACCTGACGAGCGCCTTCGACTGGTTCCTCGCCAACGAATACGGCCCCAGTGTCCATTCGTACGACAACTGGTGGGACTTCGAGATCGGGATCCCGCTCGCCCTGAACGACTTCTGCATCGTCATGTTCGACGACCTGACATCGACGCAGATCACCACCGCCACGACGGCTATCGCCCACTACGCCCCCGATCCGACGATCACCGCCGGAACCACCTCCACCGGGGCCAACCGGAACTGGGCCTGTTCTATCGCTCTGGTTCGCGGTGCTCTCAGTCAGGACGCCACCGTCATCAGCGGCGCGAAGACGGCCTGGGAGACCATCTTCACCTACTCGACGAGCGGCGACGGGTTCTACACCGACGGCGGTTTCGTGCAGCACGTCTACTTCGCCTACACCGGCGGATACGGCAACTCGCTGCTTCAGTACCTCACGTACTCGATGAAGGCCGCAAGTGGGACCCCGTGGGCTTTCGGCAGCGACAAGATCGCCGAGGTCTACACCTGGACGCAGAACAACTACCGCCCGTGGATCTTCGGCGGCGCGATGATGGACATGGTCCGCGGGCGCAACCTCTCCCGCTTCTACGACACCGACCACCGCTCCGGCCGTCTCGCCCTCTCGACACTCGTGCAGCTGGCATCCGTCCTTCCCGCAGCTCAAGCGGCCACGGTCAATGCCGAGACCAAGGGGTGGATCGCCGCCGACACCGCCCAGCCCTACTTCACCTACGACTCCGCACCCATCGAGCAGGTCCGCCTCGCATCCATCGTCCAGGGCCGCGCCTTGGCGACGAACACCGGCGTCACCGCGGTCGGCGAGTCGATCAGTACCGTGATGGCGCCGTCCATGGCGCGAGCAGTGCACCGCCGGCCGGGGTTCGCCTATGCGATCGCCATGGACACGGCGGCCATCCACCCCTACGAAGCGGGCAACCTCGAAAACCAACAGGGCTGGTACACCGGCGAAGGCGCCGTGTACCTCTACCTGCCGAACGAACTCGCGCAGTTCACCAACGAGTTCTGGCCCACCGTCGACAAGTATCGGATCCCTGGTACGACGCTCGACACGAAGACCCTCAGCGACGGTGTCGGACGGACGACCACGAACACCTGGGCCGGAGGAGCACTGCTGGACGGTCGCGCCGCCGTCGGCATGGGCCTGTCCTTCAGCGTGCAGACCCTCGTCGGCAAGAAGTCATGGTTCTGTATCGACGACGTCATCGTGTGCCTCGGCGCTGGCATCACGTCGACCGACGGACGAGACATCCAAACGATCGTCGAGAACCGCAACATCGGCCCGAACGGCAGCGTCACTCCGGTGATCGACGGTCAGACGGTCCTCACCATGCCGAGCAGCGCGCCGACGGCCTTCACCCCTCGCTGGGCCTGGATCCCGGGTCAGTGCGGCTACGTCTTCCCCGAGGGGACCACGATTCAAGCCGTCAGGGAGGACCTCTCCGGCCAATGGACCGACATGGACCTCCGCGGGGTCTACGACGACGACACCGACTACACGCGCAGGTTCATCTCCTTCTGGCTCGACCACGGCGTGAGCCCGACCAACGCCAGCTACTCCTACATTCAGATGCCCGGCGCCACGCAGGCGGCGACCTCCGCCATGGCCACCTCCACCGACATCCTGACGATGGCCAACACAGCCCAGGTGCAGGCCGTCACCCAGACGAGCACCGGCATCACCCTGGCGAACTTCTGGAGCGCTTCCGCCCCGAAGGCTGCCGGCATCACCGTGAGCCAACCCGTCTCCGTCGTCGTCATCAAGTCGGCCAACGCCGTCGACGTCGCGGTCAGCGACCCGACGCAGCAGCTGACGGGCAGCGTCACCGTGACGATCGACGGAGCCGTCACGAGCACGACAGCGGTGGACCCCGGAGTGACTGTCGAAGCGACGTCGCCGAACCTCACGATCTCTGTGGCGCTCTCGGGTTCCGCTGGCAGATCGTTCGTCGCCCGGTTCGCCAAATGACGACCCGCGCGCCCCGTGTGACGCAGCGGATGATCGCCGACATGGCAGGTGTCAGCCAACCCACGGTGTCTCTCGTGCTGAACGGGAAAGCCGACACGGCCAGCCGCATTCCGCCAGAAACTCGCGACCGTGTCCTCCGGGTCATCCGGGAGACCACCTACGTCGCCAACCCGGTGGCCCGAAGTCTCGCAGGGGTCCGCAACAACCTCATCGGCGTCTTCACCTACGAGCACGCCTTCCCCAACGATTCCTCAGACTTCTACACGCCACTGCTGACGGGCGTCGAAAGCGCGGCGGAACACCTCGGCGCCGACCTGCTGCTCTTCACCAGCACACCGTTACTCGACGGGCGCCGCCGCCTCTTCCACGAGTCCAGCCGACTCCGTCTGGCTGACGGCTGTCTGCTCCTCGGACGGGAGATGGACGCAGCGGACCTCGAGCGCCTTGTCGACAGCGGCTACCCGTTCGTCGCGATCGGTCGACGCGAGGCGGCAGGCGGTCGCGTGCCCTACGTCGGTGTCGACTACGCCTCCGCCTCTCGTAAGCTCGCAGATCTCGCCGTCCAGGCCGGCCACGAAAGGTTCGCGTCCATTCACCTGCCGACCACGGCCGAGTCGACGACCGACCGACGAACGGGCCTTCTCGATGGTCTCTCCGGCCACGGACACACGACGGAGTTCACGATCGGCGACAAGTCGCTCGGAGACATCTGGAAGGAGATCCGGGCGTCTGACGCCACAGTCGTCTTCGTCGAGGACCCGCTCGATGCGCAGGCCCTCTTCGACCTGGGCGCTGTCGAGGGCGTTCACGTACCGAAGGATTTGTCGATCGTAGTGCTGGGCGAGCACAGCCGACCGATGGAGCGGGCCGTCGACTTCACACGGCTGAGCGCCCCTCGCCCGGAACTCGGCTCTCGCGCCGTGGCACTGCTCCATGAGGTGCTGAACGGAACGCGAGGCACGGATCCGCTGCCCCGGCAGCAGTTGCTCGACGCCGCCATCGTCACTGGAGCCACACTCGCACCGCCACCCTGTGCCTGACTTCCCCCGCCACTGCTGTCTTTCCCACCACCCCTGTTCCAAGGAGCACCAGAATGCCCAGCACCATCCGCACCCTCGATACCGACGTCGTGATCATCGGTGGTGGCCTCGGCGGAGTCGCCGCGGCGATCGCCGTCTGCCGAGCCGGCCGCCGCGCGATCCTGACCGATGAGACCGATTGGCTCGGCGGTCAGATGACCAGCCAGGCCGTGCCGCCCGACGAGCACCCCTGGGTCGAGCAGTTCGGCATCACCGCAAGCTACCGAGCCCTCCGTGAAGGGATCCGCGACTACTACCGCCGCAACTACCCTCTTCGACCAGAGGCAAGAGCCCTGCCCGAACTGAACCCGGGTGCCGGACGTGTCAGCAAGCTCTGCCACGAGCCGCGCGTCGCGGTCGCGGTGATCGACGAGCTGCTCCAGCCGTACCGTTCGGCCGGTCTCCTTACGGTGCTCTACGAACAGCGACCCACTTCCGTTCACATGGACGACGACCGATGCACGGGCGTGACCGTGGTGGCCGACGACGGAACCGAGACGCGGCTCGCCGGGGCGTACGTGCTCGACGCGACCGAGACCGGGATCCTGCTCGATCTCGGCGGCGTCGAGAGCGTCATCGGGGCCGAAGCCAAAGCTGAATTCGACGAGCCTCATGCGCCGGACGCCGCTCAGCCTCTCAACCAGCAGGGCATCACGTTCTGCTTCGCCGTCTCGCACCACGACGGAGAAGACCACACGATCGACAAGCCGGAAATGTACGACTTCTGGCGCAGCTACCAGCCAGCGTTCTGGCCCGCGCCGCTCATCGGCTTCGTGGCACCCGACCCGCGCACTCTGGAAGCCGGCACCCGCACCTTCGAGCCCAACCCTGACGTCGATCCCCTCGCGGTCAGCGCTGATCAGAGTGCGGATGCCGGCGACAAGGAACTATGGGGCTTCCGCCGGATCCTCGCACGCAAGCTCTTCGCCGACGGCACGTTCGACTCCGACATCTGCGTCGTCAACTGGCCACTCAACGACTATTGGCTCGAACCGCTCATCGGCGCGGGCGACACCACCGCCGAGAAGGCCCTCGACGAGGCCCGGCAGCTGTCACTCTCGGTGCTGTACTGGCTTCAGACCGAGGCGCCTCGTGCCGATGGCGGGTTCGGGTTCCCGGGCCTGAAACCTCGCCCCGACGTCACCGGCACGACCGACGGCCTCGCCAAAGCGCCCTACGTGCGAGAGGCACGCAGGATCAAGGCGGTCACCACGATCACGGAGCGCGACGTCTCAGCCGACCTGCTGGGCGTCACCGGGCGCACCCGGTACGACGACTCGATCGGCGTCGGCAGCTACCGCCTCGACCTGCACCCGTCCACGGGAGGTGACAACTACGTCGACGTGCCGAGCGTGCCGTTCGAGATCCCACTCGGAGCCCTGATCCCGCGCCGAGTGACGAACCTGCTGCCGGCCGGCAAAAACATCGGCACCACTCATATCTCGAACGGCTGCTATCGACTGCACCCCGTCGAATGGAACGTCGGCGAGGTCGCCGGAGAGCTGGCCGCATTCTGCCTCGACTCACCCCTCGAACCCCGCGACGTCCAAGCCGACCCCAACACCTTCGCCGACTTCGCAGCAGTGCTCGACCGCCACGGCATCGAGCGCCGCTGGCCCGAAGTCCAGGGCTACTGACACCCCCATCCCCTGTAAGAGAGGTCACAACGCAGTGAAACCCAACGCTCTGAGAATCGGCATCGACGTCGGCGGCACTTTCACCGACGCCGTCGCCATCGACGCCACCACCCTCCAGCTGGTCGGCCAGATCAAAGTGCCCACCAGCCACGACCACCCTGACGGCGTCGCCCACGGCATCGTCGTCGCCCTGAACGGCCTCCTCGAGTCGGTCGGCCGAGACGCCTCCGACGTCGTCTTCCTCGCCCACGGAACCACCCAGGCAACCAACGCCCTTCTCGAGGGCGACGTCGCACCGGTCGGGCTCATCGGAATCGGCAACGGCCTCTCCGGAGCGTTCGTGAAGCGCCTCAGCGCGCTCGGCAAGATCGACATCACCGAGGGCAAGAAGCTGCCCGTGCACTTCGAGCAGCTGAAAGACGCCGGCGACACGCTTGCCCTGAACGCCATCTTCGACCGCTTCACGGAGGCGGGCATCGGATCGGTGGTGGTCACCGAGCCGTTCAGCGTCGACGACTCCATCGGCGAGAACACCGTCGCTCAGGCGGCCCGACGCCAGAAGTTCCTCGTCACGGCCACGCACGACATCTCGTCGCTCTACGGGCTCGGAAAGCGCACCCGCACGGCCGTGCTGAACGCGGTGATCCTCCCAAAGATGTTCGCCACCGCCGACCTCGTCCAGGCGAGCATCGACGCCGCCGGGATCACGGCGCCGCTGATGGTGATGCGATGCGACGGCGGCGTGATGTCGCTCGACGAGATGCGCCGACGCCCGCTCCTCACCGTGCTCTCCGGCCCCGCCGCCGGAGTTGCGGGAGCCCTGATGCAAGAGAAGGTGAGCGACGGGATCTTCCTCGAGACCGGCGGCACCTCGACCGACATCTCCGTCATCCGACGCGGCAAGGTCGCCGTGAAGTACACCGAGTTCGGCGGCTCGTCGACGTTCCTGTCGGCCCTCGACGTCCGCACCGTCGGCGTCGGCGGCGGATCCATGGTCCGGGCTCGTCTGGACGCGTCACCCGCGGTGATCCACGTCGGCCCGCGCAGCGCGCACATCGCCGGCCTGCCCTACGCCTGCTACGCCGAACCCGGGCAGCTCGACGGCGCCCGGCTCGTCTCGATCGCGCCCATCGAGGGCGACCCTGCCGACTACGTCGCGCTCGAATCGAGCTCGGGCCGGTTCGCCATCACGATGACGTGCGCGGCCAACGCCCTCGGTCTCGTCCCCGAGCACGACTACGCCCACGCCGACCCGGCGACATCACGTGCAGCACTCGCACCGCTGGCCGCCGCCCTCGGCACCGACATCGCGGCCGCCGCCACCCAGGTGCTGGCCGCCGGAGCCGCCCCGGTCCAGGCCGTGGTCGACGCCATGATCGACGACTACCAGCTCCCTGCCGAATCCGCAGTGCTGATCGGCGGAGGAGGCGGGGCCGCGTCTGTCACGCCATTCGTCGGATCGCAGTCGAAGCACGACTGGCGCATCGCCGAGCACAGCGAAGTCATCAGCCCCATCGGCGTCGCACTCGCGCTCATCCGCGAACAGGTCGAACGGGTGATCCCCGGTGCGACCGACGAGCAGATCCTCGCCGTCCGTCGAGAAGCGGAACAGGCCGTCATCGCCCAGGGCGCCTCGCCCGCCGACGTCGCCGTCGACGTGACCGTCGACCCGCAATCCAACACGGTCCGAGCGATCGCCACCGGCGCCACGGAACTGCGGACGCAGGATCGCACGCACCAGGTCACCGACGACGAACTCTTGAACGCTGCCGCCAAGAGCTTCGACGTCGCCCCGAGAGCAGTGGAGATCCTTGCCTCGACCGACAGCCACGTCGTCTTCGGCACACCAGGCAAACGACGGCTCCTGGGGTCGGCGCGTCAAGCCGTACGCGTCATCGATCGCGACGGCGTCATCCGGTTCGTCTCGCCAGACGCCCGAGTCGAGCAGTCCACCGTCGGCGCCGGCGGGGACTTCCTGCCCCGCCTGATCGACGAGACCACCTCCTACGGCGACGGCGGTTCACGCGCCCCCGCCCTGCAGCTTCTCATCGGCCCGCGGATCGCCGATCTCTCGGGCGTGCTGGACGAGTCGCAGCTGATCTCTCTGGCCCGCACCGAAGTCGAAGGACGCGACCGCGACGAATCGCTGGTCGCCGTACTGGAGGCCCGGAAATGAGCGCTGCGCAGGCAGCTGCCACGACCCTCAGCCGAGCAGAGATCACTCGGATCCGGCGCCTCATCGACGTGGACGACCCCGCCCTCGGCGCGCGGCTCCTCTCCGGGGTCACGACGAACGAGTCCCGGCCCGATTCCCAGGTGCTCGAATGGAGCGCTCGCGCGCAGGAGTTCGGCCGATCGCTCGCCCGAGCCGGCCGCGCCGCCGACGACGTCACCGTCATCGAACGCACGGGGGGCCTTCACGACGGCGACCCGGTGATCGCCCGCTACAACTCCCGAAAGCACACCGTCGAGCTGTTCACCGACAGCGTCGACTTCTGCGAGCACCTCGTCGACGAACTCGGCTGGCGCACTCTCTTCCCCACAGGATCGATCCGCGCTGCGGCGACCGCCCACGAACAGGCCCACGAGCTGGTCATCCGCGATCACGCCCGAGAGCTCCGCGAGGCCGTCGGCCAGACGATCTTCCGCATCGGCCGGCATCGCCGCTACGCCTACGTCGCCGGCGCCGACGAACTCGCCGCCCACGCCTTCGCGCAGGCGACACTCGGCCTCGACCGCTCGCCCCTTCTCGTCACCGCGGCCGCGATGGCCGCACTCGACGGCCCCACTGGCAACGACGCCGACACCACTCACAAGGAGAACTGACCATGGGTATCGCCATCATCGTCATCATGGCGGTGGGGGTCGTCTTGATCCTCACCGGCAAGGTCCCCACCGCGTTCGCGCTTGTGCTGATCGCGGTGGCGATTGCCATCGTGGCCAAGGCGCCGCTGTTCGGCGCCACCAACAGCATCCTGCAGACGGTGCTCAGCGACGGCGCGATCAAACTCGCCTCGACGATGATCGCCATCCTCCTCGGATCCTGGCTCGGGTCCCTGATGCGAGAGACCGCTATCGCCAGCACACTCGTGCGCAAAACCGTCGAGTTCGCAGGGGAGCGTCCCGTCGTCGTCGCGCTCGGCGTGCTCGTGATCTCGGCTCTCTGCGGCGCGGTGACCGGCTCCGCTCCGGCCGCCCTTCTCGCCGGTGTCATCGGCATTCCGGCCATGATCGCCGTCGGCGTGCCGAAGGTCACCGCCGCGGGCACCATCCTGATGGGCATCGGCGCAGGTGCCCCGTTCGAACTGCCGACCTGGCAGTTCTTCGCCACGACGCTGAACCTCACCATTCCCGAGGTGCGATCCTTCCTGATCCTGCTGTTCCCGTTCGCCGCCCTCGCCGCGATCGCCTACGTGCTCATCGAGGTCCGCCGCCGAGGCACCGAGCACTCCTGGTCGCTTGCCGCGATGTCGCAGCGACGCCAGGAATCGCGGCGCCAGCGTCTCGGCGACGCGCCGTGGTTCGCCCTGCTGACCCCGGTCATCCCGATCGTGCTCGCCCTCGCCCTCCAGGTGCCCATCATCCCGTCCCTCCTCGTCGGGGTCCTCTTCGCCGTCGTCACGACCACCCGGCCGCGCCTGTGGACGACGCGCCTGCTGAAGTCGCTGTACGACGGGTTCCGCGTCGCCGCACCGCCCATCGTCCTGTTCATCGCCATCGGTATGCTGCTGTCGGCCGTCGCCTTGCCCGGCGCGGTCGGTGCGCTGGCGCCGATCGTCAAAACGGTTGCCCCGACGAATATCTGGCTGTACGTGATCGTGTTCTCGATCCTCGTGCCTCTGTGCCTCTACCGCGGGCCCCTGAACATCTTCGGCCTCGGTGCAGGGATCGCCGGCGCCCTGACGGCGATCGGCTTCTACTCGCCGATGGCCGTGCTCGGTCTCATGTCGTCGTACAACCAGGTGTTCGGCGTCGGCGACCCCACGAGCACGCAGACCGTCTGGGCGGCGCAGTACTCCGGCGTCAAACCGCAGCAAGTGATGGTGCGGGTGCTGCCCTACGTGTGGCTCGTCGCCATCGCGGGCATCATCCTCAGCGCCGTCAAATTCCTCTGAGCGGGCCGCGTGCCCCAAGGCCGACGGAGGACGGAGTTCTCATCAGTCGGTGTCGTCGGCCCCGGAGGGCGGTCCGGTGTTTGTCGGCGTCTGCCGGTCGTGCGAGGCCCTCCTGTGTCCAGGCATGTGGGCCCGCTCGCCGTCGTGATCGAAGATGGTCAGGATCTCCGCGGGGCCGTCGTGCGCGAGGATCGCGTGCGGTGTCATGGTCGGGAATTCCGCGGCCTGTCCCTCGCGCACCAGAATGTTCCGCTCACCGAGGCGGAGGCGGATGGTTCCGCTCAGCACGGTGAACCACTCGTAGCCGGGATGGACCCCGGGGGCACTCATCTCTCGCTCGGGCGTGATGCGCATCTTCGCGATGGTGACTCCCCGGCGATCGCGTTCGCGAGAGAGGAGCCAGATCGTCGATCCGGCCTGTGCTTCGGGCTCCGGGCGGATGACGACGTCCTCGTCGTCGTCCGGCTCGACGAGCTGATCCAGTGTCGTGCCGAGAGCGGCGGCGATGGGGACGAGCTGATCGAGTGCGATCCGCCGATGCCCTGTCTCGATCCGGCTCAGAGTCGACGCCGACAGGGAGCAGCGGGCGGCGAGCGTGTCGAGCGTCCACCCTCGAGCGAGTCGCAGGCTGCGAATTCGTTGACGGACGACTTCGTCGAGGGGTTCTTGCGTCATGCGCAAGAGTGTATGCCGATATGGCATTCAGTGCTTAGCAGACCTCGGCGCAGGGACCGGTGCCGGCACCGTCGCCCTCGCCGCCCGTTTCACGGGCGCGCGAATCCACGCGCTGGATGCGTCGGCCACCATGATCGAGCGAATCCTTGCGCCCGCGGTGGCATCCGGCGTCTCGACTCAGGTCGAGACTCATCTCGTCGATCTCGACGGCGACTGGCCGAGCGTCGCTCCCGACGGTGCCGATATCGCCTGGGCGTCCCTCTCGTTGCATCACACGAGCAATCCTGCACGGGTTCTCCAGCAGGTCTTCGACCTGCTCCGGCCCGGGGGCGTCGCCGTCGTGACCGAGTTCACCGGGGCCACTCGCTACAGCCCCACCGACCTGGGAACCACCAGCGAAGGACTCGGCGAACGCATCGTCGCGGCCCTCGCCGCGCAGGGCTACCCCGTGACCGCCGACTGGGCGCCGCAGCTCGCCGCGGCCGGCTTCGGCCCAATCGAACGTCACGAGTCCTTTGTCACCGTCTCGGCGGCGACGAGCGTCGGTGCGCGTTTTCTCGAACTCCACCTGACCCGCAGCCGAGAGCTGCTCCGCCCGCCGGCGTAGCCGGCTCACACCCCGCCCACCTCGACCTCCTCCGCCGCCACCCCCGGCCACCGCAGCGTCACCACAGTCCCGGCCCCCGGCGAACTCTCGATCGTGGCGAGCCCGCCGACGGCCGCGATCCGCTCCAGGATCGAGACGCGCACACCGAGACGCTCCGACCGCACCGACGTGTCGAACCCCGCGCCGTCGTCGCCGACGACGATCACTGCGACGCCGTCCTCGTGCGCGACCGACACCCACCGCGAGGCCCCGTCGCCCGCGTGCTGCCGGCTGTTGACGAGGGCCTGCGCCGCAGCGTCGCCGAGCGACTGGGCGATGTCGGCGTTCAGCCGGAGGTCGCCGGCGAGGTCGGGCGTCGTGATCCTGGCGTCGGGGTCGACGTGCTGCAGACCTGCTTCGAGCCGATCGCGCACTGAGACGAGGCCGACCGTGCCGACGCCCGACATCGGCGCGTGCGCGGCGCTGGCGAGCCGAACCATGCTGGCTTGTGCGAGCGCCACCGCGAGGCCGCGCTCTTCGGCCGAGTAGGCGCGGCCGGCCGACAACAGTGTCGTGAGCACGCCGTCATGCAGGATCGAGTCGACCTGGGTCCGCTCGACCTCGGTGGCGTGCGCGCGCACCGCGTCGGAGTACCGCGAGACGGCTCCGGACTGCGCGGCGTCGACATCGCCGGCGGCCCGCCGCAGCAACTCGGCGAGGATCAGGATGCCCGCGCCCAGGATCGCCGCGAACACCGAGTCGAGCAGCGCGTGGCCCGGCGTCGCGCTCCCGCCCGAGGGGGTCAGGCGCACCGCGAAGTAGGCGACGGGCACGATCACGAGGTAGATCGCCGCCACGGTCGGGCTGAAAGCGATCGCGGCGGCCGCCAGCGCGACGTTGAAGACGTACCAGAGCCACGGGGGAGAGGCCTGGACGTGCGCCGGATCCTGCACCGACAGCGGCCAGGTCAGAAGGGCCACCAGGTAGATGATGGGCACGCTCGCGGCCACGACCGAGACGAAACGCGCGGCGAAACCGGCGATGGCGGTGGCGAGCAGGGCCGTGAAGAGCAGGATGGTGACCATCTCGCCCCAGGGCTGCTTCAGCTCGCTCTGCTGCACGATGGCGAACGAAACCGACTGCACGCCGAAGACGACGCTGAACACGCCGACGCAGCGGGCCACGATGCGTTCGATTGACTGGCCCGTGATCGGTTTCGCCGGCCCGCGGCGCCCGGTGGCAGGCGCGAGAGTCGGGTCGCGGAGGGTCATGGTCGGGTAGGTCCTGCTCGGGTGGCGTCGTGCCCGTCGGGGGGGTGCGGGCTGGCGGATGCTCGAACACTAACAACGGCTGTGGTTGAAAAGAGCCGACAACCCCGATTTCAACCGCATTTTGGGGGTGTCAGGATGCCGATGGCGTCGCGATCCGGATGACGCCCGGCCCCGCGCGGGTGCGAGCGGGTCAGGGCACGGGTCAGGGCACGGGTCAGGGCACGTCGCAGACCGGCCCGCCGGTCGCCCAAAGCGATGCCGCCGACCCCGCCTCGAGATGGCTCTCGTAGATGCCGATCTTGTGGTCGATCACCTCGAGTGCTGCGGTGATCTCGGCGAGCTGCTCGCGCACCCGTTCGCGGTGGCCGGTCAAGAGCTCGAGGCGCTCGAGCTCGTTGCCCTCGCCCTCGCGGGCGAGGTCGGCGTAGCGGTGGATGTCGGCGAGCGGCATGCCGCTGCTGCGCAGCCGCGTGCAGACGTTCAGCCACATCACCTCGTCGGCGTCGTAGACACGTCGACCGGCCGAGTCGCGCGCGACGGGCCCGATGAAGAGCCCCTCCTGCTCGTAGAACCGCAGGGTGTGCACACTGAGCCCGGTCTGCGCGCTGACCTGCCCGATGGTGAGCCGCCCGGAGTCGATCGTCGTCGTCATGCGGGTGATCGTACGCGCTTCAGACCCCGCCGAAATCGCGCTTGACCTCGAGTCCACTCGAGCTCGTAGCGTCGCATTCGTGCCGCGGAGAAAGGCTTCGGGGTACGGAAAGGCACCACATGTCAACCACCTGGCTCATCACCGGAACCTCGTCGGGGCTCGGCCGCGAGATGACCCGTCAGCTGCTCGCCGAAGGCCACCGCGTCGCCGCGACGCTCCGCCGCCCCGAGGCCCTGGACGACCTCCGGGCCGAGTACGGCGACCGGCTCTGGGTCGCCGCGCTCGACGTCACCGACACGCTCGCGGTGCGTGACGTCGTCGACCGCGCCTTCGCCGACCTCGGCACCATCGACGTGGTCGTCAACAACGCCGGGTACGGCGTCTTCGCGAGCGTCGAGGAGGCGAGCGACGACCAGATCGAGCGCGTGCTGCGCACCAACGTGATCGGCTCGATGCAGGTCGTGCGGGCAGCGCTGCCGCATCTGCGCGCCCAGGCGAGCGGTCGGATCCTGCAGGTCTCGAGCGCGGGCGGCCAGGCCACCTACCCGAACTTCGGCTATTACCACGCCTCGAAGTGGGCCATCGAGGGCTTCAGCCAGACCGTCGCCGCCGAGATCGCGCCGTTCGGCATCGGCCTGACGATCGTCGAGCCGGGCGCGACTCAGACCGGCTTCAGCACGGGCCTGCAGACCGCCCCGGTCATGCCCGAGTACGACGCCGGCCCCGCGGGCGACACTCGCCGCGCCATCGAGCGGGGCGACTTCGCGATCGCCGGCGACGCCGTGAAGGTCGCGCGGGAGATCATCCGCTCGACGTCGGTGACACCGGCGCCGCTGCGTCTCGTCCTCGGCCGCGACTCGTACGACGACGTGCTGCGCCAGCTGCGAGCCCGTGTCGAGCAGATCGAGCCGCAGCGTGAAGTGGCCTACTCGACCATGCTCGACTCCGCCGCACCCTGCGCCGCCCAGTAGTCCCAGCATCGGCCCAGTAGTCTCCGTGGAATGACCGACACCGCCCTCGTCACCGGCGCCTCCACCGGCATCGGCAAAGCCTTCGCCCGACAGCTCGCCCACGACGGCCTCGACCTCGTGATCGTGGCCCGCAGCGCCGACAAGCTCGAGGCGCTGGCCGACGAGATCCGCAGCGAGACGGGGCGGCGGGTCACAGTCCTCGCGCGAGACCTGGGGGTGCAGGATGCCAGTGCTCACCTGGTCGACGACGTCGCCTCAGCCGGCATCACGGTCGATCTCCTCCTGAACAATGCCGGGTTCGGGCTCCATTCGCCCGTCGCCACCTCCGACCCCGACCGGCTTGCGGCCATGGTGCAGCTCAACTGCGGTGTGCTCACCGAGCTGACGCAGCGCTTCCTCCCCGGCATGCTGAAGCGGCGCCACGGCACGATCCTGAACGTCGCCAGCACGGCCTCCTTCCAGCCGATCCCGACGATGGCCGCCTACGCCGCGTCGAAGGCGTATGTGCTCTCGTTCACCGAGGCGCTCTGGCACGAGGTGGCAGGTCAGGGCGTGCGCGTGCTGGCGCTCTGCCCCGGCCCGACCGACACTCCCTTCTTCGAGGTCGCCGGCGAGGACTTCTCGGGCGCCGGCAAGCGCACCACCGACCAGCTGATCGCCACGGCCAAGCGGGCGCTCGCCCAGGGCCGCCCGAGCGTCGTCGACGGCCTGCCCAACGCGCTGCTCGCCCGCACCGCCCGCTTCGTGCCGAAGCGCCCGGCCCTCTGGGGCGCAAAGCGCTACGTCGCGCCTCGCTCCTGACCCCCCCCGCCCTTACCTTTTCGGCTCGTCCTGACCATCTCGCCGGTAAGGCCGAGCCGAAAAGGTAAGACTCGTCGGGTTAGAGGGGGAGGAGGGACGCCGCAGCCCCGCGGGCGACGGCTGCGGTCACGGAGTCGAGCAGCGCCGACCGCAGATTCCACCGCTGCCAGTAAAGAGGCACGTCGACCGGCGAGTCCGGCGCGAGTTCGACGAGCTCGCCCGCCGCGAGCGGCTCGAGACACTGCTGCTCGGGCAGCATCCCCCAGCCGAACCCCAGCACCACCGCCCGGGCGAAGTCGCCCGACGTCGGGATGAAGTGCCGCGGCCCCGAGCCGGGCCCGCCCGCGGTGTCGCGCAGGAAGGCGTCCTGCAGGTCGTCGGCGTTGTCGAAGTGCACCGCCGGGGCCGACCTCAAGGCAACGAGTTCAGGATCCTGCGCCCCTCCCGTCCCTCCCGGCAGCCACTGCTCGCGGAAGGCGGGCGAGCACACCGCCCGATATCGCATCGCCCCGAGCGCACTCGTCACGCAGCCCTGCACCGGCTCGCGCGTCGACGTGACCGCGGCGAGGACGGTGCCCGAGCGGAGCAGCCGCGTCGTGCGCTCTTGATCGTCGCGGTGGAGGTCGAACGCGACACCGAGCTCGTCGCCCAGCCCGGCAAGCGAGGGGAGGAACCAGGTGGCGAGGCTGTCGGCGTTGACGGCCAGCGGCATCCTGGTGACCGGCCGCGATTCGTCGGCGGCGTCCGGCCCGGCGCTGTCGCCCGCGAGCTCTCGCCGCGCGTCGGCCTCGAGCAGCGCGACCTGTCGGGCGAACCGCAGCATCACGGTGCCGGCCTCGGTGAGCGTGACCGGGGTGGTGCGTTGCACCAGCACGCGGCCGGCCTCCTGCTCCATCGCCTTGACGCGCTGCGACACGGCCGACGCCGTCACATGCAGCCGCCGCGCCGCCGCGTCGAAGGTGCCCTCGTCGACCAGCGCTGACAGCGTCTGGAGCTGTTCGGTCTGCATAAGCCGATCTTATGCACCGTGAAATTCATTAGCTGTACTTCAGCAGCGTCAACCGTCACGGTAGAGGCATGCCCGCCCCTCTTCTCGCAGCCCTGCTCGGCCTCGTCACCGGCCTGTCGCTGATCATCGCGATCGGCGCGCAGAACGCCTTCGTGCTGCGCCTCGGCATCGGGGGAGTCACCCGTCTCATCGCCCCCGTCATCGTCATCTGCGCTCTGTCGGACGCCGCGCTCATCGCGGCGGGCGTCGCCGGCATCGGCGCTCTCGTGCAGGCGGCGCCCGTCACTCTCGTGATCATCCGCGTCGTCGGCTCCGCCTTCCTCATCGTCTACGGGCTGCTCGCGGCGAAGCGCGCCCTGCGGCTGGGCGCGCTGGTGGCCGACCCCGACACGATCGCCGTGACGAGCTCGACGACCGCGACAGCCGCGACGGGCCCAGGAGTCGACGGCGCAGGATCCGACGGCGCAGGATCCGACGCCCCTCGCCTCCGCACCGTCATCCTCACGGCGCTCGCGTTCACGTGGCTCAACCCCCACGTCTACCTCGACACGCTGCTCTTGCTGGGCTCCGTCGCCAATCGGCAGGGCCACGAGCGGTGGTGGTTCGCCGTCGGCGCGCTGATCGCGAGCTGCCTCTGGTTCGCAGCTCTCGGCTTCGGGGCCCGCCTGCTGCGGCCCGTTTTCGCGCGGCCCGCGGCCTGGCGGGTGCTCGACGCGATCATCGCCTGCGTGATGATCGCCCTCGGCATCCGGCTCGCCGTCGGCCCTGAGCTACCTTATACCCGCTGATCGAAAAAAGGTCAACGACCCACTAGACAGGGCGCGTCGGGGCGTACTATTCTTGACCCTTGCGCTACCCATGCGTTCAGTCGTCATATTGCGGTCGTCTGAAGCCTGATTCGAATATCGCGGCGAATCAGCGGGTGTCTCGTCCGAGTCCCACGACTCCCCGACACCAGGGTTTGCTCGTTTCACCACAACGTACTGTCCGACAGACGACATAGGCCCTTTCACAGGGCCACGGAGGTAGTTTCCTTGGCTGCTGCGCCCAACGCACACACCAACTCACCCAAGAACGGTCGCACCGCATCGCGACTCTCGTTCGCGAAGATCACCGACACGCTGACGGTCCCCGACCTGCTGGCGCTTCAGACGGAGAGCTTCGACTGGCTTGTCGGCAACGACGTGTGGAAGGGCCGCCTCGCTGAAGGCCAGGCTCAGGGCCGCACCGACCTCGCCGTGCACTCGGGCCTGGAAGAGATCTTCGAAGAGATCTCGCCGATCGAAGACCTCGGCGAGACGATGCAGCTCTCGTTCACGGCTCCCGAGCTCGAAGACCCGAAGTACTCGATCGACGAGTGCAAAGAGCGCGGCAAGACCTACGCCGCCCCTCTCTACGTCAACGCCGAGTTCATGAACCACCTCACCGGTGAGATCAAGACGCAGACCGTGTTCATGGGCGACTTCCCGCTCATGACCGAGCGCGGCACGTTCATCATCAACGGCACCGAGCGCGTCGTCGTGTCGCAGCTCGTCCGTTCGCCCGGCGTCTACTTCGACCGCACCCCCGAGAAGACCTCTGACAAAGACGTCTACTCGTCGCGCATCATCCCCTCGCGCGGTGCCTGGCTCGAGTTCGAGATCGACAAGCGCGACCAGGTCGGCGTCCGTATCGACCGCAAGCGCAAGCAGAGCGTCACCGTCTTCCTCAAGGCCCTCGGCCTGACGAGCGAAGAGATCCTCGAGGAGTTCAAGGGCTTCGCGTCGATCGAGGCGACCCTCGAGAAAGACGCCATCCTGACGAAGGAAGAGGCGCTCAAAGACATCTACCGCAAGCTCCGCCCGGGCGAGCAGGTCGCTGCCGAGGCCGCACGCGCGCTCCTCGACAACTTCTACTTCAACCCGAAGCGCTACGACCTGGCCAAGGTGGGTCGCTACAAGATCAACCGCAAGCTCGGCATGGACGCCCCGCTGTCCGACTCGGTCCTGACCGTCGAAGACATCGTCAAGACGATCAAATACCTGGTGTCGCTGCACGCCGAGCAGAAGACCATCTCGGGCGTTCGCGACGGTCAGCCGGTCGAGCTCCGTCTCGACATCGACGACATCGACCACTTCGGCAACCGTCGCATCCGCGCCGTCGGCGAGCTCATCCAGAACCAGGTCCGCACCGGCCTGTCCCGCATGGAGCGCGTCGTCCGCGAGCGCATGACCACGCAGGACATCGAGGCGATCACCCCGCAGACCCTGATCAACGTGCGCCCCGTCGTCGCCGCGATCAAGGAGTTCTTCGGCACGTCGCAGCTGTCGCAGTTCATGGACCAGAACAACCCGCTGTCGGGCCTGACCCACAAGCGTCGCCTGTCGGCCCTCGGGCCCGGCGGTCTGTCGCGTGAGCGCGCCGGCGTCGAGGTCCGCGACGTCCACCCGTCGCACTACGGCCGTATGTGCCCGATCGAGACCCCGGAAGGCCCGAACATCGGCCTGATCGGCTCGCTCGCGTCGTTCGCCCGCATCAACTCGTTCGGCTTCATCGAGACGCCGTACCGTCGCGTCACCAAGGGCCACGTCTCGGCCGACATCGACTACCTCACCGCGAGTGAGGAAGACGAGTTCGTCGTCGCGCAGGCCAACGCCCCGCTGACCGACAAGTTCGACTTCGCCGACGACAAGGTGCTGGTTCGCCGTGGCGGCAAGGGCGGAGAGGTCGAGCTCGTCGATCCGTCCGAGGTCGACTACATGGACGTCTCGCCGCGCCAGATGGTGTCGGTCGCGACGTCGCTCATCCCCTTCCTCGAGCACGACGACGCGAACCGCGCCCTCATGGGTGCGAACATGCAGCGCCAGGCGGTCCCGCTGGTCCGCAGCGAGTCGCCGCTCGTCGGCACCGGCATGGAGGGCTACACCGCCATCGACGCCGGCGACGTGGTCACCACCGAGAAGGCCGGCGTGGTCCTCGAGGTCTCCGCCGACGCCGTCACCGTGCAGCTCGACGAGGGCGGCACGCAGGACTACTACCTCCGCAAGTTCGACCGCTCCAACCAGGGTGCGTCCTACAACCACCGCGTGATCGTCGACGCCGGCCAGCGCGTCGAGGTCGGCGAGGTGCTTGCAGACGGCCCCGCGACCGAGAACGGCGAGCTCGCGCTCGGCAAGAACCTCCTCGTCGCGTTCATGCCGTGGGAGGGCTACAACTACGAGGACGCGATGATCCTGTCGCAGAACCTCGTGAAAGACGACACGCTCTCCTCGATCCACATCGAGGAGTACGAGGTCGACGCCCGCGACACGAAGCTCGGCAAGGAGGAGATCACTCGTGACCTCCCCAACGTCAGCCCCGACCTGCTGGCCGACCTCGACGAGCGCGGCATCATCCGCATCGGCGCCGAGGTCCGCCCCGGCGACATCCTGGTCGGCAAGGTCACGCCGAAGGGCGAGACCGAGCTCAGCGCCGAAGAGCGTCTCCTCCGCGCGATCTTCAACGAGAAGAGCCGCGAGGTCCGCGACACGTCCCTGAAGGTGCCTCACGGCGAGCAGGGCACGATCATCGGCGTCAAGGTGTTCGACGCGCAAGACGGAGACGACGAGCTCGGCTCGGGCGTCAACCAGCGCGTGGTCGTGTTCATCGCCCAGAAGCGCAAGATCACCGCGGGTGACAAGCTCGCCGGTCGTCACGGCAACAAGGGCGTCATCTCGACGATCCTGCCGGTCGAGGACATGCCGTTCCTCGCCGACGGCACCCCGGTCGACATCATCCTCAACCCGCTGGGCGTGCCCGGTCGAATGAACTTCGGCCAGGTGCTCGAGATCCACCTCGGGTGGATCGCCAAGCAGGGCTGGAACGTCGACGGCATCCAGGAGTGGGCCGAGAACCTGCCCAAGGAGGCCCTGTCGGCCCCCGCCGGCACCAAGGTCGCCACCCCGGTGTTCGACGGTGCTTCGGAAGACGAGATCGCGGGTCTGCTCGACTCGACCCTCGTCACGCGAGACGGCGACCGCCTCATCGGGTCGTCCGGCAAGACGCAGCTCTTCGACGGCCGCTCCGGCGAGCCGTTCCCCGAGCCCGTGTCGGTCGGCTACATGTACATCCTGAAGCTGCACCACCTGGTCGACGACAAGATCCACGCCCGTTCGACCGGCCCGTACTCGATGATCACGCAGCAGCCGCTGGGTGGTAAGGCGCAGTTCGGTGGCCAGCGCTTCGGCGAGATGGAGGTCTGGGCCCTCGAGGCCTACGGTGCCGCGTATGCGCTCCAAGAGCTCCTGACCATCAAGTCCGACGACATCCTCGGCCGCGTCAAGGTCTACGAGGCGATCGTCAAGGGTGAGAACATCCAGGAGCCGGGTATCCCCGAGTCCTTCAAGGTGCTCATCAAAGAGATGCAGTCGCTCTGCCTGAACGTCGAGGTGCTGTCTGCCGACGGCACGACGGTCAGCCTCCGCGACAACGACGACGAGGTGTTCCGTGCTGCGGAAGAGCTCGGCATCAACATCTCCTCCCGCTTCGAGTCCTCGTCCGTCGACGAGATCTAGAAGCGCTCACCCTCCAAAGACACTTTTTCCACAAAAGGGATAAACATTGATCGAAGCAACAACTTTCGATGAGCTGCGGATCGGCCTCGCCACGTCCGAGAACATCCGCGCTTGGTCGCACGGTGAGGTCAAGAAGCCGGAGACCATCAACTACCGCACGCTGAAGCCCGAAAAGGACGGCCTCTTCGGAGAGCAGATCTTCGGCCCCAGCCGCGACTGGGAGTGTGCCTGCGGCAAGTACAAGCGAGTCCGCTTCAAAGGCATCGTCTGCGAGCGCTGCGGCGTCGAGGTCACCAAGTCCTCGGTCCGGCGGGAGCGCATGGGCCACATCGAGCTCGCCGCCCCCGTCACGCACATCTGGTACTTCAAGGGTGTTCCGTCGCGTCTCGGCTACCTCCTCGACATGGCGCCGAAAGACCTCGAGAAGGTCATCTACTTCGCCGCCTACATGGTCATCTCGGTCGACGACGAAGGCCGTCACGCCGACATGCCGGGCCTCGAGAACGAGCTCCGCCTCGAGATCAAGCAGCTCGAGACGCAGCGCGACAGCCGTATCGCCGACCGCATGAAGAAGCTCGAAGACGACCTCGCGGCCCTCGAGGCCGAAGGCGCGAAGAGCGACCAGAAGCGTCGTGCGAAAGACGGCGCCGAGAAGGAGATGTCGCAGACGCGCAAGGCGTTCGACGAAGACATCACCCGTCTCGAGCGCGTGTGGGAGGACTTCCGCAACCTCAAGGTCGGCGATCTCAAGCCGGAGGACGCCGTCTTCCACGAGCTGCAGGACCGCTTCGGCATCTACTTCGAGGCCCACATGGGCGCCGAGGCGATCCAGAAGCGCCTCGAGTCGTTCGACCTCGAGGCCGAAGCCGAAGTGCTGCACGACCAGATCGCCAACGGCAAGGGTCAGAAGAAGATCCGTGCCATCAAGCGTCTCCGCGTCGTGAGCTCCTTCCTGTCGACCGGCAACTCGCCGGCCGCCATGGTGCTCGAGGTCGTCCCGGTCATCCCGCCCGAGCTCCGCCCGATGGTGCAGCTCGACGGGGGCCGCTTCGCGACCAGTGACCTCAACGACCTCTACCGTCGTGTGATCAACCGCAACAACCGTCTTCGTCGTCTGCTCGACCTCGGCGCCCCGAAATCATCGTCAACAACGAGAAGCGGATGCTGCAGGAGGCCGTCGACGCACTGTTCGACAACGGCCGCCGCGGTCGCCCCGTCACCGGTACCGGCAACCGCGCCCTCAAGTCCCTGAGCGACATGCTCAAGGGCAAGCAGGGTCGCTTCCGCCAGAACCTGCTCGGCAAGCGCGTCGACTACTCGGGCCGTTCGGTCATCATCGTCGGCCCGACGCTGAAGCTGCACCAGTGCGGTCTGCCCAAGCAGATGGCTCTCGAGCTCTTCAAGCCGTTCGTCATCAAGCGCCTCATCGACCTCAGCCACGCTCAGAACATCAAGAGCGCCAAGCGCATGGTCGAGCGTTCGCGCCCGCAGGTGTGGGACGTCCTCGAAGAGATCATCCGTGAGCGTCCGGTTCTCTTGAACCGCGCGCCCACGCTGCACCGCCTGGGCATCCAGGCTTTCGAGCCGCTCCTCGTCGAGGGCAAGGCCATCCAGCTGCACCCGCTCGTCTGCGCCGCGTTCAACGCGGACTTCGACGGCGACCAGATGGCCGTGCACCTCCCGCTGAGCGTCGAGGCGCAGGCGGAGGCCCGCATCCTGATGCTGGCGTCGAACAACATCCTGAAGCCGTCCGACGGTCGCCCGGTGACCCTGCCCGCACAGGACATGATCATCGGTCTGCACCACCTGACCACGGTCACCGAGGGTGCGACGGGTGAGGGCCGGGCGTTCTCGTCCGTCTCCGAGGCGATCCTGGCCAAAGACCAGGCCTCGCTCGACCTCAACGCGGTCGTCAAGATCCGGATCCCGGGTCTGACGTTCGCCGAGGGGCAGGCTCCGGCCGGTTACGTCGAGGGTGAGACCACTCTCGTCGAGACGACGCTGGGTCGCGCGCTGTTCAACGAGGCCCTGCCGGACGACTACCCGTTCGTGCAGGAGGTCACCGACAAGGGTGTCCTCTCGCAGATCGTCAACGACCTCGCCGAGCGTTACCCGAAGGTCGCCGTCGCCGGCGCCCTCGACAACATCAAGGACGCCGGGTTCTACTGGGCCTCGCGCTCGGGCGTCACCGTCGCTCTCTCCGACATCCTCACGCCTCCGCGCAAGCCGGAGATCGTGGCGGGCTACGAGAAGCAGGCTGCGGCCGTTCAGGGCGAGTTCGACAAGGGCCTCATCTCCGACGCCGAGCGTCGCGCCGACCTGATCAAGATCTGGACGGAGGCGACCAACGAGGTCGCCGTTGCGATGCGCGAGAACTTCCCGAAGAGCAACACCATCAACCGCATGGTGACCTCGGGTGCTCGAGGCAACTGGCTGCAGGTGCGCAACATCGCCGGTATGCGCGGTCTGGTGAACAACCCGAAGGGTGACATCATCCCTCGCCCGATCATCTCCTCGTACCGCGAGGGGCTGTCGGTGGCCGAGTACTTCATCGCGACGCACGGTGCCCGCAAGGGTCTGGCCGACACGGCTCTCCGGACGGCCGACTCGGGGTACCTCACGCGTCGTCTCGTCGACGTCTCGCAGGATGTCATCATCCGCGAAGACGACTGCGGCACCACCCGCGGTCTCGAGCTGCCGATCGCGGCGCCCGACTCCACCGGCAAGCTGGTGCGCGACGCGACGGTCGAGAACACCGTCTACGCTCGCACGCTCGCTTCGGAGGCCGTCGACCCCAAGGGTGTCGTCGTCGCCGAGGGTGGCGCCGACGTGGGCGACGTCCTGATCGACCAGCTGGTCGCGGCCGGCGTCGAGAGCATCAAGGTGCGCTCGGTGCTGACCTGCGAGTCGGCCGTCGGCGTCTGCGCGAAGTGCTACGGCCGTTCGCTCGCCACCGGCAACCTCGTCGACATCGGTGAGGCCGTCGGCATCATCGCGGCCCAGTCGATCGGCGAGCCCGGCACGCAGCTGACCATGCGCACCTTCCACACCGGTGGTTCGGCGTCGGCCGACGACATCACGCAGGGTCTTCCCCGCGTGACCGAGCTGTTCGAGGCCCGCACCCCCAAGGGTGCGTCGCCCATTGCGGACAGCGCCGGGCGTGTCGTGATCGAAGACACCGATCGCGCCCGCCGCGTCATCCTGACGCCCGACAACGGCGACGAGCCGGTCATCTACCCGGTGCTGAAGCGCTCCACGCTTCTCATCGAAGACGGCCAGCACGTCGAGCTCGGGCAGCAGATCATCGCCGGTGCCGTCGACCCGAAAGAGGTCCTTCGTGTGAAGGGCGTCCGCGCGGTCCAGCAGCACCTCGTCGGTGGCGTCCAGGACGTCTACCGCTCGCAGGGTGTGCCGATCCACGACAAGCACATCGAGGTCATCGTCCGACAGATGCTCCGCAAGGTGACCGTCGTCGACCACGGCGACACCGACCTGCTGCCGGGTGAGCTCGTCGACCGGATGAAGTACAACGAGATCAACCGCGCCGCCCTGACCGAGGGCAAGAAGACGGCCTCGGCTCGTCAAGAGGTCCTCGGTATCACCAAGGCGTCGCTCGCGACCGAGTCGTGGCTGTCGGCCGCGTCCTTCCAGGAGACCACGCGTGTGCTCACGCAGGCCGCCATGGAGGGCAAGTCCGACCCGCTGATGGGCTTGAAAGAGAACGTCATCATCGGAAAGCTGATCCCGGCCGGTACCGGCCTCAGCCGTTACCGCGACGTGGCCGTCGAGGCCACCGAAGAGGCGAAGGCCGAGCGCTACCCGAACCGCGTGTTCACCGACGATGCGACGTTCAACGAGGCTGACCTCAGCTTCGTCGACTTCGACAGCTTCTCGTCGGACGACTTCACGCCGGGCACGTACAACTAAGCGGCAGCCCCGCACCGCAGCAGTTCTGCGAACGGAAGGCCCCGTCACTCTCGCGAGTGGCGGGGCCTTCCTGCGTTCAGGCACGCGTGAAAGTAACATGTAAAATACGTGTACCGATGGGTCATGCGGCCTTCCCGAGTCGGTGACACGAAAGTCGATATGAAGCACTCCACCGCGTTTGCTGCCGGTTCCCTCGGGCTAGCGGCCAGCATTTTTCTGCCGGTCACTGCCGCGTCCGCGGCACAGACTCTGCCCACAGCTCCCCGTGCCTCCTGGTCGGGCACCGCGCCAGAGCTCTACCTGGTCGACGGTCATTCTCCTGAAGACGAAGTGGCTGCGACATCGGACCGCACCCCGCGATTCGCCGTCGACTGGAAAGAGGACAGTCACATCGGTGCGTCCCTCGTCATTCGCAGCGCCTCGACGCAAGCCGTCCTCTGCCGCGGGGAGAAGCCGGCTACGGGCGATGACTCCTATCACTACGCCGGCTGCACCTCGTCACCACTGCCTCTCGGCGTGACGAACGTCGAGGCCGTCTTCGTCTCGGCCGACGGCAAGCACGAGACGAAGCCCTCCGCCGTGCGCGTGCACGTCGTTCCACAGCACTTGGACATCGAGGTGACCGCATACGACAAGAAGAGAGACGTCGTCTCGCTCGAGGGCACCGGGCCGGCGACCGAGACCGTCCGCGTCGGTCAGGATCTGTCCACCGACTTCGGCGGCCTCGGCAAGGACGTGAAGGTGTCGGACGACGGCACGTGGGCGACGATGATCGAGCACCCCCTCGATCACGGGTTCGAGGTCGAGTACGACTGCGCTGGGCAGGAGTTCTCCGGCGGCGCCTACTTCACGAAGAACGCCCCGCTGAAGCCCACGGAGACCCACCGCCTCGAGGGTTCGCAGATCGTCGTCGAGGTTCGCAGCGACGCCACTACGGACCGCGTCGAGATCCGCGACGAGATGGACCGGGTCGTCGCCTCCGCACCTCGCACCGGAGACATCACGACACTCAGCTTCAACGCACCCGCCGCCGAAGCACGCTTCCGCGTGCAAGCCTCCCATCAGGGCGCCCACTCGTCGTCCGGCTGGTTCGTCGTCAAGGAAGGCATCGGTCATCGAGTATCCGACGCTCCCGAAGTCGAGGACGTGCAGCGAACCGGCTCGAGGGCCGTCGTGACGGCCTCGGCCCTGCCTGGCGCGGTCGTGACCATCAGGAACGACAAGGGCGCCGTGGTCGCCACCCACCTGGCCGGAACGAACGGCAGGGCGCAATTGGCGATGACCGTCCCGCCCGCGAGCAAAGCCGGCACCGAATTCTTGATCACGCAGTCGATGAACGGCGCGCAGTCCGACCGCGACGACTTCGAACTCCCGAAAGCCTGAGGCAACCATGTCATTCACGAAGAATCTCGCCGGTGCCTGCATCGGCTTCGCACTCCTGTCGCCCGTCGTCCTCCCCGCAGCAAGTGGCCAGGCGGCGCCCGCAGCCTCGGCCCGGGCCGAGTCGGCGATCCCTCAGCTCGGCGTGTTCGAGTTCGCGGGATTCACACCCGACGGTGCTCGCCTCAAGGCCCGCGGCCCCGTCGGCTCTACAGTCACCGTCACCTCGACGGCGACCGGCGACACGGTCACGCGTGTGATCCCGGCCGGCAACCTCGTCGATGTCCCGGTGTCCCTCGGCAAGGGATCGATCGACACGTTCACTGCCGTCATGTCGTCCGACCGAGGCGAGTCGGATCCTCGCGCGCTGAAGGTCGATCGCACGGTCGCGTCCGTCGACGCGCCGGTGTTCGTGTCGACCGACACGTCCTTCCCCGGGCGCGGCAAAGTCGACGTGACGGTCACGGGCGTGAAGGTCAACGCCACTCTCGTCGTGAAAAACGCACGTGGCGCGGTCGTCGGTACTGCCATCGCACGAGACTCGACGGCTCGAGTCACGGCCGACTGGGATCCACGCGACCTCCCTTCTGAGCGACGGTTCACGATCGTCCAGGATTACGACGGTGCCGTCTCTGCGGCGACTCCGTTCCGGCTAGGCGACACGACGACACCGGCCCCTGGCCAGCTCGTCATCCCGACCGTCGAGAGCACCGAGATCGACGGGGGCGTGGCGCGGGTGTCGGCCTCCACGACCGGTGCACCGGCGGGGGCAGTCCTTTCCGTCCGCGACTTCTTCGGCGCTGTGGTCGCACGCGCACCGCTGAGCGAAGGTCGAGCATCAGTGGTGTTCTCGGCGCCGCGCAGCGAGTCGATGTACGTCGCGAACGTCGAGCTCGGTTCGGGCGACGACCTCGAGCGCTCGCCGGGAATCGATTTCACGTTGCTCAAGGGGGTGGGAGACCTCGTGCCTGTCGCACCTGCGGTGAAGACGACCGCCAGCTCGGGCGGTCGGACCATCATCGACGTCGAAGGGATTCCGGGAGCCATGGCGACTGTGCGTGACGGTGACGACAGGGTCGTCGCGGTGAAGAAATTGAGCGCCACGGGTCGAGCCAGTGTCGTCGTGGCGGCGGCACCTCGTGCCGCCGGTGAGCTCAGCGTGACACAGGCGTCGGGCGTCATCGAGTCGGATCCGACTCTCATCGACTTCTGACCCGGGAGGTGCGTCCTCTTCGCGGGGCGCACCCCCCGACGGGTGGCACCTCCATTGGGATATGGCCCCCCTCGCCGCGAACGGAGATGCTAGCTGAGCCCGACCACCCACGTCGGGCTCGGCCGCACGCATCCGGATGGCGTCGCGGCCCCCTGTCCTAGGAGGTTCCGCATGGCGTCGATGACCGAGATCCTGATCTTGCACGGTCTTCTGCCGATCGAGCAGCTCGACCTGATGTCGAACCCGTCCGACGAAGAAGCATCGGTGCGCGACCTCCTCGAGCGCGGCGTCGTCTCCGAGCTGCAGATCGCCAAGGCGCGCGCGCAGGCCGCCAACATGGACTTCGTCGAGCTGATGGACTATCCCGTCGACCGCAACGCAGTGACGATGGTGGCCGCCGCCGTCTGTCGTCGCCACGGTGCCCTGCCGATCGCGATCCACGACGGGCTCCTGCTCGTGGCGGTCAGCGACGCCGGCAACGTGTTCGCCCTCGACGACGTGCGTGCCGCCTCCCGCATGCCGATCGAGTGGGTCATGGCCGAGAAAGGCGACCTCAAGACCGCCATCGACCGCTACCTCCGTGCCGACGACGAGCTCAACGACCTCACGAACACCCTCGAAGAAGAGAACACCGCCAGCGACCAGTCCGCAGTGGACATCGCGGGCGGCCCCGACGACGACGTGCCGATCGTCCGCTTCGTCAACCTGCTCGTCAGCCAGGCCATCCAAGACCAGGCGTCCGACATCCACATCGAGCCTGGCGAGAACGAGGTGCGTGTCCGCTACCGCATCGACGGCGTGCTGCACGAGATGCAGCCGGCCCCGAAGTCGATCCAGAACGGCGTCATCTCCCGCCTCAAGATCATGAGCGACATCGACATCGCCGAGCGTCGGAAGCCCCAGGACGGCCGCATGTCGGTGCGTCACGGCAACCGCCAGATCGACCTGCGCGTGGCGACCCTGCCCACCGTGTGGGGCGAGAAGGTCGTCATGCGTATTCTCGACAACTCGAACACGTCGATGAACCTGCGCGACCTCAACCTGCTCGAGCGCAACTTCGACGTCTACGCCGAGTCGTACTCGAAGCCCTACGGCATGATCCTGGTCACCGGCCCGACCGGCTCCGGCAAGTCGACCACGCTCTACACGACCCTCAACGCGGTCGCCCGCCCCGAGATCAACGTCATCACCGTCGAAGACCCGGTCGAGTACAGGATGCCGGGCATCAACCAGGTGCAGGTCAACCCGAAGGCGGGCCTCACCTTCGCCAGCGCGCTCCGCAGCATCCTGCGCTCGGACCCCGACGTGGTCCTGCTCGGTGAGATCCGCGACCACGAGACGGCGCAGATCGCCATCGAGGCGTCGCTGACCGGCCACCTCGTGCTCTCGACGCTCCACACGAACGACGCGCCCAGCGCGATCGTGCGTCTCACCGAGATGGACATCGAGCCCTTCCTCGTCGGCTCGGCCCTCGACTGCGTCGTGGCCCAGCGCCTCGCGCGCCGCCTCTGCGACCGCTGCAAGCGGCCAGGCGACTACACGCCGCTGGCTCTCAGCGTGCTCAAGTTCCACGTCGACCCCGACCAGCCCATGCCGACGATCTACGAGCCGGTCGGCTGCCAGTCGTGCTCGAACACCGGCTACCGCGGACGCATCGCCATCCACGAGGTCATGGCGGTCTCCGAAGACATTGAACGCCTCGCCGTGCAGCGCGCCTCGAGCGCCGAGATCGGCCGACTCGCCCAGGATCAGGGCATGTTGACCCTCCGTCAGGACGGCTGGGAGAAAGCCAAGATGGGCCTCACCAGCGTCGAAGAGATCCTCCGGGTCGTGGCGTAGCCGCTGGGGCTGCGCGAACCGAACCCGAGAACCCACCGAGAAGGAAACCACCGATGAGTGACCCGCTGTACGACCTGCCGACACCGGCAGAGGGGAACCGCCCCGTGTATTCGCTCGACGACGCTGCCGACGCCCCCGCAGCCGGTGGCTGGTCGCCTGCGCCCGTCGGCAGCCGCCGCTGGGCTCGCGAGCAGGCGCCCGAGACCGACTCGCACGAGCTGCCGGCCTGGCCGCCGTCGTCCTTCCCCGCGCCTCAGTCGTGGTCCGCCCCGAACCCCTCGCTCGACGGCCGCCCCGTCGCCGAGGTGCACCCGCTCGCCGACGCTCGCCCCGTCGTCAGCGCGGCGGCCCCCGTCTTCGACCTGGACGCGCTGCCCACCCCCTCGGCCGTGCCGGTCTTCGACCTCGATGCGCTTCCGACTCCGTCCGGTGCGCCGGCCGCCGCGCCCACCGCGGTGCTGCCCGTGGCCGCGACCGGCTTCGACCCGAACGGTGCCGCCGCGCGGACCGTCCTCGCCGACCACGCCGCGAAGACGGCCGACAAGGGCCTGATCGAGGCCCTCTGCCAGGTCGTCGAGCAGGGCGGCTCCGACCTCCACGTCACGGTCGACGCCCCGCCGACCCTCCGCGTCGACGGCTCGCTGCGCCCCGCGATCTCGCCCGCCCCGTGGAACCGCGAGACGGTCCGCACTGCTCTCACCAGCCTCCTCACGCCCGACCGCCAGGCCGAGTTCGACGAGGCCCTCGAGCTCGACTTCGCCTATTCGCTCTCCGCCGATTCCCGCTTCCGCGTCAATTTCTTCCAGCAGCGCGGTGTGCTGGGTGCCGTCTTCCGTCTCATCCCCACCGAGATCAAGACGCTCGACCAGCTCGGCATCGACCCCGACCTCGGAAAGTTCGCCGGCCTGCCGCGCGGCCTCGTCCTCGTGACCGGGCCCACCGGATCCGGAAAGTCCACGACCCTGGCGGCCCTGATCGACCTGGCCAATTCGACCCGTGCCGACCACATCGTCACCGTCGAAGACCCCATCGAGTTCATGCACAACCACAAGATGTCGATCGTCAACCAGCGCGAGGTGGGCAGCGACACTCACAGCTTCGCGAACGCGCTCAAGCACGTGCTGCGGCAGGACCCCGACGTGATCCTGATCGGCGAGCTGCGAGACCTCGAGACGATCTCGGTGGCCCTCACCGCAGCCGAGACCGGCCACCTCGTCTTCGCGACGCTGCACACGCAGGATGCCGCGCAGACCATCGACCGCGTCATCGACGTCTTCCCGCCCCACCAGCAGGACCAGGTGCGCACGCAGCTCGCCTCGACGCTGCAGGGCGTCGTCTGCCAGACCCTCGTGCCCCGCGCCACCGGCCGTGGCCGCGTCGTCGCGACCGAGGTCATGATGATGACCCCGGCCGTCGGCAACCTCATTCGCGAGGGCAAGACGTACCAGATCGCCTCCTCCATGCAGGCGGGCCGCGATCTCGGAATGCACACCATGGACCAGGATCTCGCCGACCTGGTCAACTCCGGCACCGTCACCTTGAAGGCCGCCATGGAGAAGGTGCACGACGAGGAGGGCTTCCACCGCCTCGTCACCCGCACCGACACGGGCGCCGACACCGGCCTCGCCGGCGGCGGCATCGACTTCGGCGACGCGTTCTCAGGAGGACACCACTGATGGCTACCGCACTCACCTACGCCTACCGCGGGCGCGACTCCGCCGGCAAGGTCGTCAAGGGCAAGGTCGAGGCCTCCAGCGAGGGCGCCGTCGTCACGCGCCTCCGCACCATGGGCGTCTCGCCGATCGCGATCTCCGAGTCGTCGACCACGGGCCTCCAGCGCGAGATCTCGATCCCCGGCTTCTCGAAGGGCGTCAAGCTCAAAGACCTCGCCATCATGAGCCGGCAGATGTCGACCATGATCGGCTCTGGCCTGTCGCTCTTGCGCACCCTCTCGATCCTCGCCGAGCAGACCGAGAACCCGAAGCTCGCCAAGATCCTCACCGAGATCCGCGAGGACGTCGAGACCGGAGTCTCGTTCTCGGACGCGGTCGGCAAGCACACCCAATACCTCCCGCCCATCATGATCAACATGGTGCGCGCCGGCGAGACCGGCGGCTTCTTGGAGGGCGCCCTCGACTCCCTCGCGACCAACTTCGAGAAGGAGGTCAAGCTGATGGGCACCATCAAGTCGGCTATGACCTATCCGGTGGTTGTGTTGTGCATGTCGCTGGTGGCTGTGGTGGTCATGCTGCTCTTCATCGTCCCGATCTTCGCCGCCATGTTCGCGTCGCTCGGCGGTCAGCTGCCACTGCCCACGCGCATCCTGGTGATCGCGTCACACGCTATGGTCTACGTCGTTCCGATCCTCATCGTGGGCATCGGTGCGTTCATGATCTGGTGGCGGGGCCACAAACACGACGAGAAGGTGAGGGCGTTCCTCGACCCGCTCAAGCTCAAGCTTCCAGTGTTCGGCCCGCTCATTCAGAAGATCGCGATCGCGCGATTCAGCCGTAACTTCTCGAACATGATCGGAGCCGGTGTCCCCATCCTGACGGCCCTGCGCATCGTCGGCGAGGTCTCAGGCAACTGGGTGCTTCAGCAGGCCCTCCAGAAAGTCGCAGAGTCGGTCCGCCAGGGCGAATCCGTCGCCGGCCCGCTCACTGAGACCGAAGTCTTCCCCGCCATGGTCACGCAGATGATCGCGGTCGGTGAAGACTCCGGCTCGCTCGAGATCATGCTCGTCAAGATCGCCGAGTTCTACGACGCCGAGGTCCAGGCCACCACCGAGGCCCTCACGTCGCTCATCGAGCCGCTCATGATCGCCTTCCTCGGCGTCGTCATCGGCGGCATGATCGTCGCGCTCTACCTGCCGATCTTCAAAATCACCTCGCTCATCCACTGACCCGTGCCGGCGAGCTGCCAGGGCACCCACCGGGCCGGTGGCCACACCCGAAGCGGAACATCCCCATGATTACCAACATCGCCACCGCTCTTGCGAGGCGTCGGCGTCGAAAGGACGCCGTTCACCGCCGCTCCTGATCAATCCAGACAGCACCTGTCGTCATTTGCCCCGTCGCCCTTCTGGGCGGCGGGGCTTTTGCGTGCCCCGTCCGGGGGTCGCGAGGCATCTAAAAAACATGCCCCTCATCGGGGGTTTCACCCGAACGGGGAGGTCCCCCTACTGGGGCCACGAAACGGCCGAAAACCCCCCGAGTAAGGGATTCTGCACTCCCTTGCTCGCCCAATAACGTCTCTCTTGGCAGGCAGAGCTTGCCTCCATACGCAAAGCAAGACCCTCCCATTCCCCACCATCCCGAACGGAACAAGTCATGTACTTCACTCTCATGGGCAAGCTCAACGCTCGCCGCAAGAACATCGTCGAGCAGGACGACAAGGGCTTCACCCTGATCGAGCTCCTCGTCGTCGTCATCATCATCGGCATCCTCGCTGCGATCGCCATCCCGGTCTACCTCGGTGTGCAGAACAACGCGAAGGACTCCAACGTCCAGTCCGACCTGACCAACTTCAAGACGGCCATCGTCAGCCTCCAGACCAACAGCTCGACCGGCAAGTTCAATGGCGGCGCCGCTATCGCCTTCTCCGGTACGAGCGGAACGCCGTCCACATTCACGGCGCAGCCTGGTCTCACCGCCGCCGGCGGCACCTGGGGCGCCAGCACCACCGGCATCGGCTACTACCCGAGCGCCAGTGGCAGCACTTACTGCATCGAGGCGCTCTCGTCGACCGGTAACGCGTTCTTCGCAACCGACTCGACAGGTGTCGCCAAGGGCGTCTGCGTCGCCGGTGGCACGTCTGCGACCGCGACCACCACGGCCTCGGCTCTCCCCCCCACCTCCTAAGTAACAGCAAGGCCCCGGGGGCGGGCACCGGAGACGGTGCCCGCCCTGCTCCACGATTCAGACCGCTGCATCCGGCATTACCCCATTCTTCTCGCCGCACGCACCTGAGGGAGGTGACCACAATGAAGCGCATTCGCCAGATCATCGGCTCCGACCGCTCCACATCGTCGGATTCCGGCTTTACCCTCGTCGAAGTCATCATTGCAATGGTCGTCTTCTCGATCATCGCCGTCTCGGTTGCTGCGGCCATCACGAACTCGCTCGTGATCAGCCAGGATTCCCGCTCGCGCACTGTGGCGCTGAACCTCGCTTCTCAGGATCTCGACCAGGCACGGGCCGTGGCCGACGTGTTCGCCGTCGTGAGCAAGACCTGGACGACGACTGTCCAGGGCACCACATTCACGATCAACCGCTCCGTCGAGTGGCAGTCGTCCGACACGACGACAACGGCCTGCGGAACCGGCACCGGAACCCTGCAGTACAAGATCGTCCGCGATACCGTCACCTACCCCGGCGCCGGTACGACCAATCCTGTCGTGACGACGACGACCCTTGCTCCCAACAGCCGCATCAACGACCCGACGCTCGGGTCCATCGTCGTCTTCGTGACAGGTGCCTCAGGCGCCGGTGTCGCCGGCGTCACGGTCAGCATCGCCCCGACTTCCACGCCCAACGGTGCCGTCGCCCTCGCCACCGCACCCGCCGTGACCGATTCCAACGGCTGCAGCTACGCGCTGAAGGTCACCCCGGGCAACTACAACGTGACGCTGTCGATGACGAACGGCGTCGACTCCTCGCAGGTCGCGAGCCCGTCGAAGATCGCGGTCGTCACGGCCGGCACCTCGTCTCCCGAACCGTTCTTGTACGACACGTCGGCCCAGCTACAGCTCCAATACGCATCGAACTACTCCGGCTCGGCCCTCCTGCCGACAAATCTGGCCACCTCCTTCACGAGCACGTCGGGCACCTACACGAGCACAACGGCGAGCTCGACGAGTTCCGTCAATCTGTTCCCGTTCACGGGTGGCTACCATTACGAGACCGGTGCCTACTCGCCCGTCGTTCCCGGTGCCACCACCGACAAGACCTGCCTCGACCCCGATCCCACCGAGTGGACGACGCCGAACACGAAGACGCAGGCCGTCGGCTCGAGCTTCGTGACGGCGGCCGCCTCCGGCACGGGCAACCCGACGGTCAAGATCCCCATGGGTGTCGTCACCCTCCCGGCGCTTGCGAACACGCTCGGCGTCCTCACGGGCGGCCTGATCCCGATCTATGCGACATCCGTCAGCTCGACGGCCAACGGCGACCCCGGGTGCACGGCGGGCATGTCCTATACGTTTTCGACTGCGGCCGGTACTCCGACTCTCGCGCTTCCCTTCGGAACATGGAAGATCACGGTCGGCACGAAGTCGACCGCGGTCACCTTGACTGCAAGCAACCTCAAGACTGCGGGCTATGTCAACTCCGACGGCACGATCACGTTCGACCCTCGCGGGGTGACCCCATGATCGCGAGGCTTCGAACTCGAGTCGCACAGATCTCGGCTCCGAACCGTCAAGACCTCGGCTTGTCCCTCACCGAACTGCTCGTCGCGATGGCGATCTTCTCGATCCTCCTGGTGATGATGGTGGGCTTCTTCACAAGCGCAAGTCGGGCCAACCAGTACGACCATGTGATCGATACCTCGAACCGGGTCGCCTCGTCTGGCATGAACGAAGTGGCGCGCATGATCCGGGGAGCCACGACCCTTCCAGTGAACGGCCAGACCACGAATACACCGGCTTTCGTCTCGGCCGGTGCTAACTCGATCACCCTCTACACCAGCATCAATCTTGCAGGCACGACCGCATCTACCGAGATGGTCACGATCGCTCCAGACGCATCGGGCAACCTCGTCGAGTCGGTCTACCAGCCGGTGGTCTCCAACGGCTTCTTCACGTTCGGCTCCGCCCCGACGACGACGAGGACGATCGCCTCGCCGGTTCTGCTGCCGGCTGCGGGCGGCCCGGCACTTTTCTCCTACGTCGATACGACGGGGGCGAGCATCGCCCTCAACTCGAGCGGTGTTGTCGCCAGCGTTCAGAGCATCGCCGCGGTGACCGTCAACCTTCAGATCGGCACCGGTGCTTCCAGCGCTCAGTCGACGCTGCTGACCAATACGGTCGGTCTTCCCAATCTGCAGATCGCCAGGAGCCCATCCTCATGATCACTCTCCTTCGCATACGCATCGCCCGCCGACTGGCCCGCGTCGTCAGCGGTACCGGTGACGAGCGCGGTATGGCCTTGGCCACCGTGATCATCTTCGGCATGGTCCTGACCCTGATGAGCGGCGCCCTGGTCGCTTCGTCCGTCTCCGGCGACACGCAGTCCCAGACTGACGCCAACTGGTCCGCCGCGGCGCAGGCCGCCTACGCGGGCGTCGAGGACTACCAGTCCAAGCTGGCCAACGACAACGGCTACAGCCAATACGGCACGACGGGCAGCACCTTCAGCGGTGCGAGCCTTTTCCCGGGGGGAACAGACGGTAACACGGCCTTTAATCTCGGTTCAGGTGCCTGGCAGCCCGTCGACCCCAACAATCCAGCGAGCGGATCGTACCGCTACCAGGTCGACAACACGCTGTACTCGAGCCAGGGCATCCTGCGTCTGCAGTCGACGGGCAGGGTCGGAAACACGACCCGTACCGTCGTGGCCAACCTCAAGCAGTCCGGGTTTCTCGACTACCTCTACTTCACCGACGACGAGTACACCGACCCGTCGATCGACAGCGATTGCCCGGCTTCGTCGACCTCAAACGCATATCAGTGGAACACTTCGATCTCGAGCAGCTGCAGCATCATCTCGTTCGCGTCCGGCGATACGATCTCGGGCCCCGCTCATAGCAACGACACGATCTCGATCTGCGGCTCGACATTCCTCGGCAAGGTGACGACGTCGGCTCCGGTCGCCAAGGTCGCCAACGGCTACGTGGTGCCGGGCACGACGAGCTGCCCGAAGGGCACGCTGCCGAACTTCAACGGCCTCGGCAACCCGACCTACGTGCCCCTCATCCAGATGCCGGCGACCATCGGCTCGCTCATTCAGGAGACACGCAACGATCTGACGGCTTCGACTGTTCCTCGTCCGGGTTGCCTGTATACCGGCCCGACCACCTTCACCTTCAACAGCAACGGCACCTGGACCGTGTACTCGCCATGGACCCAGTACACGGAGATCGCTGGTGATCCCGCCGTTCTCGTCGGCAGCACGCAGCCGGCTGCCTGCGGAACACCGGGCTACTCGTCGAAGGGCGGGACGCTCGGCAGCCCCGGCGGCCAGACCTTCACTGTCGTGCCGAACAACCTCGTTTACGTGCAGAACGTGCCGACTACTACGAGCGACCCGAACTACCCACGCGCGGCATCGACCGCCGGGCCCGGAGGAACAGCGTTCTTCAAGAGCAACCTGCCCCTGAATTACACGTGCACTGGCGCCGACGGCTCCACTGTCGGCAATGGGGTCGGCTACCCGGCAGTCGGCGAGACCGCCCCGACGACAGCGTCGTACAGCTGCAAGAACGGGGACGCCTTCGTGCAGGGAGTCGTCAACGGGGCGGTCACCATCGCCGCGAACAACTACGTGTACGTCACGGGCGACATCACTTACGACACCACGAACAAGGCGACCGATCTCCTCGGGCTCATCGGCCAGAACAATGTGTTCGTCTACAACCCTGCGACGACGGTTGCAGTCTCCTACAACTGCACGAACACCCTGACAGGCACCGCGAACGCCAACGGTCGCTACACATGCACGACGAACCAGCTGCAGCTGATGGATCGGACGAAGAGCTCGCGCACGATCGATGCGGCGATCATGTCGGTCGCTCACTCGTTCACGGTCGAGAACTATTCAGCAGACGGGGCGAGCACCTCCTACCCCACCTCGCCCGGCTACCCCAAAGGGAAGCTCACCGTCCTCGGCTCGATCGTGCAGAAGTATCGAGGCGCAGTCGCCACCGCCGCCATCGACGGCTCGGGCGGCGTCGGAACCGGCTACACGAAGAACTACCTCTACGACCCGCGTCTCGCAAACGAGGCCCCACCGAAGTTCCTTTCACCTGTCTCGACCTCTTATGGCATCACGTCCATGACCGAGACCAAGACGGCCTTCAGCCCGACGGGAGCACCCCTGTGATCGCCTTGACCCCCCTTCTCTTCTCCGCGACTCTCGCCACCGTCTTCGGCCTCGTGATCGGCTCCTTCCTCAACGTCGTCGTCTACCGCGTGCCGAACGGCATGTCCGTGTCGCACCCCGCGAGCGCCTGCCCGAACTGCAAGTCGGAGATCCGCGCCTACGACAACGTGCCCGTGCTCAGCTGGTTCGTGCTGCGCGGCAAGTGCCGTGACTGCAAGACGCCGATCTCGAGCCGCTATCCGATCGTCGAGGCGGCCACCGGTGCGTTCTTCCTGATCGTCGCCATCCGCTTCTGGCCGACCACGGGTCTCACGTACGACGCCGTGCACATCGTGTCGCGTCTGCTCGAGCTGGTGGCGTTCCTCTACCTCGCTGCGATCAGCGTGGCGCTCGGCATCATCGACACCGAGCACCACCGTCTGCCGAACCGCATCGTCGTTCCGTCCTATGCCGTGGCGGTTTCCCTTCTCGGCGCGTCCTCGCTCCTCACCGGTGACATCGCGGGCTTCGTCCGCACGCTCATCGGCGGCGCTGCGCTCTTCGTCTTCTACTTCGGCATCGCGTTCGCGTACCCGAAGGGAATGGGCTTCGGCGACGTCAAACTCGCCGGCGTCCTCGGCCTCTATCTGGCGTTTCTCGGCTGGGGCCCTCTTCTCGTGGGAGCCTTCGCGGCTTTCCTCGTCGGTGGCGTCTTCGCCATCGTGCTGATCGCCCTCAGGCGCGTGGGGAGGAAGGGCGGGATCCCCTTCGGTCCCTGGATGCTCGTGGGCGCGTGGATCGGCGTCTTCGCCGGCCCGGCCGTCTTCGGCGGCTACCTGTCCCTCCTCGGCGTGGTCTAACCGCGCACCCGCCCCACCTTCCCTCCCAGGAGAACCCCCTCATGAGTAAGTCCATCGTCGGCGTCGACATCGGTGCAGCCTCGCTGCGCGCGGTGGAGATCGCCAATCCGACCTCGGCCCGGCCCACCCTCGTGCGCTTCGGCGAGGTCCCGCTGCCCGCCGGCAGCGTCAGTCGCGGCGAGGTCGTCGAGCCGCAGGCCGTCGCCGCCGCGCTGAAGACCCTCTGGTCACAGGCCGGCTTCAAGAGCAAGGAGGTCGTGCTCGGCATGGGCAACCAGCGCGTGCTGGCCCGCGACCTCACCGTCGCCAAGGCATCGAAAGCCAGGATCAAGGAGTCCCTTCCCTTCCAGGTCCAAGACATGCTGCCCGTGCCTGTCGCGGATGCTCTCCTCGACTTCTACCCTGTCTCCGAAAGCATCGGCGAGCACGGCCCCGTCATCAACGGCCTCCTCATCGCCGCGGTCAAAGACGCCGTGCTCGGCAACGTTCGCGCTTCGAAGCTGGCCGGCCTGAACGCGGTCGGCGTCGATCTCATCCCGTTCGCGGTGTCGCGGCTCCTCGTCAACCGCTCGAACAGTAAGGGCACAGTCGCTTTGATCGACATCGGGGCTTCGACCACCTCGGTCGTCCTGCTGTCCGACGGCGTGCCGCAGTTCGTCCGCATCATTCCCTCGGGCGGCGACGACGTCACGACCGACCTCGCAACCCGCCTCGAGATCCCTCTCGAGCTCGCCGAGGGCGCGAAGCGCTCCCTCGGCCTCGTCGCGTCGTCCACCACGAAAGAAGACAAGACCGCCTCGTCGGTCATCTTCGAGACGGTCAACGAGCTGCTCGGCAGCCTTCGCAATACCGTCAGCTACTACGCCAACACCCGCCCCAGCGAGACGGTGAGCCACATCGTCCTCACCGGAGGCGGAGCGCAGATGATCGGGCTGCCTGAGGCGCTCGCCGAGGTCACCCGCATGGAGGTCGTCATGGGCGACCCCCTCAGCGGCATCACCGTCGGCCGATCGGTGTCCGAACAGACCCTCCGCCCGAACGTGTTGTCCCTGACCACCGCGCTCGGCCTGGCTCTCGGGAGTGCAGCATGAAGTTCTATCTGACGAAGAGCGCGCAACGCGCGGCCGAGTCCGGGCAGGCCCCCGTCAAAACCGCGAAAGGACCGAAGGTCGTAGCGGAGAAGGCCCCGAAGCCCGAGAGGACACCTCGCGCAGCGAAGCAGTCCCGTGCTCCCAAGGAACCTCGTGCTCCGAAAGTGCCGCGCGCGGCCAAGGTGGCCTTGGCCCCGGCCGTCGTCTCCCCTGAGCCCCTGACCACAGCGGCGGCCCAGCAGCCAATTGCGGCTCCCCTGGTACAGGTACCGTCGACGCGGGAGGCCGTGGTGCCAACGACGTCTGTGCACGCTTCATCCGCTGCCACCACGACCGCCGTGCTCGAGGCCCCTGCGGCTCCAAGCATCGAGTCTCCTGCTCTGCCTGCTCCTACCCTGAAGGCCGCGAGGCCCGTGAAGGCAGCGGCCGCACCGAAGGAAAGGAGGGGCTTCATCGCCATCGGCGGCCAACCGCGCGTCGATCTCCTCCCGCTCGAGGTGCGCGCCGAGCGGAAGGCCGGCCTCGTTGTCCGCCGCGCGTGGCTCGGCGTCGCAGCTGCCGTTGTTCTCATGGGCATCGTCACGGGCGCCTCCACTCTCTACGCGAACAACGCGACGACCTCGCTCGCGTCCACGCAGGCTGAGACCACCGCGCTGACTACTCAGCAGAGCAAGTACTCCGCGGTCAAGACGACGCAATCCGAGGTCGGTCTCATCCAGGCGGCCCAGTCGGTCGGCGGTTCGACGGATGTCGACTGGGCGGGTTACCTCGAGAAAGTGGCTCTGACGGTTCCGACAGGCGTGTCGGTGACCTCCCTTTCGGTCAGCTCCACATCGCCCGTCCTCGCCCTCGCTCAGCCCATGTCTCCTCTTCAGGGCCAGCGCGTCGCAACACTCTCCTTCGAGATCACTGCGACATCGCTTCCCGCGATCACGACCTGGCTGAATACGCTTCCGACGCTCAAGGGCTACGTCGACGCTTCTGCAAGCAGCGCGTCGTCCGAGTCGGGCGGTTACACGGCCAGTGTCACGCTTCACATCAACCAGAAGGTCTTTACCAACACCTACACGAAGGGCAACTGACCATGGACCGCAATCGTCTCCTCATGATCGGCGCGGCCCTGGCCGCAGTCGTCGTGATCGCCGGTGGGTTCTTCCTCGGTGTCTCACCTCAGCTGAAGGCTGCGCAGACAGCGCAGGCAAACCAGGCGAGCACCCTGGTTCAGAACACCACGCTGGCGACGAACCTGACCACCCTGAAGAGCCAGTTCTCCAAGCTCGACTCGCTTCAGGAGCAGCTGGGTGTGCTCAAAGCCTCCGTGCCTGGCGCCGCCGGATCGGCCGCGTTCATCGCAGAGGTCAACTCCATTGTGAAATCAAGCGGCGTGCAGCTCAACTCTCTGACAATCGGGGATGCGAGTGCTTACGTGCCGCCGGTCAGTACATCGACCGCGACGGCAGCCGGCACATCGACGGCCTCGCCGTCAGCATCAGCGTCAGCGTCTGCTTCGGCCTCGGCCACCCCGACTGCTACGGCCGCTCCCACCCCGACCGCCCCCACATTGGCGACCTCCCCGCTCATCACGGCAGCGAACTTCTCCGATCTGCCCGTCACGGTCGACATCACGGGCACGTACACGCAGGGTCTCGCATTCATTCAGGGCCTTCGTAAGGGGCAGCGCCTCTTCGTCTCGTCGACGATCGGCTACGGTGCCGCGGCAACGACAGGCACCGGTGCATCGACCAGCAGCACCTCGACGGCCGCCACGTCGACGCTCGACTGGAACATCACCGGCCTGATCTACGCGCTGACCGACACGTCGACCGGCACGCAGACCTCCCAGACGGCGACGTCGACCGCCGCCGGCGCCACCACCGGCACGTCGTCGCCCGACGCCGCCGCGGGCAAGTAGCCCGGGCGGCCCCCAAGCCGCCACGGACCGGTCGGAGGTCCCGATCGACCGGCCCGTGGCACCTACCACCTCTAAACCCCCGAGGTCGGCAAGCGCGCAATGCCTAGGCATTGCGCGGCTGCCGGCCGAGGGGGTTTAGCGCAGCCAGCGCCGCGTAGCCTGGAGCGATGTCCCGCGGCCTCCTCGTCTTCATGGCGACGGTGACGCACTTCGCGCTCGTCGTGCTGACGGCGGGGCTCATCTTCTACGTCACCGACGACGACGTGATCGTCGAGCGGGACGCCGGCACTCTTCTCGGGCCGGCGATGGTGCTGGGGTCGATGGCGACCGTCTTCTTCGCGCTGGCGCGGCGCTTCGGGGTCGAAGACCGCGACGTGCGCGAAGGCTCAGGAGCCGACGGCGTCAGACACCGCCGGATCCTGCCGCTCGCTCTTCTCACCGCGCTGGCGAGCTACGTGCTGATGCTCGTGATCGGCAGCCTGATCTACTCGTTCGAGCGCAACGAGGCGGTCTGGCTGGTGCTCTTCGCGGGGCGCTACTCGCACAGCCCGTTCGTCGTGGTCACCTCGATCTGGGCCGGAGTGGTCGTCACGGTCTTCCTCGTGCTCGCCCGGGTCGAGACGGCGCGGCAGCAGCGCGACGGGCGCCACGACGATCTGTGAGCCTCGGAGACAGCGAGTTCGCCCACAGCGGCACCTCCGCCGCGTGGTTCTGCGCCCTCGCGTTTGATTAAGGCCCCGGCCGCGGCTATTCTTGCTCGGGTGTGCGCTTTACGGCGCGCCCAGATTTCTGCCGAGTTACCGAAGCAGAAACGCCGTCTCTTCGGGGTGACGAACTTCTCGTCACGTCGAGCGGGCCCCGCGATTGCGCCCATGATGCATCACTGCATCCATAGTGCGTCGCTACGGGGGAGATGCGCGACCACAACACTCCGAGCAATACGAAGTGTGACGGCCGTGCTCCAGAGATGAGGAATCCTGCCGACCGGGTAGGCCAGAACCGCAGGAAGTGCTGCACCGCAGCGAAACGCCTGCACCGAGAAGTACGAATCCAGGAGAACCAGTGCCAACTATTCAGCAGCTGGTCCGCAAGGGTCGCACGCCGAAGGTCGTCAAGACCAAGGCTCCCGCCCTGAAGGCCAACCCCCAGCAGCGTGGCGTGTGCACCCGTGTGTACACCACCACCCCCAAGAAGCCGAACTCGGCCCTCCGCAAGGTCGCCCGTGTGAAGCTCTCGAACGGCACCGAGGTCACCGCGTACATTCCCGGTGAAGGCCACAACCTGCAAGAGCACTCGATGGTGCTCGTGCGCGGCGGTCGTGTGAAAGACCTCCCCGGTGTCCGCTACAAGATCGTTCGCGGCGCCCTCGACACCCAGGCCGTCAAGAACCGCAAGCAGGCTCGCAGCCGCTACGGCGCGAAGATGGAGAAGAAGTAATGCCTCGTAAAGGTCCCGCTCCCAAGCGCCCTGTCGTCGCAGACCCCGTCTACGGCGCCCCCATCGTCAGCCAGCTGGTCAACAAGATCCTGCTCGACGGCAAGAAGGGGCTCGCCGAGCGCATCGTCTACGGTGCTCTCGCCGGCGTCTCCGCCAAGAACGGCCAGGACGCCGTCGCCACGCTCAAGAAGGCGCTCGACAACGTGCGCCCCACCCTCGAGGTGCGTTCGCGCCGCGTCGGCGGCTCGACCTACCAGGTCCCCGTCGAGGTCAAGCCTCACCGCGCCAACACCCTGGCTCTCCGCTGGCTCACCAGCTACGCCAAGGCCCGTCGCGAGAAGACGATGACCGAGCGTCTCATGAACGAGATCCTCGACGCGTCGAACGGTCTCGGCGCCGCTGTGAAGCGTCGTGAAGACACGCACAAGATGGCCGAGTCGAACAAGGCCTTCGCGCACTACCGCTGGTAACAGCTCTGCGGGTGGCGAGCGGTGCCCACAAGGCCCCGCCCGCCCCCGCAGCAACCACACTCTCTAACCCCCCAATCGGAGGAACCCGTGGCACAGGACGTGCTCACCGACCTGAACAAGGTCCGCAACATCGGCATCATGGCGCACATCGATGCCGGCAAGACGACCACCACCGAGCGCATCCTGTTCTACACGGGGATCACCCACAAGATCGGTGAAGTCCACGACGGCGCTGCCACCATGGACTGGATGGCGCAAGAGCAGGAGCGTGGCATCACGATCACGTCCGCTGCGACGACGTGCTTCTGGAACAAGAACCAGATCAACATCATCGACACCCCCGGCCACGTCGACTTCACGGTCGAGGTCGAGCGCTCGCTTCGCGTGCTCGACGGCGCCGTCGCGGTGTTCGACGGCAAGGAGGGCGTCGAGCCCCAGTCCGAGACCGTCTGGCGTCAGGCCGACAAGTACGACGTGCCCCGCATCTGCTTCGTCAACAAGATGGACAAGCTGGGCGCCGACTTCTACTTCACCGTCGACACCATCATCAAGCGCCTCGGCGCGAAGCCACTCGTCATGCAGCTGCCGATCGGCGCCGAGTCCTCCTTCGAGGGGGTTGTCGACCTGGTCGAGATGCGTGCGCTGACGTGGCGCGGCGACGCGAAGGGTGACGTCGAGATGGGCGCCAAGTACGAGATCGAGCCCATCCCCGAAGACATGCAGGCCAAGGCCGAGGAGTACCGCGCCAAGCTTCTCGAGACCGTCGCCGAGTCCGACGACGCTCTGCTCGAGAAGTACTTCTCGGGCGAAGAGCTCACGGTCGCCGAGATCAAGGGCGCCGTCCGCAAGATGACGGTCAACTCCGAGCTCTACCCGATCTTCTGCGGCTCCGCGTTCAAGAACCGCGGTGTCCAGCCGATGCTCGACGCGGTCGTCGACTACCTCCCGTCGCCCCTCGACGTGCCTCCCATGGAGGGTCACGACGTCCGCGACGCCGAGAAGATCATCATCCGCAAGCCCGAGTCGACCGAGCCGTTCTCGGCTCTGGCCTTCAAGGTCGCGGTGCACCCCTTCTTCGGTCGTCTGACCTACGTGCGCGTCTACTCGGGTCACATCGAGTCGGGCGCTCAGGTCATCAACTCGACCAAAGACAAGAAAGAGCGCATCGGCAAGATCTTCCAGATGCACTCCAACAAAGAGAACCCCGTCGACGGCGTGACCGCCGGTCACATCTACGCGGTGATCGGTCTCAAGTTCACGACCACGGGCGACACCCTGTGCGACCCGACCGACCAGATCGTCCTCGAGTCGATGACCTTCCCCGAGCCCGTCATCGAGGTCGCCATCGAGCCGAAGACGAAGCAGGACCAGGAGAAGCTCTCGCTGGCCATCCAGAAGCTCGCCGAGGAGGACCCGACGTTCCGCGTCGAGCTCAACGTCGAGACGGGCCAGACGGTCATCAAGGGCATGGGCGAGTTGCACCTCGACATCCTGGTCGACCGCATGAAGCGCGAGTTCAACGTCGAGGCGAACGTGGGCAAGCCCCAGGTCGCCTATCGCGAGACCCTCAAGAAGGGCATCGAGCGCTACGACTACACCCACAAGAAGCAGACGGGTGGGTCCGGCCAGTTCGCGAAGGTCCAGATCGCTCTGGAGCCCTTCGAGGTCACGGCGGAGTCGACGTACGAGTTCGTCAACAAGGTCACCGGTGGTCGCGTTCCGCGCGAGTACATCGGCTCCGTCGACGCCGGCATCCAGGACGCCATGCAGGTCGGCGTCCTCGCCGGATACCCGACGGTCGGCGTTCGCGCCCTGCTGCTCGACGGTGCGGCGCACGACGTCGACTCCTCCGAGATGGCGTTCAAGATCGCCGGCTCGATCGCCTACAAGGAGGCGGCGCGCAAGTCGCAGCCCACCCTCCTCGAGCCGATCATGGCCGTCGAGGTGCGCACGCCCGAGGAGTACATGGGCGACGTCATCGGCGACCTCAACTCTCGTCGTGGCATGATCGCGTCGATGGATGACGCCAGCGGTGTGAAGGTCGTCAAGGCCAGCGTCCCGCTGTCGGAGATGTTCGGTTACGTCGGTGACCTGCGGTCGAAGACCTCGGGTCGCGCCGTCTACTCGATGACCTTCGAGTCGTACGCGGAGGTCCCCAAGGCTATCGCCGAAGAGATCATCGCGAAGAACAAGGGCGAGTAGCCCACCTCGGGCGGGCGTCCTCCACAGGGCGCACCACCCGAAATGCGGGGTCGAGCCTCGATCGCGTAGCATGTCAACACACCAATGCGCAGGGCCAGGCTGGCCAGAGACAATCTGGCCGGCACGGGCACTGCACCAGAGTCCTGAGGAGGACCCACAGTGGCGAAGGCCAAGTTCGAGCGGACTAAGCCGCACGTAAACATCGGAACCATCGGTCACGTCGACCACGGCAAGACGACGCTCACCGCGGCGATCACCAAGGTTCTGCACGACAAGTACCCCGACCTCAACACGGCGTCCGCGTTCGACCAGATCGACAACGCGCCGGAAGAGAAGGCTCGTGGCATCACGATCAACATCTCCCACGTCGAGTACCAGACCGAGAAGCGTCACTACGCTCACGTCGATGCTCCCGGCCACGCCGACTACGTGAAGAACATGATCACCGGTGCGGCTCAGATGGACGGCGCGATCCTCGTGGTCGCCGCCACCGACGGCCCGATGCCCCAGACGCGTGAGCACGTGCTGCTCGCCCGCCAGGTCGGCGTGCCCTACATCGTCGTGGCGCTCAACAAGGCCGACATGGTCGACGACGAGGAGATCATGGAGCTCGTCGAGCTCGAGGTCCGCGAGCTCCTCTCGAGCCAGGAGTTCGACGGCGACAACGCTCCCGTCATCCAGGTCTCCGCTCTCAAGGCCCTCGAGGGTGACGAGAAGTGGGCCGCCACGGTCGCCGACCTCATGGAGGCCGTCGACGTCAGCGTCCCCGAGCCCATCCGTGCGACCGACCAGCCCTTCCTCATGCCCATCGAGGACGTCTTCACGATCACCGGTCGTGGCACCGTCGTCACCGGTCGTGTTGAGCGCGGTCAGCTGAACGTCAACGAAGAGGTCGAGATCGTCGGCATCCGCCCGACCGTCAAGACCACCGTCACCGGCATCGAGATGTTCCGCAAGCTGCTCGACTCGGCTCAGGCCGGCGACAACACGGGCCTTCTCCTTCGTGGCACCAAGCGCGAGGACGTCGAGCGCGGCCAGGTCATCGTCAAGCCGGGTTCGGTCACGCCGCACACCGACTTCGATGCCAACGTCTACATCCTGTCCAAGGATGAGGGTGGCCGTCACAACCCGTTCTACGCGAACTACCGTCCGCAGTTCTACTTCCGCACCACCGACGTCACGGGTGTCATCACGCTGCCCGAGGGCACCGAGATGGTCATGCCCGGCGACACGACTGAGATCACCGTCGAGCTGATCCAGCCCATCGCCATGGAAGAGGGCCTGCGCTTCGCGATCCGTGAGGGTGGCCGCACCGTCGGCGCCGGTACCGTCACCAAGATCAACAAGTAAGACAAAAACGCCAAGCGATCCAGCAGGAGGGTCGAGCCGAGAGGCTCGGCCCTTCCGCCGTTAACCGCCCGTTTCTAGAGTTTTGGCACGGACGGGCGCATCATTGCCTGCATGGCCGGAAGTGCCGGCCGGTGAGGGAGGGCCATCATGGCGAACCTGGACGATGCGACAGCGAAAGCCAAAGAGTTCCTGAACGACAACAAGGTGAAAGACGCCTTGAAGAGCGACAAGGTCGAAGAGGTCAGCGACAGCATCCTCGGCGCCGTGGCAGGTGCTGCCGACAAGATCACCGGCGGCAAGTTCCACGACAAGATCGAAGAGGCGCGCGACGCCGCCGACAAGAAGATCGGCAACGACTAGCCACACCCCCGACTGCATCGTGAGGGCCCTCGACCCGTGCGGTCGGGGGCTCTTCGTCGTACCCCGCCGAGAAGGGCAGAAAGCGGCGCGGTGTTCGATGGGCTCCATGCCCCGTCTGCGACACACCGACCACACGAGACCAGGCGTGACCCGGGTGAAGGCCGGGCGCGGGTTCACGTACCGCGACGTGCACGGCACGACCATCTCCGACCATGAGTTGCGTGCCCGCATCGAGCACCTGGCCATCCCGCCGGCCTGGACCGACGTGTGGATCGCCCCATACGACAACGGGCACATCCAGGCCACCGGAGTCGACGCTGCCGGCCGCCGCCAATACATCTACCACCCGACGTGGCGCGAGCAGAAAGACCGCATCAAGTTCGACCGTGCCCTCGCCCTCGCCGAGTCGCTGCCCGTGGCGCGACGCTTCGTGACGCAGGATCTCCGCCGCGACGAGCCCGATCGCGAGCGAGCGCTTGCGGCCGCGTTCCGCATGCTCGACACGGGCTCGCTGCGGGTCGGCTCCGAGCGCTATGCCGAAGAGCACGGCAGTCACGGTCTCGCGACGCTGCTCTGCAGCCACGCGACCGTCTCGGGCGACACCGTCGCGCTCGACTTCCCCGGCAAGAGCGGCCAGGAGTGGGGCTCGACGATTACCGACGCCGACCTCGCCCGCGTGATCCGCTCGCTCAAGCGTCGTGGCGGTCGGGCGCGCCTGCTCGCCTACCGGCCTGAAGCCGGAGCCGCATGGCGTCCCCTCCACTCGCCCGAGATCAACGCCTACGTGAAGGAGCGTGCCGGCGACGAGTTCACGGCGAAAGACTTCCGCACCCTCCACGGCACCGTGACCGCCGCCACGAGCCTCGCGCGGACGGGCCCGCAGCCGACTCGCACCAAGCGACAGAGAGCACTCGCGCAGGCGATGCGCGACGCGTCCGAGGTGCTCGGCAATACTCCTTCGATCGCCAAGAGCAGCTACGTCGACCCGCGACTCGTCGATGCCTACCAGGCGGGCGAGACCATCGATCCTGCGCGACTCGGGTCTGCCGAGACCGAGGTGCGAGCACTCCTGTTCCGGTGATCGGGCCGGGTCACGTAACCTAGAACCTTGTGTCCGACTTACGGGCGCACGAGAGGACCCGCCCAGAGTGAATAAAGGCCCAGAGTGATCGAGTGCATCCACGGCCTGGACATCGAGCTGTGCGACATCTGCTCGCCGCGCCAGACCCCCGAGTCGCAGGAGCCGACATCGTCGTCGACCTCGACGCCCACGGTCCGCAAGGCTCCCGCAACGCGCCGCACGCCCCCTCGTGTCGCGGGCGTGAAACGCCCCCCAGCCGCTGACGCCCTGCCGAACGTCGACCTGTCGACCATGCGGGCCCACCACTGGACCCACATCGACAACCTCGAGGGCATCCTGTCCGGTGGCCTCCTGCGCGCCGCGGCGACGCCGGAGATCGACGTGAGCTCGGCCGCGCACCGCGAGAAGCGTGCGGCGGCCGTGGTGCCCTCGGGCGCCTCCGTCGCCTCGCACGTACCGTTCGCGCTGTCGCCCGACGCCACGACCTGGAACCAGGTGCGCACAGGTGCCGCCGGTGACCGCTGGTCGGCCGCCGCCCGTGAGACGCGGGCCACCGACTACGTCGTGCTCGTCGCCCCGATCAAGCTGCTCGGCAGCGATTTCGTGGTGGCCGACGGTGATGCCGCCGACGCGCTCACGCGCTTCGCGCAGGGCCCCGCCGAGGGGGCCGCGCTGGTACGTCGGGCGTCGATCGCCGATCCGACCCTTCTCAACGCCGAGATCCTGGTGCCCGACTCGGTGGACCTCATGTCGGTGACCCTGATCGGCGTGCCCAACGACCGCATGCGCGACCGCGTGAAGGCGCTGGTCACCGAGGCCGGCGGGTCGACGCCGCGCGTCGCGATCTACCCGCCGTGGTTCCGCCCGGCCGAAGACTGATCCGGCCCGGAAATTCGGGCCTCCGGGTCGCGACACGCCCGGGTTGCAGCAAATGCCGCCCTATGGCAGACTTATCTGGTTCAACATTCCGCCCTTACGGGTGAGATCACTGCCAGGCAGTGCACAGTGCTTGTGACACGACGCTCAAGAGAAACTCGCTCAGCGAGGCTCTCGAGTCGAAGCAAGAGCTGGGCCGCGGGTAGCAGGATACCTCTTCCAATCGAATCCGAAGGCGCGCAGCTCTCTGTAGTTTTCTGCAGTCTGTGCGCCGGATCCAGGAGCGACCTCCACGCGGGGTCGGTCTCGGGCCGAGAGATGGACCTCCTCGCAGGTGCATTGTGCTTGTCACAAATCTCTCCGCGGGTTCGATCACGCCGGTGAGGCAAGTGCAGCGTGCTGCATCCTCGATCGGCATTGACAGAAAAACAGTGGTGCGGCAGACGAGGCCGCTCTCGAAAGAGAGCGACTCCTGCCTACCGACACAGCAGCCCGGGCCTCGGTTCCGGAATGCGCGTCAGGCGGCCCCGTGAAGGTGCGCGACGTATACATCGAGAGAGAGTCACACATGGCGGGACAAAAGATCCGCATCCGACTGAAGTCGTACGACCACGAGGTCATCGACACGTCAGCTCGCAAGATCGTCGACACGGTGACCCGTGCCGGTGCGACCGTGGTCGGCCCCGTGCCGCTCCCCACCGAGAAGAACGTGATCGCCGTCATCCGTTCGCCCCACAAGTACAAGGACTCGCGCGAGCACTTCGAGAAGCGCACGCACAAGCGCCTCATCGACATCATCGACCCGACGCCGAAGGCCGTCGACTCGCTCATGCGTCTCGACCTCCCCGCCGACGTCAACATCGAGATCAAGCTCTAGGGGGCGACTGACAGATGGCTACCACCACCAAGAACGTCAAGGGCCTGCTCGGCAAGAAGCTCGGCATGACCCAGGTCTGGGATGCAGACAACAAGCTCATCCCGTCACCGTCGTCGAGATCTCGCCGAACGTCGTGACCCAGATCCGCACCGAAGAGAACGACGGCTACGTCGCCGTCCAGATCGCCGCCGGCCCGATCGACCCGCGGAAGGTCAACCAGCCGCGTGCCGGTCACTTCGACAAGGCCGGCGTCACGCCGCGCCGTCACCTCACCGAGGTCCGCACCGCCGACGCCGCCGAGTACGCACTCGGCCAAGAGCTCACGGTCGACACCTTCGAAGCCGGCCAGAAGGTCGACGTCGTCGGCACTTCCAAGGGCAAGGGCTTCGCCGGTGTCATGAAGCGCCACAACTTCGCCGGTGTCTCGTCCTCGCACGGTTCGCACCGCAACCACCGCAAGCCCGGCTCGATCGGTGCTTCGTCGACCCCCAGCCGTGTCTTCAAGGGCATGCGCATGGCCGGCCGCATGGGTGGCGAGCGCGTCACCGTCCTCAACCTGACCGTGCACGCCATCGACGCCGAGAAGGGTCTGCTGCTCGTCAAGGGCGCCGTCCCCGGTGCCCGTGGCCGCATCGTCTTCGTCCGCACCGCCGTTAAGGGGGCCTAACGCATGGCTACCACCACTGCAACCGCAACCACCGTCGACGTCCTCGACGCCAAGGGCGCGAAGACCGGCACTGTCGAGCTCCCCGCCGAGCTCTTCGACGTCACCGCCAACATCCCGCTGATCCACCAGGTCGTCGTCGCTCAGCTCGCCGCCGCCCGCCAGGGCACGCACAAGGTCAAGAGCCGCGGCGAGGTCTCCGGTGCCGGTCGCAAGCCGTTCAAGCAGAAAGGAACCGGTCGCGCTCGTCAGGGCTCGATCCGCGCTCCTCAGATGACCGGCGGTGGCATCGTCCACGGCCCGACGCCCCGCAACTACGCGCAGCGCACCCCCAAGAAGATGATCGCGGCCGCTCTGCTCGGTTCGCTCTCCGACCGCGCTCGTGGTGCTCGCATCCACGTCGTCGAGTCGTTCGTCGCCGACGAGATCTCGACCAAGACCGCCATCGCCCTGCTCGCCGGCATCTCGTCGAGCAGGCACGTGCTGATCGTCACCGACCGCGAAGACACGCTGACGCTCAAGAGCGTCCGCAACGTCGAAGAGGTCCACGTCATCACCTACGACCAGCTCAACGCGTACGACGTCCTCGTCTCCGACGACATCGTCTTCACCAAGAGCGCTTTCGACGGCTTCGTGGCCTCGAAGACCAAGAAGGAGGCCACCGCATGAGCGGCATCCACAAAGATCCCCGCGACATCGTCATCTCGCCGGTCGTCTCCGAGAAGAGCTACACCCTGATCGACCAGGGCAAGTACACCTTCCTGGTCGACCCCCGCTCGAACAAGACCGAGATCAAGCTCGCCATCGAGAAGATCTTCGACGTCAAGGTCGACAGCATCAACACGCTGAACCGCCCGGGCAAGACCCGTCGCACCAAGTTCGGTCTCGGCAAGCGCAAGAGCACCAAGCGCGCCATCGTGACACTCAAGTCGGGCACCATCGACATCTTCACGGCTGTCGGCTAGGGCTCGGAGGGATATAAGAATGGCTATTCGCAAATACAAGCCCACGACTCCGGGTCGCCGCGGTTCGTCCGTCGCCGACTTCGCCGAGATCACGCGCTCGACGCCCGAGAAGTCGCTGCTGCGCCCGCTGTCGAAGACCGGTGGCCGCAACAACGCCGGTCGCATCACCACGCGCCACATCGGTGGCGGCCACAAGCGCCAGTACCGCGTCATCGACTTCCGTCGCAACGACAAGGACGGCGTCAACGCCAAGGTCGCGCACATCGAGTACGACCCCAACCGCACGGCTCGCATCGCCCTGCTCCACTTCGTGGACGGCACCAAGCGCTACATCATCGCGCCGAACAAGCTGTCGCAGGGTGACATCGTCGAGTCCGGTACCGGCGCCGACATCAAGCCCGGCAACAACCTGCCGCTCAAGAACATCCCGGTCGGTACGATCATCCACGCGATCGAGCTGAAGCCGGGCGGGGGCGCCAAGATGGCCCGCTCCGCCGGTGCCTCGGTTCGTCTCGTCGCCAAGGACGGCCCCTACGCGCAGCTCCGCCTGCCGTCGGGCGAGGTCCGCAACGTCGACGCCCGCTGCCGCGCCACCATCGGCGAGGTCGGAAACGCCGAGCAGTCGAACATCAACTGGGGCAAGGCCGGCCGGATGCGCTGGAAAGGCGTTCGCCCGACCGTCCGTGGTGTCGCGATGAACCCCGTCGACCACCCACACGGTGGTGGCGAGGGCAAGACCTCCGGTGGTCGCCACCCGGTCAGCCCGTGGGGCCAGAAAGAGGGCCGCACGCGTCACCCCAACAAGGAGAGCGACAAGCTCATCGTCCGCCGCCGTAACGCTGGAAACAAGCGTAAGTAGGAGTTGTAGAAGATGCCACGCAGTCTGAAGAAGGGCCCCTTCGTCGACGACCACCTGCTTCGCAAGGTGATCGGCCAGAACGAGGCCAACACGAAGAACGTGATCCGTACCTGGTCGCGTCGCTCGATGATCATCCCGAACATGCTCGGCCACACCATCGCCGTGCATGACGGGCGCAAGCACATCCCCGTGTTCGTGACCGAATCCATGATCGGCCACAAGCTCGGCGAGTTCGCGCCCACCCGCACCTTCCGCGGCCACGTGAAGGACGACAAGAAGGGTCGCCGCCGCTAGCGCGGTGGCGAAGAAGGAGGAGAGAAATGGTGGAGTCGATCGCACGCGTGCGTCACATCCGCGTCACCCCCATGAAGGCCCGTCGCGTCGTCAACCTGATCCGCGGCAAGCAGGCCCTCGAGGCCCTGGCCATCCTGAAGTTCGCGCCCCAGGGTGCGTCCGAGCCCGTCTACAAGCTCGTCGCGTCGGCCATCGCCAACGCCCGGGTCAAGGCGGACGCGACCAACAGCTACCTCAACGACGAAGACCTCTACATCTCGAGCGCCTACGTCGACGAGGGTGCCACCCTCAAGCGGTTCCAGCCGCGTGCCCAGGGCCGTGCGTTCCAGATCCTGAAGCGCACCAGCCACATCACGGTCGTCCTCGCGACGCCGGAAGAGGCCGAAGCGGCCACGACGTCGAAGAAGGCGAGCAAGTAATGGGCCAGAAAGTAAACCCGTACGGCTTCCGTCTAGGAATCACCACCGACCACGTGTCGCGCTGGTTCTCGGACAGCACGAAGTCGGGTCAGAAGTACAGCGACTACGTCGCCGAAGACATCAAGATCCGCAACCTGCTCAAGACCTCGCTCGACCGCGCCGGCGTGGCCAAGATCGAGATCGAGCGCACCCGCGACCGCGTCCGCGTCGACATCCACACCGCCCGCCCGGGCATCGTGATCGGTCGTCGTGGCGCCGAGGCCGAGCGCATCCGTGCCGACCTCGAGAAGCTCACGAGCAAGCAGATCCAGCTCAACATCCTCGAGGTGAAGAACCCCGAGGCCGAGGCGCAGCTGGTCGCCCAGGGCATCGCCGAGCAGCTCTCCGCCCGCGTGGCCTTCCGACGCGCGATGCGCAAGGGTCTGCAGGGTGCTCAGCGCGCCGGCGCCAAGGGTGTCCGCATCCAGGTCTCGGGTCGCCTCGGCGGCGCCGAGATGAGCCGCTCCGAGTTCTACCGCGAGGGCCGCGTGCCCCTGCACACGCTGCGCGCCAACATCGACTACGGCTTCTACGAGGCCAAGACGACGTTCGGCCGCATCGGCGTGAAGGTCTGGATCTACAAGGGCGACATCACCAACAAAGAGCTCGCGCGCGAGCAGGCGAACCAGAAGTCGTCGCGCCCCGAGCGTCGTAACGACCGTGGCGGCGACCGCGACCGTGGGCCGCGTGGTGGCAACACCCGTGCCCCGCAGACGCAGGACGCACCGGTCACCGCAGGAGCTGAGGCCTAACAATGCTTATCCCCCGTCGAGTCAAGCACCGCAAGCAGCACCACCCCGGCCGTACCGGCCAGGCGACCGGTGGCACGCGAGTGAGCTTCGGTGAGTACGGCATCCAGGCCCTCACGCCTGCCTACGTCACCAACCGTCAGATCGAGTCCGCTCGTATCGCCATGACGCGCCACATCAAGCGCGGCGGGAAGGTGTGGATCAACATCTACCCCGACCGCCCGCTGACCAAGAAGCCCGCCGAGACCCGCATGGGTTCCGGTAAGGGTTCGCCCGAGTGGTGGGTCGCCAACGTCAAGCCGGGTCGCGTGCTCTTCGAGCTCAGCGGCGTCAGCGAGGAGATCGCCAAAGAGGCGCTCACTCGTGCAATCCACAAGCTGCCCCTGAAGGCACGCATCATCAAGCGCGAGGAGGGCGACGCATAATGGCGATCGGATCCAAGGAGCTCGCTTCCCCCGAGCTCGACACCTTTGAAGACGAGCGTCTCGTCGACGAGCTCAAGAAGTCGAAAGAAGAGCTGTTCAACCTGCGCTTCCAGTCGGCCACCGGCCAGCTCGAGAACCACGGCCGCGTGCGCGCCGTGAAGCGTGACATCGCTCGCATCTACACGGTCCTGCGCGAGCGCGAGCTCGGCATCCGTGCCACCCCCGCCCCGGTCGTGGCCGCCCCCAAGGCAGCCGCCAAGAAGTCGACCAAGAAGGCCGCTGCTCCCAAGGCAGAGGCTGACGAGGTTCCTGCCGCCGAGGCTGCGGACATCGCCGACACCGCCGAGGAGACCAAGTAATGGCTACCGAGAAGACGACCGCGGCTGCCGAGACTCCTGTTCTCGTCCGCGGTTACCGCAAGACCCGTCGCGGCTACGTGACCAGCGACAAGATGGAGAAGACCATCGTCGTCGAGGTCGAGGACCGCGTGAAGCACCCCCTGTACGGCAAGGTCATCCGCCGCACCTCCAAGGTCAAGGTCCACGACGAGGCCAACACGGCCGGTGTCGGGGACCTGGTCGTCATCAGCGAGACCCGTCCGCTCAGCGCCTCCAAGCGCTGGCGCCTGGTCGAGATCCTCGAGAAGGCGAAGTAGGCCTCGGCCTACTCCAGAAGGAGACAGAAGTGATTCAGCAGGAATCCCGCCTCAAGGTCGCCGACAACACCGGTGCCAAAGAGATCCTCACCATCCGCGTTCTCGGTGGCTCCGGCCGTCGTTACGCGGGGCTCGGCGACGTCATCGTCGCCACGGTGAAGGACGCCATCCCCGGTGGCAACGTGAAGAAGGGTGACGTCGTCAAGGCGGTCATCGTTCGCACCAAGAAGGAGGTCCGTCGTGGAGACGGCTCCTACATCAAGTTCGACGAGAACGCCGCAGTGATCCTGAAGGCCGATGGAGACCCCCGCGGTACGCGCATCTTCGGGCCGGTCGGTCGCGAGCTTCGCGACAAGAAGTTCATGAAGATCATCTCGCTGGCGCCGGAGGTTATCTAAGTTATGGCAAACATCAAGAAGGGTGACCTCGTTCAGGTCATCTCCGGGCCCTCGCAGGCTCGCGGCGGAGACCGCGGCAAGCAGGGCAAGGTCATCGAGGTGCTCAGGGCCGAAGACCGCGTGGTCGTGGAGGGTGTCAACTTCGTCACCAAGCACGTCCGTGTCGGCCAGACGCAGCGTGGCACCAAGACCGGCGGCATCGAGACGCACGAGGCTCCCATCCACGTGTCGAACGTGCAGCTGATCGATCCCAAGTCCAAGAAGCCGACCCGCGTCGGATTCCGCGAAGAGCAGGTCACGAAGGACGGCGTCACCAAGACCGTCCGCGTGCGCTATGCCAAGAAGTCGGGGGAGGACCTCTGATGAGCGACACCGCTACCCAGGCGCCCGAGGCTCGCGTTCAGCCGCGCCTCAAGGCCAAGTACCAGTCCGAGATCCAGTCGCAGCTCAAGAGCGACTTCGGCTTCACGAACGTGCACCAGGTGCCCGGTCTCGTGAAGATCGTCGTCAACACGGGCGTCGGCGAGGCAGCTCGCGACTCCAAGGTGATGGACGGCGCGGTCAAAGACCTCACCGCCATCACCGGCCAGAAGCCGCAGGTCACCAAGGCCCGCAAGTCCATCGCGCAGTTCAAGCTGCGCGAGGGTCAGCCCATCGGCGCTCACGTCACGCTCCGTGGCGACCGCGCCTGGGAGTTCCTGGACCGCCTGCTGTCGCTGGCTCTGCCCCGCATCCGCGACTTCCGCGGTCTGAGCGACCGCCAGTTCGACGGCAACGGCAACTACACCTTCGGTCTCAACGAGCAGAGCATGTTCCACGAGATCGATCAGGACCGCATCGACCGTGTTCGCGGCTTCGACATCACAGTCGTTACCACCGCGAAGAACGACGACGAGGGTCGGGCTCTGCTCAAGGCTCTCGGCTTCCCGTTCCGCACGGCCGAACAGGCCAACTAAGATCGTCCGGTCGGGTACTCCGGTTTTCGGAGTGCCCGGCCGACACCCATGTTCGGAGGCACTCCTCCGAGCAACCCCGATCGGGTAGGTCGGCTCCCGGTGGACCGGAAGTCGAAACCGCACGAGAAAGAAGACAACCGCATGACGATGACAGATCCGGTCGCAGACCTGCTGACCCGACTGCGCAACGCGAACTCGGCGTACCACGACACCGTGTCGCTGCCGAGCTCCAAGCTCAAGTCCCACATCGCAGACATCCTCAAAAAAGAGGGTTTCATCGACAGCTGGAAGGTCGAAGACGCTCGCGTCGGTCAGACCCTCACTATCGACCTCAAGTACGGCCCCGCTCGTGAGCGCTCCATCGTGGGCATCAAGCGCGTGTCGAAGCCCGGTCTTCGCGTGTACGCGAAGTCCACCGAGATCCCTCAGGTGCTCGGCGGCCTCGGCGTGGCCATCCTTTCGACTTCCTCGGGTCTGTTGACCGACCGCGAGGCCGAGCAGAAGGGCGTGGGCGGAGAAGTTCTCGCCTACGTGTGGTAACCCGACATGTCACGAATCGGACGCCTCCCCATCTCGATCCCCACCGGGGTCGATGTGAAGATCGACGGCCAGGCCGTCACAGTCAAGGGCCCGAAGGGCGAGCTCTCGCTCGTCATCGCGAACCCCATCGAAGCCAAGGTCGAGGAGGGCACCGTGCTGGTGTCCCGTCCCGATGACGAGCGCTCGTCGCGCTCGCTCCACGGCCTCACCCGCACCCTGATCGCGAACCAGATCATCGGCGTCACCGAGGGCTACTCCAAGGGCCTCGAGATCGTCGGCACCGGTTACCGCGTGCAGGCCAAGGGCCAGAACGTCGAGTTCGCCCTCGGCTACTCGCACCCGATCACCGTCGAGCCGCCCACGGGCATCAGCTTCACGGTCGAGGGCAACAACAAGCTCACCGTCACCGGCATCGACAAGCAGGCCGTCGGCGAGGTCGCCGCGAACATTCGCAAGCTGCGGAAGCCCGAGCCCTACAAGGGCAAGGGTGTCCGCTACGCCGGCGAGATCGTCCGCCGCAAGGCCGGAAAGTCAGGTAAATGATCATGGGTCTCGGAACCAGAGGTAAAAGCAAGTCGGCCGCTACGAGCCGCCGTCACACCCGCCTGCGCAAGAAGGTCGTGGGCACCGAACTCCGCCCGCGTCTCGTCGTCAACCGCTCGGCCCGTCACGTCTTCGTGCAGGTCGTCGACGACAGCAAGGGCCACACCGTCGCCAGCGCATCGACCCTCGAGGCCGACCTGCGCACGTTCGACGGTGACAAGACCGCCAAGGCCAAGAAGGTCGGCGAGCTCGTCGCCGAGCGTGCCAAGGCTGCCGGAATCGAAGCGGTCGTGTTCGACCGCGGTGGTAACAAGTACGCCGGACGCGTGGCGGCAATCGCCGAGGGCGCCCGGGAAGGTGGATTGAACCTGTGAGCGACGAAACGAACAAGACTCCGGCCACGCCGGAGACGCCGGTCGAGGCCGTCGTCGACCGCCCGGTCGAGACCGCTGCCGGCTCCGAGTCGAACAACCGCGAAGGTGCCAACGCCGGTCGTACCGACCGTCGTGGCGGCAACGGTCGCGGCGACCGCAACCAGGGCCGTGGCGGTCGTGACGACCGCGACAAGAGCCAGTTCCTCGAGCGTGTCGTCACCATCAACCGCGTGTCGAAGGTCGTCAAGGGTGGTCGTCGCTTCAGCTTCACCGCTCTCGTCGTCGTCGGCGACGGCAACGGTCTCGTGGGCGTCGGCTACGGCAAGGCCCGCGAGGTGCCGACTGCGATCTCGAAGGGTGTCGAGGAGGCGAAGAAGAACTTCTTCCGCGTCCCCCGCATCGCGAACACGATCCCGCACCCCGTCCAGGGTGAGGCCGCTGCAGGCGTCGTCCTGCTGCGTCCGGCTGCTGCCGGTACCGGTGTCATCGCCGGTGGCCCCGTCCGCGCCGTGCTCGAGTGCGCCGGCATCCACGACGTCCTGAGCAAGTCGCTCGGCTCGTCGAACACCATCAACATCGTGCACGCCACTGTCGCGGCGCTGCAGCAGCTGGAAGAGCCGCGCGCCGTCGCGGCTCGCCGTGGCCTGGACATCGACCACGTCGCCCCCGCTCGTCTGCTCCGCGACGAGGCTGCTGCGCGTGCCGCTGCTACCGAGAAGGCGGGTGCCTGATGGCTCAACTCCGCGTGACGCAGATCAAGTCCAAAATCAGCGAGAAGCAGAACCAGCGGGACACGCTGCGCAGCTTGGGTCTCAAGCGGATCGGCCAGACGGTCGTCCGCCCCGACGACAAGCAGAACCGCGGCTACGTCTCGACGGTTGCTCACCTCGTCAAAGTCGAGGAGATTGACTAATGGCTGACGACGCCACCAACGAGGAGAAGGCTCCCAAGGCCGCTCCCAAGGCAGCATCATCTAAATCCAGCGCCGCCCCCAAGGCTGCAGCTGCAAAGAAGCCGGCGACCAGCAAGGCCGCCGCTTCGACCACCACCAGCACCAAGGCGGCCCCCGCGGCCAAGTCGGCCTCCGACGACGTCGCGCGCCCCCAGGTCCTCAAAGTCCACCACCTTCGTCCGGCTCCCGGTGCCAAGAAGGCTCGGACTCGCGTCGGTCGCGGTGAGGGCTCGAAGGGTAAGACCGCGGGTCGCGGTACCAAGGGAACCAAGGCCCGTTACTCGGTCAAGATCGGCTTCGAGGGTGGGCAGATGCCTCTGCACATGCGCACCCCGAAGCTGCGGGGGTTCAAGAACCCGTTCCGCGTCGAGTACCAGGTCGTCAACCTCGACAAGCTGACCGACCTCTACCCCCAGGGCGGTGAGGTCACCGTGAGCGACCTCGTGGCCAAGGGTGCCGTTCGCAAGAACGAGAAGGTCAAGGTTCTGGGTGGCGGCGACCTCGCCGTCAAGCTCAGCGTCGCGGTCGACAAGGTCTCCTCTTCGGCCGAAGAGAAGATCGTCGCCGCCGGCGGGACCGTCACCAAGTAATACCTGTGGGGGTGGCTCGGAAGAGCCACCCCCATCAGTCGTCTATCCTCATACCGGGAGGCCACCGTGTTCAGAGCAGTTGCGAGAATTTTCCGCACGCCCGACCTTCGTCGAAAGATCGGGTTCACACTCGGCCTCATCGCGCTCTTCCGGCTGGGGTCGTACATCCCGGCCCCATTCGTCGACTACAGCAACGTGCAGGCCTGCCTGTCGGGCAACCAGTCGACGTCGGGCCTCTACGAGCTCGTCAACCTGTTCTCGGGTGGCGCGCTCCTCCAGCTGTCGATCTTCGCGCTGGGCATCATGCCCTACATCACGTCGTCGATCATCGTGCAGCTGCTCCGCGTGGTCATCCCGCACTTCGACGCTCTCTACAAAGAGGGCCAGTCGGGCCAGGCCAAGCTGACGCAGTACACGCGCTACCTGACCATCGCTCTCGGCATCCTGCAGTCCACCACGCTGATCACGGTCGCCCGCTCGGGTGCGCTGTTCGGCTCGTCGACCGTCTCCGAGTGCAACTCGCTGATCTCGAACAACGCCTGGTACGCGATCCTGCTGATGGTCATCACCATGACCGCCGGCACCGGCCTCATCATGTGGATGGGCGAGCTCATCACCGAGCGCGGCATCGGCAACGGAATGTCGCTGCTGATCTTCACGTCGATCGCCGCCAAGTTCCCCACCGCCCTCTGGGCCATCAAGCAGGCCAAGAGCTTCGAGATCTTCCTGGGCGTGATCGCCATCGGAATCATCATCATGGGGTTGGTCGTTTTCGTCGAACAATCGCAGAGACGAATACCGGTGCAATACGCCAAACGAATGGTCGGGCGGCGAACGTACGGCGGCAACAACACGTACATACCCATCAAGGTCAACATGGCCGGCGTCGTGCCCGTCATCTTCGCCTCGTCGCTGCTCTACCTGCCGGCTCTGGTCGCGCAGTTCAACACCCCGTCAAACGGGTCGGCGCCTGCGGCGTGGGTCAGCTGGATCCAGGCCAACCTGGTGTCGGGTGACGAGCCGTTCTACATGGTGCTCTACTTCCTGCTCATCATCGGCTTCACCTACTTCTACGTCGCGATCACCTTCAACCCCGAAGAGGTCGCCGACAACATGAAGAAGTACGGCGGGTTCATTCCCGGCATCCGTGCCGGCCGCCCCACCGCCGACTACCTCGACTACGTGCTGACGCGAGTCACCCTGCCCGGGTCGCTCTACCTCGGCCTCGTCGCGCTCATCCCGCTGATCGCTCTCGCGACGGTCGGCGCCAACCAGAACTTCCCCTTCGGTGGTGCCAGCATCCTGATCATCGTCGGGGTCGGTCTCGAGACCGTGAAGCAGGTCGATTCCCAGCTGCAGCAGCGCCACTACGAGGGTCTCCTCCGATGAGCGCGGCCGCCGACCAGGGTGCTCGTCTGCTCATCGTCGGCCCTCCCGGGGCCGGCAAGGGCACGCAGGCCGTCAGGATCGCCGAGAGCTACGGCATCCCCGCGATCTCGACGGGCGACATCTTCCGTGCCAACGTCAAGAACGAGACACCCCTCGGCGTCAAGGTGAAGGCCATCCTCGATGCGGGAGACTACGTGCCCGACTCGCTGACCAACGAGCTGATCCAGGATCGTCTCGCGCAGCCCGACGCGGAGGGCGGCTTCCTCCTCGACGGCTACCCCCGCACGAACGACCAGGTCGCCTTCCTCGACGCGCTGCTCGAGTCGAAGGGCGAGCAGCTCACCGCCGTCGTGCAGCTCGTCGCCGACCAGGACGAGATCGTCGAGCGCCTGCGCAAGCGCGCCGTCGAGCAGGGTCGCAGCGACGACACCGAAGAGGCCATCCGGCACCGCCAGGAGGTCTACCTGCGCGAGACCGGCCCCCTGATCGACGCCTACGGTGAGCGCGAGCTGGTGCTCGAGGTCGACGGCCTCGGCAGTGTCGACGAGGTCGCCGGCCGCATCGACGATGCCCTGGCTTCGCGGGGCATCCGCCCCACGGCCGCCGCCTGAGCCGCGGCAGCAGCGAGAGCGCGGTGGCCTTCCGACGATCGGGCATCTACAAGACGCCCGAAGAGATGCGACTCATGGTCGCGCCCGGTCTCCTGACCGCGGCGTCGCTCGACGTGGTGGCCGCGGCGATCCGCCCCGGCATCACGACCGGTGAGCTCGATGCCCTCGCCGAGAAGGCGATCGTCGAGGGTGGCGGTGAGCCCAACTTCAAGCTCGTGCCCGGCTACTTCCACACCGTGTGCGCGTCGGTCAACAGCGACGTCGTGCACGGGATCCCCGGCGGCCGGGTGATCGAGGCCGGCGACATCGTCTCCATCGACTCGGGCGCCCAGTTCGAGGGCTGGAACGGCGACAGCGCCCGCACGTTCGTCGTGCCGGGTGGCGCGGATCCTGCCCTCGACGAGACACGCAGGCGTCTCAACGAGGTCACCGAGCAGTCGCTCTGGCACGGCATCGCCGCCCTCGCTTCAGCGCGCCACCTGAACCAGGTCGGCGCCGCCATCGAAGAGTTCATCGAGTCGCAGGGCGACTACGGAATCCTCGAAGACTACGTGGGCCACGGAATCGGGCGCGACATGCACGAAGACCCGCCCGTGTTCAATTACCGAGTGCGCGGCAACGGCCCGACGGTCAAGCCGGGCCTCGTCGTCGCCATCGAGCCGATGGTCACCGCCGGTGGTATCGACACGATCACGCAGGATGACGAGTGGACGGTCACGACGGCCGACGGCTCGGACGCCGCCCACTGGGAGCACTCCATCGCCGTCCACGAGGGTGGCATCTGGGTGCTGACCGCGGCCGACGGCGGCGCCTCCGGGCTCGCCGCCCTCGGCATCCGCCCCGTCCCGCTGCCCTGAGTCTCCCCCTGACCTTCTCGGCTCGTCCGGCCTGTCACGACGGGCAGAGCGTGCCGAAGCGGTAGGGGCGGCTGCGGGGAGGGCGGCTAGCCGTTGCCGGCCGAGCAGGTCTGCTCGGAGGCCGCCTGCCCGGTGATCGTCGAGGGCAGCGCTGTCGGCGTCGGGGTGGGCGTCGCCGCGCTGGTGCCCGACGTGCCCGTTGCAGGCGTCGTGGCCGGGGTCGTGGCCGTGCCGGTGCCCGTTGATCCGGTGCCCGTTGATCCTGTGCCCGTGGACCCGGTGCTCGTCGAGCCCTCCGTGGTCGACGCACGGCCGAGGCTGTCGGCGCCCAGCGTGAACTGCGTGTCCGACTTCAGATCGGCGTTCAGGATCGCCGCATCGGTCGTGTCGGGCACGACGCGTTCGACGTCCGTCGGGTCGGTCATCGACGGATACTGCACGAACAGGGCGTTGGAGAGACTGACGCTCTTCATGGCCAGCCCGAGCTCGATGAGTGTCGAGGTGTTGGCGAGGCTGGTCGAGAGTGTCATGTTCTTTACCGCCGCGGAGGCGAGGCCGTAGAGCTTCAGGGGGCTCGAGAGCGTGCCGGCCGAGACGATCTTGCGCATCATCGCCGCCAGGAAGACCTGCTGCGACGAGATGCGCGCGAGGTCGCTGCCGTCGCCGACGCCGTGGCGGGTGCGGAGGAACTCGAGGGCCTGGAGGCCGAGGAGCGTGTGGGTGCCCGCCGAGAGGTTCAGGCCGGTGTACGGGTCGTCGATGGGGGAGGCCACGCAGACGTTGACACCGCCCAGGGCGTTCGACATCTCGATGACGCCGTCGAAGGTGATCTCGGCCGCGTAGGGGATGGTCAGGCCGGTCATCGACTCGACGGTCGCGACCGTGCAGCCGAGGCCTTCTCCCAATGTGGTGTTAAATTGCACATAAGTCTGTGCGGGGTATGTCGCGCCCCCGTTTCCGGTGCACGACGGGGTGTCGACCATGAGGTCGCGAGGGAAGCTGACGGCGGTCATGTGTTTGTGATCGGCCGAGATGTGGATCAGGATCGTGACGTCGTTGCGGCTTCCGTCGGCCACCCCGGCCTGCACCTGCGTCTGGTCGACTCGGGTGTCGCTGCCCGCCAACAGGATGTTCGCCCCGCCCGCGATCGCGCCGATCGAGGTGTGCTCGGCGATCTTGTCGTCTTTGGCTCCGATCGAGACGCTCTTGATGTCGCTCTTGACGGTGCCGACGGCGATAGCCGCCACCGAACCGGCGCTGACGACGAGCACGGCCGCGGTGACAGCGGCGAGGAGGCCTACGAAGCGGGCGGGTTTGTGGCGGCGCAATCGACCATGGCGGGCGAGCGAGTGGTGGTCGGCGCTCCTGAGGCGCGAGCGTTCTCCGGGCACAGAGGCTCCCTTTCGTTCCGGCGGCGAGTCGACACGACTTGCAAGAGGACATCGGCGTGTCGAGTTGACCTGCCGGGTTGGCAAACCATAGCGCAATCGAATAAGATCGATCCTTGGTGTCCTGGGACGTCTCTGTGCGTTCCCCCAGTGGTCAAGCCCTTGGGCAGGACACCGATCCCCGCAAGACCAGCACAACCAATTTTTAGCGACAGTGAGGCTATGGCCAAAAAAGACGGTGTCATCGAAATCGAAGGCGCAGTGGTCGAAGCGCTGCCCAATGCGATGTTTCGCGTTGAGCTGAGCAACGGACACAAAGTTCTCGCCCACATCTCCGGAAAGATGCGTCAGCACTACATCCGCATCCTGCCCGAAGACCGTGTGATCGTCGAACTCAGCCCCTACGACCTGACCCGCGGCCGGATCGTCTACCGCTACAAGTAGGGCTTGCGCTCGGCAGCCCCGCCGCGAGGCAGGGCCGCCGGAAGGCAGGTTGTGTTGTCGAAAGACAACATGTGCTGGAAAGGAACGGCCCGACGCACCCGTCGGGCACGAGGCCAGCGAGTCAAAAGGAAGCAACATGAAGGTCAAGCCCAGCGTCAAGCGCATCTGCGAGCACTGCAAGGTGATTCGCCGCAACGGTCGCGTCATGGTGATCTGCAACAGCAACCCGCGCCACAAGCAGCGCCAGGGTTAGTCGGCCGGCCTTCGGGCCGCCGACCTCAGGTCACGAGCAACACCCCAAGCAGCACCAGATCCGCCCGTGCGAGAGCACGGGTGGGGACACCCAGGGCGGAGGCCCTGGCACCGGTGCTGTGACACACCTCCACCATCTCTCAAGGAGAAGCCACAATGGCACGTCTAGCAGGCGTTGACATCCCGCGCGACAAGCGCGTGGAAGTCGCACTGACCTACATCTACGGAGTCGGCCGCACGCGCGCGCTCAAGACTCTCGCCGATACCTCGATCGACGGCAACATCCGCGTCAAAGACCTGAGCGACGACCAGCTCGTCCTGCTCCGCGACTACATCGAAGGCAACTACAAGGTTGAGGGTGACCTCCGCCGCGAGGTCGCCGCCGACATCCGCCGCAAGGTCGAGATCGGCTCCTACGAGGGCATCCGCCACCGTCGTGGCCTGCCCGTCCGCGGCCAGCGCACCAAGACCAACGCTCGCACCCGCAAGGGCCCGAAGCGCACGGTCGCCGGCAAGAAGAAGGCTCGATAGGCCCGGCTTCCGCCGTCGCCATCCAAGGTTGTAGGAGAAAAAATTGGCAGCACCGAAGTCGGCCGCGCGTAAGCCCCGCCGTAAAGAGAAGAAGAACATCGCCGTGGGCCAGGCCCACATCAAGTCGACGTTCAACAACACCATCGTTTCGATCACCGACCCCTCGGGTGCTGTGCTGAGCTGGGCTTCGTCCGGCGCCGTCGGCTTCAAGGGCTCGCGCAAGTCGACCCCGTTCGCGGCGCAGCTCGCCGCCGAGTCGGCTGCGCGTCAGGCGCAGGAGCACGGCGTCAAGAAGGTCGACGTGTTCGTGAAGGGCCCGGGCTCGGGCCGCGAGACCGCGATCCGCTCGCTCCAGGCCGCCGGCCTCGAGGTGGGCTCGATCAACGACGTCACCCCGCAGGCGCACAACGGGTGCCGCCCGCCGAAGCGCCGTCGCGTCTAGTCAGTTGAGTCCCCGTGACCCCGGGCCCGCGAAAGCAGGCCCGGGGGTTACGGCGTTCATCGCAGTGCTCGACAGCACGGCCGCGGCCACGACGCCTCTCGCGTCCGCCGCTCCCTTTCTCATAACTCAACAGACCGACTGACAGCCACCCAGTCGTACCGCCAAGAGTCATATGCAGGGCTCTTCGCCGAAAGGAATCCACAGTGCTCATTGCACAGCGCCCCACTCTCACCGAGGAGAACATCTCGGAGTTCCGCTCCCGCTTCGTGATCGAGCCCCTCGAGCCAGGCTTCGGCTACACGCTCGGCAACTCGATGCGTCGCACCCTGCTCTCCTCGATCCCCGGAGCCGCTGTCACCAGCATCCGCATCGACGGCGTGCTCCACGAGTTCACGACGGTCCCCGGTGTCAAAGAAGATGTCACCGAGGTCATCCTGAACATCAAGAGCCTCGTCGTCTCGAGCGAGCACGACGAGCCGATCACCGCCTACCTGCGCAAGCAGGGCGCCGGTCAGGTCACCGCCGCCGACATCTCGGTCCCCGCCGGTGTCGAGGTGCACAACCCCGAACTGGTCATCGCGACGCTGAACGACAAGGCGAAGTTCGAGCTCGAGCTCACGATCGAGCGTGGCCGCGGCTACGTGTCGGCCGTGCAGAACCGCTCGGAGTTCTCCGAGGCCGGTCAGATCCCGATCGACTCGATCTACTCGCCGGTCCTCAAGGTCACGTACCGCGTCGAGGCGACCCGCGCCGGTGAGCGCACCGACTTCGACCGCCTCGTGGTCGACGTCGAGACCAAGCCCGCCATCAGCCCCCGCGACGCCATCGCTTCGGCCGGCCGCACGCTGACCGAGCTGTTCGGTCTCGCTCGCGAGCTGAACACCGCCGCCGAGGGCATCGAGATCGGCCCGGCGCCGGTCGACGCCGTCCTCTCGAGCGAGCTGCAGACCCCGATCGAAGACCTCGACCTCTCGGTGCGCAGCTACAACTGCCTCAAGCGCGAGGGCATCAACACGGTCTCCGAGCTGGTCGCTCTCTCCGAGACGCAGCTGATGAACATCCGCAACTTCGGTCAGAAGTCGGTCGACGAGGTGAAGGACAAGCTCGTCGAGCTCGGCCTCTCGCTGAAAGACACCGTGCCCGGGTTCGACGGCGCCCACTTCTACAGCGGCTACGACGAGGAGGAGACCAACTAGGTCTCCTGGCTCTTCTCGCCGTATCCACTCACACACTTAGGAATAGACAATGCCCAAGCCCACCAAGGGTGCCCGCCTCGGCGGCGGCCCGGCGCACGAGCGCCTTCTCCTCGCCAACATGGCGGGTCAGCTGTTCACGTACAAGAGCATCAAGACGACCGAGACGAAGGCCAAGCGTCTCCGCCCCGTCGCCGAGCGCCTGGTCACGTTCGCCAAGCGCGGCGACCTCCACTCGCGTCGTCGCGTGCTGAGCATCCTCCGCAACAAAGAGACCACTCACATCCTGTTCTCGGAGGTCGCGCCGCTGCTCGAACTGCGCGAGGGCGGCTACACCCGCATCACCAAGCTCGGTTTCCGTAAAGGCGACAACGCCTCGATGGTGCAGATCGAGCTCGTGCTCGAGCCCGTCACCCCGAAGACCAAGAAGTCGTCCACCTCGTCGAAGAAGGCCGCCGTCCCCGCGACGACCGAGGCCCTCCTCGAAGAGCCGGCGGACGAGCTGACCACGTCCGACGAGGCGATCATCGAGGCCACCACCGAGGCTCCCGTCGACACCGACGAGACCCCGGAGACGACCGCCGAGCTCGAGAGCGAGCCGGCCGACGAGTTGACCGCGTCGGACGAGGCGATCATCGAGGCCACGACCGAGACCCCCAAGGACGAGAAGTAGCCTTCTTCGTTCTGCCAGCAGGCCTGTCCCTTCGGGGCCGGGCCTGCTCTCGTTTCACCCCGGGGTGCAGGCCTGCCCCCGTTTCACGCGGGGTGCAGGCTCGCTCTCGTTTTACCCCGGGGTGCAGGCCTGCCCCCGTTTTACCTATAGGTGCGGCCTTCGCGGCAGGAAATATCCGTGTGGCAGGGCCGCACCTATAGGTAAAACGGGAGTCGGTAGACTGGTGCGCCGTGGTGGACGAGGTGACCAGGATCCGATTGGACGTGTCGTACGACGGCACCCGGTTCAACGGCTGGAGCCAGCAACCCGGCCTCCGCACCGTCGAGGGCGAGCTGAACGCGGCCCTCGCCACGACCCTGCAGCGCTACCTGCCGGCCCCGAGGCTCGTCGTCGCCGGCCGCACCGACACGGGGGTGCACGCGATCGGGCAGGTCGTTCACCTCGACCTCACGGCCGAGCAGCTCGGCTTCCTGTCGGTGCCGCACCGCAACCGGACGAAGTACCCGCCCTTCCCGCCCGCCATGCGCCTGACGCGACGCCTCAACGGCCTCGCGGGCGCCGAGGACGACCTGCACGTGACTCACGCGTCGATCGTGCCATCGACGTTCGACGCGCGCTACTCGGCGCTCTACCGCGAGTACGAGTACCGCGTCTCCGACCTCAGCGGCCCGCGGCACCCCGTGCGCCGCTACGACACGCTCTGGTTCGACGCCACCGTCGACCTCGACCTCATGAACGCGACGGCGCTGTCGCTGCTGGGGCTGCACGACTGGGCCGCCTATTGCAGGCCTCGGGAGGGAGCGACGACGGTGCGCACCTTGCAGGAGTTCGTCTGGCGACGCGACCCCGACGGCATCCTGGTGGCCCGTGTGCGCGCCGACGCCTTCTGCCACAGCATGGTGCGGTCGCTCGTGGGCGCGACGCTCGCCGTGGGTGAGGGGCGCCTCTCGGTCGAGGACGCGGTCAGGATCCAGGAGGCTCGCCTTCGAAATGGCGAGTTCAAGGTCTCGCAGGCGCACGGTCTCACGCTGATGCACGTGGCCTACCCCGACGAGGAGCACTTCGAGTCGAGAGCGAAGCTGACCCGGGCCACGCGCGCGGCGCTCTAGTTTGCCGGGTGCCTCGTGATCCTGTAATGTATCCCCTTGGTGTCTGCGCAACTGCGCGCTTCACCCGAAGTTGAGCCCTCCACCTGACTCGTTCGTCCGCATCGCGGAAGCTGTCATCAGCACGAACGGCAACGGAGCGGGATTCACGAACCTCTCACCTCGACCAGAAAGCAGCACTACTGTGACGCGCACTTTCTCTCCCAAGCCGGCTGACATCCAGCCGGAGTGGTTGATCATCGACGCCAACGACATCGTCCTCGGCCGTCTCGCCAGCCACGTCGCCGCCCTCCTCCGCGGCAAGCACAAAGCCACCTTCGCCCCCCACATGGACATGGGCGACTTCGTCATCGTCATCAACGCCGAGAAGGTCGCGCTGACCGGCTCGAAGCTGCAGACGAAGCTGGCCTACCGTCACTCGGGCTACCCGGGCGGCCTCACGGCTCAGACCTACTCCGAGATGCTCGAGAAGCACCCGACGCGTGCCGTCGAGAAGGCCATCCGCGGCATGCTGCCGAAGAACTCGCTGGGCCGCGCCCAGATCCAGAAACTGAAGGTGTACGCGGGCCCCGAGCACCCTCACGCCGCGCAGAAGCCCACGGTGTACACCCTCGACCAGGTCGCCCAGTAGCGACCGCTGAAGACTTAAGGATCCCTACAGTGGCAAGCATCGCCGATTCCATCGAATCCACCCCCGAGAGCTTCACGACCGAGAGCGCAGCTCCCGTCGAGGCTGCAACCCCCCGCCCCGTCCTCACCGTCGGCGGCGGCGCCGTCGGCCGTCGCAAGCAGGCCATCGCTCGCGTGCGCCTCACGCCCGGCACCGGTGTCATCACCGTCAACGGCCGCGCGCTCGACGAGTACTTCCCCAACAAGCTGCACCAGCAGCTGATCAACGACCCGTTCAAGGTGCTCGACCTGCTCGGCTCGTACGACGTCGTCGCGAAGATCTCCGGCGGTGGCCCCTCGGGTCAGGCCGGCGCCCTCCGTCTCGGCATCAGCCGCACGCTGAACGAGATCGACGAAGAGAACAACCGCGCCGAGCTCAAGAAGGCGGGCTTCCTCAGCCGCGACGCTCGCGTCAAGGAGCGCAAGAAGGCCGGCCTCAAGAAGGCCCGTAAGGCTCCTCAGTTCTCCAAGCGCTAACACTCGGCGAGGCTTCGCGATGACGCGACTTTTCGGAACCGACGGAGTTCGGGGCCTTGCCAACCGTGAGTTGACGGCCGCGCTCGCCCTGGGCCTTGCCCAGGCGAGTGCGGTCGTGCTCACGAAGGGCCAGCACGCCGACGCGCGCCGCCGTGAGGGCCGACGCCCCATGGCCGTGCTGGCGCGCGACCCGCGTATTTCGGGCGAGTTCCTGGCGGCCGCTGTGGCAGCCGGGCTCGCATCCTCCGGTGTCGACGTCCTCGACGCCGGCGTGATCTCGACGCCCGCTGCGGCCTTTCTGGTCGACGACTCGGGCGCCGACTTCGGCGTGATGATCTCGGCGTCGCACAACCCGGCGCCCGACAACGGCATCAAGTTCTTCGCCTTCGGTGGCACCAAGCTGCCCGACGAGGTCGAAGATCGCATCGAGGCCACCATGGACGCCCCGCGGCTCATGCCGGTGGGAGGCGACGTGGGCAGGATCCGACGGTTCGCCGATGCCGAAGACCGTTACGTCGTGCATCTGCTCGGCGCGGTCCCGGGCCGTCTCGACGGCATCCACGTCGTGCTCGACTGCGCCAACGGTGCGGCGTCCGCCGTGTCGCCCGAGGTCTTCACCGACCTCGGCGCCCAGGTCACGCTGATCGGCGCCGACCCCGACGGCATCAACATCAACGACGGCGTGGGCTCGACCCACCTGGACAACCTGTCGCGAGCCGTGCTCGAGCACGGCGCCGATGTCGGTATCGCGCACGACGGCGACGCCGACCGCTGCCTCGCGGTCGACGCGCAGGGCAACGTCGTCGACGGCGACCAGATCATGGCCATTCTCGCTGTCGCCCTCAAAGAGCGCGGCGACCTGCACGACAACACCCTCGTGGCGACCGTCATGTCGAACCTCGGCCTCAAGCGCGCCATGCGCGACCACGGCATCACCGTGATCGAGACCGGTGTCGGCGACCGCTACGTGCTCGAAGAGATGAACGCGCACGACTTCAGCCTCGGCGGTGAGCAGTCGGGCCACATCGTCTTCAAGAAGCACGCGACCACCGGCGACGGCGTTCTTACCGGCCTGTCGCTCGTCGCCGAGATGGCACGGACGGGCAAGTCGCTGGCCGAGCTCGCCAGCGTCATGACCGTCTTCCCGCAGGTGCTGCTCAACGTGCGCGATGTCGACCGATCGGGGCTCGTCGGCGACGCCGTCATCGCGGCCGCGGTCGCCGAGGCCGAGACCGAACTCGGCGACTCGGGCCGTGTTCTGTTGCGCCCGTCGGGCACCGAGCAGCTGGTACGCGTGATGGTCGAGGCCGCGTCTCAACCCGACGCCGATCGCATCGCGCACAGCCTCGCCGAAGTCGTGCGGTCGCAGCTCGGTAGCTCGGCCGCGTGAGTTGCCCGGGCCCTCACCTTTCCGGCCCGTCCTGACCCACTCGGAGGTCAGCACGCTCCGAGAGGCCAGGCTCGAATGACTTTTGCGACAAAAGGGTCAGACTGGCTCGCCGCGTCGTAGGGTCGATGAGTGACGACAGCAGCGACCTTGTCGGCGACGCGCACTCCAACGACCGTCGGCTTCGCGGCCACTCTCTTCGTGTTCGCCGTGGTCATGATGCGAACGACTCTCCCCAGGCCGATCCACCCGGCATTCCAGGCGGAGTTCTCGCGGGCCATTCGTGCTCACCGCGATCCCTCCCATCATCGCGGGGTTCGCGCTGCTGGTGATCCCCGAGATGGTCGAGAAGCAGAGGTGCGCACAATTTGGACTCCGGCGGCCCGGAGTACCCGAAGAGGTCCGCTGCGTGTTCTCGGCTGCGATCCGGTGCGATCGCCGGCGTCGCGGTGTCCGGGGTCTATTCGTCGGTCGCGGCGAATTTCATCTGCTGGGTGCTCGGCATTCCCCCCGGTCTCGTGGCCGGCGTCGTGACGGCATCGCTCTTGGCGGAGCCGACCGTGGCGCAGATCGTACCCTGCCGGCTTGCCGCGCCGACCGCGATCGCGCTCGGCGCCGTGCTGCTTTCGTCGGGATGGCGCTGCTCGCAGTCGCCCTGCCGGCGGCCTCCCTGTGGATCCTGGTCGTGTCGGGCGTCATCTCGGGCGCCGGGGCCGGGTCTGCTCTTCACCTAGGCTGCGTGCCATCACGGCGGCGGCGCCGGACGATCAGCGCGTCAAAGCGACAAGCGCCTACTTCGTCGTGGTCTTCCTGGCGATCTCGATCCCGGCGGGCGTCGCTGAATGGCTGGTCTGCCGGTCGGCGACCGGCGTCCGCTTCGCGGCGGTGATGGCGGTGCTCTGCGTGCTCGCTTTCGCGACGCGCCGTCGTTTCGAGGTGGCGGCCTCATGCCTGCTTTCGGCGGGCGCGGTGGTCACCGTGCGCGGGACAGCGGCGAGGCCTTGCGGAGAAGTCGCAGCGCGATCTTGTCGGCGGCGTATGGACCCTTGGCAAGAGCGTGAACGAGGGAAGCTGACTTTTCATCAGAAAAGGCGAGTATGCAGGCGCCACTACTGCGGGTCTGCCCATTCACCCAGATGGCGTCACCTTGCGTGCGCCAACCAGTGCGTCGGCGTCGGTCGCCGAGCGACCATTCGGCAAACCTGATGAGATCGTCGAACGTCGACCAGATTCCGCCGGCTGGCGCATACAAGGTCTGCCCTATTGGCCACGGCTTCTCGGCTCTGCCCCGCCATGTCTTCGGTGTCGTGCAGGCACTCAGCGAGGGAGCCAGGGTGGCGGACACGATTCCGGCGGGGCTCAGGACATGTGCGTCGCACCACTGCCACCAGTCGCCCGAGGTGCGATCCAGCACGGCCCCCAGAAGTGCGTACCCAAGGTTTGAATAGCTGAACTTGGGGGCACCGGTTGGGCGGAAGGCCTGCGGGTGCAGTGTCACGCCGACAATCGGTTGGTACGGGTCGACGAAGATCCCACCGGACATGCCCTCATGACTTCTCGGCAGGCCGCTCGTGTGCTCGATCAGATCCCGCACCGTGTAGATCGCCATGTCGAGTTCTGGAAGGATCTCCGAAACCGGTGTGTCATCCCGGATCAATCCGCCGTCGATGGCTGCTTCGACGGCGGCTGCGGTCGCTCCTTTGGTGATGCTGCCCCACTCGATCAGCCCGCCAGGTTTGTATGGCTTCGTGGCATCGCGCACTTCCTGCCAGCCATTTGCGTTGCGGACGCTGCCCCTCCACGCACCCCGAATGACGCTCGCGTCACGGGACGACACGGCCACCTCGGACAATCAACTCTGACAATCGAACGAACGTTTGAGACGTTCGCCTGGCATAGGAACGAACTCTTAGTCGAAGCCCGTCCACATGTTGGCTGACGAATACCGTGTCTGCGGCGATCATGATCAACGCGAAGGAAGTCAAACCCATGAGGAGTCCGATCGCGATGTGGAATCCAACCATCGAGAGAACGGCGACTGGCCTGCCGGCGCGAAACCAGACCAAGACAGGAAAGAATATCGAAACAAGGACCGTACCGTAGGCGCCGATGACAAGGAGCCAACCTTGAGAAAAGACCAAGGGAGTGATGCCCGGCCAGAAGAACTCGGGAACACGCAGGATGTAATAGAGCGCGGTGCCGTCCTGCCAAAGCCGTCCTTGAACCTTATAGAGCCCAGCCATCAAGTAGACGATCGAGAGCTGTGCGGCGATGAGCAGCACTCCTGTATTGTTCAGCGCGGAAATGAGGGCTCCGGCAGGGCGAGCGTGACCTGAACGCGTCACCCTGAGCCCGTTCAGTGTGAAGTTCGTGTAGCACCGGGTCAACAGAAGGAATGGGATAGCCGCGGCTACAAGAGCGTCGCCTCCATCCATGAAGGACGAGTTCGTCATGTAGAGCGACCAAAGGAACACATAGTGGAGAGCCAGAATCGGACGGCCCCCGATTCCCAGGGTGACCGCTACGGCAATCACCAAACCGAGATGAAAAGCTACTTGGAAAAATAATGGGGAGGGCGTCAGGGCATAGATGCTGAATGAGCCCGAGGACCCCAACTGTGCTCTGACCATGCCTGTGCCGTAAACGCCATCTGGTCCAAAGAACAAGCCTCGGTCGGCATAGTGTCGAGAGTAATAAAAAATCGAGACCAGACCGATGGTCAGTCGGAGGAGACTCGTCGCAGCTGCAGCGCGCGGCCGAGATGTGACCCAGTCCGATACCGAGCGGGCCTCGCTTATTAGGCTCATAGGTCTATCCACTTTGAGTTGAAGGCCGATGTGGTCCCCCGCACGGCAGGATTAGTCCGCTGCGACCATCCAGGAAATTTATAGAACACGTAGCGCAATTGCACGGCTCTAATCTTTTTCGAGTTCCCGGCACAAGGGATCTTCCTGGCCGCATAGCGAGCCAGGACGAACTCGGCGCTTCGCTGCGCCTGCCGCTCGTCTTTCCGTAACTTTCGGACCGCAGCGTCACCTTGCTCTTTGGCCTCGAGCCTCTCGATGACTTCGTCCTTGTAAAAACGTTCGAGGATTCCGTTGCTGATGATCCGACTCTCGCGCGAAGGAAAGAATCGTTGCTGTTGGACGAGCGACGTGGCCGGGCTTGTGATGTCGAAGTACTTTGACGCTCGTTCGTTACCGCATCGAACTCTCGCAAGGACCGCGCGGTCTTCGCTGACTGGGTCGGGCGCGAATAGGTTCCAGTTTTGCGTGAAGTATGGGTCTAATGCGTCGGCGATCGGGCTAAGGGCAAATGTAATTGGAGTCGTCGGTCCTGCCGACACCAGAGCGCACGCCGTGAAGGCAGTGACGACTGAAAGGCACGCGGCTGTTAGCAAAGATCGCTGAAAAGGCATGAATTTCTCCGAGAGCCCCGCACCGCCGAGGCGGCGATGCGGGGCCGAGTGTGTGATTTCGTTCTGACCGCGAATCAGTGATCGAAGAAGGCGGCTTCGACATCCTTCGACGCCGTCGATGTAGACGAGTAGCCGAGTACGCCTGCCTGCTGCAGAACTCGACCGGCCGCTTGCGGAGCTTTTGCTGCCGTAAAGCCTCGAGCGACTGCTTTGACGACCCCAAAAAAGCGCGTGTCGTGAGTGTCGCTCGATGCGCTGTGATTACCTGAGCCGGGAATGCTCGCGGCCTCATCGTGGGCGACGTTGACCGTAGTCGCGGCCGACGCCGATGCGCTCGTGAGGGCAATACCAGCGATGGGCATGACCGTCAGAGCGGTTGCGGCGAGCATTACGTCGAGGCGTGGTTTTTCAATCGATTCACCTTCCTTATGGGGCTGTGATTTACAGCTGGCCCCAAATTAGCGGGGTGAAAGAAACGTTCTGCATCTTTAACTGGAAGTTAAAAGATTGAATGTTACTCAAGCATTTCAGGATTCGGTATTCGGGCTCTCCGGCGGCGCGGTCGTGACTTCCGCATCGCCCTCTTCGACAGGATCTCTCGGCCCATTCGTGGGGATCGTGCTGAAAAGGAAGGTTCGGTGACGTACGGCGCAGTAAGGGCAGAGGCTAGATCTTGCGGAGGAGCACGCTCGACACCTTGTGGTCGGCGCCCTTTCGCAGCACGAGCGTCGCCCGCGATCGTGTCGGCATGACGTTCTCGCGGAGGTTCGGTTCGTTGACCGTGCGCCACACGTCGTGGGCGAACCCGAGCGCGGTCTCCTCGGGGATCTCGCTGAAGCGGTGGAAGAACGACGCCCGGTCGCTGAAGGCGCCTTCGCGCAGCTTGCGGAAGCGCTCGACGAACCAGTTCTCGATGTCGTGCGTGCGGGCGTCGACGTAGATCGTGAAGTCGAAGAGGTCGCTCAGGGCGAGCCGGCCGCCGGTCGCGGGCTGCAACACGTTGAGGCCCTCGACGATCAGGATGTCGGGCTGGCGCACGACGACCTCGGCGTCTTTCACGATGTCGTACTCGATGTGCGAATAGAAGGGGGCGCGCACCTCGCCGGCGCCGCTCTTCACGTTCGTGACGAACTTCAAGAGCGATCGCCGGTCGTACGACTCGGGGAAGCCCTTGCGGTCCATGATGCCGCGGCGTTCGAGCTCGGCGTTGGGGTAGAGGAAGCCGTCGGTGGTGATCAGTTCGACCCGCGGGGTGTCGCTCCATCTCGACAGGAGCTCGCGGAGGAGACGCGAGACGGTCGACTTGCCGACCGCCACTGATCCTGCGACCCCGATGACGAAGGGGGTGCGACGCGCGCGCTCGCCCAGGAAATCGCTCGTGCGGCGATGCAAATCGCTCGCGCCCGACGCGTAGAGGTTGACCAAACGGCTGAGCGGCACGTAGACGTCGCTGACCTCCTGCAGGTCGAGCCGGTCGCCGAGGCCGCGCAGCTGCACCAGCTCGTTCTCGGTCAGCGGGTTCTTCGCGACGGGGGCGAGCGCAGCCCACGCGGCGCGGTCGATCTCGACGAACGGGGTGGGGTGGGCGGGCTTCGCTTGGGCGGCGATGTCGGAGGCCATGGGGAAGAGCGTATCCACCGCCAGGCGGACGAGGCGCCAAGCCTCGGTCGAATAGGCTGGCCCGCATGTGTGGCATCGTGGGTTACGTCGGTTCTGACAAGAGTGTCGAGGTCCTCCTCGGCGGTCTCAAGCGGCTGGAGTATCGCGGCTACGACTCCGCGGGCATCGCCGTCATCGCTCCCGATGGCCACCTCGGCATGCGCAAGAAGGCCGGCAAGCTCCAGATGCTCGTCGACGATCTCGAGGCCTCGCCGCTGCCGAACGGCGCCACCGGCATCGGTCACACCCGCTGGGCGACGCACGGCGGCCCGACCGACGAGAACGCCCACCCGCACCTCTCCGACGGCGGCAGGCTGGCGCTCATCCACAACGGCATCATCGAGAACTTCTCCGAGCTCAAAGAAGAGCTGCTGCTCGAAGGCACGATCTTCACCTCCGAGACCGACTCCGAGGTCGCGGCGCACCTCGTCGCCCGCGCCTACCGCGAGACCGGCGACCTGACCGAGGCGCTGCGCACCGTCGTGAACCGCCTGGAGGGCGCCTTCACCCTGCTCGTCGTGCATGCCGACCAGCCCGGCGTCGTCGTCGGCGCCCGCCGCAACTCGCCGCTCGTGATCGGCCTGGGCGACGGCGAGAACTTCCTCGGCAGCGACGTCGCCGCCTTCATCGAGTTCACGCACCGCGCCATGGCGATCGGGCAGGATCAGCTCGTGACCATCACCCCAGACCGGGTGTCGGTCATCGACTTCGACGGTCGCCCCGTCGAGGCCAGCGAGTTCGAGGTCACCTGGGACGCCGCCGCCGCCGAGAAGGGCGGCTGGTCGAGCTTCATGGCGAAAGAGATCAGCGAGGAGCCGGAGGCGGTCGCCAACACGCTGCTCGGTCGCGCCGTCGACGGGGCCGTGCACCTCGACGATCTCGAGCCGATCCGCGAGCGCCTGCTGACGGTCAACCGCATCATCATCATCGCCTGCGGCACGGCCGCCTACGCGGGCATTCTCGGCAAGTACGCGATCGAGCAGTGGTCGCGACTGCCCGTCGAGGTCGAGCTCGCTCACGAGTTCCGCTATCGCGACCCGGTGCTCGACGAGCACACCCTGGTGGTCTCGATCAGCCAGTCGGGCGAGACGATGGACACTCTGATGGCCGTCAAGTTCGCCCGTGAGCAGGGCGCGCAGGTGCTGTCGATCTGCAACACGCAGGGCGCCACGATCCCGCGCGAGAGCGACGCCGTCATCTACACCCACGCCGGGCCCGAGGTCGCCGTCGCGTCGACGAAGGCGTTCGTCGCGCAGGGCACCGCGCTCTTCTTGCTGGGCCTGCATCTCGCGACGATCCGCGGCACGATGTCGACCGAGGCGATCGCCGAGCAGGTCGACGACCTCAAGGCCATTCCCGACAAGATCCGCCGGGTGCTCGAGACGGGCGACCGGATCAAGACGCTGGCCGGCTGGATGGCCGACACCCGCTCCGTGCTCTTCCTGGGCCGTCACGTCGGCTATCCGATCGCGCTCGAGGGTGCGCTCAAGCTCAAAGAGCTCGCGTACATCCACGCCGAGGGCTTCGCCGCGGGCGAGCTGAAGCACGGCCCGATCGCGCTGATCGAGCCGGGCCAGATCGTCTTCGTGATCGTCCCCTCGCCTCGCGACCCGCGCTCGCTGCACCCGAAGGTCGTCTCGAACATCCAGGAGATCCGCGCTCGCGGCGCCCGGGTCATCGCGATCGCCGAAGAGGGCGACGCCGCGGTGCTGCCGTTCGCCGACGAGGTGCTGCACATCCCGCTGGCCTCGCCGCTGTTCGAGCCGCTGCTCAGCGTCGTGCCGCTGCACATCTTCGGCATGGAGCTCGCCAGCGCCAAGGGCCTCGACGTCGACCAGCCGCGCAACCTGGCGAAGTCCGTCACGGTCGAATAAGAGAGCGGCACCGGGTTACGTGAGCATCGTGGGCATCGGAGTCGACGTCGTCGACGTCGAGCGTTTCGGTCGATCCCTCGTCCGCACGCCGGCCCTGCGTGAGCGGCTCTTCACCCCGGCCGAGCTTCTGCGAGACGGCGAGCCACGCCGGGTCGAGTCACTGGCCGCTAGGTTCGCCGCGAAGGAGGCGCTGATCAAGGCGCTCGGCGGATCGCAGGGGGTGTTCTGGCACGACATGGTCGTCGGCGCCGACGACCAGCGCGCACCGTCGTTGGCGCTGTCGGGTGGGGCGGCGTCGCTGGCCGCGTCGCGAGGCGTGACGAAAGTTCACCTTTCGCTGAGCCACGACGCCGGGGTGGCGACGGCCTTCGTCATCGCCGAAGCCGTGCCGCCTGCCTCGTCGGAGGTCGGTTCGTGACCTCCGAAGCCCTCGTCACCGTCGACACGGCGGCCCTTCGTCACAACATCGGCGTGCTGCGCTCGGCCGTCGGGTCGGCCGCGGTCATGGCCGTCGTCAAGGCGAACGCGTACGGCCACGGAGTCGAGGGGGCTGCTCGAGCCTTCGAAGACGCCGGTGTCGACTGGCTGGGCGTCGTCGACCTGACCGAGGCCGCCGCGCTGCGTGCGGCTGGCGTCAGCGTGCCGATCCTGGCCTGGTTGCACGCCCCGGGCGAAACGTTCGAGCGCGCCGTGCAGCACGACATCACCCCGGCCGTCTCCGACCTCGCGCAGCTCGAGGCGTGCGCCGTGGCCGGCGTGCCCGCGGTGCACCTCTGCATCGACACGGGGCTCAGCCGCAATGGCGCGATCGAGTCGGAGTGGGGGGCGCTCTTCGACCGCGCAGCCGAGCTCGCCGACTCGGTGCGCGTCGAGGGCCTGATGAGCCATCTCTCGAACGCCTCGCCCCAGGAGGACGGCCACCAGATGGCTGCGTTCGTGCGGGCCACCGGCATGCTGATCGAGCGCGGCATCACGCCGCCGTTGCAGCACCTCGCGGCCTCCGCTGCCGCCCTGTCGTACGGGTCGAGCAGGATCACGATGGTGCGGCTCGGTCTCGCCGCCTACGGCCTCAGCCCGTTCGACGACCGCACCTCGAAAGACCTGGGCCTGCGACCGTCGCTGACGCTGACCGTTCCGGTGATCGGCCTCAAGAAGGTCGCCGCCGGCGAGGGCACGTCGTACGGCTTCACGTGGCGAGCGACGCACGACACGACCCTGGCTCTGCTGCCCATCGGCTATGCCGACGGGATCCAGCGCGTCGCCAGCAACAACGCACACGTGCTCGTCGGCCGCCGGCTCTGCCCGGTCGTCGGACGTATTGCGATGAACGCGATGACCGTCGACCTCGGCGGCGCGGGTGACGCGGACGGCGTCGGCGACAGCGTGGCGATCGGCGACCAGGCCGTGCTCTTCGGCGACCCCGAGGCCGGCCACCCTCCCGTCGACGCGTGGGCCCGCGAGACCGGAACGATCAACTACGAGGTCGTCGCGCGGCTCTCGTCGCGCCTGCCGAGGAGGTACGTGTGAGCGACCAGCCACTCGAGGCGCCCTGGCTGCGCCGCGCCACGATCGACCTCGGCGCCTACCGCGCCAACCTCCGGCACCTCCAGGAGGTCGTTGCGCCCGCCGAGCTGATGGCGATCGTCAAGGCCGACGCCTACGGCCACGGCGCCGTGCCGATCGCTCACGCGGCCGCGGAGGCCGGCGTCGAGTGGCTCGGCGTGCTCGAGCTCGCCAACGCGCACGAGCTGCGGGCCGCCGGCGTCTCGCTCAACCTGTTCGCCTGGCAGTACGCCCCCACCGAGACCTTCGAGCGCGCGGTGTCGGAGCGCATCGACCTCGGCATCTCGACCCTGGCGCAGCTGGACGCCGTCGCGACCGCTGTGACGTCGGTCGCGCGGGCCGCGGCGCCGGACGCCGGAGAGGGCACGCCGGTCGACCTCCCGGGGCTGGTGCACCTGAGCCTCGACACCGGCCTGCATCGCGACGGGGCGACGAGCGACGAGTGGGAGGCGATCGTGACGCGGGCCGTCGAGCTGGCGAGCCGTGGCATCCTGCGCCTTCGAGGGGTGTATTCGCATCTGGCCGAGGCGTCCGACGAGGAGGACACCGATGCCGCCGTCGCGCTGACCGAAGCCGTCGGGCGCGCCGCCGAGCTGGGCGCGCGGTTCGAGCGGCGGCACCTGACGGCCTCGAGCGCCGGCATGGAGCGGCCCGAGCTACGGCTTGACATGGTGCGGATGGGGTCGAACACGTACGGGATCCCGGTCACGGACGGGGTGTCGGCGGCCGATCGCGGCCTCGTGCCGGTGATGACGCTCAGCGCCCGGGTGGCGCGAGTCAAACGGATCGCGGCAGGCACCGGGGTGTCGTACGACTACACCTGGCGGGCTCCGCAGGAGACGACGGTGGCGCTCGTGCCCATCGGCTATGCGGACGGGATTCCGCGGGCGTCGCAGCTCGGGGTCGGAGATGTCGGCGCCGTCGGCGCCGTCGGTGCCTCCGTCGCGCTCGGCGGCAAGCGCTACCCGATCGTCGGCCGCGTGGCCATGGACCAGTTCTTGATCGACGTGGGCGACGACGCCGTCGCGGTCGGCGATGAGGTGACCCTGTTCGGCACCGGTGCCGGCGGCGAGCTCACGGTCGGCGAATGGGCCGACCTCATCGGCACCATCGGCGAAGAGCTCTGCTGCGACATCGGCGCGCGCGTGCCGCGGGTGTACGTGCCGTGAGCCAGGTGCTGTTCGAGGGTGTGATCGCCTCGTCGGTCGGCATGGACGACTTCGGCGCGCGGCTGGCGACGTTGCTGCGCGCCGGCGACCTGCTCGTGCTGACCGGGCCGCTGGGGGCGGGCAAGACGACGCTGACGCGCGGGCTCGGGCGCGGGCTCGACGTGCGCGGGCAGGTGGCGTCGCCGACGTTCGTGCTGGCTCGCACGCATCCTGCGCTCCGCCCGGGTGGGGTGCCGCTGGTGCACGTCGACGCGTACCGGCTGGGCTCGGCCGCCGAGCTCGACGACCTCGACCTCGACTACGCCTCGTCGGTGGTCGTGGTCGAGTGGGGCGCGGGGATGCTCGACGGGGTCGCCGAGTCGTGGCTCGACGTGCAGATCGAACGGCCGACCGGGGCGAGCGGGGGGCCCGGGGCGCAGGATCCCGACGCGTTGCAGGATCCGGACGACGCGCCTGAAGAGCCCCGTCGCGTCCGCATCGAGGCCCACGGCCCCCGGTGGTCGGGCGTCGCCCTGCCCGCCTAGCGCCAGCCCTTACCTTTTCGGCCCCGGCGGCCCGACGGGGAGGTCGGATCCTGCCGAAAAGGTAAGGGGGAGGGCCGTGTGGGTCGAAGTGCCCACTGACCGCGTCGGGGGTTCGGCGGAGGGTGGATGTAGTACTTCAGCATTTTCGTGGGGATCGTCGAGGGGGAGAGATGGCCGACTGTCGCGTCTCACCGGCCGAGCTCTCGGCCGCGTCGGCCGAGATCGCGGCGTCCATCGCCGAGCTCGACGGGCGGCTCGATCAGGCGCACGCCGTGAAGACGACTCTGGTCGGCTCGGCCTGGTCGGGCGATGCCGCCAGCGTGTTCGGCGAGGGCGTGACCGAGTGGCAGGAGGGTGCCGCGACCGTTCGCGAGGCGCTCTCGGGCATCGCGCGGTTGCTCGAGCAGGCGTCCGTCACCTACGAGACCACCGACGACGACGTCGCCGGGGCGAGCTCGGCTGCCGCGGGCGGAGGCGCGCAGTGAACGGCTCGCACGAGGTCGACCTCGACTACCTGAACGAGTCGGCTCGCACTTTCGACGAGACCGCGACGTACTGTGAAGAGCTGCGCGCGAAGATCGGTGCGCTCGCCGCACGCCTCGGCGGCACCTGGTCGGGCCAGGCCGAGGCGCAGTTCGCCGAGCTGCAGCAGCAGTGGGCCGCGGGCGCCGCCGAGATGGCCGAGGGCATGGCCCTCATCACGCAGACGGCACGCATCGCGCACGAAAACTACAGTCGCACCAAGACGCCAACCTGCGGATGTGGGGGTGACCCGGTGACTACCGTCAAAGTGACCCCCTCGGCCTACGCCGGGGTCGCGCACACGTTCAACGGCGCGATCTCGTCGCTGACGTCGCACGCCGAGTCCGCACTCGGATCGCTGGCCGCCTCGGCAGGGATGGCCGGCTCCGACCCGGTCGGCAGTCGCTGGGCCGCCGCCTACGATCCGGTGGCCGCGTCGGTCTTCCGTGCCCTCACCGCCGCGTCGAGCACCATGGCGAGCATCTCGCACGGCATCGACGTGACCGGGCAGAACCACGCGAACTCCGATTCGGCCTCGGCAGGCAAGGGGCTGGCTGCGTGGGCCGGCTTCAGCACCCCGCATCCTGTCGCCTTCTCGTCACCGCCCTCGTCGGCAGGCGGTTCGTCCTCGCCGCCGACGGGCTGGGATCTCGTCAAGGATGCGGTCGGCGTCGCCTGGCCGAGCGGCGACACCGGCAAACTGCGCGCGACCGCCGCGGCCTGGGGCCGTCTCGCTGACGGCATCGAGGGTGTGCACTCGGCGCACCTGCGCGACTCGACGGCACCCATCGACTCGTTCATGTCGGCTGAGATCCCGCACATCCAGACGACCGTGCACACGACCTCGGCCCAGCTCACCTCGGTGGCGTCTCAAGCGCGGGGGCTGCAGTCGGCGACGAGCGGTTATGCCGATCAGATCGATGCCGTGCGGGCATCGTCCGTCATCACCCTTGTTGCTCTCGGCGCGGCCGTCACCGCTACGACCGGTGCCGGTGTAGCGCTGACGCTGTTCACCTTCGGCGGCTCGGATGCGGGCGCGGCTCTCGCGGATGCCGCCGAGGTCGCTGCCGCCGCAGCGAAGATCGCCGCGCAGATCGCGATCGTCGCCGCGTTCGTCGGCATGGCCGAGTCGACGCTCGAAGACCTGCACGTCCAGATCTCGTCGGCCAGTGCCATCCTCGAGGGCATCAGGATCGCCAAGTACGTCGTATCGACGATCAGCCCGCCGAACAAGAAAGCGAAGCCCTACTACCCGCAGGGCCCGCGCGACGGCGAGCAGAACCGGCCCATCCCGTTGCCCGGGCCTCTGCCCCTGCCCGATGGCAAGACGCTGACGCAGAAGCAGCCGAAGAAGAACGAGCGGACGCTCGTGCTGATGATCAAGCCGGGGTGGGACGAGAGTCAGGTCAAGCAAGCCGCTTTAAAAACTGCCGAACTCAATGCCATTGCTGTTTCGGGCGAAGATGGAGGCCTCCGCAGGACTCGGGTCCGCCGGGGCAAAGTCAAGAATCTTCGGAAGCGCTTTCTCCAGGAACATCCCGGGACCGACTTAGCCGGCAAAGACGTTGACCACATTCACGAGCTGCAACTCGGAGGTGAAGACGATGTCGCCAACATGCAACCCCTCGACAAAAGTGTCAATCGAAGTATCGGTGCTCAGATTCAGCAACAGATTGCCAAGGACGAGCGTGGGACGCAATACAAGCGCGTCGTGTTGATTCAGCCACCTATGGGCGTGAGCGTCCCCGAGGCGCAGGACAATTGGCCTCAGTAGCATGTTCGGCATGACGTTCGAGCAGGATGACGACGATCGCGCCATAGCCACCATTTTGCGGGAGGCGAACAAGGGCCACTCGGCAGCGCTCATGGCGGACACGGATCCAACGGGGCTATGCATGCCGAATGTCGCGGTTTATCTGCTGCGAAAGAGTTCGAAGTCCGTACGGTTGACCAGTGAGTCGTCGGTCGACAATCTCTCTGCCGCATTCTTCCTCTTTTTGAGCTATGACGTCTGGGACCGCGCCCTGCGCATTGCCCGGGAGGTGGCCGACATTCCGAAGCTACGGTGGGGGCAGTTCGAACCCCTTCGCGACATGCTCCAGGGTGCCCGGTGGTACGCCGCACGGCATGGATTGCACGAAATCGTCGATGAATTAGCAGCATCTGCCTTCCAGCCGAGCGATTATGAGCCGCTGTTCATGGACGGAGGCATCCTGAAGAGGCCGCTTGACAAGCCAAGCAGTCGAGCGAACGTTGGACTGGACCCATCACGTCCGAACGATGCCTATCCGACCAATGATCGCCCGCTGCATTTCCTCGACGATCTTGCGATGATGTCGACGATGTGGGGCTACGGCGGGTCAAAGGAGTGGCCGGTCGAGCGGCTCGAGGCAGAACGGGAGCGGCTTGAAGCAGCCATGAAGGAGCTGCCGGGGATGGCGCCGCTTGGCTAGCTCTAGCGGAATCGTGGGCGTCGAGGAGTCGCGTGAACCTCGGGGTGCCATTCGTTCGACGCTGGCGGCGGCGACTCGTGACTACGGGCCCGCCATATCGTCGGCTTTGACCGTGGAAGGCCTCGGTCTCCCCAAGGTCGCCACGCTCCTGGTGAAGAGAGCGGGCAAGTCAGTGGTCTTCACGAGCGACAGATCGAAGGTGGACCTATTGCAGGCTTTCTTCGTCCTCCTGGCCTACGACAAGTGGGATCGAGCGTCGCCCATAGCCGTCACGCTCTCACAGATCAAGAACCTGGGAACGGGTCAGTTCGCCGTTCTTCGCTACATGCTCCATGGTGCACGTTGGTATGCGGTGCGACACGGATTTGACGAAGCCGCCGAAGAGCTGACGCCTGCCGCATTTCAGCCGGACGGGTATCGGCCCCTCATTCTCGATGGCACTAGTCTCCGACGGCCGCTGGACCATCCTGTCCGGAGAGCCAATGTCGGCCTGGACCCAGACCGACCGAATGACGCATTCGTCGAAAGCGCTCGCCCGTCGCCTTTTCTGCTTGACCTGGCCGAAATGGCGACGATGTGGGGCTACGGCGGGTCGAAAGAGTGGCCTGTCGAGCGGCTCGAGGCAGAACGGGAGCGACTCGAGAGAGCAATGAAGGAGCTGCCTGGGATGGAGCCCCTTGCTTAGCGCCGCTCGCTTCGACGCTCTCGACGCGGGCGCTCGAGATGTCTGGGTGCGTTCCGGTATGAGCCCCCCGTGAGCTTTGCCGGCTATCAGGGAGGTGGGGATGCCGACGCTCGGCGTCGCCATATCCGCGGCCTTCTCGCGGAGGCGACTCGGCGGCACGGCAGGGCTATCGCGGGCGCGGTCGACCCGACGGGGATCACCCTTCCGCGGGTGGCCACGTACCTCGCCGCTCGGAGCGCCAAGTCGGTCGTCTTCACGAGTCAGCGTTCGGTCGGCTGTCTTCGGCAGGCCTTCTTTCTGCTTCTGGCAGACGGGCAGTGGGAACGAGTCGAGTTCATCGCCGACCGCCTGGCGACGGTGCGAAAACACGAATCCGGGCCATTCGAGCCCATTCGCGACATGATCAACGGTGCTCGTTGGTACGCCGTCCGGGCTGGATTGCGATCGGTGATCGAACGGCTGACGCCCGCCGCATTCGATCCGCCCGGTTACAAGCCGCTTTTCCTTTCGGGAGAGAGCCTCATGCGTCCCCTCGATGACCCGGCGACCCGCGCCAACGTGGGGCTCGACACCAACGAGCCGTTCGACATCCTGCCCGTCTCCGAGCGGCCAGGGCCTTTTCTGATGGACCTGTCGAAGATGTCGACGATGTGGGCCTACGGCGGCTCGGCAGAGTGGCCGGTCGAGCGGCTGGAGGCCGAGCGGGTGCGGCTCGAGGCCGCGATGAAAGAGCTGCCGGGAATGCACTGACGCCCAGGCCGGCGGCTACCAGGCGCTCGGGTCGATCATGCGCTCGAGGAGGCCGAAGACGGCGTTCTGCAAGAAGAGCGCCGCAGGCATCAGGCTCGCGTCGACGAGGGCCTCGGCCTCGGCGCCGCTGGCGCCCGTCGAGGCATCCCAGCCGATGACCCCGCCGAGGTAGGTCGCGGCGTCCCACACCTGGCCCGCCACGTGATCTCGCAGCTGGCTCTCGGCGAGGCCTGCTCCTCCTGCATGACGCCCTCCTGCCATGGGTCGCCGGTCGCGGCGACCTGGACGGCGTCCGAGGCCGCGGTCGTCATCGCGAGCTCGGCCCCGACGCCCCGGGCGTACTTCTCGCGAGCCTTCTCGCCCGGAGTGCGCTCCCACATCGCGCCGAGGCCGCGGGCGTCACGGAGCTCGACCGACTTCCACAGCACGGCGTCGGTGAGCTCGGCGGCGTCCTCCGTCGACGACTCGTCGACGAGCGGCGCGAGGTCGGCGAGCTGACGGGCGAGCGCGGTCTCGCCCGCGAGGTCGAGCCAGCGGGGCAGGAAGGTGCGAACGAGCCAGTCGGTGGCGAGGTAGGGGCGCAGGTCTTCGTGGCCGTCGCCGAGGGTGCCGGCCATGCGCGGGAGGTACTCCATGAGCCTGGCCATCGCGTCGCGGTCCTGCGCCCTGTCCCAGCCCTCGCTGAGGTGCTGCGTGAAGCGCCAGAGCACCGGCGAGACCCGCTCGGGCTCGAGCTCGTCGAATTCGTCGTCGCTCAGCAGGTTGATCGGCTCCATGCGGGCGACGATACCGGTCGAGCAGGATCACGGCCGGGCACGTCCCGGGCGCCGGTCGGTACGCGATCGGGCGCCGCCTACGATTGAGGCATGCTGCTTGCGATCGACACCTCGTCGGGAACCTCCGTCGCCGTCGTCGATCGCGAAGGCGGCGTGCTGGCCGAGGTCACCGAGCTCGACACCCGCCGTCACGCCGAGGTGATCGGCGAGTCGATCGCGTTCTGCCTCGACTCGGCAGGCGTCAGGCCGCAGGATCTCAGCGCAGTCGTGTCGGGCATGGGGCCGGGGCCGTTCACGGGGCTGCGTGTCGGCATCGCCGCCGCTCGCGCGTTCGCATTCGGTGCGGACAAGCCGTGCCTGCCCCTGATCAGCCACGACGCCGTGGCATTCGAGCTCACCGGCGGCTTCGCCCGCGCGACCGGCAAGCGCACCGCCGCAGCCGACCCCGACGACGTGGGTGCGGCAGGGTCGCCGCTGCTCGTCGTCACCGACGCGCGCCGCCGCGAGGTGTACTGGAGCGCCTACACCGGCATCGACGATCGGGGTCTGCCCGTGCGGCTCGCCGGCCCGTCTCTGGTGCGCCCCGCCGACCTCGACGAGGTGGTCGTGGCATCCTGCGGCCGTGACTTCGCGGAGGCTGCGGCACGCACCGACCCGGCCGACACGGCCATCTCGGCAGGCTCCCTCGGCATGCTCGGCGAGACGCTCTTCGCGAACGGCCGGCCGTTCGCCGCCGACGTGCCGCTCTACCTGCGGTCGCCCGACGTGACCGTGCCGGGTGCGCCGAAGAGGGTGTCGTGAGCCCCGTCGACGGTGTCAATGCGCCGGACGGTGTCTCTGAGCCGGACGATGTCTCTGCACCGGACGGTTTTACGGTACGCCGGGCCACACCCGACGACCTCGACGCGATCATGCTGCTCGAGACGTCGATCTTCGTCAGCGACGCGTGGAGCCCCCAGCTGATGGCCGCCGAGCTGACGAACTCGACCGGCTACTACCTCGTCGTGACCTCGTCGGCGGGCGAGATCGTCGCCTACGCCGGCATGCTGGCGCCCATCGGATCACCGGACTCCGACATCCAGACCATCGCCGTGGCGCCCGGCGCTCGCCGTCACGGCATCGCGCGCGACCTCATGCAGCGCATGATGGCCGAGGCGATCGACCGAGGCGCCCGCGAGACGTTTCTCGAAGTGCGCGTCGACAACCCGGGTGCGCAGGCGCTGTACGAGTCGCTCGGGTTCGAAGGGATCGCCGTGCGACCCCGCTATTACATGCCCGACGGGGTGGACGCGCTCGTGATGCGGGTGCGGCACCGCGCCCCCGACACGCCCGCTGGAGGCCTCTCGTGACAGAACCCGTCGTGCTCGGCATCGAGACCAGCTGCGACGAGACCGGCGTCGGCATCGTCCGCGGCCGCACCCTCCTCGCCAACGTGATCGCGTCGTCGATGGACGAGCACGCGCGCTACGGCGGCGTCGTGCCCGAGATCGCCGCCCGGGCGCACCTCGAGGCGATGCAGCCCACGCTGCAGGCGGCGCTCTCCGAGGCGAACCTCACGCTCGACGACATCGACGCGATCGCGGTCACGAGCGGCCCGGGCCTCGCCGGCGCCCTCATGGTCGGCGTCGGAGCGGCGAAAGCGCTCGCGCTCGGCGCAGGCAAGACGCTGTACGCCGTGAACCACCTCGTCGGGCACGTCGGTGCCGACGTGCTGAGAGACGATGGCACCGAGATCGAGCTGCCGACGATCGCCCTGCTGGTGAGCGGCGGCCACACGTCGCTGTTGCACGTCCGCGATCTCCTCGACGACGTCGAACTGCTCGGCGAGACGATCGACGACGCCGCGGGCGAAGCCTTCGACAAGGTGGCGCGGCTGCTCGGGCTGCCCTACCCCGGCGGACCTCAGATCGATCGCGTCGCGGCCTCGGGCGATCCTGCCGCCATCCGCTTCCCCCGCGGTCTCACGCTGCCGAAAGACCTCGACAAGCACCGCTACGACTTCTCGTTCTCGGGCCTCAAGACCGCCGTGGCGCGCCACGTCGAGAAGCTCGAGAACGCAGGATCAGAGGTGCCCACGGCCGACGTCGCAGCCAGCTTCCGCGAGGCGGTCGTCGACGTGCTGCTGACCAAGGCTCTAGCTGCGTGCGCCGATCGCGGGGTGCCACGGCTGCTGCTCGGCGGCGGTGTCGTGGCGAACGCGCGGGTGCGCTCCGTCGCCGCGTCGCGTTGTGAGAGTGCCGGGGTCGAGTTGCGCATCCCGCCGCTCTCGCTCTGCACCGATAACGGCGCGATGATCGCGGCTCTCGGAGCCGAGATGGTCGCGCGCGGTCGGCAGCCCTCGCCGCTGTCGTTCGGGGCGGACTCGACACTGCCGGTCACGCAGGCGCAGGCCGTCTAGCAGCGTACGGGCTCGACCCTTCTCGAACTCCACCGACCGGCACAGGATCTAGCCCGCGGACTAGAGCGCGTGCCGGTCGTCGGAGTGTTGCGGCGGCGGGCTGGAGTGGGGGCGCGGCGGTAGAGTCGTCGGCAAGCAGCGCCCGGGTCACGGGCGCGGCCGGACGTGGGGGCGCCCGCACTCCGGTGCGACGAGCATCCGAGGTCGATGAAGACGCCGGGTCGACGAGAAAGCAGAGCAGCGAGCATGTCCGATCAGACCTCCTCCCAGCCCGACCCCGAGGGGCCCGCCGCCGAGCAGGCCGCCGCGGAGCAGCCAGCCGGCGAGCAGCCCGCGGCCGAGCGGCCTGCCGCCGAGCGGCCTGCCGCCGAGCGGCCTGCCGCCGAGCGGCCTGCCGAGCAGCCCGTGGCCGAGCCGAGCGAGCCCGCGCAGCCCGCCTACGGCCAGGCGTGGTCGTCGTCGACACGGGAGGAACCCTCAGCCGCGAACCCGTCGCCGGCCGCACCCGCTGCCGACGACCTGCCGCAGTACGGCGAAAGGCAGGCGCCCGCCGCCGGCGCGCAGCAGCAGCCTCCGGCCTACGGCGCGCAGCAGCAGCCTCCGGCCTACGGCGCGCAGTCGTCGTCCGGCCAGCAGCCCGGCTACGGCCAGCAGCCCGGTTACGGCCAACAGCCTTACGGGCAGCAGCCCGGCTACACGCAGCCGTCGTACGGTCAGCAGCAGTACGGCGCCCAACAGCCGTCCTACGGCCAGCCGAACCCCTACGCGACACAGGGCTACAACTACGGCGCCCCGACCGGCACGACCTCGGGCCTCGCCGTCGCTTCGCTGATCCTCGGCATCGCGGGCTTCGTCGTCCCGTTCGTGCTGCCCAGCATCGCCGCCGTCATCCTCGGCTTCATGGCCCGCAGTCGCATTCGGCAGAATCCGCAGGGCGGCTCCGGTCTCGCCGTCGCCGGCATCATCCTCGGCTTCGTCGCGATCCTGATCGCGATCGTGTTCATCGTCTTCGTCGTGATCATCGGCGTGGCCGTCGCCAACAACCACAGTTTCGACTCTGGGCAGTAGCGGCGCCCAGACCCGCTCGCAGGCGCCTAGACGCGCTCGCAGAGCAGTGCTGTGTGCCGCCCGGCGACACGAGTCAAGATGAGGGTCGCCTCGTTCGACCCCGACAGCTGCAGGCGCTTACGGAAGGCCGCCGGGTCGACGTCGACACCGCGCTTCTTGATCTCGACGCGGCCGATCCCGCGCTTCTTGAGCTCCTGCCTCAGGCGCTTCTCGTCGAGCGGGAAGGTCTCGAGCACCCTGAAGCACTGCGCGAACGGCGTCGACTCCACGAGCGGCGAGGTCAGGTAGGCGATGTCGCGGCTGATCATCGTGGCGTCGAGCTGCCGCGCGAGGTCGCCGATGAGGCGTGCGCGGATGACCCCGCCGTCGGGCTCGTAGACGTACTCCTGCAGGTCGCCGACCTCGGCGTCCTCGGTGTCGCCCGCGGCGGTCAGCTCGGCGGCCCCGTGGGCGCCGAGCACGAGTGCGGCGCGCCGGATGCCCGGTCGGGCCAGCGGCCCGAACCACACGCCGACCTCGACCACCGAGCGGTCGACCGAGATCCATTGACATTCGGCGTCGCCCGGCAGCAGGTCGCGGTCGATGCCGGGGCCGAGCTTCACCCCGGTGGGCAGGCGCTCGGCGAGCCCGAACGCGATGTCGAGAGACGGCGACCAGCTCGCAGGATCCTGCAGCCGCGTCGTCGAGGAGTGCCCGCTCGTGCGCCGGGCCGGGTCGAGGAAGACGCCGTCGACGCCGGAGAGATCCGCGTCTTCGGCCGAGCCGAGTCGTACCTCTGCGGCCTCCCACGGGGCGAGGTTGTACGTGGCGACCGCGGCGGTGACCTCGTCGCGGTCGATGGCGACCACCCCGAGCTCGAGGGCGGCGAAGGCCATCGCGTCTCCGCCGATGCCACAGCCGAGGTCGGCGACGGTCTGGAGGCCGGCGCGGCGGAATCGCCCGGCGTGCGTCGAGGCGACGGGGAGGCGCGTGGCCTGCTCGAGGCCCGCCTCGGTGAAGAGCATGCGGTCGGCGAAGTCGCCGAACTTGGCGTGGCCCTTGGCGCGCAGGCGGGCCTGCGTCAACACTGCCGCCACGAGAGCGGGGGAGTGGCCCTGCTTGCGGAGGCCGCTGACCTGCGCGAGCACATCTGATCCTGCCTCGAAGGGCGGCAGGGAGTCGAGCAGCCGCAGGCCCTCGGGGGTGAGGAGTTCGCGGAGCTCGGAGGTTTCCATACTGCGAGCTTACGGACCGGGACATTTGGAGAATGCCTCCGGACGAGGCCATTGGACTTGGCACTCGGATTGACCGAGTGCCAGCGGAGCCCTAAGCTTCTTCTGGCACTCACCTACGTGAAGTGCTAACCACGGATCTCCCGGGCTCATGAGAAACGCATGAGTCCATGGAAATCCGTAGTCCACGGATTACAGTTCCGCTGTCGCAGCTCGTTGAGAAAGAAGAGGTCACCCGTGTCGGTCAACATCAAGCCGCTCGAAGATCGCATCGTCATCCGTCAGGTCGAGGCCGAGCAGACCACTGCCTCGGGCCTCGTGATCCCCGACACCGCCAAAGAGAAGCCCCAGGAGGGCGAAGTCGTCGCCGTAGGCCCCGGCCGCATCGACGACAACGGCAACCGCGTCCCCCTCGACGTCGCCACGGGCGACAAGGTCATCTACTCGAAGTACGGCGGAACCGAGGTGAAGTACGGCGGAGAAGACCTGCTCGTGCTCTCGGCTCGCGACGTTCTGGCGGTCATCGTCAAGTAGCACCGCTTCAGCCGAAGGGCCCCTCTCGTCACGAGAGGGGCCCTTCGTCGTGCCGATGGCGACCACGGGGCGGGTCAGCGCCAGAATCACCCGCGTGTCCTCTCTTTTGCCGACAGTCGATGCCGTGAGAACGCTGACCGCGTGCCACGATGGTGTCGATGTCATCGCTCCCCGACGCGAGGCCGACGCCACCCCCGCGTAGTCGCCTCACCGACGCGCTGTTCGCCGTGGGCCGACCGCTGCTCTACGTCTCGTTCGCGCTCTACCAGCTCGAGGTGCGCCGCAACCTCTACCCGCGCGACGCCCCGGTGCTGCGTGTCGCGGGCGTCGACCCGCTGCGCCTGCTCTTCGTGGGCGACGTCGCCGCCTCGGGGCACGGCGTCCTGAGCCACGGGCTGACGGTCGCCACGCGGACGGCCGAGCACATCGCGAGCGAGTCGAATCGGGGTGCCGTCTGGTCGATCGTCGCCGAGCCCGACCTCACGCTGCGGAAGCTCGCCTCGCGCCGCTCCTTCGACGCCGAGGGGGTCGAGGTCGCCTTCCTCCTGCTCGGCATCCCCGACGTCCTCCTCAGCACCAGGCCCGAGCGTTGGGCCGCCCATCTCGAGACCGTGACGCGCAGGATCCAGGCCGAGTCGGGTCTCCGCGCCTGTCGCGTCTTCATCTCGGGCATCCCCCCGCTGTCGGATTTCCGCCCCATCGGCATGGCCGTCCGCCGCGTCATCAACCAGCAGGTCGAGCGTCTCAACGCGGCCAGCGCCGAGGTCGCGGCGGTGACGCCTGGCCTCACGTTCGTGCCCTTCCCCACGTGGCGCATCGGCGACATGTACATCAAGCGGATGTTCTCGTGGAAGACGATGCACGATGCGTGGGCCGAGACGCTTGCGTCTTCGTTGCGGCGCTGACGCTTGCGTCTTCGTTGCGGCGCTGACGCTTGCGTCTTCGTTGCGGCGCTGACCCTCGCCTCCTCCGTCAAGCGCTGACGCCGGCCTCGTCGGTTGCGCGCTGAGGCCTCCGCCCGGCCCGGTATCGTCGGAGGGTGCCTTCCGAGATCCAGCTGCCGAGCGGCGCCGTGCTTCGGCCTCTCGCTCTCGGCGATGCCGCGGCGCTCGCGTCTGCGTACACGGTGAATCGTGACCATCTGGCCCCGTGGGATCCTGTGCGCTCCGAGGCGTTCTTCACCGCGGCCGTGCAGGGCGTCGAGATCGAGCGCCTGCTGCTCGACCAGGATGAGGGGCGAGCGGTTCCGTTCGTGCTGGTGGCGGCCGAATCGGGCGAGATCGTGGGCCGCGTCAATCTCTCGGGCATCGTCCGCGGTGTCTTCCACAGCGCCAATCTCGGCTACTGGGTCGACGCGCGCCTGGCCGGGCGCGGCGTCATGTCGGCCGCAGTGGAGGCTGTGGCCCACATCGCCCGCACCGAGACCCGGCTGCATCGCCTGCAGGCCGGCACGCTGCTCCACAACGCGGCCTCGCAGGCGGTGCTGCGGCACACCGGCTTCACCGAGATCGGCATCGCGCCCGATTACCTCTTCATCGCTGGTCGATGGCAGGATCACCGGCTGTTCCAGCGGATTCTGTACGCCGCGTGATCCTGCGGCCGTCGCATCCTGCCTCTACACCTCTGGAATAGAATCCGCCGCTCTGAGTTAAGATGCATTACCGGTCTTCGACGGCGAATCCGGGTTCTCATTCACTTCTCGCGCACAAGGTGGCACATGGACCAGCCGGACCCCTTCGGATTCATCGGACTCACGTACGACGACGTCATGCTCCTGCCCGGGCAGACCGACGTCATCCCCTCCGAGGCGGACACCTCGTCGCAGCTCACCAAGCGCATCCGGGTGGCCGTCCCGCTGCTCTCCGCCGCGATGGACACCGTCACCGAGTCGCGCATGGCCATCGCCATGGCGCGCCAGGGCGGCATCGGCATCATCCATCGCAACCTCTCGATCGAAGACCAGGCGGCGCACGTCGACAAGGTCAAGCGCTCGGAGTCGGGCATGATCACCAACCCGGTCACCACGTCACCTGACGCGACCGTCGCCGACGTCGACGCGCTCTGCGGCCAGTTCCGCGTCTCCGGTCTGCCGGTCGTCGAGCGCGACGGCACGCTCGTCGGCATCATCACCAACCGCGACATGCGCTTCGTGTCGCAGTTCGAGATGGCCACCACGCTCGTCCGCGACGTCATGACCTCCGAGAACCTCATCACCGCGCGCGAGGGTGTCGACCCCGACTCGGCCGTCGCGATCTTCGCGCAGCACAAGATCGAGAAGCTGCCCCTCGTCGACGAGGCGGGCAAGCTGCGCGGTCTCATCACGGTCAAAGACTTCGACAAGAGCGAGAAGTATCCCGACGCCACGAAGGACGACGAAGGTCGCCTGCGCGTGGGCGCTGCGATCGGCTTCTTCGGTGATGCCTGGCAGCGTGCGCAGGCGCTTCGCGACGCCGGCGTCGACGTGCTCGTCGTCGACACCGCCAACGGCGAGAGCGCCGGCGAGATCGACATGATCAAGCGCATCAAGGCCGACCCGACCTTCGACCACATCGACGTCATCGGCGGCAACGTCGCGACCCGCTCGGGCGCCCAGGCGCTGATCGACGCCGGTGCCGACGCCATCAAGGTCGGCGTGGGCCCGGGCTCGATCTGCACCACCCGCGTCGTCTCCGGCGTCGGCGTGCCGCAGGTCACGGCGGTCTACGAGGCGTGGCTCGCCGCCCGCGAGGCCGGCGTGCCCGTCATCGCCGACGGTGGCCTGCAGTACAGCGGCGACATCGCCAAGGCGCTCGTCGCCGGCGCCGACACCGTCATGCTCGGCTCGCTTCTCGCCGGCTGCGACGAGAGCCCCGGTGACATGGTCTTCTTGAACGGCAAGCAGTTCAAGGCGTACCGCGGCATGGGCTCGCTCGGCGCCATGCAGACTCGCGGCAAGAACACTTCGTACTCGAAAGACCGCTATTTCCAGGCCGACGTCCCCTCCGACGACAAGCTCATCCCCGAGGGCGTCGAGGGCCAGGTGCCCTATCGCGGTGCGCTCGGCAATGTGGTCTACCAGCTGGCCGGCGGCCTGCGCCAGTCCATGTTCTACGTCGGCGGCCGCACCGTCCCCGAGCTGAAGGCCCGTGGCAAGTTCGTGCGCATCACGGCGGCTGGCCTCAAAGAGAGCCACCCGCACGACCTGCAGATGGTCGTCGAGGCGCCCAACTACCGCGGCTAGCCCCTCCCCCCCGTTTTACCTATAGGTGCGGCCCTCCCGACAGGAAACTTCCTGTCGGCGGGGCCGCTTCCCTGTGGAGAATGCCTGGGGCCTGTGGAGAACCGGGCGACCGCCCACATCGGCCCGACACCCTGTCAGGATGCATCTTCCCGCCTGCCCCATCGAGGGTGTCTACGCTGCCCATTCCGTCGCCGACGATCGTGCCCTTCGGAGATCCTGCGCACGAGGCGAGATCGTGCGCGTTCGGCGCGGCGCCTACGTCCTGGCCTCGCTGTGGCACCAGGCGCGGCCCCGCGAGAAGAGCCTGCTGCGGATCGCCGCGGTGAGCTCGACCCGCGGCTTCGCCGACCTGCTGTCGCATCACTCAGCGGCGGCCGTCCTGGGCATCCGGACTCTCAGCGAAGACGACCGGGTGCACATCGTCGACCCCCGAGCGCGGACGACCAGAACAGTCAGCGGTCTCGTCATCCACGCGGGCAGCCCGGATCGACACGAAGCTCTCGGTCTCGAGCCCTTCCGAGCGACCGGCACAGCGCGGACGGCGGCCGACCTCGCGCTGACCACGCCGTTTCGGGACGGCGTCGCCGCTCTGGACTCCGCGCTGCACCAGCAGGAGACGGAAGACGGTCGAGAAGTGCTTCTCGCCGCAGTGAGGCGCGAAGTGGATGCGAGCGAGCGCGTCCACGGGCAGAAGACGGCTCGACGCGTGCTCGAGTTCGCCGACCATGGGGCCGCCAACCCGGGTGAGAGTGCGTCCCGCGTCGTCATGGCCGAGCTCGGCTTCGCTTCGCCGCGACTGCAGGAGCCGTTCGACATCGGCCGCGGCACGAACGCCTTCGTCGACTTCTGGTGGGAGCGCGCCGGTGTCGTCGGCGAGTTCGACGGCTTCGAGAAATACTCCGACCCCGGGATGCTGAACGGGCGAACGCCGTCCGACGTCGTCGTCGCGGAGAAAGAACGCGAATCGCGTCTCCTGGCCGATCGTCGAGTCCGCCGCGTCGTGCGGTGGACCTGGGACGACGTCATGCACCCGGACCGCCTCTACCGGCTGCTGGCTCGGGCCGGAGTGCCGCGATAGCCCGCGCGACGCTCCCCGCAGGGTTGCGGCCCGAGCGACAGGAAGTTTCTGTGCGGGGGACGCCTGCCTATAGGTAAAACGGGGGACCGGTAAGGTTGGGGCGTGACTGAGGTAGAGATCGGCGTCGGCAAGCGCGCCCGCAGAGCGTACGCATTCGACGACATCGCAGTCGTCCCGTCAAGACGCACGCGAGACCCGCGCGACGTCAACGTCGGCTGGTCGATCGACGCGTTCCAGTTCGAGACCCCGATCATCGCGGCCCCCATGGACAGCGTGATGAGCCCCGAGACGGCGATCCGCATCGGGCAGCTCGGCGGCCTCGGCGTGCTCGACCTCGAAGGCGTGTGGACGCGGTACGACGACGCCGACGCGATCCTGAAAGAGATCCGCGAGCTGTCCGACGACGCCGCGACCACCAGGATGCAAGAGATCTACGCCGCCCCCATTCGCCCCGATCTCGTGACCGCTCGTCTGGCCGAGATCCGCGCAGCGGGTGTCGTGGTCGCGGGGGCGCTCAGCCCTCAGCGCACGCAAGACCTCTACCAGACGGTGGTCGACGCCGGGGTCGACGTGTTCGTGATCCGCGGCACCACCGTCTCGGCCGAGCACGTGTCGAAGAGCAGCGAGCCGCTCAACCTGAAGAAGTTCATCTACGAGCTCGACGTGCCCGTGATCGTGGGCGGCGCCTCGACCTATACCGCCGCGCTGCACCTCATGCGCACCGGCGCCGCCGGCGTGCTCGTCGGCTTCGGCGGTGGGGCCGCCTCGACCACGCGTTCCACGCTCGGCATCCACGCGCCGATGGCGACGGCTCTCGCCGACGTCGCAGGCGCTCGGCGCGACTACCTCGACGAGTCGGGCGGGCGCTACGTGCACGTCATCGCCGACGGTGGCCTCGGCACGAGCGGCGACCTCGTCAAGGCCGTCGCTGTCGGCGCCGACGCGGTGATGCTCGGCGCGGCCCTCGCTCGCGCCACCGACGTGCCCGGCGGCGGCTACCACTGGGGCGCCGAGGCGCACCACCCCGAGCTGCCCCGAGGCCGCCGCGTGCACGTCGGCTCGACCGGCACCCTCGAGAACATCCTCTACGGCCCGACGCCGACGGCCGACGGCACCGCGAACCTCATGGGCGCCCTGCGCCGCTCAATGGCCACGACCGGCTACAGCGACCTCAAGGAGTTCCAGAAGGTCGAAGTCGTGGTGGCCCCGTACCACCCGCACTGACCGACCTTCCCTACGCCTCGGGCGAACCGAGGGCCCCTCAGGGAATCAGTCGCCCCGGATCCTGGTTGTCTCCACGAACGAGCAGCCCGGCTCCTCGGCGCACGGCCGACGGTAGGCTGAGACGACTGCCCCTGATTCTTCTGGAGACCAGCCCATGGTTGACGTGCGTCGTGTGAAACTCCCTGGTGTGGGGGTTCTGCACACCTTCATCACCGACGACGGTGGCAAGTGCGGCGTGATCACGCATCGCTCGGGTCACAGCGACCTCATCACGTTCAGCGACGAGGGCGACGGCAAGGACGTCAAGAAGGTGTCGCTCCGTCTGAGCGAAGACGAGGCGCACACCCTCGCCGAGCTGCTCGGCGGCACCCGCATCACCGAGTCGCTGTCGGCGCTCGAGCAGATGCCCGGCCTCAGCATCGACTGGTTCACCGTCGACTACGACGACAACATCGCCGGCCAGCCCCTGGGTGACCTCGCCGCGAAGGGCGTCGTCGGCCTCACCGTCGTCGCCGTGGTGCGCGGCGAGACCGCCAACCCGGCGCCGTCGGGCGACTTCCGCGTGTTCCCCGGCGACACCCTCGTGGTGGCCGGGTCACCCGAGAAGGTGGCGAAGGCGTTCTCGTTCTACCGCAGCGGCGGCTTCAAGCCTCCTGTGGCGAGCACCGCCTCGGTCGACTCCCCGCCGGGGCCAGCCCCTACCCCGGAAGCTAGCAGGGATGGACCTGGGCGAAGAGCTCCTCGTCCTCGGCATCCTGCTGCTCATCGCCTATGTGCTCGGCCGGCTCGCCAAGCTCATCGGGTTGCCCACGATCCCCGTGTACATGGTGGTCGGGCTGCTGGCGAGCCCGCACGTCGGCTTCTTCCCGCTGAGCTTCGGGCAGAACAAGATCGAGCTCATCGCGATCTTCGGCCTGATCCTGCTGTTGTTCAACCTCGGGCTCGAGTTCGACCAGGACGAATTCTTCGGCAACGTCGGCCGCCTCGTGCTCTCGGGTGGCAGCTACATCTTCGCCAACATGGTCGTCGGGCTCGCGTTCGGCTTCTGGCTGGGCTGGGGCACGCGCGAGGCCCTGATCGTCGCGGGGATCACGGCGACGTCGTCGAGCGCGATCGTCACCAAGCTGCTCATCGAGCTCGGCCGCCTGGCGAATGCCGAGACGCCGATGATCCTGGGCGTCACCGTCGTCGAAGACATCTTCATCGCGATCTACCTCGCCATCGTCTCGGTCGTGCTGAGTGGCGAGACCAACCCGGTGCCCATCATCGGCAAGCTGGTAGTCGCATTCGTCTTCTTGATCGTCATGTTCACGATCGCGCGAAAAGGCGGGGCACTCGTCTCGCGACTGATGCGCACGCGCGACGACGAGCTCTTCACGGTTCTGTTCTTCGGTCTGGCCGTGGCATTCGCCGGCATCGGCGAGCTGCTCGGCGTGACCGACGCGATCGGTGCCTTCCTGATCGGCCTGATCTGCGGCGCCACCCGCTACCGCACGCGCATCGAGACGTTCGCGCTGCCCATGCGCGACGTCTTCGCCGCGTTCTTCTTCCTCAACTTCGGCCTGGGCCTCAACCCCAGCCTGTTCCCCGAAGTGCTCTGGCCGGTGCTCGCCGCCTGCCTGATGACGATGCTCGTCAACCTAGGGGCGGGGCAGTTCGTGGCGTGGCTCAACCACCTCGGCCCGAGGGCCGGGCTCAACACGTCGTTCATCCTGCACAACCGGGGCGAGTTCGCACTGATCCTGGCCACGCTGTCGGCCGGGGCCGGTCTCGACGCGCGCATCCAGCCGTTCGCCGGGCTCTACGTGCTCGTGATGGCCATCGTCGGGCCGCTCCTTGCCAGCAATTCCGAAAGGATTGGTGGCGTACTCTTGCGTTCGCGGAAGAAAGTCGCTGATGGCGGCCCACCCCGCACGGCTGCCTCTCGCGGAAGCGAAGAGATAGCTTTGATGGAGGCCGCACTGGCGGGCGAGAGCCTGCCGGGTCGGCCCGACGAAGTCATGTCGACCGACCTCGACTCCGACGGCACCGAGGTGGCACGCCCAGCGGCGTTCGACCCCGAGTCGTTCGATTTCGAGGCCGACGACGGCGACGAGAGCGACTCCATCGACGACAGCGACTACGACGACGGTGTCCCGGTCGACCCGGCAGCAGAGCAGGCTGGGCAGCAGTCCGACCAGCGAGCCACCCGGCGAGCCGAGCCCCGGCAGAGAGACCCCGAGTATTAGAAGATGTCCGACACACGAGTGAGCGACGACCTTCCCGAGACCATGTGGGAGGTCGCTCGCACGCCGAAGTGGATCGCAGCCCTCGTCTTCGCCCTCGCGCTGGCAGCGCTCTTCGCCTTCCTCGGTCACTGGCAGCTCGACCGAAGCGTCGAGAGCCTGAAGCCCGCACACACCGCGACGGAGACGCGCGTGCCGCTCTCGAGCGTGCAGGCGCCGCAGAAGAAGTTCCTCGACAAGTTCACCGGCCAGAAGGTGAGCCTCACCGGCACCTTCGACACGAAAGACTTCAGCGTGCTCAGCGACCGCCTGCAGCACGAAGACTCGGGCTACTGGCTCATCGGCCGGTTCGACTACACGTCGCAGAACGCCTCCGTCGTCGTCGCCCTCGGCTGGTCGAAGACCGCCGCCGGTGCGCGTCAGGCGATCTCGTCGGTGCCGACTTCACCGACCACCCTGTCGATCGGCGGCCGCTACCTCCCGACCGAAGACGTCGACGACGGCAAGTACGAGCAGAACGAGGCGACCGTCCTCTCCATTGCGCAGGTCATCAACGAGTGGCCCGACTTCGACGGCGGCGACGTGTACAACGGCTACATCGTCACCGACCGCACCTGGGGCGGCATGACCGCGATCTACTCGCCGCCGCCCATCGACAAGGCCACCGTCAACTGGCTCAACATCTTCTACGCCGTCGAGTGGGTCGTCTTCGCGGGCTTCGCGATCTTCCTCTGGTATCGCCTCGTGCGCGACGACTTCGAGCGCCAGATCGAAGAGGCCGAAGAGGCCGCGGCCGCCGATCGGGCCCTTCTCCTCGACTCCGCTGTCAGTTCGCCGCCCAGCGCCGACTAGGCGCAGATCAACATTTAGACTGGATTTCATGCCTCTGAAGCCTCGGCCGCGCAACATCCCCAAGATCCCGGGGGCCGTGCGCCTGTACAAGATCTCCGCCTACGTCACCGGTGTGATGCTGCTTCTGCTCTGCCTCGAGATGGTGCTGAAGTACACGCCCCTGCACGTCGAGTTCGCGCTCGGCGACCCCCGTGGGCTCCTCGTGCCGGCCGGCACGATCCGCCACCCGGCGCTCGACCTGTCGCTCGGCATCCTGATCGTGCACGGCTGGCTCTACGTCGTCTACCTCTTCATGGACTTCCGGCTCTGGAGCATCATGCGCTGGAATTTCACGCGCTTCGTGCTCATCGCCCTCGGCGGTGTCATCCCGCTGATGTCGTTCTTCGTCGAGGCCCACATGGCCAAGATCGCCCTCTCCGAATATGAGACCCTCCGGGCCGAGCGCGAAATCGCCCTTGCCGCTCAGGGTGCCACCGCGTGAGCGACGAGACCGCTCAGAAGCCCGTCCTGGTCGTCGACTTCGGCGCCCAGTACGCCCAGCTGATCGCCCGCCGCGTCCGCGAGGCAGGCGTCTACAGCGAGATCGTCCCGCACACCATCACGGCGGCCGAGGTCGCGGCGAAGAGCCCCGTCGGCATCGTGCTCTCGGGCGGGCCGTCCAGTGTCTACGAAGAGGGTGCGCCGTCCCTCGATCCTGCGATCCTCGAGCTCGACGTGCCCGTGCTCGGCATCTGCTACGGGTTCCAGGCGATGGCCGTCGCCCTCGGCGGCGAGGTCGCGCAGACCGGCCTGCGCGAATACGGCGCCACCGATGTGCACGTCTCGGGCACCGGCTCTGCCTCGACTCTGCTCGATGGCCAGCCCGCAGACCAGACGACGTGGATGAGCCACGGTGACTCCGTCAGCAAGGCGCCGGCAGGATTCGAGGTGCTCGCTTCGAGCGCGTCGACTCCGGTTGCGGCCTTCGCCTCCGATGCCCGTCGCCTCTACGGCGTGCAGTGGCACCCCGAGGTCAAGCACTCCGCCTACGGCCAGGCCGTGCTCGAGAACTTCTTGCACCGTGCCGCCGGCATCCCCGCCGACTGGAACAGCGGCAGCGTCATCGCCGAGCAGGTCGCCCGCATTCAGGCGCAGGTGGGTTCCGCCCGCGTCATCTGCGGCCTGTCCGGTGGAGTCGACTCCGCGGTCGCCGCGGCGATCGTGCACAGGGCCGTCGGTGATCAGCTCACCTGCGTGTTCGTCGACCACGGTCTGCTGCGCGCCGACGAGCGCGCCCAGGTCGAGAAAGACTACGTCGAGGCGACAGGAGTCCGTCTGGTCACCATCGATGCCGAGCAGCAGTTCCTCGACGCCCTGGCCGGAGTCACCGACCCCGAGCAGAAGCGCAGGATCATCGGAGCTTCGTTCATCCGCTCGTTCGAAGAGGCCGCGTCGGCCCTCGTGCTCGAGGCCGCGGCGTCGTCTGACGGCGACGGCGAAGTGAAGTTCTTGGTGCAGGGCACGCTCTATCCCGACGTCGTCGAATCGGGCGGCGGCACCGGCACCGCCAACATCAAGAGCCACCACAACGTGGGTGGCCTCCCGGACGATCTGCAGTTCGAGCTGGTCGAGCCGTTGCGCACCCTCTTCAAAGACGAGGTGCGCGCCATCGGCCGCGAGCTGGGTCTCCCCGAGGTCATCGTCGGGCGCCAGCCCTTCCCCGGCCCCGGGCTCGGCATCCGCATCGTCGGCGAGGTCACGCACGAACGTCTCGAGCTGCTGCGCCAGGCCGACAAGATCGCCCGCACCGAGCTCACCGCCGCCGGCCTGGACGGCGAGATCTGGCAGTGCCCCGTCGTCCTGCTGGCCGACGTCCGCTCGGTCGGCGTGCAGGGCGACGGCCGCACCTACGGTCACCCGATCGTGTTGCGCCCCGTCTCCAGCGAAGACGCCATGACGGCCGACTGGACTCGCCTGCCGTACGACGTGCTCGCGCGCATCTCCAATCGGATCACCAACGAGGTGGCCGGGGTCAACCGCGTCGTGCTCGACGTCACGTCGAAGCCGCCGGGCACGATCGAGTGGGAGTAGCTCCCCTCTGCCGCTAGGCACCACGGATCGGCCGAAACACCCGCCCTGGGCGGTGTGTCTCGGCCGATTCGTGGTTTGGCGACAGGATCGCTCGGCTGGCGCGCGTGGAGAGTGCGCAAAGTGCTGACTCAGCCGAAAGTGAGCGGCGAGTTGCGCACTCTGCGCGCGGAGAGTGCGCAAAGTGCGGCCTCAGCCGAACGTGAGCGGTGAGTTGCGCACGCTCATCGAGGGTGGCGGCCGGGGCGGACGAAAGCGGGCCGCCCCACGTGGGGCGGCCCGCTTCGGCGGTGCTGGCGAGTGGCTAGTTGTTGCCGCGCAGGATCGCGAGCATGCGCAAGATCTCGGTGTAGAGCCAGACGATCGTGACGACCAGGCCGAAGGCGGCCTGCCAGCCGAAGATGCGCGGGGCGCCCCGCTCGACGCCCATCTTGATCTGCGTGAAGTCGAGCACGAGGGAGTATGCCGCCATGATCACGACGAAGATGCCGAGCAGGAAGCCGATCGGGATACCGAAGATTTCAGCGCTTCGCAAGCCGAAGGTGCTGTTGGTGACGCCTGTCAGCATGAGGACGAAGTTGACCAGAGAGAATGCGGCATAGCCGACCATCGCAACGAGGAAGATCTGCGTTGCTCGCTTGGATGCGCGGACTCTGCCGGATGCGAAGAGTGCCAGGGTCACGGCGAACACACCCAGCGTGCCGAACACTGCCTGAGGCACGATGCCGGGCCAGATCGCATTGAAGAATTGCGAGATGCCACCGATGAAGAGACCTTCTGCAGCGCCATAGAGGAGCACGAGCGCAGCCGACGGGCGGCGCTTGAAGATGTTGACCAGGGCGAGGACGAACCCCGCGATGCCGCCGACAACCCACACGCCGGGGACGAACCAACCCACAACCGCACCCGCGACGAGAAGCGCGAATACGCCCACGGTCTTGGCGATCGTGTCTTCGTACGTCATCCGGTCGGTGTCGCGCGGCGTCGCACTCGGCCGGTTGTACATGTCCTGCAGTTCGGTGGCGCTCAGGGCACCGGAGGCCTGCGAGGCGCGCCACTTGTCGAGGTCGCGCCCGTTGTTCGAGAAAGCCGGCGACTGACTGAAGCCGGGGTTCGATCGTGCCATCTGGTCCTCCATGGATCGGCTGGACTACTAGCGTAACGGTTCGGCGTCGGGGCCCGACTGAGAATTCACCTGATGAGAGGCCGATTCGCCAGCGGCATAACTGCAGGGCGCGCACCTTTGCAGGCGATGCACACCGTTTGTTCACCTGGCGCCCCGCCTGCTGGCGGCGAAGGGCCGCTAGCGTGTGCGGGTGAGTCACGAACCCGTCGTCATCGCCCACCGTGGCGCGAGCGGCCACCGGCCCGAGCACGGTGCCGACGCCTACCGCCTCGCCATCGACCTCGGTGCGGGGGCGATCGAGCCGGACATCGTCTCGACGAGCGATGGCATCCTGGTGCTCCGACACGAGAACGAGATCTCGAGCACGACCGACATCGAAGACCACGCCGAATTCGCCGACCGCCGCACCACGAAATCCGTCGACGGCGAGATGGTCGCGGGCTGGTTCACCGAAGACTTCACCTGGGCCGAGCTGTCGACCCTGAGCATTCGCGAGCGGCTGCCCGAGTTGCGCCCGGCCAGTGCCCTTCACGACGGCGAGGGCAGGATCCAGCGGCTCACCGACCTCCTCTCGCTGCTCGACTCCGAGGCGGTCGCCGGGCACCCCGTGGCGCTCGTCGCCGAGATCAAGCACGCCACCTACTTCGAGTCGATCGGGCTTCCGCTCGACGAGCTCTTCGCCGCCGAGCTGCAGGCGGCCGGCTGGATCGACGACCCGCGTCTCACGATCGAGAGCTTCGAGCAGTCTGTGCTGATGAAGCTCAAGGCGGCAGGGGTGGGCGGCCGATCCGTCTACCTCCTCGAGGACGAAGGCGCGCCGTTCGACCTCGTCGCTCGCGACGGCACGGCCGCGACGACCTACGCCGAACAACTCACCGACGAGGGGCTGGCCCGCCTGGCCGCCGAGGTCGAGGGCGTCAGCGTGCCCAAGAGGCTGCTGATCACCAAGTACGGTCGGCCCGACGCATCGCTCGTCCGCCGGGCGCACGCGCACGGGCTCGAGGTGTTCACGTGGACTCTCCGGCCCGAGAACAAGTTCGTGGTGAAAGCCCTGCGCACGGGGCCGGACAAGGCGGCGTTCGGCGACTGGCGCGCCGAGTTCGAGCGGGTCATCGGCACCGGGGTCGACGGGATCTTCACCGACTACCCCGATCTGGCCGTCGAGATCCTGCATCGGGCGCACGCCAACGCCTGAGCTGCCGAGCAGGGCGCCGATGACGGTCGTCGCGCTTAAGCTTGTACGACCATGACGATCGTTCTCGAGCCCTTCGACAACTCCTCCGACGGCGCGCCCTCGCGGGCCGGCGGGCCCGGGCCCGGCGGGGCTCAGAACGACCGGCTGACGGCGGGCCTCAACCCCCAGCAGAAAGAGGCGGTCGAATACCGCGGGCAATCGCTGCTGATCGTCGCGGGTGCGGGCTCGGGCAAGACCAGCGTGCTGACGCGGCGCATCGCGGGCCTCATCGACTCGCGCGAGGCGTGGCCGAGCCAGATCCTCGCCATCACCTTCACCAACAAGGCGGCGGCCGAGATGCGAGAGCGCGTGGCGGCGCTGATCGGGCAGTCGTCGGAGGGCATGTGGATCTCGACGTTCCACTCGGCCTGCGTTCGCATCCTGCGCCGTGAGGCCGAGCAGTTCGGCTTCACCAAGAGCTTCACGATCTACGACTCCGCCGATTCGCGCGCCCTGCTCAAGCGCATCCTGAAAGAGCTCGACGCCGACTCCCTCGGCTTCACCGTCAGCCAGGCCGCCGGCAAGATCTCCAAGCTCAAGAACGAGCTGAGCGATGTCGAGTCGTACTCGCGCCAGATCAACATGGGCGACCCGCAAGAGGTCATGTTCCTCGAGATCTTCCGTCAATACACGCGTGAGCTACAGCGTGCCAACGCCTTCGACTTCGACGACCTCATCGCGCAGACCGTCTACCTCTTCAGAGCCTTCCCGCACGTGGCGGCCGTCTACCAGCGCCGCTTCCGTCACATCCTGGTCGACGAATACCAAGACACCAACCACGCGCAGTACTCCCTCATTCGCGAGCTGACCCGGCCTGTCGAAACCGATCTGGTCGACGACCTCGAGCGCGGCGGGCAGTTCGTGCAGACTCTCCGCGATGGCAGCGGCAGGATCCCGGGCGCCTCGCTCACCGTCGTCGGCGACTCCGACCAGTCGATCTACGCCTTCCGCGGGGCGGACATCCGCAACATCACCGAGTTCGAGCACGACTTCCCGCACTCGAAGGTGATCCTGCTCGAGCAGAACTACCGTTCGACCCAGAACATCCTCGACGCCGCGAACGCCGTCATCGCCAACAACTTCGACCGCCAGGCCAAGAACCTCTTTACGACGGTCGGAACGGGTGACAAGATCGTCGGCTTCACCGGGTACACCGGCCACGACGAGGCGCAGTTCGTGGCCGACGAGATCACCGCCCTGCACGAGTCGGGCACGGCCTACAAAGACGTGGCCGTCTTCTATCGCACCAACTCGCAGACGCGAGCCCTGGAAGAGATCTTCATCCGGTCGGCGATCCCCTACCGGGTGCTGGGCGGCACCAAGTTCTACGAGCGGGCAGAGATCAAGGATGCGATGGCGTATCTCATCGCCGTCGCGAACCCGGCCGACCCGATGGCTCTCCGCCGCATCATGAACACTCCCAAGCGCGGCATCGGGCCCGCGACCGAGACGGCGCTGCAGCGCTGGGCCGACCAGAACGAGACGACCTTGCGCGACGCCATGCGCCACGCGTCCGAGCTGGGACTCGGGCCGAAGGTCACGGGCGCCATCACGGGCCTTGCGAAGCTCCTCGACGACGTGTCGGCGACCGCGGCGACCGACCCGGTGCACGACATCCTCGCCGCGTTGATCGAGGGCAGCGGTCTCGTGACCGCTCTGCGGGCCTCGCGCGACCCGCAGGACGAGGCGCGGGCCGAGAACATCGACGAGCTGGTTGCCGTCACGCGCGAGTTCCAGAAGAACAACCCTGACGGCGTCCTGCTCGACTTCCTCACCGAGGTCACTCTCGTCGCCGCTGCCGACGATCTCGACGACACGAGCGGCACGGTGTCGCTGATGACCCTGCACACCGCGAAGGGCCTCGAATACGACGCCGTCTTCCTGACCGGGGTCGAAGAAGACCTGCTGCCGCACCGCATGTCGGCCTCCGAGCCGGGCGGCCCGTCCGAAGAGCGACGGCTGTTCTACGTCGGCATCACGCGGGCCAAGAAGAGGCTCTTCCTGTCGCTCGCGATGACGAGGGCCCAGTTCGGCGAGGTGAACGTCGCCATGCCGTCGCGCTACCTGCAAGAGATCCCTGCCGAGCTGATCGACTGGAAGCAGTCTCCTGGCATGGCGAACAGCCGCGGTGGCACCCAGCCCCGGGCCCTCAATGCGCGCCGAGACGGCGGCATCGGGGGCGACTCCGGTGGGTTCGGAGGTCGCCCCCGCGCCGCCTCCGGCTACGGGTCGGGCAGCTACGACCGCGCCACCGCTGCGTCGAAGACCAAGCCGAAGACCGAGTGGGCGAATCGAGTCACCGGCACCGTTCGTGACAATGGCGATCTCGAGCTCGACGCGGGCGACCGCATCTCGCATGTCGACTTCGGCGAGGGGCGTGTGGTCGCGGTGACCGGTGTCGGGCCGCGACGGATCGCCGAGGTGCAGTTCGACACGGCCGGGCGCAAGAAGCTGCTCATCAAGGTTGCTCCGATCGAGAAGATCTGACCGCGAGACGTCGCCTGACGACTCGCGTCAGCACGGTGCCGAGGACGGCGGCCAGGCCGACCGAGAGGGCTCCGAATCCGGCGAGCACAGTGGGTTCGACCCCGCTCGCCCCGGTGTAGGCGAGGGCTTGCGGCTGCACCGGTTTGCTCGGCGCCTGGGGGTGGTGCGGCGCCGGGGGCACTCGGGGCACGTTCGGCTTCTCGGGTGGAGTGACGGGCGCCGGCACGCGAAGCATCTCGCTGCGGTGGGCGACGAGATCGGCGAACGGCGCGATCACCTGCCCGCCGGACGCATCGGGATCGCTGCCTTCCGACCGGAACACGAACACGTAGTGTCCGGGCTGATTCACCGTGATGCACGGCGCGCGGTAGGTGCCGTCCCTGTCGACGCTCGTCGTCGCCCGGCCGGCGATGGGCAGCCGGTCGAAGTCGTCCGCTGAGTAGTCGTGGCCGTCGAGGGGTGCCTCCGCGAACGGGCCGACCAGGATCGACTCGACGTCTACGGCGGGAAGCCCGGCCGAGCCCAGGTCGTCGACGGTCAGCTCGTCGGTGACGCAGTCGCCCGGTGCGACGGCGTCGGCGTCGCCGTTCGGCGGCGAGACGACCGTGCTGACAGACGGAGTCACGGACGAGCGAGTGACCTCGGTCGCGGCCGCGAAGGGCGACCGCCACGAGCGGACGTGGTCGCGCCCCTTGTCGACCGGAGTGTCGGCAGGGTCGATGGTCTCGACCCAGACGTAGTAGCCGCCCGACGGCAGGGTGCATTCGGGAGTCGTGTAATCCCCCGGGCCATTCGTCGCGACGACGCTGACCTCGCAGACGGTGGGGGCAGCACTCGGCCACTCGGCCGCTTCGCTCGGCTGGACGGCGAACGGCCCGAGGAGCGAACTTCGGATCGTGACCGGAACGGGCGCCGCGGACGTCCCCGACTTGTACACACCCCACTCGGACAGCAGCCCGTCGCCGGGGGCGACGTCGAGATGCACGGCATCGGTGATCGTGGTGCCGGGGGCGGCTGAGGCCTCGCTCGTCTGCGTCTGAACGCGCGGCTGGAACGGACGCGGCGACACGCTGGTCGTCGTCGTCGTCGCAGTGGCCGTCCCCGTCGATTTGGGGGAGAACAGCAGCATCTGAGATTGGGCCGGGCTGGAGCCGACCGTGATGATCGCGTCGAAGGCCAGATTCTCGAATCGGGCGTCGGCCTTCACCGTCAGTGTCGCGCCGGTCCCCGTCGTGCTGATCGGCACCGGCTTGCCGTTCGTCACGACAGCGGCGGGGCCGCCCCCGTCGAAAGCCGCCCCGGCCAGGGCGACCGACCCGACGACTGTTCCGGCGGGCACGGACGACTGGCCCCGGCTGCGAGGGTCGAGGTCACATCGGCGCGAACGGTGCCTGCGCCCGTCGAATCGAGCGAGATCGTGACGGAGGCCTTCGCCGATACGGTCGCGCGAGCGGCCGCCTCGGAGAGCATCTCGTTGGCCCGGGCGAGAACGACCGCACGCTGGTCGTTGGCGCGGCCCGCGTAGTAGCTCTGCGTGTGGCCGTTCAGACCCGTGATCGACCAGACGGCGAGCTGCGCCGCGGCAGCGGTGTTCGAATCGCGAGTGGGCGACCAGTGCCTGGCGATGTAGGCGAGCTTGGCGATGTCCGTCTTCGAGAGCCCGAGCGCCGTGGAGCCGGTCGTGAGGTCGTAGTCGTTGCCGACGGGCGACGACTTACCCGCCTCGAGACAGAAGGCCAGTCGGCCGTCGTCCAGCCGGTACGACCCGAGCCATGACACGTTGTCGCCCGCCCACAGGTGCCCGACCCCGTGCCCGGTCGAGGTGAGGGCCGATGCGGAGGAGGGGAAGACGAGCGTGATTGCGGCGGCGAGCAACAGGACCACGGCGATGCCGAGGCGCCCTCGCGGCAACCGGCGAGGCACGGGATCCTGTGGCTCGACGCTGAAGAAGGACGGAGAGGGTCGCGCCCCTGTGCCGGCCGGTGGGCTGGGCGGGTGCGGGAACGAGTGGTGAAGGTTCATGGCGGAGACCCTGCAGCAGTGTGCTCTGCCGACGATCCGTCATTTGGTCACTCGGTGGAGAACCGCCCCGTCCCCGCGATTGTGGAGGACAGGACGATCCTGGCCCTACTCGTCCAGGTCGATGTCCTCGCCCGCGAGGTCGTTCTCGGCGTATTCGGGCTCGCCCTCGCGTGGAGATCCGCCGGTCGGGCCGTCGTTGCCCTCTCCGATGCCGGGCTCGACGGTCGCGCCGGCCACCGCGTCGTTGGTCACGATGTCTTCCGATTCGGCGAACTGCTCGCCCGGGTCGGCGGAATCGGTGAACGGAGAGTCGCTCATGGTCAGCCGTCCAGACCGAGTTGCTGGAGCATGGTGGCCTGGTCAGTCGACCCCCAGCGCTCGACGATGAGGCCGTCGTCGTCGAACTTCGCCACCTGGATGCCGCGCACCGTGAAGGCCTTGCCGGTCGGCGCGGCTCCCTGGAACGGTCCGGTCTGGGTGCCCGTGATGGTGAAGACGGCCGCGACCTGGTCGTCGTCGGCCACGATGGTCTCCACGCTCAAGGCGCCGTCGGGGAAGGCCTCGAAGAAGCCCGACCAGAACTCTTGGATGCCTGCCAGCCCCGAGGGTGCTCCGGGCACCGGATCGTGGTCGACGACGTTCTGGTGGAAGCCTTCCCCGAGTCGCGACGCGTCTTTGGCGGTCAGGATCTCGCCGAGCTTCTCTTGGGTCTGGAGGTTCTTCTCTTTCGACATGCGTCTCGTCTACTCCGGCCGGCTGGCCGCGAGGTTGCCATGCCGTTCAGAAGGGGTACACCGGGGCCCGATGCTCAGGCGCTAGGCTGATTTGCGGCCGACTGTCTCGACGTCGAGAGAGATGACTCCCTCCCCACAGAGGTCGGGGCAGAGAACCGGGCACACTGGACAACAGTGCAGACGCAGCGATGCGGATAGGAAGAACAGCGTGGATCTTTTCGAGTACCAGGCCAGAGACCTCTTCGAGGCCTACGGCGTCCCGGTCCTGCCGGGCATCATCGCCGACACCCCCGCCGAGGTGCGTGCCGCGGCGGAGAAGCTGGGCGGCGTGACGGTCGTCAAGGCGCAGGTGAAGGTCGGCGGCCGCGGCAAGGCCGGCGGCGTCAAGGTCGCGAAGACCCCGGACGACGCCGAAGCTGCGGCGAACGCGATCCTGGGCCTCGACATCAAGGGCCACACCGTCAAGCGGGTCATGGTCGCCGGCGGTGCGCAGATCAAGCAGGAGTTCTACTTCTCAGTGCTGCTCGACCGGGCCAACCGCTCGTACCTGTCGCTCTGCAGCGTTGAGGGCGGCATGGAGATCGAAGAGCTCGCCGTCGAACGCCCCGACGCGCTCGCTCGCGTCGAGGTCGACCCGCTGGTTGGCATCGATCTCGACAAGGCGAAGGCCATCGCGAAGGCCGGCGGGTTCCCCGACGACCTGATCGAGAAGGTCGCACCGGTGCTCGTCAAGCTCTACGACGTCTACAAAGGTGAGGACGCGAGCCTCGTCGAGGTCAACCCGCTCGTGCTGACCGAGCAGGGCGACATCGTCGCCCTCGACGGCAAGGTGTCGATCGACGAGAACGCCGACTTCCGCCACCCGAACCACGCCGAGCTGGAAGACGCCGAGGCTGCCGACCCGCTCGAGGCCAAGGCGAAGGCCGCCGGCCTCAACTACGTGAAGCTCGACGGCGAGGTCGGCATCATCGGCAACGGTGCCGGGCTCGTCATGTCGACGCTCGACGTCGTCGCCTACGCCGGCGAGAAGTACAACGGCGTGAAGCCCGCCAACTTCCTGGACATCGGCGGCGGAGCGAGCGCCGAGGTGATGGCCAACGGCCTCGACGTGATCCTGGGCGACGCGCAGGTCAAGAGCGTCTTCGTCAACGTCTTCGGCGGCATCACGGCGTGCGACGCCGTCGCCAACGGCATCGTCGCGGCCCTCGGGATCCTGGGCGACGCGGCCACCAAGCCGCTGGTCGTGCGTCTCGACGGCAACAACGTCGACGAGGGGCGCCGCATCCTGGCCGAGGCCAACCACCCCCTCGTGACCGTCGTGCCGACCATGGACGAGGCTGCCGACAAGGCCGCCGAGCTGGCTTCGAAGTAGAGAGACTGCGCAATGTCGATTTTTCTGAACAAAGACAACAAGGTCATCGTGCAGGGCATCACCGGCGGTGAGGGCTCCAAGCACACCGCCCTGATGCTGAAGGCCGGCACCCAGGTCGTCGGCGGAGTGAACGCGCGCAAGGCCGGCACGACCGTCACGCACGGCAACGTCACTCTGCCCGTCTTCGGCACGGTCAGCGAGGCCATCGCCGAGACCGGCGCCGACGTGTCGATCGTGTTCGTGCCCCCGGCCTTCGCCAAAGACGCCGTCGTCGAGGCGATCGAGGCCGGCATCCCGTTGGTCGTCGTCATCACCGAGGGCATCCCGGCGCAGGATGCCGCGGAGTTCTGGGCCCTCGCCAAGTCGAAGGGCGGCGCGACCCGCATCATCGGGCCGAACTGCCCCGGCATCATCACCCCGGGCGAGTCGCTGGTGGGCATCACGCCCAACAACATCACCGGCAAGGGCCCGATCGGCCTCGTGTCGAAATCGGGCACGCTGACGTACCAGATGATGTTCGAGCTTCGCGACCTCGGTTTCTCGACCGCCATCGGCATCGGCGGCGACCCCGTCATCGGCACGACGCACATCGACGCGCTCGCCGCGTTCGAGGCCGACCCCGACACGAAGGCGATCGTCATGATCGGTGAGATCGGCGGCGACGCCGAAGAGCGGGCGGCCGACTTCATCAAGGCCAACGTGACCAAGCCGGTCGTCGGCTACGTGGCCGGCTTCACGGCCCCCGAGGGCAAGACGATGGGCCACGCCGGCGCGATCGTCTCGGGCTCGGCGGGCACCGCGCAGGCCAAGAAGGAGGCCCTCGAGGCAGCCGGGGTCAAGGTCGGCAAGACGCCGTCCGAGACTGCGTCCCTTCTGCGCGAGGTCTACGCAAGCCTGTAGACACGCCTCTTTCTGAAGGGTCGCTCCGCCACGGCGGGGCGACCCTTCGGCGTCGGTGGCCGCCGGTACAGTCGTGGCCGTTATGAACCGCCCCGTCACCGCCGTCTTCGCCGCGCTCGAGTCCCTTCTCGTCGTGGGCATCGGCGTGGGCATCCCCGTCGTGGCGCTCACGTTCGTCTGGGCCTTCCAATACGGCCTGCAGATCGACTGGAGCGTCTTCTGGCGCGCCGGCGCCGACATCTGGCTGGTCGGCCACGGCGTCGACCTGACCCTCACCCTGTCGACGAAGGCCGCGGCGGCCACCGGCATCAGCGGTGCGAGCGCACCGATCGTCATCTCCATCGCGGCGCTCGGCTTCGCCGTTCTCACGGCTCTCCTCGGCGCTCGCACCGGCCGGCGTCTTGCCGAGACTCCGCATCGTGCCATCGGCAGCGCGAGCGCGATCGGCGTCTTCGCGGTGTTGTCGCTGGCCATCGTGATCTCCGCCGACGCCTCGGGCGCGCGGCCGTCGATCGCCGAGGGCCTCGTCTGGCCGACGCTCGTCTTCGGGGTGCCGCTCGTGGTCGCGGCCGAAGTGAGCCGGCGTCGGCGCAGCGCCCCGCCAGATCCGGTGACCGCCGCGGTCCTCGACGCCGTCGACCGCATCCCGGAGATCGGGCGGCGCGTGGCCCTGGTCGCCGTGAGGGCCGGATCCGCCGTGGCCGCGTCGGTCTTCGGCGTCGCCGGCATCGCGGTCGCCCTGCTGCTCGTCACGCACTACGCGTCGATCATCACCCTCTACGAGGGTGCTCACGCAGGGGTGCTCGGCGGGATCGCGATGACCCTCGGCGAGATCGCCCTGATCCCCAATGCCGTCGCCTGGGCGGCGTCGTGGTTCGTCGGCCCCGGCTTCGCCATCGGCGCCGGCTCGTCGGTCTCGCCGCTCGGCACGACCATCGGGCCCATGCCGGCGATCCCCTTTCTCGGCGCGCTTCCGACCGGATCGGCGACGTTCGGCTTCATCGGCATCCTGGTGCCCGTCGTCGCCTCGTTCGTGCTCACGACCCTGCTGCGCCCGGCCATCGAGGAGGCTCTCGACGATGACGACACCCTCGTGATGCGTGTCGTCTGCGGCGTCTCGACCGGTGTGGCGGCGGGCCTGATCATCGGGCTCGTGGCCGCTGTCGCGTCGGGCTCGGCCGGGCCCGGTCGGCTCTCGGTCGTGGGGGCCAACGGTCTCGTCGTCGGGGCGTTCGCCGCCCTCGAGGTCGCAGTGCCGAGCGTGATCGCCCTCGTCATCCGGCAGCCCGAGCGGCTCGCCCTGCCGACGCCGCGCGCCGCCAAGACGACGACGGCGCCGCCGCCGTCGCCCTCGAAGCCGAGGTCGAAGCCGGGGTCGAAGCCGGGGTCGAAGCCGGGGTCGAAGCCGGCGTCTCAAGACGACATCGTCACCGAGCGCATCGACGGTCTCTCGCGCTGACGCGCACCGAGAGGCGCACGCGGCCCGCACGGTAGGCTTACCGGGTGCTGAAGCTCGTCGTGCTCATCTCCGGCGGGGGGTCGAACCTTCGGGCTCTCCTCGAGGCCACGCGCGACGCCGACTACCCGGCCCGCGTGATAGCCGTCGGCGCCGACCGCGACGCTGAAGGCTTCGAGCACGCCGAGGCGTTCGGCATCCCCACCTTCACCGTGCCCTTCTCGAGCTTCGCCGATCGCGAGGCGTGGGGCGACGAGCTGCTCGAGCAGATCCGGTCGTGGCAGCCCGACCTGGTCGTGCTCAGCGGCTTCATGCGCCTGGTGCCGCCGCGGGTCGTCGAGGCGTTCAGCCCACGCCTGATCAACACGCACCCCGCCTACCTGCCCGAGTTCCCCGGAGCGCACGGTGTGCGCGACGCCCTCGCGGCCGGTGTCGACGAGACCGGCGCCAGCGTCATCGTCGTCGACGACGGAGTCGACTCGGGCCCGATCCTCAGGCAGGAGCGCATCCCCGTGCTGCCGGGCGACACGCAGGCGAGCCTGCACGATCGCATCAAGCCCGTCGAGCGCCGCATGCTCGTGCAGACCATCCTCGACATCGCCACCGGAACAATCGACCTGACGGAGAAGACACCCGCATGAGCGGCCACACCATCGACCCCAGCCTCTACCGCGACCGCGACGCCATCCCGATCCAGCGTGCGCTGATCTCGGTGAGCGACAAGACGGGCCTCGTCGAGCTGGCCACTGCTCTCGGTGCGGCGGGTGTCGAGATCGTGTCGACCGGTTCGACCGCTCAGGCGATCCGCGACGCGGGAGTCGCCGTCGTCGATGTGAGCGCCGTCACCGGCTTCCCCGAGTCGCTCGACGGGCGCGTCAAGACGCTGCACCCGGCCGTCCACGCCGGGATCCTGGCCGACCTGCGTCTCGCGAGCCACGAGCAGCAGCTGCGCGACCTCGACATCGAGCCGTTCCAACTCGTCGTCGTCAACCTCTACCCGTTCGTCGAGACGGTGGCGTCGGGTGCCGACACCGCCGTCGTCATCGAGAACATCGACATCGGAGGGCCTGCGCTGGTCCGTGCCGCGGCCAAGAACCACGCGAACGTCGCCATCGCCGTCAGCCCTGCGTCGTACCCGCAGATCCTGAAGTCGCTCACCCTCGGCGGCACCACCCTCGCGCAGCGTCAGCGCCTCGCGGGTGAGGCGTTCGCGCACACCGCCGCCTACGACGCGGCGGTCGCCGCCTACTTCGCCGCCAACGTCGGCGTGCGGGCCTCCGTCTCGCCCTCCGCTACCGAGGCGCAGGATGCCATGGCCTCCTTCGACCCCGTCTTCACGGTGTCGGCGACGCTCCAGCACACCCTGCGATACGGCGAGAACAGCCACCAGCAGGCGGCGATCTACGCTCTCGCCGGAGGCACGGGCATCGCGCAGGCGACCCAGCTGCACGGTAAGGAGATGTCGTACAACAACTATGTCGATGCCGACGCCGCTGTGCGCGCCGCCTTCGACTTCAGCGGCCCGGCGGTCGCGATCATCAAGCACGCGAACCCGTGCGGCATCGCCGTCGCCGGGCCCCTCGAAGAGGACCCGATCGCCGACGCGCACCGCCGGGCGCACGCCTGCGACCCGCTGTCGGCCTTCGGTGGTGTCATCGCGGCCAACCGCACCGTCTCCGTGGCGATGGCTCAGACGGTGAAGGACATCTTCACCGAGGTGGTCGTGGCCCCGGGGTTCGAGCCCGAGGCCCTCGAGATCCTGTCCGCGAAGAAGAGCATCCGCCTGATCCAACTGCCCGACGGGTTCGCTCTCGCCGAGCGCGAGTTCAAGCAGATCTCGGGCGGCGTGCTCGTCCAGGACAGCGACCGGTTCGCCGGCTGGTCGTCCGCCGACTGGAAGCTCGTCTCGGGTGCCGAGGCCGACGACGCCACGCGCGCCGACCTCGAGTTCGCGTGGGTCGCCTGCCGTGCGGTCAAGTCGAACGCCATCCTGCTCGCCCACGAGGGAGCGTCGGTCGGCGTCGGCATGGGCCAGGTCAACCGGGTCGACTCGAGCCACCTCGCGGTCAGTCGCGCGGGCGACCGGGCGGCAGGATCCGTCGCGGCCTCCGACGCGTTCTTCCCCTTCGCCGACGGCCTCGAAGTGCTGCTCGAGGCGGGTGTGCGCGCCGTCGTGCAGCCCGGCGGGTCGAAGCGCGACGACGAGGTCATCGCCGCGGCCGAGAAGGCCGGCGTGACGATGTACCTGGCGGGCGATCGCCACTTCTTCCACTGATTTTCAATAAATTTGACAGCCTTAGCAAGGTTTATCAACTTTCGATAAACCTTGCTAATGTCGATAAGGTCGATGAATGGACCGGACGAGGAACCCCTACACGCCCAACGCCGGCGCCCAGCCGCCGTTCCTTGCCGGGCGTCGCGTCCAGCTCGAAGACTTCGGGATCCTCCTCCAGCGGCTCGCTCTCGGTCGGCCAGAACGCGCACTCGTGGTCACTGGTCTCCGGGGCGTTGGCAAGACGGTGCTGCTTCGCGAGTACGAACAGATCGCGAACAGCTACGGGTGGACTGCGGTCACTGGCGAAGTATCGAAGAACACTTCGTTCGAGACGCAATTGGCGATGCTCGCCCGCAAGGCCCTGTTCCAGGTCTCGCCCAAGGCGAAATGGGGCGCCAAGGCGAAGCGTGCCGCAGCGGTCATCAAATCGTTCTCGCTCTCTGTCCAACCTGATGGCTCTCTGACCGCTGGTCTCGACGTCGACCCTGCATTCGGAGCCGCGGACACCGGTCAGCTGATCGACGATCTGCCGGATGTGTTCGAAGCCATCGGCGAGGCGGCCAGAGAGCGGGGCTCCGGCGTCGTCTTCCTCTTCGACGAGATTCAATTCCTCTCGGCCATGGAGCTAGAGGCCCTACTCGCTGCCGTTCATCGCGCTGTGCATCGAAGACTGCCGGTCACATTTTCCGGTGCCGGGCTGCCGCAGGTTCCGGGGCTCGCAGGAGACGCCAAGTCGTACGCGGAACGCCTTCTTCGGTACGTCTCGATTCAAGAGCTTGCGAAAGACGACGCGCTTCGTGCCGTTGCCCAACCTGCGGAGGACGAGTCCGTGCCGTTCGACGCGGCGGCGGCGGAGGCCGTCTACCACTACAGCCAGGGTTATCCGTACTTCATTCAGGAGTACGGCCGGGCGGCGTGGAACGTGGCGCCGGGCCCGGGTATCTCTCTCGAAGACGTCGAAGCCGCACGAGTCGAGGTGGAGGCGGAGCTCGATGAGAGCTACTTTCGGACGCGCGTGCAACGCTCCACCAAGGAGGAACTTCGTTATATGCGAGCCATGGCCGAGTTAGGAGCCGAGGAGCAGAAGGCGGCAGAAGTCGCCGAGGTTCTCGGTAAGACATCGGAACAAGTGGCGCCCCTTCGAGCCCGTCTGATCAACAAGGGGCTCCTGTTCACGCCCCGGTTCGGCTTCGCCAAATTCACCGTTCCGCAATTCGACGTCTTCATGAAGCGCTACATGGACTTGGACGGCGAGAATTGAATTGGACCGAACCCTTGCGTTCAATCTGAGCCTCGTCATAGTCTGTAAGGCTGCGTGCAGCCGACGAACCGCCTTCGGGCGAGGGCGTCGAACGATCACACACACGTAACCGAGAACGCCCCGGAGGACATCATGACGAAGACAGCCCAGTACACGGTCCAGACGGTGACCGTCGCCGGTGGCGCCCTCGTCGCCGGGTCCCGCCGCCGCACGGGGTTCACCGGAGACGCCGTCGCCGGCGTCATCGCCGACTAGCGACTCCGCCCTCTCCAGCCCTACCGCGCGCTCCGTCGCGCCCCACCCCGCCTCGTGCTCTGCCACGGAGGCGCCGCACCTCATTTTCGGGTCGTACCGCCGACCCCGCTCCACGAGATCGAGAACTCACGATGTCTTCACATCCCCCGTCATCCGCCGACGCCACGACGCAGCCTCAGTCGACGCAGCCTGAGTCGACACAGCGTCCGTCGACCCTGCGCAGCATCGCGCGGCTCTACCCCTACCTGCGCCCCGCCCTGTCTCGCATCATCCTGGGCATGGTCGCCGCGCTCATCGCCTCGGTCGTCGCGCTCTTCGTGCCTTTCGTGCTCGAGCGACTCGTCGACGGGCCTCTGGCGAGCCACGACCCGCGCCAGGTGTGGCCGGCCTTCTGGCTCGTCCTGGGCCTCGGTGTGGTCGAGGCCGCCATGATCATGGCGCGCCGCTTCCTCGTGCTCACGCCGAGCACGTACGTCGAAACGAGCATGCGCAACAGCCTCTACAAGAAACTGCAAGACCTGCCCGTCGCCTTCCATGACCGCTGGCAGAGCGGGCAGCTGCTCAGCCGTTCGGTCAGCGACCTGAGCCTGATCCGCCGCTGGCTGGCCTTCGGCATCGTGCTGCTGATCGTCAACTTCATCACGATCGCCGTCGGCTTCGTGGTGCTCTTCTTCTACAGCTGGGTGCTCGGCCTCATCTTCTTGGTGGCGTCAGTGCCGATCTGGATCGTCGGCCTGCGCTTCGAGAAGCAGTACTCGACCATCGCGCGCCGCAGTCAAGACCAGGTGGGCGACCTCGCCACGAGCGTCGAGCAGTCGGTGCACGGGATCCGGGTGCTCAAGGCGTTCGGTCGCGGCAAGCACTCCCTGCAGGATTTCGCGCGTCGTGCCGAGAGTCTTCGCGGCACCGAGATCGAGAAGTCGCAGGCTGTCGCCGGGCTGTGGTTCTGGCTGCTGCTGGTGCCCGACGTCGCCTTCGCCTTCTGTCTGCTCGCCGGCATCTGGCTCGCGTCGCAGGGCCACCTCACCGTGGGCCAGCTCTTCGCGTTCTTCGCGACCGCGACCGTGCTGCGCTTCCCCGTCGAGTCGATCGGCTTCCTGCTGTCGATGACCTTCGACACCCGGACAGCCGTCGACCGCTTCTTCGAGGTGATGGACAGCGAGAACACGATCACCGACCCCGAGCACCCCAAGACGATCGCGCACCCCACTGGGCGCCTCGAGTTCAAGGCGACCCACTTCCGGTATCAGGATTCACAGGCGCAGTATCCCGACCTCGTCGACGGCGTCGATCTCGTGCTCGAGCCCGGCGAGACGATGGCTCTGGTCGGCCTCACCGGCTCCGGCAAGACCACGCTGCTCGCGCTCGTGCCGCGGCTCTACGACGTCACGGGCGGCTCCGTGCTGATCGACGACGTCGATGTGCGCGACCTCACCCGCGAAGAGCTGCGTCGCCACGTCGGCATGGCCTTCGAGGATGCGACCCTGTTCAGCCAGACGGTCCGCGAGAACGTCCTGCTCGGGCGCCCCGACCTGTCGGGGGAGGAGGCCGAGCGTGTGATGCGCGAGGCTCTCGAGATCGCTCAGGCGGACTTCGTCGAGCGGTTGCCCGATGGAGTCGACACCAAGGTGGGCGAGGAGGGGCTCAGCCTGTCGGGCGGTCAGAGGCAGCGTCTGGCTCTGGCGCGCGCGATCGCTGCCCGCCCCGCGATCCTGGTGCTCGACGACCCTCTGTCGGCCCTCGATGTCGACACCGAGGCGAGGGTGGAGGCCGGGCTCCGTCGGGTCCTGGCCTCGACGACCTCACTGATCGTGGCCCACCGCCCGTCGACCGTCAACCTGGCCGACCGGGTCGCCCTGCTGCAGAACGGCCGGGTCACCGCGGTCGGCCGGCACTCCGACCTGATCGCGACCAACGAGCACTACCGCTACGTCATCTCGTCCCTCGACGACGACGACCAGAACAGCCGAGAGGAGGTCTACGCATGAGCGACCAGTCCACGACCCAGTCCACGACCCAGTCCACGACCCAGGGAGTCCGCGGTGAAGAGCGCGAGAACTTCACCCGCGACGAGACCAGGCGTCTGAGGGAGCGTTCGCGCACCCTTCTCGCCTCGCTGCTCGAGCCCCTGCGCGTCCGCATCGTGGTGACGGCGATCATCGTCGTCATCTCGACCGGCGCGCAGGTGGCTGGGCCGACCCTCATCGCGTACGGCATCGACAACGCGCTGCCGGCCCTGCTGAAGCACCAGGACTGGGCGCCGACGGTCGTCGTCGTCGCCCTCTACCTGGCTATCGGTGTCATCGGCGCGGTGCTGATGGCGCAGTACACCGTGCTGTTCGCGCGCGTCAGCCAGAGCCTGCTGTTCGACTTGCGCAAGCGGCTGTTCCTCCACACGCAGCGGCTGAGCCTCGAGTTCCACGAGAGCTACACGTCGGGTCGCATCATCTCGCGGCAGACGAGCGACCTCGACTCGATCCGCGAGCTGTTCGACTCGGGCATCAACCAACTGGTGCAGGGCCTGCTCTACATGGTCTTCACGGCCATCGCCCTGGTCAGCCTCGACGCCCCGAGCGGCCTCGTGCTGGGTGTCGCGCTCATCCCGCTGTTCTTCCTGACGCGCTGGTTCCAGGTGCGCTCGCAGAAGCTCTTCCGGGCGACGCGCGTCACGAGCGCTCGAGTCATCGTGCACTTCGTCGAGACCATGACGGGCATCCGCGCCGTGCAGGCCTTCCGCAAGGAGAAGCGCAACGAAGACGAGTACGGCGGCTACGTCGAGGACTACCGGAAGGCCAACGCGAAGGTCTTCTCGATCTTCGGCACGTTCGACCCTGGCCTCGTGCTGATCGGCAACCTGACGCTCGCCGTCGTGGTGCTGTGGGGCGGGTTCCGTGTGATCGAGGGGCACCTCGAGCTCGGCGCGCTGCTAGCGGTGGCGCTCTACGCGAAGCGCTTCTTCGACCCTGCCGAAGAGCTGGCGACGTTTTACAACGGCTACCAGTCGGCATCGGCCGCGCTCGAGAAGATCTCGGGCGTGCTCGAAGAGGAGCCGAGCGTTCCCGACCCGGCGCACCCGACCGACCTGTGGCACGCGAAGGGCGCCATCGACTTCGACGACGTCGAGTTCGCCTACAACAGTGACGCCATCGTGCTGCCGGAGTTCGACCTGCACGTGCCGGCCGGCCAGACGATCGCTCTCGTCGGCTCCACCGGGGCGGGCAAGTCGACCCTGGCGAAGCTGATCGCGCGGTTCTACGACCCGACGCGCGGCAGCATCCACCTCGACGGCGTCGACCTGCGCAATCTGCACCCGAAAGACTTGCGGCGAGCCATCGTCATGGTCACGCAGGAGGCGTACCTGTTCTCGGGCACCGTCGCAGACAACATCGCGCTGGGAAAGCCGGATGCCACGCGTGACGAGATCGAACGCGCGGGCCGGGCGGTCGGCGCGCACGAGTTCATCATGGCGCTGCCCGACGGCTACGACACCGATGTGAACAAGCGCGGCGGTCGAGTCTCGGCCGGGCAGCGGCAGCTGCTCTCGTTCGCGCGGGCGTTCATCGCCGACCCGGCGGTGCTCATCCTCGACGAGGCGACGGCGTCTCTCGACATCCCGTCGGAGCGGCTCGTGCAGGAGGCGTTGCAGACGTTGCTTGCCGACCGCACGGCGCTGATCATCGCTCACCGCCTGTCGACGGTGGCCATCGCCGACCGCGTGCTGGTGATGGAGTACGGCCGCGTCGTCGAAGACGGCACGCCCGACGACCTCATCGCGGGCACGGGGCGCTTCGCGCAGCTGCACGCGGCCTGGCGGGAGTCGCTGGTCTGACCCCCGCCCGCCCCGCCCCGCCCCCCGTTTTACCTATAGGTAAGCGTTTGCCGCACAGAAATTTCGGTGCGCGAAGGCCGCACCTATAGGTAGAACGGGCCGGGGAGGGGCAGCGGGCTGTGTCAGCCGTGCCACTCGGCGGCGTCGAGGTCGACGCGCCAAGCGCCGGCGCGCGACCATTTCAGCGGCGTGCCCTCGACGCGATACATCTCGAGGGCGCGCTGCTCGTGGCCGACGGCAGCATGGCCGGACGCTCGGACGACGCGCCACCAGGGCAGCTCGCCTCCCGCGTGCGCCATGACCTTGCCGACGCCGCGGGACGCTCGCGAGCCGAGGGCGGCCGCCACGCCGCCGTAGGTCATGACGCGACCCTGGGGGATCGATTCCACGACCCCGATCACAGCAGAGAACCAGTCGTCAGGATCGACGACCGCACCAGGATCTGGAGTCGTCGCGTCTGCGCGGTCGGTCACCGACGCCGCGCTCAGGCGGTGGCGCCGGCCGGCTCGGCCCCGTCGACGTGCGGGTCGCTCGCGATCGACAGCGCGGCGAGGTGCTCGCCGTACGGGGTCTCGCCGATGACGACGAACCCGATGTGCAGGAAGAACGCCTCGGGCCCGTCGGCGCCGGGCTCGAACATGACGGTGAGACGCCCGAAGCCACGGCTGCGGGCCTCCTCGGCCAGAGCGTGGATCGCGAATCGACCGACACCTCGGCCCTGCGCCGAGGCCTCGACGTTGATGCTCCAGATGCAGCTGCGCAGCTCTTCGCGATCGTTGTCGGGGTCGAACGAGCCGACGATGAGGCCGACGACCTCGTCGCCGTCGAGCACCACGCGCGGCCACGCGGCCGACGGGCTGACCGAGGCGTGCGAATGCGAGACCGGCGCCGCGTACTGCTCTTGGCCCGGTTTGAGGGTCAGGGAGTTGGCCGCGACCGCAGTGGCGGCGGAGAGCTCTTCGAGGCGGAGGTCGTCCATGGGGTTCAGGCTACCTGCCTCGCCCCGGTCGGCAACAGGAGGCAACTGTGCCTGTGGATAACTCTCTCGGCGATGAGCCCCCACGCGACGGGTAGGGTGCGAGTGCGCTCGGCACGATGCGCGACAGGTGACGGGAGGCGAGCGCGAGTTGCGAACCGGCACCAACATGCCTGCGATCGGCGGCTACAACCAGGCCGTCGTCCTCGACGCCGTCCGCCGCGCCTCCGAGGGTCTGAGCCGCGTCGAGCTGGCCGAGCGCACCGGGCTCAGCGCGCAGACCATCGGCAACGTGACGAGGCGGCTGCTGGAGGCCGGCCTCGTCGAGGAGACGGGGAAGGTGGTCAACGGGCGCGGCAAGCCCCGCACGATCCTGCAGCTGCGCCCGCAGGGCAGCTTCGCCGTCGGCGTACACATCGACCCCGCCGTCATCACCTACGTCGTGCTCGACCTGCGGGGCGGGGTGGTTGCGCACTCGCGCACGCGGACGCCGTCGGCCTCGAGGCCGGGTGACGTCGTCGACCTCATGGCCCGGTCGATCCGGCATCTCATCGACGACTCCGGTGTCGACCGTTCGAAGGTGCTCGGCGTCGGCATCGCCTCGCCCGGGCCGATCGACGCCGAGTCGGGCACCGTCCTCGATCCGCCCATGCTGCCGCGCTGGCAGGACGTGCCTCTGCGAGCCGCTCTGAGCGAGGCGACGGGCCTGCCCGTGCTCCTCGAGAAGGACGTGACCGCCGCCGCCGTCGCCGAGCTGTGGTTCGCGACCGGCTCGTCGCGCGCCAACTTCGCGTTCGTCTACTACGGCACCGGGTTCGGCACAGGTCTCGTGATCGGTCGCGAGGCGATCCGAGGCGCGAGCTCGAACGCCGGAGACGCCGGCCACATCACGGTCGATCCCGACGGGATCGTCTGCCGGTGCGGACGCACGGGCTGCATCGGCGATCTCATCACGCCGAGGTCGCTCGTGACGCAGGCGGTCGAGGCCGGCGTGCTGGCTCGACCCGCCGTCGATCCTGACGATCCGTTCGACATGACGACGATCACGCGCGCGTTCTACGAGCTGGCCGAGAGCGCAGGATCCGGCGACCCGGCCGCCATCAGCATCCTCCACGCTGCCGGGCGACATCTCGCTCGGGCCCTCGTGGTCATCGTGAACCTCCTCGACTTGGACGAGATCGTCTTCGGCGGCCCGTTCTGGGAGGAGATCGGCGACGCCCTGCTCGAAGTCATCCCGTACGCCGTCGAGTCGTCGCCCGCGCTCATCCCCAAGCACGCCCTGACGTTCGTGCGCTCGAGCATCGGCGAGGACGTCGCGGCGGTCGGCGCCGCCTGCCTGGTGCTCGACTACGCGTTCTCGCCGCGCCCGTCGGCGATGCTCATCTCGGTCTGAGACCAGCCGTGCCGATCGCCGCAGAGGTCTTGACACGAGTTACTCCATACGTTTTAGTTATTGCCATCAGCGGTCCGGCGACGATGCCGGGCAGGGCCGCGCGACTCTCACCATTTCGCCTCGGTCCCTTGTGGAGCAAAGGAGCACCATGAAACGCAACACCCGCAGGGTCCTGACGATCACCGCCGGTGTCGTCGCGACCGCCCTCCTCGCCACCGGGTGCAGCGGCGCCGGCGGCAGCAGCTCGAACACGATCAAGATCGCGTACGAGAAGTTCGGCACCTTCACCCAACTCGACACCCACCTCAAGGCCGTGGCCAAGACTTTCGAGAAGGCGAACCCGGGCATGAAGGTCCAGCTCGAGCCGATCGCGGCGCAGAACGACGACTATTACACGAAGCTGGCGCTGATGGAGCGCTCACCGGCGACGGCGCCCGACGTGATCTACGAAGACACGTTCAAGGTCAAGGCCGACGCGGCCGCGGGCTACCTGCTGCCGCTCGACAAGTACACCGCGAAGTGGTCCGACTGGAGCAAGTTCTTCGCCAGCGCCAAGCAGGCGGGCGTCGGTACCGACGGCAAGACGTACGGCATCCCCATGGGCACCGACACGCGTGCTCTCTGGTACAACAAGAAGCTCTTCGCCAAGGCCGGCCTGCCCGTGCCGTGGAAGCCCAAGACCTGGGACGACGTGCTCGCGGCGGCCAAGACGATCAAATCGAAGCTGCCCGGCGTCGTGCCGATGAACGTCTACTCGGGCAAGCCGCAGGGCGAGGGCTCGACGATGCAGGGCTTCGAGATGCTGCTCTACGGCACCCCCGACGGCACGCTCTACGACTCGAGCACCAAGAAGTGGGTGTCAGGCTCGAAGAACTTCACCAGCTCGCTCGGCTTCATCAAGTCGGTGTACCAGGGCAATCTCGGGCCGACACCCGAGCAGGCCCTCGACACCAACGCGGCGACGGTCGTGACGGGCCAGTGGCTGCCCCAGAGCAAGCTCGCCATCGACCTCGACGGGTCGTGGGTGAGTGGCACGTGGCTCTCGTCGGGCACCAACCCCTGGCCTCAGTGGAGCAGCACCATGGGCGTGACCGCCATGCCGACCGAGAAGGGCGGCGCCCCCGGGGTCAACAGCATGTCGGGCGGCTGGACTCTGGCCGTGGGTGCGAAGAGCAAGAACCCGGGGAAGGCCTTCCAGTTCATCAGCGAGGCGCTGAACAAGAGCGGGTCGCAGTCGTACGACATCGCGGCCAGCCAGATCGCCGTCCGCAGCGACGTCGCCAGCGACCCTGCCTACGCGAACTCGAACCCGACGTTCCCATTCTTCTCGTCGCTCGTGAAGGACACCCACTTCCGGCCCGCCACCACCGACTACAGCCAGATCTCGAACCAGATCACGGTGGCCATGGAGTCGGTCATGACGGGGCAGCAGACGCCGGCCGAAGCGGCGAAGGCGTACGACACGGCGCTGCAAGGCATAGTCGGCGCCAAGTCGATCACCACGAAGTAGGTCGAGACTCATGTCCACAGTCGCACCGATCCCGGTCGAGGCGGGTAGCGATCGTGCGGGCCTGACCGCAGGCACTGCCGGGGGAGGACCCGGCCGTCGCACGTCGACGGCCGGGCCCCGCCCCGGCGCCGGTCGGGCGCACCGCCGCCGCTCGGTCGCCCGGGCGCTGCCGCTGCTGCCCTCGGTCGTGCTGCTCGCCCTGTTCCTCCTCGGGCCGATCATCTCGTCGTTCTACGGGTCGTTCACGAACTCGTCACTGACCGGTGCCGCCGCACAGACGTCGAAGTTCATCGGCCTGCAGAACTACACGAAGCTCTTCGCCGACCCCGACTTCCCGAAGTCGGTCGTGCTGACACTGGTCTTCCTGTTCACGTCGGCGGTCGTCGGCCAGAACGTCCTCGGGCTGGGTCTCGCGATCCTGATGCGGTCGGCGCACCGTGTCGTCCGCGGCATCGTCGGCACGTTCGTGGTCGCCGCCTGGGTGCTGCCCGAGATCGTCGCGGCGTTCGCCGCCTACGCGTTCTTCAACCAGACGGGCACCCTCAACACCGTGCTGGCATGGTTCGGCATCCACGGGGCCAACTGGCTGTACACCTTCCCGATGATCTCGATCATCCTGGCCAACATCTGGCGGGGCACCGCGTTCTCGATGCTGGTCTACGCCGCGGCCGTGCAGGAGGTGCCGCCCGAGATCACCGAGTCGGCCGAGGTCGACGGTGCAGGCGGCTTCAAGCGGCTCATCTACATCACGCTGCCGGTCATCCGCCGCAGCATCTCCACGAACCTCATGCTGACCACCTTGCAGACGCTCTCGGTCTTCACCCTCATCTTCGTGATGACGGGCGGCGGCCCCGGCACCAACAGCTCGACGCTGCCGATCCTGGCCTACCAAGAGGCGTTCAAGTTCTCGCAGCTCGGCTTCGGCACGGCGATCGCGACCATCATGCTGCTCGTCGGCGCGGTCTTCTCGATCGTCTACATCCGGGCCCTCAAACCGGAGGTCGACTGACCATGGCCATGACATCGCCCAGCGGCCGCAGCCTCAAAGCCGTATCCAACACGGTCCTGTTGATCGTCGCGCTCTGCTTTGCCGTGCCGCTGGCCTGGCTCGTGCTCGCGTCGTTCGACTCGTCGGCCACCCTGTCGGTCAAGATCCCCACGGCCTTCACCCTCGAGAACTTCCAGAAGGTGCTGACACCCGACATCTCGTTCGTCCCGCTGCTCAACAGCCTCATCCTGTCGGGCGGATGCGCCATCGTGACCGTGATCGTCGCGATCCTGGCGGCCTATCCGCTCTCGCGCTACCGGATGCGCATCAACAAGCCGTTCCTTTACGGAGTGCTCTTCGGCACCTGCCTGCCCATCACGGCGATCATGGTGCCCGTCTACAGCCTGTTCGTGTCGCTCAACCTGATCGACTCGATGGCCGGCACGATCTTCTTCCTCGCGGCGTCCAGCCTGCCGATGGCGATCTGGATGGCGAAGAACTTCATGGACTCCGTGCCGATCTCGCTCGAAGAAGCTGCGTGGACGGACGGCGCCTCCATGATGACCACGCTCACCCGGGTCGTCGTCCCTCTCATGCGACCGGGCATCGCGGTGGTGTTCATCTTCGTGTTCATCCAGGCCTGGGGCAACTTCTTCGTGCCGTTCATCCTCCTGCTCAGCCCGGGCAACCAGCCGGCAGCGGTCAGCATCTTCAACTTCTTCGGGCAGTACGGCTCGGTGGCGTACGGGCAGCTTGCGGCCTTCTCGATCGTCTACTCGGTACCCGTGATCGCGCTCTACGTCGTGGTGTCTCGAACGTTGGGAGGGTCGTCCGCGCTCGCCGGCGCGGTCAAGGGCTGACTTCCAGCAGATCGTCCCGGTCACCCCGACCGCTTCACCGTCTTTCGCACACCCCCACCCACTGCCGGGTCGCCGGCGCAGGAGCACACCTATGCATGACAACAGCACCCACGTCGAGGTCCGCGTCGACCGATTCGTCCTCGAGCGTCTCGTGCCTGCGATCGAACGGCGCGTGTCGCCGCTGACGATCGAGGCCTGGGAGGTGCCCGACGAGCCGGTCCCCTTCAGCGAAGCCATGACGCAGACGTTCTCGCCGTTCGCCGTCGGCACGCCCTGGAGCAAGCCGTGGGGCACGACGTGGTTCCACATCACGGGCGAGGTGCCGGCCGGGTGGGGCGGCGACGGTGTCGCGATCGAGCTGCTGGTCGACCTCGGCTTCAGCACGCGGCAGCCCGGGTTCCAGGCCGAGGGTCTCGTCTACCGCCCCGATGGTTCGATCCTCAAGGCGATCGAGCCCTTCAACGGGCACGTCGCGCTCGGGCTCGGCGCCGGCGAGGCGATCGATCTCTATGTCGAGGCGGCGTCGAACCCCGACGTCGGCGGCAACTACTTCTACATCCCGACACCTTTGGGTGACAAGGCGACTGCGGGGTCGGAGCCGATCTACACGCTGCGTCGAGTCGACGTCGTCGAGCGGGACATCACCGTGTACGAGCTCGAACGCGACGTCTGGAGCCTGCACGGGCTGCATCGCGAACTGGAGCCGTCTCTTCCGCGCCGTGCCGAGATCCTGAAGGCCCTCGACCGGATGTGTGACGTGGTCGACCCCGACGACGTCGCCGGCACCGCCTCTCGAGGCCGCGAGGCGTTGGCGGCCGTGCTGGCCTCGCCGGCCTACGCGAGCGCCCACTCGATCACGGCTGTCGGCCACGCTCACATCGACTCGGCATGGTTGTGGCCCACCCGCGAGACGGTGCGCAAATGCGCTCGCACGTTCTCGAACGTGCTCGAGCTGATGGACAACGACCCCGACTTCGTCTTCGCCTGCTCGAGCGCGCAGCAGTTCGCCTGGATGAAAGAGTTCTACCCCGAGCTGTTCGAGCGCATCCGTGCCCGGGTGGCCGAGGGGCGCTTCGTTCCCGTCGGCGGCATGTGGGTCGAGAGCGACACGAACATGCCCGGCGGTGAGGCGCTGGTGCGCCAGTTCGTGCAGGGTCAGAAGTTCTTCGAGCGCGAGTTCGGCTACCAGCCGCGCGAGGTCTGGTTGCCCGACTCGTTCGGTTATACCGCCGCCCTTCCGCAGATCGCGAAGGGGGCAGGATCCGACAGCTTCCTGACCCAGAAGATCTCCTGGAACGACACCAACCGGATGCCGCACCACTCGTTCCTGTGGGAGGGGATCGACGGGTCGCGCATCTTCACGCACTTCCCGCCGAATGACACCTACAACTCCGACCTCTCGGGCGCCGACCTCGCGAAATCGCAGCGGCAGTACGCCGAGAAGGGAGTCTCGAACGTCTCGATCGGGCTCTACGGCTGGGGCGACGGCGGCGGCGGCCCGACGCGTGACATGCTCGCGGCGGCTCACCGCACGCGCGACCTCGAAGGCTCGCCGCGCGTGACGCTCGGCACCCCGAGGGCCTTTTTCGACGAGGCCAAGGCGACCCTTGCCGATCCTGCCGTCTGGTCGGGCGAGATGTACCTCGAGCTGCATCGCGGCACCTACACGACCCAGGCCAACACGAAGCAGGGCAACCGGCGCAGCGAGCACCTGCTGCGCGAGGCCGAGCTCTGGAGCGCGACGGCGGCTGCGCGTGGCCTCCTCGACTACCCCTACGATGCGCTCGAGAAGATCTGGCACACGGTGCTGCTCCAGCAGTTCCACGACATCCTGCCCGGGTCGTCGATCGCCTGGGTGCACCAGCAGGCGGAGGCCAACTACCGCCGCATCGCCGGAGATCTCGACGTCATCATCCGTACCGCGCAGCAGGCTCTGGCCGGGGAGGGCGACACCCCTCTGGTGTTCAACGCGGCGCCTGTGTCGGCTCGGGGGGTGGCCCCACTAGGCGCGTCGGTCGCGACGGCCGAGAAGTCGGTGGCGCCGCAGGCGGACGCCGATGGCGGCTACCGGGTTGACAACGGGGTCGTGGCTGCGGTCTTCGACGCCGCGGGCCTCCTCGTGTCGCTCGTCGACGTCGCCACCGGTCGCGACCTCGTCGCACCGGGCGAGGTCGCGTCGCTGCTGCAGATCTTCCGTGACACGCCCAACCAGTGGGACGCGTGGGACATCGACCGCGAGTACCGCCACAACGTCACCGAGTTGCGTAGCCCCGAGTCGGTCGCGATCGACGGGTCGGCGCTGGTTGTCACGCACAAGCACGGGGAATCCACGATCAGCCAGCGCTACTGGCTGCCCGAAGACGCGACCGAACTTCAGATCGAGACGACCATCGACTGGCACGAGCGCGAAAAGCTGCTCAAGCTCGCCTTCCCGCTCGACCTCCGCACCGACTACTCCTCGTCGGAGATCCAGTTCGGGCACATCTCCCGGCCGACCTTCGTCAACACGTCGTGGGACCACGCTCGCTTCGAGACCATCGCTCACCGTTGGGTGCACGTGGGCGAGCCCGGCTTCGGGGCGGTCGTCGCCAACGGGTCGACCTACGGGCACGACATCACGCGGACGACGCGCGACGACGGTGGCACGACCACCCTGGTGCGCGAGTCGCTGTTGCGCGCCCCGCGCTTCCCCGACCCGCACGCCGACCAGGGGGTGCACGTGCTGCGCACCTCCGTCGGCCCGGCCGTCGATGTGCTCGGCGCGGCCGAGGCGGGCTACCGCCTGAACCTGCCGATTCGCACCGTGCAGGGTGCCGCAGATGCGGTCGTCGCCCCGATCGTCACCGTGTCGTCGCCCTCCGTCTTCGTCGAGGCGGTCAAGCTCGCCGAAGACCGCTCGGGCGACCTGATCGTGCGGCTCTACGAGGCGCAGGGCGCCCGGGCGACGACCGATGTCTCCTTTGGCCTCGAGGTGTCGTCCGTCCGGCGCACCGACCTGCTCGAGCGTGACCTCGGCGACGCCGCCTGGGCCGCCGGCGAAGCCGTCGCGCTGACCCTCCGCCCCTTCGAGATCGTGACGCTGCGCGTCGCTCGCGCCTGACCCCGGGCCCTGCCCCGTTACTTTCTTCGTAGGCCCAAACGGTGTGAACTGGGAGGGTGTTGGCCTGTCGGGCCCGGCATGATTGTTGCCCCCAGTCGTTGATGATCCGGGGGTGTTGTCACCGGGCTCGATTGGCGTCGGGTGATCGCTAATAGGGGCTCGACTAGGTGAAGTTGCCGAGGTCGTTCGTAACGTGGATGCCGAGACTTGACGCCGTGACCAGGCCACTTCGACCGAGTGGATGGAGTAGTGATGATCGAGAACTACGACAGCGTCGACGTGTTCGTCGGTGTCGATGTGGGCAAAGGCGAACACCACGCCGTTGCCCTGAACCGGGCCGGCAAAGTCGTCTTCGACAAGGCCCTGCCCAACGATGAAACCAAGATGCGCGCCGTGTTGCAGAAACTCAAAGACCACGGCACGGTCCTCGTGGTCGTCGATCAGCCGGCCACCATCGGTGCGCTACCGATCGCCGTCGCGCAGTCCGAGGGTGTCCTCGTCGGGTATCTGCCCGGGCTGGCGATGCGACGCATCGCCGACCTCCACGCCGGTGAAGCGAAGACCGACGCCCGCGATGCAGCGATCATCGCCCAAGCTGCGCGGACGTTGCCGCATGCGTTGCGGTCGATCCAGATGGCCGACGAATCCGTCGCGGAGCTGTCCATGCTCTGCGGCTTCGACGACGACATCCTGCAGCAGATGACCGCCACCAGCAACCGAATCCGCGGCCTGCTGACCCAGATCCACCCAGCATTGGAGCGGGTTGTCGGGCCTCACCTGGACCACCCCGCGATGCTCGACCTGCTCCAGCATTACCCGTCCCCGGCCGCGATGAAGTCGGCCGGCACCACCCGCATGTCAACCCGGCTGCTGAAGCTGGCCCCGCGGATGGGACGCCGTCTGGCCGAGGAAATCACCCAGGCCCTGAGCCAGCAGACCGTCGTGGTGGTCGGCACCAACGCGGCCGCGACTGTTTTGCCGCGCCTGGCGGAGCAACTCGCGGCGCTGCGACGGCAGCGATCAGAGATCGCCGTGGTGGTGGAGAAGCTGGTGGAGGCGCACCCTCTTTCGCCCGTCCTGACGAGCATGCCGGGAGTCGGCGCCAGGACCGCAGCCAGGCTCCTCACCGAAGTCGCCGGCAAACACTTCGAGACCTCTGGCCACCTCGCCGCTTACGCGGGTTTGGCGCCGGTGACTCGGAGATCGGGGTCGTCGATCAGGGGCGAACATCCGTCCCGGCGAGGCAACAAGATCCTCAAACGCACCCTGTTCCTGTCCGCCTTCGCAGCCCTCCGCGACCCAACTTCACGGACCTACTACGACCGCAAGATCGCCCAAGGCAAACGCCACAACCAAGCCCTCATCGCACTCGCACGACGCCGCTGCGACGTCCTTTTCGCAATGCTCCGCGACGGCACCCTCTACGAAACCGATCACGCCCTTGCTGCTTGACAAAACACATAGGGGCACCCCCCCCGCCCCCCGCTCCGCCCCCGCCCCGCCCCGCCCCTCGTCTGAGGGCGCGCGTGACCCCGCCCGCTTCGGTGGACGGGGTCGCGCGCTGACTGTCGTGCGTCGGGTCGGCCCCGCCCCAGAGAAACGCTTTTGCTTTCACCCCCCTCAACTACGTAGTTGAGCGACCCACCGCATTGCTCAACTACGTAGTTGAGCCCGAAGCCGCGCCGCTCGACTACGGAGTTGAGCGGCCAGACTCGTGCTCGACTACGGAGTTGAGCGGCCAGAAGAGAGAACGATTCTCCGGGCGGCGCTGCCGACCAGAGGCCGGCCCTGCGGTCCTCCACAGGCCGACACCGGTGCCGACTTGTCCACAGATCGACGGTGACCAGCGCCGGCGGGGCAGCGGGATCATGCATTCTGGCGGGCATGAACAGGCGTCAGGAGTCACCCAGCAAGCGCGCGATGACAGCGTTCCAGCTTCTCAGCGAGCCGGTGCGGCTCTTCCTGCTCGAGACACTGTGCGTGGGCGAGCAGACGTCGGGCGACCTGGCGTCGCTGGTATTCGAGCGTTTCGGCATCGGGTGGTCGGCGACGTCGCGCCACCTCGTCACGCTGCGCCGATCGGGGCTCGTTCGCGTCATCCCCGACGAGATGCTGCGCTGGTACGTGCTCGAAGACGACTGGCTCGAGGTGATTCAGCGTGAAGTCGACGCCCTGAAGCGCCCCTGGGAGGAACACGCAGTAATCAGGGGTCTCGGATTCGCCGACCTCGTGCCGTCGCCGTTCGACTGGCCCGAGACGATCTGCGAGACGCGGGGCGCCGCGGCAGAACTCTGCACGACCAGGCGGCCTGGGGTGTCGGGCGAAGCGCCGAGTCGCCCGATAGCGACGGGGGAGGCGGGCTCAGCTGACGGCGGTCGACGCGGCCGGCGACACGACGGGCGACGCAGCGGGCGACGCAGCGGGTGAAGCGGCCGTCGCCGGCCGGCACTCGGCGAGCGACGGGATCTCGGCGACGCCGGCCAGGATGTAGTCGTGCGGCCCCTGCGACAGGTCCGCCTCCGAAAGGGCCCCCGTGAGCACGCCGACCGCGATCGCACCGGCGTTGCGGGCTGCCTCGAGGTCGACGAGGGTGTCGCCGGCGGCCAGCACGGAGGTGACCGAGACGACGCCGGTCAGCTCCATGGCGTGGTGGATCATGTAGGGCGCGGGGCGGCCCGACGTGACGTCCGAGGTGGTGACGACCGCGTCGAGATCCTGCCCCACGGCCCAGCCGACCGACGACAGGATGCCATCGGTCACCTCGCGATCGAACCCCGTCGTCAGCGCGACCTTGATGCCGCGCGAACGGAGCTCGGCAATCGCGGCGGAGACCCCGGGAAAGGCGGTGGGCGGCGTGGTGCGGTAGGCCTCGTCGAGGAAGGACTTGAACGTGGCGAAGCAGGAGGCGACGAGAGAGTCGGTCGCGGTGACGCCGCCGAGGGGGAGGAGGGCCGTGATGGCGGTCACCTTGTCGGTGCCCATCCAGGTCTGCAGGTCGGTCGGGTCGACCGTCGCGCCGGCGGAGGTCACGGCGGACGACAGGGCCCGGTAGACGACCCCGCCGTCGTCGATCGTCGTTCCTGCCATGTCGAAGACTGCCAAATCGATCATGGTCCGAGCGTAGAGGCGGGGGGTGAGCTGCCTGAACTGCGGGGGCCAGTGGTCAGCCGATGTTGGCGAACCATTCACCGAAGTCGTGTGTCCGCGTAACGGGGGACGGCAACCATTACCCCGATCGGCCCGCGGCTCCCCCTCGTCCGGCACCACGGACGCACCGCTCGGCGATCAGGAGGAACACACAGTGAAGAAGAACCGCATCGTCGCCGGGATGGCTTTCGCGGCGGCCGTCGCCGTCGTGCTGACCGGCTGCTCGTCGTCGTCCAATGCCGGCGGGAGCGCGACCAGCTCCGTCACCAAGGCCCAGGCCGAGAAGGCCACCAGCGTCTCGGCATTCGGTGGCATGAAGGGCCTCGTCGCCGCGGCCAACGCCGAGGGCCAGCTCAACGTCATCACCCTTCCGCCGTCGTGGGCCAACTACGGCAAGATCATCGCCGGCTTCGAGAAGAAGTACCCGAAGATCAAGATCGTCTCGGCCAACCCCAACGGTTCCAGCGCCGACGAGGTCGCCGCCGCCAAGTCGCTCAAGGGCCAGTCGACCGCCCCTGACGTCTTCGACATCGGCACCGCGGTGCTCAACCAGAACCTCGACCTGATGGCGAAGTACAAGGTCTCGAACTGGTCGGACATCCCCACCGACTTCAAGGATGCCGACGGCACCTGGTACTACGACTACACCGGCCTCATGTCGGTCGGCTACGACTCGTCGAAGATCAAGACGGCACCGAAGTCGATCACGGACCTCCTCGGCTCCGAGTACAAGAACAAGGTCGCCATCAAGGGCGACCCGACGGAGGCCAACGAGGCCGCCAGCGCCGTCTACCTCGCCGCTCTCGGCAACGGCGGCTCGGCCGACAACATCCAGCCCGGCATCGACTTCTTCAAAGAACTCAAGTCGAAGGGCAACTTCATCTCGACGCTGCCCACCCAGGCCACGGTGAACTCGGGCGAGACCCCCGTCGTCTTGCAGTGGAGCTACAACAACCTCGCCTGGGGCCCCGCTGCGGGCAGCGCCGGCAACCCGAACTGGAAGACGGTCATCCTGCCCGGCACGGCCCTCGGCAGCTACTACAACCAGACGATCAACGCCGACGCGCCCGACCCGGCCGCTGCTCGCCTCTGGGAGGAGTACATCTACAGCCCCGCGGTGCAGAACCTCTACCTCGCCTCGGGCGCCTTCCCCGCGACCCTCTCGGCCATGGAGAAGAACGGCACCGTCGACAAGGCCACCCTGACCAAGGTCGGCGGCGCGCCCAGCGACTTCACGCAGCTGACAGCAGACCAGGCCACCAAGGCGGCCACCCTGCTGACGGCCGGCTGGGCCAAAGCGGTCAAGTAGCGCCATGACGACACAGACGATCCCCGACACGGCTTCGGCCGACCCCGGCAAGGGGTCGGCGGGGACCGCTGTGTCGTCGCCTCCGGCGCGCGGCTCCGGGCCCGCTTCGATCACCTCGAAGCGGCCCCGGCGCCTGAGCCTCGCGTTCCTCGGCTTCACCCCGTTCGCCGCCTACGTCGTGCTGTTCCTCGCCATCCCCGCGGTCATCGCGGTGGCGAGCGGCTTCTTCAGCGACTCCGGCTCGTTCACGTTCGCCAACCTCAAGGCGCTCGGCGACTCGACGATCCTCTCGGCCTTCCAGGGGTCGTTCATGGTCTCGGCGATCAGCGCTCTCCTCGGAGCTGTGATCGGTGCGATCGTCTGCTTCGCGCTCTTGGGCACCCGCCCAGACGGCTTCCTCCGCACGACGATCGACGCCGCGTCAAGCGTGCTCGCCCAGTTCGGTGGTGTGATGCTCGCGTTCGCCTTCATCGCGACGATCGGATTCCAGGGCCTTCTGACCCTCTGGCTGCAGAGCGCGTTCGGCTTCAACCTCAACGGGGCCAGCAACGGCGGGCTGCTCTACAGCGTGCCCGGCCTGATCATCCCCTACACCTACTTCGAGGTGCCGCTCATGGTGCTCACGTTCATGCCCGCGATGGAGGGCCTCAAGGCCACCTGGGGCGAGGCCGCGGCCACCCTCGGCGCCACGCGCCTCCGCTACTGGACGAAGATCGCGATGCCCGTGCTCGCACCTGCCTTCTGGGGCAGCGTCCTCCTCCTCTTCGCGAACGCGTTCTCGTCGTTCGCCACGGCGGCGGCGCTCCTGAGCCAGGGCGGCATCATCCCGCTGAACATCAAGCAGCAGCTCACCAGCGAGACGGTCGTCGGCGTCGCGAACACGGCCGGCGTCCTCGCCCTCGGAATGCTGATCATCATGGTCATCGTGATGGGTGCGTACTCGCTTCTCCAGCGCCGGGCTGCGAGGTGGCAGCGATGAGCGCGATTCCGCTCACGTCGGTCTCGGTCGAGCCGACCAACGAGGCAGGCACGGTCAAGCCGATGAAGCGAGGCCGCCAGCCCCGCTTCGGTGCCGAGCCCTCCACGACCGCGCGCCTCGTGATCCTGATCGTCGTCGGCCTCGTCTTCCTGGTGCCGCTCGCCTCGATGTTCGAGTTCACCCTCAAGGTCACCGGCAAGTCCACCTTGAACTTCGACCACTACGCGTCGATCTTCCATCCGAACGTGGCCGCGGGCGTCGACTACTCGCCGCTCTTCCAGGGCATCGGCAACTCGCTCACGATCACGGTGATCACCGTCGCGATCGTGCTGCTGCTCCTCTTGCCCACCATGCTGCTGGTCGAGCTGCGCTACCCGCGGTTCCGTCGCATCCTGGAGTTCGTCTGCATCCTGCCGATCACGATCCCCTCGATCGTGCTCGTCGTCGGGTTCGTGCCCGTCTACCAGAAGGTCGCCGCCGTCTTCGGCAGCGCCCCGTGGACCCTCGCCTTCGCCGTGGGCATCATCGTGCTGCCCTACGCGTTCCGCCCGATCGCGACGAACATCTCGGCGTTCGATCTGGTGACGCTCACCGAGGCGGGCCGGTCGCTCGGCGGCAACTGGGTCGTCGTGATCTGGCGCATCGTGCTGCCGAACATGCGCCGCGGCATCGTCAGCTCGGTCTTCCTCACGGTCGCGGTCGTGCTCGGCGAATACACGATCGCCTCCTTCCTCAGCCAGAACACGTTCCAGACCGCTCTACTGCTCATCAGCCAGACCGACCCCTACGTGTCGACGATCTTCGCGCTCGCCGCCCTCGTCTTCGCCTTCATCCTGCTCGTGCTCATCGGGCGCCTCGGCAACCGCCGCCCCGGTGCCGGCCTCGCCCGCCGCGAGGCTCGATCCGCCGCCGCCGCACTCGCCTCGTCCGGTCTCTCGTCCGCCAGCGGCCCCGTTAGGAACAACCCATGACCTCCACCAGCCCCGCCCCCACCCTCGAGCGCCTCGGCGAGGGGGCCACCGTCGAGCTGATCGACGTGGTCAAAGAGTATTCAGGATCCCGGGCCCTCAACGAGCTCAGCCTCACCATCGCCCCCGGCGAGTTCGTCGCCCTGCTGGGCCCCTCCGGCTGCGGCAAGACGACGGCGCTGCGTTCGCTCGCCGGGCTCGAGCAGATCAACGGCGGCTCGATCAGGATCGACGGCGTTGACGTCGCGTCGACGCCGGTCAACAGGCGCGACATCGGCATGGTCTTCCAGCAGTACTCGCTCTTCCCGCACATGACAGTGCAGCAGAACGTCGAGTTCGGCCTTCAGATGCGCAAGGTCGACGGGCCGACGCGCAAGCGCCGTGCGCTCGAGGCGCTCGAGATGGTCAGCCTCGATCACCTGGCGCAGCGCTACGCGCACCAGCTCTCGGGCGGCCAGCAGCAGCGCGTCGCCCTCGCCCGCGCTCTCGTCACCCGGCCCCGCGTCCTCCTGCTCGACGAGCCGCTCTCGGCGCTCGACGCGAAGGTGCGCGTGCAATTACGCGAGGAGATCCGCCGCATCCAGACCGAGCTCGGCATCACGACCCTCTTCGTCACGCACGACCAGGAGGAGGCCCTCGCGGTCGCCGACCGGGTCGCCGTCATGCGCGCCGGCGAGATCGAGCAGATCGGCAGCCCGGAGGAGCTCTACCTCACTCCCGCCTCGTCGTTCGTCGCCGACTTCGTCGGGGTCAGCAACAGGATGCGGGGGTCAAGCAGGCCGGCACCGTCACGGTGCGGGGCACCCGGCTTCCGGCCATCGACCCGACGGCTGCCGACGGCGAGGTGCTCGCCTATGTCCGCCCCGAGGACATCGTGTTCGTCGACGAGCCGTCCGCCGGCCCCGATGCCATCCGCGGCACGGTCGCCTCGACGAGCTTCCTCGGCTCGCTGCGCCGCACCACGGTGCGCCTCGACGACGACACGATCGTCTCGGTGCAGCACGGCGTCGAGCTGCAGTTCCTCTTCGGCGACTCCGTGACGCTGCGCCTCACCGGTCGCCCGGTCGCGGTCGCTCCTGCTCCCGCCGCCTGACGGGCGGCCTGCAATAGGCTGGTTGCGACGTCGAAGCGGCCGGTTGCCGCCTCGCGCAGCCCGCACTCGGCCAGACAATGTATCTTGATATCGAGATACATTGCTGTCTGGAGACCTAAGGAGCCGTCACGCGAATGAGCAAGATCATCTACACCCTGACCGATGAGGCGCCGCGACTCGCGACCTACTCGTTCCTTCCCATCATCGAGGCGTACGCGGCGAAGGCGGGTGTCGACGTCGAGACCCGCGACATCTCGCTCGCAGCCCGCATCCTGGCGCACTTCCCCGAGCGTCTCACCGACGCCCAGCGCGTGCCCGACACCCTGGCCGAGCTCGGCGACCTCGCCGAGACACCCGAGGGCAACATCATCAAGCTGCCCAACATCTCGGCATCGGTGCCGCAGCTGAAGGCCGCGATCGTCGAGCTGCGCTCGCAGGGCTTCGACCTGCCCGACTACCCCGACGAGCCGACCTCCGATGAGGACAAAGACGTCAGGGCGCGCTACGACAAGGTCAAGGGCTCGGCCGTCAACCCCGTGCTGCGCCAGGGCAACTCCGACCGCCGCGCACCCGCGTCGGTCAAGCAGTACGCCCGCAAGCACCCGCACCGCATGGGCGCGTGGAGCCCCGACTCGAAGACGAACGTCGCGACCATGGGCGTCGATGACTTCCGCTCGAGCGAGAAGTCGGTCATCGTGCCGGCCGCGACGAGCGCGAAGATCGAGTTCACCGGCGACGACGGCACGGTCACGGCGCTGCGCGACGGCATCGCGCTGAAAGAGGGCGAGGTCATCGACGCCACCGTCATGCGCGTCGGTCCGCTCCGCGAGTTCCTGAAGGCCCAGATCGCCCGCGCCGCTGCGGACGACGTGCTGTTCTCGGTGCACCTCAAGGCCACGATGATGAAGGTCTCCGACCCGATCATCTTCGGCCACGCGATCCGCGCCTTCTTCGACGACGTCTTCGAGAAATACGGCGCCGACCTCGCCGCCGCCGGTCTCAACCCGAACGATGGCCTGAACGCCATCTACAACGGCCTCGAGTCGCTGTCGAACGGCGCAGAGATCCGTGCCGCCTTCGACGCCGCGATCGCCGCCGGCCCCGCCCTGGCGATGGTCGACTCCGACAAGGGCATCACCAACCTGCACGTGCCGAGCGACGTCATCGTCGACGCGTCGATGCCCGCGATGATCCGCACCTCGGGTCACATGTGGGGCCCGGACGGCGCCGAGCACGACACGCTCGCCGTCATCCCCGACTCGAGTTACGCCGGCATCTACCAGGCGACCATCGACGACTGCCGCGCCCACGGTGCGTTCGACCCGGCCACGATGGGCTCCGTGCCCAACGTCGGGCTCATGGCCCAGGCAGCCGAAGAGTACGGCTCGCACGACAAGACCTTCGAGGCCCCGGGCACCGGCACGATCCGCGTCATCGACGCCTCGGGCGCCACCCTGCTCGAGCACGCCGTCTCGTCGGGCGACGTGTGGCGCATGTGCCAGACGAAGGACGCCGCCATCCGCGACTGGGTCAAGTTGGCCGTCACCCGTGCCCGCGCGTCGCAGACGCCCGCCGTGTTCTGGCTCGACGAGACCCGGGCTCACGACTCCGTCCTCATCGGCCTCGCGAAGACGTACCTCGCCGACTACGACACCGCGGGCCTCACGATCGAGATCCTGTCGCCGGTCGACGCGATCGACTACTCGCTCGAGCGCATCCGCCGCGGCGAAGACACGATCTCGGTGACCGGCAACGTGCTGCGCGACTACCTCACCGACCTGTTCCCGATCATGGAGCTCGGCACGAGCGCCAAGATGCTGTCGATCGTGCCGCTGCTGAACGGTGGCGGGCTGTTCGAGACCGGCGCCGGCGGCTCCGCGCCGAAGCACGTGCAGCAGCTGGTGAAGGAGGACTACCTGCGCTGGGACAGCCTCGGCGAGTTCCTCGCGCTGGCCGCGAGCTTCGAGCACCTGGCGACCACGACGGACAACGCCCGCGCGCAGATCCTGGCCGACACGCTCGACAAGGCCACGGCCACCTTCCTCGACGAGAACAAGTCGCCGTCGCGTTCGGTCGGCTCGATCGACAACCGAGGCAGCCACTACTACCTCGCCCTCTACTGGGCTCAGGAGATCGCCAAGCAGACGGTCGACGCCGAGCTGGCAGCCGACTTCGCTGCGCTGGCGAAGCTGCTGGCCGAGTCGGAGGAGACGATCACCGCCGAGCTCATAGCCCCGCAGGGTCACCCCGTCGACATCGGCGGCTACTACCGCCCCGACGACGCCAAGGCGAGCGCGATCATGCGCCCCAGCGAGACGCTCAACGGGGCGCTCGCCAGCCTCTAGCAGTCCGAGACCTCAGAATCGGCGGCTTTCGACCTCGCGAAGCCGCCGATTCTGAGGTCTCGCGGGTTTCGCCAGGCTCAGGCGCGCAGCACGCTCTCGGGGCGGCCCAGCATGGCCGCCCCGACAGCGGCGACCGAAAGGCCCTCGGGCAGCAGGCGGATGCGCTCGGGCAGGTCGAGCGACGCCAAGAACTCCGACTGGGCGGCCCAGTCGTCGAGCACGTCGCGCACGCACTCGAGCAGCGGCGGCCCGACGTGGCTGAGCCCGCCGCCGATCACGACCGATTCGACGTCGACGGTGAGCACCAGGATCCTGACGGCCGCGGCCACGCCCGTGGCCAGAGCCGTGCGGATGCGGCGCGCCTCGGGGTCGCCGGCGTCGGCCGCCGCGAACAGCGCCTGGGCGGGGTGCTCGGCCCCCGTGGGCCACTGGCGCGCGATCGCCGACCCCGAGGCGATCGTCTCGAGGCAGCCGCGCTGCCCGCACGGGCAGACGAAGCCGGACGGGTCGATCGGGATGTGGCCGATCTCGCCTGAGACACCGCGGGCACCCCGCCAGAGTCGGCCGTCGAGTACGATTCCGGCGGCGAGGCCGGTTCCGAGGTTGAGGTAGGCGACTGGGCCGTCGAGCCCCATGAGGTGGTAGGCGCCGAGGGCAGCGGCGTTGACGTCGTTCTCGACCGAGACGGGAACACCGGTCAGGGCCGAGAGGTCGTGCCCGAAGTCGACGTCGTCGAAGCCGAGGTTCACCGCGTGCCGCACGCGACCGGTGGACGGGTCGACGAGCCCCGGGATCCCTACGCCGATCGACTCGAAGTCGTGGCCGGTCGCATCGCGCAGCCGTGCCAGGGCCTCCGCAGCGTTCGTGAGCACGGCGAGGTCGCCGAAGCCGGACGCGAGGCGCAGGCTCTCGATGGGGGCGCCGTCGTCGTCAATGGCGACGGCGTCGATCTTCGTGCCCCCGATGTCGAGGCCGACTCTCATGCGGCGGGCCTCTCTGCGCAGGCTGATGGAGCGGACATGTTTGTTAGTAAAGCTTACGAATCGGATTCGGCGCAACCGCCCCGTTCACTTCTTTACGTCGAAAGACGCCGGGATTGCTGATGTGTTTCGGCGGCGTTAACTCGCCGTTCGCCTCTTGACTTTTGTTTGTAAGGGCAATTTACTAACACCACCGGCCACCCGGCGGGCCTCGACGAGACGAAAGCGAGCAGTCATGACCGACGACGTGATGACCACGGCATCGAGCCAGAGCAGCCCCCGCCGCCGCCGTGTGTCGACGAAGGCGCTGCCGCAGCACAACCGCGTTCACAACCGCGCCGTGGTGCTGCAGGCGCTCTTTCACCAGGGTGCCATGAGTCGCGCCGATCTCGCTCGCGAATCGGGCCTGACGCGGCCGACCGTGTCGGTGCTCGTCGCCGAGCTGGAGGCCGACGGCATCGTCTCCGAAATCGGCCAGCGCGAAGACGCCCGCGTGGGCAAGCCCGCGACTCTCGTCGAGATCAACTCGGACTCGTTCCACATGATCGTGCTCGACCTGTCGAGCGCCGACCGCTTCGTCGGCGCCGTCGTGAACCTCCGCGGCGAGGTCGTCGACCGGGCCGAGATCGAGCTCGACGGCGCCGTGCGAGAAGATGCGATCACCCGCGTGATCCGGCTCGGCGAGAGGCTGTCCGCTCTCACGACCCGTCGCATCCTGGGCATCGGGGTCGGCTCGCCCGGCATCGTCGACGACCAGGGCGTCGTCCGTGAGGCGCTCCACCTCGAGTGGTTCGACCTGCCGCTGAAGCAGCGCCTGAAAGAGCACTTCCGCGTGCCGGTGCGCGTCGCCAACGACGCCAACGTCGCCGCTCTCGGCGTGCACACCTTCCGCGAGATCCCGGGGCTCAGCCTCATGGTCGTCACGATCGAGCACGGCGTCGGCGTCGGCCTCATCATCGGCGGCGCGCTCGTCGAGGGCGAGCAGTTCTCGGCCGGCGAGATCGGCCACGTCACGGTCGGCGCCGACGGCGAGGGCGACCTCTGCACCTGCGGCCGCCGGGGCTGCCTCGAGACCGTGATCGGTGCGCGCTACCTCAGCGACCGCATCGAAGGTCTCGACGACGACGCTCGCGACGAGGTGCTCCGCGAAGCCGGGCGTGCCTTGGCAGTCGTGTCCGCGCCCGTGATCAGTGCTCTCAACCTCAACGAGGTCGTCCTCTCGGGCCCTCGCCATCTTCTCGACGGCCCGTTCAGCGACGCCGCCCTCGAGACCGTCCGGGCTCGCACCCTCTCGGCCGTCAGCAACGGGCTGTCCATGCGGACGACCTCGGGCGACGCCGACCTCGTGCTGCTCGGCGGCGCCTCGCTCGTGCTGCAGGCCGAGCTCGGCGTCTCCTGACCCGTTCCACCTCCAGATCCTGACCCATCGTTCCTGACCCACCGACCCACCACCCCGACACATCGCCTCACCACCACACACAGGGAGAAACACAGTGCGATACAAAGCAGTGGCATCGAAGAAGCGAGCCGCAGCCGTCGCCGGCCTCGGCCTCGCGGCAGTCCTCGCCCTCAGCGCCTGCTCGAGCGGCGGCAACGCAGCCGCCGGCTCGGGCTCGGCGCAGAAGGTCCCCACCACCTCCGGCAAGGGCAAGACCCTCACCGTCTGGGTGATGACGGGCGACTACACGCCGAAGACCATCGCCGCCATCAACAAGGAGTTCACCGCCAAGACCGGCGCCAAGGTGAACGTCCAGACCCAGCAGTGGACGAACATCACCACGAAGATCTCGACGGCCCTCGCCACGAGCACCCCGCCCGACGTGCTGGACCTCGGCAACACCCAGGTCGCCAGCTACGCCGCCAACGGCGCCCTCAAAGATCTGACCTCGTACAAGAAAGACCTCGAGCAGGGGCAGACCTGGCTGGGCGGCCTCGAGCAGCCCGCGACGATCTCGAACAAGCTCTACGCGGTGCCCGGGTTCGCCGGCGCCCGCGCGGTCATCTACAACAAGCCGATGTGGGCGAAGGCCGGCATCACCACCGCCCCGACCACCTACTCCGAGCTGACGGCCGACCTCGACAAGGTCAAGGCGCAGAACACCGCCTCCGACTTCTCGCCCTTCTACCTGCCCGGGCAGTACTGGTACGCCGGCATGCAGTTCGTCTGGGACGCGGGCGGAGACATCGCCACGCCGAGCGGCAAGAAGTGGACGGCCGGGTTCACGTCCGCCAAGGCGCAGAAGGGTCTGAGTGACTTCAAGACCTTCCAGAACACCTACTCGACCAAGGCCTCGCAGACCCTCGACACCGACACGCCGGCACAGGAGACCCTCTTCGCCGACGGCAAGACCAGCGCGATCCTCGACAACAACTGGGCGCTCGGCCTGATCCAGAAGGCCAACCCCAAGCTGACGAACGCCGACCTCGGCAGCTTCCCCTTCCCCGGCAAGTCCGGCTCGACTCAGCCGGCCATGCTCGGCGGCTCCGACTGGGGCATCGCCCAGAAGTCGAAGAACTCCGACCTCGCGCTCGAGTGGACGAAGCTCGCCACGAGCCCGTCGATCCAGTCGAAGTGGGTCTACGGCAACGACGGCTGGATCCCGAACTCGACCGAGGGCATCAAGGCCGCCGACGCGACGGTCGACCCCTTCCAGAAGGGCTTCTTCGACGCCGCTCTGAACTCGAAGGCCACACCGGCCTCCGGCAACTGGGCAGCTCTCGAGGGCAACAGCGACATCAACCAGCTGTTCGAAGCAGTGGCGTCAGGATCGAAGACGCCTGAGGCTGCGGCCCAGACCTTCGACTCGGCCGCGAACACGCAGCTCAACACCACCAACTAGCACCGACTGACACCGCTTCACCACGCACCACCGATCGGAAAGGGAGAGATCAGCCATGGCCATCTCGATTGCGAGACCGTCAGCGCCGACTCGCGCCAAGAAACGTCGCAGTTGGGCGCCGCTCTGGCTGCTCTCTCCCGCCGGCATCGTGATCCTCGCGGTCACGGTCGCCCCGATCGTCTACCTCGTCTTCACGTCGTTCACCGACTACAACCAGCGCTCGCTGTTCACCGGGGCGTACGACGCGGTCGGGCTGTCGCAGTACACGGCGCTCCTCTCCGACCCCGCCTTCTGGTGGTCGCTCGTCCGCACCGTGCTCTTCACGGCGGCGATGGTGCTCGGCAGCATCCTCGTCGGCACGGGCATCTCGCACCTGCTGACGAGGCTCGGCACCGCGATGCGCTACGCCGTCACGATCGTGCTGATCTTCGCCTGGGCGATGCCGAACGTCGCGTCGTCGATCGTCTGGAAGTGGCTCTTCCAGCCCGGCTACGGCATCGTCAACTGGCTGCTCACCCAGACCCACCTCTTCGGCGACATGACCAACACGGCGTGGAGCAACTCGGCGGGCCTGTCGTACCTCGAGATCTGGCTGCTGATTGTGTGGCAGGCCGTGCCCTTCATCGCCCTCACCCTCTACGCGGCCGAGACGCAGATCCCGGTCGAACTGAAGGAGGCCGCTCGCCTCGACGGCGCCTCCGAGTGGGGCGTCTACCGCATCATCACGCTGACGTTCTTGAAGCCCACGCTGCTGCTCGTCACCATCCTGTCGGTGATCTGGGACTTCAACGTGTTCAACCAGATCTGGCTCGTCTCGCAGGGCGGACCCGACAGTGCCACCTCGACCCTCGGCGTCTATTCGTTCGTGACGGCCTTCGTCGGGTTCCAGATCGGCAAGGGCGCGGCGATCTCGGTGATCACGACGATCCTGCTGCTCATCATGACCTCGTTCTACATCCGCAACCTGCTTCGATCGGGAGAAGACCTGTGACGACCACAGCACCCACCGGAACCGGAACCACCCAGCCCGAGTCGAAGGCCGAGGCGAACGCCGTGGCCGACGCTGCCGCAACCGAGCGCGCGACCGACGGGCCTCGTTCGACGACCAAGCCGCGCCGCCGCCGCAAGCGCCGCTGGGGCAGCAACACGATCGCCGTCGTCTTCTGCGCGATCTGGATCTTCCCCGTCTACTGGATGGTCAACACCGCGTTCAAGCCGACGTACGAGGTGATGACGACGACGCCGCTGTTCGCACCCGAGCACCCGACGATCGCCAACTTCGTCGACGCCATCACGCAGTCGGACTTCCTCATCGACCTGCGCAACAGTGCGGTCGTGGTCGTGGCCGCGGTGATCCTGTCGATCCTGCTCGGGCTCTTCGCTTCGGCAGCTCTCTCGCGCTTCCAGTTCGCCGGGCGCCGCACGATCATGGTGTTCATCCTCGTCGTGCAGATGCTGCCGTCGACGGCGCTGCTCATCCCGCTCTTCCTGCTCTTCAACCAGGCGGGCCTCCTCGGCACGTACTCCGGCCTGATCCTGGCGTACGTCGGCAGCGTGCTGCCGTTCTCGATCTGGGTGATGCGCGGGTTCTTCCTGGCGATCCCGATGGAGGTCGAAGAGGCCGCCCGCACGGACGGCGCGAACACCTGGCAGGTCCTGACGAAGGTGCTCTTCCCGCTCGTCATGCCCGGTGTCATCGCGACCGGCGTGTTCGCCTTCATCGCCGCCTGGAACGACTACCTCGTCGCCTACGTCTTCATGAAAGACCAGTCGCACTACACGTTGCCGCTGTGGCTGGCGTCGTTCTCGACCCCGACGACGGGCACCGATTACGGTGGACAGATGGCCGCGTCGGTGCTCTTCTCGCTGCCCGTCGTCGTCTTCTTCATGATCATCCAGCGCAATCTGGTGTCGGGCATGTCCGCCGGCGCCGTGAAGGGCTAAACCACGCAATGACAAGCACCACGGTCTCCGTCGTCCCCGCACCCGTCTCCGTGGAGGAGGGCGTGGGTGAGTTCCTCCTCGACGGCGCGACGCAGATCGTCGCGCCCGACGAGCTGGCCGGCACCGTCGCGTGGCTGCAGTCGGCGCTCCGGCCGGCCACGGGCCTCCTCCTGCGGGCGGGCGGCCCTGACGCCCGGCAGCCCGTGTCGCGGGCCATCGTGCTGGGCATCACCGCCGAGCTCGCCCCTGCCGAGTACCGCCTCGAGGTGACCGTCGACGGCGTCGTGCTGCAGGGCGGCGACGAGGCCGGCCTCTGTGCCGGCTGCCAGACCTTCCTGCAGCTGCTGCCGCCGCAGATCTACCGTCGTAGCCTCGTCGAGGGCGTCACCTGGGCCGTGCCCGCGGTCACGATCGTCGACAGACCACGGTTCGGCTGGCGTGGAGCCATGCTCGACGTCGCGCGGCACTTCATGCCCAAGCACGACGTCATGCGCTTCCTCGACCTGATGGCGCTGCACAAGCTCAACGTGCTGCACTGGCACCTGACCGAAGACCAGGGCTGGCGGGTCGAGATCCTGCGCTACCCGCGGCTCACCGAGGTCGGGTCGTGGCGGCACGAGTCGCAGGTCGGCGCCGGGCCCGACGCCACCTTCGACGGGCGCCCGCACGGTGGCTTCTACACGCAGGCCGACATCCGCGAGATCGTCGCCTACGCGCGAGCCCGACACATCCAGGTCGTGCCCGAGATCGACGTGCCCGGCCACTCGCAGGCCGCGATCGCCGCCTACCCCGAGCTGGGCGTCGGCGGCGCCGCCGTGCACCGCGACGTGCACACCGGCTGGGGCATCATCGAAGACGTGCTCAACATGGAGGAGTCGACGCTCGACTTCTACAAGAACGTCTTCACCGAGCTGATGGAGCTCTTCCCGTCGCCCGTCATCGGCGTCGGCGGCGACGAGTGCCCGCGCGACCAGTGGCGCGCCGACCCACGCACGCAGGCGATCATGCGCGAACGTGGTTTCTCCGACGAGGCGCAGCTGCAGGAGTGGTTCATCCAGGGGCTCGACGCCCACATCACCGACCACGGGCGCAGGATCTACGGCTGGGACGAGATCCTGGAGGGTCAGGTCTCGTCGTCGGCGATCGTCGCCTCGTGGCGCGGCATGACCGGGGCAGTGACGGCCGCCCGCCGGGGTCACGACGTGGTCGCGTGCCCCGACGACCAGGTCTACCTCGACTACCGCCAGACCGAGCTGCCCGACGAGCCGATCCCGGTGTCGATCCCGCTCACGCTTCGCGACGTGTACGGGTTCGAGCCCGTGCCCGCTTCGCTGTCTTCGTCGGAAGCCGAGCACGTGCTGGGCGGCCAGGGCAACATCTGGACGGAGCACATGGACTCGGCCCGCACCGTCGACTACCTCGTCTTCCCCCGCCTCTGCGCGCTCGCCGAGGCCGTGTGGTCGCCGAGGCCCGACTCCGGTGAACGCGACTTCGAGGAGTTCTCGGCGCGCATGGCCGTGCACCTCGAGCGCCTCGACGCGATCGGTGTCGAGTACCACCGCGAGTCGGGGCCGCTGCCGTGGCAGAAGCGCCCGGGCGTTCCCGGGCGGCCGGCGACCCGCGAGGAGCGCGCGGCGTACTTCGAGGAGCTCGTCGCCGCCATCACCGACTGACCCCTAGCTGGCGTACCGCCCGCTCGACGTAAGGAACACGCCCGCCGTGGAGATCATCATCCTGCCCACCCCCGAAGACGTCGGCCGCGTGGCCGCGGCCCTGATCGCCCGCGTGGTGACCGACAAGCCCGACGCCGTGCTCGGCCTCGCCACCGGTTCGTCGCCCCTCGACATCTACCGTTCGCTCGCCGCCCGGGTCGCCGACGGGTCGCTCGACGTGTCGCAGGCGTCGGGTTTCGCGCTCGACGAGTACGTGGGGATCCCGCTCGAGCACCCCGAGTCGTACGCGGCGGTCATCGCTCGCGACGTCGTCGAGCCGCTCGGCATGGACCCCGCCCGCGTGCGCGTGCCCGACGGCCGCGCCGCCGACCTCGAGAAGGCGACGCGCGAGTACGACGAGGCGATCGCTCTCGCCGGGGGAGTCGACATCCAGATCCTCGGCATCGGGGCGAACGGGCACATCGGCTTCAACGAGCCGACGTCGTCGTTCGCCTCGCGCACTCGCATCAAGACGCTCGCGCCGTCGACCCGCGAGGCGAACGCGCGCTTCTTCGACGATCCGGCCGACGTGCCGACGCACTGCCTGACGCAGGGGCTCGGCACGATCCTCGACGCGAAGCGGGTCGTGCTCGTGGCGCAGGGCTCCGGCAAGGCGGCGGCGATCGCTCGCGCCGTCGAGGGCCCCCTCGCGGCGATGTGCCCCGGGTCGGCGCTGCAACTGCACCCGCACGCGACGATCGTGGTCGACGAGGCCGCTGCCGCGCAGCTCACGCTGACCGACTATTACAAATACACGTACGCCAACAAGCCGGAGTGGCAGCGGTTCGAGTGAGCGCCCGGCCACCCTTACCTTTTCGGCAGGATCTGGTAGTCCTGCGGGGCAGGGTGTGCCGAAAAGATAAGGGTGGGGGCGGCCGTGAGCGGGTTCGTCGTGCGCGGTAGCACCGTGTTCGACGGCTCGGGCGGGGCGCCGCAGAGAGCAGACGTGCGCGTGCGCGACGGGCTCGTCGCGGAGGTCGGGGCGGGGCTGGCAGTTCTGCCCGGAGAGACGGTGGTCGAGGCGCAGGGGCTGGAGATCCTGCCGGGCTTCGTGGATGTCCATTCGCACGACGACGCGGCGCTCTTCCGCGCGGGCGCCCTGGCGCCGAAGACCGGCCAGGGTGTCACGACCACGGTGATCGGCAACTGCGGCCTCGGCGTCGCGCCGTCGTCGCCCGGGCTCGCCGAGAGCGCCGCACCGGTGCTCGGGCCGTTCCCCGCCGGTACCTGGGCGACGTTCGGCGACTATCTGGTGGCGGTCGCCGCGTCGGCTCGGTCGGTCAACACGGTGGCGCTCGTGCCGCACGCGCCGTTGCGCGCGGCCGCCCGCGGGCTCGAGCGCGGGCCGGCGAGCCCTGCTGAGATCGACCTGATCGCAGGGACAGCCCGCGACGCACTCGACGCGGGCGCGGCCGGCATCTCGCTCGGCCTGATGTACTCGCCCGGCGACTCTGCCGAGCGCCCCGAGCTGCTCGCCCTCGCGCGCGCGGCGGCCTCGCGCGGCAAGCTGCTCGTGGCCCACATCCGCAACGAGGCCGACCACCTGCTCGAGTCGATCGACGAGCTGGCGTCGCTCGGGTTCTCGAGCGGTGCGTCCGTGCACATCAGCCACCTCAAGGTCACGGGGCCGGCGAACCGCGGCAGCATGCCTCGCATCCTGCAGCACCTCGACGACCTTCGGGGCGACGGTCTCGACATCACCTGCGACGTCTACCCGTACGACGCGGGCAGCACCACGGTGGTCTCGCTCTTCCCCCCGTGGGCGCAGTCGGGCGGTGCTGCCGGGCTCGTGCGGCTGCTCTCGTCGACGGCCGGGCGGGCCGAGGTGCTGGCGAGCCTCGCGAGCCCGTGGGAGGGCACGGCCCTCGAGAACCAGTGGGCCGCGATCGGGCCGGCGCGCATCGTGGTGGCCGGGTTCTCGGACCATGCTCTCGTCGCCTATGAGGGTCTGTCGGTCGACGCGATCGCGGCGTCGCGCGGCCAGGACCCGCTCGAGACCCTCGCCGACCTCGTCGTCGCCACCGACGCGCAGCTCACCGTGATCGTCTTCCACACCGACGCGGACGGCATGCGCAACGCCCTCGAATGGGAGCACACCCTCGTCGGCAGCGACGGCCTGCCGCGCGAGACCGGCTTCGTGCACCCGCGGCTCTTCGGCACGTTCCCGGCCGCGCTCGCCCTGGCGGGCCCCGCCCCTGCCGCACGTGCCCGCATGATCAGGCGGATGACGCAGGATGCCACGGCCCGCTTCGGCATCGCCGGTCGCGGCCGCCTCGCCCCCGGCTTCGCCGCCGACCTGCAGCTGATCGACCCTGCCGCCTACGCCGACCGCGCCAGCTACGCCGAGCCGCGACGCGGCCCCGCGGGCCTGCGCGCTGTCCACATCGCCGGCGTTGCGGTCACGACAGCCCCCGCCGGTCGCTTCCTCGCCGCCTAGCGGCACTGCCCTTACCTTTCCGGCAGGTCCTGACCGTCCTCTGGGGAAGTACGTGCCGAAAAGGTAAGGGCCTGACCGGGATCGGCCGTGAGGAGGTCGCAGGACTCCGCCGCGACAGAGAGGCGCGCGTAGAGCGGATCGGTAGCGGACGTGATCGCGGCGTGCACCTCGCCGAGGCGGCCGTAGAGCTCGTGCCGCGCCGGGTCGGGCACGAACTCGTCGCGCACCGTCACCATCGCGGCCTGCGCGGCGGCGAACGACGGGTGCACCTCGAGAGCCACGGCCGCGCAGATGGCCGCGCCGAGTCCGGCGCCGTCGGTGGTCGCGGGGCGCCGCACGGGCAGGCCGAACGTGTCGCTGATGATCTGCGCCAGCAGTGGCGAGTCACTCCCGCCGCCGGAGATGAGCACCCGCTCGAACGCGATGCCGAGCTCGCCGGCCATCAGGTCGGCCCGCTGCTTCATGGTCAGGGCGATGGCCTCGAGCAGCGAGCGGTAGACGTGTCCACGCCCTTGGCGGCCGTCGAAGCCCAGGATCGATCCGCGACGGTGGGGTGCGTCGTCGGGCGCCAGCCAGTCGAGCACCGTCAACAGCCCGTTCGAGCCCGCCGGGACATATTCGGCCTCGAGGCCCAGCAGCTCTTCGAGGCTCTGCCCGCGCGCCGACGCCTCGGCGGCGCAGGCCGGCCCGAGGAGATCCCGGAACCAGCTGATCGTCCACATGCCGCGACGGATGCCGCCGCTCTCATAGAGGTATTCGCCGGGCACCGAGGCGAAGTTCGACCAGAAGCCCGAAGCCGACGGTCGACTCGACGAGCCGAGGGTCATGCTCGTGATGTACGTGCCGAGCGAGATCAGCAGGGTCGTGGGTTCGGACAGCCCGCTGCCGAGAGCTTCGACCGCCTTGTCGTTCGCCGTAGCGACGACCGGCAGGCCCTCGGGCAGGCCCGTTGTGGCCGCCGCCGAGGTCGTGACGTGGCCGAGGAGCTCTCCCGGGTCGACGAGCTGCGCCAGCTGATCACGCCGGATGCCGAACGAGGCGAACTCGTCGCCCTGGGGAAGCCATCGCCAAGCCGCCGCGTCGATCGGCCACTGCCCCTGATGGTTGGCGCTCGTGTCGACGAAGCGGCCCGTCAGCCGGTGCGTGATGTAGCCCGAGGACGTCGTGACGCGGGCCACCGCCTCGTCGGTGTGCTCGTAGGGACGGGAGACGCGGGAGTCCATCCAGCTCAGTACCGGCGACGCGAGCGAGCCGTCCGCTCGCAGCAGGGCTCGGCAGAACCGGATCGTGCACAGCCCGACGCCCGCGATCGATGTGCGGTCCAGCCCCCTCTCGTCGAACGCCGCCATCGCTGCGCGCGACGCCGCACCGATCGACTCCCAGAGGTCGTCGCCCGGGTGCTCGACGACGCCGGGTACCGGGGTGTCATAGGGCCGGAGCGGGCAGCGTCCGCTCGCGACGACCGTGCCGAGCGCGTCGAAGACGGTGACCTTCGACGACTGCGAGCCGTTGTCGATGCCGACCAGATAGCGCGCCACGATCAGGTACGGGGCGCGACGCCCGCGCCGTCGACCGGGAAGATCGTGCCCTTGTTCATGATCCCGTTCGGGTCGAACTGGGTCTTGAGCCCCTCGAGGATGGCGTAGGCCGAGCCGTGCTCCTCGAGGGTCCACGGGGTGCGGTACTTGCCGATGCCGTGGTGGTGCACCATCGAACCGCCGCGGCGGAGGGCTTCTTCGACGATGATCGCATTCAGAGGGACGTGGTACTTCTCGATCTCCTCTTCGGGCGCGCAGTCGATCCGGTAGTCGTACACGAAGTAGAGGTTCGTGCCGGTCTGGTAGCTGTGCGACGAGTGGCCGCCGAGCATGGTGAGGTCGGAGGCGAACGGGAACTCGTCTCGGATCCTGCGCATGACCGTGTCGTAGATCGCGCCGACCTCCGACCAGTCGGCCGAGATCTCGGTGGTGTAGCCGAGGTGCGCCTGATCGCGCATCACCTCTTTTTCGGCCTCGATCTTGTCGGGGCCCCAGTTGAGGCCGTCGAACCACGCCTCGATCAGGAGCGGGTCGACCTTGTCATGGCGGTGTTCGCCGAAGACGCGCTGGATCTCGTGACTGGTGGCTCTCACGATCCCCGCCGGCCCTTCGGCGACGAAGACGACGACGCACTTGCCGTCCGAGAAGTGCGCGAAGTGCTGACGGGCGTCTTCGGGCGAGTAGAGACGGGCGACCGAGGGCCGGAAGCCGCCCACGAGCACTTCACGCAGGATCGCGAGGCCGGTCTCCATGTCGTCCACCAGGGCCCCGTGGAACTCGTTGTTGTCGGGCTGCCAGCGGAACATCTTGACGGTCACCTCGGTGACGAAGCACAGCGCGCCCTCGTTGCCGATCACCACGTGGCGGATGTCGGGCCCGGCCGAGCGGCGCGGAACGTTCTTGATGCGCGTGACCGAGCCGTCGGCGAAGACCGCCTCGAGCCCGACGACCATGTCTTCGATGGCCCCGTAGAGAGTCGAGAACTGGCCGATCGAGCGCGTCGCGACGAGGCCCCCGTACTGCGCGAGGGGCTTCGACTGCGGCGAGTGGCCGGTGGTGTAGCCGAGGGGGCGGAGGGTGTCCTCGACCGTCTGGAGCGGGGTGCCGGCCTGAACGGTGACCTGCATGTTGGTCTCGTCGACGCGCAGGATCGCGCTCATCCTCGACCCGTCGAGCACCACCGTGTCGACGACGCTCGTCTCGAGCCCACCCTCCGTGCCGGTGCGCCCGGTGCGCGGCACGACGTTGACGAGGTTGCGATCGGCGAACGCCAGCACGGCGCTGACGTCGCCGGTGCTTTCGGCGTAGACGATCGCGGCGGGCGGCGGGGCGTCGAAGATGCCGTGCACCGACTGGTACTTCTTGAACCGGTCGACGCTCGCTTCGGCGAGGTGGTCGGGGTCGGTGTCGATCTGGTCGGCGCGGACGATCTCGGCGAGGGCTGCGACGATCTGCGAGCGTTCGAGGGTGGAGACGGACTCGATCATGGGGATGCTTTCTGTCGATGGGTTGTCTGGAGTGCGGGGTGCGTCAGCGCACGAGGTAGCCGCCGTCGACGGTCAGCACGTGCCCGTTGACATAGTCGGAGGCGCGGCTCGCGAGGAAGACCGTGGCGCCCATGAGGTCGGCGACGTCGCCCCAGCGAGCAGCCGGGATGTGGTCGAGCACGCGCTGGTTGGTGACAGGATCCGAGCGGGTCGCCTCGGTGATCTTCGTTGCGAAGTAGCCCGGCGCGATCGCGTTGACCTGCACGCCGTGCTGCGCCAGCTCGTCACAGTACGCGCGGGTGAAACCGACGATGCCGTGCTTCGTGGCCGCGTAGGCCGGCGACTGCTGACCGCCCAGGAAGGCGAACAGCGACGCGATGTTGATGATCTTGCCCGAGCCCTGCTCGACCATGCGGCGAGCGGCCTCGTGGCCCAGTTCGAACGGCGCGGTCAGGTTGACGGCGATCATGGGGTCCCAGTCGTCGCGGCCGAAGTCGTCGACGGCGCCCAGGCGGCAGATCCCTGCCGAGTTCACCAGGATGTCGACCGATCCGAGGCGTTCGACGCAGCTGTCGATCACGACCCTCGGCGCCCCGGCGACGTGATGTCGATCTCGACGAACTCGTAGCGCGACCCTTCGGCCTCGACGAGGTCGCGGGTCGTGCCGTCGTCGTCGACGATCGCGGGCACGAAGACGTCGGCACCGGCCTTCGCCAGAGCAAGCGAGAACGCTCGACCGAGACCGGTGTTGCCGCCCGTGACGATCGCGGTGCGGCCGGCGAGCGAGAAGTGGTCGAGCGAGAAGTCGGAGATGTCCACGGGGTCCTTTTCGAAGAGGGGAAGAAGGGGAAACGGAGGTCAGACGAGAGCGGGTGCGGCCGCGCGTCGGGCGACGAAGCGCCGCGTGGCGACGGTGAGGCCGAAACCGACGAGGCCGGCGACGACGAGCAGGCCGAACAGGCTGGTGTAGCCGCCGCCCTGCTCGGGCACTCCGGCCGCGGAGTCGCCGATCCACCAGGCGCAGAGGGCGGGCAGGAACGCGTCGGGCAGATAGCCGATCCCCGAGGCGAGGCCGATCACCCCGCCCCGTTGCGCTGTGGGCACGCCGAGCTCGCCGACGGTCGCCCAGTAGACACCGCGGCTCATGAAGACGGCGAGGCAGAGCACGAGCAGGAGGGCGAGCGCGACGCCGACGAGAGCGGGCGTCTTCGGCAGCACCAGGAACGCGGCTGCCAGCAGCGCTGAAGCGGCGAACATCCAGCCGAGGAATCGCGGGGTCGAGTGCGTGACCTTGTCGACGACGACGCCGCCGGCGGGGCCTCCGACGAACTGGAACACGTAGCTGCGAATCACTCCGATCACGGCGATCGCGGTGACCCCGACGCCGAAGCCGCTCTGCAGCAGCGGCGAGAAGTAGGCGAGGGTCGTGTAGAAGCAGAAGGCCATGGCGATCGTCGTGCCGATCAACCAGGTCAGCGGGTTCCGGGCCGCGGCGACGAGCTGAGTCAGCGTGACCGTGGTCGCCTCGAGGGCATCGAGCTTCGCCGCGTCTTCGCGGACGACCAGCCACACGACGACCGCGAAGACGAGGCAGAGGACTCCGTAGACGCGGATGAGGCTGAGCACGCCCGTCGCCGGGACGACGGCTGTCGAGACGATGGCCGCGCCGATCAGGCCGATGACCGTCGACGTGACGCCCCGGATGCCTTCCAAGAACCCGAAGCTGCGCCCCTCGCTTCCGGGCTTGGCCAGCAGCCCGATCGACTTGACCAGCGCCGACCAGTAGAGGCCGGTGCTCAGCACGGCCATCGCGACGTGTGCGACCAGCGCGCCCACGAGCCCCGGGGCCGTCGCGACATAGAGGTCGGCCAGCCCGACACCGGCGAGTGCCACGCAGATGAGCAGCCGTGGGGAGTACCGGTCGGCGAACCAGCCGCCGACGAAGTACATGATCGTCGCGGTGGCGCCGAAGACCGAGACGACCGTGCCGTACTCCTGACCGGTCAAGCCGAGGGCTTCGGCGGTCTCGGGGAGGAAGACGAAACGGATGTACGCCACCTGGAAAATGACCCCGCCTGTCATCGACAGGAGAACGAAGGTCAGTGTGTTGCGGGACGGGCGCAGCGTCATCAGGGGGAAAGTCATGGGGCCACCTCGTCGTGGGATCGGAGCGAACTCGACGACCATAGACGGACGCTGTATGAAATGTCAATTCCGGGTATGAATCACCTGTTCGACGAGGTCGCCGTGCAGAACCCCCGGCGTGGTTGGGTAGGGGGATGAGAGTTCTCGTACTGGGCGCGACGGGCAAGACAGGGCGACTGGTGCTGGAGCGCGCCATCGCGGCAGGGCACGAGGTGACGGCGCTCGTACGCGAGCCGACCAAGCTCGGCACACTGCAGGGGGTCCGCTCGCTCACCGGCGACGCGACCAGCGCCATCGACATCGCGGCCGCCGTCGACGGCCAAGACGCCGTGCTGAACGCGCTCGGCTCGCGCGACCTGCGTCACCCCGTCGAGGCCGCCTCGACCAGCGTTCTGCTGCCGGCCGCTGCGAAGGCCGGCGTGACGCGCCTCATCGTGTGCTCGGCATTCGGCGTCGGCGAGTCGCGCGACGGGGCGAACGCCTTCCAGCGGGTCTTCTTCTCGTCGGTGCTGCGCCGCGTCTACGCCGCGAAGGAGGCCGCTGACGCTGTCGTGCGCTCGTCCGCCTTCGACTGGACGCTGGTCTACCCGACGCGGCTCGAGAACACGCCGGCCACCGGGCGCGTCCTCGCGGTCGAGAGCTTCTCCGGCGTCGGCAGGGTTTCGCGAGCCGACGTCGCGCAGTTCATGGTCGACCAGCTCGAGAGCGAGAAGTGGTCGCGCAAGACGGTCATCGTCTCCGGGCGGTGAGCCGTCACGACACCGACCCGTTACAACACCGACCCGTTACAACACCGACCCGTCACGACACCGACCCGTCGCATCCTGCCCCCTCATCGCGGGTGCGAGAACACACGGCCTGCGGCGTGAGAATGGTGACGTGACCCGCACCCTCTACGTGACCGACCTCGACGGCACCCTTCTGGGCCCCGACGCTCGGGTCAGCGATTACACCCGCGAGACCGTCAACGCCCTCGCCGAGTCGGGCGAGCTGATCTCGCTGGCCACCGCGCGGTCGCTGCACTCGCTGAGCATGGTCACCGAGGGTCTGCGTCTCGCCGGGCCCGCCGTCGTCTACGGAGGCGCGTTCGTGGTCGACCTGTCGACCGGCGAGAACCTCGTCGAGCAGACCGTCGCCCCCGAGATCGTCGACGGGGTGCTGGCGGCGTTCGACCGCCTCGGTGTCGCACCGCTGGTCTACTCGGTGCGGCCCGGCGATCGCGCCGACACCGTCGGCTGGGTGGCAGGGCAGGAGAGCGCGGGCATCCGGTGGTACCTCGGCGACCGCGGCTCCGACCCACGGTGGCGGCCGGTGGCGCACCAGCGCGAGTTGGCGCGCGTCGGGACGTTCTCGATCGTGGCCATCGGGCCGTGGGCCGAGCTCGAACCGGTCGCCAGGATCCTGCGGCAGGATCTCGGCGGGGACGTCGCCGTGTCGCTGCAGGAGGAGACGTATGTCGAGGGGACGTACTGGCTCGAACTGGCGGCGCCCGGCTCGACGAAGGGAGTGGGTGTGCGGACGCTCGCCGATCTCACCGGGGCCGAGCGCATCGTGTGCTTCGGCGACAACCTGAACGACCTCGACATGTTCGAAGTCGCCGACGAGGCCTACGCCGTCGAGAACGCGCACCCGGAGGTGCTCGCCGCCGCCACCGGCGTCATCGGCTCGAACGCCGACGACGGCGTCGCGCGCTGGCTGTCGGCCCGCCTCGGGGCCGTCGCCCGCTAGCTCTGCCGGTCAGCGGGAGAGGATCGCGAGGCCGTCGATCTCGACGAGCATCGCCTCGTTCGGCAGCTCGACCATGACGGTCGTGCGGGTGGGGTAGTCGCCGGAGGGGACGTTCGCCGTGAGGTACTCGGCGTACGCCGCGTTCATCTCGGCGAAGTCGCTGCGCTTGGTCAGGAAGACGCGCAGCGAGACGATGTCCTCGAAGGTGCCGCCGGCCGCCTCGACGATCGCCTTGACGTTGTCGAGCGTGCGGACGGTCTGCGAGGTGAGGTCGTCGGGGTGGAGGTAGGCGCCCGACTCGGGATCCTGCGGGCCCTGACCGGACACCGACAGGAACCCGCCCTTCGCCACACCCTGCGAGAATGTCGTCAACGGGGTCGGCGCGCCGGAGGTCTTCACGGAAGTCTTGCTGTCGGTCACGGAGGGGTCCATTCTGTCTTCATCGCGTTGATCGGTCGTCGATGCTCTGACTCGAAGCTAGTACAGCGCCACTCTCACCAGGAGGCACGAGCATGGCGATCAACGCCATATCGGCGACCAAGGTCGCCTTCACCGACCAGCCATGGCCCATCCCGCTCGACGAGCTGCCCACGCCGCTGCTGACGGTCGACCGGAGCGCCCTCACCCACAACATCGACACCATGGCCACGTGGTGCCGCGAGTCGGGCGTCGACCTCGCGCCGCACGGCAAGACGACGATGGCACCCGAGATCTGGCAGCAGCAGCTCGACGCCGGCGCCTGGGGCATCTCGGTCGCCACCGCCTACCAGGCCGAGGTCGCGCGAGAGGCCGGCGTGCGGCACGTCATCCTGGCGGGCACGTCGTTCTCACCCGAGGCTCTCGCGCGTCTGGCCGAGCCCGGCAGCGACGTGCTGATGTGGCTCGACTCGGTCGACGGGGTGCGGATCGTCGACGAGGCGCTCGCGCGCGGGGGCGCGACGCGGCAGTTGCCGATCCTGGTCGAGCTCGGTGCTTCGGGCGGTCGCACCGGCGCGCGGTCGCTCGACGCGGCGCTCGCCGTGGCCCGGGCCGTCCGCGAGGCGGACAATCTCGTGCTGGCCGGCATCGCCGGCTACGAGGGGGCCCTCAGCCACGAGACGGATGCCGCCGCCCTGCATCTCGTCGACGACTACCTCGCGACCCTCATCGAGTTCCGCGACCTGCTCGACGGCATCTCGTTCGCCGACTGGCTCGACCGCGGCGGCGAGGTCGTGCTGACGGCGGGCGGCAGCATCTACTTCGACCGCGTCGTCGAGGCCCTCGGCTTCCGGCACGACCCCCTCGGCCAGCGCGGGGTGCCGACCCGCGTGGTACTCCGCTCGGGGGCCTACGTGACGCACGACCACGACCACTACCGGCGGCTCACCCCGTTCGCCCGCACCGAGACGGACGTCGGGTTCCGGCCCGCGCTCGACCTCTGGGCGAGCGTGCTCTCGCGCCCCGAGCCGACCCTGGCACTGCTCAACGTCGGGCGGCGCGACACCGCCGACGACGAGGGTCTGCCGATGCTGCTCGAGGCCTACCGGCCGGGGCGCGGGCCCGCGCAGCGCGTCGAGGGGGCTGTCGTCGGCGCCGCGGTCACGGGGCTGAACGACCAGCACGCCTTCGTGTCGTTGCCGGCCGGCTCGACCCTCGCCGTCGGCGACCTGGTGCGGCTCGGCATCTCGCACCCGTGCACGACCATCGACAAGTGGTCGGAGATCGCCACCATCGAAGACGGCCGGCTCGAGCCGCGCTTGCCGCTGGTCTCCGGCCGGATCACGACGCGGTTCTGACCTGCGCGATCGGGACTCGTGTTTCCGATCTGTAAACAAACCTTTCAGTTAAGAAGGTTGTCTATTACAGTCGTGGCATGCCAACGCCGAGCCGCCCAGGGACGCCCGCGCTTCTGCGCGTGCTGAACGACCGCACCGCGCTCGGCCTCCTGCTCGAGCACGGCCCGATGACTCGCAACGAGCTCGCCCGCCTCTCCGGCCTGTCGAAGCCCACTGCCGCCGAGATGATCCGCCGCCTCGAAGAGGCCGAGCTCATCGCTGTGTCGGGCGAGTCGTCGTCGGGCCGCGGCCCGGCCGCCCTGCAGTACGCCGTGCTGACCGATCGCGCCATCGGCGTGGCGATCGACGTCCAGCCGGCCGGCATCAGCGCCACGGTCGTCGACGCGACGGGCCGGCCCGACCACGTCGTGTTCGAGGCGACCGACGACGCCCCCGACGGCACCGACGCCCACGCCGACCTCGCCCGCGCGATCGAGAGCGCGTGTCTCGCCGCCGGGCGCGATCCCGAGTCCGTGACGGTCGTCTGCGTCGGAATCCAGGGCTCGGTCGAGCCCCGCACAGACGACCTCGTGTTCACCGACGAGCTGCCCGGGTGGCCGAGGCACCAGGTCACCGAGACCCTGTCGAAAGCGCTCGGCGCCCACGTGATCATCGAGAACGACGCCAACCTCGTGGCCATCGCCGAGCGCCGCGAAGGCTCGGGGCAGGAGGCGACGACGTTCGCCCTGCTCTGGATGGGCAACGGCCTGGGCCTCGCTCTCGACTTCGGCGGCAGCGTGCACCGCGGTGCCGCGGGCGGGGCCGGTGAGATCGGCTACCTCGGCGCCCCCGTCGACGCCTCCGAGTTCGACTCCGACGCACGTCTCGTCGACGACCTGGTGACGAGCCGCACGATCGAGCTGCTCGCCGGGCGGCACGGGATCGAGGGCGAGAGCCTCGGCGACCTGCTCGAGGCGATCGATCAGGATCCTGCCCGCCTCGCCATTCTCGACGAGCTCGCACCACGCGTCGGCCTCGTGGTGATGCCGGCCCTCGCCGTCGTCGACCCCGAGCTGGTCATCCTGCACGGCCCCATCGGCACGGCCTTCGGCGTCGACCTCGCGTCGCGGGTCGAGGCCTGGCTGCACGAGCACAGCCGCTGGTCGACCCCGGTGGTCGGCCCCTCGATCTCACAGACCCCCGTCCTCCACGGTGCACGGCACGTCCTCATCGACGCCGTGCGCCAGGCCCTCGTCGAGGCCGTCGCGCATCTGCCCGACGCTCCCGGCGCCGACCCGCCCGTCGTTCCCGCCTAGACCCGCACGCGTCGATCGAGCCCTCTCGCAGGGCCGTTCGGCGCGCCCGAAAACCACCCTCGCATCACCGCGCTCCACCACGTCAGGCTCCACCACCCTTCCAGGAAGTGAGGCTCCACCATGAAGAACACCCTCCCTCTGCGACGACACGTCACCCGCAAACGGCTGATCGCGGCGGCGTCGCTCACGCTGGTCGGCGCGCTCGCGCTGACCGGCTGCTCCGGCTCGGGCGGCGCCAAGATCGACGCGTCCGCCCCCAAGCACCTGAGCGGCACCGTGTCGCTCTGGCACTTCTTCACCGGCCGCGAAGCCGGTGTCGTCCAGACCGCTGTGAAGGGCTTCGAGAAGAAGTACCCCGACGTCAAGGTCGACGTCCACAGCGGCCAGGACGACACCAAGCTGCAGCAGGCGATCTCGTCGGGCCAGAACATCGACGTCGGCATCTCCTACTCGACCGCCATCGTCGGCAGCTTCTGCTCGTCGGGCGCCTTCCTCAACCTCGGGCAGTACATCAAGCGCGACAAGGTCGACCTGTCGGACATCCCGAAGGTCGTCCGCGGCTACACGTCGTACAAGGGCAACCAGTGCACGCTGCCGGCCCTCGCCGACACGAGCGGCCTCCTGATGAACACGAAGGAGCTCGCGGCGAAGGGCATCACGACCCCGCCGAAGACCCTCGACGAGCTCGAGGCTGACGGTCTCAAGCTCACGACCTACAACTCCGACGGCTCGATCAAGCAGCTCGGCTTCAACCCGCTCATGAGCTTCGAAGAGAACAGCCCCGAGCACTTCGCCCCGATGATCAACGGTACGTGGCTGTCGAAGTCGGGCAAGTCGGAGATCGGCACGAGCGCCGGCTGGAAGAAGCTGATCGAGTGGCAGAAGGCCTACGTCGACAAGATCGGCTACGCCAAGCTGCAGGCGTTCACCTCGGGTCTCGGCCAGGAGTTCGCGGCCGACAACCCCTTCCAGACCGGCCAGGTCTCGATGGTGATCGACGGCGAGTACCGCACCGCGTTCATCCAGTCGCAGAAGCCCGACCTCCAGTATTCGTCCGCGCCGACCCCGGTGATGTCCGGCTACGGCACCTACGGCGCGTCGTACATCGCGGGCAACGTCGCAGGCATCGCCAAGGGCTCGAAGCACCCCGAGCTCGCCTGGGCCCTGCTCAAGTACCTCGCGCTGAACACCGACGCGCAGGTGCAGATCGGCAACGGCCTGAAGAACGTGCCGACCATCACCTCGGCGCTGGACTCGCCGAAGCTCGAGGTCGACAAGAACTACAAGACGTTCATCGACGCCGCGAAGAACCCCGCCACGATCACCTCGCCGGCCACCTCCGACGGCGCGGCCTACATCGGCACCTTCACCAAGATGTGGACGGCGTACCAGTCGGGCGGCGGCGACCTCACGGCGCAGCTGAAGACGCTCGATAAGAACATCGACAACGAGAACGCGCTGACGGGCCCGTGATGACCGCGCCCACCACCACCTCGCGCCTCGTCCGGCGGCGCGCGACCGCCCCGGCGCCCCGTCGGCGGTCGGCCGAGCGCCGCCGGAGGCGCGTCGCCCTGGTCATGCTGAGCCCCGCGATCGCGGGCCTCCTCATTTTCTTCGTCTATCCGCTGCTCGCCTCGGTGTACTTCTCGTTCACCCGCTACAACCAGCTCTCGAGCCCGCAGTGGGTCGGCCTCCTCAACTACCGCTATCTGTTCACGCAGGATCCGCAGGTGGGCGCGGCGGCTCTCAACACCCTGTGGTTCGTCGTGATCCTGGTGCCGATCCGGATCGTCTGCGCGTTGCTGGTGGCGGGCCTCCTGGTCCGTGCCCGCACCGCCGCCGGCTTGTGGCGCACGATCTTCTACCTGCCGGCCCTCGTGCCTCCGGTGGCGAGCGTCGTCGCCTTCGTCTTCCTGTTCAACCCGGGAACGGGGCCGGTGAACCTGATCCTGAAGTTCTTCGGCATCCACGGGCCGCTGTGGTTCAACAGCCCGTCGTGGTCGAAGCCGTCGCTCGTGATCCTCGGCGTGTGGGTGATGGGCGACATCATGATCATCTTCCTGGCGTCGCTGCTCGATGTGCCGAAAGAGCTCTACGAGGCGACTTCGCTCGACGGGGCGAACGGCGTGCAGCAGGTGCGGCACATCACCCTGCCGATGATCGCGCCGGTGATCGGCTTCGCGATCGTCACCGGGGTGATCGCGGCCCTGCAGTACTTCACCGAGGCGGCCGTCGCCTCCGGGGTGGCGAGCGGGCAGGCGACCGTCGGCGGCGGTTCGAGCGCCAACCTCGGGTATCCGGGCACGTCGCTGCTCACCTACACCGAGCTGCTCTACCAGCACGGCTTCGCGAACTTCCAGTTCGGCTACGCCTCGGCGATGGCGGTGGTGCTGTTCGTGATCACCGCCGTGCTGCTCGCGCTGACCATCCGACGCATTTCCGTCTTCCGACCGGAGGTCGACAATTGACCACCATCTCGAGACCCCTCACCGGGGCCGCAGCGCGACGGGCCGAATCCGGCCGTGGGCCCCGCATCCTGCGATGGATCGCCCAGCACGTGGCGCTCGTCGCCGTCGCGATCCTCTGCATCGCCCCGATCGTGTTCGTGGTGCTGACGTCGCTGATGTCGAGCAACCAGGCGCTGACGGCCTCGATCATCCCCACGCATTGGGAGTGGTCGAACTACCTGCGCGTCTTCACGACGGTGCCGCTCGCGCAGTGGTTCGGCAATTCGGCGATGTATGCCGTGCTCGCGACGCTCTTCATGCTGCTGTCGAGCGTGCCAGCCGCCTACGCGCTGGCGCAGATCAAGTTCAAGGGCGCGAACCTCATCTTCATGGCGATCATCATCACGATGCTGCTGCCTCCGCAGGTGACGGCCGTGCCGGTCTACGTGCTCTGGAGCGGCCTGCACCTGACGGGCACGCTGTGGCCGCTGATCCTGCCGAACCTGCTGGGCGACGCGTTCAGCATCTTCCTGCTGCGGCAGTTCTTCATGACGATCCCCGCCGAGTACGGCGACGCCGCGCGCATGGACGGCGCGGGGGAGTGGCGGGTGCTCTGGAGCGTGATCGTGCCGATGGCGCGCCCCGGCATCGCGAGCGCTGCGATCTTCATGTTCTTCAACTCTTGGAACGACTACTACGGGCCGCTGCTCTACACGTCCGAGAACTCGGCCAACTGGCCGGTGGCCTACGGGCTCGCCACCTTCCGCGGCGAGCACGGCACGGACTGGTCGATGACCATGGCGCTCACCGTCGTGATCATGCTGCCGGTCGTCATCATCTTCTTCTTCGCCCAGAAGGCATTCGTCGAGGGCATCGCACTATCCGGAGTGAAAGGCTGACCATGAAACTCACCGTCGTCGGGGGAGGCTCGACCTACACCCCCGAGCTCGTGGACGGCTTCTCGCGGCTGCGAGACGTCCTGCCGATCGACGAGCTGTGGCTCGTCGACCCCGACCCCGAGCGCCGCGAGCTCGTCGGGGGCATCTCGCGCCGCATGTTCGCGAGGTCCGGCCACCCCGGCACCATCCACGTCACGGACGACCTCCGCCAGGGGGTCGAAGACGCCGACGCCGTCATGTTCCAGCTGCGCGTCGGCGGGCAGCAGGCGCGTCACGGCGACGAGACCTTCCCTCACGCGCTCTGCTGCATCGGGCAGGAGACGACGGGGCCGGGCGGGTTCGCGAAGGCGCTCCGCACCGTTCCCGTCGTGCTCGAGGCCGCCGAGATGGTGCGGAAGTACGCCAAGCCCGACGCCTGGATCGTCGACTTCACGAACCCCGTCGGCATCGTCACCAGGGCGCTGCTCGAGGCCGGCCACCGCGCCGTCGGCCTCTGCAACGTGGCCATCGGCTTCCAGCGTCGCTACGCCGACCGCTACGACGTCGCCCCCGAAGCGGTGCGCCTCGACCACGTGGGGCTCAACCACCTCACCTGGGAGCGCGGAGTCCACGTGACGAAAGACGGCGTCGAGACCGACGTGCTGCCGTCGCTGCTGCGCGACCACCTGGAGGAGACCGCGATCTCGGTGCACGCCGACCCGCGTCAGCTGCTCATGCAGCAGGCGCTGCCGTCGTACTACCTCCGCTACTACTACGCGTTCGACGAGGTCTTCCGCGAGCAGATCTTCGAGCCGACGCGGGCTCAGGTCGTGTACGAGACCGAGCGGGCGCTCTTGCGCAAGTACGCGGATCCTGCCGTCGACACCAAGCCGGTCGAGCTCGAGTCGCGAGGCGGGGCCTACTACTCCGACGCCGCCGTCAACGTGCTCGCCTCGCTGACGACGAACAAGGGCGACACCCAGGTGCTGAACGTCCGCAACGACGGCACGATGCCCTTCCTGCCCGACGACCACGTGATCGAGGTGCCGACCGTCGTCGGCTCGGCCGGGCTGACGGCGCTGCCGATCGAGCCGCTGCCCGCCGACATGCAGGGGCTGATCGCGCACGTCGCCGGCTACGAGCGGCTCGCCCTCGACGCTGCCGTGCACGGGGGCCGCGACCGGATCGTGCGGGCATTGCTCGCGCACCCGATGGTCGGTCAGTTCGAGAAGGCCGAGAAGATGACGGATCTGCTGCTGGCCGACAACGCGAAGCACCTCGCGTGGGCGAGATGACGACCGACACGGGGGCGGCGGGCAGGGGTGTCGCCGACAGCAGCGCTCCGGCTGCAGCCGGTGCCCCGCGCGAGGTGGTGCTGGCTGTCGACGGCGGCGGCAGCAAGACCGACGTCATCGTGGTGGGCCTCGACGGCGAGTTCGTGGCGCACGCCCGCGGCCCGGGGTCGAACCCGCAGGTGCTCGGCCTCGACACGGCCCTCGGCATCCTGAACGACCTGAGGGCCACAGCTCTCGACGGCCTCGACGTGCGCGTCGCCCGCACCCACGTCTACCTCTCGGGGCTCGACCTCCCTGCCGAGATCGTCACGGCGACCGAGGCGCTCGCCCAGTGGCACGCCGACGTGATCGACAACGACCTCTTCGCCCTGCTGCGCGGTGGCCTGCACGACGGGCCCGACCGTGAGCAGGATGCAGTCGCCGTCATCTGCGGCACCGGCATCAACGCGATCGGGGTGCGACACGACGGCGCCACCGCGCGCTTCCCCGCCCTGGGCGACATCTCGGGCGACTGGGGCGGTGGCTCCTTCCTGGGCGGGCGGGCCCTCTGGCATGCGGCCCGCGCCGAGGACGGCCGGGGCCCGGCGTCGATGCTGCAGCGACTCGTGCCGGCCGCCCTGGGCCTGTCGACTGTGCGCGAGGTCACCGAGGCGCTGCACTTCGGGCGCCTCGAGGGGCGTGTGGTCTCGCTGCTGAGCCCGGTGCTGTTCGAGGCGTCCAGCCTCGGCGACGCGGTGGCGCAGGGCGTCGTCGACCAGCAGGCCGCCGAGATCGTGACGCTCGTCGCGACCGCCCTGACGCGGCTCGAGCTGCTCGACGTGCCGGTGCCCGTCGTGCTCGGCGGCGGGGTGCTCGCCGCGCGCGACGAGCGGCTCTTCGCGGGCATCCACGCGGGTCTCGCCGAGCGCGCACCGCTCGCCCGCACCCACGTCGTGACGGTGCCGCCGCTGCTCGGCGCGGGGCTTCTGGCCCTCGAGGGGGCCGGCGCCGATGCTGCCGCACTCACGCGCTTCCGCGACGAGGTGCTGGCGCAGTCGTGGCTGCCGGTGGGGGTGCGCTAGCGGTCGCGGCTCGGCCGAGAGCCTGGTCGACGGCTCGTCAGCGAGGCCCCGTCGGCGAGCTTCTCAGCGAGGGGCTTTACGCCCCGAGCGCGGCCACGACTCGGCGGCCACGCCGCGGCGCAGATACAGGGCCAGCAGGATCGCGAACACGAGCGCCACGAACCCGACCGGCAGGCAGATGGCCGACGCCATGATCGGGGCGGTCGTCAGCATCAGCGTGAAGGCGCCGACGAGGAAGAGCCCACCCACCATCCCCGAGATGATGGCGATGCGCTCCCAGACCCGGCGGTGCTCCGTCTTCATTCTCGAAGACTAGGTGCCGGCGGGCCTCCGCCGCAGTCGGACCTTCGGAGGACAGCGGCTGGGGCCGGCGATCAGGCCGGCAGACCGGTCAAGCCAGCAGGCCGGCAGACCGGTCAGCCGGTCAGGCAGCAAGACCGTCAGGCCGCCTGGCGCTCGGACGCGGTCAGGCGGTCGTACAGCGCGTCGATGTGCGGGTCGACGACGCGGCGCGACTCGTCGGCGTCGTACCACCGCACGATGCGTCGGGCGCCTTCGGCGAACGGGATCGTCTGCTGCCACGTCGGCGCGAGCTCGAGGATCTTCGTGCAGTCGAAGATCGCCGCGTGAGTGCGGTCACCCCGCAGTGGCTCGTCCCACTCGGGCGCGATCTGCACGGTGTCGTGCGTGGTGCGGTGCACGATGTGCGGCACCTCGACCCCGGCTGCGTCGGCGAGGTCGAGAGCGATCATGTTCCAGGTGAGCAGCTCGGGCGACATGATGTTGAACGCCTCGCCGATGGCAGCCTCGGCCCCGAGGACGGCGAGGAAGGCCGGCGCGAAGTCGTCGGAGTGGGTCAGAGCCCAAGGGGAGGTGCCGTCGCCGTGCAGCGAGATGGGCAGGCCGCGGCGCAGGCGGTCGATGACCGTCCAGCCGCCGAGCAGCGGCACCTGAGTGCGGTCGTAGGTGTGCGATGGGCGCACGACGGTCGCGCGGACGCGGCCTCTGGCGTGCTCGTCGCGCAACAGCCGCTCGCAGGCGATCTTGTCGCGCGAGTACTGCCAGAACGGGTTGAACAGCGGGGTGTTCTCGGTGATCGGCAGAGCGGCGGGCGGCTTCTGGTAGGCCGACGCCGAGCTGACGAAGACGTACTGGTCGCAGATCTCGCCGTAGAGGCGGATCGCGCACTGCATCTGGTCGGGCGTGAACGTGAGGAAGTCGGCGACGGAGTCGAACCGGCGGCTGCCGAGGGCATCCTGCACCGAGCGCTCGTCGCGCACGTCTGCCGTGAGCGTCTCGACCTCGGCCGGCACGTGCCTGCTGCTGGTCGCGCCCCGGTTGACGACAGTGACGTCGAACCCCCGCGCGACGGCGTCGCGGACGCATGCCGCGCTGATCTGACCCGTGCCCCCGATGACGAGGAGTGACTTCGTTGTCATCCGTCGATCATGTCAGAGTCGTCGGCCGGCCGCCCAGACGCGCTGCACCGTCCAGTCGTCGTTCCAGACGACGAGGTCGGCCTGGTGGCCGGGGGCGAGGAGCCCGAGGTTGCCGTCGACGCCGAGAGCGCGGGCCGGTGTGCGCGTGAGGGCGGTGACGGCGTCGACCGGCGACAGGCCCAGCGTGCCGATCGCGAGCCGCAGCGCCTCGTCGAGGAGGAGCGTGGATCCTGCGATCGTCTCGACCCCGGTGGCCAGCGCGTCCGAGAGGAGCGCCGTGCCGCCGCGCACCGTGACGTCCAGGGTGCCGAGCCGGTACTGCCCGTCGTTCGAGCCGGCGGCGGCCATCGCGTCGGTGATGAGTGCGACGCGGTCGGGAGCCTGCTCGAACAGCACGCGCGCCACCGACGGGTGCACGTGCACGCCGTCGAGGATCAGCTCGAGAGTCACCCGGGGGTCGTCGATCGCCGCGACGATCGGGCCGGGTGCGCGGTGATGGATGCCGGGCATGGCGTTGAACGCGTGCGTCAGCAGTGTCGCCCCGCGGTCGAACGCGGCCCGCGCGGTCTCGTAGTCGGCCTGCGTGTGGCCGACCGCCGCGACCGCCCCGGCCGCTACCACGGTCTCGATCGCGTCGAGTGCGTGGGGCAGCTCGGGCGCGATCGTGACGCTGCGCACCGTGCCGGGCGACGCCTCGAGCAGAAACGCGACGGCCTCAGGATCGGGAGTGGCCAGGTAGTCGTGCCGGTGCGCGCCTCGGTTGTCGGGAGAGAGGAAGGGGCCTTCGAGGTGCGCGCCCAGCACGAGCGGATCGGCCTTCATCAGCGTGCCGATGGTCTCGAGCGATCCGCGCAGCGCCGGCAGCGGGTTCGCCACGAGGCTCAGCAGGGTGCGGGTGGTGCCGTGCGCCCGGTGCACCGCGAGCGCCGCCTCGATGTCGCTCGCCCCGTCGTCGAACGAGTGGCGCCCGCCGCCGTGCACGTGCAGGTCGATCAGCCCCGGAGTGACTGTGCGCCCCCCGGCGTCGACGGTCTCGGCCTCGAGGGGCACCAGCCCGGATGCGCGCGCGTTGCCGGTGCCGACCGCCTGGATGGTGTCGCCGTCGATCAGCAGCCAGGCGCCGAGGCGCTCGCCGCCGGCGTCCACTGCCACGGCGTTCGTGACGACGAAACTCACAGTGAGCCCCCGCCCCGAGCCGGCCGACGCATCACGACGCGTTCTCGCGACGGAAGTTGAGGATGCCCGAGACGAGCGCCAGCACGCCGAAGACGACGCCCACGACCGGGTAGCCGAGGCTGAACCAGGTGTAGACGGCGGCGCCCATGATCGCGATCTCGACGATCGCGCGCCCGACCGGGTCGCTCTTGATCACGGCCTTGGGCGACCGGAAGAGCCCCCAGATCACGATCGCGAAGATCGGCAGGCCGAGCGTGAAGAAGATGCCGGGCAGCGGGAAGGGCCACGCCATGTAGCCCCAGAAGGCGAGGCTGAAGAACGCGAAGAGCTCGAGGAAGAAGCGGAGGACGTCGCCTGCCCGCAGCGGCTGGCCGTTGCCCCCGCCGCCGCGACCGGGGCGCCTCTTCGGTGTGTCGAACATGCTGCCTCTATCGTGCCAGAGCGGACGCGAGCTGGGGCGGCCGATCAGCGGAAGACGATGGTGCGGGCCCCGTCGAGCAGCACGCGGTCTTCGGCGAACCATCGGACCGCCTGTGTGAGGGTGCGCGACTCCTCGTCCTGCCCGATGGCCATCAGGTCGGCGGCGTCGCGGGTGTGGTCGACCCGCACCACGTTCTGCTCGATGATCGGGCCCTCGTCGAGGTCGCTCGTGACGAAGTGGGCGGTGGCGCCGATCAGCTTGACGCCGCGGGCGTGGGCCTGGCGGTAGGGGTTCGCACCCTTGAAGCCGGGGAGGAACGAGTGGTGGATGTTGATCGCCCGGCCGCCGAGGGCCGCGCACAGCTCAGGGCTCAGGATCTGCATGTAGCGGGCGAGCACGACGAGCTCGATGTCGTACTCGTCGACGGCCTCCAGGATGCGACGCTCGAACTCCGCCTTCAGCTCGGGCCCGACCACGGCCCGGTGCTCGAACGGCACCCCGTAGAACTCGGCCAGCCCCTGCAGATCCGGGTGGTTCGCGAGCACGAGCGGGATCTCGACGGGCAGTTGCCCGGCCCGCTGCCGGAAGAGCAGGTCGTTGAGGCAGTGCGCGGCTTTGCTGACGAGCACCAGGGTGCGGAGCGGCCGGCCGACCAGGTCGAGCTTCCACTCCATCGCGTAGTGCTCGGCGACCGGCGCGAGAGCCGCCGTGAACGCGTCGCGCCCGGTCGACGAGACGACCTGCAGTCGCATGAAGAAGGTGCCGGTGTCGTGGCTCGAGAACTGCGCCGACTCGGTGATGTTGCCGCCGGCCTCGACGACGGCGCCGCTGATGGCGTGCACGATGCCCGGGCGGTCTTCGCAGACGAGCGTCAGGGTCCAGTGGGTCTCGGTCACCCGTCCAGCGTATGGCACCGCGGCCGTCGGCTTCGGCCCGGGGCTAGCGTCGAGGGATGCCGCTCCTCTTGATCGACCTCGACAACACGCTCATCGATCGGGACGCGGCGTTCGGCTCGTGGGTGCGCCGGGTGGCGGAGGAGACCGGGGCCGACCCCTCGGCCGCCGACCAGGTCATCGCGATCGACGACAGCGGCTATGCCGAGCGTGACGACGTCGCGGAGGCGATGCGCCGGATCCTGCGCCTCGACGACGAGCATGACGACCTCGTCGACCGCATCCGACACGAGCACGTCGACTACGTCGAGCTGAACGAGGGCGTGCGCGAGCGGCTCACGGCGCTCGCCGACCGCGGGGTCGACCTCGCCGTGCTGACCAACGGCAGCGTGAAACAGCAGACCATGAAGCTGTCGCACGTCGGGCTCGAGCACCTCATCGACGGGGCGGTCATCTCGGAGGCGGCCGGGCTCGTGAAGCCCGACCCCGAGATCTTCCGCCGTGCGGTCGACGAGCGCGGGGCGGCGATCGCCGAGACGTGGATGGTGGGCGACAGCGCCGACAACGACATCCGTGGGGCGCAGGATGCAGGGCTCCGCACCGGGTGGGTCAGTCTCGGCCGCCCGTGGCCGGGTGGCCCGGCGCCCACCGTGCAGGCCGCGTCGACCGCCGAGGTGCTCGACCTCACCGGGCTCTGACCCTCCGCGGCCCGCACCCTTACCTTTTCGGCTCGATCCGACCGTCCTGCGGGTCAGATCGAGCCGAAAAGGTAAGGCCGAAAAGGTAAGGGGAGAGGCCCGCTACGGGGTGGTGACCGACTCGGGCTCGTCGGCGCTCGCGGCGTCCGCCTCGAGAGTCGTGGCGGCCCCGTCGGGGGCGTCGGTGGCGCCCGGCTTCGGCGCCTTCAGCTTGCGGTCGAGGATGGTGAGCGCACTCAGCGCCACTCCGATTCCGATGATGACCCAGCCCAGCTCGTGCAGTGCCGGGGTCGTCGGCGCCTGCCCGTAGGCGACGCCGATCAGGCTCGTCGAGGCGATCGCGCCGATGTAGATCGCCGTGCGCGAGAGCCCGGCGGCCGCACCGATTCCCGACGCGGGCACCTGGCGGTAGAGCGCCGCCTGGTTCGAGACCGACGCGAGCCCCTGCGGGATCGTGAAGAACAGGGTGACGACCACGAACATCCACACGCTGGACGCCCCGGTCAGCGCCAGGATCAGCATGCCGCCGGCGAGCGGAACCAGGGCTGCCGCGATCAGCGGAGCCCGCACGCCCTGCTTGCGAGCGAACCAGAACGACGCCACCCCGGCCAGGATCGCGCCCGGCAGCTGCACGAGCCCCGCGGTCTGCGACGAGAGGTGCGCCACATCCTGCACCCACTGCGAGAAGCCGTAGGTCATCGTGTAGGCGATGCCGTAGAGGAGGAACAGCCGCAGGTAGGTGCGGGTGAGCGGGCCGTTCGACGCGAGCATGCGCACGTCGATGAACGGGGCGACCGCACGGCGCTCCCAGACGATCAGGGCGATGATCGCCACGACGGTGACGGCGAGCAGCCAGTAGAGCCCGGCCGACAGGTCGAGCAGGAACACCAGGAGGCCGCCGATCGCGATGGCGAACAGGGTCAGGCCGAGCGGATCGATGGCCTGGCGCACGGGCAGCGGCGCTTCACGGACGGGGCGGATGCGGTCGGACGGCATCCACAGGGCGGCCAGCACGAGGCCGGCGCCCGCGAGCGGCACGTTGACGAGGAAGATCGAGTGCCAGCCGAAGGCGCCGATCAGCACGCCGGCGAGGGGCGGCCCGGCCGCGGCCGACACCAGCGACGAGATCGACAGGCCGCCCAGCACGAGCGGCGGCGTCTTCACCTGCAGCCGATCGGACTGGTTGCGGATCGCGCTCATCGCCGCCGGTAGGCGCTCGACGTGCCGATGCCGATCAGCACGCGCGAGAGCAGCGCCCCGCCGAAGCTGGGCGCGAACTCGGGCAGGAGGCCCGCCACGATCACAATGACCATGCCCATCAGGAAGATCTTCTTCGGGCCGAACCGGTCGGCCAGCTTGCCCATCGTGGGCTGCGCGATCGCGCTGGCGAGGTAGAGCGACGACACGAGCCAGATCGCCTGGTCGCTGCCGATGCCGAGGTCTTTCGAGATCGGCGCGAGCGCGACGGCGATCATCGTGGTGTTGATCGGGTTCAGCAGCGGGCCGAACAGGATCGGGACGACGAAGCGCGGGCCGAAGCCGGTCTCGCGGGGTGCTCGCCGGGTGGTGGGGGCTGTGGTGGTCGTGGTGGTCGCCTACTTATTTCGGGGTGAAGGGGAGGTCAGCGGTCGACGACTCTGTCGATGAGGTCGAGGGCGTGCTCGATGGCTGCCAGCTCGTCGGGGGTGAGGCGGGCGTCGAATCGGCCGGCGAGGACTCCGGCCCGGCGGTCGCGGGCGCTGGCCCGCGACTCGACGCCGGCATCGGTCAGCTCGAGGAGACTGCGCCGCGCGTCGGCCGGGTCGGGCTTCTTGGCGATCAGCCCGAGCTCTTCGAGCCCGGCGACCGTCAGGCCCATCGACTGGGGGCGGACGCCCTCGAGTCGGGCGAGATCGGCCGTCGTCATGGCGCCGCCGCGGGTGAGGTGGCCGATCACGGCCTCCTGCGACAGCGTCAGGTTGGTGTCGTCGGCAGCGTTGCCGGGGAGAGCGTCTCGCCGAACGGAGCGGCGGATGCGGCCGGTGGCCGTGATGAGCCGGTCGGCGACGTCGATGCTGGTGGCCGTCTGCATGATTTGTACAGTACGCCTGCGCAGTTAGTATTGCAAGTTTACCTGTCGATATAGGATGGTGCGATGGACGACGTCGACATCCGGCCGGCCCGGGCCGACGAGATCCACGCCGTGGCCGAGCTGCGCTGGCGCTGGCTGGCCGAGAACCGCCGGGTGCCGGTCGTCGGTCACGAGGAGTTCGTGAGCTTCTTCGTCGACTTCGCGGCCCGGCATCCTGATCACCACTGCGCCGTTGCCGTGCGGGGCGGAGTCGTCGTCGGCATGGCCTGGCTCGCGGTCGTCTCGCGGGTGCCCAGCCCGACGCAGTTGGAGCGTGCTTCGGGCGACGTCCAGAGCGTGTACGTCGTGCCGGATGCAAGGGGCGGTGGCATCGGCGGGCGACTGATGGGCGCGGTCCTGTCGCGCGCCGACCAACTCGAGCTCGGCCACGTGACAGTGCACTCCAGCGACGGCGCCGTCACGCTCTACCAGCGCGCGGGCTTCGCGGCGTCACCGACCTACCTCGTCCGCACGCCCGACGGTCAGGGGTAGCCGAGGAACCAGAGGAAGACGATGGCGACCGCCTGCAGCAGGATCGCCCCGGCCACCAGCAGGATGCGACGCCGACGACTGCCCGCGACGCCGGGCCCCCAGAAGACCGGGCTCCCGAGCATCGGCGCGGCCGGCATCAGCAGGCGCACGAGGCTCTGCTGCGGCAGGAACACTGCGACGAGGTAGAGCCAGTAGGACGCCGTGAAGCCGACGATCTCGTGCCCCAGCGCCTTCGTTCCGCGCCGCGTCAACCAGAAGGCGGCGGCCGCGAGCGCGAGCACCACCACCACGATGCCGACAGGCCCGAGAAACGTCGTCGCCATCGCGAACCACGGGGTCAGCGGCGCGAAGTGCCGATGCCCGACGAACCCGACCCAGAACGCGAGCTCGGTGTCGAGATAGGCGCTCGAGCGCCCGGTCACGGCGGAGGCGACCACAGGCCACGCGAGACCCGCCACCGCCGTGACCAGAGCAGCGACCCCGATCGAGACCGCATCTCGCAGGGGAAACCGTGCCGTCCCGATCCTGCGCTCGCGGATTCGCACGACGAAGTGGATGCCCAGCGTCAGTGCCAGCGCGAGGACACCCGGCCGTGTGAACGCCGCCACCACCGCGAACGGGACCAGCAGCAGGTACCGACTCGTCTGCAGACACCAGAGGGCCGCGAACAAGAAGAAGAGGAAGGCGCTCTCGGCGTAGGCGGCCTGCAGCAGGAATCCCATCGGACCCATGCAGAAGAGCACGACCGCGAAGAGGGCTCGCTCGTTCGAGACGCGCTGACGCAGCATCGCCGACAGCATGAGCACCGCCCCCGCCCCGAAGAGCGTCGCGGTGACGACGGCCACGGTGTAGTAGCCGTTGACCACGGCGTTCAGCCCGAGCGCCGTCGTCAGCGCGCGCACGATCGCCGGGAAGACGGGGAGGAACGCCCACGCGTTCGGCAGCACGTGTCCGGCGGCGTCGACCGGCAGCGCTGTCGGGTAGCCGTGCTCGGCGATGCCCTTGTAGGCCGAGCTGTCCCACGACGCCGAGAACGTGATGAGCGACGCGTGGGCGCGGTGGCTGGCGAACGCCCAGTGATTCACCGTCGCGACGGTGAACATCGTGCCGAGCAGCACGGTCGAGACGACCCGCGACAGGGCGTAGACGACGAGGGCCGCGAGCCACGGTCGGGTCTGCAGGCGGCGCACCCGCCCAACTTAGCCGAGCGCGACGGGCCTACCGGTGCCGCCGGATCCTGATGGGCCCCTTGGCGGTCGACGGGTCGACCACCTGCCCCTTCTGCGTGACGTCGACCTCACCGCGGGCGACGAGGCGACGGGCGGCCCGGCGGGCGGGCTCCATGAGGTCGCGCCAGCCCTCGTCGTCTTTCCCGGAGACGTCGCGGGCCGCGTCCGACGGGCAGATGGTCGACGTCGCCGCACGGGCTTCGAGAAGCGTCAGGATGCTGTCCTCCAGCTTCCGGTCGACAGGCTGCACCTTGCGGCGGCGGCAGGCGTCGCTGCAGTACGCGACCTCGCTCCAGTTCTTCGCCCACTTGGCCCGGTATTCGATGCGACGGCCGCACGAGCGACAGGTCTTGTCGTCGTGGTTCTGCACGTTCTTCGAAGCGGCGGGCATGTCGCCAGTCGTACTCCACCGCACCTGGTCGATAGGCTTGAACGTGCCCTCACCGCTGTCGACGTCGCCCGCCGCCCGCTTTCCGTGGGGCGGCCTGATCGCCCTCGCCGTGGCCTCCTTCTTCTCGATCTCGGGCGAGATGCTGCCGACCGGCCTGCTGCCCGAGATGGGCGCCGATCTGCACGTCAGCGAGACGTCGGTGGGCCTTCTGGTGTCGGTGTTCGCGTTCACCGTGGTCTTCACGTCGACGATCCTGACGCATCTCCTGTCGCGTATCCCGCGGCACCGCCTCCTCGTCGGGCTCATCATCGTCATCGCGATCGGCGCGGCAGGGACGGCTCTCGCGCCGACCTTCGGGCTGCTCGTCGTGGCCCGCATCCTCGGCGGCCTCGCGCACGGGGTGTTCTGGGCGATCACGGGGGCGTACGCGGCTCACCTCGTGCCGCGCGAGCAGGTCGGGCGCGCGCTCGCCGTCTCCTCGAGCGGAGGCACGCTCGCGTTCGTGCTCGGTGTGCCGCTCGGCACCGCGCTCGGGCAGGCGGTGGGGTGGCGCTGGGCTTTCGGCATCCTGGCGATCCTGATGGTGGGCGGGGCCCTCTTGGTCTGGCGGCTCCTGCCCGACGTGGGGTCGGGGGCGCAGGATGCCGAGACCCTCCGTCGCGAGGCCAGCGACGCGGCCACGGGTGCGACGCCGGTCGGCCCCGGTGCTCTGGCGACCGGGTCGATCCCGATCATCGGCGACTCGTCGGCGCGGGAGGACGCCCGCCTCCGCGCCCTGCCCGACCCCAGCAAGCTCGGTGTCGTCTTCAGCTGCGTCGTGACCGGCATCTTCATGATCGGCCACTACTCGCTCTACACGTACGTGGCGCCGTTCCTCACCCGCACGTCAGGGCTGTCGGACGGGCAGCTGAGCCTTGCGCTCTTCGCCTACGGCATCGCGGGCGCAGTCGGTCTGCTGCTCGTCGGCTGGGCGCTCGGGCGGCGCACCGGCTTGACTATCCCGCTGTTCATGGCGCTGACGGCGCTGACCGTGCTCGGGCTGCTCGCTCTCGAAGGTCGACCCGCGCCCTCGTTCGTCGTGTTCGTGGTGCTCGGCATCACGTTCGGGTCGCTGCCGCCGCTGCTGCAGATCCGACTGCTCGAGCGGGCGCCCGCCCGCATCCGCGACCTCGCGAACTCGTTCTACACGTCGTCGTTCAACGCCGGCATCGGCGCGGGCGCCCTCGTCGGTGGCCTCGTGCTGGCTGGCGCCGGGCTCGGCGCGCTGCCCGTCCTGTACGCCGTCGTCGCCGCGGTCATGTTCGTCATCACGGTGGTCTCCGACCGAGTGCTCGCACGCCGCCGCCCGCCCCGGGCTGCTGCCGCCGGGGCAGCTCGGCGCGTGCCGCGGTAGGCCTGCCCTGCCTGGCCTTGCCCGTCGCGTGCTGCGTGCTGCGTGCTGCGTGCTCGCGCGCCGCCGGCCGCCGCGTTGCGTCGCTGGCGCCGGCCCGTAGCCCAGCCGAGAAGTGCTTTCCCTTTTGGGCCCCTCAACTACGTAGTCGAGCGCCTCCGGTGTGCCGGCCCTCGTGCTCAACTACGTAGTGGAGCGTGCCCGGCCTGCGCCCCTCCGCGCTCAACTCCGTAGTGGAGCGCCTCCGGTGTACTGGCTTTCATGCTCAACTACGTAGTCGAGCGGCACGTTGGCGGGGCCTTGCGCTCAACTACGTAGTCGAGCGACCTAAAACAAAAAGCGATTCGCTTTTGGAGCCGAGCCGAGCCGAGGCGGGCCGCGCCGACCGGACGCCGCGCCGAACGGACGCCGCGCCGAACGGACGCCGAGCCGACGGGACGCCGAGCCGAGCCAGCCGCACGCCGACCCGAGCCGAGCCGGGCCAGCCGACGCGAGCCGGGCCGGGCCAGCCGACCCGAGCCGACCCGAGCCAACCGGACGCCGCGCCGCAGCCGCAGATTCATGCGCGGCACCGCCAACGCGACATGAACCGCAGCTAGCGGTCGATGGCGCGGACCAGCGCCTCCTGCACGTACCCGAGCCAGTCGTAGATGTCGCGCATGAGCAGCACCTGCGGGTCGGTCGAGGGCCGGAAGCCCTCGCCCGTGACGGCGAGGCGCGACCCGAGCGTCAGCCGGATATCAGTCAGCGAGCGCAACCAGGCCTGCTCGGCCTCGGGGGTCAGCACCGCCTTGCGATCCTGCCCCAGCGTCGTGATGATCGTCTCGGCGTTGCGGACCTTGGCCTCGGTGAGGTCGTCGGCCGTGAGGCGCCGGAACTCGGCGGCGGCCTCGTCGTCGCCGCTGTACGCGTCGGGCAAAAGGCGCGAGAGCGCAGGATCCTTCTGGTCACCGCCCTGCAGCATGTCGACCAATTGTCTCGCCAGATCGCCGATGAGGGTGCGCTCGTGCTCGGCGAGACCGAGGTGCACGCCGTTGCGCTTCCGCTGGAAGGGGAGCATCAGCAGTCGGATCCTGTCGCTCGTCGGCGGGCCGCGTGTCGACCGCCGCTACGCATCGCTGTCGGCCTTCGTCACGGTCGCCCAGAGGCCGTAGCCGTGCATGGCCTCGACGTGCATCTCCATGCGCTCGCGCGAGCCCGTGGCGACGACCGCCTTGCCCTTGGTGTGCACCTGCATCATGAGGCGCTCGGCCTCGGTCTTCTCGAAGCCGAAGTAGGTGCGGAAGACGTACGAGACGTACGACATCAGGTTGACCGGGTCGTCCCAGACCAGGGTCACCCACGGGACGTCGGGGGCGACGAGCTGCCGGGTATCAGTCTCGTCGAGGGTCATGCTCACACCCACAAGGGTGTCACGTTTCCTTGAGCGTCGGCACCGTCGCTTGTTATGCTCGACGGGTCGCGACTGGCGTTCGGGTGGTCAACCACCGGGGAGCGACTCACACGGTTGGTGGCCGTACGCCTGGGCCATCTCGTACCAGCAAACATCCGCGCTTCGCGCTGAGGTGCCGCAGTCCGTGTAAAAGGAGCAGCCCCATGTCGACCACGCCTACCGATCGCCTTCCCTCCACCTTCAACTCCCCGCTGTCCGAGGTCGACCCCGAGATCGCGGCCGTCCTCGAGCAAGAGCTGGGCCGCCAGCGCGACTACCTCGAGATGATCGCCAGCGAGAACTTCGTTCCGCGCGCCGTGCTCGAGTCGCAGGGCTCCGTGCTCACCAACAAGTACGCCGAGGGCTACCCGGGGCGCCGCTACTACGGCGGCTGCGAGTTCGTCGACATCGCCGAGAACCTCGCCATCGAGCGCGCCAAGAAGCTCTTCGACGCCGACTTCGCCAATGTCCAGCCGCACTCGGGCGCCCAGGCGAACGCCGCCGTGCTGGCTGCCCTCGCCACCCCCGGTGACACGATCCTCGGCCTCGAGCTCTCGCACGGCGGCCACCTCACCCACGGCATGAAGCTCAACTTCTCGGGCAAGCTCTACAACGCCGTCGCCTACGAAGTGAACCCCGAGACCTACCTCATCGACATGGAGACCGTGCGGGCGCAGGCCCTCGAGCACAAGCCCAAGGTCATCATCGCCGGCTGGTCGGCCTACCCCCGCCAGCTCGACTTCGCCGCCTTCCGCGCCATCGCCGACGAGGTCGGCGCGTACCTCTGGGTCGACATGGCGCACTTCGCCGGCCTCGTCGCCGCGGGCCTCCACCCGTCGCCCGTGCCGCACGCCCACGTCGTCTCCTCGACCGTGCACAAGACGCTGGCGGGCCCCCGCTCCGGTGTGATCCTGTCGAACCACGAGCCCCTTTTCAAAAAGCTCAACTCCGCCGTCTTCCCCGGCCAGCAGGGCGGCCCCCTTATGCACGTGATCGCCGCCAAGGCCACCGCGTTCAAGCTCGCGATGGAGCCCGAGTTCAAAGACCGCCAAGAGCGCACCATTCGCGGCGCCAAGCTCCTCGCCGAGCGCCTGACCGCGCCCGACGCGAAGGCCGCGGGCATCGACGTCCTCACTGGCGGCACCGATGTGCACCTCGTGCTCGTCGACCTGCGCTCGAGCGAGGTCGACGGCAAGCAGGCCGAAAACCTCCTGCACGAGGTCGGCATCACCGTCAACCGCAACTCGGTGCCGTGGGATCCCCGGCCGCCGATGACCACCTCCGGCGTCCGCATCGGCACCCCGGCGCTGGCGACGCGTGGTTTCGGCGACGTCGAGTTCACCGAGGTCGCCGACATCATCGCCTCGGCGCTGATGCCGAACCCCGACATCGCTGCGCTCGCCGCACGCGTCAAGGTGCTCACCGACGCGTTCCCGCTCTACGCGTAGGTCGCGCCCATGACGACGACTACGTCAACGGCGCAGGATCCAGGGCAGGCCGTTCGCATCGACGGCACAGCCCTCGCTTCCGCCGTGAAAGACGACCTGCGAGAGCGCGTCACCGCGCTCAAAGAGACAGGGGTCCACCCCGGCCTCGGCACCATCCTCGTCGGGTCGAACCCGGGCTCGCTCTCGTACATCGCGGGCAAGCACCGCGACTGCGCCGAGGTCGGCATCGAGTCGATCCGCCTGGACCTGCCGGAGACGGCGTCGTCGGACGACATCCGCGATGCAATCCGGTTCATGAACCAGAACCCGCTGGTGACCGCTTTCATCATCCAGCTGCCGCTGCCGGACGGGATCGACCCGACGTCGATGCTCGAGCTCATGGATCCTGCCAAAGACGCCGACGGCCTGCACCCCCTCAACCTCGGCGAGCTGGTGCTGGCCGTGCCGGGCGGCAACGGCTCGATCGACACGCCGCTGCCGTGTACGCCGCGCGGCATCGTCGAGATGCTCGGCGCCTACGACATCCCGATCGCGGGGCAGCACGTCACGATCATCGGTCAGGGCCTCACTGTCGGGCGGCCTCTGGGCCTCCTGCTGACGAGGCTCGAGGCGACGGCGACGCTGACGCACTCGCGCACCGTCGACGTGGCTGCCGAGTGTCGCCGAGCCGACATCATCGTGGCCGCCGCAGGTGTCGCGGGTCTGGTGAAGCCCGACTGGATCAAGCCGGGTGCCGCCGTCATCGACGTGGGCATCACGCGCGTGCTGAACGAGGAGACCGGCAAGTACAAGCTACGTGGCGACGTCGACCCCGCGGCCAGCGCCGTCGCGGGCTACCTGTCGCCCGTGCCCGGCGGCGTCGGCCCGATGACGCGCGCCATGCTGCTCAAGAACGTGGTGGAGGCCGCCGAGCGCCGCTAGGCCCGTCCCGTCCCGTCCGCGCGCGGCGGCCGAGGCACCCGCCGCCGGGCAGCGGCACCCGCCGCCGGGCAGCGGCACCACGCCGAGGGCGGGTGCGGAAGGCCGGCGGCGGGTGCGGGAGGCCGGTGGCGGGCAGCGGCACCACGCCGAGGGCGGGTGCGGGAGCCCGACGGCGGGTGCGTCGGGGCACGGCGCGCGCAGGCTAGTCGACGCGGTGGGCGCCGTCCGCGGCGTGCACCGCGAAGATCGTGGGCTCGCGATAGTCAGCCGCCGCGAAGGCGTCGAGCACCGCGGCGCTCACGGCGTCGCGGAGAGCCGTCGGCACGAGAGCGATCGCGGCCCCGCCGAAGCCGCCACCCGTCATGCGGGCCCCGATGGCCCCGGCATCCTGCGACGTCGCCACGGCGAGGTCGAGCTCGGGCACCGAGATCTCGAAGTCGTCGCGCATCGACACGTGCGAGGCGTCGAGAAGCGGCCCGATGGCACCTGGGCCGTTGGTGCGGAGCGTGCGCACCGTGTCGAGTACGCGCTGGTTCTCGGTCAGGATGTGGCGAACGCGGCGGAACGTCACGTCGTCGAGGATCGACGAGGCCCGCGGCAGGTCGTCGACGTCGAGATCGCGCAGCGAGGGCACGCCCATGAGCGCAGCCCCCTTCTCGCACGACGCCCGCCGCTCGACGTAGCCGCCGGTGGCGTGCGCGTGCTCGACGTGGGTGTCGATCACGAGCAGCTCGAGCGAGGCCACGCCGAAGCCGAGGCCGATCACCTCGGCGTCGAGGCTGCGGCAGTCGAGGAAGACGGCGGAGTCGGCCTGGCCGAGCAGCGATGCGGACTGGTCCATGATGCCGGTGGGCGCGCCCACGGCGTCGTTCTCGGCGAGCTGCCCCACGGAGGCCAGGAATTGTCGCGTCACGTCGAGCGACCACAGCTCGGCGAAGCAGACGGCGGCGGCGCACTCGAGTGCGGCCGACGACGACAGCCCTGCGCCCACCGGAACGGAAGACTCGACGAAGATGTCGAGCCCCATCGCCCCTGATAGGGCCGACGCTGCCGACGGCAGCCCCAGGACCTCCGGCAGCTTCTGCCCCAGGGCCCACGCGATGCCGAAGACGTAGGCCGACCACCCCGACATAGCCTCAGGATCGAGGGCGTCGAGCGACATCTCGTGCAACCCGTCTTCGAAGGTCGACGCGACCCGCAGCAGACGGTCGTCGCGTCGCCCGACCGTGATGGTCGTCGTCCGGTCGATCGCCATCGGGAAGACGAAGCCGTCGTTGTAGTCGGTGTGCTCGCCGATCAGGTTGACGCGGCCGGGCGCGGCCCAGCGGCCGACCATCTCGGTGTCGAACACGTCGGAGAAATCAGTCATGCTCGGTCGATCGCCTCTCGAATTCGCTCGGCCTGCGTCTCGGGCACGAGGTCGCCGATCCAGGCGCCCATGGCAGCCTCCGACCCGGCCAGGAACTTCAGCTTGTCGGCCGCGCGCCGCGGCGACGTGATCTGCAGGTTGAGTCGCACGACGTCGCGCCCGGCGTTCACCGGGGCCTGGTGCCAGGCCGAGATGTAGGGCGTCGGGTCGTCGTACAGCACGTCGAGACCGCGCAGGATGCGACGGTACATCACTGCGAGCTCGTCGCGTTCGTCGCCCGACAGAGCGGCGAAGTCGGGCACGTGCCGGTGCGGCAGCAGGTGGATCTCGATGGGCCAGCGCGCCGCGAACGGCACGAACGCGGTGAAGTGCTCGCCGGCCAGCACCACACGGGGGCCGGTGCGCTCGTGCTCGAGCACGTCGGCGAACAGCGTGGGGCCGTAGGTCTCGATGCTGCGCAGCAGGTTCGCGGTGCGGGGTGTGACGTAGGGGTACGCGTAGATCTGGCCGTGCGGGTGGTGGAGCGTCACGCCGATGGCCTCGCCGCGGTTCTCGAACGGGAAGACCTCCTGGATGCCGGGCAGGGCGCTCAGTGCCTCGGTGCGCTGGGCCCAGGCCTCGACGACGGTGCGTGCTCTCGATTCGCTGAGGCTCGCGAACGAGCCGTGCGTCTCGGGGCTGAAGCAGACGACCTCGCAGCGGCCGACGGACGTGCGCGTGCGGCCCAGCCCGATCGACGCCAGGTCGGCGAGATCGTGAGGCGCGTCGGGGGCCTCCGGTGCGAGCAGCGGCCCGAACGACGGCGACCGGTTCTCGAACACGGCGACGTCGTAGAGGTCGGGGATCTCGGACGGGTTCGTCTCGCTCGCCGGCGCGAGAGGGTCGAACTCCGCCGGCGGGAGGAACGCGCGATTCTGGCGAGACGCGGCGATCGAGACCCACTCGCCGGTGAGGACGTCCTGCCGCATCGTCGCCGTCTCGGGGCGCGGGTCGAGGGGGCGCGTGTCGGGCTTCCGCGACGGTGGCAGGGCCGTGTCGGCGTCGTCGAAGTAGATCAGCTCGCGGCCGTCTGCGAGGACGGTCGGGCGGATTTCGATGGGCATGCCCCTCCTTGGGATTGCCGTGCCAGTGGAGCACGACTTCGTCTTGCGAAACCAAATGAAAGTATACGAAACTAGGACGATGGAATCCAGTCGCGACGAGCATCCTGCAGGCCTCGGCTCGCTCCGCCGTCGCGACCGCATCGCGGCCGTCGTCGAGGCGCACGGCTTCGCCCGCACCACCGACCTGGCGCGCGAGCTCGGCACGTCCGAGGTCACCGTGCGCACCGACTTCGACGTGCTCTCGGCGGCGGGCCGCCTCACGCGTGTCCACGGCGGGGCGATCTCGGTCGACGCGAGCCCCGTCGAGCGCCCGTTCGAAGAGGTCTCGGCGGTCGGCGCCGACGCCAAGCGCGCCATCGGCGCCCGGGCTGCGGCCCTCGTGCGCGACGGCCAGTGCGTCGTGCTCGACGTCGGCACGACCACCACGCAGATCGCCGAGGCCCTCCTCGAGCGCCTCGACCTCATCGGCGTCACCGTCGTCACGAACTCCCTCACGATCGCGCTGACGCTCGAACAGGCCGTGCCGCGCTTCACGGTCATCGTCACGGGCGGCACCCTGCGGCCGCTCCAACACTCGCTCGTGAACCCGCTCGCGCAGTCGGTGCTCGAGGGCATCGCCGCCGACATCGCCTTCATCGGCTGCACCGGGGTCGACCTCGCCCACGGCGTCACCAACGTCAACCTGCCCGAGACCGACCTCAAGCGGCTGATGTCCCGGACGGCCCGGCGTTCGTACGTCGTCGCCGACGGGAGCAAGATGGGGGTGGCGCACATCGGTGTCATCGGCCCCCTCCACTCGTTCGACGGGCTGATCACCGCGGGCGCCGACGAGTCGATGGTGGACGCGCTCCGTGCCGCGGGCCTCGCGGTCATCGAAGCCGAAGCCGCCGACGGCACCCCCAGCTGACACAAGGAGACCTCCGTGACCACCTCTGCCCCGACCGGCGAGCAGTACCACCTGACCCTCGAGACCGGCGACGGCCCCACGGTCACCGCCATCGTCACCGAGGTCGCCGCGGGCCTCCGCGGGCTGCAGGTCGGCGGGGTCGAAATCGCCGAGACGTTCGACGAGCACGAGACACCTCCGTCGGCGTGCGGCATCACCCTGGTGCCGTGGCCGAACCGCGTGGACGGCGGCTCGTGGAGTCTCGACGGCACGACACAGCAGCTCGACATCACCGAGGTCGCGAAGGGCAACGCGAGCCATGGGCTCCTGCGGTATTCGCCGTATCGCGCGATCGAAGTGGAGCCGGACGCGATCACGCAGGCCGCGAGCGTCTTCCCCAGCACGGCTACCCCTTTCGTCTCGACACGACGGTGCGCCACGAGCTGGTCGCCGATGGGCTCGTCGTCACGCACACCATCACCAATCGCGGCCCCGGGCGTGCGCCCTTCGCGGTCGGCTCGCACCCGTTCTTCCGTGTCGGCGACCACGACCCGGCCACCCTCACAGTGACGGTCAGGGCGCACACCCGGTTCGAGACGAACGTCCGCAGCATCCCCGTCGGCACAGCGCCCGTCACCGGCACCCCGTTCGACCTCACCGCCGGGGCGCTGCTCGGCGACCTCGACATCGACGCAGGCTTCCGCGACTTCGAGCAGGACACCGATGGTCGACGGCGCACGCGCCTCACCGCGCCCGACGGCTCCAGCACCACGATGTGGCAAGACGAGTCGTTCCCCTACGTGCAGATCTTCACCCCGCGCAACTTCCCGCGCAAGGGCGTGAAGGGCCTGGCGCTCGCCGCCGAGCCGATGACGGCTCCGGCCAACGCACTCGCGTCCGGCGAAAGCCTCATCTGGCTCGACGAGGGCGAGACCTGGTCAGGATCCTGGGGCGTCAGCTACGCGGGCCCTCTCGCGTCGCGATAACAAGACTGTGCCGCTCGCAGGTGCGGCGCAAAGCTCTGTGCGTGCGACGTGTGGCGCCAACAGTCGCGCATCGCCGAATGCGCGATTTCCGGCCCCGGTGGACCTGAGAGCGGCGGAATCCACGCACTCGCGGTGGCCGGTCGGGCAGAACGCCGGAGGCGCGCGTCGGTAGGGTGAAACGAGCACCCCGACGCCCAAGGAGGCACCCATGCCATTCGCCGAGATCACCCCCTGGATCACCGCCGCGAGCAACTTCTTCAACGCCTCGACGGACGAGAAGCGATCCGTCGAAGACCGCCTCCTGCTGGCTCAGCAGTCGCACGCGGCCGCGTCCATCGCGATCGCTCAGGCGCTCGAGAACAAATCGCTCGAGGTCGCGCCGAAGTCGAAGCGGTAGGAGAGCCGTCGGCCGGAGTCTCCTGCCGTCGAGAGGGCAAGAACGCATCGATCCACGAAAAGAAGCGTGCTTCTTCGCCCTTTCGACGAAGCGGGCGACCCGCCCCGCAGGAGCGACGCCCATTCGAGTGGGCCCCGTGGGGCTCGAACCCACGACCAACGGATTAAAAGTCCGATGCTCTACCGACTGAGCTAGAGGCCCTAGCACGATCACCAAGCGTAGCAAGCCCGCCCAAGGGTCGGCGACATACCGGCGAGTACCCTTGACCCAATGTCACCCCGCGACTTCCACCGCCCTGCCCAGTTCTCCGGCCATGAGTTCGAGGCGTTCCAGGGCGGCGACGACCCGGCCGTGATGCACCGCGTCGCCCACGAGTCTGCGAACGCGCTGCTCGCGAGAGTGCGACAGGATCCCCGCCCCGAGATACTGGACCGCCTCGTCGCGTTCACCGACAGCAACGGCATCGACGCCCTCGCCGAGCTCTGGGCGGGCGCCACGCCGCACAGCCTGCCCGGCGCCCTCTGGCGCATCTACCTCGCGCGGGCCGTCATCCGCGCCAATCCCGATGACATCACCTATCTTTTCGAGCGCGGGGTGGCGATCACGTCGACCATCGACCCGGTGGTCGCAGGTGCCCCTGCCCCGGCGACCCCTGAGGAGATCCTCGAGCTGGCCGATCGCATCCTGCGCGGTGTCTTCGACGGTGACTTCGGTCTGGCACTCGACCGCGGTGCGGCCTTCTGCCGGCTCGCGTCGCTCGGCGCGACGAGCGTCGCCGACGACCTCGACGTCATCGAGCCGGATCGGTCGCAGGAGTTCACGCGCCGCGCGCTGCGTCTCTCCGAGCTCGCTCACGATCTGTCGGCGTGCGCGGCCCTCTGGCGCGATGGCAGCCTGTCCTGACTTGCGACTCGCCCACCGCGCACGCGTTCGCTGTATGCGGACTCCGGGCGCGACTGCGTGAGACGTCGCTACAGTGGAGACCGCCGGGCCGCAGTAACCCCGGGCTCCAAAATTCGCCGCTCCGAGCGGCCTCGCGCCGAGAGGCGTTCTGCGGCCCGGTGCTTTCTCGTCAGGGTGCCTGCCGAGGCGCCTGCCTGTTTCGGGCCGGCCATACAGCGCAGCAGCCAATCTGACAGTCGTCGAGAAGTTCTCCGACTTTCGTCCAATCCGCTCACGCCCCGGTGCCGAACACCCTTCTGAGAGATACACCGCGATCTCCACCGCATGCGAGCCGGCCCCCGACGGGTCGGTTCACAGCAGTGGAGTTCTCGTACGAGCCGGGCGTGATGCCATCCCAGACGGTCCTCGTACGGGGGCTCCACTGTTGTCCGTCGTGTATCGACCAGAAGTGCGGATGGAGGTGCAACCTGACATGCTGGAACTCGTGAGTCGCGACAGAGAAACCCCCGGATACGACGATGTCGTCGCGCCCGCGTCGCCCGAAGAGTTGCTCGGCCGGGTCGCCACCGGCGATCGCGAGGCGTTCGCCGAGCTCTACGACCAGACGGCGCCTCGCGTCATGGGCCTCATCAAGCGGCTGCTGAAAGACCACTCGCAGTCCGAAGAGGTCACGCAAGAGGTCTTCCTCGAGATCTGGCAGCAGGCTGCTCGCTTCGACACGTCGAAGGGCGGTGCCGCGAGCTGGATGCTCACCATGGCCCACCGCCGAGCGGTCGACCGGGTTCGCGCCAGCCAGTCGAGCCGAGACCGCGACACCAAGATCGGCATCCGCGACTTCGAGACCGACTACGACTCGGTCACCGAGCAGGTCGAGATCCGGATCGAGCACGAGCGGGTCGAACGGGCCCTCTCACGTCTCACCGATCTCCAACGTCAGGCTGTTGAACTGGCCTACTACGGCGGTTACACCCACAGCGAGGTGTCCACCATGCTTCACGTTCCGATCGGAACAGTGAAAACCCGACTGCGCGACGGCATGATCCGCCTGCGCGACGAGCTAGGAGTGGCGTCATGAGCGACCGCAGCTCGACGTCTGGCAATGGCAGCGTCCCCGAGGTCGACAGCCTGTCGGGCGCCTACGTGCTCAACGCCCTGAACGACGACGAACGAACCCTTTTCGAGGCTCGCATGAGCGAGTCCGACGACATCAGAACGGAGGTGACCGACTTGAAAGAAACGGCTCTGCTCCTCGGCCACGCCGTGAAGCCTGTCGCGCCCTCGCCAGCCCTCCGGGCCAGCATCCTGGGCCTCATCGAATCCACCCCGCAGCTCCCTCCCCTCGAGAAGCCGCAGGATGCCACGGCCACGTCGACCCCGTCGGTCGCCTCGGCCGCCGGTCGCCACGCCGACTCGGCCACCGAGACCTCAGGCGCGCAGATCCTCCAGCCCATCCCCCTGGCACGCCAGCGCTGGTTCATGCGCCCCGGTGCACTCCTGATCGGTGCCGCTGCCGCGGCCGTCATCGTCTTCGGCGGTGTCTCGCTGACCAACAACATCACCCACCCGACCTCGTCGGTATCGTCGGAGGCAGGGTCGGACGTCTCCCAGATCCTGTCCGCCTCCGACGTCGCCCACTCCGTCGCCGACGTCTCGACGGGTGGCAAGGCCACGCTCTACTGGTCGGACAAGCTTCAGCGTTCGGCGGTCGTCCTCAACGGTGTCACCTCGCTGCCGAGCGACAAGACCTACCAGCTCTGGTACATCAACGGGAAGTCGATCAAGTCGGCCGGCACGGTGAGCGCTTCGTCGAACGATGTCACGCAGGTGCTCCAGGGCAACCTCGCCAAGGGCGACACGGTGGGCATCACGGTCGAGCCGAACGGCGGCTCACGCCAGCCCACGACCAAGCCGATCGTCGCGATCTCGGTCTAGGTCTCGCCTCCTGCGCCCACGGCCCTTCACCTCACTAGGTGCGGGGCCGTTGCGGTAGAGGCGTGCCTTCACTTCGTCGAGAGGGCGAAGAAGCGTGATTCTTGATGGCAGTCGATGCGTCTCCGCCCCTTCGGCAAGAAACTAGTGCCACGAAGAGGGGCACCGTGCGAACACGGTGCCCCTTGTCGAACGCGGGTGCCCACCCCAGGGCGAACGAGGTCAGATCAACCGAAACGACCCGAGACGTAGTCTTCGGTGGCCTGCACGGTCGGGTTCGAGAACATGGTCGCGGTGTCGTTGTACTCGATGAGCTTGCCGGGCTTGCCGGTGCCGGCGATGTTGAAGAAGGCCGTCTTGTCGCTGACGCGCGAGGCCTGCTGCATGTTGTGGGTCACGATCACGATCGTGTACTCCTGCTTGAGCTCCTCGATGAGGTCTTCGATGGCGAGCGTCGAGATCGGGTCGAGGGCCGAGCAGGGCTCGTCCATCAGCACGACGTCGGGCGACACCGCGATCGCGCGGGCGATGCAGAGGCGCTGCTGCTGGCCGCCGGAGAGACCGGAGCCGGGCTTGTCGAGGCGATCCTTGACCTCGTTCCAGAGGTTGGCGCCGAGCAGGCTCTTCTCGACGAGAGAGTCCTGGTCGCCCTTCGACATGCGGCGGTTGTTGAGCTTGACGCCGGCGAGGACGTTGTCGCGGATCGACATCGTGGGGAAGGGGTTCGGGCGCTGGAAGACCATGCCGACCTGGCGGCGCACGAGGACCGGGTCGACGCCGGGCGCATAGAGGTCGTTGCCGTCGATCAGCACCTCGCCCTCGACGTAGGCGCCGGGGATGACCTCGTGCATGCGGTTGAGCGTGCGGAGGAAGGTCGACTTGCCGCAGCCCGACGGGCCGATGAAGGCCGTGACGGTGCGGGGTTCGATCGTGATGTTGACGTCTTCGACGGCGCGGAACTTGCTGTAGTAGACGTTGAGGTCTTTGACTTCGATGCGCTTGGACACGGTTTCCTTATGAATGCGGGGCTAGAAGAATGCGGGGCTAGCGGAGCTTGGGCGAGAAGAGGCGGCCGACGAGCCGCGCGATCAGGTTGAGCGCCATGACGATCAGGATCAGGACGAGAGCACCCGTCCACGCGCGCTCGAGGTACGGCGTCGCGATGGGGCCCTGGTTCGCGTACTGCGTGTACACGAACACCGGCAGCGTCATCATCCGGTCGCTGAAGAGGTTGTAGTTCATGTCGGTCGTGAAGCCCGTGGTGAGCAAGAGCGGCGCGGTCTCGCCGATGACGCGTGAGATGGCCAGCATGACGCCGGTGGTGAGGCCGGCGATCGAGGTCGGCAGGATGATCTTCAGGATGGTCAGCCATTTCGGCACGCCGAGGGCGTAGCTCGCCTCGCGCAGCTCGTTCGGCACGATCTTCAGGATCTCTTCGCTCGACCGCACGACGACCGGGATCATCAGCACGCTCAGCGCGATCGAGCCGACGACGCCGGCGCGGATGGCCGGCCCGGCGAAGAGGGCGAACAGCGAGTAGGCGAAGAGGCCGGCGACGATCGACGGGATGCCCGTCATGACGTCGACGAAGAACGTGATGGCGCGGGCGAGTCGACCGCGCCCGTACTCGACGAGGTAGACACTCGTCAGGATGCCGATGGGCACGCTGATCAGCGTCGCGAACGCGGTGATCTCGAGGGTTCCGACGATCGCGTGCAGGGCACCGCCGCCGACGCTGATGACGTTGCGCATCGAGTACGTGAAGTACATGACGTCGAAGCGGGCGACACCGCGCGAGATCACCGTGTAGATCAGCGAGACGAGCGGCAGCAACACGACGATGAAGGCGCTCATCACGAGCGAGGTGACGAGGCGGTCCTTCGCCTTGCGCCCGCCCTCGACCACCATCGAGATCACGACGATGAGCACGTCGAAGAGGATGGTGCCGAAGAAGAGCGCCCCGACGATGTTGAAGTCCTTGGTCGATCCCGAGGCCTTCAGCAGCAGGAAGACGACGGTGAAGATGGCCCAGCTGATGACCAGGAGGCCCCAGGGCGCGGCTTTCGGCAGCTTGCCGGCGGTGAGGGTGTTCGAGCGGGTGGCGCTGGAGGGGCGGACGGCGACCGACATCAGTTGGCTCCCGAGAAGGCCTTGCGGCGGTTGACGACGAAGCGGGCGAGCATGTTGATCACCAGCGTGATGACGAACAGGATCAGTCCGGACGCGATGAGGGTGTTGAGCCCGACGCCCTGCGCCTCATTGAACTGCAGGGCGATGTTCGCCGCGATCGTGTTGGGGTTCGTGCTGGTGAGCAGGAAGACGTTGATGACGGTGGCCGGCGACAGCACGATGGCGATGGCCAGGGTCTCACCGAGCGCGCGGCCGAGGCCGAGCATGATGGCCGAGACGATGCCCGAGCGAGCGAACGGAAGGACGGCCATCCGGATCATCTCCCAGCGCGTCGCCCCGAGGGCCAGCGCGGCCTCCTCGTGGAGGCGCGGCGCCTGGAGGAAGATCTCGCGCATGACGGCGGTCATGATCGGGATGCACATCACGGCGAGCACGATGGCCGCGGTGAGGATGGTCTTGCCGGTGCCCGAGACGGGGCCGGCGAACAGCGGGAACCAGCCGGCGTGCGTGACGAGCGTGTTGTAGAAGGGCTGCACGAAGGGGGCGAGCACGAGCACGCCCCAGAGGCCGAAGACGACACTGGGCACGGCGGCCAGCAGGTCGATGATGTAGCCGAGCACCTGGCTGATGCGGCGGGGTGCGTAGTGCGAGATGAACAGCGCGATGCCGAGCGAGAACGGCGTCGCCATGATCAGGGCCAGGATCGCCGCCCAGATCGTTCCGAAGACGAGCGGGCCCACGTAGACCCAGAAGTTCTTCGACGCGTCGGGCAGGGTGCCGGGCTTGGCGGTGAAGGCCGGGATGCTCTGCACGATGAGGAACAGCGCGACGAGCACCAGGACCAGGAGGATCAGCGACCCCGAGATCAGTGTCGCGAGAGAGAAGACCCGGTCGCCGATGCGAACCGTGGCCTTGGGGCGACTGCTGCGCGTCGGGGCGGGGCGTTCCGCGGATGCGGTCATGAAGTGGATTCCTGATCTGGCCGGGGGGCCGCATGACAGTTCGGGTGGCGGTGCTGGTCGAGCGGTGTTGCGGTGCTGGTCGAGCGGTGTTGCGGTGTGGCGGTGGTGCGGGCCGAACGAGTGAGCCAGACCGGGCCCGGGTCGCAAGCATGCGCGACCCGGGTCGGTCTGGCCGGGTTGCTACTTGATGCTGGCGGCGGCCTTCTGGGCGTCGGTCGACAGCGTGCCCGAGAGCGGCGCGGAGCCGGCCTGGGCGGCGGCGGCCTTCTGAGCGGCCGGGCTGGTCACGTACTCGGCGTACGCCTTGACCTCTTTGCCGACCGTCGAGCTCTTGTAGGTCTGGCAGGTGATGAGGTACGAGACGAGCACGATCGGCCAGTCGCCCTTGGCGGTGAGGCTGCGGTCGATGTTCACGGCGATGTCGTTCTTGGTTCGACCCGACACGAGCGGCGACTTGGTGACGACGGCGGCAGCACCGGTGGCGCTGATCGTGGTGGCCTTGTCACCGAACTTGACCTTGGCGAGCGACAGCGAGCCGGCGCCCGACTTGTCGATGTAGGCGATGCTGTTGGTCGAGTTCTGCACGGCCGAGGCGACACCCGAGGTGCCCTTGGCGGCGTCGCCGACGGTGTAGGGGAAGGTCTGCGAAGCGGGCTTCGTCCACACTTTGGGCGCCTGGCTGGCCAGGTACTCGGTGAAGTTCTCGGTGGTGCCCGAGTCGTCCGAGCGGTGCACGACGGTGATCGCGGCCGACGGCAGCGAGACGCCCGAGTTGAGGGCCTTGATCGCCGGGTCGTTCCAGGTCTTGATCGAGCCCGAGAAGATGCCCGCGATGGTCGAGGCGTCGAGGGTCAGGTCTTTCACGCCGCTGATGTTGTAGGCCAGCGAGATCGGCGAGATGTAGACGGGGATGTCGATGCCCTTGGTGCCGGTGGCGCAGGCGGCGAACGAGCCGGAGAGGTCTGCGGTGGCGAGGGCGGCGTCGGAGCCGGCGAAGTTCGCGGCGCCCGAGGCGAAGCTGGTGCGACCGGCACCCGAACCCTGCGGGTCGTAGTTGACCGTGGCGTTCGGGTTGGCGGTCTGGAAGCCGGCGGCCCACGTGGTCTCGGCGACGCCCTGAGCGGACGAGCCGATGCCGTTGATGGTGCCCGAGACGGGGGCGCTCGACGAGCCGGAGCCGGACGTGGCGCTGGCGGCCGGCGTCGAGGACTCGTTGGCGGCGCACGAGCTGAGGGCGAGGACGCCCACAACGGCGATGGCGGCGATGCTGCCGATTCGCTTCTTGTTCACAGAGTTTCCTTTACGGGAAGTAGAAGTCGTGATGCTGGACTGGGCCGGTGCTGACCCGCGAGCGAGGCTACGTCCGTGCGTTAACGACGTTCGCCTGTATCGGTGAACGGAAGGTGAACGGCCGGGTAACACCCGCCGGGGATCCTGGATGCCGACCCCGGCGCGTGCATCCGACGAATCGGTCTACTGGGCGGGGCCGTGGGTCTCGACGGCGACGAGCGTCTGATCGCTGGTCGAGATGTGCAGCACGGTGTAATCGGCGGTGCCGAGCGACGAGTAGCGCCGCAGGTCGAGGCGGTGACCGCCGCGTGTCTGAGCCGATACCTGCCGGATGATTTCGGGTAGCACCGGGCCGTGGCTGCAGAGCACGGCGTTGACGCCCTTCTTGAGGCGCTTCTTCACGACGCCCGCGACGGCATCCGTGCCGGTCTCGAAGGCATCCTGCGAGATGTCGTCCGACTGCTTGACACCCACGTGCAGGCGACCGGAGAGCGGTTCGACGGTGGCCTGGCAGCGGGCGGCGGTGCTGGCGATGATCTTGCTCGGCGACCACGCGGCGATGCCGGGTGCGATGGCCTTCGCCTGCTTCCGGCCGGCAGGATGCAGAGGCCGGGTCGCGTCGACCCCCGACCACTCGCTCGGTGAGAGAGCCTTGGCGTGCCGCAGGGCCACTATCGCGAACGTGCGGAGGTGGTCGGTCGAGACGCGGTCGGCGAACCGGTCGAGCACCTCCGCGTCGCGCTCGTAGGTGAGCTGAGTGCGCGCTTTTGCGATCGCCACCCACTCGATCTGCTGGACCTCGTCGTTGGGGCGGAACGAACCGGCTTCGGCATACGACTCGTCGTCGACTTCGGCCGCCCAGTAGTGCACGACCTTGTCTCGGCCACCCGGCAGGAGGTATTCGGCGGTGCCGAGAGGAGCCCCGAGCGTCACCCGGTAACCGGTCTCTTCGCGGATCTCGCGCACGGCGGTCTCGGGCGTCGCCTCGCCCTCGTCGACCTTGCCCTTGGGCAGTGAGACGTCGTGGTGATGCTCGCGATGGATGAGGAGCACCCGGATCTTGTCGTCGACGACACGCCAGCAGACCGCGCCGGCGGCGACGACCGTCGTGGCCGTGGTCGTGGAGGCTCGAGCGATGCTCACCGCGTCGAGCGCCTTCTTCTGCTGATCTGCCTCATGAGTCCATCTTGCATGTCGTTGAGCGGCTCGCCGTCCTGGTTGCGCGAATGGCGCTCCCACCCCTCGTCCGGTGTGAGGTGCCAGGAGGACGTCTCGGGCGACATCGCGAGGTCGAAGAGCGACTCGATCTCGACGAGGTGGTCGGGCTGGACGAGACGGACCAGCACCTCGACCCGGCGGTCGAGGTTGCGGTGCATCATGTCGGCCGAGCCGATGTAGACCTGAGGGTCGTCGTCGTTGACGAACGAGAAGAGTCGCGAGTGCTCGAGGTAGCGGCCGAGGATCGAGCGCACCCGGATGTTCTCGCTGAGACCCGGGATGCCGGCCTTGAGCGAACAGATGCCGCGCACCCAGATGTCGACCGGCACGCCGGCGTTGCTCGCGTGGTAGAGCGCGTCGATGACTTCTTCGTCGACCATCGAGTTGATCTTGATACGGATGCCCGAGGGCTTGCCCGCGCGGGCGTTTTCGGCCTCGACGGCGATCCGCTTGACCAGGCCTTTGCGGAGGTGCAGCGGTGCGACGAGCAGGCGCTTGAACTTCTTCTCGATGGCATAGCCCGAGAGCTCGTTGAACAGGCGCGTGACGTCTTTGCCGACCTGGTCGTCGGCGGTGAAGAGCCCCATGTCTTCGTAGATGCGGCTCGTCTTCGGGTTGTAGTTGCCCGTGCCGATGTGCGTGTAGTGACGCAGCCGCCCGCCCTTCTCCTGGCGGATGACCAGCGCGAGCTTGCAGTGCGTCTTCAGCCCGACGAGGCCGTAGACCACGTGCACGCCGGCCTTCTCGAGCTTGCGGGCCCAGGTGATGTTGTTCTGCTCGTCGAAGCGCGCCTTGATCTCGACGAGGGCGAGCACCTGCTTGCCGGCCTCGGCCGCGTCGATCAGCGCCTCGATGATGGGGCTGTCGCCCGACGTGCGGTAGAGCGTCTGCTTGATGGCGAGCACGTTGGGGTCGGTGGCGGCCTGCTCGAGGAAGGCCTGGACGCTGGTCGCGAACGACTCGTAGGGATGGTGCACGAGCACGTCGCGACGCGAGATGCTCGCGAAGATGTCGGGCTTCATGTTGGGCTCGGTCGGCAGCAGCTGCACGGCCGTCGTCGGCAGGTGCTTGGCGTAGTGCAGCTCGGGTTGGTGATCTTGGCCACCTCGAACAGGCCGGCGAGGTCGAGCGGCGCCGGGAGGCGATAGACCTCCTGGTCGGTGATGTCGAGCTCGCGCACGAGCAGCTCGAGCGTCACGGCGTCCATGTCTTCGGTGATCTCGAGGCGGATGGGCGGGCCGAATCGACGGCGCAGCAATTCTTTCTCGAGGGCCTGGATCAGGTTTTCGGATTCGTCTTCGTCGATCTCGACGTCTTCGTTGCGCGTGACGCGGAAGACGTGGTGCTCGTTGACCTCCATGCCGGGAAAGAGGTCTTGCAGATGGTTCGCAATGAGGTCTTCGAGCGGGATGAAGCGGAGGCGACCGCTCTTGTCGTCGGGCAGCTGCACGAAGCGGGGCAGCACCTGCGGCACCTTGAGGCGCGCGAACTCTTCTTTCTCGGTCTTGGGGTTGCGCACGCGAACGGCCAGGTTGAGCGAGAGACCGGAGATGTAGGGGAACGGGTGCGCCGGGTCGACCGCGAGCGGCATGAGCACGGGGAAGATCTGCGTCGAGAAGACGTCGTGCATCGTCTCGCGATCGGCCTCGGCCAGGTCGGACCACATCTCGATGTGGATACCCGCGGTGTCGAGGTCGGGTTTGACGTCCTCGGCGAAGGCGCGAGCGTGGCGCAGCTGCAGCTCGTACGCCTTGGCGTTGATCGCGGCGAGCACGTCTTTCGGCGCGGTGCCGATGTTGGTCGGCACGGCCAGCCCGGTGGCGATGCGGCGCTTGAGGCCCGCGACGCGCACCATGAAGAACTCGTCGAGGTTGGACGCGAAGATGGCGAGGAAGTTCACCCGCTCGAGCAGCGGTGTGGCCGGGTCTTCGGCGAGCTCGAGCACGCGCTGGTTGAACGCGAGCCAACTGATCTCACGATCCAGATAACGGTCGGTCGGCAGCGACCCGTCGTCGTCGAACGCGACGATGTCGTCGAAGTCGTCCATCAGGTCGTTCGAGACGGCGGCACCGTCGACGTAAGGTTCGCTGTCCATTGCTCAATCCTGCCACCTGGGCACGTCGCCAGGGTCTGCGGGAGGTGAACTGTTGATAACTCGCCAGGGACGGGGTCAGCGCGAGAGGGTGTACTGCACGTCGACGGCGTAGTCGGTGAAGCCCCGCGCGGCATAGAGGCGCAACGCCGCGGTGTTGTCGCCCTCGACGTAGAGCGACGCCGTGGCCACGCCCCGAGAGCGAAGCCGCGCGAGCCCGGCGTCGACCGCGGCCCCGCCGAGGTGCTGCCCCTGGCGCTCGGGCGACACGGCGACCGCGTAGAACTCGCCCGGCTCGCCGGTCGCGGGCGAATCCTGATCGGCGAAGCCGCGGGCATCCGGCTCGACCTTCAACCAGCAGAACGCGACGAGCTCGTCGCCCTGCCACAGCATCAGCAGGTCGTCGGCGTCGAACCAGGCGTCGGCCTTCCGGTCGTCGAGGTCTCCCTGCGTCATGGAGCCCTGCTCGGGGTGCGTGGCGAAGGCGCGCGCGTTCAGGTCGAGCCACACGGCGTCGTCCAGGCCGGGGCGGAACGAGGCCGTGACGGTGCCTGCGGGCAGACGGGGAGCCGTGGCATCCTGCGGCACCGAGGCCCGCTGCTGCAGGAGGCGACGGGTCGCCCCGAACCCGAACTCGTCGGCGAGGCGCCGCGCACCCGGGTGGTCGCCGTGTGCCCAGACGGCGAGCGGCCCCTCGGTCGTCTCGACGACGGTGCGCAGCAGGCCGGTGCCGAGGCCGTGCCGGCGAGCCGCGGGATCGACCACGAGTTCGGCTTCGCCGGGTCGCAGGATCGCCGCCGCCCTGGCATCCCCGAGGACGGTCGCGTCGCCGCGCCGCGCCTCGACCAGCGCCTGGTCGGAGAACGGGGGAGCCCCGTCGGCGGCCTGGGCCGTCGATGCGAGAGAGGAGAGGAGCGCGAAGTCCATGCCGGGAGGGCTAGGAGGACAGGACCGGCACGTCACGCGTGTCGTCGTCGTAGACGTTGAAGCGGTAGCCGACGTTGCGCACGGTGCCGATCAGCGACTCGAGGTCGCCCAGTTTGGCGCGGAGGCGCCGCACGTGCACGTCGACCGTGCGGGTGCCGCCGAAGTAGTCGTAGCCCCACACCTCGCTGAGCAGCTGCTCGCGGGTGAAGACGCGCGACGGGTGCGTCGCGAAGAAGCGGAGCAGCTCGAACTCTTTGAAGGTGAGATCGAGCGGGCGGCCGTGCACCTTGGCCGAATAGCTGGCCTCGTCGATGACCACGCCGGAGGCCTGGATCTTCGAGCCCGACTGCGTCTGCGCGAGACGACCGGTGACGAGGCGGATGCGCGCGTCGACCTCGGCGGGCCCGGCCGACTCGAGGATCACGTCGTCGACGCCCCACTCGGAGTTGACCGCGGTGAGACCGCCTTCGGTCAGCACGAGCACGATGGGCACCGTGACGCCCGTGGTGCGCAGGATCTTGCACAGCGACTTCGCGCTCGACAGGTCGCCCCGAGCGTCGACGAAGATCAGATCGCTGGAGGGGGCGTTCACCAGATGCGACGGCTCGGCGGGGATCTGGCGCGTACGGTGGCTCAAGAGGGCCAGTGCCGGCAGCACATCGGGCGTCGGTGCAGAGGTGAGGACCAAGAGCTGCGCCACACGACCTCCAGTAGATACGGACTGCCGAGAGTCTAATCGAGCCCGGCATGCCCCCGGACAACCCTAGTGGCCAGGATGCGAGAGGATGGAACCGTGCACGCAACCACTCGCAGCGCCCGCCTCCGTCTCGCCACGACCATCCCCGTCTGGGTCGTCGCGATCATCGGTGCGATCGTGGTCGGCCTGACGGCCTCCGGAGACGGCTTCCTCACCTGGCTGCCGCTCGTGCTCGGCGCGACCATCATCCTGACTTTCTGCCTCCAGCTGGCCACTCGCGAGAAGGACGGGCTCGTCGATCGAGCCATGCTGAGCCTCGCCGGCAGCTTCGTCGTGCTCGCGATCGCGACCGGCATCCTGGCGCTTGTCTCGATCTGAAGCGATATCGCTCGCGTCGCGGGTAGTCTTGGGCCATGGATTCGCTGCTTCCTCTCGAGATGTTCTACATCGGCCTGCTCATTCTGGCGTCGCTCTGCATCGTCTTCGTCGCCGTCACGGTCGTCGTGCGACTGTTCAAGGGCCAGCGCTGACCGAATCGTGATCGAGATCCCTGTCGACCTCCCCGCCGAGCTCGTGCCGCTGTCGTGGCTCATCGGCGTCTGGGAGGGCACCGGTGTAGTCGACTACAAGACCGGCGAAGGCGACGAGACCCGCCGCACGCACGAGTTCGGGCAGCGCGTCAGCTTCAGTCATGACGGCCTGCCGTTCTTGAACTACTCCTCCTATTCGTGGCTGCTCGACGAAGAGCACACCCCTCTCGTCAGCGAGACGGGCTACTGGCGCCTCGACCGCCCCGCCGAAGAGGGCGACCGTGGGCCGGCGATGCTGCCGGGCGTGGGCATCCAGCCGTTCACGACCCCCCGGGCCGTCGAAATCCTGCGCACCCCCGACGACGGCTTCGACATCGAGGTCGCGCTCGTGCACCCCACCGGCGTCAACGAGCTCTATCTCGGCCGAGTCAAAGGGCCGCGCATCGATCTCGCGACCGACGCCGTCGTCAGATCGAGCAACGCGAAAGAATACTCGGCGGCGACGCGCATGTACGGCCTCGTCGAGAACCACCTGCTGTGGGCCTGGGATGTCGCCGCCCTCGGCAACGAGCTGCGAACGCACGCGTCGGGGCGGCTCGCGCATGTCGACTGAGACGTCTCCTGCCGGCGCAGAGGCCCGCACCCCGTTCGCATCGCGCGCGGGCTTCGTCGCCGACGAGGCCACCGGCACGGCCGCGCACTACGGCAACCCGCTCGTCGAGCAGCGCCGGTTGATCGGTGGTACGGCCCTCGTCGAGATGGGTGCTCGCGGCGTCCTCACGGTCACCGGGCCCGACCGACTGTCGTGGCTCGACTCGCTGACGAGCCAGAGCCTCAAGGGGCTGCAACACGGCGAATCGACCGAGACGCTGCTGCTCGATCCTGCCGGCCGCCTCGAGCACGCCGCGGGAGTTTTCGACGACGGCGTCACGACGTGGCTGCTCGTCGAGCACGCCGAAGCCCTGGCCTTCACGACGTGGCTCGACCGCATGCGCTTCATGCTGCGCGTCGAGGTCGCCGATCGCAGCGCCGACTTCGCCGTGATCGGCGCGTTCGCCGACCTCGGGCTTCCTGCCGCCTCACCTGCTGGTGTGCCGCTCGTCTGGGTCGACCCCTGGCACGAGATCGCGATCGGGGGAGTGGGCTACGCCGCCGAGGCGGGCCATCCGGCCGGCGAGTGGACGTATCGCGAGACGTTGGTGGCGCGCGACGACCTGCCCGCGCTCGCCGCCTCCGACGTGCCCGCCGCCGGCCTGCTGGCCTTCGAGGCGCTGCGCATCGCCGCGTGGCGACCTCGCCTCACCGCCGAGGTCGACGAGCGCTCCATCCCGCACGAGCTCGACTGGCTGCGCAGCGCCGTGCACCTCGACAAGGGCTGCTATCGAGGGCAAGAGACCGTGGCGAAGGTGCACAACCTCGGCCACCCGCCGCGTCGCCTGGTGATGCTGCACCTCGACGGCTCCGACAACGTGCTGCCCGCGCCCGGCTCGCTCGTGGTGCTGCCTCCGGCCGCACTGTCCGACGACTCGCCTCGCGAGGTCGGTCACGTCACCTCCAGCGCCGTCCACTTCGAGCTGGGCCCCGTCGCGCTGGCCGTGGTCAAGCGCTCGACCGACACTGCCGCACCCCTGTCGGTCGTCGCCGGCGACACCGTCGTGGCCGCCGCGCAGCAGACCATCGTGCCGCCCGAGGCCGGCGCCGCAGCCGGCGTGCCCCGCCTCCCGCGCCTCGGCGCCACCCGCCGCTGACCCCCTCCCCCCGTTTTACCTATAGGTAAGCCGTTCGCGCACAGAAATTTCTGGCCGCAAACGCCCTACCTATAGGTAAAACGGAGGGGGAGAGGTCAGAGGGGAGCGACGGCCGACCAGGGCACGGTGACCTCGCCGAGGCGCCAGCGCGAGCGGCCGTTCAGCACGGGCCAGCCGGCGGCGCGCATCCCCTCGACCGTGCCGACCCAGCGCTGCACGGGCGAGTAGACCGCGAGCCCGGCGTTGTAGGCCCACTGCCGGTCGAGATCCTGCAAGAACGAGTGCACCCGCTCGCCCTCGACGTTGCGGTGGATCAGCGCCTTCGGCAGGCGCTCGGCGATGATCGTCGGTGACTCGAGCGACCCGAGGTGCAGCGACGCCGTGAAGGTCTGCGGCCCCTCGCTCGTCACGTCGACCCAGCTCGCCACGCGGCCCACCTCGTTGCAGGTGCCCTCGATCAGGATGCCGTCGGTCGCCAGGCGCGACGTCATCAGGTCCCACGCGTGCGCGACCTGGTCTTCGTCGTATTGCCGCAGCACGTTGAAGGCCCGGATGATCGCAGGATGCCGGCCCCTCGCCTCGTCCGTCGGCGAGAGCGGCACCTCGAACCCGCCCAGCCGGAAGGAGACTCCCGGCCGCGCCTCCAGCTGCGCCACTCGCACTCGCTCGGGCTCGATCTCGATGCCCACCACCTCGACGTCGGGGCGCACCTTCGCCAGTCGCTGGTGCAGCTCGAGCGGCGTCGTCGCGCTCGCGCCGTAGCCGAGGTCGACGACCAGCGGGTCGGCCGCGCGGCGGAAGGCCGGAAGCGCGGCGATCCAGCGGTCGACGCGGCGGAGGCGGTTGGTGCCGGTGGTGCCGCGCGTCACTTGGCCGATAGGCATGGGCCAAGTCTAGGAAACCCGTCGGCGATAGGATTCGAGGCATGACTTCGACCCTCATCCTCCTTCGGCACGGCAACAGCGACTGGAACCAGAAGAACCTCTTCACCGGGTGGGTCGACGTCCGCCTCAGCGAGCAGGGCGTCGCCGAGGCGAAGCGCGCCGGCGAGTTGCTGTCGTCGTCGGGTCTCAAGGCCGACATCCTCTACACGTCGCTCCTCACCCGCGCGATTCAGACCGCCAACCTCGCCCTCGAGGTCGCCGACCGCCTGTGGATCCCGGTCAAGCGATCGTGGCGTCTCAACGAGCGTCACTACGGTGCGCTGCAGGGCAAGGACAAGGCGCAGACGCTCGAGCAGTACGGCCCCGAGCAGTTCCAGACCTGGCGCCGCTCGTTCGACGTGCCGCCGCCGCCTCTCGACGACGATTCCGAGTTCTCGCAGGCGCACGACGAGCGCTACGCCGACCTCGGCGCCGACGCCCCGCGCACCGAGTCGCTCAAGCTCGTCATCGAGCGCATGCTGCCCTACTGGGAGAGCGACATCACCGTCGACCTCGCGGCCGGCAAGACCGTGCTCGTCACGGCCCACGGCAACTCGCTGCGTGCCCTGGTCAAGCACCTCGACGGCATCAGCGACGACGACATCGCCGAGCTCAACATTCCCACGGGCATCCCGCTCGTCTACGAGCTCGACGACGACTTCCGCCCCACGAAGCCGGGCGCCTACCTCGACCCCGAGGCTGCCGCCGCTGGTGCCGCCGCGGTCGCTGCGCAGGGCAAGAAGTAGCCTCGCCCCTGACCTTTTCGGCGCACCCTCACCGCCTCGGCGGCCAGGGTGCGCCGTTTCGGTAAGCCCTCGGCGCGGCCCTTGCGTTTGTGGCAGTACATTGCAACAATGGGCGCTACAAAGGAGTCGCCGATGATCTTCCAAGCCGTGGTCTTCGCCGTGCTGGCCGTCGCGCTGGTCGCCACGATCGTGCTGGCCGGCTTGCCCGCGTTCCAGGCCTGGGAGCTCGGGCGGACCGCCCGTCGTGTCGGCCTGGGGGTGCCTGCCGATCTGGCGGACGAGCTCATGCGTCGCATGCGGGTGCGACTGCGATGGGGTGCCGCCGGTGGTCTGGTCGGCGTCGCGGTGAGCCTCGCGCTGGTCGTGTTGACGTCCGCCCTCGATGACGGCTCCCCGAGATGGTCCGAAGTCTCCCCGTCGATCATGATCGACTACTACGGCGTCCTCGCCGTCACGCTGACCGGGTCGGCGCTCGCTGTCGCGTGGTCGTCCCTCCGCTCCGCTCTGCGCTCGGGCGACGGGCCGCGAATCGCACGCGCGCGGCCGACACGAGTCGCCGACTACGTGCCGCCGCAGTTGCACTGGCTGGCCGTCTTCGCGCTGGGCATGGCCCTCATCGCGGTCGTCATGAACCTCGGCCCGGTCGCCACCCTTCGCGCCGGCGTGACCGTGCCCGCGGTAGCGCTCGGGGGCCTGGGGGCCCTCGCGATCGTCGTCTACGAGATCGCCTCGCGCGTCGTCGTCGGTCGCGGTCAGCCGGCGGTCAGCACCGACGAGCTGGTGTGGAGCGATGCGCTCCGCTCTCTCGACCTGCGTGACCTGCTCTACGGGCCTCTCTTCGCGATGAGCCTCGGAGCTTCCTGGCTGGTCGCCGCATCCGTCGGCGCCGCATCCTGGTTCACCCTGATCCCCGCCGGCCTGGGCTTCGCGGCGCTCATCGGGTTCCGCTACATCCAGAGCCGCACCTACGACTGGTACCTCGCGACTCTGTGGCCCGGCTCACGCAGGCGCACACCCGACGAAGAGGCCCGTCGACTCGCGGAGGCGCGAAGGCTGCAGGAGGCCGCGACCCGATGATCACGATCGACCCCCGCTCGGCGACGCCCCCGTTCGAACAGCTGCGCGTGCAACTGCTCGAGCAGGTGGGCAGTGGCGAGCTGCCCGCGGGCGCACGCCTGCCGACGGTGCGGCGCCTCGCCGAAGACCTCGGTCTCGCAGCCAACACGGTCGCGCGCGCCTACCGCGAGCTCGAGGCCGACGGCTTCATTCAGACGCGCGGGCGCAACGGCTCCTTCGTCGCGCCGCAGGGCGAGGCGGCCGAGCGGCAGGCCCAAGAGGCTGCTCGCGCCTACGTCGACCGGGTGTCGAAGCTGGGCATCTCGCGGGCCGAGGCCCTGCGTTTCGTGACCGGCGCCCTCGGATCCTGACGCCCGCCCGGGCCGCGGCTCGCCGCCTAAACTCCGACGACCGGCACACGCTCTAGCCCGCGGACTAGAGTATGTGCCGGTCGTCAGAGCACAGCGGTCAGTCGAACAGCTCGCCGATCTCCTGCACGAGGGCGTCCATGTCGACAGCAGCCACGTCGGGCACCTGCACCACGGGCGAGAGCCCGAGCTCGCCGCCCGGCTCGCCGCACCACACCTCGACGACGCGCGGGCCCCCGCCGAGCTCGATGCCACGACTCACGGCCTCCCGGTCGCCCGCAGCGAACACCCCGTCGACCACGACCCCGGCCTCGACGAGCCCGACGGTGCGCCACACGGTCTCGACTGCGAGGGCCTGCACGTCGTCCGCAGCCACGACGGGCCCGGTGGCCGTCGTGATCACGGCGTCGAGGGGTGCAGGATCCAGCACGGGGCACCCGAGCAGGATGCCGAGCGCCCGCGAGATCTCCGACTTGCGGGGATCGGCAGAGCCGTTGACGATGATCGCGACCTGAGCCATCCCTCCATCCTTCCCTACGCTCGCGATACGCTCCGCACATGGCAGGCGACGCACGGTTCGGCATCGAGCTCGACGAGCACTCCGGCGAGACGCACCCGGGTGACGGCCCCGCCGAGACGCAGCTCGTCGCGGGCGAGGAGATGTCGATCGTCGGTCACGTCTGGAGCCGCGACGCCGAGCGCATCGTCCAGGCGCCCGACGGTCGAGTGCTGATCATCGACCCGAGCGGCGCGAACCCGGCCCTGCTCAACACCGGCCTCGACAAGACCGAGGCCTTCCTCGAAGCCTTCCGCGTCTTCTACCTCGGCGATCGACCCCCGGTCGTGCCGCAGATGACGGTGGCCGAGGCACGCGAGCGCCTGGCCGCGCTGCAGCGGGGCGAGACGCTCGCCGACCCGGTCGCGCCGGCGGCCGCCCCGCGAGCCGACCGCGTCGCGATCCTGCGCCAGACGCTCACCGAGCAGGATGCCATGTCCATCGCCCCGGGCACGTGGTGGTCTCGCATCCTGCAGAGGCCCGAGTTCGACGCCTAGCAGGCACGCAGAAGCCCCGCCCGAAACGCACAAGCCCCGCCCGAAACGCACAAGCCCCGCCCGGGCCGAAGTCCGAGCGGGGCAGGTGCTGTGGTGCTGTGATGCAGTGTGTCAGGCAGGGCCTATTTGGCGCCGGCCTTGGCGAGCGCCTCGAGCGTCGGGTCGGTGACGTACGCCTTGACCGCGTTCTCCTTGGTGATGAGGATCGGGGTGAGCTCGACGGCCGGGACCGTCTTCACGCCGTTGTAGTTGTTCTTCTTGTCGATGACCGTGGTGGCCTTCTTGCCGTCGGAGAGGTCCTTGACGAGCTTCACAGCTGCGTTGGCCTCTTCGTTGGTGTTCTTGTAGATGGTCGAGTACTGCGTGCCGTTCATGATCAGCGGGATCGAAGCGGTCTCCGAGTCCTGGCCGGTGACGATCGGGACCTTCTTGCCATCCTGCTGGATGGCCTGGATGATCGCGCGACCGAGGGTGTCGTTCGGCGACAGGACACCGTCGAGCTCCTGGTTGCCCGAGTAGGTCTTCTGCAGCAGGTTGCTCATGCGCGACTGGGCGTTCTGAGCGAGCCAGCCGGCCGTGTTCACCTGGGCGAACGTGGTCTGGCCGGAGAGGACCTTCAGGGTGCCGTCCTTGATCTTCGGCTCGAGGACGCTCATGGCGCCATCGAAGAAGACCGGGGCGTTGGCGTCGGTCGAGGCGCCGGCGAAGAGCTCGACGTCGTACGGGCCGGAGGCCTTGCGGGCCTTCATTCCGTCGAGGAGAGCCTGGCCCTGGAGCTGGCCCACCTTGTAGTTGTTGAAGGCGACGTAGTAGTCGACGTTCGCGGTGCCGGTGATGTTGCGGTCCCAGGCGATGACGGGGATGCCGGCGGCCTTGGCCTGCTTGACCTGCGTGCCGAGCTGCGAGCCGTCCTGCGCGGCGATGATCAGGGCCTTGTCGCCCTTGGTGATCATGCCCGAGATCTGGTTCTGCTGGTCGGGCACCGTGTTGGTGGCGGCCGCGTACTGCACGTCGGCCTTGAAGCCGTCCTTAGCGAGCGCCGACTCGAAGGCCGCCTTCGCAAGGACCCAGTTCTGCGAGGTCTTCGCAGGAAGCGAGACGCCGATGGTGGAGCCCTTGGGGATGCTGGACGCGCCCGAGGTCGAAGTCGACCCGGACCCGCCGCGGCTGCTTCCGCCGGAGCAACCGGTGAGCGCGAGTGCGGTGAGAGCCGCGACGGAAACGCCGATGATCAGCTGTTTCTTCATTGAAATGCTTCTTTCCTCTGTGGTGGGGGATTGTGGATGCCTAGGGATGCATCCGTCTTGCTACGGGAGGAGCCGGGGGCTCGCTCCCATGTTTCTGCTGCGGCAAGGGCGGTCGGGTGACCGCGCGTCAGGGCAGCAAAACCTGGGGCTGGTCGTCGATCGACTCGGGCTGCTGCCCGTCGCCCTTGATGCCGCCGTCGGTCGGGCCCTCGCTGTCTTTGCCCCGCCGGGCGCCGCCGAGGAGGCGACCGGTGAGCGAGGGGCGACCCTGCGTCTTGTTGTAGACGTCGAAGGCGACGGCGAAGAGCAGGACCAGACCGCGGATGATCTGGGTGGTGTTCGTGTCGATGCCGACCAGCGAGAGGCCGTTCGCCAAGAACGAGAGCACCAGACCACCGATGATGGAGGCGGGGATCGTGCCGATACCACCGGCGACGGCTGCACCACCGACGAAGACGGCGGCGATGGCGTCGAGCTCCCAGCCCGTTCCGTCGGAGGGGCCGGAGGCGCCGGAGTACGCGGTGAAGACGATGCCGGCGACGGCGGCCAGGATCGACATGTTCATCATGACCAGGAAGTTGACGCGACGGGCGTTGACACCCGACAGGACGGCAGCGTTCGAGTTGCCACCGACCGCGTAGACGTGGCGGCCGAAGGTCGTGTTGTTGAAGATGAACGTGAAGCCGATCATGATCACGCCGAGGATGATGGCGACGATCGGCACGCTGGTGTTGGCGCGGTAGTCGGCGAACAGGTACGTGGCGTAGGCGGTGATCGCACCGAGGACGACGATGCGGACGACGCTCGTCCACACCGGAGCCGGCTGCGCACCCATGCGGACGCGGTTGCGACGGGCGCGGATCTCGCTCCAGATGAGGGCGAGGATCACGACCAGGCCGATGAGCAGGGTGCCGTTGCTGAATCCGGTGTCGGGCCCGAAGTCGGGGATGAAGCCGCCGCCGAGCAGCTGGAAGTTGCTGTTGACGGGCACCGAGGTCGAGTTGCCGATGAGCTGGTTGGCACCGCGGAAGATCAGCTGGCCGGCCAGCGTCACGATGAACGCGGGGACTCGGACGTACGCGACCCAGAAGCCCTGCCAGACGCCGACGAGGGCGCCGATCACGAGGCCGAGGAGGACGGCGAGCGGCCACGGAAAGTGCCAGACCGCCATGGCCTGCGCCACGATGATGCCGATGAACGCGGCCACCGAGCCGACCGAGAGGTCGATGTGGCCGGCGACGATCACCATCACCATTCCGATCGCCAGGATCAGGATGTACGAGTACTGCTGGAAGACGTTGATGAAGTTACCCGGCGAGAGGGTGACGCCGCCCGTCCAGAACTGGAAGATCACGATGATCACGACGAGCGCGATGATCATGCTGTACTGGCTGATTCCGCCGCCCTTGCCGCCGAGAACGGCGTCGAGGTTGCGTTTGAAGTTCTTCATCGAACCGTGGTCCTTTTCGAGGTCATGCTCACCATCAGCGACTCGGGGTTCGCTTCGGCGGCGGTCAATTCATTGGTGATGGAGCCCTCGAAGATCGTGTAGATGCGATCGGAGAGGCCGAGGAGCTCAGGGAGCTCCGACGAGATGAGGATGACGGCCTTCCCCTGCGCGGCGAGATCCTGGATGATGCCGTAGATCTCGAACTTGGCGCCGACGTCGATGCCGCGGGTGGGCTCGTCGAGGATGAGCAGGTCGGGGTCGGTGAACATCCACTTCGCCAGGACGACCTTCTGCTGGTTGCCGCCCGAGAGCTTGTTGACGCCCTCGTCGACCGAGTTGGCCTTCGTGCGAAGCGACCGGCGGTAGCGCTCGGAGACTTCGTACTCTTCGACGTTCGACACGACCCCGCCGTGCGTGATCTTCGGCAGACCCGCGGAGACGGTCGAGCGCTTGATGGTGTCGAGCAGGTTGAGCCCGAGCGCCTTGCGGTCTTCGGACACGTAGCCGATGCCGTTCTTGATCGCGCGCTCGACGGTGTCGGTGCGGATCTCCTTGCCGTCTTTGTAGACCTCGCCCGAGACGTAGCTGCCGTACGAGTGCCCGAAGACGCTCATCGCGAGCTCGGTGCGACCGGCGCCCATGAGGCCGGCGAAGCCGACGATCTCGCCCTTGCGAACGTAGAAGTTCTCGTTCTTGCAGACGAGGCGCTCGGGGTCGAGCGGGTGGCGCACCGTCCAGTTGCGGACTTCGAAGAACTTCTCGCCGATGTTCGGCGTGCGGTCGGGGAAGCGGCTCTCGAGCGACCGACCGACCATGCCGCGGATGATGCGGTCTTCGTTGACGCCGTCGGCCTTGACGTCGAGCGACTCGATCGTCTTGCCGTCGCGGATGATCGTGATGGTGTCGGACACCTGCTCGATCTCGTTGAGCTTGTGGCTGATCATGATCGATGTCACGCCGCGGCCCTTCAGCCCGACGATGAGGTCGAGGAGGTGCTGCGACTCCTGCTCGTTGAGAGCGGCCGTCGGCTCGTCGAGGATGAGGAGCTTGACGTTCTTGTTGAGAGCCTTGGCGATCTCGACCAGCTGCTGCTTGCCGACACCGAGCGACTTGATCTTCGTGTCGGGGTCCTCGTCGAGGCCGACGCGCGCGAGCAGGTCTTTGGCCAGGCGCTGGGCCTCGATCCAGTTGATCACGCCGCGCTTGCCCGGCTCGTTGCCGAGGAAGATGTTCTCGGTGATCGAGAGCTCGGGGATCAGCGCCAGCTCTTGGTGGATGATCACGATTCCGGCGGCCTCGGACTGCTTGATGCCCGAGAACTGCACGATCTCCGATTCGTACACGATGTCGCCCGTGTACGTGCCGAAGGGATAGACCCCCGAGAGGACCTTCATGAGAGTCGACTTGCCCGCACCGTTCTCGCCGCAGATCGCGTGGATCTCGCCGGCCTTCACGGTCAGGGTCACGTCGTCGAGGGCCTTCACACCAGGGAACTCCTTGGTGATCGAGCGCATCTCGAGGATGGTGGGTTCACCAGCCATTGTGCACCGCCATTTACTAAGACATCGTTGTCGGGTTGGGCTGTGATGCCGCCCCGCTTGGACATTTCGCCCGGAGCCCTTGGGCCCGGGATTACATTAGGCCTGCTCGGGCCTGGCGTCAAAAGGTTAACGCAACGAATTTGTAACGGCTTCAGGAGTCTCGGTCGCGAGAGCGCTCACATACGCGGTCGTTCATGACTCCAGAGGCCTCCGATCCGCTAGATGACGCGGACTGCGGCCTGATGGAAGACGAGCGCGGCCGCCCGAGCGCCTCACCGCGATCGTCGAGCGTGGAGGCCACGATGTCGGTCGCATCGCGGACCAGAGGCAGGACGTGACGGGCGAACGACCGCGAGATCGGCTCGAGGATGGTGTCGCCGAGGACCGCGAGGGGGCCGCCGAGCACGATCACCTCGGGGCTCAGGATGCTGGCGAGGTCGCCCACCACCCGCCCGATCAGCCGCGCCGCATCCTCGATCACGCGAAGCGCCGCGACGTCTCCGCCTTGGACGGCCCGCACCAGGTCTTCCGTCGACTGGATCGGTGTCACGGTGCCGAGCCGGTCGAGCATCGCCTGGATAGAGGCCTCGGCCTCGAGACAGCCGCGGTTGCCGCAGCGGCAGGCCTGCCCGTCGGGCACCACCTGCACGTGCCCGACCTCGCCGGTCACCCCGGTGGCGCCGTTGAAGGGCTGGCCGTTCAGGATCAGCCCGGCGCCGATCCCCGATCCGACCTTGAGGTACACGAGATTGGTGGCCCCGCCGTGGAGGCCCCAGATCGTCTCGGCCACGCTGCCGAGGTTGGCGTCGTTGTCGAGCACCACCGGCACGCCGAGGCGGTCCTCGAGCTCGACGACGACGTCGACGAACGCCCACTCGGCCCAGACCGTCCCGATCACGGGCATCAGGTCGCGGCGGTCGATGGAGCCGGGGATACCGACGCCCACGCCGCTCAGCGCCTCCCACGAGGTGCCCGTCTCCTCCAGCAGCCGCGTGAGCACCTGCTTCGCGAGGTCGAAGCCGGCCCTCGGGTCGTACTTCTGCGGCAGCACCACGTTCTCTTCGGCCGCGATCGTGTAGTCGGGGTAGACGAGCACGACCCGCAGGTGCCGACGGCCGAAGCCGATGCCGGCGGCGACGGTGCCGTTGCTCGTGAGCAGCCGCACCGAGACGGCGCGGCGGCCGGAGCTCGTGGTGGGCGTCAGGCTGACGAGGCCGTTCTTGGCCATGTAGCTGACGATATTCGAGATGGTGGCGGTGCTGAGGCCCGTGCGACGCGCGAGGTCGGCCTGCGTGGAGGCGCCGACTTTGACCAGGGCCTCGACGACCCGCTGCTGGTTGCGCTTGCGGAGGGAGGTCTGCGAGCCGGGGCTCTGCGCGCGGGCTTGTGGCCGCGTTTCGGGGCTCTGCCGCCGGCCCGTCATTGGGCCTTGGGGATTTGACACGCTCGAATCATTACCTCCCGAACGAGTGTCGTCAAGAGGTTAACGCAAACCGTGACCTTGGATCAGAGGTCGGCGCCGACCCAGTCGCCGGTCGCCAGGTAGGCCACCTTCTTGGCGATCGAGACCGCGTGGTCGGCGAAGCGCTCGTGGTACCGGCTGGCGAGCGTGGCGTCGACGGTGTCGGCCGGGGCGCCCTTCCAGGTCTCGCCGAGCACCTTGTCGAACACGCTCAGGTGCAGCTCGTCGATGCGGTCGTCGTCGTTGCGGATCTCCTCGGCGAGGGCGATGTCCTCCGTCGTCAGCAGCGTGATCAGCTTCTGGGCGATCTGCACGTCGAGCTGGCCCATCTCGGTGAACGTGGGGCGCAGCGACTTCGGCACGACCTTCTCGGGGAATCGGTAGCGGGCGAGCTGGGCGATGTGCTCGGCGAAGTCGCCCATGCGCTCGAGCGAGGCGCTGATGCGCAGGGCGCTGACCACGATGCGCAGGTCGCGTGCCACGGGGTTCTGTCGGGCCAGGATGTCGATGGCGAGCTCGTCGAGGGCGACGGCGCGCGCGTCGATGCGGTCGTCGTTGGCGATCACCAGCTCGGCGAGGTTGACGTCGGAATCGTGGAAGGCCTTGGTGGCGTTCTCGATCGACGCAGCCACGAGCGTCGCGATCTCGACGAGCCGCTCCTGTACCTCTTGGAGCTCCAGCTGGAATACCTCGCGCATTGTTGTGGTGACCCTCCTGGCCTCAGGTACATGTCTGCAATGGGCAGACCTTTGCCCACGCAGTGTGAGTGAGCCTCTCCCGGAAAGGTTAACGCCCGGTGATGCCCAAGAGAACTCTTGCCGATCCGCCTGGACGAAAACGCTCCCGGCACTGGCGGTCCACCTGCCGTTCACTAGCCTGAGTGGCATGCACAACCCCTGGCTGGTGCCGCTTTCGCTGGCATTCGGCATCGTCGTCGGCGCGGGCCTCGTGCTCCTCGTCGTCCTGGCGGTCGACCGGGGCCGACGGGCCCGAGCCCTCAGCGACGTCTCACTGCCCGACGGCGTCGGCGCGGTGCTCGAGACTCTCGACTCCGCCGGCTTCGTGGTCGACCCGTCGAACAACGTGCAGAAGGCATCGGCGATGGCGCTCGCGAACGGTCTCGTGCTGGGTCAGCACGTGGTGCACCCCGAGATGGTCGACCTCATCGAGCGTGCCCGCGATGCCGAGCACCCGGTCGAAGAGCAGCTGCTTCTGGCGCGCTCCCTGAGGCAGGAGACCGACCTCAGGATGCGGGTGCGCGCCTCGCGCCTCGGCAACCGCTACGTGATCGTGCTGGCCGAGGATCACACCGAGTCGCATCGGCTCGAAGAGGTGCGGCGCGACTTCGTCGCCAACATCAGCCATGAGCTCAAGACGCCGATCGGGGCTGTCGGCCTGCTCGCCGAGGCTCTCGAATCGGCCGCCGACGACCCCGATCAGGTGCGCTATTTCGCGGGGAGCCTCACCCGCGAGTCCCTGCGCCTCGGCCGCCTCACGCAGGACATCATCGAGCTGTCCCGCCTCCAGTCGGCCGACCCTCTCGACGGCCCCGAACTCGTCGACGTGCGCCACGTGATCCGGTCCGCCGTCGAGCGCAACCGGGTCGAAGCCGAGGCCCGAGGCATCGAGATCGTCACCCGCGGGGGCAAACACGCGGCCGTCGTCGGCGATCAGGACATGCTTTCGGTCGCCGTCCACAACCTCGTCGCCAATGCCGTCCAGTATTCACCGGACGGATCGCGAATCGGCATCGGTGCGACCGTCACCGACAAGGGCGTCGTCGAGATCGCCGTGACCGATCAGGGCGACGGCATCGCCGAGTCCGACCGTGAGCGCATCTTCGAGCGGTTCTACCGCGTCGACCCCGCTCGATCCAGGCGCACGGGTGGCACGGGCTTGGGGCTCGCCATCGTGAAGCACATCGTGCAGAACCACGGCGGCGACATCCGGCTCTGGTCGCAGCTCGGCTCCGGTTCGACTTTCACCATCCGCCTTCCCGAGGCCTCCCAGGCCACGGTCCCCGTCCGAGGAGAAGCACAACCATGACCCGAATTCTGATCGTCGAAGACGAGGAGTCCCTGTCCGAGCCTCTCGCGTTCATCCTCGAGCGCGAGGGCTACCAGGTCGCTGTGGCCGACGACGGCCCCAAGGCCCTCTCGTCGTTCGATCGGGACGGCGCCGATCTGGTGCTGCTCGACCTCATGCTGCCGGGGCTACCTGGCACCGAGGTGTGCCGCGAGCTGCGCAGCCGTTCGCAGGTGCCCATCGTGATGTTGACCGCGAAGGACAGCGAGGTGGACATCGTCGTCGGGCTCGAGCTCGGCGCCGACGACTACGTCACGAAGCCGTACTCGACCCGCGAGCTGCTCGCCCGGATCCGGGCCGTGCTGAGGCGCCGCGTTGACCTCGAAGAGCTGAGCGACGCGATCCTGACCGCGGGGGAGATCTCGATGGACGTCGAACGGCATGTCGTGACCGTCCGAGGGCGCGACATCGCCATGCCGCTGAAGGAGTTCGAGCTGCTCGAGCTGTTGATGCGCAATGCCGGCCGGGTGCTGACCCGCGGTCAGCTGATCGACAGGGTGTGGGGCTCCGACTACTTCGGCGACACCAAGACGCTCGACGTGCACATCAAGCGCATCCGCTCGAAGATCGAGGCGGTGCCCTCCGAGCCCGTCGCTCTCGTCACCGTGCGCGGTCTCGGCTACCGCATCGAGGCCTGACCGCCCTGCCGACGGAACTGACCCACCCATCGACAGTGAAGGGCCCCGACCGGAGTGCGGTCGGGGCCCTTCGTCGTCGCGCGCGAGTCGGCTCAGCCGGCGGGCGTCGTCGGCGCGTTGAACGGGATCGTGGAGGCGCCGTCGGTCGGCGTGCTCGAGACGGTCGGGCTCGGCTGCAGCGTCGCGTACATCTTGAAGCTGCCGTTGAGCACGGGCACCTTGATGCTCTTGCCGGTCGCACTGCCGTACTGCACGAAGATCTTGGCGAGGGCCCCGGGCTTGGCCTCGAGGTTCGTCAGGATGATCTGCTCGTCGCCGTTCTGCGTGCCGCGGCGCACGAGCGTGTTGCCGGGCACCGTGACCGAGGCGGTCTGCTTGCCACTGGTGCTCTCGTACTGGAAGTTGACGTCTCTCGACGTGCTGCTGTTGTTGATCAGCGTGATCGACAGGCTCGCCGTCTCGCCCGAGTCGTCGGTGAAGACGATGGCGTTACGGATGTCGAGGCTGCCGACTTCGCTGCTGACACCCGCCTCAGTCGTCGTGATCGACGTCGTGTCCTGCGGGGTGATGAAGTTGCAGCCTGCGGTGAGGACCATCACGGCTCCGGCCAGAACGACGGTTGCCGCGATACGTGCTCTCACAGGTTCCTCCAGAGTGATTCGAATGCGCTCTCAGCCTAGCCCAGACTCCATGTGCCAGACGTCCCACCCCTCGCCTCCGAGCGACCCCGTGGTAGTCTGGTGGCCCTGGAACGGAGCCCGCACATGCACTTCGAGGTCGGCGAGACCGTCGTCTATCCGCATCACGGTGCGGCCGAGATCACGGCGGTCAAGACGCGTGTCGTCAAAGGCACCGAAAAGCTGTATCTCACGCTCAAGGTGACTCAGGGCGACCTCGTCATCGAGGTCCCCGCCGAGAACGTCGACCTCGTCGGGGTGCGTGACGTCATCGGCCACGAGGCCGTCGAGAAGGTCTTCGAGGTGCTGCGCGCCCCCTTCGCCGAAGAGCCCAGCAACTGGTCGCGCCGCTACAAGGCCAACCTCGAGAAGGTCGCCTCGGGCGACGTCATCAAGGTCTCCGAGGTCGTGCGCGACCTCTGGCGCCGCGACAACGACAAGGGCCTCTCGGCGGGCGAGAAGCGCATGCTCGCGGGCGCCCGCCAGATCCTCGTCTCCGAGCTGGCCCTCGCCGAGCACACCGACGAAGAGCACGCCCAGAGCGTGCTCGACGAGGTCCTCGCATCGTAGGCGGTGCTGCCGCCTCTCCCACCCGTGCGGTCGTGGTCGTGGCGGCCGGCAGCGGTTCGCGCCTGGCGCAGGGGCGGCCGAAGGCGTTCGTCGAGGTCGCGGGCCGAAGCATCCTCGAGTGGTCTCTCCGTGGCATCCTGCGCTCGCCCGAGCCCTACCAGATCGTCGTCGTCGCGCCCGAGGCCCTGCTCGGCGAGGCGCGGGCGCTCTCGTCGACGGCCGCGGGCCACGCCGCCCGGCACGTGACGGTGGTCGCAGGAGGCGAGACGCGTCAGCAGTCGGTCGCCCGCGGCCTCGAGGCGCTCGCCCCCGACATCACGACCGTGCTGGTGCACGACACCGCTCGCTGCTTCACCCCCGCCGCCCAGTTCGAGCTCGTCGCAGCGGCGGTCGAGACCCTCGGGCACGGCATCGTGCCCGGGCTGCCCGTCAGCGACACGATCAAGCGCGTCGACGAGCACGGTGCCGTGCTCGACACGGTCGACCGCTCCGAGCTGGTCGCGATGCAGACGCCCCAGGGCTTCCCGAGGGCCGAGCTCGACGCGGCCTACGCCTCGGCCGAGGTCGACCACACCGACGACGCCGCGCTGTTCGCCGCAGCCGGTCGCCGCGTGACGGTGGTCGCCGGCTCGCACGAGGCGTTCAAGATCACGACGCCGTGGGATCTCCAGCGGGCCGAGCTGCTGGCGGGGGAGGGAGCCGCTACTGGCGCTCCGCCGGCTCTGCCGCGGGTCGGGCTGGGCATCGACGTGCACGCGTTCGCTCCCGCCGACGAAGCCGCACCGCCGTTGCGCCTCGGCACGCTCGACTTCCCCGGTGAGCCGGGTCTCGTCGGCCACAGCGATGGCGACGCCGTCGCCCACGCGATCGTCGACGCCCTCCTGTCCGCGGCGGGCGAAGGCGACATCGGCTCGCGCTTCGGCACGTCCGACCCACAGCACGCGGGGGCCTCGGGCGTCGTCTTCCTCGAAGGGGCGCGCAGGATCCTCGACGGTGCGGGGGCCGTGATCGGCTCGGTGGTCGTGCAGGTCGTCGGCAACCGCCCGCGTGTGGCGAAGCGTCGGGTCGAGATGCAGCGCGAGCTGTCCCGCATCCTGAACGCCCCCGTCTCGGTGTCGGCGACGACGACCGACGGCCTCGGCTTCACCGGCCGCACGGAGGGCCTCGCCGTCTTCGCGACCGCCGTCGTCACCCTGCCGGCAGGCCCGCCGTCTTCACACGACGGGGCCGCCAAGTAGCCTTAGGCGGTGACCATTCGCCTCTACGACTCCCGCGCGCAGTCGCTCGTGGACTTCGCACCTCTCGTCGCAGGCCGCGTGGGGCTCTACGTCTGCGGCCCCACCGTCCAATCGTCTCCGCACATCGGCCACCTCCGCTCGGCGCTCGTCTACGACCTGTGGCGGCGCTGGTTCACCTACCGCGGCCTCGACGTCACCCTGGTTCGCAACGTCACCGACATCGACGACAAGATCCTGAACCTCGCCAGCGAGACGACGGAGGAGTGGTGGGCGAGGGCCTACCGCTACGAGCTGGAGTTCACGGCCGGGTATCACGCTCTCGGCATCCTGCCGCCCACCTACGAGCCCCGTGCCACGGCGAGCGTCACCGAGATGCAGGAGATCATCGGTCGCCTGATCGACAACGGCCACGCGTATGCCGCCCCCGATGTTTCCGGCGACGTCTACTTCGACACGCAGTCGTGGCCTGACTACGGCGAGCTCACGCACCAGAAGCTCGACGACATGGCCTCGGCGACCGACGCCGACCCGCGCGGCAAGCGCGACCCGCGCGACTTCGCCCTCTGGAAGGGGACGAAGGAGGGTGAGCCGTCGTCGGCGAGCTGGGCCTCGCCCTGGGGCGCCGGCCGACCGGGGTGGCACATCGAGTGCTCGGCCATGTCGCGCCGCTACCTGGGCTCGGCGTTCGACATCCACGGCGGAGGCCTCGACCTGCGTTTTCCGCACCACGAGAACGAGCTGGCGCAGTCGACCGCAGCGGGCGACGCCTTCGCGACGCACTGGGTGCACAACGGGCTGGTCAACATCGACGGGCAGAAGATGTCGAAGTCGCTCGGCAACTCGATCTTCGCCTCCGAGTTCTTGGCCCTCGCGCGCCCCGTGGTGATCCGCTACTACCTCGGCGCCGCGCACTACCGCTCGACCGTCGACTACCACGACGGCTCGCTCGACGAGGCCGAAGCCGCGCTCGACCGGATCGAGACCTTCCTCGAGCGCGCTCAGCGCCGTCTCTCCGACACCCGATTCGCCGGCGTCGGCGCCCGCGATGTGCCGACCGCCTTCGCCGAGGCCATGGACGACGATCTCAACGTGCCGCAGGCGCTCGCCGTGCTGCACGACACCGTGCGCCGCGGCAACGCCGGCCTCGACGACGACGACCTCGACACGGCGGCTCGCGAATGGCAGCACACGCTCGCCATGGTGGCCGTGCTCGGCATCGACCCCGCGTCGCCCGAGTGGCGCGGCAGCGACGACTCGTCGGCGCACACCGCCCTCGCCACCCTCGTCGAGAAGCTGATCGAGGCACGCCAGAGCGCCCGCGAGGCCAAGGATTTCACGAACGCCGACCGCATTCGAGCCGACCTGGCCGCTGCGGGCATCACCATCGAAGACAGCTCGACCGGATCGCATTGGAGCCTGGAACAGTGAAGAACACCTCAGGAGCACGAAAGGGTCGCCCCGGCGCCGTCCGCCAGGGCAGCAAAGGCAAGCAGGTCGGGTCGGGCGGCCAGGGTCGTCAGGCCCTCGAGGGCAAGAAGCCCACGCCGAAAGCCGTCGATCGGCCCTATCACCCCGCCGGCAAGCGCAAGGCCGCCCAAGAGCGCCTCGAGACGGCCCGTGGCCGAGCCGGGTCGAGTGCCGAGCGCCCGATCCGCACGGCCCGCACGGCAACCGACCGCTCGGCACCTCCGCGCGGCAAGAAGCAGGCCGACGACAGCGAGATCGTGACCGGCCGCAACTCTGTGCTGGAGGCCCTCCGTGCCCGGATCCCGGCGACGGCCCTCTACCTGGCGACCCGCCTCGAGATGGACGACCGCGTCAAAGAGGTGCTGACGCTGGCGACCCGCCGTGGCATCCCGGTGCTCGAGGTCATGCGCCCCGAGCTCGATCGGCTCACCGGCCCCGACTCGGTGCACCAGGGGCTCGCCCTCAAGGTGCCGCCGTACGAGTACGCCCACCCGACCGATCTGCTCGACCAGGCCGAGCGCCGCGGGCAGAAGCCGCTCTTCGTCGCCCTCGACGGCATCACCGACCCGCGCAACCTCGGTGCGATCATCCGCTCGGTCGCCGCGTTCGGCGGCCAGGGCGTCATCGTGCCGCAGCGCCGCTCGGTCGGCATCACCGCGTCGGCGTGGAAGACGTCGGCCGGTGCCGCCGCGCGCGTCCCCGTCGCCATGGCCGGCAACCTCACGCAGACGCTCAAGGCGTTCAAAGAGCGCGGCGTGTTCGTGCTCGGCCTCGACGGCGGCGGCGATGTGCAGCTCCCAGGCCTCGAGCTGGCCGACCAGCCGCTCGTGATCGTGGTCGGCAGCGAGGGCAAAGGCCTGTCGAGGATCGTGACGGAGACGTGCGACGCAATCGTCTCGGTTCCGATCACGGCGGCTGCCGAGAGCCTGAACGCGGGCATCGCGGCGAGCGTCACCCTCTACGAGATCTCGAAGCTGCGCGCCGAGCGCCGCGCCGCCAAGAAGTAGCCTCTGCCCTTACCTTTTCGGCTCGGCCTCCCCGTCTGAACGGGGCGGCCGAGCCGAAAAGGTAAGGGCGAGGCGCGGTCAGACCTTCGAGCGCCAGTCCTCGGCGTCCATCTCCTGCTCGGCCTGAATGGCGACGGGCAGGGTGATCGAGCCCGTCTCGGGCGCGATCACCATGCTCTCGTCGCGGCGGTGGCGCAGCACGTCGTTGACGTACGACGTCAGGGCCTCGGCGATCGGCACGTCGCGGCCTTCGGCCTGCGACTGGTACCAGCGGTGCTCGAGCAGCTGGTGGAAGATCTCGGCCGGTTCGAGGCGACCGCGGAGGTCGCGGGGGATCGCCCGCACCACCGGCTCGAACACGCGGGCGGCCCACTCGTGGGCGACTCGCTCTTCGTCGAGATCCTGCTTTTCGGGCCGCATCGCGTAGGCGTCGAGATCGTTGAGGAGGCGCCGGGCCTGGTTCTCCTGCGCGTCGAGGCCGGTGAGGCGCAGGAGGCGTCGCGAGTGGTGCCCGGCGTCGACGACCTTGGGCTGGATCCTGACCTGGCTGCCGCCCTCGGTCGTCTTGATGGCGAGCTCTTCGATGTCGAAGCCGAGGTCGTTGAGGCGCTCGACGCGGTCGTTGATGCGCCAGCGCTCCTTGTCGGAGAAGGTCTCGGTGCCCGTGAGCTCCTTCCAGAGGCTGCGGTACTTCGCGACGATTCCGGCCGAGATGTCGACGGGGTCCATCTCCTCGTCGAGGCGACCGCCGGCCTCCAGGTCGAGCAGCTCGCCGGCGATGTTGACGCGGGCGACCTCGAGGTCGTTCTCGCGCTGCCCGTTCGACAGGCCGCCGGGGTAGAGCTTGCCGGTCTCGGCGTCGACGAGGTAGGCCGCGAACGCGCCGGCATCGCGACGGAAGAGGGTGTTCGAGAGAGACACGTCACCCCAGTAGAACCCGATGATGTGCAGCCGCACGAGCAGCAGGGCGAGGGCGTCGACGAGCCGGGTCGCGGTGTCGGGCCGTAGCGTCTGAGAGTACAGCGCGCGGTAGGGCAGCGAGAACTTCAGGTGACGGGTGACCAGCACCGGGTTCAGCTCGTTGCCGTCGTCGTCGCGACGGTTCGTGATCACGGCGAGCGGGTCGACGCACGGGATGTCCATGCGCTGGAGCGTCCGCAGCATCTCGTACTCGCTTCGGGCCATCTCGCCGGAGGTCTCTTTGATCGCGATGACGTAGCCGCTGAGGTACGCGAACCGCACGAGGTGCCGCGAGATGCCCTTCGGCAGCGTCGCGATCGAGTCTTCGGGCCACACGTCGAGCGGCAGATTCCACGGCAGGTCGAGCAGGGCCGGGTCGGCGGTGGCCGAGGTGATGTTGAGCGAGGTCACGGTGTTCCGTTCGAAGAGGGTCGCAGGATCCGGCGGCGTGTCAGACGACGACGGCCCGCCTCGGTCGCCCGGCCGAAGCGCGGGGACGAAGACGGGCCGTCGTCAGGGAGCGTATTACGCGCTGACCACTGCCTTGTCGCCGAGGCGGAGACCCGACTCGGTGTTGAAGACGTGGATGCGGTGGGCGATCGGCGTGATGTAGACCGTGTCGCCGGCCGACGCGTGCGCGCGGCCATCGACGCGAGCGACGATGTCGGCGCGCTGGCCGTCGACATCGGCGTGACCGTAGAGGTAGCCGTCGGCGCCGAGCTCTTCGACGACGTCGACCGCGACCTTGAGACCCTCGCCCGAGGTCGAGACGACGACGTCTTCGGGGCGGATGCCGACGGTGACGCTCTTCTGCGTGGCCTGCGAGGTGATGTCGCGCTCGACCGCGGCGACCGAGGTGCCGAACTGGATGCCGCCGTCGACGATGTCTGCAGGCAGGAGGTTCATGGCGGGCGAGCCGATGAAGCCGGCGACGAACACGTTGTCGGGCTTCTCGTAGAGGTCGCGCGGGGTGCCGACCTGCTGCAGGACGCCGTCCTTCAGCACGGCGATGCGGTCACCCATGGTGAGGGCCTCGGTCTGGTCGTGCGTGACGTAGACCGTGGTGACGCCGAGGCGGCGCTGGAGCGACGCGATCTGGGTGCGGGTCTGGACGCGCAGCTTCGCGTCGAGGTTCGACAGCGGCTCGTCCATGAGGAAGACCTGGGGCTGACGGACGATGGCGCGACCCATGGCGACGCGCTGACGCTGACCACCCGAGAGTGCCTTCGGCTTGCGGCTGAGGTAGGGCTCGAGGTCGAGCAGCTTGGCGGCTTCGAGCACGCGGGTGGCGCGCTCGTCCTTGTTCACGCCGGCGATCTTCAGGGCGAAGCCCATGTTCTCGGCGACGGTCATGTGCGGGTAGAGCGCGTAGTTCTGGAAGACCATGGCGATGTCACGGTCTTTCGGGGGCACATCGGTGACGTTTCGGTCGCCGATGAGGATGTCGCCCGAGTTGACCTCTTCGAGGCCGGCGAGCATTCGGAGAGTGGTCGACTTTCCGCAACCGGACGGGCCGACGAGCACGAGGAACTCGCCGTCGGCGACCTGCAGGTCGATCCCGTCGACTGCGGGGCGGGTGGAACCCGGGTAGAGACGGGTTGCCTTGTCGAACGTCACTGACGCCATGATGTTTCTCCTTCACCGGCAGGTACGTGCCGGACGATCCGTTGTGAATGGATGGCTCTGGGGCCTCGGCGGTCAACGGTGACCGCCTCGCTATTTATAGCACCACATGTACCCTTGGGGGCAATGAGCGACGACGACGAGCAGGGCGACCGGGGGCACCGCCGCCAGGCCGCGCGCGAGAAGGCGCAGCTCGCCCGACGTCGCCAGAAGCGCCGTGCTCGGGGCGGCCGGTGGGCCATCCAGGGCGGCGTCGCGATCCTGGTGATCGCTGCCGTCATCGCTGTCGTCGTGGTCGTGCGCTCGGGCGGCGGAGCGAGCGGGGCGACCCCGCGCAACATGGCCGGCGACGGCATCACGATCGGCAAAGGCCTCGTCGCCGAGCGCACGGGCGCCGCGTCGTCGACGACTCCGAGCGCCAGCAGCACTGCCCCCGCAGCGACACCGTCGCCATCGACGTCTACGCCGACTACCTCTGCCCGATCTGCGGGTCGTTCGAGAAGACCGACACTGCGTACATCCGGGGCCTCGTGAAGTCGGGAGCGGCCACCGTGACGTATCACCCCTTGGCGATCCTGACGTCTCAGTCGCTCGGCACGAAATACTCGGTGCGATCGGCGAACGCGGCCGCGTGCGTCGCCACCTACTCGCCCGACGCCTTCTTCGACTTCAACGCGGCGATGTTCGCGAAGCAGCCCGCCGAGAACACCTCGGGGCTCAGCAACGCCCAACTGGTCTCGCTCGTGAACGGCGTCGACGGCATCACCTCGACCTCTCGGATCGACAAGTGCATCAGCGACGAGACGTACGCCTCGTGGGTCGCTGACGCCACCCAGCGCGCGCTGAGCGGGCCGATCCCCGGGGCTCGCATCTCGAAGATCGCGTCGACGCCGACGGTGCTCGCGAACGGCCAGCAGTACAAATACTCGACTCCGTTCACCGTCGAAGAGTTCAGCAACTTCGTGGTCACGGCGGCCGGCAACAGCTACTCCGCCGACCCGACGGCCACGGCGACGCCCACCCCGACGGCGACGGGCGGCTCCGCGGAGACCGCCACCGCGAAGCCCACGGCCACCCCGACGCCCACGGCGAGCGGCAGCCCGGTGCCCGGGGTCAAGAAGATCGGCACGCCCGCGACCCGCTAGGCCGTCAGGGCTCCAGCCGGTGCAGCACGACGTCGCTCACGGCCCCGGCATCGAGGGTGAGCGTCATGAAGGTGCGGAAGGGCTGGCGCCGGCGGTCCGTCGGCGAGCCGGGGTTCAGCATCCTGCGCCCCTCGGGTGTCACCGAGTCCCAGGGGATGTGGCTGTGGCCGAACACCACCAACTCGGCTTCAGGATGCGACGTGTCGGCCCGCACCTCCCGCCCCGCCTTCTGCCCGGTCTCGTGCACCACGGCGATTCGCACGCCACCTTCGACCGCCTGCTCCACCAGCTTCAGCCGGGTGTCGAACTCCGGCCCGTCGTTGTTGCCCCGCACGGCGAGCAGCCGGGACGAGCGCCGCTCGAACTCGTCGAGGAGGGCGATGCCCGTCCAGTCGCCCGCATGGATCACGAGGTCGGCGGCCTCGACGGCCGCCCACACCTCGGCCGGAAGGGTTCGGGCCCGAGAGGGGACGTGGGTGTCGGAGACGAGGGCGACAGACGTGGGCACACACCGACGGTACGCGGCGGCCGCTAGCCTGGGGCGCAACCCGTCGATCGATCACACCGACGAAAGCAGCGACTCATGGCCCTCTTCCGACGCAGCCCGCCGCAGCCTTCGACCGAGCCGGTCGAGTCGCGCGGCAGCGTGACCTGGGCCGCGCAGCGCACGCTCTGGACGGACTCGTTCGGCCGCCTCGCGACCCGCTGTCTGCAGATCGTCCTGGTGGTCGCAATCGCCGCCGGCGTCGTGTTCGCCATGACGCAACTCAGCCTCGTCGTGATCCCCGTGGTGCTGGCGCTCATCTTCGCGTCGGCGATGTATCCCTTCCTCGAGCTCATGCGGAGGCGCGGCCTGCCGTCGATCCTGGCGACCTGGATCGCGCTCGTGGCCATCATCGTGATCCTCGGGCTCGTGGTCTGGCTCATCGTGTCGGCCGTCGCCAACCAGGCGGGCGCTCTGGCGAAGCAGGCTGTCAAGGGCCTCGACGAGCTGCAGAGCTACGCGAAAGACGGCCCCTTCCACATCAGCGACAAGCAGATCCAGCAGGCGGTCGACGCGATCTCGCACTTCGTGCAGTCGAGCCAGTTCTCGTCGGGGGCGCTCGCCGGGGTGTCGGCGGCGACCAGCTTCGTGACGGGGCTCGCGCTCTTCGTCGTCGTGCTGTTCTTCTTCATGAAGGACGGGCCGAAGATCTGGGGCTTCCTGCTGCGGCCGTTCGAGGGCGGACAGTACGAGAGGGCCGTCCGAATCGGCGCCAAGACGGTCTCGACGATGGGCGGCTACGTGCGGGGCACCGCAACCGTGGCGCTCGTCGACGCGCTGGGGATCGGCATCGGCCTGTTCATCCTCCGGGTGCCGCTCGCCATCCCGCTGTCGGTGTTCGTGTTCATCTCGGCGTTCGTGCCGCTCGTCGGGGCGACCGTCGCGGGGATCCTGGCGGCCCTCGTCGCCCTCGTCGCGAACGGCCCCGTGGCGGCGATCGTCGTCGTGGCGATCGTCATCGCCGTCAACCAGCTCGAGGGCAACTTCTTGCAGCCCGTCGTGATGGCACGTTCGCTCAAACTGCATCCGCTCGTCGTGCTGCTCGCTCTGACGGCGGGCACGCTGCTGGGCGGCATCATCGGCGCGATCCTGTCGGTGCCGGTCGCCGCGGTGGCCTGGGGCATCGTCACGATCTGGAACGGCCCGACGCAGCCCGCCGAGTTCGCGCGGCAGAAGCGCCCCGAGCGTGAGATGTAGCAGGCCCCTCGTGAACTTCGCGCCTCTGACGCACCTCGGGCGAGCTAGCGAGAAGCCGCCGAGTGCGTGAAGTCGGCCACGGGGGGCTCAGCCCAGCAGGTGCGCCTGGTGCACGAGTGCGGCCGCACCGATGAGCGGGCTCTCGTCGGAGAGCCCGGAGGCGACCACCCGGATCCTGGTGGCGTAGCGGTTGTACGCCGCCTCGTCGATCACGGCGCGCACGAGGTCGAGATAGTCGGGGCTGACCCGCGAGAAGCCTCCGCCGACGGCGGCCACGTCGAGGTCGAGCAGCGTCGTCACGGCGGTGATCGCCTCGCCGAGCGCGGTGGCGGAGCGCTTCACGGCTGCGATCGCGATCTCGTCGCCCGCCGCGTAGTCGCGCGCGAGGTCTTCGCCGCGCTCGCCCGACCAGCCCTGCGTCTGCGCCCAGGCCACGGTGTGCGGCCCGGATGCCAGCACCTCGAGGGTCACGTCGCGTGAGCTCTCGCCGGGCGTGCGTGTCGCGATCTGCAGTTGACCGATGTGCCCCGCGTTGCCGGTGCCGCCCGAGAGCAGCCGGCCGCCGACGATCAGGCCGCCACCGACACCCGTCGAGACGGTGATGGCGAGGGCGTTGTCGATACCCTGCGTGGCGCCGACCCAGTGCTCGGCGAGGGCGAGGCTCACGCCGTCGAGCCGCAGCGTGACCGGCACGGAGTCGGGCAGAGTCGAAGCCACCAGACCTTCGACGAGGTCGCGCAGCGGAAACCCGCGCCACGACGGCAGGTTGATGGGCGAGACGGTGCCCTCGTGCAGATCGACCGGGCCGGCGCTGCCGATCCCCACGCCGACCACGGCGTCTCCGGTCGGCAGCGCCTCCAGGGCCTGCTGCACGACCGCCCGCACGCACTCGGCCAACTGGTCCGACGTCGACTCGGCGCCGGTCGGGCGACGGTCGCGGCTGGCAGCGAGCAGAGTGCCGTCGTCGGAGACCAGGGCCGCCTCGACCTTGGTGCCGCCGACATCGACGGCGAGTGCGTAGTTGGTCACGGCCACAGGATACCTGCGCTTCATGACAACGTGAGACAACGCAGGATCCGGGGGACGCCTCGTCGATCCTGAACGCGCCATCATGCCGTGGGTCGAGCATGAGCGCATGACTTCAGTGAAGAGCGAAGAAGACGTCAGCGTGCCCATCAGCGTCGTCTACGACCAGTGGACACAGTTCGAGAGCTTTCCGCAGTTCATGGACAGCATCCAGAAGATCACGCAGACCGACGACACGCACTCGCACTGGGTCGTCAGGATCGCCGGCGTCGAGCGCGAGTTCGACACCGTCATCACCGAGCAGATCCCCGACGAGCGGATCGCCTGGAAGAGCGTCGAGGGCGACGCGCATTCGGGCGTCGTCACCTTCCACCGCCTCGGTGACGCCGCGACGCGAATCGTGGTGCAGCTGGAGTGGAAGCCGGAGGGCTTCGTCGAGCACCTCGGTGCGATCCTGCAGGTCGACGACATCGCCATCGACCGCGATCTCGAGAAGTTCAAGGAGATCATCGAGGCCAACGGGTTCGAGACCGGCTCGTGGCGCGGTACCGTCGATCGCGCACCGGACGCGACCGGCCGCTGAGCAGGGAGAAAGCCATGGCACGCGAAGACCACTACCTCGACAACGGCGACAACGAAGAGAAGGCGTCGCACGAGACCGCCCTCGACCGCGAGGTCGAAGGCGGTGACCCGCTCGGCACTAACCCGAACGTCCCGGGTGCCGCGACTGCCGACGAAGACGACCACGGCTACGACGAGGGCCAGGACCCCGAGAAGAAGACCTGGGCGGACGACACGAGCGGCAAGACGCTCGGCACCGACATCTGACTCACTGGGTCGGTGCCACGGGCGCCTTCGGCTGACGGCCCTTCCACGGGCCGGGCCCCTTCGGCACCAGCACGTCGTGGGTCGCGCGGGCCTTGCCCGACAGGTACCAGTTCGATCGCCCGCCGGTCTCGACGGGTTGCATGCCGACGACGACCTTGCCGCGGGAGTGCATCTCGGCCATGTCTTCGAAGGCCTGCACGATGTACTCGAACGGGTAGAAGCCCGAGATGAGCAGGCGGACCTTCATGTCGGTGAGCAGCTTCACCAAGATCGTGAGGACGCGCGCCGGCTCGGGGTCGGCGGCGCCCGCCTCGAGGAAGCGGAACTCGACAGCCAGCCGGTCGTCGCTCGACGAGAAGTGCTCGTCGTCGACGCCGAGAGACTTCGCGAGGGCGGGGTTGTCGCCGCCGAAGTTGTCGATGAACGCCGTGACGTCCCGCCCGGCTGCCTCGCGGATCCTGCCCTCGATGCCCTCGCCGTACGTGACCGGCACGACGCCGATCGACCGGAGATAGTCGTGGTTCTGCGGGCTGCAGGTGCCGATCACCTTCCAGCCGGCGACCATGGCCAGCTGGCACTCGATGCTGCCGACGCCGCCGGCCGCGGCCGAGATCACGAGCACCGGTCGCGGCTCGATCGTGCTGCGCTGCTCGGGGTCGATGCCGATCGACGACACGATCGCGTAGGCGGTGCACCCGGCGAGGTACAGGCCTCCTGCGACCTCCCACGGGATGATGTCGGGCTTCTTGACGACCTGGCTTCGCGGCACGACGACATAGGTGGCGTGCGAGCCGCCGCCGATGGCGTGGCCGATGACGGCCTGCCCGATGTGGAGGTCGTGCACGCTCGCGCCGCGCTTCACGACGATGCCCGCGAAGCAGGACCCCTGGCGCGCCGGCAGCTCTTGCGGCAGGCGCTCTTGGAAGTCACCGCGGCGGATGAAGTTCTCGATGTGGTTGAGGCCCGACGACACCACCTCGACGAGAAGCTCGTCGGGGCCGGGCGTGGGCATGGGGTGCTCGGTGATGTGGAGCACGCTCGTGTCGCCGTAGTCGTCGTATTCCAGAACGCTGTAGGTGCTTTTCATGAGATGACCCCTCTGTCGTGAGGGAAGTCTGCGCTCGAGTCTCAGAAAGCGCCCGGTGAATCACCAGGTTGGCGCCCAGCCGGTTGCCAGGAGCCGATCGGGGGCGGGTCAGCGCCCTTCGGCAGCCCGCCTTGCCGCGCGCTCGGCGTTGCGCTCGCGCACCCGGATCTCCTCGTCGCGCACCTCGGCCAGGTTGTAGCGCTCCTGCGACAGCCACTGCGGCATCTCTTCGAGAAGGGTCTGGATCTCGTCGGTCGTCAGCGTGTCGGCGATGCCGCCGCGGGCGAGCCCCGAGATCGTGACACCGAGCTTGCGGGCGACCTCCTGGCGGGGGTGAGGCCCGTTCAGGCGCAGTTCGACCAGCCACGTCGGCGGGTTGGTCGAGAGCTCGTCGAACTCCTCGCGAGTGACCGGGTTGTCTTGGAAACTCTGGGGCGTGGCCGGCAGGAAGACGCCGAGCTTCTTGGCCGCCGTGAACGGCTTGAGGCTCTGCGGCGCCTTCGACCGGGGCTTCGGCTGCTGGCGTTTGTCGGGGCGGTCGGTCGTGTCGGGCTGGCTGGTGTGGTCGGTGTGGTCGGTGTGCTCGGCGTCGCGGGGGAGCGAGGTCTGGGTCGGTGCGCTCTCGGGCGAAACCGGCTGCTCGCTGTTCTCGGTGGTCATGAGCCTCAGGGTACCCTTCAGGCGTGACCGACCAGACCTCCTTCCGTGTCGGCTTCGTGCCCGGCGTGACGTTGACCAAGTGGTCGCGGGTCTGGGCCGAGCGTCACCCCGAACTCGCCCTCGAGGCGGTGACGATCGGGGCGCAGGATCCGACGGCTCACCTCGCCGACGACGACCTCGCCGTGGTCTTCGCCCGGCTGCCCGTCCCGGCCGAGGGTTTCCACTCGATCGCGCTCTACGACGAGCAGCCCGTGGTGGTGCTGCCGAAAGAGCACGCGCTCGCCGAGTTCATGTCGTTCACGGCCGCGGATCTCGAGGGCGAGCCTCGCTTCGACCTCGACCCGGCTCTCTCCCATGACGAGGCGATGCAGGTCGAGACGGTGGCCTCCGGCGCCGGCATCGCGATCATGCCGCAGTCGCTGGCCCGCCTCTATGGCCGCAAGGGCATCACGGTGCGCCCGATCACGGATCTGCCGCCGACCACGATTGCGCTGGTCTGGCCCGAGGGCGCGACGACTCCCGAGGTCGACGACTTCATCGGCGTGGTGCGCGGTCGCACGGCGAACAGCTCCCGCGCCGGCGGCGACGAGGCGCCGGCTGACAAGATCGGCCCCGTCGCGAAGGCCAAGGCGAAACGGGCCGCGGCCGCCGAGGCGGCCGGCACAGCCGGGGCCAAGGGGACTGCGCGCGGCTCCCGCAAGACGCCGCCGCGCGGCCGCGGCTCGGGCCCGCGCAAGGGTCGCCGCTGACGCCCGCCCCGCTCTCTCCCTCGGCGGCCGGTCGGCCGCCGACCCGCGCCTCGTCCCCGCCCCTTACCTTTTCGGCACGGCCTGACCTTCGCGTGGGCACGGGTCTGCCGAAAAGATAAGGCTGCGTCGTACGATCGGCGACTACAGCTACCGCAGCACGATCGGGAGCATGGGTGGGCAGTTCCTCGTCCGGGATCCTGCGCTCCGCACCGCGTTCGACGCCCTCTCGTACAGCCGAAAGCGTGCTTCTCGTCGAGCCCTTCGACCAGGCGAAGGCCGCCGACACCCGCCAGCGGCGGCTCGACAAGGCGCTGGAGTCGCTCCGCGCCTGACCGCTCGGCGCGCAGCCCGTCGCGCCGTCCGACTCCAGAGTCGTGCCATGCCGGGCGGACCGAAGCCGACGAATTCCTCCCCGCGGCGCGTATTTCGTGTGCCCCGCCATCAGTCGGGAGGAACCCTCGATGGGCTCGGAGGAAATCCGGCCGCAACCGCGTCACCGGGAGGTAAACCCACCTAGGCCCCGCGGCCCAGGAGGAAGCTGATCCCGTTCATCCTCCCGAATGTCGACCTCTTCCCCGACACCGGTCTCCCTCCGACCGTGCGCCATGATTCCACCCGTTTCTCTCGAGACCCCGGGGCGCCCGAGAGCCCGGGGCTCCCGAGAGCCCGGGGCACATCCTGCGCACGAGCACCGTGGCGGCGGCGTAGCGTCCCGCCCACCGACCGAGGAGGAGCAGTGGCGCTGAGCAAGGGCGACAAGGTGACGTGGAAGACGTCGCAGGGCGACACGAACGGCCACGTGGTCGAGAGGCGCCTCGATCCGTTCGAATTCGACGGGCAGAAGTTCAACGCCTCGCACGACGAGCCGTACTTCATCGTGCAGTCGGACAAGACCGACGCGAAGGCCGCCCACAAGGAGTCGGCTCTCACGAAGAAGAGCTGAACGAAGAAGAGCCGAGCCGCCGCACACGCGGGTTGGCCGACACGGCGACGACCGCCGCGGCGACGAGCGCGGCCAGGATCGCGAGAGCGAGCGGCGCTCCCACCAGGTCGTACAGCGGACCGATCACCATCTGGCCGATCGGCATGCCCGCGAGGGCCGCCACCGTCAGGCACGCGTAGACCTGCGTCCGCAACGCGCGCGGCACGAGCAGTTGCACCGTCGTGTCGACGGACACCGTGAAGACCTGCAGCCCCGTGCTGGCCGCGAAGAGCGCCAGGCTCAGCCAGAAGAACCAGTGCAACGGGTCGACCACGCCCCGAGGAAGCTGCAGGATCAGCGCGAGCACCACCAGAGGCAGCCCCATTCCTCCTGCGACGACCGCCGCTCGAGGCAGACGGATGCGCGCCCGCAGACGACCGGCGATCGTGGCGCCGACGATCAGCCCCACGGTCTGGACGGCACCGGCGAGGCCCCAGGGCGTCCGCCCGAACGAGTCGTCGGCCGCGAACGGGCCGAGCACCTGCACGCCCCCCGCGAAGGCCAGCTGGCCGACGAACACCAGGGTCAGGCAGGCGAGAAGCCACTTCGTCCGCACCACGAAGGCGAGGCCGTCGGCGAGATCGCGTGTGAACGACCGGCCGCGGATCGAGCCGATCACTCGCCTCGGCAGGGCCGCGAACGCCGCGACGGCGAAGGTGAAGGCCAGCGAGCCGACCGCGAGGGCGACCTCGGGGGTCGCGAAGCCGACGAGGATGCCACCGCCTGCGATTCCGACGACGAGCCCGATGTTCATGCCGGTCCGGTTGAGCACGGTGGCCGCTCGGGTCAGCGGTTCGCCCACCACATCGCACAGCACCGCGTTCGTCGCGGACGCGAAGAACGCCGCACCCGCACCGCTCACCGCTGCGGCGACTGCCAGCAGCGGCAGGTCGGCCAGCCCTGTCGCGAGCAGCCCGGCGGCGCCGGCGAGCCCGACCGCCGACAGGATCGACGCGCCCATCGCCACCGTGCGCTTCGGCAGTCTGTCGGAGACGGCCCCCCCGAACAGGATCAGCACCACGTTCGGCACCGCGCGGCTCGCCACGACGACGCCGAGCTCGACCGGGTCGGCGCCGAGGTCGATCGCCGCGAACGCGAAGGCGATGGGGCCCAGACCGCTTCCGATCCACGAGAGCAGGCGGCCCACCCAGAGCGCGCGAAAGGCGGGAAGGCGCAGCAGCGATCCGTTCATCGAGCGCCCGGCTGATCCACGGGCCGAGCCTACTCACGCGGCCCGTATCGTTGGATGCGTGAGCATCCACACCGGCCCCGGCGGCGCATCCCGGCAGGCGTCGGCCCCTGGCCACTATGCGAAGGGGCTGGCCAAGCGCGAGGCGATCCTCGATGCGGCCCTGCCCGTCTTCGGGCAGTCGGGTTTCCACGGGGCGTCGCTCCGCGAGATCGCCCGGCAGTGCGGGGTGTCGCACCAGTCGCTCATGCACTACTTCCCGACGAAGGAGGAGCTGCTGCTGGCCGTGGTGCGGCGTCGCGACGAACGGCTGAGGCGGCACTTCGGTGACGAGGGCGGCATGCGCCTGGCCGAGTTGGTCGAGCTCGCCGAATACAACCGCGACGTGCCGGGGGTCATCCAGCTCTTCAACACGGCGTCCGCCGAGGCGACGTCGCCCGAGCACCCCGCCCACGACTACTACGCCGACTTCTACCACCGCATCGTCGCCTCGACGAGCGCCTCGCTCGCCGTGGCCGAACGCCACGGGCTCCTCGCTCCGGGGTTCACGGCCGAAACGGCGGTCCGCGTCGTGCTCGCTGTGCAGGACGGCCTGCAGCTGCAGTGGCTCTACGATCGCGATGCGGTGCACGTGGCCGAGTCGATGCGCCTCGTGATCCGCACGATAGTGACCGTGCCGCTCGACGAGCTCGATGCGCTGGCGGTATCCGACGCAGAGGCCGATGCCGCGACCGGCGCAGCGGGCCGACAGGATGCCGACGAGGCCGTGTAAACAACAGGTTTCAATCCTTGCCACCCGGCAAACTCCGATCGTATCCTTGCCGCATGGCAGACATTGAGACGGTCCCCATCGTCGTCGACCCCGCATCTCAGACCCTCCCGGCCCTCCCAGCCACCGCGACCCCGCCGATCCCGGCCGCGCTCGCCGACGAGGCGGTTGCCCTCGCGCGCTCCTGGGCGGCGGAGGCCACGCACGCACCGAGCACGAAGTCGGCCGAGCTGCTCGCCCAAGTGCTGAAGGCCGAGTCGGGCCTGGCCTTCACGATCGGTTTCGTCGACCGGGTCGTGCGCCCCGAAGACCTCGGCGTCGCGGCACGGAACCTCTCGCACCTCGCGTCCGGCGTCCCGGCCTTCCTGCCGTTGCCCATGCGCGCGGCCGTCCGCGTCGGCGGCGCTCTCGCCCCGGCCCTCCCCGGCACCGTCGTGCCGATCGCCCGTCGCGTGCTGCGCGGCATGGTGGGCCACCTCATCGTCGACTCTCGCCCCGACAAGCTCGGCGCGGCCATCCAGACGCTCAAGAAGCACGGCACCCGACTCAACCTCAATCTGCTCGGCGAGGCCGTTCTCGGCGATGCCGAGGCCGACCACCGTCTCGCGGGCACCACGGCCCTGCTCGAGCGCGACGACGTCGACTACGTGTCGATCAAGGTGTCGTCGATCGTGAGCCAGCTGTCGATGTGGGCGTTCGACGAGACCGTCGAGCGCGTCGTCTCGAAGCTCACTCCGCTCTACGAGATCGCCGCCCGCGCAGGCGTGCCGAAGTTCATCAACCTCGACATGGAGGAGTACCGCGACCTCGATCTCACCCTGACGGTGTTCATGGCGGTGCTCGATCAGCCGCAGTTGACGAGCCTCGAGGCCGGCATCGTGCTGCAGACCTACCTGCCCGACGCCCTCTCGGCGATGCAGCGTCTGAACGCCTGGGCGCAGCGCCGCGTCGACGCCGGTGGCGCCCCGGTCAAAGTCCGCGTCGTCAAGGGCGCCAACCTCGCCATGGAGCACGTCGACGCGGCCGTTCACGAGTGGCCCCTCGCCACCTACGACACCAAACAGGACAGCGACACCAACTACAAGCGCGTCCTCTCCTGGGCGATGACGCCCGAGCGAACGCGGGCGGTGCGCCTCGGCGTCGCGGGGCATAACCTCTTCGACATCGCGTTCGCGCACCTTCTCAGCCAGCAGCGCGGCGTCGCGTCGGCGGTCGAGTTCGAGATGCTGCTCGGCATGGCCGAGGGTCAGGCCGAGCTCGTCAAGAAGGCGGTCGGCGGGCTCCTGCTCTACACGCCGGTTGTGCACCCGCGCGAGTTCGACGTCGCAATCAGCTATCTGATCCGCCGCCTCGAAGAGAACGCGTCGCACGAGAACTTCATGTCGGCCGTCTTCGAGCTGGCGTCGAACGAGCGGCTGTTCGAGCGCGAGAAGGGGCGATTCCTCGCTTCACTCGCTGCCGTCCTGAGCCCGTCGGGCGGGGCTGACGCTCCGGCGCCGCACCGCGTGCAGTCGCGGACGACCGAGCAGCTCGCGCCGATCGAGACCGCCTTCCACAACACCCCCGACACCGACCCGGCACTGGCCGACAACCGTGAGTGGGGGCGCAGGATCCTGCGCTCGGTCCCCACCTCGACGCTGGGCACCGCGACGATCGAGGCCGCTCGCATCGACGCCGCAGACGCTCTCGAGAGCGAGGTGCAGGTCGCACTCGCGGCGGCACCCGCGTGGGCGGCCCTCGGCGGCTCGGGCCGGGCCGCCGTGCTGCGCCGTGCCGCCGTCGAGCTCGGCAAGCGTCGCGCCGACCTCATCGAGGTCGCCGCGTCCGAGACGGGTAAGACGATCGCCGAGGGCGACGTCGAAGTCAGCGAGGCGATCGACTTCGCAAACTACTACGCCACCCTCGCCGAAGAGCTCGACCACGTCGACGGCGCGGTCTACGAGGCGCCGTCGCTGATCGTGGTGACGCCGCCGTGGAACTTCCCCGTCGCGATCCCGACGGGCTCGACCGTCGCCGGCCTCGCGGCCGGTGCCTCCGTCATCGTCAAGCCGGCCGGGCAGGCGAAGCGCTGCGGCGCCGTGCTGGTCGAAGCGCTCTGGGCGGCGGGGGTGCCGCGCGAGGTGCTGCGCCTGGTCGACGTGGAGGAGGGCGATCTCGGCAAGCAGCTCGTCTCGCATCCTGCCGTCGATCGGGTGATCCTCACCGGGGCCTTCGAGACGGCCGAGCTGTTCCGCTCGTGGCGCCCCGACCTGCCGTTGCTCGCTGAGACGAGCGGCAAGAACGCGATCATCGTGACTCCGAGCGCCGACCTCGACCTCGCTGCCTCCGACGTCATCAAGTCGGCCTTCGGGCACGCGGGGCAGAAGTGCTCGGCGGCCAGTCTCGTGATCCTGGTGGGCTCGGTCGCTTCGTCCGAGCGGTTCCGTCGCCAGCTCGTCGACGCCGCGTCGAGCATGCGCGTGGGTCTGCCCTCCGACCCGACGACGCAGCTGGGCCCGATCGTCGAGCCCGCGCGGGGCAAGCTTCTGCGTGCGCTCACCACGCTGGCGCCCGGCGAGAGCTGGCTCGTCGAGCCGAAGCGGCTCGACGAGACCGGGCGGCTGTGGTCGCCTGGAGTCCGCGCCGGGGTCGCCCCCGGCAGCGACTTCCACCGCACCGAGTTCTTCGGGCCGGTGCTCGGCATCATGACTGCCGGGACCCTCGACGAGGCGATCGAGCTGCAGAACGCCACCGACTTCGGCCTCACCGCCGGCATCCACACGCTCGACAGCGCCGAGCTCGGCACCTGGCTCGACCGGGTCGAGGCGGGCAACCTCTACGTCAATCGCGGCATCACCGGCGCGATCGTGCGCCGACAGCCGTTCGGCGGCTGGAAGCGCTCGGCGGTGGGCGCGGGCGGCAAGGCCGGTGGGCCCAACTACCTGGTTCACCTGGGGTCGTGGTCACCCGCGCCCCTGGCCTCCAAGGCTCCGGCCGCCACTCTGTCGCCGCGTGTGCACTCGTTCGTCACGGCGTTCGAGGGCGCAGGAGGCGACGGCTCGCTCCGCACCGCAGCCGAAGCCGACGAGCGCGCCTGGTCGCGCACCTACGGCGCGTCGGCCGACGTCTCGCAGGTGGGTCTCGAGCGCAACGTGTTCCGCTACCGCCCGCTGCCCGTCACGGTTCGTCTGGCTGAAGGAGGGTCGCTCGACGACTTCGCTCGCACGCTGGCCGCAGGTCTGCGCGCCGGGGGAGAGCTGCCGATCAGCACGGCCGTCGAACTTCCCGCCGCAGTCGTCTCGGCCCTCGCCGGCCACCGTGTCACGCAGATCGACGACGCGGGCTTCCACGCCTCGGTGTCGCGCGGCGCCCTCACGACGCCCCGCATCCGTCTCGTCGGCCCCGCAGCGGCCCACGGGCGGCTCGCGGTCGCACTCAGAGGCGATCCGTCGGTCGCCGTCTTCGCGGCCCCCGTGACGCCCGCACCCCGCCTCGAGCTCCTCCCGTACCTGCGCGAGCAGGCCATCGCCGTGACGGCCCATCGCTTCGGCAACCCCGACGCCTGGAGCGAGTCCGTTCTCTGATCCCTCGGTAGTGCGCAACTCGCCCCTCACTTTCTCGGTGACCGGCTGTTTGTGCACTACCTCCGGGCGGCCTCGGTAGGCTCGGGGCGTGAAGATCGCGCGCTTTTCCAGTCCTGATGAAGACCCTCGATTCGGCGTCGTCGACGGCGAAGACCTTGTGGTGCTGGCCGGCGACCCCATGTTCGCCGGCTACGAGACGACGGGTGAGCGCGTCCCGATGCGGGGCGTGAAGATCCTGGCGCCGGTGATCCCCCGCTCGAAGGTGATCGGCATCGGGCTGAACTACTACGACCACGCCGACGAGATGGGCCAGGAGGCACCGGAGTTCCCGGTCGTCTTCCTCAAGCCGAACACCACCGTCATCGGCCCGGGCGACGCCATCCAGATCCCGCCGGTCGAGGGCCGGATCGACCTCGAGGGTGAACTGGCCGTCGTCATCGGCAGCATCGCCAAGAAGGTGCGCGCCGAAGACTACGCAGACGTCGTCTTCGGGTACACGATCGCCAACGACGTCACCGCGCGCACCGTTCAAGAGTCCGACGGCCAGTGGACTCGAGCCAAGAGCTACGACACCTTCTGCCCCCTCGGCCCGTATATCGAGACGGAGTTCGACTGGACGGACGCCAGGATCACGTCCCGAGTCGACGGCGAGGTGCTGCAGCGCGAGACGACGCAGCAGATGATCCACAAGATTCCCGAGCTCGTCGCATACGTCAGTGACATCTTCACCCTGCTGCCGGGTGACGTGATCCTGACGGGGACACCGTCGGGCGTCGGCCCGTTCCGCGCCGGCCAGACCGTCGAGATCGCGATCGAGGGCCTCGGATCCCTGATCAGCACGGCGCGCGACCGCGACTGAGGCCTTGTCGTTCGGCAACACGTGCCGCGCGACACGCCCGGGATACGGCCGAGATTTGCCCGATGGCCGTCTCACCCGTAGTGTTTCCTCTTGTCAGCCCAAAGGAACGGAAACGGGCCGGGTGCGAAAGCAACCGAGCCAACCTTCCTCAAGTGGTGGCATCCTCCCCTTGATTCCCTCTTGCCGGTCGAATCGAATGTGGTTAGGATTGCAAGTCCGTCACCTCGCCAGCCCAGCTGGCGTGCAACTCTCCCCGGAGAGTTGAAGTCGAGTGGATTACAGCTCTCGAGCTGAATTGACTTGGCCCGCCGAGGTGGCTACGGTATCAAAGTTGCCTCCGACGAAGTCCTGCTGGTCAGGGTGGGTTTGGGGTGCGTTTGGTCCTTGAGAACTCAACAGCGTGCACATTGTCAAATGCCAATTTATACCTCGGCATCTGGGTTTACTGTTTCTCCTTTGGAGTTGTGGTGTCTGGGTGTTGGGTTTCTTTGAGATTGAATGGACAACAATCGTCAGATTGTTTTGTTCTTTTGGTCAGCATCAAACTTGCTGCCATCTGCTTTTGGGTGGGTGGTGGTGTTTTTCTTTTACGGAGAGTTTGATCCTGGCTCAGGACGAACGCTGGCGGCGTGCTTAACACATGCAAGTCGAACGATGATCCCCAGCTTGCTGGGGGGATTAGTGGCGAACGGGTGAGTAACACGTGAGTAACCTGCCCTTGACTCTGGGATAAGCGTTGGAAACGACGTCTAATACCGGATATGACCCCTACCGGCATCGGTTGGGGGTGGAAAGATTTTTTGGTCAAGGATGGACTCGCGGCCTATCAGGTAGTTGGTGAGGTAATGGCTCACCAAGCCGACGACGGGTAGCCGGCCTGAGAGGGTGACCGGCCACACTGGGACTGAGACACGGCCCAGACTCCTACGGGAGGCAGCAGTGGGGAATATTGCACAATGGGCGAAAGCCTGATGCAGCAACGCCGCGTGAGGGATGACGGCCTTCGGGTTGTAAACCTCTTTTAGTAGGGAAGAAGCGAATGAATTTATTCTGAGTGACGGTACCTGCAGAAAAAGCACCGGCTAACTACGTGCCAGCAGCCGCGGTAATACGTAGGGTGCAAGCGTTGTCCGGAATTATTGGGCGTAAAGAGCTCGTAGGCGGTTTGTCGCGTCTGCTGTGAAATCTGGGGGCTCAACCCCCAGCCTGCAGTGGGTACGGGCAGACTAGAGTGCGGTAGGGGAGATTGGAATTCCTGGTGTAGCGGTGGAATGCGCAGATATCAGGAGGAACACCGATGGCGAAGGCAGATCTCTGGGCCGTAACTGACGCTGAGGAGCGAAAGCATGGGGAGCGAACAGGATTAGATACCCTGGTAGTCCATGCCGTAAACGTTGGGAACTAGATGTAGGGGCCATTCCACGGTTTCTGTGTCGCAGCTAACGCATTAAGTTCCCCGCCTGGGGAGTACGGCCGCAAGGCTAAAACTCAAAGGAATTGACGGGGGCCCGCACAAGCGGCGGAGCATGCGGATTAATTCGATGCAACGCGAAGAACCTTACCAAGGCTTGACATATACCGGAAACGTCCAGAGATGGTCGCCCCGCAAGGTCGGTATACAGGTGGTGCATGGTTGTCGTCAGCTCGTGTCGTGAGATGTTGGGTTAAGTCCCGCAACGAGCGCAACCCTCGTTCTATGTTGCCAGCACGTTATGGTGGGAACTCATAGGAGACTGCCGGGGTCAACTCGGAGGAAGGTGGGGATGACGTCAAATCATCATGCCCCTTATGTCTTGGGCTTCACGCATGCTACAATGGCCGATACAAAGGGCTGCAATACCGTAAGGTGGAGCGAATCCCAAAAAGTCGGTCTCAGTTCGGATTGAGGTCTGCAACTCGACCTCATGAAGTCGGAGTCGCTAGTAATCGCAGATCAGCAACGCTGCGGTGAATACGTTCCCGGGCCTTGTACACACCGCCCGTCAAGTCATGAAAGTCGGTAACACCCGAAGCCGGTGGCCCAACCCCTTGTGGGAGGGAGCTGTCGAAGGTGGGATCGGTGATTAGGACTAAGTCGTAACAAGGTAGCCGTACCGGAAGGTGCGGCTGGATCACCTCCTTTCTAAGGAGCATGCACCAGCCCCGCGGACTGTACTTTGCGTACATCCAGTCACGGGGATCAACTGGTCAAGTCACACTGCAGCGAATGTCTGTGGGTGGCGCTCATGGGTGGAACATTGACAGTGGCCTTCGAAGCGAAGGTCTTGTGCTTAGTACGGCTTCTTCGGGGGTTTGGAACGGTGTGAGGCTGGGTGTTTGGGGGCGTGCACGTTGTTGGGTCCTGAGGGACCGAACCAGCCGGCTGCGTAGAGCAGTTGTTTGGTTGAACTCCTCTGACGGACCAGGTTCGAGGGCATTTATTGCCGGTTGTTCCTGGGTCCGCCCGTTTTTTGAGAACTACACAGTGGACGCGAGCATCTTATGTGCTTGCCGGCGACAGGCTTTCGGGTCTGGAGTGAGGTGAGTATGTGAGTGCAATTTCTTCCCCAGCAGCGTGTCTGTTGGGGTAACGAGATAACACTGATTTACCGCGTCATGTCGGGCCTCTTCGGGGGTGCGTTGTGGCGTGGTTCTTTGTGGTCAAGTTTTTAAGAGCAAACGGTGGATGCCTTGGCATCTGGAGCCGAAGAAGGACGTAGAAATCTGCGATAAGCCTCGGGGAGCTGATAATCGAGCTGTGATCCGAGGGTCTCCGAATGGGGAAACCCCGCTAGGGCGCGTGCGTACCTGGTGACTCCCGCCTGAATATATAGGGCGGGTAGAGGGAACGTGGGGAAGTGAAACATCTCAGTACCCACAGGAAGAGAAAACAACAGTGATTCCGTGAGTAGTGGCGAGCGAAATCGGAAGAGGCTAAACCGGTCATGTGTGATAGACGGCGGTCGTTGCGTGGTCGGGGTTGTGGGACATGTCGTCCTGTTCTGCCGGACAGGAGCAGTTACAGCGCATTATAGGCGAACCGGATTGAAAGCCGGGTCATAGAGGGTGCCAACCCCGTAGCCGAAATGGTGTTGCTGGCTGGACGTGGATCCCAAGTAGCACGGGGCCCGAGAAATCCCGTGTGAATCTGTCAGGACCACCTGATAAGCCTAAATACTCCCAGATGACCGATAGCGGACAAGTACCGTGAGGGAAAGGTGAAAAGTACCCCGGGAGGGGAGTGAAATAGTACCTGAAACCGTTTGCTTACAAACCGTTGGAGCCTCCTTAGTAGGGGTGACAGCGTGCCTTTTGAAGAATGAGCCTGCGAGTTAGCGATATGTGGCGAGGTTAACCCGTGAGGGGTAGCCGTAGCGAAAGCGAGTCTGAATAGGGCGATTCAGTCGCATGTCCTAGACCCGAAGCGAAGTGATCTATCCATGGCCAGGTTGAAGCGACGGTAAGACGTCGTGGAGGACCGAACCCACTTCAGTTGAAAATGGAGGGGATGAGCTGTGGATAGGGGTGAAAGGCCAATCAAACTTCGTGATAGCTGGTTCTCTCCGAAATGCATTTAGGTGCAGCGTTGCGTGTTTCTTGCCGGAGGTAGAGCTACTGGATGGCCGATGGGGCCCAAAAGCTTACTGACGTCAGCCAAACTCCGAATGCCGGTAAGTGAGAGCGCAGCAGTGAGACGGTGGGGGATAAGCTTCATCGTCGAGAGGGAAACAACCCAGACTACCAACTAAGGTCCCTAAGCGTGTGCTAAGTGGGAAAGGATGTGGAGTTGCAGAGACAACCAGGAGGTTGGCTTAGAAGCAGCCACCCTTGAAAGAGTGCGTAATAGCTCACTGGTCAAGTGATTCCGCGCCGACAATGTAACGGGGCTCAAGCACACCACCGAAGTTGTAGATTTCGTATTTTTGACAGGCCTTCGTGGTCCAGTCGTACGGAGTGGTAGGAGAGCGTCGTGTGGCGAGTGAAGCGGCGGTGGAAACCAGCCGTGGACGCTACACGAGTGAGAATGCAGGCATGAGTAGCGAAAGACGGGTGAGAAACCCGTCCTCCGAAAGACCAAGGGTTCCAGGGCCAGGCTAATCCGCCCTGGGTAAGTCGGGACCTAAGGCGAGGCCGACAGGCGTAGTCGATGGACAACGGGTTGATATTCCCGTACCGGCGAAGAACCGCCCAAGATAATCCAGTGGTGCTAAGAGTCCTAACCCGGCTGAGTGGATCCCTTCGGGGTGATGCCGGCCGGTCTAACGCTCGACCCCATGCTGGTGCGTTTAGCGTATTAACAGGTGTGACGCAGGAAGGTAGCTGAGCCAGGCGATGGTATCCGTAAGGTGAACCTGGTGTAAGGATGTAGGGCTGACGATAGGCAAATCCGTCGTCAATGATGCTTGAGATCCGATGCGTACCCCGATTGGGGGAATTCAGTGATCCTATGCTGCCGAGAAAAGCATCGACGCGAGGTTCTAGCTGCCCGTACCCCAAACCGACTCAGGTGGTCAGGTAGAGAATACCAAGGAGATCGAGAGAATCGTGGTTAAGGAACTCGGCAAAATGCCCCCGTAACTTCGGGAGAAGGGGGGCCGGAACCGTGAACGGATTTACTCCGGGAGCGGGAAAGGCCGCAGAGACCAGTGGGAAGCGACTGTTTACTAAAAACACAGGTCCGTGCCAAGTCGCAAGACGATGTATACGGACTGACGCCTGCCCGGTGCTGGAAGGTTAAGAGGAACGGTTAGCCGCAAGGCGAAGCTGAGAATTTAAGCCCCAGTAAACGGCGGTGGTAACTATAACCATCCTAAGGTAGCGAAATTCCTTGTCGGGTAAGTTCCGACCTGCACGAATGGCGTAACGACTTCCCAGCTGTCTCAACCGCGAACTCGGCGAAATTGCACTACGAGTAAAGATGCTCGTTACGCGCAGCAGGACGGAAAGACCCCGTGACCTTTACTACAGCTTGGTATTGGTGTTCGGAGTGGCTTGTGTAGGATAGGTGGGAGACGGTGAAGCTCGGACGCTAGTTCGGGTGGAGTCATTGTTGAAATACCACTCTGGTCACTTTGGATATCTAACTACGAACCGTGATCCGGTTCTGGGACAGTGCCTGGTGGGTAGTTTAACTGGGGCGGTTGCCTCCTAAAAAGTAACGGAGGCGCCCAAAGGTTCCCTCAACCTGGTTGGCAATCAGGTGTCGAGTGTAAGTGCACAAGGGAGCTTGACTGTGAGACTGACAAGTCGAGCAGGGACGAAAGTCGGGACTAGTGATCCGGCAGTGGCTTGTGGAAGCGCTGTCGCTCAACGGATAAAAGGTACCTCGGGGATAACAGGCTGATCTTGCCCAAGAGTCCATATCGACGGCATGGTTTGGCACCTCGATGTCGGCTCGTCGCATCCTGGGGCTGGAGTAGGTCCCAAGGGTTGGGCTGTTCGCCCATTAAAGCGGTACGCGAGCTGGGTTTAGAACGTCGTGAGACAGTTCGGTCCCTATCCGCTGCGCGCGTAGGAAATTTGAGAAGATCTATCCCTAGTACGAGAGGACCGGGATGGACGAACCTCTGGTGTGTCAGTTGTTCTGCCAAGAGCACCGCTGATTAGCTACGTTCGGAACGGATAACCGCTGAAAGCATCTAAGCGGGAAGCCGGCTTCGAGATGAGATTTCCATCCCCTTCGGGGGGAGAGGCTCCCAGCTAGACTACTGGGTTGATAGGCCGGATGTGGAAGCGAGGACTAACGACTCGTGGAGCTGACCGGTACTAATAAGCCGATAACTTGACAACACCCCAACCCCTTCGTTCTGCGGGTTGGGCGGTGATGTTCGCGTCCACTATGTGGTTCCCGGAAAACGGTCGGACCGACCGTTGCACGGAACAGAAAACACAACAGAATCAGAAAATACAACAGAAGACAGAGCTATGTGTCGTGTGAACGACGCAGCCTGGAACACAGACTTCGTACCGGCGCACCGCGCACGTTACGACCTAGTGTTTCGGCGGCCATAGCGAGAGGGAAACGCCCGGTCACATTCCGAACCCGGAAGCTAAGACTCTCAGCGCCGATGGTACTGCAAGGGGGACCTTGTGGGAGAGTAGGACACCGCCGGACTCACCTTCGCTCCACCAACTGGTGCAGCACCAGCAAAGGCCACCCCACACGGGTGGCCTTTTCTGCGTTTAACCTGCAGCTTCGGTGGAGACCGCGAACGGTAGGATTGACGGCGATGTCTGCCTCCTTCACGACCGCGACCGGCGCCGACGTGCGCGTCCGGTTCTGCCCGTCGCCCACCGGTACACCCCACGTCGGCCTGATCCGAACTGCCCTTTTCAACTGGGCCTACGCGCGCCACACCGGCGGCAAGCTGGTCTTCCGCATCGAAGACACCGACGCCGCGCGCGACAGCGAAGAGAGCTACCACCAGATCATCGACGGCCTGCACTGGCTCGGCATCGACTGGGACGAAGGGGTCGAGGTCGGTGGTCCCTTCGCGCCGTATCGCCAATCGGAGCGGCACGACATCTACCAGGGCGTCATCGCGCAGCTGAAGGAGCGCGGCCTCCTCTACGAAAGCTTTGTCACGCCCGACGAGATGGAAGCACGCAACGTCTCCAACGGGCGCGACGCCAAGCAGGGCTATGACAATTTCGAGCGTGAGCTCAGCGACGAGCAGAGGGCGGCGTATCGGGCGGAGGGCCGGGCGCCGGCTCTGCGTCTTCGAGTGCCCGACCGCGACCTCAGCTTCGACGACCTGGTGCGGGGCCCCATCACCTTCCCCGCCGGATCCTTCACCGACTTCGTCGTGGTGCGGCCCAACGGCATTCCGCTCTACACGTTCGTGAACCCCGTCGACGACGCCCTGATGGGCGTCACGCACGTGCTGCGCGGCGAGGACATCCTGTCGTCGACCCCCCGCCAGATCGCCCTCTACGAGGCGCTCTACGAGATCGGTATCGCGAAGTTCATTCCGCGCTTCGGTCACCTGCCCTATGTGATGGGCGACAAGAACAAGAAGCTGTCGAAGCGCGACCCCGAGTCGAATCTCTTCCTGCACCGCAGCAACGGCATGATTCCCGAGGGTCTGGTCAACTACCTCGCGCTGCTCGGCTGGTCGTTGAGCCACGATCGCGACGTGTTCTCGATCGACGAGATGGTGGCGGCATTCGACGTGGTCGACGTCAACCCCAACCCGGCGCGCTTCGACGAGAAGAAGGCCGAGTCGATCAACGGCGACCACATCCGCCTGCTCGAGTCCGCCGACTTCGCCGGCCGCCTCGTGCCGTACCTCGACGGGATCGTCGCGAACCCGCCGACGCCCGCGCAGCAGGCGATTCTGATCGCGGCCGCACCGCTGGTGCAGGAGCGCATGCAGCTGCTCGGCGAGGCGCCCGGCATGCTCGGCTTCCTGTTCACGAGCGACGACGACCTCGTGTACGAAGACGACGCGCTGAAGACTCTCGGCGAGAACGCCGGCGACGTGCTGCGTGCCTCGGTCGAGGCCGTGTCCGCGGCGGGCGAGTGGACGCACACCGCGCTCGAAGAGGCGCTCAGGGGTGCGCTCGTCGAGGGCCTGGGGCTCAAGCCTCGAGTGGCCTTCGGCCCCCTTCGAGTCGCTGTGTCAGGCCGCAGGGTGAGCCCTCCTCTCTTCGAGTCGATGGCGATCCTGGGCCGGGAGTCGACCGTGGCCCGCCTCGAGAAGCTGGCAGCGAGGGTGTGAGCGGCACCGCCGACACCTACGACGTCGCCGTCGTCGGAGGAGGGCCCGCCGGCTTGAGCGCAGCCCTCAACCTCGTGCGGGCGCGCCGACGCGTGCTGCTGATCGACAGCAACCGCCCCCGCAACTCGGCGACTCTGATGTCGCACGGCTTCCTCACCCGCGACGGCATCTCGCCGCTCGAGCTGCGTCGGCTGGGCCGCGACGAGTTCTTGGGCTACGAGGGCGCCGAGCACCGTACGACACTGGCTCAGAAGGTTACACGCGCCGAAGACGGCTATGTGATCGAGTGCGCGATGCGAAACAAGGCCAGCTCGGCGACTGCGCGCACCGTGCTCGCCGCCACCGGCCTTCATGAGACGCTGCCGACCATCGAGGGCCTCCGCGCCTTCTACGGCACGGCCATCCACAGCTGCATCGAATGCGACGGCTACGACAAACGCGACCAGGCCCTCGCCGTCATCGGCGAGCACGACGACCTCGCCGAGCGGGCAGTGCTGCTCTCGCAGTGGAGCGACGACCTCATCGTCTTCACCAACGGCGTCGACATCGTCAGCCGCGGCGACGAAGAAGCCCTCGAAGCCCGAGGCATCACGACCGACCGACGCACCATCTCGTCCATCGAAGGCGACCGCGACGGTCTCACCGGCATCCGCCTGGCCGACGGCGACGTCGTCCCCCGCCAGGGCGGTTTCGTGCGGCCCGCCTGGTCGAGCGAACTCGGCTACCTCGACACGCTCGCCCCCGATCTCGACATCGACGGCCTGCTCGTCGCCGACAGCCACGGGCGCACCAGCGTGCCCGGCCTCTACGTCGCCGGTGAATCCGCAGCCCCAGGCCCCCAACAGCTGATCGTGGCCGCAGGATCCGGGGCACGCACCGCCGCGACCATCAACCGCGACCTCGTCGGCGGCATTCGAGACCTCGCGGATGCTGTACAGTAGACACTCGGTTCGGTAACGAGTCGCGAGGCTGAGATGTTCTGCATATCAGTTTTGGGGTATGGTGTAATTGGCAACACGACTGATTCTGGTTCAGTTGTTCTTGGTTCGAGTCCAGGTACCCCAGCCATTCGGTTCCCCGTGTCCTTCCTTCGGAAGGAGCGGGGAATCGCTGTCTGTGTCGATTGGTCGGCTCCGCCGACATGCGGCTGCAGCAGGGCAGCCAATGTTCTCCCGCCGCATCGAGTTGTTCGGTTGGGGGTGCGGCTTCGCTTTGCTCGCCGCGCGCCGGCTCCGCCGATATGCGGCTTCGCTTCGCTCGCCGCGCGCTCCCGGCGGCCGACGCCGCAGCGCCGGCCGAACGCTGGCCGTGGGCTGTCGATCATCTCGGCTGACATCCGGGGGGTCGGCTTCCGCCATATGATTTCGGCTGTGCCAGGAGACACGCCGCAGCGGGAGCGGATAGGGTGCCGGGCATGAGCAGCCGTGGGCCGAAGCCGTACCTGTTGATGCCAGGGAGCGCGCGGGCAGCGCTCGAGTTCTGGGGCCGGGTCTTCGGCGGCGAGGTGACCGTGTACACCCTGGCGGAGTTCGGGCGCGAGGACGGGCCCGCCGAGGCGGTCGCGCACGGGATCCTGGCCGGGGACGTCGAGCTCTACGCCGCCGACGCGACGGGCGACGACAAGCCCTTCGCCGGGGAGGGGGTGCTGTTCTCGCTGCTCGGCATCGCCCCGCGAGAGGTGCTGCATCGGTGGTTCGACGCGCTGGGCGACGGGGGCACGGTGCTCGACCGGCTGCAGGTGCGGCCGTGGGGTGCCTCCGACGGGCAGGTGCGCGATCGGTTCGGCGTGACCTGGCTCATCGGCTACGAAGCCGAAGAAGGCTAGGGAGACGGGGCCGCGTACCAGGCGGCCAGGCGGGCGAAGCCCTCGTCGAGCGAGACGGCAGGACGCCAGTCGAGGTCGTGCCGGGTGCGTCGCTGGTCGAACCAGTGCGACGTCGAGAGCTGCTCGGCGAGGAAGCGTGTCATGGGCGGCTCGTCGAGCCCCGGTCTGACGCTCCAGATCCGTTCGATCAGCGATCCGGCGCCCCGAGCGAGGCCCGCCGGCACGCTGAGCCGGGGCGGTGTCACACCGGCCGCGCGGCAGATGCCGGCGAGCAGTTCGGCGACGGGCCGTGGCTCGCCGTTCGTCAGCACGTAGGCGTTGCCGTGCACTGTCTCCGCCCGAGCGAGCGCCTGCGCGACGCCCGACGCGGCGTTGTCTATGTAGAGGGTGTCGATGAGGGTCCGGCCGTGGTCGAGCAGCGGCAGGCGGCCGCGCCGTGCACGGTCGACGATCCGCCCGATCAGCTGGGTGTCGCCTGGGCCCCAGACGAGGTGCGGGCGGACTGCCACGGTGGCGAAGCCGGGGCGATCAGCGGCGAGGGCCAGGAGTTCGGCCTCGGCCTTGGTCCGGGCGTAGTCGCCGCGGGCCCGCGCCGGGTCGGCCGGGTCGGCATCGGCTCCCGAGATCGACGAGCCCGCGTGGGCGACCGACGGCGAGGACACGAAGACGAAGCGGGAGACACCGACATCGGCAGCGGTCTTCAGCAGGTGGGCTGTGCCGCCGACGTTGACGATGCGGAACTCCCCGGGGTCGCCGGCGAGCGACACCCGCGCGGCCAGGTGCACAACGGAGTCCACGCCGTCGAGCGCGCGAGAGACCGCGGCCGGTTCGGTGAGCGACCCCGTGGCATCCTGCGCCCCTTCGACGCCCGAGGGGCGACGCTGGAAGGTGCGGACGTCGTGTCCGCGCGTGACGAGCTCGGCCGCGACTGCGCCGCCGAGAAGGCCGCTGGCGCCCGTCACGAGGGTGGTCACGCCGGTCGGCCCGGGTTCTCGCCGCGCAAGAGGCGGCTCGCCCAGGCGGCCAGGCCCGAGCGGTCGATCTTCGAGTTGTGGCGCACGTCGGTGGGTAGCCGAGGCACCAGGATCACGGCGGCGAGGGGAACGCCCGCGGCGGCGCGGATCGAGGCGGCGAGGCTCTCGCCGGCCAACTGCACCCGAGACGAGGGCGGGCTGGTCTCGGCCACCACGACGACCTGCTGGGTGCCGGAGGGGCCGACACCGACGGCAGCCGCGCGGGCGACACCGGACGCCGACTCGGCGCCCTGCTCGACGGCGACGGGCGTGACGACGCCGTCGGCCGTGGTGATGACGTGGGGGAGGCGCCCTTCGACCCAGAGCCGACCAGCCCGGTCGAGGTGGCCGACGTCGCCGGTGCGATGCCAGCGCTCGCCGGGACGAGCCCCGCTGACGCGGCGGCTGGCACGATCGGTCAGCCAGAGGCGGTCGTAGTGGTCCATCACGTGCGGGGCCGCGACGACGATCTCGCCGGTCAGATCGGGCGACTCGGTCAGCGCGCCGGTGGCGTGGCCGTCGGCGTCCAGGGCGCTGACACGGATTCTCACTCCTGCCGCGGCGCGACCGACGCAGACGCCGCCGCCGGATCGGGCAGCATCGCCGGGTGCGGACGCGGCCACCGCGTGGATCTCGTCGAGGGTGACGTCGGTCATCAGCAGGCCCTCGGTCATTCCGTAGGGCGTGTGCGCTGTCGCATTCGGCATCAGGCGTGCAGCCGCCTCGACGAGAGGCGGTGCGACCGGAGCGCCGGCCGAGAGGAAGGTGCGCACCCCGTCGAGCGCCTCGAGGTCGGCCGGCGACAGGGCACCCGATGTCGCGACCACGTTGGCGACAGCGGCGGGCGATAAGAAGATCACTGTCGCCCGGGCCTCGTGCGCTGCGGCGGCCACCGCGGTCGCCGAGAGCGTGGAGGGCTTCGTGACGTCCATGTCAGGGTCACCGAGCGGGCGCCGAGGGCCGGCCCGAGCAGGGCGAACGGTGCGAACCCGGCGACGAGCCCCGTGTCGGGCCCCACGTCGTAGGTCGCCGAGAGCAGGTCTCGCACGGCCTCGAGTTGCGCGTGCGTGTAAGCGACCCCCTTGGCCGGGCCGGTCGACCCCGACGTGAACAGGATGGCGGCGAGATCGTCGACTGACGGCGCAGCGGGCACGGGATGCTGGGCAGCGGCGCCGAGCGAGGCGATCTCGGGCAGCGAGTGCGCCACACCGAGCGAGCGCGCCACGGCCGGGGCCAGGGTGCGCGTCGAGATCTTCTGGCCGGGCCAGCCAAGGGCTCGCGCCGCCGTGAGGCCGGGCAGCTCTCCGATGAGGTGGCGGGGCCAGGATCCGCGGACCGCTCTCGTCAGCCCTCTCACCCGAGCCCGGCGTCGGCGACGACGACCACGGCCCCGATGCGGAGGCACGCGTACAGCACGGCGGTGAGGTCGGCCCCGGGCGGCACCAGCAACGACACCCGGTCACCGTGCTCGACGCCGACAGCCCGGAGGCCCGCCGCCAGCCGCGCGACCTGGTGCGACAGAGCGTGCCACGTCACGGCTCGGGGCATCGACGAACGGGTGCCCCGAGGGGCCATCTCGACCAGGGCGGTGTCGCGGCTGTCGCGGCGCTCGTCGAGGAAGGCCCAGAGTCGACGCGACGCGGCCTCGTCGACCTGGTGGGGCGCAGGATCCTGATGCCCCGCCTCGTCGGCGCCGGCCCCGTCGCCGAAGCGGTCGCCTAGCCAGGTGAGCGCAGCGGAGGCGAAGTCGACGTCTTCGGCCACGAAGTGCCCGGCGCCCTCGTAGCGGTGTACGTCGGCGTGCGGCAGCCGGCCGACGAGGTCGTCGAGGTAGCGATCGGAGAAGATCGGGTCGCGCGGGCCCCACAGCATCAGCGCCGGCACCGTGAGCGTGCGGAGCGACTCGGCGATGCGCCGCCGCTCGGGCTCGCTCGGGTGGCCTTTGTCGGTGGGGATGTCGGCGACGAAGCCGCCGATGCCGCCGCGGCGTTCGGCGCCGCGGTAGGGCGCGCGATAGGCCTCTTTGACGTCGAGGGGCAGCGCGGGATGCGCGAGCGCGAGCGTCGTCTCGAGGAAGGCCGGTGTCGAGACGGTCGCCTGCCCGAGCACGCCCCGACTCAGCGCGAAGCGGAGCGGGGCCGGGATCTGTGAATCGGACGGCTGGTTGACCGCCGTGTTGAGCAGCATCACGCCTGCGAGCTGCTCGGCATGGTCGACGGCCCAGCCGAGCGAGATGACGCCGCCCCAGTCGTGGCCGAAGGTGACGACCGGGCCGTCGAGGCCGAGCGAATCGGTGAGATCGGTGAGATCGCCGACGCGCAGGGTGAGGTCGCGTTCGACCCCCGTGCGCTCGGAGAAGCCCATGTCGAGCTGGTCGACTGCGATGACGCGCCAGGCGGCGCCGCCCGTGAGGGCCTGCTCGGTGGCTCCCGAGACGAGGGATCGCCAGAGGTACGACCAGGTCGGGTTGCCGTGCACGCAGAGCACGGTGCCCCGGGCGTCGATGCCGGCCTCGTCGAGCGCCGCCTGGTTGTCGACGACGTGCCAGGTGCGGCCGGAAGCTTCGACCAGTCGGGAGAACCGCCGGTCGAGGCCGGGCAGTCCCGTCGGCGGCAGAGACGCGGGCGCTGGAGCCCGGCTTGCGGCCGGCAGGCGCGAGGTCACCAGGCCAGCTCGGTCATGGCGGTGTTGATGCCCGACCCGACTCCCATCAGCAGCACCCGGTCGCCCTTCGAGAGGGTGGCCTTCTCTTCGACGAGGGTGATCGGGATCGAAGCGGAGCCGACGTTGCCGAGGGTCGGATAGGTGACCGGCACGAGTGCCCGGTCGATGCCGGCCGACTTGACGAAGTCGGCGGTGTGGATGTCGGAGACCTGGTGCATGACATAGCGGTCCATGTGGGCCCAGTTCCACTCGGTCTTGGCATCCGTCCAGGCCTGCACGACGAGCTCCATTCCGTGCTTGAGCAGACCCTTGGCGTCGGTGAACATGCCGTTGACGGTGCCGACGCAGAGGTCGTTGTACTGGCTGGCCGAGCGCGTGATGCCGCCGACGATGCGGTGCCCCTCGGGGTGCCGGTCGGCTCGGCCGAGGACGGCCGCCGCCGCACCCGACCCGAGGGTGAGGCTGGCGAACTCGCTCATGAAATCTTTGCGGGCGATGTCGCCGTGCAGCAGGCGATCGACCGTGTTGGTCTGGACGTCGTCGAAGTCTTCGCCGTCGATGATGACCGCGTAGTCGACCTGGCCGGCGTCGATGAGCGTGGCTGCGAGGTTCATGCCGTTGACGAAGCCGAGGCAGGCGTTCGCGATGTCGAAGTTGAGAGCGGCCGACCCGAGACCCAGGCCGTCGTGCAGGTGCACGGCGACGCTCGGCTCGAGGTTGCGGCGCGTGATCGACGTGTTGATCAGGAGGCCCACCTGGTCGGCGCGGATGCCGGCCTCGGCGAGGGCGCGCTTGCCGGCGTCGATGGCCGCCTTCTCGAAGGTCTGCGTGGCGCCCCAGTTGCGACGCTCGATCACCCCGGCGACTCGCTGGAGAAGGCCCTTCGGCAGCTTGAGCCGCTTGAGGACGGGTTGGAGTAGACGGTCGAGATCGTCGGATGTCGTGACACGGTCGGCGAGAGTGCTCGTCACCGACAAAAGAGCCACATTCTTGTGTCTCGTCGTTGCATTGCCGTCCAACGGATCTCCCTGTCGAATTGTGCTCGGGTGCCTTTGTAGCCCCTCGAGTTTACGACCGGTTCAACTGGACATGTGCCGCGCGTGTGTGTGCCCATTATGCCCCGATGAGCATATGGGCGGGTTGTCGCCGGTGGCGCTACTTCTTCGCCTTCGGCGGCGTGAACTCGAAGTGCCACGCCTCGCCGAAGGAGTTGCCGATCGGGAACCAGCCGAATGTCGGGCCGTTCTTGTCGGCCCACTTCTTCTGAGCGCTGCCCGCCGTCTGCACGCCCGACGAGAAATCGATGGCGAGGGCCCAGCCGTGCACCGAGGTGCCCGGGGCTGCGGCAACCGACTGGCCCTTGTTCAGAGTCCAGTACAACCCCGCCCAGAAGACGCTGCCGGCCACCTTGTTCTTGTGGGGCGTGTAGCGCGACTCGAAGATCGAGAGCTGCTGCTTGAGGGGGCGGTAGCCCTGCGTGACGGAAAGCGGCTTGTGGAAGGCCGACTGGAAAGCGGCCGCCATGGAGTTGTACGCGACGGCGGCGTCGGCGCGCACGTGCGAGCCGTCGGCGACCGGAGCGAGACGGGACGTCGGGATGTTGCCGTTCGTGAAGCCGCCCCAGGCGTCGGGCTGCTGGTACGCGGCCGCATTCGCCTGGTCGGGGAGGGCTAGTGCGGCCCCTGTCAGGCCGACGGCGAGAGCAGCGGCAGCCCCGGTCAGGAAGGTGCGGCGGGAGGCAAGAGCAGGGGTTCTCGTGGTCAATGAGGACATGCGTCGACCCTCGCATCATCCTTCCGGATGATCTGCCCCCAGACCGGGTCTCCCCAGTCCGGGGGCAGTGCGGCGTGGCGGCTTGATTCGGGCGTGGGTCAGGGCCTGCCGGCGGTCACCATGATCGCGTTTCAGGGAGCTTGCGGATGTCGCAGGAGAGTTGGGAACCTACGGAATCAATGGGGCCGACTGCGGGACTTGAACCCGCAACCTGCTGTTTACAAGACAGCTGCGCTACCAATTGCGCCAAGTCGGCAAGTGGCCCCAGTCTACGGGAAGCTCCGCGAGGGCTTAGGCTTGTCGTAGTAATCGGAGTGAACGAGGAGTCCTGTTGTCCAACATCATCATCGCCGTGCTCGCCATCGCGCTGTTCATCTTCGGCTTCCTCTGCTTCGGGTTCGCCTTCCAGGTGCCCGAGGCGTGGCGCTACCTGACCTTCCTCGGCGGCATCCTCGCCTGCACGGCGGCGCTCTTCGTGCCGATGACCTTCATCGGGCGCAGCAACCGCAGCTGGTAACAGCCTCCAGTCGCTTCGGCGCCGGCCCGCACGCCTCAGAGCGAGGTGACGAACCGCTCGGCGTCGATCGTCTTGCGAGGCTTCTCGTCGTCTCGAACGGGCTCTCCGACATAGAGCCAACCGAGCAGCTTCTCGCCGGGCGCTAAACGGTGCGCTGCGGCGACCTCGGGTGATCGAGTCCAGATGCCGGTGCGCCACAGCACGCCCCACCCGGCCTCGTCCAGCAGCAGGCTCAGCAGGTGCGCGACGCCCGAGGCTACGGCCTCCTGCTCCCACTCGGGCACCTTGCGGCTCTCGCGGGGCGAGAGCACGACGGCGACCAGAAGGGGTGCCCGAAGCGGCTTGAGCGCGAGCTTCGCGGCAGCGTCGCCCTCGGCGCCGCCGGCCGCAGCGATCGCGTGGCCCACGTCGAGACGGGCGTCGCCGCGCACCTCGATGATGCGCCACGGCTGCAGACCAGAGTGGTCGGCGACAGTGCCGGCCGCCTGCACCAGCTCGACGAGTTCGGCATGCGACGGCGCCCTCTCGGCCACCTTCGAACGCGAACGCCGACGAAGCGCTGCCGCGCGCACCGGAGACGGTGCGCGCGGCGGTGGCGTCACCGAATCGTCGGTCACTCGGCCGCGGGCTCGAACGTGAGCGACAGGCTGTTCATGCAGTAGCGGTCGCCGGTCGGCGTGCCGAACCCGTCGGGGAAGACGTGGCCCAGGTGCGAACCGCAGTTGGCGCAGCGCACCTCTGTGCGAGCCATGCCGAGCGAGTCGTCTTCGATGAGCTCGACCGCGTCGGGGTTCACCGACTCGTAGAACGACGGCCAGCCGCAGTTCGAGTCGAACTTCGTTCCGCTCTTGAACAGTTCGGCGCCGCAGGCGGCACACGCGTACAGACCGGAGCGCGACTCGTCGAGCAGCTCGCCCGTCCACGGGCGCTCGGTGGCCGCCTGGCGAAGCACGGCGAACTCCTCAGGGCTGAGCTCCTCGCGCCACTCGGCGTCCGACTTCTCGACCTTGTATTCCACAGGGTTCTCCTTCGTTTGCGGGGCGACCCGATGGTCTCGGGGCCCACATCATTCAACACGCATCCGGCCCGGTTGATTCCGTGAGTCGGCCCCATGCCGGCCGTACGTCGACCGTAGGCTCGCCGCATGACGACGGCCGGACGATTCGCCGACTTCGCCGAGGCCGCGGCACTCGGTGGCTCGCCGGTCTACGCGGAGTGGGCGACGGGAATGGCGCAGGATGCCGAGCTGGTCGCCCTCGTCGACCGGGCCCGGGCGTCGCAGCGCCAGCCCGTTCTCGTCTTCGCGGTGGCTCGCCTCTTGGGGGCGCCTCTCGGATCGTTCGACGAGCTGCGGTCGTGGCTGCGAGGCCACGCCGACGACTTGGTGGCCGAGCTCGACCGCCGACACACGCAGACGAACGACGTGCGCCGAGTCGGGCCGATCGCGTGGGCGCTTTCTCGCATCCTGCCGCCTGGCGCTCTCGAGACCGATGCCGTGCCGCCCGTCGCCCTGCTCGAAGTCGGGGCATCGGCGGGGCTCGGCCTCTACCCCGACCGCTTCGACGTGCGCGTCGGCTCGGCGCGCCTCGGCGACCCGTCGAGCGTGGTCCGCGTCACCGTCGCTGTCGAGGGGGCGCAGGATGCCCTCGCTCACGTCGGTCGCATCCCTCCCGTCGCCTTTCGCGCGGGCCTCGACCTCGCGCCTCTCGATGTCCGCGACGAGGCCGCCATGCAATGGCTCGAGACGCTGCTGTGGCCGGGGCAGGTCGACCGTGTCGCCCTCCTCCGGGCCGCCGCCGACGTGGTCCGGCGAGAGCCGCCGACGCTGCTCATCGGCGACGCCGTGGACGCGCTGGGAGACCTCGTCGCGCTGGCTCCGGCCGGCACCGTGCCCGTCGTCGTCACGGTCGGCACGCTCGTCTACCTGCCGGGTGCTCGGCGCCAGGCATTCGTCGACACGGTCGCGGCGCTGGGCGTGCGGTGGATCTCGTACGAACGGACGGGGTTGCTGACGAGGGTGCACGCGACCCTCCCGCATCCTGAAATCGCCGACGGCTGGTTCGCGACGCTCGCCGTCGACGGTCGCGCCATCGCCGTCGGCGACGCGTACGGCCGACGATTGCACCTGCTGACGTAGCGCAGCCTCGTCGACGCCGGGCGTGCCTTCCCGGCGCTCACCCCTGCCCGCCCTAGGATTCCAAAGACTGCAGAGGCGGGCGATGAGAGACGACAGGGCGAACGAGCTGACGGAGCAGGATCGCAGGATCCTCGACTTCGAGCAGCGCGCACCCGTCGCGGTCTCCCGCAAGGAGGCAGCGATTCGCACGGAATTCGGCCTGACCGGGCCGAGATATCAGCAATTGCTCGGTTGGCTCATAGAAAAACCCGGTGCACTGGCGTACGCGCCCATGCTCGTCGGGAGGCTCCTGCGCCTTCGCGACACCCGAGCCGAGGCGCGCAGTGCCCGCAGCTTCGGGCGCTGACCCGAAGCCCACGACGGAAGACCACCACATCCATGGCCAAGTTCCCGCCCGACCGGTTCGACGGCGTCCCTGAATCGCCCCTGCGCGTCGGTGCGCACCGTTCGGGCGTCAAGCGGCACGGCGGCTGGATCGTCTTCGCCTGGGCGGCGCTGGCCTGCCTCGTCCTGGTCGGCATCGGCGTGGCCGTGCTCAAGATCACCGACAGCAACAACCAGTTCCACGACACCTCGACGACCGCGCCGAGCATCTCGGCGACGCCCGGCAGCTCGTCGGGCACCCCGTCGCCCGGCGCATCGACCTCGACGACGCCCACGGTCGCCCCGACGCCGACGCCCCTTCTCGACCCGTCCCAGATCAACTCGGCGGTGACCACCATCACGGTCCTGAACTCGACGAAGACGGCAGGCCTCGCGGCCAACGCCGGCGGCGCCCTGAAGAACGGCGGCTGGGTCGTCGGCAACGAGGGCAACGCGACGACCGAGGTGCCGACGTCCGTCGTCTACTACGACTCGTCGGCGGCCGACAACGAGTCGATCGCCCTCGGCATCGCCAAGACCCTCGGCATCTCGCAGGTGCAGCAGAGCACCGCCTTCCCGAGCTCGACGATCACCGTCGTGCTGGGCAGCGATTACGTCTCCAAGTAACGTCAAACCGCGCGTCAGGTTACGGCCGTGTTAAAAGCGGCTGATCCAGGCTCTCCGAGTCGATTTTTTACCGCCGAGGGAGGGATTTCGGGGTCGTTCTTCATTACTATCTGGAACCAGTCGTCGTCCGAGCACATGGGCTGGTGGCGAGCGTTCACAGCTAGGGAGTACGAAATGGCAAACGGAAGCGTCAAGTGGTTCAACGCCGAAAAGGGCTACGGTTTCATCACCGTCGAGGGGGGCGGGCAGGATGTCTTCGTTCACTACTCAGCCATCGACATGAGCGGCTACAAGGTCCTCGAGGAGGGCCAGGCAGTCGTCTTCGAAGTCGGCACCGGCAACAAGGGCCCGCAGGCCGAGGCTGTTTGCCTCGCCTGACTCGGCATCCTTCTGAAAGGGCGTCACCCCGCTGATGGGGTGGCGCCTTTTCCGTCGGTCCGGCTTCCTTCGCGCGGCGCTCCCGACGCACTTGCACTCACAGGGGGTGAGTGCCAGAATCAATTGGCACTCCTCTGTAGTGAGTGCCAAGGTTCATGCTTCATTACGTCCGGGAGGGACGAAAAACCACATGGCAAAGATCATTGCTTTTGACGAAGAGGCCCGACGCGGCCTCGAGCGCGGCCTGAACATTCTTGCCGACGCAGTGAAGGTCACGCTCGGCCCGCGCGGTCGCAACGTCGTCCTCGAAAAGAAGTGGGGCGCCCCCACGATCACCAACGACGGCGTGTCCATCGCCAAGGAGATCGAGCTGGACGACCCCTACGAGAAGATCGGCGCCGAGCTGGTCAAAGAGGTCGCCAAGAAGACCGACGACGTCGCCGGCGACGGCACCACCACCGCCACCGTCCTCGCGCAGGCTCTCGTTCGCGAGGGTCTCCGCAACGTGGCTGCCGGCGCCGACCCGATCAGCCTGAAGCGCGGCATCGAGAAGGCCGTCGCGGCCGTCTCCGCGCAGCTGCTCGAGAACGCCAAGGAGATCGAGACCAAGGACGAGATCGCCGCCACGGCTTCCATCTCGGCTGCGGACCCCACGATCGGCGCGCTCATCGCCGAGGCCATCGACAAGGTCGGCAAAGAGGGTGTCGTCACCGTCGAGGAGTCGAACACCTTCGGCACCGAGCTCGAGCTCACCGAGGGCATGCGCTTCGACAAGGGCTACCTGTCGCAGTACTTCGTCACCGACCCCGAGCGCCAGGAAGCCGTCTTCGAAGACGCCTACATCCTGATCGTCAACTCGAAGATCTCGAACATCAAAGACCTGCTGCCGATCGTCGACAAGGTCATCCAGTCGGGCAAGCAGCTGCTCATCATCGCCGAGGACGTCGACGGAGAGGCCCTGGCCACTCTCGTAGTCAACAAGATCCGCGGCATCTTCAAGTCGGTCGCCGTCAAGGCCCCCGGCTTCGGCGACCGTCGCAAGGCTCAGCTGCAGGACATCGCGATCCTGACCGGCGGCCAGGTCATCTCGGAGGAGGTCGGTCTCAAGCTCGAGAACGCCACCCTCGACCTCCTCGGCCGTGCCCGTAAGGTCATCATCACCAAGGACGAGACGACCATCGTCGAGGGCGCCGGCGAAGAGGACGTCATCGCCGGTCGCGTCAAGCAGATCCGTGCCGAGATCGAGAACACCGATTCCGACTACGACCGCGAGAAGCTCCAGGAGCGCCTCGCGAAGCTGGCCGGTGGCGTCGCCGTCATCAAGGCCGGCGCTGCGACCGAGGTCGAGCTCAAAGAGCGCAAGCACCGCATCGAGGACGCCGTTCGCAACGCGAAGGCCGCCGTCGAAGAGGGCATCGTCGCCGGTGGTGGCGTCGCCCTGATCCAGGCGGGCAAGCAGGTGCTCGACACCCTGAACCTCACGGGTGACGAGGCGACCGGTGCGAACATCGTCAAGGTCGCCATCGACGCTCCGCTCAAGCAGATCGCCTTCAACGCGGGCATGGAGCCCGGCGTCGTCGCCGACCGCGTGCGCAACCTGCCCGTCGGTCACGGCCTGAACGCCGCCACGGGCGAGTACGTCGACATGCTGGCCGCCGGCATCATCGACCCCGCCAAGGTGACGCGCTCCGCTCTGCAGAACGCCGCTTCGATCGCCGGCCTCTTCCTCACCACCGAGGTCGTCGTCGCCGACAAGCCCGAGAAGGTCTCGGCTCCGGCCGGCGACCCGACGGGTGGCATGGACTTCTAGTCCGGGCTGCTCTGCCGCTGCAACGCTCAGGCCGGTTCCCCTTCGGGGGAGCCGGCCTTTGCCGTTGCGCTCGCGGCGGCGGCCGCCGCGGCCGCTGGGCCTGAACCCTCGCGGACGGCGTGCGCGCCGCGCCTAGGCATTGCGCGGACGCCGTCCGCGAGGGTGTGTGCTGGGCGCGGGGGCCTGTGCCAGGGGAGTGATGGCGCTGGAAAGAGGAGTGGGCGCCTCCCGGAGCTGCACGTCGACGGGCTCGACCCTCGTCGCCGGACCACGCTACGGACCCAAGACCACCGCGGTGTCCGGGGGCGCGGGTCTGAGCCCCGCGTGGGGCTAGGCGGCGGCGGGGAGGAGCGGCAGCGAGACGCGGAAGGTGGCGCCGCCGCCAGGGGTGTCGAAGACGTCGACGTCGCCGTGGTGCGCCGCCACGATGCCCGACACGATGGCGAGGCCGAGCCCCGAGCCGCCGGTGTCGCGGGTGCGGGAGGTGTCGGCGCGCCAGAAGCGCTGGAAGATCTTCTCGCGGATCTGCGGAGGGATGCCCTCGCCGTGGTCGATCACGTCGATCGTCGCCATGCCGCGGCCCGGGTCGGCCTGCACGGCGAGCTCGATGGGCGCGTCGTAGTCGGTGAACCGCATCGCGTTGCCCATGAGGTTCGTGACGACCTGCCGGATCTTGTTCTCTTCGCCGAGCACGATCGGGCTGATGGCCCTCTCGGTCGCAGGATCGAGACGCGGAAGGTCTTCGGGTGGAGTGACCCCCGCGGCCGCGGCTCGGGCCCTGCGGGTGCGAAGCCGGGCGAGGGTGGCGCCGGCGAAGGCGATGGGGCCCGTGACGTTCGGTGACGCTGCGGCCGTGACGACTGCCCGTGGAACGACGTACTCTTCGGGGCGGTCGTCGCCCGGCTCGACGGGCTCGCGCACGATCACGCGGATCTCACGGTCGGTGTTCGACGCCATCGTGTCGAGCGCGGAGTCGCGGGCGATCGTGACCAGGTCGACGGGCCCGAGCTCGAGCGGCTTCGACTCGTCGAGGCGGGCGAGCTGCAACAGATCCTGCACCAGGCCGCCCATGCGGATGGCCTCTTTTTCGATGCGGTCCATCGCCTGGGCGACGTCTTCGGGCTTCTGCAGCGCGCCCATGCGGTAGAGCTCGGCGTAGCCGCGCAGCGAGACGAGGGGGGTGCGCAGCTCGTGGCTGGCGTCGCCGACGAAGCGCCGCATCTGGTCGATGGTTTTCGCACGATCGTCGAAGGCCGAGTCGATGCGCGAGAGCATGAGGTTGAGCGAGCCGTTGAGGCGGCCGACCTCGGTGTTGGGCGTGGTGGTGTCGAGGCGCTGGCTGAAGTCGCCGTCGGCGAAGCGGGCCGCGGTCTCTTCGACGTCTCGGAGGGGGGCGAACGTCGACGTCACCAGGAGGCGCGTGATGGCTGCGCCGAGCACGACGACCGAGAGACCGAACCCCAGGAAGATGTAGGTGAAACGGGCGATCGTGTTGTTGGTCTGGGCGAGGTTGGTACCGGTCACGACGCTGTTCACGCTCGTCGTGCCCGTGGTCGTGTCGGTCACGTCTCTTTCGGTGGCGAACAGCCGCCACTCCTGCGTGTGAGTCTTGTTGTAGGCGGTGAACGCCCCTTTGTGCTTCTTCACGTCGGCCGCCGTGAAGCCGGGCAGGTAAGGGTTCGAGCCCTTGTCGAGATCACGCTCGTTGTCGCAGACGAGTGTGCCGTCGGGGGCGATGATCGCCAGGTACGCCGACGACTCGTAGCCGAACTGGGCGATGCAGTAAGTGCCGGCCTTCTGCACCGTGCCCGTGCTGTTGGCCGCCGTCGACAGGTTCGTGTTGACCTGCGCATACAGATACGTGCTGAGCACCGTCATCGTGCCGAGGCCCGCCACGAGCAGCCCGAGGGTCACCAGAGCCACCGTGATGCCGGTGATCTTGGTGCGGATGGAGATCTCGTTCCACCACTGCGAGAGGCGACTGTGCATAGATCCGCCAGATTAGCGGCTGGAACTGAGAGGTGAGGCCGCGAGGGTCAGGCCTTGGCGGCCTTCAGCATGTAGCCGAAGCCGCGCTTGGTCTGAATGATCGGCTCGGCCGAGAACTGGTCGAGCTTGCGGCGGAGATACGAGATGTAACTCTCGACGATTCCGGCGTCGCCGTTGAAGTCGTACTCCCAGACGTGGTCGAGGATCTGAGCTTTCGAGAGCACGCGATTGGGGTTGAGCATCAGGTAGCGCAGCAGCTTGAACTCGGTGGGGCTGAGCTCGATCGCGGTGTCGCCGATGGTGACCTCGTGCGTGTCCTGGTCCATCGTGAGTTCGCCGGTGCGGATCACGGCGTCTTCGTCTTCGTTCATGGTGCGGCGGAGGATCGCCTTGATTCGGGCGACGATCTCGTCGAGGCTGAACGGCTTGGTGACGTAGTCGTCGCCGCCCACGGTGAGGCCGGTGATCTTGTCTTCGGTGTCGTCCTTCGCCGTGAGGAAGAGGATGGGCGAGGTGTAGCCGGACGAGCGGAGGCGCTTGGTCACGCCGAAGCCGTTCATGTCGGGCAGCATCACGTCGAGGATGATCAGGTCGGGCTCTTCTTCGAGAACCGCGGAGATCGCCTGCGCCCCGTTGCCCACGGCACGGACGGCGAACCCGGCGAACCGGAGGCTCGTCGTCAGGAGATCGCGGATGTTGGGCTCGTCATCGACGATCAGAATCTTGGGGCCATCGCTCATGGAATCAAGTATCTGCGCGCCGTCTAAGCGTTTCCTGGGAGTCGCTCGTGCGCGAGTTGTCTGTGGCCGGTGAGGCCGGGGCCCGCCTCGGCAGCCCGGGTCAGGCGGCGAGGGCGATCGAGTCGAGGATCGTGTAGCTGTAGCCCTGCTCGGCGAGAAAACGCTGGCGGTTCTGCGCGAAGTCCTGGTCGACGGTGTCTCGCGAGACGAGCGTGTAGAACGAGGCGGGCAACCCGCTCTTCTTCGGCCTCAGCAGCCGGCCGAGACGCTGCGCCTCTTCTTGACGCGAGCCGTAGGATCCGGAGACCTGGATCGCCACGGTCGCCTCGGGCAGGTCGACCGAGAAGTTCGCCACCTTCGACACCACGAGCACCTTGACCTCACCGTCGCGGAAGGCCTGATAGAGCCGCTGCCGTTCGTCGACGCTCGTCGCACCGGTCAACTTCGGGGCGTTCAGGCTCTCGGCCAACTCGTCGATCTGGTCGAGGTACTGGCCGATCACCAGGATCTGCTCGCCCTCGTGCTTCTTGACGAGGTCGCGCACGACATCGAGCTTGATCGGGGCGGTGGCCGCAAGACGGTAGCGCTCGTCGTCGGGGGAGGCGGCGTACTCGAGTCGGGCCTCCTGCGGCAGGTCGACGCGCACCTCGTAGCAGCTGGCAGGAGAGATGAAGCCCTGGGCCTCGATCTCCTTCCACGGGGCGTCGAAGCGCTTCGGGCCGATGAGGCTGAACACGTCGCTCTCGCGGCCGTCCTCGCGCACGAGCGTCGCGGTCAGCCCGAGTCGGCGGCGGGCCTGCAGCTCGGCGGTGAGCTTGAAGACGGGCGCGGGCAGCAGGTGCACCTCGTCGTAGACCACGAGGCCCCAGTCGAGCGCGTCGAGCAGAGAGAGGTGCGTGTACTTGCCCGCCCTGCGCGCGGTGAGGATCTGGTAGGTCGCGATGGTGACCGGTTTGATCTCTTTGACGGCGCCCGAGTACTCGCCGATCTCGTCTTCGGTGAGCGTGGTGCGCTTCAGCAGCTCGTCGCGCCACTGGCGGGCGCTCACGGTGTTGGTGACGAGGATGAGAGTGGTCGTCTTGGCCTCGGCCATCGCGCCCGCCCCGACGAGGGTCTTGCCCGCGCCACAGGGCAGCACGACGACGCCCGAGCCGCCGGCGAAGAAGTTGTCGACGGCCTTCTGCTGGTAGTCGCGGAGGTGCCATTCGGAAGTGTCGAGGTCGATGTCGTGCGGGGTGCCCGGGGTGTAGCCGGCGTGGTCTTCAGCGGGCCAGCCGAGCTTGATCAACTGCTGCTTGACCTCGCCTCGAGCCCAGGGCAGCAACTCCCACAGATCGTCGGCGCGCTTCACGCCGAGCAGCTCGCCGACCTTCTTGGCGCGGGTGACCTCGCCGAGCACGGCCTTGTCGGTGCCTCGGAGCAGCAGCTGGTCGCCGTCGCGCTCGATCACGATCCGGCCGTAGCGGGCCACGGTCTCGGTCATGTCGACGGTGACGCTCTGCGGCACCGGGAACTTGCTGTACTTCTCGAGGGTCGCCAGCATGTCGTCGGCGGAGTGGCCGGCAGCACGCGCGTTCCAGAGGCCGAGGCGCGTGATGCGGTAGGTGTGCACGTGCTCGGGGGCGCGTTCGAGCTCGGCGAAGACGGAGAGATCGTGCCGGGCGTCTTCGGCGTCGGGGTGGGCGACTTCGAGCAGCACGGTGCGATCGCTTTGGACGATCAGGGGTCCGTTCACAACCGATGATCCTATGCGCGGCCCCTGTGAGCCGATCAGGGGTGCAGCTCTGTTCGGACGATCAGCGATCCTCTGCGCGGCCCCTGTGAGCCGGTCGGCCTACTCGAGAGTGCGCAAATCGCGGCTGAGCGCGAAAGTGAGCCGCGAGTCGCGCACTCTCGGCGGGATGTTCAGCGCGGGGCGGCGGCGACGGCGACGATGCTCGAGAGCGGCAGGGTGCGCTCGATGTCCGAGCGGCGGTCGCGGCCGCGCACGCGCCCGCCGCCGACGCCGGTCGGCTCCATCTGCAGCTCGGAGGTCGAGCCGTCCGGCATCGCGACGGTCACGAGCACGGTGAGCCTGCCCTTGACGGCGGCGTCGAGCTGGCGCGCGATCCAGGCGCGGTCGGTGTCGGACTCGCTGCCCGACGACGACGAGACCACCCGCGCGACGAGGTCGCCGAGCTGGTCGGTCGTCGCGGCCGGTGCGGGCCTCCGTGACCGGCGGCGTCGGGGCGCTCGCAGCGCCTCCTGGTCGACGCCCTCGACGATGACGGGGTAGCGCTCGTCGACGAGCCCCCAGTAGACGGTCTCGGCGTCGAATCGGCACAGCATTCGCAGCGGACCGACCCGCCTGAGGCCGAGCGGAGACAGCGCCTGGTCGACCTCGACCGTGTCGAGGAACGCAGGATCATCGGCGCGCAGCTGGCTCACCGCCCCGAACCGCAGAGCCTCCTGGTCGAGCCCGCCCGCGCGCCCCGGCCTGTCGGCCTCGAGGGTCGACACTCGGTATCGACCGTGCCGCGCGGCCGTCTCGGTCAGCAGATAGTCGACCGGCTGGGGGATGCCCGTCGACGACAGGGCGCCGAGGAATTCGCGAAGGCCCTTCTCGGTCTCGCCCTCGCTCAGTGCACGCTGGATTCCCGCCTCGCTGATGCGGTAGGTCGCCGCGAGCCCGGCACTCTCGACCTCGGCGATCGTCCGGAGCCGCGCGTCGAGGTCGGGCGCGAGCGGGCCCGGTGCCACGACGGTGAGGTCGTGCTGAAGGTAGACGCTGTCGATCGCCGTCGGCATGAGGGTGGCGACGATCGCCTCGGCCGCGTCGACGCCGTCGCGCAGCAGGGCGATGGCGACGCTGGTCGGCCGCGACCCCGTCGTCAGGCCGAACAGCTCGGCCGCCCGCTCGAACGCGGCGAGGCGGTCGGGCACCCACGCGTGCCCGGCAGGGAAGAACCAGTCGCTGAACGTGCGCAGCGGCTCGCCCCACGACGTGTCGGCGCGCTGGTCGAGCACCACGCGCACCTCACGGGGCAGGGTGTCGAGCCAGGATCCGACGAGTCGCGCCCAGCGCTCGGCCCACGTCGCGAGCAGCCAGGCATCGGCCTCGGGGCCGGGGCCCCAGCCGTCCGGGCCCGGCTCGACCAGACCCGCAGCGCTCGCCGCCGAGAGCAGAGGTGCGACGTCGTCGACGTCGACGCGCGCGGATTCGGCCAGGCGTCGGGTCTCGGGCAGGGCGAGGCCGCCCTTGGCCAGCTCGCGCGCCGGTGACGTCGTCACGGCCCGAACGATCTCGGCCGTCTCGACGACGACGGCGTACAGGCGCTCGGAACTCGTCGCATCCTGCGCCTCTCGATCGACGGAGTCGACTGCCTCGAGCACGACCGGAGGCGTGGTGGTCGCCAGCTCGAGCGCCGACAGGGTCGTGTCGTCGTCGAGGACGAGCGCGACGGCGTCGAGTGTGACCGTGCGGTCGGTGCCCTCGACGGGCAGCGCCAGGAAGAGCACGCGGACGTGCTCGGCCGCGCGCTCGACGTCGGCGACCGACACGGAGAATGCGGGTGCTATGGCCTCGAGAAGACCCGCGGGGTCGGCGGCCGTGCGCGCCGCCTGAAGAGTGAGGAGGGCAACCCGGTCGAGTCGGCTCAGGGCGTCGCGGATCGACGCGTGCTCGAGGAGGGAGTCGGCGAGGTCGAAGGCGTCTTTGACCTGCGCGGCCCGCGCGATCTGGCGCTCGCGGAGGCGCACGCGCAGCTCGTCGGCGGAGAGTTCGCGGAGGGCACCGGCGAGTTCGAGCGCGCTAGCCACGGGGCGCCGTTGCACCGGGGCGGTCGGCGCTGCCGATCAGCGTGAGGTGCCCTTGTTCTTTCGGGACAGACGCACGATGTTGACGACGATCAGCGCCAGGATCATCAGCACGGCGATCGGGAAGGCGATCTCAGGAAGCAGGTTGATGGTGGGCCAGATGCCGGCGCGCGAGTTGCTCGCCCCCGTCACCGAGCCGACGAGTGTGAGCACGATGCAGACAACGCCGAGACCGACGACGGAGATGGCACCGAAGATGAGCACGCGCGCCACACGCTCGATGCCGTGCAGGCTGCCGCTGGTTTCGATGTTCTTGGCCACGGAGCCAAGCGTAGCCGGGCGAGCCCGACCTGTGGGCCCGGGATCCTGCCGTCGCCCACGGGCGCACGCGGTCGTCTGCCGTCGCCTGTGTCACCGTAGTGAGCCGCCGTCGAGTGGGGCCCGTATGCTGAGGTCGCCCCAAAACCCCTAGGAGTCCAGTCATGCCCACCGGCAAGGTCAAGTTCTACGACGACGAGAAGGGCTTCGGCTTCATCTCGAGCGATGACGGCCAAGAGGTCTTCCTCCACGCGTCGGCCCTGCCCGCCGGCACGACCGGTGTGAAGGCCGGCACCCGCCTCGAGTTCGGCATCGCCGACGGCAAGAAGGGCGCGCAGGCGCTCTCGGTGCGTGTGCTCGACAAGCCCGTCAGCCTCGCCCAGCGCAACCGTCGGTCGGCCGAAGACATGGCCGTCATCGTCGAAGACCTGGTCAAGGTGCTCGACGACGCCGGCAACAAGCTGCGCCGCGGCCGCTACCCGGCCAACGGCAAGCCGATCGCCGCCATGCTGCGCAACATCGCGGACGACCTCGATGCCTGACGCGGCCATCGACACCGAGGCGTACTACGCCCTCGCTCGTCGAGCCCTGCTCGAGATCACGCGCGACGACACCCTCGGCGAACCCCTCGAGATCGTCGACGAGGGCGAAGGCGTGGCCACCGTCCGCTTCGCCAACACTCTGCCCGGCTACCCCGACTGGAAGTGGACGGTCAGCATCGCCCACGTCGAGGGCGAAGAGCCCACCGTGCTCGAGACCGAGCTGCTGCCCGGCGACTCGTCGCTGCTCGCGCCCGACTGGGTGCCGTGGGCCGAGCGGCTCGCCGAGTACGAGGCGACGCAGGAGGCGGCGCACGCGGCCGAGCACAGCGACTCGGGTGAAGCGGGCGACGACTCGGACGATGACGATGACGACGACGATTCTGACGACGACGATTCTGACGACTCCGACGACGACGACGATTCTGACGACGATGACGAGTCGGACGAATACGACGACGACGAAGACGACGACCTCGAAGGCGACGCGGGCGACGACGAGTTCGACGGCGTCGACGTGGAGGAGGCGGCTGAGGCCGCCGGCCTCGACGCCAGTGCCGCCGAAACGCGCAGCGGCGACGACGACGAGTCGGAGTAGCACCTCAACACCGTCACACGGCTGTGGCGGTAGCCCTCGGGCCACCGCCGCAGCCGTTTCTCGACGTGCGGCCGAATTCGCGCTAGGCGGAGATCGCCTCGACGACGAACTCGATCGAGCGGATCAGCTGGCGCACGTCGTCGGGCTCGATGGCCGTGAACGTGGCGATGCGCAGCTGGTTGCGGCCGAGTTTGCGGTAGGGCTCGGTGTCGACGACGCCGTTGGCGCGCAGGATCTTCGCCACGGCGGCCGCATCGATGGTCTCGGCGAAGTCGATGGTCGCCACCACCTGCGAGCGGTGCTCGGGGTCGACGACGAACGGCGTCGCGTACTCCGAAGCGGTCGCCCAGTCGTAGAGCGCGCCCGACGACTCCTTGGTGCGGGCGTCGGCCCAGTCGAGACCGCCGTTGCCGCGGATCCAGTCGATCTGGTCTTCCATCAGCAGGAGCGTGGCGAGAGCCGGCGTATTCAGCGTCTGGTCGAGGCGGGAATTGTCGACGGCGTTCTTGAGGCTCAGGAACTCGGGGATGTAGCGGTCGGTCGCAGCGATCCGGTCGATGCGCTCGAGGGCGGCGGGCGACATGAGTGCGAACCAGAGACCACCGTCCGAGGCGAAGTTCTTCTGCGGGGCGAAGTAGTACACGTCGGACTCGGCGGCGTCGAACTGCGCGCCGCCCGCAGCACTCGTGGCGTCGACGACGGTGAGCGCGCCGGCGTCGCCGCGCACCCGCGTGACCGGAGCCATGACGCCGGTGGAGGTCTCGTTGTGCGGCCAGGCGTAGACGTCGACGCCGGCGACGATCTCGACCTCGGCGCGCGAGCCGCCGTCGGCCGTGATCACGTGCGGCTTCTCGAGCCAGGGGGCGCCGGCCGCCTTGGCGAACTTCGAGCCGAACTCGCCGAACGAGAGATTCTCGGCGCGCTTGTCGATGAGGCCGAACGACGCGGCGTCCCAGAACGCGGTCGAGCCGCCGTCGCCCAGAACGACCTCGTAGCCCTCGGGCACGGAGAAGAGATCAGCGAGACCCTCGCGCACGCGGCCGACGAGGTCTTTGACCGGAGCCTGGCGGTGCGAGGTGCCGAGGATCGAGGCCCCCTGCGTCACGAGGTGCTCGAGCTGCGCACCCCGGATCTTCGACGGGCCGCAGCCGAAACGGCCGTCGGCGGGGAGGAGATCCTGAGGGATCGTGATGTCTGTGATCGTTCGTGTGTCCGGCATGCGTTCGATCGTATCGACGGCGCAGAGCCCGATGAGGCTGCGCCAGGATCGTCCAGTAGACGCGCAGGTGAATCGGTCGTA